>NZ_GG774968.1:0-528 GCF_000162555.1 Bacteroides sp. 3_1_23
ATATTTTTTACTATATTCTCCTTTGTTATTTCTTTGCTATACTACTGATTATTAATACACTATCATTTGTTTATATCGATTGTTTTTCTTATCTTTATAAGATATATTAAAACATAAACTAACATGAAAATTGGCATAATTGACCTTTGTAAACAAATAGAAGATCCTAGGATGAACCGCAAAAAAGTACATAAAATGGAAACCATTATCTATATATCCATTGCTGCTGTAATCTGTGGCGCCCAATCCTGGAATGAGATTGAGGAATTTGGCAATGCGAAAATTGCTTTTTTCAAAAGTCGCATACCTGACCTGGAGTTCATCCCCAGTCATGATACTTTTAATAGATTCTTCAGTATAATAAAGCCCGAGTATTTTGAGTTGATCTTTCGTAACTGGGTAAAACAAGTCTGTCAGGAGGTGAAAGGCGTTGTAGCTATAGATGGCAAGCTCATGCGTGGTCCAAGCCAATGTGATGGAGAGCATACTACGGGAAAAGAAGGATTCAAATTATGGATGGTTTCCGCC
>NZ_GG774967.1:0-530 GCF_000162555.1 Bacteroides sp. 3_1_23
GGCAGACGCATTATATTTTTTACTATATTCTCGTTTGTAATTTCCTTACTATATTGTTGGTTATTAACATATTATCATTTGCTAATGTCGATTATTTTCCTTATCTTTATAAGATATATTAAAACATAAACTAACATGAAAATTGGCATAATTGACCTTTGTAAACAAATAGAAGATCCTAGGATGAACCGCAAAAAAGTACATAAAATGGAAACTATTATCTATATATCCATTGCTGCTGTAATCTGTGGCGCTCAATCCTGGAATGAGATTGAGGAATTTGGCAATGCGAAAATTGCTTTTTTCAAAAGTCGCATACCTGGTCTGGAGTTCATCCCTAGTCATGATACTTTTAATAGATTCTTCAGTATAATAAAGCCCGAGTATTTTGAGTTGATCTTCCGTAATTGGGTAAAACAAGTCTGTCAGGAGGTGAAAGGCGTTGTTGCTATAGATGGCAAGCTCATGCGTGGTCCAAGCCAATGTGACGGAGAACATACTACGGGAAAAGAAGGATTCAAATTATGGAT
>NZ_GG774966.1:0-1539 GCF_000162555.1 Bacteroides sp. 3_1_23
TTTCCTTATCTTTATAAGATATATTAAAACATAAACTAACATGAAAATTGGCATAATTGACCTTTGTAAACAAATAGAAGATCCTAGGATGAACCGCAAAAAAGTACATAAAATGGAAACTATTATCTATATATCCATTGCTGCTGTAATCTGTGGCGCTCAATCCTGGAATGAGATTGAGGAATTTGGCAATGCGAAAATTGCTTTTTTCAAAAGTCGCATACCTGGTCTGGAGTTCATCCCTAGTCATGATACTTTTAATAGATTCTTCAGTATAATAAAGCCCGAGTATTTTGAGTTGATCTTCCGTAATTGGGTAAAACAAGTCTGTCAGGAGGTGAAAGGCGTTGTTGCTATAGATGGCAAGCTCATGCGTGGTCCAAGCCAATGTGACGGAGAACATACTACGGGAAAAGAAGGATTCAAATTATGGATGGTTTCTGCATGGTCTGCCGCTAATGGAATTTCTTTAGGTCAGGTAAAAGTAGATGATAAAAGCAATGAGATTACAGCTATTCCATTGTTAATTAACTCTTTGGAACTAAGTGGTTGTATTGTTACAATTGACGCGATGGGATGCCAGAAAGATATAACCCAGACCATTATTGAGCATAATGCAAATTATATTATAGCTATAAAGGAGAATAAGAAAAAAAATTATCAACTAGCTAAACAAATCATTGACGATTATCAGGATAGAGATGAAATAACCAATAGAGTCACCAGGCATGTGTCGGAAAACACCGGACATGGAAGGATTGAGACAAGAACATGTACTGTAGTCAGTTATGGATCTATTATGGAGAAAATGTTTAAGAAGAAACTTGTGGGGTTGAAGTCTATTGTAGGGATAAAGTCGGAGAGAACAATAGTAGCAACAGGAGAATATACTCAAGAGGTCAGATACTATGTAACTTCACTTGATAATACCAAACCGGAGGAGATTGCATCTGCCATCAGGCAGCATTGGTCTATTGAGAATAATCTTCATTGGCAACTGGATGTTACCTTTCGAGAAGACTACAGTAAAAAGGTGAAAAATGCAGCCAGAAACTTTTCGGTGGCAACAAAAATGGCACTTACCATACTAAAGAATGAGAAAACAACAAAAGGAAGCATGAATCTGAAAAGACTAAAAGCGGGATGGGATGAAAAATATTTGTCACAACTTTTACAGGAAAATAATTTTTAATGCGTCTGCCCTGTCTATCAATAACTGGACGATAACGAATGAAAAACATGCCGGCATAGGGTTGTTTGAATGATAAGTACCTTTCATCTGTTTTCAATGTAAATAAGATCAGCAACCATCGTCTATGCAATCATCATGAGAAATGTATGAGAAATGCAGGATGAATACAGGGCAGATGTATGAGAAATCATTGAAAAACGAATGAGAAATAGCCGCTTTTTCGTTAAAATATCTGTAAAAAGTATGAGAAATGCCTGTATAGAAAGCATTTCTCATACTATATACCACTGATTATAAACTCATTATCTAGATTTTATGAGAAATGAGAAATAAAAAAGATAAATCTC
>NZ_GG774965.1:0-1715 GCF_000162555.1 Bacteroides sp. 3_1_23
GTTAAACAAAAGTTAGATTCTCTTTTTAAACATAACTACCTGCGCATCAAACGACTACATACAGCTAGCAATCAATTGAGGATAAGATTTGAACAATTAGTACCATTAATATCTTTTTTACCTATTATGAGTTATCCGGTATGCGAATCTTTCTTCGTTCCACTATAGTTATCTTTGCGTTTGACTATAGTTATCCGCAAGGGTAACTATAGTGTACTTTGCGGATAACTATAGTGGAACGAAAAAAGGATAGCGATCGGAATGAAATCGATTAGCAAAAGAAGGAACTAAAAATAGCAGTGAAAAACTATCTATACTATAGCAATTGGTCAAGTACGGCACGGAACACCTTATCGGCATGTTCTTGCATAATCTTAATATAATTAAAGATAGGACGGTTATTTTTCATACTGTGTCCGATACAGTATTCTATTTTTTCAATTTGAATGCCTAAATCATATCCGTGTTGTGCAAATGTCTTTCGGGCGGAATAGTAAGTAACCTTTTTCTTTACCCCCGAAAGTTCTGTTACCTTATTTATATGTCGGAAGACTAAACTATATATTTGTTTATAAGATGAATATTTACCAAACTGCAAATGCCCATTTCTCGACATATATTTATCTATGAGCACTTTTGCTTCAGGCTGCAAAGTAAATACAATTTCATTTTCTCCCTTCTTGCTATTACGTGTTTTGTGACGCACATAACGCATATCGTTCTTATTTTTAAAATCATATACTAATAAATCTCTCAGGTTGATACCGCCTAAATAATAGGTAAGCATAAAAATATCTCTCACCATGGATAAAGAAGGCTTTAAAAGCCGGACATCACGTATTCTCTTCAGTTCATCTATTGACAAATCAAGTTCCCGCACATTACTTGCCGGCATCTTAAAGAGGACAAAAGGATGAATGGAGTAAGATACATAATTCATCTTACCGGCATAATTTAATATCACCTTTATCAAAGTCAGATATATTCTGATAGTTGTATCTGCCAGATTCTCCTCGTGAAGAACTTTGGCAAATTCTTGGATATGTATAGGTGTCAATTGAATTAAAGGAAAATCCCCTTTCATATATTTGACTAATCTTTCGGAAGCTATCTTATAAAGTTTATAAGATTTCTCCCGCTCTTCTCCTTTCATGAAATTCATGTATTCTTTTGCAACAGCTTGAAAGGTTATACCTTTTTTCTTTTGTTCATAAGTAATTATACGTATAAGCTCGGTACATGAAATTGCTGGTAAATAGCTGATCGATGTAATAATTTCTTCATACTCATTGATTAGTTTCCGAAGACAAGCATTCATATTCGCTGCATTCTCATGCCTTACTACTCGACCATTTTTTAGTTGACTGGCAGAATCCAAAGTAAATTGGGTAGATATATATCTGGTTTGAGAATGATGTGCTACGGCTATCCTTATTCGATGTCTGCCATTTGATAATTTTTTAGTTGGAACAACTACAATTGAAAAATTCGCCATATCATTTTTAGGTTTATAAATTACTATTTTCCATACAATAAAATAGAAACAAAAAGGTTCATAGTCATTAGGGACTAATCGAAAATCGCTCCCACAGCATGGAATATCGTGCAAAAGACGGTATTTTCCATGCATTTGTACGATTCTGCATTGCTATATCTTGATTAAGTCGTTATGTTTGCAACACTTTTTCACAGGTAGAGTGTGAAAAGTTATGTTT
>NZ_GG774964.1:0-1910 GCF_000162555.1 Bacteroides sp. 3_1_23
GAAAAAACATGAAAACATCTGCCACCTGCAACCAAACGCGTGTAATGCACTAGTTGATAAATAGTTAGAGCGTTGCAGATACCTGCGGCAGATAGGTTGCAGATAAAGTATCTACAACACAGTATAAACCTTACATAAGCTAATTCTCCAGGAGGGCAAAAGTTTATTGTATACATTAACTTCCCGTTTCCAGGCGGGGAACTGTCGTTTCCGGCATTAGAAATTATAGTTTCCACGGCAGGAAACGAGAGTTTCTAAGGCGGGACACTACAGTTTCCACGTAAGGATACTGTCGTTTCCCCGTAGAGACACCACCATTTCTCCATAGAGTCTGTACTGTACTGGATTTAGTTGACAACTTCGCTTGTTATACCTAAGTTCGTTTACTCAATATTTTTTAAAACCTAAATAAGTTTACTTGTCCCTTTGTAATTCCTGTATAAGTTGTCATTTTAGATATTTTGCAAAATTATGTATCTTCTCTTATAAGTGCAAGACTTCGGGCTGTAAACTTTCATTAAATAACAAAAACTCTTCGCTCGGGGATCGCCCTAGCGGCAAGGGGCGGGAGCACCCGTCCCGACGAGCGGGACTTCAGCTACCTTTCCACTGCATTTACGAATATATTCCATCGGAGTTCTCATTTGTATGCCTTGATGCGGTCTAACATAATTGTATGCATATATGGCATCGGCTATACGTTTATCCAATTGTTCAAAGCTGTCATCTGTACAGTCAAAAAGCCACCCATTCTTGATCGTGTTATTCATCCGTTCAGCCAGAGCATTATGTAGCGGATCCCCACACTGAGTCATACTGATATTAATATGATGTTTCTTGAGCATACCTACATACAGGTTTGAGCAGTATTGCACTCCCCGGTCAGAATGGTGTATCAGATTATTCAAATCAACATTGTATCTGTTGTAAAAGTCCATAGCCATCCTAAGTGCCTTTAAAGGACCTTCCGCTTCGAGTGTTTTGCACAGGGCATATCCGACTATGGCCCGACTGCCCGCATCGGTAAGAAGGGACAGGTAAGCCCATCCCTGGCACGTGGCAACATAGGTTATGTCCGCTACAACCATTGAACCGAATGTGTCAGCTACAAATTTAGGCGTGACATTCAGCAGGTCTGGATAAATGTAATAATTATGATTGGAATTTGTAGTCTTTGGCCTCACACGTCTGACACGTTGACAAAGGCCATTGGCACGAAAAATATTATAGCATTGATCACGTCCAATGACCATCCTGACACCAAACTTGCGAAGGCAGCATGCATAGAGTTCACGCATACCAGCCTTGGGCATAAGTTTACGTAACTCATTACAATACAACACAATGCTTGATGTGAGGATGTCTATTTCCTTTTTTCTGTTGACATGCTTATAATAACCTTGTCTGGTTATGCCGAAGTAATCACAGAGGAACTGCAGACTGCCGCGCATATGACGGGCACAGTTCCCCTGTGACAAGGTGTCGATTACTTGGCATCGGAGTTTTTTCGAACCTTGATGTGATAGGTTGACTCCGCAAGATTAATCAATTCCTCACAAGCTTCATGACGAAGACTTTCCTCCTGAAGAGCACGTTGAAGCTTGCGATTTTCGGCACGCAATGCAGCGAGTTCTTTCTCCAGTTCATTGAGAGACTCATCAGAGTCTTTTCTTAAAGAGGGTTGTTCTGTACTCATAACTTTATCATTTATATGATACTTATCAAGCCAAAGAATCAGCAAACGACGGCAAATACCCGTACGCTTGGCAAACTGATACTTCGTTTCGGAAGTCGATAAATACTCACGAATATACGACATTCGTTCAGATTCTGTGTAAGGAGTGTACTTCTTTTTTAATTCTTCCATGTGAATTTCGAATTTAAGAAGTGTCAACTTATTCAGTACACTA
>NZ_GG774963.1:0-2620 GCF_000162555.1 Bacteroides sp. 3_1_23
TTAGACGATACCGACACCACAAATTATTATTATAATTTTTAGTTATAGCTACCGTCTATATGCATTTTAATTAGTTAATAAAAAAGCTCTTTCTAGTTGGTGTTAACTGGAAAGAGCCTGTTTCTTTTTCGACTGCTAAGATAGCAATTTATTTATTAATTTACAAACTTCTATTGTTTTATTTCTGTGCTAAATTATAAATTCTAATTTTGAGATTTAGTGATATTTCTATTATCACCATTATAAAAAAGTAGACTAATAAACTAACTATCGTTCCTATTATGCCTACCATAATGAGGGTAAAAAGCTCTTCTGTAAAATGTTTTTTGCACCTATCATTAAAGCTCCAAATACACAAATAGCATTTCCTATTAATGAAATAATAAGTGCTATTTTAGAAAACACTTTCAGATTTTTCTCTTTTTGAATTTCTAAACCTAAATACTGTGATTTTTCAAATGACTCCATAATGTTTTGCGTTTTATTGGTTAATACTAAATAATAATGTTTCCAGTCTATTAGCAATAACCATACGCCAGTATATGAAAAGACGCAGATAATTGCTTCACGTCCCTTGGCTCACCACAAGCCATTACACACCGAGCAAGAAATCTGCGTCTATGCGGATTCCTCAACGTGTGTAATATATAACTCGTTCATTCTCGAGGTGGTGATTCAGGGACGATTGAGCTATTATATACAAAAAAGCGTACCATCTATTCGATGATACGCTGCAAATATAAGAATAACTTCATAAATTACAAACTGTTACTCCTTCTTCTTTTCCTCCTTGTCTTTATCTTTCTCATCTTCGACTTGATCCGGTGTTTTCCCTTCCGCAATGTGCGCCATCTTTCGGAGCAGTTCATCGAACTGTTCTTTAGGAACAGAAAAGTTAATCTCTAACCTCACTGTTTTAATGTTACTTAGGTCTATTTCTTGTTTCTTTTTCTTTCCCATAACTAAGCTGCATTACGCAAAAGTAAATTAAATCTTTGAGAATCGGTAAAATTTCGAGTATTAAATCGGAAAATATATTCGTCAATATACCTCTGCATATATTTTTTGCTTACATGATAGTATATCCCAAATATCATTCTCTTGAAATGCGACCACACATTTTCGATACCGTTCGTACTAACAACGATTATCTCACCTTCATCTGTTGCATAGGTCGTACCATAGAAATGTTTTTCATGGTCTACTGACCTTTGTACATACTTCCCATGCAGTCCACTGTAATCCCAACCATCAGTATAAACAACACTACCTAATTCAACTTTTTCTTTGATAATCGGAACTATAGTTTTAGCTTGTGTATTGGGAACAACTTTGGCAATAACTTTACCACCTCTTTCAAGTATTCCGAATACAGGAACTTTATCCTTATAGCTACGTCCCTGACATTTCTCTACTTTCTTATCTTTGTGACGATTCTTGTTTTTACCACCTACAAATGTTTCGTCTATTTCTACTTCACCGGATAATTTATGGTTGTTTTCCATAGACATATATTGTCTAACTTTCTGCATCATTCCCCACGCTGTTCTTTGCTTAATCTTTAATATTGAAGCAACTTGGCAGGAAGAAATCCCTCTTGTATGAGTTAATAGTAACATCATCACAGAAAACCATTTTCTCATTGGCATCTTAGTTTTAGCAAATGCAGTTCCGGTTTTTACATCAAAGTATCGTCCAGTATTCTTGCATTTGTATTTCCCATTACTACATTTGTACACTTTAGATGTCGGGTCAAAAGGAGAAATTACCTTATCTCCCCAACGCATCATCTCAAAATACCTGATACAACTTTCTTCATCGGGAAAGTTCTCATAGAGAGTTAAAAGAGTAAAATCAGTTTTCATAACGTCAAATTTTTAGCTATCCAAATATACTAAAAATCAACGATATTAGCAAGTGATTTGCAATATATTTTCAAGGAAGTTTTTCGCAAGGATGCTAAAGAACATTCTTATACAACATATAGAGCAATGTACTGCTTATAGTTTATAAGCAGTACATTTGCAGATAGTATCAACCTTTAAAATGATAAAAAATGGATAAAAAACAAAGTGATGAAATTGAACTAAAATTGAAAGGTGCTTTATGTTCAATATGTAAAAGATCAATACTGCCTTACTATCACCCCAGTGGTATTCCTATAGATAACGCAGCAGAAATTAAACGAAATTATTTCGATAAGATTGATATATCAAAAGATAATATCAAAATTGAGTGTACATATTGTGGGTATATTATGTTTTTTAATAAGGAAACATTACTCAACCAAGTTTTTTGAGCATGATGTAATTTTTACAGTTGTTATTCTTGGCGGGTCAAGAGGAAAATCTTCATCGGTTGAATACCCCCATTTAAGGATTCTTTCTGATGAAGATTTCATCTCTTTCGCCATTTCTTCATTAGTTTTCCCCCAACAATCTAAATTCTCTTTTGCAATTCTAACAGCAGTTAATCTATTGTACGCTGCAAATTCATTCACTAGTCTTTCTAAAAGTTCTTCTTTCTTTTCCATAATCTTTAATTTTAATTGTTTATAAAAAAAGCCCGGATTCTCCGAGCTATAACTTTTTGTTATACGGTGTCAGTATCGTCTAAGTGC
>NZ_GG774962.1:0-3882 GCF_000162555.1 Bacteroides sp. 3_1_23
ACTCAAAATGAATCAAGGGGCTTCTTAAAAACGGCGGCTACCTACTCTCCCACTGTTACGCAGTACCATCGGCGTGACGAGGCTTAACTTCTCTGTTCGGAATGGGAAGAGGTGGAACCCTCGTGCTATAACCACCTGAATAAGGTTATGACATGATGAAAAGTAAAATCATAGTGTATAGCAAGCTAAACGTATATACCCAACCGGTACATGTCCGAAAGAAAGTGAACGGGCAATTAGTAATGCTCGGCTTTGATGTTACCACCTTTACACCTGCATCCTATCAACGTCATCGTCTTTGACGACCCTAAGAAATCTAATCTTGTGGCTGGCTTCGTACTTAGATGCTTTCAGCACTTATCCAATCCCGACTTAGATACCCAGCAATGCACCTGGCGGCACAACTGGTAAACCAGCGGTCAGTCCAACACGGTCCTCTCGTACTAGTGTCAGAGCCACGCAAATTTCATACGCCCACGATAGATAGAGACCGAACTGTCTCACGACGTTCTGAACCCAGCTCGCGTGCCACTTTAATGGGCGAACAGCCCAACCCTTGGGACCTTCTCCAGCCCCAGGATGTGACGAGCCGACATCGAGGTGCCAAACCCCTCCGTCGATATGAGCTCTTGGGAGGGATCAGCCTGTTATCCCCGGAGTACCTTTTATCCTTTGAGCGATGTCCCTTCCATACGGAAACACCGGATCACTATGCTCTAGTTTCCTACCTGATCGACTTGTCTGTCTCCCAGTCAAGCGCCCTTATGCCATTACACTCTACGGACGGTTACCAATCGTCCTGAGGGCACCTTTAGAAGCCTCCGTTACACTTTTGGAGGCGACCACCCCAGTCAAACTACCCACCAAACAGTGTCCTCGCAACAACGAGTTAGAACTCAAATAATCAAAGGGCCGTATTTCAACAGCGACTCCACAAATACTGGCGTACCTGCTTCAAAGTCTCCGGCCTATCCTACACATCAATTACCCAAATTCAATGTTAAGCTATAGTAAAGGTTCACGGGGTCTTTTCGTCCCATCGCGGGTAATCGGCATCTTCACCGATACTACAATTTCACTGAGCTCACGGTTGAGACAGTGTCCAGATCATTACACCATTCGTGCAGGTCGGAACTTACCCGACAAGGAATTTCGCTACCTTAGGACCGTTATAGTTACGGCCGCCGTTTACTGGGGCTTCAATTCAATGCTTCTCTTGCGATGACATCTCCTCTTAACCTTCCAGCACCGGGCAGGTGTCAGGCTGTATACGTAATCTTTCAATTTGGCACAGCCCTGTGTTTTTGTTAAACAGTTGCCTGGACCTATTCTCTGCGCCCAACTCTCGTTGGGACCCTTTATCCCGAAGTTACAGGGTCAATTTGCCTAGTTCCTTAACCGTGAATCACTCAAGCGCCTTAGTATATTCAACCCGACTACGTGTGTCCGTTTGCGGTACGGGTACCTTAAAGATTAAGTTTAGCGGATTTTCTTGGGAGTATGCTTACACGCACTATTACCTTATTCCGAAGAATTTGGTATACTATCAGGTTCGACTCTTATCCTGGATTTGCCTGGGATAATCAACATCTACACCCTTCAACGGACTATTCCGTCAGTCCGCGGCGCTGTCACTCCTCCGTCTCCACGTCACTCTTTAAGGTAGTACAGGAATATTAACCTGTTCTGCCATCGGCCTCACCGTTCGGCTGAGCCTTAGGACCCGACTAACCCTGATCCGATTAGCGTTGATCAGGAAACCTTAGTCTTTCGGCGAGGGGGTTTCTCACCCCCTTTATCGTTACTTATACCTACATTTGCTTTTCCACACGCTCCAGCAAAGCTCACGCTTCACCTTCGACGCAGAGTGGAATGCTCCCCTACCGATCCTTACGGATCCCATAGCTTCGGTAAATTGCTTGATGCCCGATTATTATCCACGCCAAACTCCTCGACTAGTGAGCTGTTACGCACTCTTTAAATGAATGGCTGCTTCCAAGCCAACATCCTAGCTGTCTTAGCAATCTGACTTCGTTAGTTCAACTTAGCAATTATTTCGGGACCTTAGCTGATGGTCCGGATTCTTCTCCTTTAGGACATGGACCTTAGCACCCATGCCCTCACTCCTGGGATCGAACTACTGCGCATTCGGAGTTTATCAAGACTTGATAGGCGGTGAAGCCCTCGCATCTTATCAGTCGCTCTACCTCACAGTAGTAATTCCCAAGGCTGCACCTAAATGCATTTCGGGGAGTACGAGCTATCTCCAAGTTTGATTAGCCTTTCACCCCCACCCTCAGTTCATCCGGAAGCTTTTCAACGCTTATCGGTTCGGTCCTCCAGTTAGTGTTACCTAACCTTCAACCTGACCAAGGGTAGATCACTTGGTTTCGCGTCTACTCCTTCCGACTAATCGCCCTATTAAGACTCGCTTTCGCTTCGGCTGCGGATCTCAAGATCCTTAACCTTGCCGGAAAAAGTAACTCGTAGGTTCATTATGCAAAAGGCACGCCGTCACTGCTGAAGCAGCTCCGACCGCTTGTAGGCGCACGGTTTCAGGGACTATTTCACTCTTCTATTCGAAGTGCTTTTCACCTTTCCTTCACAGTACTGGTTCGCTATCGGTCTCTCGGGAGTATTTAGCCTTACCGGATGGTCCCGGCAGATTCACGCAAGATTCCTCGTGTCCCGCGCTACTCAGGATACCACTACGCTTCATTTAGCTTCGAATACCGGACTATCACCGTCTATGGTCCCATTTTCCAAAGGGTTCTTCTCACTAAACTTCTTGCGAGAGCGTGGTCCTACAACCCCAATATTGCCGTAACAACATTGGTTTGGGCTAATCCCCGTTCGCTCGCCACTACTAGGGGAATCATTATTATTTTCTTTTCCTACAGGTACTAAGATGTTTCAGTTCCCTGTGTTAGCCTCTTGCTATGCAAGATGTCATTCCTTCAGAATGACGGGTTGTCCCATTCGGAAATCTTCGGATCAAAGGTTATTTGCACCTGCCCGAAGCTTATCGCAGCTTATCACGTCCTTCATCGCCTCCGAGAGCCAAGGCATCCGCCATGCGCCCTTGCTTACTTTCTTTCAAACGTTTTATTCTCGTACTGGTATTGGTAGTGGAATTGCTTCCTTCTATCAATATTGCATACTCGAACACGTACGGTTTGATATATACTTTTAGCTCTTACTAAAATTTTACTTTTTGTACATCATGTCAAAGATCGTTTCTCTTTTTCAGAGATCGTGGAGAATAACGGATTCGAACCGTTGACCCTCTGCGTGCAAGGCAGATGCTCTAGCCAGCTGAGCTAATCCCCCAAGAGGTTATTCAAGAATTTTGTTTTTTAGCTTTTAGCTTTCGCTGTTCCTCATTCTTGAGCTTGGTAGTCCCAGGCAGAGTTGAACTGCCGACCTCTACATTATCAGTGTAGCGCTCTAACCAACTGAGCTATAGGACTATGTTCTACGCATTATCGGCTGCTTTCGGCATAATCGATGCAAGCATCGCTTCTGCTCTCTCTTGCTCGATAATTCAACCTTGTCTACCTGTATGTTAGACTCGGCTTCTTTTTTCTCTTGTTTATCTCTATCTATACTTCTATAGATGGTTGATCTATATTCTATAAATAAACAAGTACCAGTAGTACAAAAAACAGAACCTTTAAAGTCTTTAAGTGGCTGCCACGTTTTGTGACAGTTACGGCATCGCTCCAGAAAGGAGGTGTTCCAGCCGCACCTTCCGGTACGGCTACCTTGTTACGACTTAGCCCCAATTACCAGTTTTACCCTAGGACGCTCCTTGCGGTTACGTACTTCAGGTACCCCCGGCTTTCATGGCTTGACGGGCGGTGTGTACAAGGCCCGGGAACG
>NZ_GG774962.1:3994-6302 GCF_000162555.1 Bacteroides sp. 3_1_23
AGCTTTCGCTGTTCCTCATTCTTGAGCTTGGTAGTCCCAGGCAGAGTTGAACTGCCGACCTCTACATTATCAGTGTAGCGCTCTAACCAACTGAGCTATAGGACTATGTTCTACGCATTATCGGCTGCTTTCGGCATAATCGATGCAAGCATCGCTTCTGCTCTCTCTTGCTCGATAATTCAACCTTGTCTACCTGTATGTTAGACTCGGCTTCTTTTTTCTCTTGTTTATCTCTATCTATACTTCTATAGATGGTTGATCTATATGTTATAAATAAACAAGTACCAGTAGTACAAAAAACAGAACCTTTAAAGTCTTTAAGTGGCTGCCACGTTTTGTGACAGTTACGGCATCGCTCCAGAAAGGAGGTGTTCCAGCCGCACCTTCCGGTACGGCTACCTTGTTACGACTTAGCCCCAATTACCAGTTTTACCCTAGGACGCTCCTTGCGGTTACGTACTTCAGGTACCCCCGGCTTTCATGGCTTGACGGGCGGTGTGTACAAGGCCCGGGAACGTATTCACCGCGCCATGGCTGATGCGCGATTACTAGCGAATCCAGCTTCACGAAGTCGGGTTGCAGACTTCGATCCGAACTGAGAGAGGTTTTTGGGATTAGCATCCTGTCACCAGGTAGCCGCCTTCTGTACCCCCCATTGTAACACGTGTGTAGCCCCGGACGTAAGGGCCGTGCTGATTTGACGTCATCCCCACCTTCCTCACATCTTACGACGGCAGTCTCTCTAGAGTCCTCAGCATCACCTGTTAGTAACTAAAGATAAGGGTTGCGCTCGTTATGGCACTTAAGCCGACACCTCACGGCACGAGCTGACGACAACCATGCAGCACCTTCACAACAGCCTTACGGCTATACTGTTTCCAATATATTCTGTTGCAATTTAAGCCCGGGTAAGGTTCCTCGCGTATCATCGAATTAAACCACATGTTCCTCCGCTTGTGCGGGCCCCCGTCAATTCCTTTGAGTTTCACCGTTGCCGGCGTACTCCCCAGGTGGAATACTTAATGCTTTCGCTTGGCCGCTTACTGTATATCGCAAACAGCGAGTATTCATCGTTTACTGTGTGGACTACCAGGGTATCTAATCCTGTTTGATACCCACACTTTCGAGCATCAGTGTCAGTAACAGTCTAGTGAGCTGCCTTCGCAATCGGAGTTCTTCGTGATATCTAAGCATTTCACCGCTACACCACGAATTCCGCCCACCTCTACTGTACTCAAGACTGCCAGTTTCAACTGCAATTTTACGGTTGAGCCGCAAACTTTCACAACTGACTTAACAATCCACCTACGCTCCCTTTAAACCCAATAAATCCGGATAACGCTCGGATCCTCCGTATTACCGCGGCTGCTGGCACGGAGTTAGCCGATCCTTATTCATATGGTACATACAAAATTCCACACGTGGAATACTTTATTCCCATATAAAAGAAGTTTACGACCCATAGAGCCTTCATCCTTCACGCTACTTGGCTGGTTCAGGCTCTCGCCCATTGACCAATATTCCTCACTGCTGCCTCCCGTAGGAGTTTGGACCGTGTCTCAGTTCCAATGTGGGGGACCTTCCTCTCAGAACCCCTATCCATCGTAGTCTTGGTGGGCCGTTACCCCGCCAACAAACTAATGGAACGCATCCCCATCGATAACCGAAATTCTTTAATAAAAATATCATGCGATATTCGTATACTATCCGGTATTAATCTTTCTTTCGAAAGGCTATTCCGGAGTTATCGGCAGGTTGGATACGTGTTACTCACCCGTGCGCCGGTCGCCATCTTCAGTTTGCAAGCAAACTAAAATGCTGCCCCTCGACTTGCATGTGTTAAGCCTGTAGCTAGCGTTCATCCTGAGCCAGGATCAAACTCTTCATTGTAAAAGTATTTTTTATCATCTGTTAAGATGACTTTTTTTGCTCTGTTCAGGACGCCGTAAATTTATTGACCTTATTCAAATACCTATTAGTCTTAATTGTATCACTACTTCATAAGACAAGTATTGACGGTTCTATTTTTTTACTTGTACTACTTGTATTGTTTATCAATATTTCAAAGAACTTGTTGCTTTCGTTTTAAAAGCGGGTGCAAAGGTAAAGGCTTTATTTTTAACTACCAAACTTTTTCGGAAGTTTTTTTTAGTTTTTCTTTTTACGCTGGTTTCTCTGACTCTCTATGCGAAAGGGAAAGAAGGTACAAAAGAAGAACTCCGGCCGTTTTTCTTTGCGAATCGGACTGCAAAGATAAGAACTTTAGTTATTATAATCCAAACTTTTCCGGAAGTTTTTTGTTCTTTTC
>NZ_GG774961.1:0-14735 GCF_000162555.1 Bacteroides sp. 3_1_23
ATTAATAGGAAATGCTATTTGTGTATTTGGAGCTTTAATGATAGGTGCAAAAAACATTTTACAGAAGAGCTTTTTACCCTCATTATGGTAGGCATAATAGGAACGATAGTTAGTTTATTAGTCTACTTTTTTATAATGGTGATAATAGAAATATCACTAAATCTCAAAATTAGAATTTATAATTTAGCACAGAAATAAAACAATAGAAGTTTGTAAATTAATAAATAAATTGCTATCTTAGCAGTCGAAAAAGAAACAGGCTCTTTCCAGTTAACACCAACTAGAAAGAGCTTTTTTATTAACTAATTAAAATGCATATAGACGGTAGCTATAACTAAAAATTATAATAATAATTTGTGGTGTCGGTATCGTCTAAGTGCCATTTTTTGATTTAGATATTTTTGCAATGGCAAGCTATTATCTACCAAAGTCGGAATATCTTCGGATAAACAGGAGTATAAAACTCCCGGCTTGAATTTTATTGAAAATTCATGGGTTCCGGGAGCGTGTATCACGGCGATTGCGTCTGTCAAACTGCCGGAGATTTTATCTCCTGATGTATCAGACATACCCTGTCCACGATGAACTTTGAATGTTTGGCTCTTGTCTGACAAGTAAACTGAAACTATAATATTAGCATTGGGCAAAGCTATAAGTGAGAACGGATTTATAGAATTGTCCGGAGTTTTTATTTCGAAATAATACTCGACAATATCCTTTAGTTCAAAACAGGGATATTTAATCTCTATTTTTTCTTCATCTTCAAATATGACCTTGCCCTTTACCATGTTATTTTGTTATTATATGTAGTACCGAAAAGCCAATACCCATTGTCATCATGCGTTCTTTCCTGTTGGTTAGAAGTTGTTGCGTCCAGTCGAGCAACCCACCGTCGCCAATCTCAATCACATTCTCGCCTACTACTATTTTTGCTTTTATCCGAAAGCCATAGTAATAGTTATTTTCATAGTCGGGTTCGACAACCGATACTTTTATATGGTCGCTGTTTTTCTGAACATATGATATTGACTCTGTAATTAATGGGCTTTGACCGTCATACCCTTTGCATGGGATAATCTCGAAGTATATATGTTCAAAGCTGTAACTTCGTAAAACGTCATACGATGCTGTCAGGTGTTTAAGTAGTTCCTCTTTTTCAAAATTAAAACTCCCTGTATCTTTACCACAGGAAATCAGGCAAATAACTGAAAAATGAGGAGTGAAATTAGGATTGTCAAATACCTGTGTTCGAATAATCCGTGAAATATTACTGTAGTTGTAGGTTCGGCTATCTAATCCGCCTTTTTTCTTTAATGAAGCATAATGCAAGGCTGTTGCATTGGTTGGGTCTGCCTGCATTTCTGTATTTCTTAAAGCTGTCAACACTTTCTTTTGGTCTACGGTAGCAACAACACTACTCGTTCCCAACTGTGCGGCAGGAGAATGTTCTATCGGTTCAAATCCTCTGCTGGCTAATACTTTATAGCACGTCAATTCTTGTTCTTTGTACCTTAAAACATCTATATTGGCAGGTTTGACAAGTTTATTCCCCTCGTATTTATTTAATAAAGACGAGGGCGTTTCTTGCTGGATGCGCCTGTTAAAAACCTCCAATAAAATAGTGTTCAGTTCCGACCCACTTAATTCATCGGATAGTATCTTAACTATATCCGGTAAATCCAATTTGCTGATAATATGTTCACCTATATCTTTTTTCATGTCTTTCTAATACTGTATAAATGTTCATCAATTATTTTCCCCTCTTTTATTACTGAGGATTTAATAACAGCCTCTTTTTCAAAACCCACTTTTTCTAGATTTGAATTGTTTTTTATGAGTTAAATTAAAGTATCTCAAATAGAACCGTAAAATTCCAGATACTTGCTAACATTGGATTGTACATATTCCGTATTGTGATGTCCCGGAAACAGGTAATTTTGAGTATTTACTCCTTTTTTCTTTAGCATATTGTGAAGAATGGAGCCCCCTTCATAAAACCTGCCCTCATCCTTTTCTCCTGCATCAAGATAAACCTTCATTTCAGAAGAAATATCATTGTGCTTTGCAATATATAGCGGGTCATACTTTTCCCAATCATTCATATCTCTGTAAAAGGATTTATATTCATCTTCGAGTTCGAGCAGTAATGCAGGCATGTGTCCTCCAACTTTCGAAAACTTATCCTGATGCCTGAATGCATTGTGTAAAGCGGTATATCCTCCTGCGGAAGCACCACCGATGTATCTGCCTTTCCTGTCATTTATGGTTTTGAACGTTTTATCTATGAAAGGTATTATCTCATCTATAAAGTAGTCTTCATATCTCCCTAAATGTATCGTTCTATGAGATTTTACAGGGTCAGGGATTTCCTTACAGACTATGGACGAGTTTACGCCACGGCTGTTTTCCATTCTCGGACATACAATTATCATCGGCTCTATTTTCCCTGTTTCTATCAATTTATCTGCTGTTGTATGTATATCAATTTCAAACATTATATTTTCATCACCCCTTCTTTGGTGTAAAAAGTATAACACAGGAAGTGAATCGAGATGATTATAGGTTGTGGGTAAATACACTAGCATTGACATCTCTTTTTCAAGGATGTTACTATATAAATCTACTTTTTCTACTTTCAATTTAATCATTGTCCTTATTAAAACTTACTTTTTTCGTAATTATAGGGAATGCTTGTTCCCACAAGTACATCTTCGATTTTCTCGATAATCAACCAATCATCCATATTTCCTTGATGTTCAAAATCAAGTGCAGGTTCAATCTTCTCCAAGCCGGAAAACTCTACCAATATCAGGCATTTCTTATGCCAGCGTTCCTTTTGTTTGTCTGTCAGGTCGAGTTTAGGGTTATTTAGTTTTTCGATAATCTCCGAATCGGTAAGTTTGGTATAGTTGTCTACATGGGTTACCATGGCTTTAGCAGAGATTTTCTTCGAATCTTTCTGCATGAAGTAGAGTATTTCACCTTCGTTTACCCGGCTGTGGGGGATTTTTCTTCCTGCCGCTCCACGAACGATCATTATTTTACTGCCATTCATTATTTTATCTAATGCTTTGGCTTTATCGTCACAATAAACTAAGTGTACCATTTTATTCAAGTATAATTATTTTTTTTATTTTCTCTGTTTATGAACCGTTATATATAGCCCTGTTACTCGTACTTCTTATTTTCTTCTATTAGTTCTTCACTCCATTGTTCCGGAGCCAATGGTGAAAAAAGTTCTATTAAATTATCTTCAGGATCACGCAAAAGTACCGTGCGGCTCCCCCAATCAGCCATATCGGTAGGTTCGTTAACAAATATCACACCCTTTTCTTTCAATGCTCTATAAGTATCATCAACATTATCCACACTGAATGCCACAAGTGATTTCTCCCGATATCCTACAGGCAATTCTTTATCTGCGTTGCCTACAGACGGAGCCATCCAATCGGATACAAAAAGAGCAAATCCTTCTATTCCGTCTGCTACCTTAAAATAGGCATACCCACTGTTCTCGTCACCCCAAGCCGGTTCCAGACCTAGTTGCTCGGAATAAAACTTAAAACACTTAGCAAAATCTTTAACTAATAATCTTACGTTACTAAATTTCATTGTTTTATAATTTTTATAGTTATTAATATTCTTTCGTCAGCAATTTTATAACCGACTATTCCTGTTGACCTCGTAATGATTACCTTCATGTTCTTACACTGTGTGATTCACTGACGTTTTAATTTTGAAAGTTTATATAACATACTGTAATAGCATCCTCAATCGTATAAGGATACGGAAACGCATCCCGTAGGTTTACAGCGATTGCGTGATTATTAGCTAATCTCTGTATTGCTTCAGTAGAAGTTAGGTTTATATTTTGTAATCGTATCATTTTAATATACTTATTGTTCTTTGCAAAGGTAACTCCATATATCAAATCAAAGAGTGTAAAAATGAATCAATTTTATCAATAAAATTCTTGTTTGATTCACATTCTTTCAATTATCTGCATTTCCAATCCTTTTAATTTATGGGATAGGGCTTCCATATCCTGACTTATTTTCTCTTTGGTTATCTTGGCATAGATTTGGGTTGTTTTAATATTGGTATGCCCCATCATTCGGCTAACGGTTTCTATCGGAACTCCCTGTGAGATAGTCAATAAAGTTCCGAAAGTATGCCTACTGACATGGTAGGTCAGCCGTGTTTTAATCCCGCATTGCTTGCCTATCTTTTTTAATATGGCATTACAAGTACCATTACCCGGTACAGGGAAAATTCTTGGTTATGTTTGGCAAAGAGGGTTAAAAATGTATCTTGCTTTACTCCTAACCCTAAATAAGCGTTCTTTACCTTATCAGCCGTAACAAAGCCGTCCGTTTGCATTACTTCCTAATAGTGGCGGTTAATATCGACACGGATTTTATCCAAAGCGAGGTTGGTTTTTACCGCTAATGTACTTTTACCTGTCAGCCTTCCGGCTTTGGTATCCCAAAGGTTGGGCGATATATTCATCTTACAACTGAACTGGCTGATTGTTCCGTCAATCGTGATTCTTCCCATTACTGGAACTGTTCCGTTGGGTTTGGGGTTGTTCTTTTTGAGATAGAACAAAATTTTAAAGGTACTTCTCATCTTACTCAAAGTTTACAGATTACAAAATTAGTTTACTTTGAGTTACAAGAGGTTACGCAACTTAACGCAAGAAGCAGACAATTAGCGACTTATAGCCGATTTGCATTTTTACCGTTGGTAATGATGTGGTAACCTAACTTTGTCTTACCTTTGTCTATCGGTGGCTTTTGCCGTCCAGAAGAAAAGCCAAACAAAGAGCGTTTCCCGCACATTATCAGGCGGTTGTCCTCGTTTGGCTGAAACTTGCTTTTTTATCAGACTTTTATTTTATACGTCCACCGGATTATTCCATTACGGTCACACAGGCTTTTTCAGTTAATGTGACCTTCAACTTAGAATCATCTTTCTCGGGAATCCAAAACATACGCCGGCACTCTCCCTTTTGAAGTTGTACACTAACATTTTGACCTGTTAAATATTCTGTATCAATATGACATTCTTCAACATTCACAGACCAATCATTCATCCTATTTAAATTCAAATGCAGATTATTGATATTTCCACTTTGGAATTCCACATTTCTACCACCCCTAATGACACTCAAAGCTCTAAAATCACAAGAATCTACCATGATAGAATTAGGAGTATCGATGGAAATGGAATCCTTTGTCAGTTTTTTGAGAGCTATCTTCTGCATATAAATATCATTTATAACACATTCCACTTTGGATGTCAAATTCAGTTGCATATCTCCTGTAATCATTCCCACATATTTAGACTCTTTAAACTCTTGTGGAAAATCAATCAGAGAATAGTCCAAAACGATCTTCAATGTATCTCCCATAACAGTCATTTTCAGATATTCATTTACTTTCTCTGAACAAGAGAACGTATTCTTCTCTCCTTTTGAAGGCAAAACTCCCAAGAGAGAATTTGCCAGCCAAATACCACGTTCTTCCGTATTCATCTCTGTTTGAGTCATCCAGATCACCCGACAAGTCGGCAGTTCTTGGACTAGCTGTTCTCCTTGCAGGTTTATTTGATTGGAAAAGTATGGTTTCCCCAGACAATACATCACAAACATTCCGCCTACCAGCATGCAAAATCCGGCTACAAAAAGCCCTATTAATATATAAGTTGTACGTTTCATAATATTTGTTTTACTTTTCTTTTTTACAAAATTCCCGATACATATCGGTTATCTCTTTGATAGGAATATCCAACGTCTTGATCTGCCTGAAAAAATAATCCAATTCCTCCTTCAAAAAAAATATCCTTTCGCAAAGAATGAATCAATTCCCTTGCACCGGTAGCGACAAAATAACCAATGCCGCGTTTATTATAAATAATATTCTGTGACTGGAGATAATCGAATGAACGCATCACTGTATTGGCATTTACTTCCACAATAGCAGCATATTCTCTGACAGACGGGATGCGTTCCTCTTCCCCCAATTGCCCCAGAAGTATCTCATCACAAATCCTATCAGCGATCTGCAAATAAATAGCTTTACTTTCTTTAAAATTCATAGGCTAAATTATTACATGCGTTGAATTATTTCGGACTCCTTAAAACGGAAATAGGCAAGCGTACAATTTACTAATGCAAAAAGCACAAAGGCAATGGATGCCAAGGTAAAAGCTTGTTGCTCCGTTATAGAAGAAAAAATATAGCTACAATCCCTATTGTTGCTTCCATTAAATAACATATTCCCCACCACTATTCCTACCACTACATAAATCAGAACAATAATGGTAACAGTAACAAAAGTCTTGAGAAATGAATTCTTTGGCCAGACAGAACTACCTAGTACGAACAATGACCGTATAAAGCAATAAATAGAAAGGACAAATATCAACTCATACATTTCATTGAATAAAAACCACCGTTTCCCGCTGCCTACTAAATATCCCAGATTGACAGGAAGTATCGCCCCTTTTGCATCCGGATAAATAAGCGAATAAATCGATACCCGTGTATAATCAGCCAATTTAAAAGCAATCAGAAAAACAACTAAAAATACGATGGTTGATACCAGCCAACGAGAAAAAAACTTCTCAAAAGGAGTGGCCGGCACCATTAATGCAGAGAGCCGACTAGTCTTATTCTTCATCTTTTCCATCAGCAACGATGCACTCAAACACCCGAAAGCGAATAGAAAACATAAAAAAGATATCAGTATAAACTCCCAGGCAGGATCAGCATTTGCATGACGAATAAAATAAGCCGTATTGTGATACCTATATTTAAAATATCCGTTCCAAACCATTACCACTGCCATCACTCCATACATCAACACCATACGAAGCACATTCGATCTCCAATTCTCCACCATCTCCTTACGGCAGAGATTTATAAAACGAGGCAAACTGAAAAAAGTATCTTTTATCATCGTCTTTTATTTTTGAGTGTGAAACAATCGGGCTATCTCTCCAGGAGCAGCCAGCGTAGCATTAAAAAGAAGTTCCAGGTTTAATTCCGATTCTTCCTGTTCTTCGTTAGGAAGGATCAGGTAGTTACCCTGAATAGTAGGAATTGCAAAAAGCGCACTTTTGGCCAATTCCCGATCATCACTCTCCACAAAGAAAAGTTTGTCACAAATACTACTTGTCGATTCATCCAGCAACACACGGCTGTCATCCATAATCAACACATGATCGAGCACTTTGTCGATGTCACGAACCTGATGCGTGGAAATCACAATCGTCTTATCATCCGACATACCCGATGCTATAAACTTACGGAACTGACTTTTGCCTGGAATATCCAGCCCGTTGGTCGGTTCATCCATCAACAAAAGAGAGGTATTCGTAGCAAGCGCAAAACTCATGAACACTTTCTTTTTCTGCCCCATAGAAAGCGATCCGAGATCAATATCTATATCCATCTCAAAATAATGGAGATATTTAATCATCTCTTCCTTACTGAAACGAGGATAAAAAGGACTGTTTAACTCAATATAGCTGACCAAAGAAACCGAAGGCAACTCAAATTCTTCGGGAACTAAAAACATATCCTGCAAAGTAACCGGCAACCGACGGCGTACATCTGTATCGTGAAACATCACTTTGCCGTTTTTAGGAGTCAACAAGCCGGACATCAGATAGAGAAGAGTAGATTTTCCCGCACCATTCTTTCCCAACAGTCCATATACCCTGCCGGATTCGAACGAAAGCGAAAAATCACGTAGTACCGCACGCTTCGATTTACGATAAGTAAATGAAAGATTTTCTACTGTAATCATAGTATTTCTGTTTAATGAATAATGATCTTTAGGTGTATTAGTGTAATAGTACACCACAAAAGTAGGTAATCTTTTGAATATTCCAATAGAAAAGGAGAAAAAAGTGCAAAAAAAGGAGGAGCTAAGATCACTCTCCACTCCTCCTGTCACGACAAACAACTAAAATTATTCACTATTTGATGCCATCCAATGCCCTTTTAGCAGTAGCATTAGCGGGGTCTATAGCCAGAATTTTACTCCAGTATTCTATGGATTTATCTTTATTAGCCTTTGCTTCGGCTTTCAATGCCGGATTTTCGATAGCTAACAAATAGTAATATCCAAGATAACTGTAGCATTCAACCAAAGCTGAATTGTAATGAGGATCGTTTTTGCTTTCCAATAAAGCGGCTACTTCCTCATAGAAAGGTTTCGCAAGTCCTTGAGTTGTTTCAGGGTCAAGTGCAGAATTGGCACGTGCTCTCCAGAAGTTACCCAAATAGCTGTCCGGCGCTGCTTCCGCAATTGCATGGAAAACAGAATCGGCGGACATTAACGCCTGCTTGCGTTCTTCAACAGTGATTGCTAATGAATCAGGTTGCGTACCAGCACCGTAATAAAGTCTACCAAACTGGAACTGTAAGTCCGGAGTCTGTTTTTCCTTATCAAGAGATGCATAATATTTCTGGTAAGCACTGATTGCTTTTTTATAATCATTCTTCTGTTCGTAAGCAGAAGAGATATTCTTATATAAATCCGTCTTCGTCGGATCCATCTTTACCGCTTTCTCATATTGTACTACTGCATCATCATATTTTTTCAGACTCTCCAACAGATGTCCATAATACATATAATCCAAATACGAATAATCGGCTTTTTCACATTCATTGAAGAAGATATCCGCTGCCTTTATCGCTTCGTCGAAACGCTTCAAGTCAGTATAGTTATACATTGCCAAACGGTTGAACGCAGCATGATGGGCATTCTTTTGCAATCCCATATTAGCCACTTCGAGCGATTTCTCAAAATCATGGTTCAAAAATAAAGCAAACGCATACTTCACCAAATCTTCTTCCGTAGCAGTCGGCCCCATTGCAAAATTCGCATAAGCTCCTGCCGCTTTACTAAAATCATTTTTCAAATAATAAATCTCGGCTAGTTTTTTGTCTACGGCTGTGTTGGACGGTTCCAGGTCTTTCAATTGATTCAGCTTCTCAATGGCAAGATTTGCATTGGCTGATTTATAAATATCTGCATATTTCAGATAAGCTTCCGTACATTTCGGATCAAAATAAATCGCCTCCTCATATTTTTGAGAAGCAAGACCCGCATTTTTCTGTTTCACGGCAATATCTCCTTCCAATACAGAAGCAAGTGACGATTTACCATTCGCTTTTCGGGCAAGAGCTGCATACTCCTGCGCTTCGGGAATCTTGTCAGCATTCAGATATGCATCTCCGATAGCTACCAGCAATTCCACATTCTTTTTATTCTTTCCTTTAATCAGATGTTCGGCATCTTCAGCAGCCTGTGCCGGATTCGTCTGAATAGTTTCTTTCAATTTGGCGACTTCCGCCTGCCACTCGGCATCGGTTGATTGCGCGCAGAGCGACCCTACTGCTATAAACGCTCCAGCTAAAAACATTTGTACTCGTTTCATGATAGTCTCTAATTTTAGTTATTATTCGTCTTTCACATGGACAATACGCACCGGCTGTGTAGCCGGAACGAGTCCGGATTTTAATATAATCCGCTGCCCCTTGTCGGATGTCATAAAAGAAGCAAATCCCCAAGGCAGCCCACTACGGGGATCATTCAGTAATGCATAAATAGAACGTGCCAACGGATAGTTTCCATAAAACAAATAAGCCTGATAAGGTTTATAACTGTTTGCAGGAGTTGCTACATCCTCCGCACTCACTGACATCACTCTGATCTCTTCACGAAAAGAAAGATTGGTTGTATCACTGCGGTTCCCCAACCAGTTTACTCCAACAACTCCCATAGCGTCGGGATTATTCGCTACATAATCTATCACCTGCTGGTTGGTTTTCAAGGCACTGACGTTACCTTCAGCCAACTCTTTTCCACCACAGATTGAGTCCATTGCAAAACGTACGGTACTGGAGTTCTTATTATCGAACACTACCTGAATCCCTTTCAAACGGGAATTCGGATTAACCTCTTTCCAGTTTTTCACCTCACCGGTAAGGATGCGGCGGAAATCACGTACACTCAACAAAGAATCCGGATTAGCACGATTCACGATCAATGCCAGACCATCCGTAGCCAATTTTATCTCGCGAGGGAAAAACTTACGGCTGTGGAATGAATTCATTTCTTCCTTAGTCAGTGTCCGGGTTGCAATAGCCAACCGGACACTGTCTTTCAGAAGTAAATTTATCGCTTCCACTTCAGTTGTGTAGCGAGGGACAATCCCGGCCAAAGGGTACAGACTTTCAAACACCTCTATCTCTTCTTGTATGATAGGTTCGAAACTCTCATCCGCTGCGATAGATACCACACCGGAAGAATAAGTATCCGTCGGTCCTTTCGATTTTGAGTTACAAGCACTCAAAACCACCAACGCTACCAGTCCTATCAGCCTAAATTGTCTCTTCATCATCTTTTATTGTAATCTAAACATTACCGGAACGGTGAACTTCACACGTACCGATTTTCCATTCTGCTTACCAGGGAGCCATTTCGGCATGCTTTTTACCACACGAACAGCTTCCTTATCCAGATAAGGGTCTACACCACGAGCCACATGTACGTCAGAAATAGAACCATCACGTTCAACAACGAACTGTATGATAACGCGACCTTGTGTTCCATTCTCCTGTGCAATAGTCGGATATTTGATATTCTTACCCAGATAAGCCATCAATTCAGTCTGTCCACCAGGGAAAGTCGGCATTTGTTCTACCATATCGAAAACCTTTTCCGGTTCCGGTGCAGCCTGTGTTACCACCTGCTTAAGGTCTGCGATATCTTTACCATTAGCCTCGTCATTACCTTTTACGTCGGCAATAGAGATGGATACTTTGGTAGCATTCAAATCTTCCTGGCTCTTGATTTCATTGTCTTCATGCACTTCTTCATCTTTCTTGATGACAGGAGCTGTAAACTTGATAGAACTCTTCAATGCAGGGGGAGGAGGTGCAACCGGTTCTACGCGTTTCATCTCTTCCTGTTTGATTTCAGGTTCTTCCAATTTTGACAGAGTAGTTACTTCTGTCATCACTTCTTTCTGCTCCGGAGTTGCCAACTTAAGCAGTGTAGGGATACTAAATCCAACCGCTGCTATGACCACTACAATCAACATAGCGACATTATGTCGTTTTGTTGAATTGGCACGCATTCTATATGCGCCGTATGCTTGGTTTTTGCCTTCAAAAATCAGTTGACACCATTCCGAAGAAGCTAAATCTAATTTTGCCATTTTACTTTTCTTTTTTAGGTGTTACATCAATTATCGGCCAAGTTTTGTGACAATTCACCTTTCGCATCATAATTCTTAATCAAGAATTCATCAGCTTCAGCAATATCTGTTATCACATATTTACCAATATTACATATCTGCATTTCGTCCAGCGCGTCAATCAGATTCATATAAGAAGCATCATCGGTAGCTTTGATAATCACGGTCGGTGTATCCTTTCCGCTCTTTATCTTAGAAACCTGCTTCTTAAATTCGTCATCCGTGATCTTAAGATCAAGTTTTTGCTGCTTCAATTCTCTTACTTTATTGACAGCAACAGCATTCTTCTGAAGAAGTACGGCACGCAGTCCATCTGCACCGTAGCTAGTTTCTTTCAACGAGGTATAATCCTTATAGTTAGGTTCTCCCTCGTAATAATAGAGTTTGTTATCAGCTCCCAGCAATAACGTAATTGCTTGTGAAGCCTTCACCATACTCTTTTGGTTTTCAGTTATATCTTTGTCATTACTCGGCATGCTTATCTCCATCGTCTGAGGTTTGCTCAGTGTGGTACAAAGCATAAAGAAAGTAATCAGCAACATGTTCATGTCCACCATCGGTGTAAAGTCCACCCGGACAGTCATTTTCTTTTGCTTGCTCTTTCCTCTTTTTCCGCCGCTCTCTTGTACTTCAGCACTCATTGTATTTCCTCCTTTTTAATTTTCAGATTCTGCCTTGAGAGAAGTAATCAGATTGTACCGATTTTCCCGCAAATCCTGAAGTGAGTTCATAACGTTCTTTATCACTGAGTATGGAGTTGTAGCGTCTGCCTTGATAGCAATACGTAGATCAGCGTTAGCGGCACGTGCATTACGTACCCACGATTTAAACTGATTGTCAACACTATCGCATGGAATACCTTCATTCTTTAGGATCTTATCCCGTTGATCTTCCGGGAGATCAAGATATTTCTGCATACTTCTGATAGGTACTCCAAAAGTAGAAGACAAGATAAATCTCTTCTCCTGTTCCGGAGTAAACTTAATGCCATACTCTTCACCCATGCTCTCCAATACAGCCTGCATATCCTGCTGCTTGTCGAGGCTCATAAATATTTTTCCTTCCGGATCAACCAGAATCTGGAGTACATTCGTCTCCGGAATCTTGATTTCCGATACGGAAGCCGGAGTGGTAACTTGTACTGGTTCTTTCTTCACAAATGTTGAAGTCAACATAAAGAAAGTCAGAAGCAATACAGTAACGTCACTCATAGCTGTCATATCTATGAACGTACTTTTCTTTTTAATTTGCGCTCTACCCATGATTAATAATAGATTTTATAAGGGTTCGCAGAATTAGTGAGTAGCAGCAAAAGTTTGCACGATAGAGAATCCGACTTCGTCGAGTCCGTAAGTCAATTTATCGATTTTGTTAGTGTAATAGTTGTAAGAAATAACAGCCAATGCACCAGTCAAGATACCGAAAGCAGTATTAATCAAAGCTTCAGAGATACCTTGTGACAAAGCCATAGAGTCAGCACCACCACCAGCAGACAAAGCAGCAAATGAACGGATCATACCGATTACAGTACCAAGCAATCCCATCAATGTACCCAGAGTGGTGATGGTAGCGATGATCGGAAGATTTTGTTGCATCATCGGCATTTCCAAAGCAGTAGCTTCTTCAAGTTCTTTCTGGATAGCCAACAGCTTCTGTTCTTTAGGAAGAGATGTGTTCTTTTCCATTTCTTCATACTTACGCAAAGTAGAAGTTACTACGTTAGCAACAGATCCACGTTGTTTGTCACAGATTTCCTGTGCTTTCTTCATGTCACCGGCAGCTAAAGCGTCTTTGATGTTAGCTACAAACTTAGACAATGAACCTTTACCGAAAGCAGAACGAAGAGCGAAATAACGTTCGATGCTCAAAGCAAGTACGGTTAACAACAATGTCTGGATAATAGGTACGATGATACCACCTTTGTAAATAGTACCCAACATGTTCAACGGGTGATTGTTCGGGTCATTGTTCATAAAGTTGGACGGGTTACCTAATAGGAATTGGAAGATACATACAGCTATTACTAAACAGCAGATGATTACGATACCGGCATTTTTTATACCTACAACTTGAGTTTTTTTAGTAGTTTCCATAATAAGTTTTTTGTTAAGAAATTAATTTTAGTTATTTAGGAAGTAAAAATTTCGATTAGGCACACTGCGCTACAGACCCTGCAACTTTTAAAAGGAAAAAGTCACACAGTTCATACAGAGTACGAAAAAAACGGATAATAGGGGGAAATAAACTAAATAAGGATATGTCTTAGAGCGAACACATAGTAATCGCTACACGTAATGGAGTAATGTGGATCCTTATCCGAATAAAAAGATTTACTTTGATCTAATACTAAAGAATTCTCTCTTAACACGAGAAACTTATGCATAACGTCTTTCAATGAGTCATTGATTTCAATGATTCTACGCAGGCGATAATTATTAGAGTTTGATTCAGTTACTAATTTAAATCCTAATTCTACATCAGAAATAGTTAATGACTGCGAGTTATCATAACTAACCGACTGATTATCTACAGAAGAATTACGATTAACATCAGAAGACGATTCTGATAATTGACAAGAGGCCTCATAGTTTGAAGCATAAGCCGAAAAATTCATAGCATTTCCACCCATGCTAAAAGATAGCATCAGCAGAACAAAAGCTAATATGAATTTCGGCGAAAGTTTCATTGTATTTTTAGTTGTTTAAAGCGTTCGTTATAGATTCGGCGACAAATGTAGCAATAAAATGTACACGAGTATCATTGTTCACATCATTTAAGCATAAAAATTTGTCTCTACTATAAAAACAAGTTGCAATGTGTTTTGTTCTAGGGAACATTCTTTTAATTTGTTAAAAAAAGCATCTCTATTGAAGAAACTATTATGCGGTTTGTACCTGCTAAAAAGGGCGGTATAAATACCAAAGTACCAAAACACAGAAAGTCCCTTGACTCAAAATGAATCAAGGGGCTTCTTAAAAACGGCGGCTACCTACTCTCCCACTGTTACGCAGTACCATCGGCGTGACGAGGCTTAACTTCTCTGTTCGGAATGGGAAGAGGTGGAACCCTCGTGCTATAACCACCTGAATAAGGTTATGACATGATGAAAAGTAAAATCATAGTGTATAGCAAGCTAAACGTATATACCCAACCGGTACATGTCCGAAAGAAAGTGAACGGGCAATTAGTAATGCTCGGCTTTGATGTTACCACCTTTACACCTGCATCCTATCAACGTCATCGTCTTTGACGACCCTAAGAAATCTAATCTTGTGGCTGGCTTCGTACTTAGATGCTTTCAGCACTTATCCAATCCCGACTTAGATACCCAGCAATGCACCTGGCGGCACAACTGGTAAACCAGCGGTCAGTCCAACACGGTCCTCTCGTACTAGTGTCAGAGCCACGCAAATTTCATACGCCCACGATAGATAGAGACCGAACTGTCTCACGACGTT
>NZ_GG774960.1:0-11627 GCF_000162555.1 Bacteroides sp. 3_1_23
TGGCATCGGAGTTTTTTCGAACCTTGATGTGATAGGTTGACTCCGCAAGATTAATCAATTCCTCACAAGCTTCATGACGAAGACTTTCCTCCTGAAGGGCACGCTGAAGCTTGCGGTTTTCGGCACGCAATGCAGCGAGTTCTTTCTCCAGTTCATTGAGAGACTCATCAGAGGCTTTTCTTAAAGAGGGTTGTTCTGTACTCATAACTTTATCATTTATATGATACTTATCAAGCCAAAGAATCAGCAAACGACGGCAAATACCCGTACGCTTGGCAAACTGATACTTCGTTTCGGAAGTCGATAAATACTCACGAATATACGACATTCGTTCAGATTCTGTGTAAGGAGTGTACTTCTTTTTTAATTCTTCCATGTGAATTTCGAATTTAAGAAGTGTCAACTTATTCAGTACACTACAGTCACCCCAATTATCCCATAGCTTTGCACAAAGGAATCAAGGCTTTTTCTTTGATTATATAACGCGTTGCAGATACTTTATCTGCAACCTATCTGCCACAGGTATCTGCAACGTTCCAACTATCTACTAATTAGCGTATTACACGCTTTTCGTTGCAGGTGGCAGATGTTTTTATGTTTTTCAACTTTATAGTAGGAAAAAATTTCATTCATTTCTGCACCGTTTCATTCATTTCTGCACTGAAATGAGCAAAATAGTGCGATTTTAGTTTATTTCTGCACACTTCTTTGCTAAATGGAAATTTATATTTCACCACAGAGGACACGGAGGACACAGAGATTAACTATTTTTTATTCACTATAGAGTAATACAGAGTAATCGCATTTATCGCTCTGTTTTGCTTACGGAAAGAGAGAAAAGAACTCTGTGTCCTCCGTGTCCTCTGTGGTGAACTCGTAAAGTTCCCGTTTTTTTGTATTCCATATAAAGGTTAAGAGGCAGGATATGAAAAGACAGGAATATTGAACATAAATAAACAGGAGTTGTTTTAGTATATTATTCGCTATTTATCAACGCAAAACCTCTAAACATCAACGTGGTATATGAAAAAGGAATTTGGATTCGTCCTGGCGGCTGCAATCTTGCTGGCTGGCTGCGGACAGAAAAAAGAAACGACAACGACAACTGCACGTCCTGTAAAGACTACGATTGTCGAGTCAAGATCGATTATCAGAAAAGATTTCTCGGGAATCGTGGAAGCGGTGGAATATGTGAAGCTGGCTTTCCGGGTCAACGGACAAATCATCCAGCTTCCTGTCATCGAAGGACAGAAAGTGAAAAAAGGACAACTCATCGCGGCTATCGACCCCAGAGACATCGCGTTGCAATATGCCGCCACGAAATCGGCATACGAAACGGCTTCGGCACAAGTGGAACGTAACAAACGGCTCCTCTCCCGGCAAGCGATCTCCGTGCAGGAATATGAAATCAGCCTCGCCAACTTCCAGAAGGCGAAGTCTGAATACGAACTGTCTGCCAACAATATGCGCGACACCAAGCTGACAGCCCCTTTCGACGGTTCTATCGAAAAACGACTGGTGGAAAACTATCAGCGTGTCAACTCCGGTGAGGGGATCGTGCAGCTTGTCAATACACACAATCTGCGTATCAAATTCACCATTCCGGATGCGTATCTTTATTTGTTGCGCGCCAAAGACCCACGTTTCCTTGTAGAGTTCGACACATTTAAAGGACACGTGTTTCAAGCGAAACTGGAAGAATATCTTGATATTTCTACGGATGGCACAGGAATTCCGGTCAGCATCACGATTGACGATCCGTCATTCGACCGCGATCTGTATGCTGTGAAACCCGGTTTCACGTGCAGCATCCGTTTCACGGCAGATGTAGGCCCGTTGGTGCAGGATAGCTGGACGATTGTACCGCTTAGTGCCGTATTCGGTGAAAGCGAAGGGAATAAAATGTATGTCTGGGTGGTAGAAGACAACAAAGTCCACAAACGGGAAGTGACCGTCAACGCCCCGACCGGAGAAGCACAGGCGCTCATCTCGGAAGGTTTGAAACCCGGTGAAAAAATCGTCATAGCAGGCGTATACCAACTAGTAGAAGGAGAATCTATCACAACTGTTGACAGGTGATAGTTGATAAATGATTAAGTATCATTTATCCGCTGTCATTCATCAATTATCAACGATCATTTATTATGAGTTTAGCCAAATATTCATTAGATAATACGAAAATCATCTATTTCTTTCTTGCTGTATTGCTGATTGGGGGAATCACTTCTTTCGGCAAGCTGGGTAAGAAAGAGGATGCTCCTTTCGTCATAAAGTCGGCGGTTATTATGACCCGCTATCCGGGTGCCGAACCGGCAGAAGTGGAGCGGTTGATTACCGAGCCTATCTCTCGTGAGATTCAAAGTATGAGCGGTGTGTACAAGATAAAATCAGAATCGATGTACGGGCTCTCAAAAATCACATTCGAGTTGCAACCTTCCTTGTCGGCAAGCTCCATTCCGCAGAAGTGGGATGAGTTGCGACGGAAGGTGCTTAATATACAGCCACAGTTGCCGAGCGGTGCTTCCGCACCGACGGTTTCCGATGATTTCGGCGACGTGTTCGGTATCTATTACGGTCTGACGGCGGACGACGGTTACACATACGAAGAGATGCGCAACTGGGCGGAACGGATCAAGACGCAGGTAGTGACGGCGGACGGGGTGATGAAAGTCGCCCTGTTCGGGACGCAGACGGAGGTGGTCAATATTTTTATTTCCACCAATAAGCTCGTAGGTATGGGCATCGACCCGAAACAGCTTGCCAGTCTGTTGCAATCGCAGAACCAGATTATCAATACCGGAGAAATCCGTGCCGGCGAGCAACAGCTCCGGGTGACTGCCAACGGTATGTATACCACCGTAGACGATATCCGCAACCAGGTGATTACCACCAAAGCCGGACAAGTGAAACTGGGCGATATCGCCGTCATCGAAAAAGGGTACATGAACCCTCCATCCAACATCATGCACGTGAACGGCAAACGTGCCATCGGCATCGGCGTCTCCACCGACCCGCAACGGGACGTGGTGCAGACGGGCAAGAACGTGAAAGCCAAACTGGACGAATTGTTGCCACTGATGCCTGTGGGACTGGAACTGCAAAGCCTGTATCTGGAGAACGAAATTGCCAACGAAGCCAACAACGGATTTATCATCAATCTGATCGAATCGATTCTGATTGTAATTGTGATTATCATGTTGGTGATGGGTTTGCGCGCAGGTGTGCTGATCGGCTCGTCACTGATTTTCTCTATTGGCGGCACATTGCTTATCATGTCTTTCTTCGGTGTCGGGCTGAACCGTACTTCATTGGCGGGATTTATCATCGCCATGGGGATGCTGGTGGATAACGCCATCGTGGTAACGGACAACGCACAGATTGCCATTGCTCGTGGAGTAGACCGGCGGAAAGCGCTGATAGACGGCGCAACCGGTCCGCAATGGGGATTGCTTGGGGCTACGTTCATCGCTATCTGTTCGTTCCTCCCACTCTACCTTGCTCCTTCTGCCGTGGCGGAAATCGTGAAACCGCTTTTTGTGGTGCTTGCCATCTCGCTGGGATTGAGCTGGGTGCTCGCGCTGACGCAGACCACTGTTTTCGGTAATTTCATTCTGAAAGCGAAGGCAAAGGACGGCACGAAAGACCCGTATGACAAACCGTTCTATCACAAATTCGCCTCCATCCTCCGCACGCTGATTCGCAGGAAAACATTGACACTGGGTTCGATGGTAGTGCTTTTTATTGCTTCGCTGGTTATCATGGGGACGATGCCGCAAAACTTCTTCCCTTCTCTCGATAAGCCTTATTTCCGGGCAGACGTGTTCTATCCCGACGGGTATAGCATCAATGATGTAGTGAAAGAGATGAAATCCGTAGAAGAGCATCTGGCAAAGCAGCCGGAAGTGAAGAAAGTATCGATCACCTTCGGCAGCACGCCGTTAAGGTATTACCTGGCTTCTACTTCGGTGGGCCCGAAACCGAATTTTGCCAATGTATTGGTTGAATTGACGGACAGTAAATATACAAAAGAGTATGAAGAAGATTTCGATGCGTACATGAAGGCGAATTATCCGAATGCGATTACCCGCACCAGTCTGTTCAAACTGTCGCCTGCGGTGGATGCCGCTATCGAAATCGGGTTTATCGGTCCGAATGTGGACACGCTTGTGGCGCTCACCAACCAGGCTTTGGAGATTATGCACCGGAATCCGGATTTAATCAATGTGCGCAATTCGTGGGGAAATAAAGTTCCTGTATGGAAGCCTGTATATAGTCCCGAACGAGCGCAACCGTTAGGGGTATCGCGTCAGGGAATGGCACAAAGTATCCAGATCGGAACCACAGGTATGACGCTTGGAGAGTACCGGCAGGGCGATCAGGTGCTTCCTATCTTATTGAAGGATAACACGGTGGATTCGTTCCGCATCAATGACCTGCGCACGTTGCCCGTGTTCGGCACGGGGAATGAAACGACCAGTCTGGAACAGGTGGTATCGGAATTTGATTTCCAATATCGTTTCTCGAATGTGAAGGATTACAACCGGCAAATGGTGATGATGGCGCAATGCGATCCGCGTCGCGGAGTGAATGCGATTGCTGCTTTCAATGAGGTTTGGCCGCTGGTGCAGAAAGAGATTAAAGTGCCGGAGGGGTATACGATGAAGTATTTCGGGGAACAGGAAAGTCAGGTGGAGTCTAACGAGGCGTTGGCCAAGAATTTACCGTTGACGTTCTTCCTGATGTTCGTCACGCTGTTGTTCCTGTTCAGGACGTATCGTAAGCCGACAGTGATCTTGTTAATGTTACCGCTTATTTTTATCGGTATCGTTTTGGGATTGGTGTTGCTAGGCAAGTCGTTCGACTTCTTCTCCATCCTTGGTTTGCTCGGACTGATTGGGATGAATATCAAAAATGCGATTGTACTGGTGGAACAGATTGATCTGGAGGCAAAGACGGGCAAAAAGCCGTTGGATGCTGTTGTCAGTGCTACAACGAGTCGTATTGTCCCCGTAGCAATGGCGTCCGGCACGACCATTCTGGGTATGTTGCCATTGTTGTTCGACGCGATGTTCGGCGGTATGGCGGCTACGATTATGGGAGGTCTGTTGGTGGCTTCGGCTCTGACATTGTTTGTTCTTCCGGTAGCTTATTGTGCCATTCAGAGAATCAAAGGCTAATTGCCTTCTCTTATATGAAACTTGAATTTATTGTATAGATTGAATAAAATGAAAACTCAACTTATAACTCTGTCTCTGCTGCTCCTCGGCTTCACAGCCGGAGCACAGCAGCCCTATCTTAGCCGGGAAGCTTACCGGGATAAAGTGGAAGCTTACAGCCAAATTCTGAAGCAGCAGAAACTAAAGACGATGGCAAGTACGGAAGCACGGAAGATTGCTCACACGGGATTCTTGCCCAAAATTGATGTCAATGCGGACGGGACCCTCAACATGAGCGACCTTAATGCCTGGAACGAACCGGTAGGCGAATACCGCAACCACACCTATCAAGGTGTATTTATCGTCTCGCAACCGTTGTACACGGGCGGGGCACTCAACGCCCAGCACAAGATTGCCAAAGCGGACGAGAAGCTGAATCAACTAAATGAAGAACTTACCATCGACCAGATTCATTATCAGAGCGATGCAGTTTATTGGAATGCTTCTGCTTCACAGGCTATGTTGCAGGCGGCGGACAAGTATCAAAGTATTGTGAAGCAACAGTATGACATCATTCAGGATCGTTTCAACGACGGGATGATTAGTCGAACGGACTTATTAATGATTTCCACCCGGTTGAAAGAAGCGGAATTGCAATATATCAAGGCGCGTCAGAACTATACGCTGGCGCTGCAAAAGCTGAATATCCTGATGGGAGAAGAGCCGAACAATCCCGTAGACAGTCTGTACACGATTGACACGGCTTCCGCTCCGGTGCAGATACTTTCTCTGGAGAATGTACTGCAACGTCGCGCGGATTACGAAAGTACGGAGGTGAATATCATGAAAAGTCAGGCGCAACGCAAAGCGGCTCTTAGCCAGTTCAACCCGCAATTGAATATGTATTTCAGCGGTGGATGGGCTACAGCTACACCTAACCTCGGTTATGATGTTTCTTTCAATCCCATCGTCGGCATTAACCTGAATATACCGATCTTCCGTTGGGGAGCCCGGTTCAAAACAAACCGTCAGCAGAAAGCGTATATCGGCATACAGAAACTGCAACAAAGTTATGTGACGGATAATATCAACGAGGAACTTTCTGCCGCCCTAACCAAACTGACGGAAACGGAATATCAAGTGAAAACCGCCAAAGAGACTATGAATCTGGCTAATGAAAATCTTGATTTGGTTTCTTTCTCGTATAATGAGGGAAAGGCAAACATGGTGGATGTGCTCTCCGCGCAATTGTCATGGACACAGGCGCACACCAATCTGATTAATGCGTATCTGTCGGAAAAGATGGCGGTAGCGGAATACAGAAAGGTAATCAGTGAATAAATTTAGAAACAAAAGAAACTTGTTCACAAAGTCTTAGTCTTATAAAAGAAATCGTCCTGTTATCACGGTTACGTGATAACAGGACGATTTCTTTTTATATCATAAGGACTACAAAATACCATTTTGCTTCAGGATATCTTCTATTTCCTTATCTGTGATATTTGCACGTTCTGACTTATCATAAATAGTGAGCAATTTTATCTCTGTATCTATTTCTGTCCAGATTATCGTATAGGTTATCACCCGTGCACCTCCACTTTTACCTTTATTTTTCGAAGTTATCGCTATACGTATTTTACGAAGATTATTGCCCAAACTGACTCCTTGTTCAGGATTTAATAACAAATCATTTCCAAAATTCCTAAGATCTTCTTTCAACGATTTATACCGTTTTGACAAATGCTTCATTTCCCTTAAAAATTCGAGGGTAACGCTTATTCTATATTTCATTAAGGGCATCATCTAATGACTTAAACTCCAACTTACCCTCCAGATTCAGTTTCAGTTCCTTACACGCCTGATCTAAGCTTGCCAGAATCTCCGCCTTTGTCTGGTAGGGAGCTGCTTCCTCTGCGACAACATTCGTTTGCTCTTCTTCACAACTCAACATCGATTTCACTCTCCGCAGAATAGCGACATCATCCACATCCAGAATCCGCCGAATCAGTTCGTTCTTTTCGGCTTCCAATGACATTGCACTCATACGCTTGCTATTTTTACTGTTATACATTCACACAAAGATAACGCTATCAAACGAATCTTCCAAGTGTGAATGTATAAAAAGTCTTTTTCAGGCAGGAATTATCTTACGCAAGGAAGGAGATCAACACACCCGCAGCTACGGCAGAACCGATTACTCCAGAGATGTTGCTTGCCATGCAATACTGCAATACGTGATTCTTCGGATCGTATTTCAAAGCAATCTCATTGGCTACACGGCTCGCCATCGGAACGGCACTCAAACCAGTGGCGCCGATAAGCGGATTGATTTTCTTCTTCGAGAAGAGATTTACCAGTTTCACAAAGAAAATACCACCGGTTATAGAAAGTGCAAATGCAAGGAATCCACCGATCACAATACCGATTGTTGTCCAGTTGAGGAATGCTTCGGCTGTCATCGTTGCTCCTACGGACAGTCCGAGGAAGATGGTGGCAGCATTCATGATACTATTGGAAGCGGCATCGAACAAGCGGAATGTGTTGGTTCCGATTTCTTTCACCAGGTTACCAAACATCAACATACCCACCAAAGGCACTGCACTTGGCACGAAGAGGGCAACAATAGTAGTTACCACGATCGGAAAGATAATCTTCAATACACGCAGGTTCTTGATTTCAGTCTTCGAAGGGTACTTCTTTTCCTGTTCTTTCATGTTGATGCTCAACTCTTTCTTCGTACAGAACAGTTTCACTACCAGCGGAATAATCACCGGAACGAGCGCCATATACGAATAAGCGGCAATGGCAATCGGGCCCAGCAAATGCGGCGCCAGTTTGATGGTGGTAAAGATGGCTGTCGGACCATCCGCACCACCGATAATGCCCAGAGAAGCGGCTTCCTGTGGAGTGAATCCCATCAGGATGGCTACCAGCAACACGGTAAAGATACCCAACTGTGCAGCTGCACCGAATATAGAAAGATGCAGGTTACGCAACATCGGCCCGAAGTCCGTCAGCGCACCGACACCCATAAAGATGATCGGAGGCAGAAAACCTGTTTTAATCAACATATAGTAGATGAAGTTCATGATTCCCAGTTCGTGGGCAATGTCATGCAAAGGCATTTCCCAGATGTTCTTCAACACTCCGTTTACCATCACCATACCATTTTCGTCGGCCTGAATCACGCCCATATCTCCTCCGGGAAAGTTGGCTAGCAACACACCGAAAGCGATGGGGACAAGCAACAACGGCTCGTATTGTTTCTTAATACCCAAATAGAGCAGAACGAACGCGATGGCATACATTATCAGGAACTGCGGTTCGGCAATGATATTGCTGAACGCAGTCATGTCATATAAGTTCTCAAATATTTCGTTCATTATCCTATCTTCATTAATATGTCATCTTCTGAAACAGCATCTCCCGGGTTGACACAGATAGCAGTCACTGTACCGCCAAACTCTGCACGGATGGCATTGTAGGTCTTCATCGCTTCTACATAGCAGATTACATCACCTTCTTTCACAGTGTCACCTACTTGCAAAGGAGTTTCCTGCGCACCTTTCACTAAGAAGAACTTGCCTTCCAACGGAGAAAGTACTTCTTTACCCTCTCCTGCCGGAGCAGCGGCAGCACCCGCAGGAGCAGCAGGTAGTTCGGTATCACCGTATGCTACCGTCACACGATAGGCCTGTCCGTCCACTTGTACGGTCAGTGTCTTCGGTTTGGCATCTTCTTCCGGAGATTTATCTTTTTCGGCACGACGTTTGGCTACGTCTTCCAGGAAGTCTTCTTTTGCTTTGCCACTCTTGTAAGCCTCATATTGAGCCGGGTGCATAGCATATTCGAAGAGTTCTTCGTCGTCCTGTCCTACTTCCCATTTGTTCTCTTTCATCAGTTTGCGATATTTGTCGAGGGCATCGGGATAGTTATTCTGCGGATCACCTTCAAAGAACTTACGGCCTTCACGTTCTGCCTTTTCAATGATTTCGGGAGCAAGTTTACCCGGCAGACGTCCGGCTTTACCCAGAATCATATCCCAGATATCATCGGCAATCATTCCCCAACGTTCTTTTCCTTTTTCCATGGCCATCACGTTCATCATGGCGAGGTTCTTCACGTATTGGCTGAACGGAGTCACCAATGGAGGATAACCGACACGAGGCCATACGTAAGCTACTTCATCAAAGAGCTTGATGAGAAGCTGGTCTTGCGTCATAAACGGCAGATTGTGTTTTGCCTTATATTTATTGATAGATTCCAAATTGGATTCGAGGTCGGCCATCAAACTACCCATCATACCGCCAGGAAGTCCGGGAGCAATCAGCAAGGAGTTCATCAGACGGTTTTTCGGGCTGATATACAAGCCGAGGAAGTCGTCCATAAATTCCTGAATCATGCCGCGCACTTTCATGTAGGCTTCCATATTGATTTCGGGCACTTGATATCCGGCGTCTTTCAGCATTGCCTGCACACTAAGCAAGTCAGCGTGACCTGTTCCCCATGATAGTGGTTCCATGCCTACGTCGATGTAGTCGCAACCGGCTTCGCATACTTCGAGGATACTTGCCATATTGAATCCGGGACCTGCATGACTGTGATACTGAACGGGGATTTCGGGATGTGCCGCCTTGATATTTGCTACGATCTTACCTAACGATACGGGACGGCCAATTCCTGCCATGTCTTTGATACAGATTTCGTCTGCTCCCAGTTTGATAAGTTCCAGCGCCATATTGGTGTAGTACTCTACAGTATGGATAGGCGAATGAGTGATGCAAAGCGAGCATTGCGAAATCATGCCTGCTTCCTTTGCGTATGTGATGGAAGGAGCAATGTTACGCACGTCGTTCAATCCGCAGAACGTACGGGTAATGTCTGTTCCTTGTGCTTTCTTTACTTTGTAGAATAATTTGCGGACGTCTGCCGGAACGGGGCTCATACGGAGTCCGTTCAGTGCGCGGTCGAGCATGTGGGTTTGAATACCGGCTTCATGGAACGGTTTTGTCCATTCGCGCACAGCTTTATTCGGGTTTTCACCAAACAATAAATTTACCTGTTCAAAACCTCCGCCGTTTGTTTCTACGCGGGCAAAACAGCCCATTTCAATGATGGCAGGAGCTACCTTTACGAGTTGGTCTACACGAGGTACGTATTTTCCGGCAGATTGCCACATATCTCGGAAAACCAAACTAAACTTTACTTCTCTTTTCATGTCTTTCAGTGATATTCTTTATAGATTTATAATTTTTCTACTTTAGTGATTTTTCCTTTACCTTGTGTCACCACATTTACAGCAGCTGTAATGGCGGCTAAGATGTTTCCCGGAACAGGGGCAGGACCTTGCGATGCTTCCCGCTTCACAGGAACCACTTCTTCAGGAGCATACTTGTTGACTAATGTAATCAACAACTTACCTAAATAAATCACAATCAGCAGAATAACAAACACGGTAGCCATTCCGACCACCATCAGCAGGATCGCTGTTTCGATATTTTCCATATAATAAACTATTAGTATTTTAAGTTGTTCGTCTAAAAAGCGTTCGAAAATACCAAATTTTTATTATAAAATAAATTAAGAAAGGAATATAATGTATAAAAACGTCATTTCTCTGATTGGAAAACTGGGGAAGTTTATGATTTATGATTTATGATTTATGATTTAGCGTGCCATCCACATCTAAACTAAATTCCCATTTATCTTATTTATTATCTGCTTCTATTGCACAACCCAAATAGTAAATGGTAAATAGTCCAATAGTAAATCGTCCTATCTATTGTTCCTACAAAAAAATGTGAGAGAAAGCCCCTCAACTTTCTCTCACACTCTGATAAAACAATTATTAAATAAAAATACTCAATGATAGACCGGTTCAGCCCTTTTCTGGTTTCATACTCTCTTAACCTACTATTAAACTACCAGATAAAACCGGCCTTGTTAAACCTCTCATGCGCCATCACGGCTTTCATTCTTTTAATTAGCGTAGCAGTCTAGTTGAAAAACCCTTTTTTAAGCCAACTAAGTCTGTTTAATCGGAAAAAACAAGCCTCTAAAGCTCATATCACGTCCGATGAGGGAATCTTTCCGGCTTACGTTTGTGGCAGGAATAATTTATCTGCCGCTGTCTATTGTTTGCTTTGAGCCCTAGTTTGCATTTCTTTTAAAACATTGTTTGTTTTGGGTTAAATTTAAATTTTATAAAAAGCATCTATTGTTTGTTTTGAGTTTAGTTTGTAATTCTCTATAAAACATCTATTGTTTGTTCTGAATCCCGGCCTTATTTCTGCCGGATAATTTCTAATTTCTTCTACTACAACATTTAATCTTCTAATCAATTCTACCGTTTTCTTCAAATATCATTAAATAGCTCTTATATTAGAAAGAGAAGCATCCGTTGTTTTTTTACCAAGAAAAAATGAAGAAAATTTGAAGAAAAACAAAAAAGCCTCTTCTGGATAGTCAGAG
>NZ_GG774960.1:12213-95944 GCF_000162555.1 Bacteroides sp. 3_1_23
TTTTTATTTAAATAATTTCTTTCCCTCGAATTTGATAACTGATTCCACACGACCCGAAGACTTTTTCCAGTGTGGCGTTCAGGTCTTTTGTTAAGACCGTCCCGTTATAGGTCAGCCCCTCGCATTTCTCATGCCCGACGACTGTTACCTCAAATATATGCTCAATATCTGCCACTACATTTATCAGCGGATCGTCTTCATACCCTAGCACTTCAGGGAATTCCGATTCTTCCGCCTTTTTTTCTACTGGCACAATCTTGGTTTCATCGCAACGCACACTTTCACCGGCAAGCAATGTACGCTTACCTACGGCAGTCTCGACTTTCACGCTTCCTTCCTCACAGTTTACGAACATCTTCTTTCCCTGCTGATCGACCAAGAATTTAGTACCGAGTACCGTCACGTCGCCGGCTTCAGTGCTAACGGTGAATGTCTTGCCTTTGGTTACATTGAAAGAGGCTTTGCCCAACAATTGCAACTTACGCTCCCAAAGCCATGTTATATGATTGTAAGTCAGACGTGAGTTTTCCATCACCTGCACACTACTGCCATCGGGCAATTCATAATTCATTGCAGTGTTATCCGTCACTACCTTTTCCTCTGCCAGAAAGTAACTGCCTACTCCCAAAAGAAGAACGACCGCAGCTGCCACTCCCCAAGAGAAGGAGAAGCTTCTTCTTCCGACACTTTGTTTTCTTTTCCGGCTTAAGATAATCTTATGGCTTTCTTCGCGCTGCAACTTTAATTTATCACCTATTTCTTTCTTACGGGAAAATATTTCGCCCACTAGAGGAAGCTTACCTTCCTCCAGGTATTGTTCTAAAGATTCTGTCCACTTTTCCATATCTCACCTCAATTAAAAATCCACAAATTAGCTGCCACCAGTAGCAAGAAAGATTTGCTCATACGCTCCCGTAGACTGGATATAGCCATATGAGTCGTATTATAAACTGTACGCGAAGTGAGCCCCATCACCTGGGCTATTTCTTCCGGACTCATCTTCTTATAGTACTTAAGATACAATACCTCCCGCTGTTGCTTTGTCAAATTGTTCAGCTCTTTCTGCAAAACTTCCAGCTGTTCTTTTTCCAACTCTGAATGGATAATAGCAGTTTCAATATCGATCTCCAGATCAAACTGATATTCGTTTGTGCCTACTTCATCCAGTGATTTGAATGATCCACTATTCTCTTTTTTCAGCTCGTTCACTATCATGTGTCTCAACGAAACACATAAGTAAGCGGGTATGGATTGAGGGGCCGCGCAAGTTTCTCTTTTCTCAAAGATGTAAACAAACAACGACTGTATCGCCTCGGTTACCAAAGTCTCATCACCGGCTATCTTCATGCCATATCCATACAGTAAATCTGCATATTGCTCATAAAGCTGCCGGAATGCCTCTTCATCCCCTTGCTGAATTTTATCCCAGGATAGTGTCTTCATTTCTCTTCACTCATTTATATGAGATATGTTTTTCCTTTTTTTACCTGATTTTTTAGTTAAAATCGTACGAATATGTTCTAAAACTCACTTGTAAAGTGGAATTTGATGTGTTTAAAGTCTATTTGAGCCATCTGAAGTACATAACTGGAGTCCGCCAAAAACACATCGCGTCCTTCTCTATCCTTTGCCATGTACTGGTATTTACGTTTCTTGAAGGCTTCCAGCTCCGCCGGATCATCGCTTTCTACCCAGCAGGCCTTATAAAGGCTTACCGGTTCCCAGCGACAGGATGCATTGTATTCATTCAACAAACGATACTGAATGACCTCAAATTGCAACTGTCCTACCGTACCAATAATCTTACGGCCATTGAATTGATTGACAAACAGCTGTGCCACACCTTCATCCATCAACTGGTCAATACCTTTTGCCAATTGTTTCTGTTTCATCGGATCGGCATTCTCGATATACTTGAACATCTCCGGCGAGAAGCTCGGCAATCCGCGGAAATGAAGCAGTTCACCCTCTGTCAATGTATCGCCAATCTTAAAGGTACCATTATCCGGCAGACCGATAATATCTCCTGCATAGGCTTCGTCAATCGTCGTTTTGCGCTGTGCCATAAACTGGGTAGGCGATGAAAAACGCACTGTTTTTCCATGACGGACGTGTGTATATGGAGCATTGCGGACAAACTTACCGGAGCAAATCTTACAGAATGCCACACAAGAACGATGGTTGGGATCAATGTTGGCGGTTATCTTAAAGATGAATCCGGAAAATTTCGGTTCGTCAGGTTTCACTTCACGCTCTTCTGCCTGTACAGGACGAGGGCTGGGAGCTATCTCTACGAAACAGTTCAGCAACTCTTGCACACCGAAGTTGTTCAGCGCTGATCCAAAGAATACAGGCGCACAGTCTCCTGCCAAATAGGATTCAGAATCAAATTCCGGATAAACACCCTCAATCAGTTCCAAATCGCCACGCAGTTTGTCTGCCAACGACTTGCCAATCTGCTGATCCAGTTCTTCCGAATGAATATCGACTGCCACTTTCTCTGTTACCATCTGTTTGGATGGCTGATACAAGTCCAGTTTCTGTTCATAGATATTGTATACCCCTTTAAAACGTGCTCCCTGCTCTATCGGCCAGGACAAGGGACGAACCTGAATCATCAGTTCTTCTTCAAGTTCATCAAGCAAATCGAACGGATCTTTTCCTTCACGGTCCATTTTGTTGACGAAGATTATTACCGGAGTCTTTCTCATACGGCACACCTCCATCAGTTTACGTGTCTGCGTTTCCACACCTTTCGCACCGTCTACAACGATGATAACACTGTCTACAGCTGTCAGTGTGCGGTATGTATCTTCGGCAAAGTCCTGGTGACCGGGAGTATCGAGAATGTTAATCTTATAGTCCCGATAGTCGAATTCCATCACGGAAGTCGTTACCGAAATACCACGTTGTTTCTCGATTTCCATCCAGTCGGACGTAGCCGTCTTTTTAATCTTATTACTCTTTACTGCGCCAGCTACCTGTATCTGACCTCCGAAAAGCAATAACTTTTCCGTCAAAGATGTCTTACCAGCATCCGGATGTGCAATAATGGCGAACGTCCGCCGTCTCAAAATTTCTGTATTATCTGCCATAGTTTTTTAGTTAGAATTATGAATTATAAAATATGAATAAGCTATGCTGGAATAACATAGCCTAGATTCATTATTCATCTTTCATAATTTTATCAATGCATTGTTTGAGGCTCTCCTCCCAATGAGGAATCTCTATATCGAACGTTGTTTTTATTTTTGTTTTATCAAGCACGGAATATGCCGGGCGGTTTGCTTTCGCGGGATATTCGGCTGTATGCAAAGGTTTCACTTTGCAGGTGGTTATTCCTGCCAGACGATGAATAGCTACCGTGAAATCATACCAGGAACAAACTCCCTCATTGCTGAAATGGTAGATACCGCGAACAATACCTTTATTAATAATAGCATAGATGGCCCGTGCCAGGTCATTGGCATACGTCGGAGTCCCGATCTGGTCGAAAACAACTCCCAGGCTGTCACGCTCTTTTCCAAGACGAAGCATCGTCTTTACGAAATTATTGCCAAAAATAGAATAGAGCCATGCGGTACGGATAACGACTGCTTGCTCGCAGTGATTCATTACCTCCTTTTCTCCTTCCAGTTTAGTGGTGCCGTATACAGAATCCGGGCAAGGATTGCAGTCTTCCGTGTATGGAGTATGCGCAGTACCGTCAAATACATAGTCAGTAGATACTTGTATCATGGCAGCACCATTGGCTTGTGCTGCACTTGCCAGTTGTTTCGGTGCTTCACAATTCAATTTGTATGCTAATTCTTGATTATCTTCAGCTTTATCTACAGCTGTATAAGCAGCACAATTAACAACAAGCTCAATCTGCTTCTCTGCCATATAAGTCCACACAGCTTGCTTGTCACAGATATCGAGTTCCTGCACATCTGTGAAATAATACGTATGTTGCGGGTTCTCTTTCGCAAGCACCTGCATCTCATTGCCAAGTTGACCGTTGGCACCCGTTACTAAAATTCTCATTTATTCATCCAGTTTTAATTCACCTTTACGGTCTTTATCATAATAATTTGCCAACATAGAAAGGAAACTAGTGATAGCTTCCACTGCCTTGGCAGTTCCTTCGCTGATAGACTTCTTTTGAAGACGAAGCAGGAGTACTCCATACAACGCTTCAAAACAGGTTTCCAGTTCGGGTTCATCTTTCTTGCCGTTTTTATTCCGTAATTCTACGATAAACGGTAATGCCTTGAAATAAGCAGCACTGTAAAAAGGAAATTTAGGAGAAGAGGACAATGCGTTGTGCAACTCTGTCAGATTGATAATCACGTTTTTATTAATCTGCAGATGCCCCTTTTCCCGTACTCCTTCCTCGCCCATCATCGTAATCAGGTTGGTATACCATTCTCGCATGGCAGGCCGCTGTTCTTCCGGATAGCGGGCAATTACATTTGCCTCCATCTCTTCCGGTTCACAATGATTGGCACGGATCAAGTCTTCCTCTTGCCACATATATATAAGGTATTCGGCAATATTCTTCTCTTTCAGTTGTTGTGCTATCTGATTCATTATGTTATCTCTTAATAAAGTGACTCTCCCAACAAAGTATAAATCAATCCGGCAACAGATACCAGCATTACGATACTTCCTACAACACGATTCAGTATCCAGATACCACGTAAATTGAATTTAGTGCGCACCTTATTCACAAAATAAGTGATACCCAACCACCAAGTCAATGCTCCTATAGCAATTGCAAGATATCCCGTGATCTCTTCAAACACCAGGACTCCCGGCTGCACAAAGGCAAAGCGGGCAAAAAGTCCGATAAACAGGAAGATTATCAAGGGGTTGGATAGAGTGACGAAAAAGGCGGTAATAAAATTATGGAAATAAGAACCTTTGCTGGATGAAGCCGGACGAATGGATTGCACCGGATTGCTACGAAAGGTATATATACCAAAAAGGAGTAGCATGACACTCCCCAATAACTGCAGATAGAAAATATTCTTATTGATATAATCGAACACAAAACTCATCCCATAACCGGTGAGCAAAGCGTATGCTATATCGCTCAACGAGGCTCCCAGCCCCGTTACGAATCCGTACCAACGCCCTTTATTCAGAGTCCTCTGGATGCATAATACGCCCACCGGACCGAGGGGTGCGGACACAACAACGCCAATAATAAAGCCTTTCACTAATATATCGAATATGGTCTCTATCTGAATCATGTCGCAAATATCGCACTTTTTTGTGATATGGGGATAGTATATTAACGTTTTTTCCACACAAGAATCACTATATATAGCGATAATAAGTAAAACGTACATCAAAAATAAACATATTAATAAGGTATAGGAATTTATTCTCTATTTTTTTCCTACCACCAACGAAATTGATTATCTTTGCGCCACAGAAAAAGAGAAGAGTTTCTCCTGCAGGAACTTCAATCGTAAAATCGTAAATCGTAAAATCGTAAATATACAACATGATTCTTTTTTTCAGAACCCCTTCCAAGAGCGTGATTGCCGTAGAGAGCAACCATCAGCTCACCCCTGACGAAAGTAATAAACTCTGCTGGCTTTTTGGCGAAGCCGTGATGGAAAGTGAAGAAAACCTGAAAGGCTGTTTCGTTGGCCCACGCCGCGAAATGATCACTCCCTGGAGTACAAACGCAGTAGAAATCACCCAAAACATGGGGCTCGAAGGCATCAGCCGCATCGAGGAGTACTTCCCTGTTAAGGACGAAAACGCAGACTACGACCCGATGCTCCAACGCATGTACAAAGGACTCGACCAAAACGTATTCACAACAAACCGTCAACCGGAGCCGATCATCTATATCGAAGATCTCGAAGTGTACAACGAAAAAGAAGGTTTGGCTCTTTCTAAAGAAGAAATGGACTACCTGAAGAAAGTAGAAAAGGACCTCGGACGGAAGTTGACAGACTCTGAAGTATTTGGTTTCGCACAAATCAACTCCGAACACTGCCGCCACAAAATTTTCGGCGGAACGTTTATTATCGACGGCGTAGAACAGGAATCTTCTCTGTTCCAAATGATTAAAAAGACGACACAGGAAAATCCGAATAAAATAATCTCTGCTTATAAAGATAACGTAGCCTTCGCTGAAGGTCCGGTTGTGGAACAGTTTGCTCCGGCAGATCATTCAAAACCTGATTTCTTCCAGGTAAAGGACATCAAGAGTGTTATCTCACTGAAAGCGGAAACTCATAACTTCCCTACTACTGTAGAACCATTCAACGGTGCTTCTACCGGTACGGGTGGTGAAATCCGCGACCGTATGGGTGGTGGTAAAGGTTCATGGCCGATTGCAGGTACTGCTGTTTACATGACTTCTTACCCGCGCACAGAAGAAGGACGCGAGTGGGAAGAGATTCTTCCGGTACGTAAATGGTTGTACCAAACTCCGGAACAAATTCTTATCAAAGCATCCAATGGTGCTTCCGACTTCGGTAACAAGTTCGGTCAGCCGCTGATCTGCGGTTCAGTACTGACTTTCGAACATACAGAAAACAAAGAAGTTTATGGTTACGACAAAGTCATCATGCTCGCCGGTGGTGTTGGTTACGGTACACAACGTGACTGCCTCAAAGGTACACCGGAAGCAGGAAATAAAGTGGTAGTAATCGGTGGTGACAACTATCGTATCGGACTGGGTGGCGGTTCCGTATCTTCTGTTGACACCGGCCGTTACAGCAGCGGTATCGAGTTGAACGCTGTGCAACGTGCCAACGCAGAAATGCAGAAACGTGCCAACAACGTAGTACGCGCTCTTTGCGAAGAAGAGGTGAATCCGGTGGTTTCTATTCATGACCATGGTTCTGCCGGACACGTAAACTGTCTGTCCGAGCTCGTGGAAGAATGTGGTGGTTTGATCGATATGAGCAAATTGCCTATCGGCGATAAGACTTTGTCGGCAAAAGAAATCATCGCCAACGAAAGCCAGGAACGTATGGGGCTATTGATTAAAGAAGAAGCCATCGAACATGTACGTAAGATTGCCGAACGCGAACGCGCTCCAATGTATGTAGTCGGTGAAACAACCGGCGATCATCGTTTCGCCTTCCAACAGGCTGACGGTGTACGTCCGTTTGATCTTGCTGTAGAGCAGATGTTCGGTTCTTCTCCCAAGACATATATGGTAGACAAAACCGTGGAACGTCATTACGAAATGCCGAAATACGAATTGTCTAAATTACATGAATATCTGACAAATGTATTGCAGCTTGAAGCTGTTGCCTGCAAAGACTGGTTGACAAATAAGGTAGACCGCTCGGTAACAGGTAAAGTGGCACGCCAGCAATGTCAGGGCGAACTTCAGTTGCCGTTGAGTGATTGCGGTGTCGTTGCACTTGACTACCGTGGCGAAAAAGGAATCGCTACTTCTATCGGACATGCTCCGCAAGCAGCATTGGCTGATCCGGCTGCCGGTTCTATCCTTTCCGTATCTGAAGCACTGACCAATCTTGTTTGGGCTCCGATGGCGGAAGGTATGGACAGCATTTCTCTGTCTGCCAACTGGATGTGGCCTTGCCGTTCTCAAGAAGGTGAAGATGCCCGTCTGTACACGGCTGTAAAAGCATTGAGCGACTTCTGCTGCGCATTGCAAATCAATGTTCCTACCGGAAAAGACTCTTTGTCTATGACACAGAAGTATCCGAACGGTGAGAAAGTGATTTCTCCGGGAACTGTGATTGTTTCTGCCGGCGGTGAAGTTTCCGACGTGAAGAAAGTAGTATCTCCAGTATTGGTTAACAATGAAAAGACTACGCTTTATCATATTGACTTCAGCTTCGACGAACTGAAATTAGGTGGTTCGGCTTTCGCACAATCTCTGGGTAAAGTGGGCGACGAAGTACCTTGCGTACAGGATGCCGAATATTTCCGTGACGCTTTCCTTGCCGTACAAGAACTTGTAAACAAAGGATTGATCCTTGCAGGACACGATATATCTGCCGGTGGTTTAATCACTACATTGCTCGAAATGTGCTTCTCTAATGTAGAAGGCGGTTTGGAAATCAGCCTCGACAAGATGAAGGAAGAAGATATCGTCAAGATTCTGTTCGCGGAAAACCCGGGTATTGTTATCCAGATCAGCGACAAGCATAAGGATGAAGTGAAGAAGATTCTGGAAGATGCAGGCGTAGGCTATATAAAGCTGGGTAAACCGACTGACGAACGCCACATTTTGGTATCTAAAGATGGTGCTACTTACCAGTTTGGTATCGATTATATGCGTGACGTATGGTATTCTTCTTCTTACCTGCTCGACCGCAAACAATCTATGAACGGTTGCGCAAAAGCACGTTTTGAAAACTATAAGATGCAACCTGTTGAATTCGCTTTCATGCCGGAATTCAAAGGTAAGCTTTCTCAATACGGTATCACTCCGGATCGTCGTACCCCAAGCGGTATCCGTGCGGCTATCATCCGTGAGAAGGGTACAAACGGTGAGCGCGAAATGGCTTACTCACTCTATTTGGCAGGTTTCGACGTAAAAGACGTTACAATGACCGACCTCATCAGCGGACGCGAAACACTGGAAGACGTAAACATGATCGTTTACTGCGGTGGTTTCTCTAACTCCGATGTACTGGGTTCTGCTAAAGGATGGGCAGGCGCATTCCTGTTCAACCCGAAAGCTAAAGAAGCATTGGATAAATTTTATGCACGCGAAGATACATTGTCATTGGGTGTCTGCAACGGTTGCCAGCTGATGATGGAACTCAATCTTATCAACCCGGAACTGAAGAAGAAAGGAAAAATGCTACATAACAATTCACACAAATTCGAATCACGCTTCCTTGGTCTTACTATCCCGACTAACCGCAGTGTGATGTTCGGCTCTTTAAGTGGAAGCAAACTGGGTATCTGGGTAGCTCACGGAGAAGGAAAATTCTCTTTGCCATATGACGAAGATAAATATAATGTAGTAGCGAAGTATAGCTATGATGAATATCCGGGCAATCCGAACGGTTCCGATTATTCTATCGCAGCACTGGCCAGCGCAGACGGACGCCACTTGGCTATCATGCCTCACTTGGAACGTTCCATCTTCCCATGGCAGAACGGTTGCTATCCGGCCGACCGCAAGAACAGCGATCAGGTTACTCCATGGATAGAAGCGTTTGTCAATGCCCGCAAGTGGGTGGAAGCGAAAATGAAATAAATCATTTCCATATTTTACAGAGGCTGGTACTTTAAATAGTGCCAGCCTCTTATTTTACGGAACTTTCCATTCTACCGGAAGACTTCTGATAGATACCAAAATACCGAAAACAAACAGTATATACAAATAGTTATAAAATAGTCTATTTTCTTCATTTTTGGAGCGCTGTTATCTTTCATCAAAATTTTGTAATATCAAAAAATCTTCTTAATTTTGTCAAACTTTCCCCCTCATAAAAGATTCAATAACCCTTAAAAGTCCTATTTGTATGAAAAAATGGCTTTTTCTAATCTTATTGTTTCCTCTAATTTGTGTCGCGCAGACGTATCGATATCTCGGAGTGGAGGATGGGTTAAGTAACCGGCGGGTTTACTGCATTCAAAAAGATAAAACCGGATACATGTGGTTCCTCACGCACGAAGGTATTGATCGATACAATGGAAAAGAGTTTAAACGATATAAGTTAATGGATGGTGACGCAGAAGTGAACTCTCTGTTAAATCTAAACTGGCTTTATATTGATCAGGAAGGAGTCTTATGGGAAATCGGGAAAAAAGGAAAAGTATTCCGGTATGACCAGATTCACGACTGCTTCAGTCTTGTATATAAATTACCGATGGAAAGTTTCAGCGAACAGCCGGACCCGGTCACTTATGCCTGGCTCGACCAGAACAAACACATCTGGCTATGCAATAAAGATACTATCTTTCTCTATAATACGGACACCAAACAAGTCACCCATATAAAGAATGATATAAGTGAAGAAATCACTGATATTGAACAAATAGACGAATCGCATTTCTTCATCGGTACGGAAATGGGGATTCATTATGCCCAATTAGAAAACAACGCATTGAAACTTATCAATTGCGATAAGTTGGAGAGCGTGAAAGCCCAAGTAAGCGATTTACACTTCGACAAAAAGATTCGGAAACTATTCATCGGCACTTTCTTGCGGGGAATTATGGTTTATGATATGAATACCAAATCCGTCATACGACCGGATTATAACCTGAAAGATATCAGTATCACACGGTTCAAGCCGCTAAATGACAAAGAGTTATTAATAGCTACCGATGGCGGAGGAGTACACAAAATAAATATGGATACTTATCAAATAGTACCCGAAATTGTGGCTGATTATAACAGTAATTGTGGCATGAACGGTAACAGTATCAATGACATTTTTGTGGATGATGAAGAACGGATATGGCTGGCTAATTATCCCATCGGAATCACGATACAAAACAACCGTTATACGAGCTACAAATGGATTAAGCACTCCATCGGTAACAAACAGTCTTTAATCAACGATCAAGTAAATGCCATTATTGAAGACAGAGAGGGAGATTTATGGTTTGCAACGAACAATGGCATCAGTTTTTTTAATTCAAAGACCGGACAATGGCGATCGGTGCTTAGTGCTTTTGAAGAGTCGCAAGGTAATAAAAGCCATATCTTTCTTACTATATGCGAAGTGGCTCCCGGAATTATCTGGGCAGGCGGGTACTCTTCCGGTGCTTACCAGATAGATAAGAAAACGTTCAGTGTCAGCTATTTCATGCCGCCTTTGTACACTCATACAAACAAGCGACCGGATAAATATATACGTGATATTCGTACAGATATGCAGGGTTATATCTGGTCGGGAGGATTCTACAACCTCAAGCGTATTAATCTGAAGACGCAGGAAGTACGGTTTTATGATGGATTAAATTCCATTACCGCCATCGTTGAGAAAGATGAAAAAAGTATGTGGATCGGTAGTGCCACCGGCCTATGTCTTTTAGATAAAGAATCCGGAAAATTCGAGCGCATAAAACTTCCGGTAGAGTCGAACTATATCTATTCCCTGTACCAAGCAAAAAACGGTTCATTGTATATAGGTACCAGCGGGTCGGGACTATTGATTTACGATATTAATAAAAAACTGTTCACTCATTACCACACGGAAAACTGTGCTTTGATATCCAATAATATCTATACCATATTATCGGATGCGGACAAAGATATAATCATGAGTACAGAAAGCGGATTGACAAGTTTTTATCCCAATGAGAAAAAATTCTATAACTGGACCAAAGATATGGGATTGATGACCACCCATTTCAATGCGCTATCAGGTACGTTACGGAAAAACAATAAATTCATTTTAGGCAGTTCTGACGGAGCAGTGGAATTTGACAAGGATATGAAATTGCCCAGAAGTTATTCTTCTAAAATGATTTTCAGCGATTTCAAGCTTTTTTATCAAACAATCTATCCGGGTGATGAGGATTCTCCGTTGAAAGCAAGCATCAATGATACAAAGGTACTAAAGTTAAAATACAATCAAAACAGATTCTCTTTGCAGGTTTCTTCCATCAACTATGACTATCCTTCCAATATTCTTTACTCTTGGAGGCTAGAAGGTTTCTATGATAAATGGAGCAAACCCGGAACAGAGAACACGATTCGTTACACCAATCTTGCCCCGGGCAAATATACGCTAAGGGTACGTGCCATCTCCAATGAAGACAAACGCATCATGCTTGAAGAAAGAAGTATGGATATTATCATAGCCCAACCTTTCTGGCTGACATTCTGGGCCATGCTGGTTTATACAGCTATCCTTTGTCTCATTGCCATCATTCTATTACGTATCTTGATTTTAAGAAAGCAGCGTAAAGTCTCCGATGAGAAAATACACTTCTTTATCAATACGGCACATGATATCCGTACCCCATTGACGCTTATCAAAGCACCTTTGGAAGAACTACGCGAGAAAGAGGAGTTGAGTAAAGAAGGTATTTCGAACATGAATACGGCATTACGAAACGTAAATGCCCTATTACGTCTTACCACCAATCTTATCAACTTTGAAAGAGCGGACGTATATTCTTCCGAATTATATATTTCAGAGCATGAGCTAAACACGTTTATGAATGAAATATTCAACGCGTTCCAGCAGTACGCCAACATCAAACATATCAACTTCACTTATGAAAGTAATTTCAGGTATATGAACGTATGGTTTGATAAAGAAAAGATGGAATCTATCTTTAAGAACATCATTTCGAACGCACTGAAATATACTCCGGAAAATGGAAATGTACAGGTTTTCGTTTCAGAAACATCTGACTCATGGAGCGTGGAAGTCAGAGACACAGGAATCGGCATCCCGGCCAATGAACAAAAGAAATTGTTCAAACTTCATTTCCGTGGCAGCAATGCTATTAATTCCAAAGTAACAGGAAGTGGTATCGGACTGATGCTTGTATGGAAGCTAGTCCGCCTGCATAAAGGAAAGATTAATCTGTCAAGCATCGAAAACCAGGGATCGGTTATCAAAATAACATTCCCTAAAGACAGCAAGCGCTTCCGGAAAGCACATCTGGCAACTCCGAGCAAACAGCGTATAGAAAATACGATTGATAACGTTCCGCCTCCATCACCTGAAATCTACGAAAATGCACAAAAGAAAGAGAACATTAATCATCGTCGCATCTTGATTGTGGAAGATAATGATGAGTTGCGCAACTATCTGTCGCAAACGTTATCCGAGGAGTATTTCGTACAGGTTTGCTCCAATGGAAAAAAAGCATTGACGATTATTCCCGAGTACAAACCAGAGCTGGTTATTTCAGACATTATGATGCCTGAAATGCGGGGGGATGAATTATGCCAAGCTATCAAGAATAATATCGAAACCTCCCACATTCCTGTTATCCTGCTGACTGCTTTGAATAATGAGAAAGATATTCTCTCGGGACTTCAGATTGGTGCGGATGAATACGTTGTGAAGCCATTCAATATTGGTATATTGAAAGCTAATGTTGCCAATCTGCTGGCTAACCGTGCACTATTGCGCAGCAAATTCGCAAATTTAGATCTGAATGATGAGGAAAATGATGAAGACTGCATCAACTGTTCGCAAGACATTGACTGGAAATTCATAGCAAACGTCAAAAAGAACGTGGAAGATAACATTGACAATCCTGCTCTCACGGTAGATGTATTATGCAGCCTGATGGGAATGAGTCGCACAAGTTTTTACAATAAATTAAGGGCATTAACCGATCAGGCACCGGGAGATTATATCCGGCTGATTCGTCTGAAACGTGCCGTACAATTACTAAAAGAAGACACACATAGCATAACAGAAATTGCAGAAATGACGGGATTCAGTGACGCCAAGTACTTCCGCGAAGTATTTAAGAAGCATTATAATGTAAGTCCCCGTCAATATGGCAAAGAGAAAAAAGCAGTTAGTAAGGAAGGAGGAGAAAAGAAAGAATGAACATTTATCTCGAAGCATTTGGAATCTTTTTTAAAATAGGCGCCTTTACTATTGGAGGAGGATATGCAATGGTGCCACTGATTGAAAATGAAATTGTCACCAAACGGAAATGGATTGCGCAGGAAGATTTTATCGATCTGCTGGCTATCTCCCAATCCGCACCGGGAATTTTGGCAGTCAATATTTCTATCTTTATAGGATATAAGCTGCGTGGAATCCGGGGAAGTATTATCACAGCATTGGGAACAATTTTGCCGTCTTTCATTATTATATTGGCTATCGCCCTGTTCTTTCATAGTTTCAAAGACAATCCGATAGTGGAACGTATTTTTAAAGGAATTCGCCCGGCAGTGGTGGCACTCATCGCGGCGCCGACCTTTACCATGGGACGATCCGCAAAAATCAACCGCTACAATCTGTGGATTCCTGTTGTCTCGGCAATATTAATCTGGCTGTTGGGCTTCTCCCCTATCTGGATTATTATTGCGGCCGGTGTAGGAGGTTTCCTGTGGGGGAAATTTAGAAAAGTTGAGAGTTGAGAATGGAGAATGGAGAATGGAGAGTTGAGAAGGCGCGGATTAACGCTGTTGTTTTACAGATTCATAATTCTAAAAGCCGGGAAATCCGTGTAATCCATGCCTAAAATTATTATATAATAAATTATTAATCACATGATTTACCTACAGTTATTCTATACATTTTTCAAGATCGGGCTCTTTGGCTTCGGTGGCGGTTATGCCATGCTTTCCATGATTCAAGGCGAAGTGGTAACCCGCTATGGATGGGTGAGTTCGCAGGAGTTCACGGATATTGTCGCAATCAGCCAAATGACTCCAGGACCTATTGGTATCAACGCAGCTACTTATGTAGGGTTTACTTCTACGGGTAGCGTATGGGGTTCCATCATTGCTACCTTTGCCGTAGTCCTTCCCTCTTTCATCTTGATGTTGACCATCAGTAAATTCTTCCTAAAATACCAGAAACATCCGATAGTAGAATCTATTTTTAATGGATTACGCCCGGCAGTAGTCGGATTACTCGCCTCCGCTGCGTTGGTATTAATGAACGCAGAAAACTTCGGTTCGCCTACGGAAGATACTTATTCATTCGTTATCAGTATCATTATCTTTCTGATTGCATTCATCGGAACAAGAAAATATAAAGCCAATCCGATATTAATGATTATCGCCTGTGGTATTGCAGGTTTGCTGCTCTATTAATAACGAGCGGCTGAACAGTAAACAAAAAAAACAGTAAACAAAAAAACGGTGAATAAACTGCGTTATCATTCAGCAGAGTGTTCACCGTTTTATCGTTGTTTATTCTATACCTTTACAGTTTTAACTTCTTACTTACGGATTTCGATTCATTATGTAAACGATCTAAAGCAGTCACTACATAACGGTATTTTGTCTTTCCTGTTTCATAAGGAAGTTTGTAGAACGGATTGCGGGTGATAGCTACAATATGTGAAGGATCGTCCAAATTCACCTTCTCTTTGCTGCCAAAGCGATAGACTACATATCTAACAGCCTTATCCATCTCCGTATCGGCTTTCGGAGCAGTCCAGAAAAGAATATAGCCGTCTTCCGTCCATACCTTTTTCATTTTACGCACCTTGTCCGGAGCTTTATCATCCATAAAATCAAAGACTGGGACCAAAGCCGGATACTTATGATATTCACTGATTAAAGCATCGCGATATCTACCCTGATTCTCAACAACAGCTGCCGCATACCATTGACAACTGCCTCCAATTGTTTGGTAAGCACGTTGCAAAGCCATCTTACGGGGAAGCTGATTGATAGAAGGATTCTGCGGATCGGCAAACTGAACAGTCTTTGGCACCGACTGGCCAATGAACAACGGCCGGTTTTCCGAATGAGTAGCCCACCATTTCACCAATGTCTCATAGTCAGCCGCTTTATGGCCGATTTCCCAGTAAATCTGCGGAATATTATAATCAATCCATCCTTCACGTGCCCAAAGCAGTACATCGGCATAAAGATCATCATAGTTTTGCAAGCCATTGGTATTACTTCCCAACGGGTCACTCTTCTGGTTACGATAGATACCAAACGGACTGACACCAAACTTCACCCAAGGCTTGATGCCACGAATCGTTTCGTGAAGCTTCTTTATCAACACATTCACATTACTACGACGCCAATCTGCCTTATTGGTGAAACCTCCACCATAACGGGCGAAACTTGCATCATCCGGAAAATCCAATCCATTAACCGGATAAGGATAGAAATAATCATCCATGTGAATAGCATCTACATCATAACGAGACACAATATCGGTCACAATTTTACAGATATGCTCCCGGCTTTCGGGAAGTGCCGGATCGAAATATAGCTGATCGCCATAAGTAACAAACCATTCCGGATGCTGGTGATAAATATGCTCCGGCGCCAACTTATTTTTTAATGAGGTCTTCACACGGTAAGGATTGATCCAGGCATGAAACTCCATATTCCGTTTCTGACATTCTTCAATCATAAACTGCATCGGATCCCACATAGGAGAAGGCATCTGACCTTGCGTTCCTGTCAGAAAACGACTCCACGGTTCATGCTGGGAAGCATATAATGCATCCGCTTCAGGGCGTACCTGAAAGATGATTGCGTTAATACCAGCTTCCTGAAGAGAGTTCAACTGACTAATCAATATTTGTTTCAGCCTCTCTGTGGGAATGCCACGAAACTGACCGTTAACAGCTTGTATCCACGCTCCACGGAATTCACGTTTAGGATATTTATTGCCTGATGGCACCTGTGCCCTCACTCCTACCACCAGAAGAAGAGCTAAAAGTAAAAGATAGTTTTTCAGCTTCATAATATTCTTAAATCGTAATAATGTGACGCAAAGATAATACAAACTCCCGATAAATTCGCTAACTTTGCCGACTACCATAAAAAAGGAGTATTTTATGTCAGAAAACAACTATATTTCGATCAAAGGCGCACGCGTCAACAACCTAAAAAACATCGATGTAGATATTCCCCGCAACAAGCTTGTTGTCATCACCGGATTATCGGGTTCGGGAAAATCATCTCTTGCTTTTGATACGCTCTACGCAGAAGGACAACGCCGCTACGTGGAAAGTTTAAGCAGCTATGCGCGCCAGTTCCTGGGGCGAATGAGCAAACCGGAATGTGACTTTATCAAAGGGATTCCTCCCGCCATTGCTATCGAACAAAAAGTGAACAGCCGCAATCCCCGTTCTACTGTGGGCACCTCGACTGAAATTTACGAATATCTACGCCTGTTATATTCACGGGTAGGGAAAACGTATAGCCCCATCAGCGGACAAGAAGTAAAGAAGCACTCTACAGAAGACATTGTCAACTGCATGCTCTCATACCCGGAAGGTACAAGATATACGGTACTGACACCCATCCGCCTGCGTGAAGACCGCACCTTGCAACAGCAACTGGAGATAGACCTGAAACAAGGGTTCAACCGTATCGAAGTGAACGGTGAGATGAAGCGTATTGATGAATATACGCCTGTGGCAGGTGATGAAGTATATCTACTGGTGGACCGTATGGCTGTTGCCAACAGCAAAGACGCCATCAGCCGACTGACTGATTCTGCCGAAACAGCCATGTATGAAGGCGACGGAACCTGTATGCTGCGTTTTTTTCTATCGGATGGAACTACGAAACTTCATACTTTCAGCACTAAATTCGAAGCGGACGGCATCATCTTTGAAGAACCGAACGACCAGATGTTTTCATTCAACTCGCCTATCGGCGCTTGTCCGGCGTGCGAAGGATTCGGCAAAGTAATCGGCATCGACGAGCACTTAGTCGTTCCGGATCGTTCATTATCGGTGTATGAAGGAGCTATCGTATGCTGGCGTGGCGAAAAGATGGGTGAATGGAAAGAAGAATTAATTCATAATGCGGAGAAATTCGACTTCCCCATTTTCACTCCTTATTATGAGTTGACAGACGCGCAACGCAGGTTACTTTGGGAGGGCAACCAATATTTCCACGGCATCAATGATTTTTTCAAGATGCTGGAAGAGAATCAATATAAGATACAATACCGGGTGATGCTGGCGCGTTACCGGGGAAAGACGCTTTGCCCGAAATGCCACGGCACCCGCCTGAAACCGGAAGCCGGATATGTACGAGTGGGTGGAAAAAACATTTCCGAACTGGTAGATTTGCCTATCACAGAGCTGAAGGAATTCTTCGATCATTTGGAACTGGACGAACACGACAACAACGTATCCCGACGTATCCTGGTTGAAATAAATAGCCGGATTCGTTTTCTAATTGATGTAGGTTTGGGCTATCTGACTTTGAACCGGCTTAGTAATTCCTTATCGGGTGGAGAGAGCCAGCGTATCAATCTGGCAACCTCGCTGGGAAGTAGCCTTGTAGGTAGTCTTTATATTCTCGATGAACCAAGTATCGGACTGCATAGCCGTGACACAGACCGTCTGCTCCATGTGTTGCGTCAACTGCAACAATTAGGAAATACGGTAGTGGTGGTAGAGCACGATGAAGAAATTATCCGTGCAGCCGATTACATTATCGACATAGGTCCCAATGCCGGACGCCTAGGTGGAGAAGTTGTCTACCAGGGAGATATGAAGGATTTAAAGAAGGGAAGCAACAGTTATACGGTACGTTATCTTTTAGGAGAAGATGAAATACCCGTTCCGAAGCATCGCCGGCCATGGAATAACTATATAGAATTGAAAGGCGCACGTGAGAATAATCTGAAAGGAGTAAACGTACGTATCCCTCTCAATGTAATGACAGTTGTTACGGGTGTTTCCGGTTCCGGGAAAAGTACATTGGTGAGAGATATTTTCTTCCGGGCATTGAAACGTGAATTAGACGAATGTAGTGACCGACCGGGAGAATTCTCTTCAATCGGAGGAAGTTTGCGTGACCTGCGGAATGTAGAATTTGTAGACCAGAACCCGATTGGCAAATCATCGCGCTCAAATCCGGTGACTTACATCAAGGCTTACGACGAAATCCGCAAACTATGGTCCGAACAGCCTTTGGCGAAACAAATGGGATATACCCCCGGATTCTTCAGTTTCAACAGTGAAGGCGGACGTTGCGAAGAATGTAAGGGGGAAGGAACCATCACCGTAGAAATGCAATTTATGGCAGACTTAGTGTTGGAGTGTGAATCTTGTCACGGAAAACGGTTCAAGTCTGATACGCTGGAAGTGAAATTCAACGATAAAAGCATCTACGATGTGTTGGAGATGACCGTCAATCAGGCGGTTGAGTTCTTTAACGAACATGGACAAAAGAAAATTGTGAAGAAGTTACTTCCTTTGCAGGATGTAGGACTGGGATATATTAAATTAGGACAGTCGTCTTCCACTCTTTCCGGTGGTGAAAACCAACGTGTCAAACTAGCATTCTATTTGAGCCAGGAGAAAGCCGACCCGACGATGTTTATCTTTGACGAGCCGACTACCGGACTTCATTTCCATGATATTCGCAAACTTCTGGATGCTTTCGACGCACTGATTCGCCGGGGACACAGTATCGTTATCATTGAACATAATATGGATGTCATCAAATGTGCCGATTATGTAATCGATCTCGGACCGGAAGGTGGAGATAAGGGTGGAAACATTGTAGCAGTGGGCACTCCGGAAGAAGTTGCCGCCTGCGGAGCAAGTTATACAGGACAATTCTTAAAAGAAAAACTCCGCTAATAAATGATAATTTTAGGGTTCACCACAGAGGCCACGGAGAACACAGAGTTCTTCTCTCTTTTTTCCGTAAGTAAAACAGAGCGATAAATACGATGATAAATACGTGAGACTCTGTGTTATTCTATAGTGAATAAAAATAGTAAACCTCTGTGTCCTCCGTGTCCTCTGTGGTGAAATATAAATTCCTATTTACAGCTAATTAAAAGTAGAATCCGAATCCTATCTTCACACCGAAACGTGAATTATCAGAATCATCAAAACGCCATTTATAATAAACTGCCGGTTCGATCGTTACAGTTTTGGAGAGAAAGTACGCATATCCGGCTTCAATGCCCAATCCCCAATCGTTGTTATGGCTACCACCCTTGTAACGGACCCGTTCCCAGTCAAAACCACCCCCAAGATAAATCCCCGTTGTATTGAAATAACAACGCATTCCTGTACCTAGTGTATATGTATCCTTCGGTTGCGACCAGTCTGCTCCAATATTTACCATCAAAGCAAAACCATCTGCCAAAAATGTACCGGCTTGCGCACCAATACCAAACTTGGCATCATCATTTTTACTGTAAGAAAAATCCAGTCCTGTCACAGAAGGGTTGAGAATCATCGTTCCTTTCTCAAATTGTGCCTGCGCAGTAAAAGAGACTGCTAATAAGCAAAGAACCAAAGCTAATTTCTTCATAAACTTATTTTTTTAAGTGAATAGATTGTTCGTCTTTTTTGCGGCGTTCACGCATTTGTTCCTTTTTTCGAAGCACCAGCCAAAGAAGGAGGACGATGACATAAGAAACCACCACCGTAATTATTTTTTCTGTCAGGCTGACTTCCGTATTACGAGGCAACAAATAAGCCGCTGTTACGGATACATAAATAAGGAATGCAAGCGCAACTCCTGTCGATTTTCTTATTTTCTTCATTCTGATAATTTTCTTGTTTTTTGCTTGCTTATCCAGATATAGAACCAAACTGCCGCAACTACTACACACGCTATACCAACGCCATAGGAAACTGCATGCGAAAGCCCCAATCCTTCAGGAGCAATACATATATAAGTAGAACATACACATGTCATAAACAGTGCCGGTATCAAAGTGATGATATAAGTTTTCTTAGATACCGCCAGAAAAACCGTTATAGCCCACAAGGTAAACACAGCCAGCGTCTGATTCGCCCAGGCAAAATAACGCCATATCATATTAAATCCGTTTGCGTCACGCAAGCTATACAAAAGCAGACCGATAGCAAGGACAAACATCGGAATGCAAATATATAAACGACAGCGCATACTTTTTTGTTCCATACCCAGGAAGTCTGCCACAATCAGACGTGCCGAACGAAAAGCCGTATCACCCGAAGTAATCGGAGCGGCAATCACTCCCAAAATGGCAAGTACGCCTCCGACAGCTCCCAGCCACTCCTTCGTTATAGAATCTACAATAACGGAAGCATTGCTTTCTTCCATTCCGTTTTCATGGAAAAAGTAAGTAGCGGCAGCAGCCCAAATAAGAGCAACAATGCCCTCGGTAATCATTGCACCGTAAAACACCGGACGTCCATGCCGTTCCGAGGTCATACAACGTGCCATCAACGGGCTTTGCGTAGCATGAAAACCCGAAATGGCACCACATGCAATACTCACAAACATAATCGGAAAAATAGGAAGCTCACTTGCTTCGGGATTTGTATTTTGCAAACCATCCCAAAGTTCAGGCAAAGCCGGATGGTTAACGTAGAGCATCACCAAAATGCCTACTGCCATAAACAACAAGGCAACCGCAAATATAGGATATATTTTACCTATTATTTTATCAACAGGAAGTAGGGTCGCCAAAATATAATAGAGGAATACAACCACAATCCAAAACGTAGCATCCAAACTTTCCGGAGTGAGTTTTGCCAACAGTCCGGCAGGCCCCGCAACGAAAACCGACCCCACCAGAATCATTAAAATGACAGTGAATCCTCTCATCACCTGCTTGGTAGTCAGTCCCAAATAACGTCCTATTATTTCCGGCAGACTTTCACCTCCATTACGCAAAGAAAGCATTCCGGCAAAATAATCATGCACTGCACCCGCAAAAATACTTCCCAACACAATCCACAAGTATGAAGAGCTACCAAATTTCGCTCCCATGATTGCTCCGAAAATAGGACCTAATCCGGCAATATTAAGAAATTGAATCATGAAAATCTTCCAAGTGGGCAATGGAATATAGTCCACTCCATCAGCCTTTGTAAGAGCCGGTGTTTTACGGTCATCAGGACCAAAGACGCGTTCCATCAGGCGTCCGTACGTAAAATAGCCTACTACCAGTGCCAGCAGGCATAGAGTAAATGTAATCATAGCGTGTCGTTTTTTAGCTTGGCAAATGTAACATAATCTCACGAAACAGCCCAACAATACCGACACTTTTACTAACTTTGCAGGGATTTAAAACAAAAATAAAGAATATGCGTCGATATATTTTCATTCTTTCACTTTTGTTTCCTTTCCTCTCAATGGTTGCGCAACCCAAACATGAAGTTCGTGCCGCATGGGTCACAGCGGTGTACGGACTGGATTGGCCTCGTACACGTGCAACAACTCCCCAAACAATTCGCAAACAGAAAGAAGAGTTAATAGATATTCTTGATAAGTTGAAGGCTGCCAACTTCAACACTGTCCTATTTCAAACCCGTACACGTGGAGATGTATTATATCCTTCAGCAATCGAACCATTCAATTCAATCTTAACTGGAAAGACAGGAGGAAACCCCGGCTATGATCCACTGGCTTTCGCCGTTGAGGAATGTCATAAACGGGGAATGGAATGTCACGCCTGGATGGTAACTATTCCGCTGGGGAATAAGAAACATGTTGCTTCGCTCGGAAGTCAGTCCGTCACCAAGCGGATGAAAGATATCTGTGTCCCTTACAAAAGTGAATATTTCCTCAACCCAGGGCATCCGGCTACGAAAGAGTATTTGATGAAACTGGTACGGGAAGTCGTAAGCGGTTATGATGTGGACGGAGTACATTTTGACTATCTGCGTTATCCGGAGAATGCTCCCCTTTTCCCCGATAAATATGATTTCCGCCGATATAATAAAGGACGTACGCTGGATCAGTGGCGCCGGGATAATATCTCCGAGATTGTACGTTATATATATAAAGGTGTAAAAGCGATGAAGCCTTGGGTAAAGGTAAGTACCTGTCCGGTAGGAAAATACCGGGATACATCACGTTATCCTTCCCGTGGATGGAATGCTTTCTTTACCGTTTATCAGGACCCACAAGGCTGGATGGGAGAAGGGATTATGGACCAGATTTATCCGATGATGTATTTCCAAGGAAACAATTTCTATCCTTTTGCTCTCGACTGGCAGGAACAAAGTAACGGACGACAGGTGGTTCCGGGACTTGGCATTTATTTTCTTCATCCTGATGAGGGTAAATGGACACGTGACGAAATTGATCGTCAGATGAACTTCATCCGCAGTCAGAAAATGGCAGGTGAAGGACATTACCGGGTGAAATATCTTATGGAAAATACACAAGGTATCTACGATGAATTGGCTGAGAATTTCTATGCATATCCAGCTTTACAGCCTCCTATGCCTTGGCTGGACAATGTTCCGCCTACGGCTCCGTCCGAACTAAAGGTTACTGATATCAACAATGGATATACGGAATTAAAGTGGCAGGCTGCTACCGACAATGATTCGCGTAATAATCCGATGTATGTCATTTATGCATCAAATGAATTTCCAGTAGATACTAATCGCCCGGAGAACATTGTTGCACAAGGCGTTCGGGAGACAAGTTATATCTATGCTCCTATCCTACCCTGGAATGCTAAGAAACATTTCGCAGTTACGGCTATTGACCGTTGCGGAAACGAAAGTGCGGCGGTACAGAAGTAAAATAAACATGCCTATACTGGTATGAACTTCCCAGCAAAATAATCTAGTTCTACTTCATTCCAGTTTTCCGGAATGGAATGATTAACAATAACAAGTAAGGCGAACGATAGTCACATGGCATGTGATTACTTGTTTCATGCAATGAAACTTTTTGTTTCTCGGTGTGGAACCAATGGTTTCACTGCATGAAACTATCAGTTTCACACCGAGAAACCATAACTTCGATATAATATCACAAAAACACGCTTTTTGAGATAAACACCCACGCCCGATAACTACTCTTTTTATGAGCCGGCACCAATGACAAATAGCCTGATTTTATTCTTCCTTGTTCTATTTCCAAAGGATAAGCCTCCTCCATTTCTTTGTGTGCTCTCCAGGCTGTTCCTTCCGTAGGGTAATAGCTTATTTGAAAAGCTCCTGTTGAAGTAGGATAGATATAATGGTCATAAATATGACGCGCCACCACTCCCATATTCATCCGCAAGTTGATTTCCACGCAGGGATGAATACGATAAACAGGGGAATCCGGGAAACGGCAGATCATCATATCCACTCCCAAATAACCATTATAAATAGTTCCGAACCGAAGAAGCAACTCTTGTTCAAGACGGTTACGCAGCTTATAAATTTCTTCAACAGGGATATATTCCGAAAGGTTCCGTTCGATGGCAGCATCCGAAATCAGCAAATTACCCTCATATGCCCCACTCCCACCCGTACGGAATTGAGAATATCCGGCAAAGTCAAATCTACCGTTACCCGAAGAACGAAATTCCATAGCGAAATCTTCCATCTTATTATATAAAGGTTCACCAATAACACCTCCTTGCTGATTGCCAATGCGTGAGCACCAACCGGAAATGGAAGGAGTATATACACCTTTGCACCAGTTCAATCCTTTTCCACTACCGGATAAAGGAGCTTTCAGTAAACAAGTATCATGTGATTCTACAAATGACTTCCATTCTTCGGGAAACGTCAGGTAAAAAGACTCTCCACAAAAACAGGCTCCCAGTTGTAGCTGTGGTAATAATCCCACAGCGCAGGAACGATGGGAACAGAAACGCAGTTTATCCAATTGCTCAATAGAAGGAAGCTCGCTTTCTTCCACTCCCAAATCCAACAGTCGTTTTCTTATTGCTATATCCCAGCCCCAAGGACGAATATCCAAATTCCGCTCCGAAGCAAGTTCAGGTTCTGTCATCAAATCAACCGAAAGTCCTAATAATTCCTGTATCTTCTTCACATAGTCGAGATTATAAGCGGAAGGAGCCAATACAACACTTCCCTCTTCCGCATACCACATCGGCAACAAAGCCAATTCGGATGCCATTTGCCGGGCGGAAGCCGGTGCCATATAGTTTGTTTCACCGCTGGCTAACGCCAAATCATGTTCCGGATTGAATATATAAAGAGCCTTTTTTGTCATTTTAAACGAATTCAAAACTTTATTCTGCAAATATATACAGGAAATAGTCAGGAATGGCTACAATAAACAGAAAGTTGGAATTAAAAGCACAATTTTGCCATCTCTACTTTGCAAATCCTAAAAAAAGCAGTATATTTGCCACCCGAAAAACAAAGAACTGAAATGGAATCATTCTATCGCACACACGCCTACCTCGTTGAGCACACCAATGCCCCCGTTCGCCGCGATCTTATGGACGAGATCGACTGGAGCGACCGCCTGATTGGTATCAAAGGGACACGTGGCGTAGGAAAAACCACTTTCCTTCTCCAATACGCCAAAGAAAAATTCGGGAACGACCGCTCCTGCCTGTTCATCAACATGAACAACTTCTACTTCTCTGGCCACAGCATTGTAGATTTTGCTAACGAATTCCAGAAACGTGGTGGAAAAGTATTGTTGATCGACCAAGTGTTCAAACACCCGGAATGGAGCAGAGAGTTGCGCATGTGTTACGACCGTTTTCCTAATTTGAAGATTGTCTTTACCGGCTCATCCGTAATGCGACTGAAAGAGGAAAATCTTGAACTGCGTGATATTGCAAAGAGCTATAACCTGCGCGGATTCTCTTTCCGTGAATTCCTGAACTTGCAGACAGGCATGAAATTCAGGGCATACAGCCTCGAAGAAATTCTTAGCACTCACGAACAGATTGCCAAAGGAGTACTCTCCAAAGTTCGTCCGCTGGATTACTTCCAGGATTACCTGCATCATGGATTCTATCCATTCTTCCTCGAGAAGCGTAACTTTTCGGAGAATCTGCTGAAAACAATGAACATGATGGTAGAAGTAGATATCCTGCTCATCAAACAAATTGAACTGAAATATCTTTCAAAGATAAAAAAATTGCTATATTTGCTCGCTGTCGACGGACCGAAGGCTCCGAATGTGAGCCAACTGGCAAGCGACATACAGACATCTCGCGCCACGGTGATGAACTATATCAAGTATCTGGCAGATGCGCGACTCATTAATCTGGTTTATCCGAAAGGGGAAGAATTCCCTAAAAAACCGTCGAAGATAATGATGCACAACTCCAACCTGATGTACTCCATCTATCCGGTGAAAGTGGAGGAGCAGGATGTGCTCGACACATTCTTTGCAAATTCTTTATGGAAAGACCATAAGGTACATAAAGGAGATAAAAACGTCTCTTTTATGGTGGACGAAGTAATGCCGTTCAAAATTTGCCAGGAAGGCGCAAAGATCAAGAACAATCCGAATGTGACGTACGCGTTGCATAAGGCTGAAATAGGTCGGGGCAACCAGATACCTCTCTGGATGTTCGGCTTTTTATATTAAAAGATTTATTTACTTAAATATTTAATTTAGTTATGACTAAACAGAAGAAATTCATCACTTGTGATGGTAACCAGGCTGCAGCACATATCTCGTATATGTTCTCTGAAGTAGCGGCTATCTACCCCATCACTCCTTCTTCGACTATGGCTGAGTACGTAGACGAATGGGCTGCCGCAGGACGTAAGAACATCTTCGGCGAAACAGTATTGGTACAGGAAATGCAATCTGAAGGTGGTGCTGCCGGTGCAGTTCACGGTTCTCTTCAGGCTGGTGCGTTGACTACTACTTACACTGCTTCTCAGGGTCTTCTCCTGATGATCCCTAACATGTACAAAATTGCCGGTGAGTTCTTGCCTTGCGTATTCCATGTATCTGCTCGTACATTGGCTTCTCACGCATTGTGTATCTTCGGTGACCACCAAGACGTAATGTCAGCTCGTCAGACTGGCTTTGCGATGTTGGCTGAAGGCTCTGTACAGGAAGTTATGGATTTGGCTGGTGTTGCTCACTTGGCTACCATCAAATCCCGCGTTCCATTTATGAACTTCTTCGATGGTTTCCGTACATCTCACGAAATCCAAAAGATTGAAATGTTGGAAAATGATGATCTTGCTCCGCTGATCGACCAGGAAGCTTTGGCAGAATTCCGTGCCCGCGCACTGAATCCGATGAAACCGGTAGCTCGTGGTATGGCTGAAAATCCTGACCATTTCTTCCAACATCGTGAATCATGCAACAACTACTATGAAGCAGTTCCTGCTATCGTAGAAGAATACATGAATGAAATTTCTAAGATTACAGGTCGTAAATACGGTTTGTTCGATTACTATGGTGCAGAAGATGCAGAACGCGTAATTATCGCTATGGGTTCTGTAACAGAAGCTGCCCGCGAAGCTATCGACCACTTGGTAGCAAACGGCGAAAAAGTGGGTATGGTTGCCGTACACTTGTATCGTCCGTTCTCTGCTAAGCACTTCCTGGCCGCTGTACCTAAGACTGCCAAAACTATCGCAGTTCTTGACCGTACTAAAGAACCGGGTGCTAACGGTGAGCCTCTTTATCTTGACGTTAAAGACTGCTTCTACGGTGCAGAAAATGCTCCGGTTATCGTTGGCGGTCGCTACGGTTTGGGTTCAAAAGATACTACTCCTGCTCAAATCCTTTCAGTATTCGAAAACTTGGCTATGCCAATGCCAAAGAACCACTTCACTATCGGTATCGTAGACGACGTTACTTTCACTTCTCTTCCTCAAAAAGAAGAAATCGCTTTAGGCGGCGAAGGTATGTTCGAAGCTAAATTCTACGGTTTGGGTGCTGACGGTACAGTAGGTGCTAACAAGAACTCTGTGAAGATTATCGGTGACAACACCGACAAACACTGCCAGGCTTACTTCTCTTACGACTCTAAGAAATCTGGTGGTTTCACTTGTTCTCACCTGCGTTTCGGTGACACTCCGATCCGTTCCACTTATTTGGTTAATACTCCAAACTTCGTAGCTTGCCACGTTCAGGCTTACCTGCACATGTACGATGTAACTCGTGGTTTGCGTAAGAACGGTTCTTTCTTGCTGAACACAATCTGGGAAGGTGAAGAACTGGCTAAGAACCTGCCTAACAAGGTTAAGAAATATTTCGCACAGAACAACATTTCTGTATACTATATCAACGCAACACAGATTGCACTGGAAATTGGTTTGGGTAACCGTACCAATACTATCCTTCAATCTGCCTTCTTCCGTATCACAGGCGTTATTCCTGTAGAACAAGCTGTTGAGCAGATGAAGAAATTCATCGTTAAGTCTTACGGTAAGAAGGGTGAAGACGTTGTCAACAAGAACTATGCTGCCGTTGACCGTGGTGGTGAATACAAGACTTTGGCTGTTGATCCTGCTTGGGCTAACCTGCCGGATGACGCTAAAGCTGAAAACAATGATCCTGCATTCATCAACGAAGTAGTTCGTCCGATCAATGCACAAGACGGTGACTTGTTGCCAGTATCTGCATTCAAGGGTATCGAAGACGGTACTTGGTATCAAGGTACTTCTAAATACGAAAAACGTGGTGTAGCCGCATTCGTTCCCGAATGGAATCCTGAAAACTGTATCCAATGTAACAAGTGTGCATACGTTTGTCCTCACGCTTCTATCCGTCCGTTCGTACTCGATGCTGAAGAGCAGAAGGGTGCTAAGTTCGAACAACTGAAAGCGGTAGGTAAAGTATTCGATGGTATGACATTCCGTATTCAGGTTGACGTTCTCGACTGTCTGGGTTGTGGTAACTGTGCTGACATCTGTCCGGGTAATCCGAAGAAAGGTGGCAAAGCATTGACAATGAAACACCTCGAAAGCCAATTGGCTGAAGCTGACAACTGGACTTACTGTGCTGAAAACGTGAAGACTAAACAACATCTTGTTGATATCAAGTCTAACGTGAAGAACTCACAGTTCGCTACTCCGTTGTTCGAGTTCTCTGGTGCTTGCTCTGGTTGTGGTGAAACTCCGTACGTGAAATTGATTTCTCAATTGTTCGGTGACCGTGAAATGGTTGCTAACGCTACCGGATGTTCTTCTATCTACTCTGGTTCAGTTCCTTCTACTCCGTATACTACAAACGAAAACGGACACGGTCCTGCTTGGGCTAACTCACTGTTCGAAGACTTCTGTGAATTCGGTCTGGGTATGGAATTGGCTAACGAAAAGATGCGTGCCCGTATCGTGAAAGTGATGAACGAAGCTATTGCTGCTGACTGTACTCCTGCTGAAGTGAAAGAACTATTCGCTGAATGGATCAACAATATGCTGGATGCAGACAAGACTAAGGAATTGGCTGCTAAGATCATTCCTATTGTTGAAGCTAACAAAGATAAATGCAACCACTGCAAACAAATCGCTGAACTGCAACAATATCTTGTTAAACGCAGCCAGTGGATCATTGGTGGTGACGGTGCTTCTTATGATATCGGCTACGGTGGTCTTGACCATGTAATCGCTTCCGGTAAGGACGTTAACATCCTCGTTCTGGATACTGAAGTTTACTCTAACACAGGTGGTCAGTCTTCTAAGGCTACTCCGGTAGGTGCTATCGCTAAGTTCGCTGCTGCTGGTAAGCGCGTACGTAAGAAAGACCTCGGTCTGATGGCTACTACTTATGGTTATGTATATGTTGCACAGATCGCTATGGGTGCTGACCAAGCTCAAACTCTGAAAGCTATCCGTGAAGCTGAAGCATATCCTGGACCATCTTTGATTATCGCTTACGCTCCGTGTATCAACCACGGTCTGAAAGCAGGTATGGGTAAGAGTCAGGAAGAAGAAGAAAAGGCCGTTAAGTGCGGTTACTGGCACTTGTGGCGTTACAACCCTGCTTTGGAAGAAGAAGGCAAGAACCCATTCCAGTTGGATAGCAAAGAACCGAACTGGGAAGAATTCCAAGGTTTCTTGAAGGGTGAAGTTCGTTACGCTTCTGTAATGAAACAATATCCTACTGAAGCTGAAGAACTGTTCAAGGCTGCTGAAGAAAACGCAAAATGGCGTTATAACAGTTACAAACGTTTGGCTAGAGAAAACTGGGGTGCTGAATAATTAATCACACTCAGATAAATATAAAAAGGGAGTCATGCATTGAGCAGACTCCCTTTTTTATGTCTAAGCCAATTTCATATCTAGGCCGGTTTTGAATCAATTTTAGACCGTTTTTACTCTTATTCAACTACAGATTCGCATTATTTAATCAGTCTATTCATCTATTTATTCCTTTGATTTCGGTATCCAGCTATCAACCAGTTCCCGGTGTTCATCCCTCCATTTACGGGCTATTTCTTCTTCATCCATCCGGGCATCCTTCATAGCTGTCATAAAAGAGCTAAGTTCTTCTGTCGTTAATTTGATATTACCGAAAAATTCAGCGGCAAACGGGTCTTTTTCGCTGAAACCTTTCCAGGCAATGGCATGTATTTCTTCCAAATCTCCATATACTTTCTTCGGATCATCCAGGAATTTCAAGTCAAACTGATCGAACATCCAATGTGGTGTCCAACCTGTAATGACAATCCATTCTCCCTTATCCATCGCTTTTTTCAAAGATGCCAACATGGTTGAACTACTTGAAGTCATAAGAGCATATCCGTCAAGTCCATAAGCAGCAATGGCCTTATCCGTAGTCTTCATAATTCCTGCCCCGGCATCAATTCCCACTATTTCAGAAGAGAAACGGTCTTTATAATCTGCCAGTTCACTAATAGATTGAATCGTGACATATTCAGGTACGACCAGCCCGATGCGAGCTTCTTCATATACCTCACCCAAGAATTCGATGCTATCACCATATTGGTCCATATAATCTTTCATCGTTATCGGTAGCCAGGCATCCAGAAAGACATCTGACTTTTTCCGAGACATGGATACAAAAACAGGGGCAAGATCCGCATTTTGCAGTTCAACCTCATATCCATGTTCCTCCAATACCACCTTAGCCAAATGACTCATGGCAATGCCTTCCAGCCAATTGGCATAAGCTATTTTTACTTTTTTCTTATTTGGGTCGGAATTCGTGCAGGAAGCTAGCAAAAGCAGCGCGGACAGTACTATTCCTACTAATTTATATATTCTCATTTTTCTTCCTTTCTATTTTTAGTCCTTTTGGGTTTAGTTCTTTCCATTTTAATCCTGTTTATTTTTTCTTCCTGCCATTCCTTGTGTGATACGGTCCAGAATGATAGCCAAAATAACAACTGCTATACCACCTTCAAACCCAAGTCCGATTTTCATTTGGGTAATACCTTTCAATACGATTTCTCCTAAACCACCGGCAGCAATCATTGCAGCGATTACGACCATAGAAAGTGACATCATTATTGTCTGGTTTACACCAGTCAGGATGGTGGGCAGCGCCAAAGGAAGCTGTACTTTATATAACAGCTGCCAACGGGTAGCTCCGAACGAACGGGAAGCTTCCACTACATTTTTAGGAACCTGCCGGATTCCCAACCCGGTAAGACGGACCACAGGAGGCATGGCAAATATGATTGTCGCAAAAACTCCGGGCACTGTTCCCAATCCGAAGAACAAAACAGCAGGAATCAGATAGACAAAGGCAGGCATTGTCTGCATCAAATCGAGAATAGGGCGAAGTATTTTATCCGCACGCGGACTGTTGGCTGTCCATATTCCTAAAGGTACTCCAAAAATCAGAGCCAGGCAGGTAGATGATAAAACGAGAGCCAGAGTTTGCATGGTTGCCTCCCAAAACCCCATTCCATAAATCAATAATAATCCTAATACGGTAAAAATGGAAATACCCCGTCCTGCCTTTACCCATGCAATTGCGGCAAGTACCAAAATCGTCAGATAAAATGGAATTCCGAAAAGAATGTGTTGGAAACCTGTAATGAAACTACCGATGCCTGTATTCACGGCATCAAAGAATGTGGAAAAATGTACCATCATCCAATTGATGGCAATTTCTATATATTGTCCTATATTTATCATAAGTCTATTGCGTTTTGAATTATTTCATTTATTTCTTCTTTATCTTTCCCGGTCACTTCTATGATTAAGGATGAAAGTGGGATTGTTCCCAAGAACTCGTGTGTTTCATCTATCACCCATACCGGTGAATTGCTCTTTGTCATTAGAGGAAGTATATCCTCGAGCACTGTATCACACAACACTGAATGTACTTCTTTACGCACAACCGCTTCAATGGATTTTTCCTGTTTGCTACGCAGCTTAAGCAAATCGTTCAAATGTACTTCTCCGACCAGTTTATCGTCGGCATCTATTACTGGTAATACAGTTATATTCTTCGCACGCATCTTACGAATCAAAACTTCGGGACCTTCTTTCTTCAGACGGGCTACCAACGGTTTGTCAATCATTAAAGAAGAGGCGGTAATAATTTTGCTCCTGTCCACGTTTTCAACAAAACGGGCTACATAATCGTTAGCCGGTTCAGTCAGGATTTCCTCCGAAGTACCTACCTGCACCACTTCTCCGTCTTTCATAATTGCAATACGGTCACCTAGTTTAATCGCTTCACTCAAGTCGTGGGTAATAAAGACAATCGTCTTTTTCATCTTTGATTGCAAGGCCAGTAGTTCATCCTGCATCTGCACGCGAATCAGAGGATCGAGTGCAGAGAAAGCCTCATCCATTAAAAGTACTTCGGGATTATTGGCCAGGGCACGTGCCAGTCCGACACGCTGTTGCATACCACCGGAAAGTTCACCTACCATCTGATTCTCATATCCTTTCAGCCCGACTAGCTTCATACTTTCCATGGCTTTCTTTTCACGCTCTTCTTTCTTCACTCCCTGAAGTTCAAGGCCGAACGCAATATTACTCAATACAGAACGGTGAGGCAACAAACCGAAATTCTGAAAAACCATCGCCAGCTCTTTCCGGCGAACCTGCAACAATTCCTTTTCGGATATTTTAGATATATCTACTCCATTTACAAGCACTTGTCCGGCTGTAGGACGTATCAGACGATTGATACAACGCAGTAATGTCGATTTTCCACTTCCCGAGAGCCCCATTATCACAAAAAACTCTCCTTCATTTATTGAAAGATTGGCGTCTTTCACTCCTACCGTACAACCGGTATCTTTCAGTATTTCCGCCTTACTCTTATCTTTTTTCAGCATCTTGAGTGCTTTCTGCTTCTCGTGACCAAAGATAAGGTACAAATCCTTTATTTCTATTTTACTCATATAATATATTGGTTTAGATTATAATATTTGTTTTGTTCTCAACTGCTGCGTCCATTATTCTCACTTACGATAAACAAGTTGAATATCCGCATGGTTCAATCCTGTCACATGGCAACATGACAATCCGATGAGTTTCTTAATGATAAAAAAACAGACTGAGTAGTTTAAAAGGAATAGAATTTGATAAGATTATCCTCTCAATGAACAGTAAAAAACAGTATTTTCATAAATAAATAACAGTCTGTTCTTGCATATTGTTGGCACAAAGGTAAGGAAAATAGATTAAACATGCAAATTTTATTCAGAAGTGGAGTAATTCCAAAGATGCTTTTTCAGGTCTACACATCCATTTTGCTTGAAAGAAATCCCCTCTTCCAGCAAAAGCCGCTTTTGCTCTGTCCAACCGGGTACAAGGCGTCCCGACACATTGACAACCCGGTGACAGGGTGCAGATAAATCATCCGGAATCTGCTTCAAAGCACGCCCCACCATACGGGAACATTGAGGCATTCCCAATAATGCTGCGATTCCTCCATAGGTAGAAACCTTACCTACCGGAATTTCCCGGACAACCTGATACACCTCTCGACAAAAGGATGCGGAAAGGCTCGCCTTGTCTACTTTATAATCTTTCATCACCCAGATTTCACTTATTTCATTCCCAAAGCTAAATAAAAAGAAGAGAATCTGCAAATAATAAGATCGCATCAAATAAAATATGCAACTTTACTTGTTTCTTATACAAATAATACCGACCTTTGTAACCATAAAACAACCCGATTATTAACAAGACAAACACTACCGTCATGAAAAGAAAAAACATTCTATTCACTTCTTGTTTGTTAGGAGCACTTGCTTTCAGCTCCTGTGAGAAGAACCTCTACGATGAAAGTAAACAACCTGAAAAAGAAATTCAAGTAAAAGACTTGGATATACCCGCAGACTTTGAGTGGAAATTAACTCAAGTAGCAGGAGGAACAGTAACAGCTACCATTCCCACTATGGTTTCTTTCTTCCTAGATGAAGCATGCAGTAATGAAGAGAAAGTAGCAACCATTCCTGTAGATACAGAAATCTCAAGTCTCCCTTTAAGTATTCCGACCTGCGTAAATACATTGTATGCCCAATACGAAACCAACGCTAACGGAACAAGAAAAGTGTCCATACCTGTCAATGCAGATGGAAGTTTCTCATTAAATATCACCGATGATGTTAAAGCTAACACTACTCGGGCAATCACTCGTGGACACGATATAGAAGATGATATAGCACACAAAGGAGGAGTTATCTATCACCCTAAAGACGGTTGGGGAACAATCATGTTCGAAGACCAATTCCCATCATTGGGCGATTATGACTTTAATGATTTTGTAGTTAATTATAAGGTACAGTTCCAAGGTATTAAGAAGATTGATCATGAATATACCGCACAGTTTATACAAATAGGATTACGTCTAAAGGCTATTGGAGGGATATTTCCTTATTCTCCGTATTTAAGGCTAAAAGAAATAAATTCTGACGAAGTGGAAAATATAGAGGTTTATGAAACTAAAAATATGAACCCTATACCTGATAAAGTAGCACTTATCCCTGACAAACATCTTATTATTGATTATAGTCCTTTAATAAAGAATCTGGCTAAACCTGCAGGCAGTCAATATTATAATACAGAGAAGAATGCTTTGGTTACTACAAATGATTTACCGGAGATTCATATTCTGATCGAATTAAAGAAAAGAAAAGAAGTAAAGGAAATATTAGAAGACGATGAGCTCGACTTATATTTAAAACGGAATGATAATGGAATAGAAATCCATATGAATGGTATCGAACCGATAATTTACCAATATCCATTCAATAACAAAAATCTGTTGCCGATATATACAAACGGAGACGAAGAAGATGACAACTATTATTTTAGCGCAGAACGCCTAATTTGGGGATTAAGAGTACCAGGTAATGCAGCGCATGCTATTGAGAAAGCGGATTTCTTAAAGGCCTATAAAGGATTCGCAAAATGGGCGCAAAGCAGCGGCAAAAACGAACAGAACTGGTATAATCAAGGAAATGCAGATAAAAGTTTATTGATTTACAATTAACCCATATAAATAAATCCCGGTAAGTATTGAAAACTCAAATTACTGGGATTTATTATATCTTGGCGCAAATAGCTAATGCTATCCTTTCCGCTTCAACAGATCCGTCGGGCTTTCTCCAAACTGTTCCCGATAACATTTGGTAAAATAAGAGGGAGAACTGAAACCAACCTCATAACCAATCTCCGCCACTGTCATATCCGAGGAAGCAAGCAAAGAAGCTGCTTTTTTCAAACGGGCGATGCGAAGCAATTCATTCGGAGAATAATTAGTCAGGGATTTGATTTTACGATAGAGTTGCACACGGCTTAATCCCATATCTTTGCCCAAGTCTTCCACATTCAGATTAGAGTCTCCCATCTTAGCCTCAATCAAAGCCTTGAATTTCTCCACAAAGTCTTTGTCCATATCGCAGACATCTTCTTTGGCCAATGTCTGCCCGTCACCAAAGAATTGTTTCAGACGACGATGTGAGTCTATCAGGTTGCGGACACGTGCCACCAGTAATTGCGAACTGAAAGGTTTGGATATATAGGAGTCTGCTCCGCCATCATATCCTTGAATCCGTTGTTCGTCCAGAGAACAGGCTGTCAACAGAATGACAGGGATATGACACGTTTGCAATTCGCTTTTCAAGCGACGACAACATTCAATTCCATCTATTCCGGGCATCATTACGTCGGAGATAATCAAATCCGGGACATATTTCATAGCTTTACGAATACCTTCCGAGCCGTCTGCAGCTTCTATAACAGTATAATCAGTATGAAGCAATCCATGCACATATAAGCGAATATCAGCGTTATCATCAATAATCAGAACGCAAGGTTTGGAAGAGTCGTAACTTTTTTCCAAATCCTCTTCTTCGTAAGTTAAAGCATCATTCAAGCTCGAAGAACCGGAATAACCGGAAGTTGCAGGAGTTGCCGGAATCCCAGCAACGGCAGAGGTTGCAGCATCGGTGGAGGTTACAGAAGTAGCAGGCACAGAGAATGCCGGAGAGTTTTCTGAAACAACAGTCTCGCAAGTCTGTACAGGCAAATCAACGGTAAAAATAGTACCTTGCTTTTCATCACTTTCCACCGTGATGGTACCTTTATGCAATTCCACAAAAGCCTTTACCAATGCCAGTCCAATACCCGAACCGGCATGGTGCATATCTATCTTATAAAAACGGTCGAAAATATTCCGGATATGCTCCGCAGAAATCATTGAACCGGTATTGGCAACGGTAAAGCGAATCCAGCAATGATCGTCTTTAGTCAGGGAAGATAAGCGTACAGTTACTTTTCCGTTTTCCGGAGTAAATTTGAAAGCGTTGGAAAGGAGGTTGAAATAGATGCGTTCCAATTTCTCTGCATCTGCCAACGTGCGGTAATCCGTATCCGGCATATAATCGAATGAGAAATGAATATGTTTCTTCCGGGCTGCAGCCATGAAAGATTCGTTCCATCCCTCAAAAGAAGAAAGAATGTCTAACGAAATAGGAGTATATTCCATTTTTCCATTCTCATACTTACGAAAATCCAGAATCTGATTGACAAGACGCAAGAGGATATTCACGTTTCGCTGAACTAACAATAACATTCGTCGCTGGTCTTCATTCAAAGACGAATCAGCCAGTAAATGCTCTACCGGGTCGGCAACTAATGTCAGTGGAGTACGAAAATCGTGAGATATATTTGTGAAGAAAACCAGCTTGGCATGAGTCGCTTCTTCCAGTTGGTGAGAAAGCTGGATAAGCTGATCCCGCTGTTCCTCAAGTTTGTCCCGCTGTTCTTCAAGAATATCCCGCTGCTCTTCGAGTTTATCGCGTTGTTGCTCTACTTGTTTCTTCTGTTCGGACAACTCTTTATTCAGGCGATTCTTGGAACGGAGGGATTTATAAACTACCAATAACAATCCCGCTACTAATAAAAGAATAACCAAGCCGCCATACATCACGACCTGCTGCGTAGCTACACGCGACAGATACCCACCGATACGTCCGTTCAATGTTTCAATCTTCTGATCCAGTTCCGAGATATGGGTAGTCTGAAGTTGCATAACGTGCGCGTTCGTGCGGTCTACAACGGCAGTATTCATGACCGTTTCGCGAGGATAAGGCTTCTTCTCAAGAATATTCATAGCCAGTTGCATCACTTTGTCCCCATTAGTCGGATAAATAAAAGTTGCATCCAGCACATTGTCAAGCACCAATTCAAGCCCATTTCCTTTGCCGGGCAGTGCATCAATGCCAACAAAAATCATTTCTTTTTCACGTCCGGCTTTCTTCGCAGCCTGATAAGCTCCCGGAGCGATACGGTCGTTATGTGCATACACCGCATCAATCTTCGGATGACGGCGAAGCATACTATCCATTTCCACTTCTGCCGGTTCACGTTCCCAAGCAGCATCCGCTTTATCAATCAGTTTGATATCCGGATAATTGCTGATAGCGGCCATAAATCCCTGATGGCGTTCCATGGCAGGGGTGGAACCACCCAGTCCGGTAAGCTCCACTACATTCCCTTTCCCTTTCAGACTTGATGCGATATAATTTCCTACCGCACGACCTATTTCATAATTATCGGCACCGATATAGGCAGTATATTTATCAGAAAGTATCTTCCGGTCTACAAGAATGACGGGTATTCCTTTCTGATAGGCCTCCTCCACAATTGGAGTCATGGGAGCCGCTTCATTGGCGGAAATTATCAGTAAATCAACTCCTTTATCTATAAAATAATGAACATCTTCCGCCTGCTTACGGTTATCATCCGCCGCCGAGCGGATTTCAACCGATACTCCATCATAAAACATCGCTTCACGAAGAATCTCATCATTCATCTTGTGCCGCCAAGAGTCATCGCTGCATTGGGCCACCCCAATACGGAAACGAGGCGCATCCTGCCGACAGGCCGCCAAGCCCAAAAGACAAAACAAGACTGTTATCCACTTCGTATATTTCATCGCTTCAATCATTCCCTTTCTTTCGTATATCTTTTGTATTTCTTTCTGTAATCCAAATTTCTCTCCCCGCATTATTTGCATTCACCACCGGGAAATACATCAGTTCCACTTTCACAGGGTTCAGTGTGTATTTTCCAGTAAAACGTGGAAGCAAAGGAACCGTAAACTGATAAGTACCTACCGGTAATTTTTCGCTAAAGATAACAGTTTTCTCTTTAAAATACTCACGATACACTTCAGAACGGGAGAAATTAACAGGTTTTGAGGCATAACTACAACCTGCCGGAACAGGAACTTCAAGCATCACGTATTGCGCACCCTCCTGTTTCACCTGCAAGGTAACTGTCAATGTAACAGGTACACCCGCCACCAAAGAATCTTCGTCCAAAGTCGCCTCCACCTTGAAAGCATCACTCTGACGAGCATCCATCACACGCTTCATTGAATAGACACTATACAATAAAGGCTCTTTTCCCGTTTTTGAAATAAGCAGACTGTCGCCTGCTGTCAGCCGGGTATGGTAAGGAAAATCCGTAATCCGTTGGTGATCCTTACCGCTCACAGATACCGATATTCCTGACATCCCTCCGGAATCTGCCAGCAAATCGGTCAGAACAGTTGCCACAGCCGAAGAAGCCTGGTACGTATTCCATCCGCGCTCCTTAGTCCGCAGAATATACAACTGCATATTTTCTTTCAACTTCCACAGAGAAGAGTCATTTTTAATAATCCGGTAGGCTATCAATGTATTTATCAGCTGATTTCCCTCCCAATAATAAGTACGCCGTCCGTCGTCACAGTAAACACCTCCGAGCAGATCCTTTTTCAGATAAGGACGTACACTATCACCCACATTCACCGAATCCACCTGTTGCTTGATTTCCCAGAGAAGCAGTTTCTCTTTCAGGTAGGAAAGAGGACGATAATACTTGTTTCTGCCAGCCAATGAGTCTTCTTTCTGTTCCAGTTGCCGGACGAAAGGTTCCAATAATCTGACTGCCGAAGAATAATCCGCCTCCACTTTCCACTCATGAAGAGCATGAAGTATTTCTATATCTTCCAGTTTCATTCCTCGATAAGGACGCGTATGAGCATACTCCACTTTCAAACCATTCAGATTCAACTCCACAGGATAACCTGCATCTTGCGCCATCTTCAAAGCCCGCAGAATATGTGCAGACATCCAGAAAGAAGTATTTTCAGAGTTCCCCCACCACGACCATAACTGATGTTTGTTCTGATGATTCGTCAGTCGATGGATAATAGATCGGATCGCTTTGTCTACTTTCACCTTTTCCCCCTTACTCTGCATATACTGTTGGTAAGCCAGCAGACCGATCAACTTGGATGCCAGCTGCTCATTGCACAAATATTTGTATCCTGTCAGATAATTCACCGATTCTTTATAGATATCCAACTGATTATCGGTGATACTCACTATCACTTCTTCATCCTCGCCGGATTGCACTTTGACCGTCTTTGCATCGGACAGAATCCCCAATGTACCCTGTGCCAATTCAGTTCCCTGTGGTAGTATCGGAATCGTATATTCCTCTCCATCCTGATAGCCATCGTCGCGAGTGAAAAGATAGCTGATGGTCACGCTATCGGCATGAGCTGCCTGCATCGGCACTGTTTCATGAAATCCCTCCGTGAAACTCACTTCCTGCCGTTTCAATGTATCCGTTCCGACGCAGAACTGTGTTTTTCCGGCTATGTGCTGCCCATCCAGATAATTGCGGATAGTCCCGACCACCGTACTCTGATCCCCCTCCACCAAGAAGCGGGGAGTTTTCAACTCCGCCATCAACGGTTTGTAAGAGCGGACGGAACGTCGGAAAGTACCCGTCTGCAAACGACGGTTCATACCATAAACGACAGTCTCCCATTTCGTTACGTTATCAGGGAAAGTTGTTTCAAACTGTACCGTTCCGGTTTTATCCGTAAACAAACGAGGTTGCCAGAAAGCCACATCCGAAAAATTCCGACGCAAGCCGTTCAATTGCATAAGTTCATTATACAACTGTTCGTTATCCGCTTCTTCTTTCGCTTCCCGATCCTGCTCCTCCAATTTCTCCAAAGGTGCGGTTGCAGCAGCAGAAGAAGAACCAGTCATTAGTCCGGCAACGGATCCCGTCAACGAATATCTTGAACGCGTGCCGTATCCTACAACGACCACTTCCTCCAGCGTCTGACTATTTTCTTCCAAAGTAACCAACAGATTGGCTCCGGGAGTTGCTCTCATCTCCTGCTGTTTAAAGCCGACATAGCTAAACAAGAGCTGCTCCCCTCCCCTGTCACAATCCATTTCAAAATATCCGTCCATGTCGGTGATCGTTCCCTCCGTCGTTCCTTTCACCACCACGCTACACCCGATTAAAGGCTCTCCGGTAGCATCCGTCACATAACCGGAGACTTTACCGCCATAATTGCGTACATACTGCCTGATCCTCATTTCCCTGTGACCAAGAAAGTTTGTACCGATCCTGCCAATTCCTCTTCCCAGCAAGAGCCACCCAGATGACAACGAATCACGTTCATGTAGAGGCAGAGACTCCATATCTACATCCAGATAGGTATATGATTGTATCTTCAGAGCATCCTGTTTCAGATACTTTCCATTGTTATAAAGTAAAATCGCATCATACGTTCCGGCAGGAAATTTGGAGTATATCCTGTTCATCTGCACCAAGGTATCCGGATAAACCAGTTCTCCGGTAGTGCAGTCTTTAAAGAGCAAATTAGCCACTCCGGTAGAATCTTTTTCTTCCGGAAGCCGGAAATTCAGCGTCTTATCCGGTAGGGAGAAATAAATCCGGGTAGGATGCCAACTCTTCCCCTTGCGAAGTTCTGCCACCAGACTACGGAATCTTTCCGGTGATAAGTGGTAATCATTCAAAGTCGGAATCTTTGCCACAGACGAAAAATTCAAATAAGCCGGACACAGTTCCTCATCCTTATATTTATAAACCACATTGCCCTCGAATTCATAAGAGAAACCTCCCTCATGCCGATACAACACACCATTCATATATTTCCAAGGTCCCGGCTCCACAGGACCTGCCAATATCTTTTTCTTGTAGCGCGACAGCTCCATGAGTGAAACCGGAAACTGCTTTCCATTATGTTCGAGCGAAGTATATACCGCCCCATCCATCACCGGAAGACGGCAAAGATACCGTTCATAACGCTTCTTCTCTTCCGAAGTAAATTTATACTCATCATATTTCCCTTTCTTCTGCCGCAACCAGACTACTTCCACTCCTTGCGGCAACTGATTCATATCGAAACTCAAAATCGTTTTCTTGCCCCGGTCGAAAGCCAGAGAATCAATGATGAAAGCCCTGTCGTGCATTCGCAACGTTATCTTCTGCTTTCCCGAAGGATGCAATACAGGAAAAGAATACTGCTTGGGCTGTTCCGTCCACGAAAAATAGCAGGGAACATCGTTCTGCTCAATCACATAGATATTCACCGCCCGTCCGTTCAGCATCACATAAGGAGCAAACTGGGTGGTTCCATCCGGTGTGTCAACCGTCTGACGGAACAGCTTTCCCGCAGGATAAGCAAACTGATAATAAGGCAACTTATCCAAATGAAGCAACTGGTTCCAATGCTGATAATCCAATGTGGCCGTATGCAGATACTCTTTTTGCTTCATTGAGTAGGAAGCACGTTGCTCGCGCGGACGGGGTGCACTCCCGTAATAGGGTAAATCGGGTACGTGATAATCCAGCTGGCTGTTGACCGCAAAAGCTGTCAGATCGACATTGGATACCGGACGCCCTTGTATATTGGTCACGTTCAGTTTTGTTTTCACTTTCTGACCGGGATACACTCGTTCCGGCAAATCAGATTCAATCACCAGCCGTTCGGAGGGTGAAGTGTACGAGCGTTTCAACATACATTCCTTATTCCCCATGAAATAAAATACTTCTACGTAATAGACGGAAGAGGGATCGATCTCTCCGGATTTGTGTTCCATCTCTTTTCCCGAACCTTTCTGCAACAGGCGGTTGCCTTGATACACATACCAGGAAAGCTCCAGCTGCAAAGGATTGGAAAGGGAGACACAGAACGAATCTTTTTCTATGCCGCCATTCAGTTCCAGTTTGGAGTCAAGTGCGGCGGAAGCAATCGTCGTTTCATATCCTGTTTCCGGTATTTTGAAACGATAGTCCGTCACTGCCTGATTGAACGGTTCGCGATAGGGCAAACGCACTTTCTTCACTTCTTTCTTTTCACCATAGGTCAGTTCGGCTGCCACAGGACGTTCCACTCCCAGATCGAAGAATGAAAAGCAAATGGTATCCGCCTGCGTGGTGCACTGCATATCATAGCACGAATAGTAGAAAGTCGCTTTGCTCTGCTGCTCCAAACGGTTATTGTCTGCCGTAAGCAAAACTACATTCACTGCATAGAAGCAATCGGAAGCTCCGAATATCCGAGCAGGAATATCTACCGAGGCTTTCCCGGAAGCATCCAGTTCCGCCTGCACGGACATCAGTGTATCGGGCAAAGAAAGTATCTGCGCATACGACTTCAGTACCTGCTGTCTGCCCACAGTCACTTCTACATTCACCTCCCGCAAAGGAAGTCCGTTGGCATCCGTTGCACTGATATCCATGCGGTTACTCTGCGGTGTATATTGCACATTCGAAGCCAGCTTCACCAACAACTTGTTTCCGTTCAGTTCGTAGTCTTCATATTTGAAATTGGTGGAGGCTACGATGCGTCCCCGCTTATCGCGAAGCTGTACAGTATATCTCTGATCGAGCTTCAGATTCAATGAATCCGCCAACAGGAATTCTCCGGCGAAGCCTCCCGGATGGTAAGGGACGACGGACATTATCTTCTTATAGTCACGCCAGGAAGAACCGACACGCATCCACAATGAAAGTTCCTGTTTCAAAGGGCGTTTATGTTCGGAGAGAGCATAAGACTTGAAACGGACAGTTTCGCCCGGTCTGTATTTATTCTTGTCAGTAATCAGGTAACTATAAAACTCCGGTGCATCTTGCCGGTCATAATCATTTTTATACCAGGGTGGTACAAGGTGTTTCCTCAAATCGAATACCGCACGAAACTTATCCACTTCAACCGTCAAAATGTGCTGTTCTTTCTGGGACCAGTTATCGTCAGTATATGTCTGACTGTCTTCATCGTAATAAACAACCTTGCTGCCTACCCGCACTTTGGCATCTTTCCTGATTGTTCCCCCGGCATCAACCACCTGCAAGGTAAGTACACCATACTCCTTGAAAAGGAAAACATGAAAAGGAATCACCGGAGCATAACGGTAATGAACTTCGTTCCGCTCTACATCAGCCAGCAGAAAATGCCCTTTGACCGGAGGGTTGTTCCAAGTTTCCGTGAAACGGGCAAAAGGAGTCTGCTGTATTTTTTTCCACTGTTTCTGTCGGAGTTTGCCTTTGAGAAGTTTCAAGGCCTCTTTGTTGGTCAGTTCGAAAACGATCGTTTCGGAAGAGGCATCGTCCCAGAGCATCGGTTGTCCGAATGCTCCATTGGCAAAAAGCAGGACTCCCAATAACAACAGGCTCTTTAGCTGGCATAGCATTGTGTTCATAGTATTCGATAAATAAATAGATTGAGAACAAAAATAGAAAATAAAACTGTGAGTATGCTATAAATCACCCGATTATTCGCAATCTTATCCTCTGAAAAAAAGTAAAAATAGTCCCCATACTTACCCAGGAAACCATTAACAAACGTATAAAGCGTGATACAAACACTTAATTGATGTTATAAAACATCTCTTTTTATTTGGATTATTTGCAAAGTTGACAGAATTCCGTATCTTTGCAATGTGTTTTTCATAGTATTAGATTTAAGGTTAACAAAGGTTGGAGCAAGGCGTTGCTCCTTTTTTTATGCCTGTACGTTTCGTACGTACAAAAAACAAGAGGTACACCCCACGAAATGAAATATACCTCTATGCTTACTATCAATAAAAGAATTACATCAGTCTATCTTTCAAAACCTGCGGAAGTTCGGGCATCGCACCTCTCTGTGTGCAGACATAAGCAGAAACCTCAACAGCCAGCTTATGCGCTTCGGGCACCGGTTTTCCATTGAGAATGGAGGCACAGAAAGCAGCTGTAAAAGAATCGCCTGCGCCCACTGTGTCGGCAACCGGTACTTTGGGCGTCTCCTGGAAAGAGACAACGCCCGGTGTGAACACATAGCTGCCATTGATGCCGCAAGTGAGAATCAACATCTTCAGGTTGTATTTTGCCAACAGAATCCAGCATTTATCCTGCAAATCAATGCCGGGATAACCAAACATACGGCTGATAGTCACCAGCTCTTCGTCGTTTATCTTCAGGACGTTGCAACGGTGGAACGATTCGCGCAGTACCTCTTTAGAGTAGAAATCCTGGCGGAGATTGATATCAAATATCTTGAGCTGTCCGTCTATATCGGGCATCGTATCCAGAAAGCGATTGATAGTGGCACGGCTCACTTCATTACGTTGAGCCAGCGAACCGAAGCAAACAGCACGTGTGCTCAAGGCCAGACGTTTCAGCTCATCCGTAAAGGGAATGTTGTCCCACGCCACGCCCTCTTTGATTTCGTAACAAGGCACGCCCTCGTCATCGAGCGTCACCTGCACCGTACCGGTAGGATAATCGACCTGTTCAATCTGCATCTTCAACTTCTTCTCGTTGAATACTTTCAGAATTTCTTCTCCCAGTTCATCCCTACCTACGGCACTCACTACACGACTGTCAAAACCAAACTGTGATACATGATAGGCAAAGTTTGCCGGAGCACCACCGATTTTCTTTCCTTCGGGCAACACATCCCAAAGTGCTTCGCCCATTCCTACAATTATATTATTCATGATATACTGGTTTTATTGTTTCCAAAGTTATAAAATTATTTTCTGATACGGAACGTATAATACAAGAGATAAAGCACGCCCACCGTCATTACGGTGATAGCACCATTCTGTCCCATGGAAGTATCCGAAGCCACTCCCATTGCCAACGGAAACACCGTCCCACCGAAAAGTCCCATAATCATCAAGCCGGAAACTTCGTTTTTCTTACCCGGCAGATAAAGCAATGCCTGCGAGAAGATAACGGAAAATACATTAGAGTTGCCGAAACCAATCAAAGCGATGCAAGCATAGATAATTGCCTTTTCATGGAAGATAAACAAACCGATCATGGCAATCAACATCATCACCACACTAATGCCGAAGAAAGATTTCGGAGACATCTTACGCAAGATGAAAGAACCCAGAAAGCAACCTGCCGTACGGAAAATAAAATAAAGACTGGTTGCAAAAGCAGCATCATCCAATCCCATGCCGATGCGCTCCATCAAAATCTTCGGGGCGGTAGTATTCGTACCTACGTCAATGCCGACATGACACATGATGCCAATGAAACAAAGCAGAATAAACGGTTTGCCAAGCAGGGCGATACATTGTCCGAAAGTAGACGGTTTGCCCTCTTCTTTTTCCTCTTCAATCTGTGTGACATTGAGCAGAAGAATAGCAATGACAGCTACAATCATATAAATAGGGAACAGGATGCGCCAGCCTAGATCGAAAGTCGGAATGGCCTGTGTCGCTCCCCACATGGCGATGTAAGGTGCCAGAAAAGAAGCTATGGCTTTCACAAACTGACCGAAAGTCAGACTACTTGCCAGGCGGTCGCCACGCACGATATTGGAAAGTAACGGATTCAAAGAAGTCTGCATCAACGCATTTCCGATGCCCAGGAGGGAGAAAGAAATCAGCATCAGCATATAGCTGTCGCCGAAAACGGGTAGCAACAGAGAAGCGAAAGTCACAATCAAACTAAGCAATACTGTTTTCTTCTGACCAATGCGGCTCATCAGCATGCCGGTGGGTACGGAGAAAATCAGGAACCAGAAGAATACCAGTGATGGAAAGATATTCGCCTGTGAGTCCGACAGACCAAGATCTGCCTTTACGTAATTGGAGGCAATGCCTACCAGGTCAACGAATCCCATGGCGAAGAAGCAAAGCATCACCGGGATTAGTTTGGAGAGGGAAGAGTTTTTACTGTTTTCCATTATTTTATCTTTTATATGATGAATTCTGTTTCCATAGGGCGGAGCACATAACCCTATGGCAATGTATGCATCAGTCCTTTATATAGTTGATGTATCTCCCGTTCCTTGTTACTTTAAAGCTACGGTCTTGTTGGGTTACCACGGCCGTGACGAACTAACAGAACCGTGGCTTTGAAGAAAGTGTCTCCGCACTTTAGTAGAACTCTTCCACTAGGACAGACGTACTCTTCCATAAGGAAAGAAGTATTCTACTCTAAAGAAACGAGAAAAGAGCGCATAGAGTAAGAAGAATGAGCTTATTTCTTCAACTTATAGATCACAAACGATTCTACTTTATACGCTCCTCCTTTACTGTAAAAGTCGATATGAGTGTAAGGTTCCGACGGGAATACCTGATTAGTCATCACAAAACGTCCGCCATCACCAAAGGCTTCCACACTGGATTTATCGACAAAGAGACGGAGTTTCAATTCGTCTTTTCCACTTTCAATGGTCGTCCAGGTCAACATTGGGAAGTTCTCATTGAAACCTACATCTCCGCTCTTGCGGCGGTCCATCGAGAATTTCTTTTCTTTCATGTCATATTGCATATCCACTTCTTCGCCTTTGTCATTGTAGAGACGGAAGCCGATTACATCCGCATGTTGATTTTCGATAGTCAGTTCTATTTCGTATGCACCCTCATTGCCGGCAATCATGTCTTTGATGGTACGTGTTCCGTTCACTTTGAACGAGCGTTTCTTGGAGATGTCACGCAGTTTCAGCAGTTCGGGAGAGGGAGCCGACTGAAGATAAGTTTCGCCATCTACGGTGAATAGGCTCAAATCGCGAGGAACAGAGTTCGGACTACGGTATTGAGAGGTAGGAACATCGTTTGCATATTGCCAATTGCTCATCCATGCGATAGCGATGCGACGGTTGTCGGGAGCATCGCTCCAAGTCACGGTAGCATAATGGTCTTTCCCCCAGTCCATCCATTTGGTTTTAGAGGGTGATTCGTTTACAAATTCTTTTCCGTTGAATGTTCCGACAAAGTATTGAGTGGCCGAGTCACCGAAAGGACCGTCGCCCAAGCTGCAAAGTAATACCCATTTCTTTTCATTCGTTCCCTCTACCGGAAGTTCGAACAAGTCGGGACACTCCCAAACGTTTCCGTGAGCACCCTGTCCTTTGCCGAAGCTACTTTCGAATGTCCAGTCTTTCAGGTTGGGAGAAGAGAAGAATTGCATCTCCTGCCCTACTGCCAATGTCATAATCCAGCGTTGAGTGCCTTCATACCAGAAGACTTTCGGGTCGCGGAAGTCGCGTGCTTCGGATACTAGTACGGGATTGTTTTCATATTTAGTAAAAGAGCGTCCGTTGTCGGTGCTGTAAGCGATACTCTGCACTTGGCGGTCGCCATTTTGGGTATAAATAGCGATGATGGCGCCAGCACCGAAGCCAGCAGTGTTTTTGGAATCCACCACAGCCGAACCACTGAAGATGGTTCCGAATGCATCCGGCGCAATGGCTACGGGACGATGTTCCCAGTTGATGAGGTCTTTGCTGATGGCATGTCCCCAGTTCATATTGCCCCATTTGGAACCGTATGGGTTGTATTGATAGAACAGGTGGTATTCTCCGTCTTTATATACCATTCCGTTGGGGTCGTTCATCCATCCGTAGAGAGGTGAGAAGTGGTAGGTGGGACGGAACTTTTCTCGATTACTGGTGTCGAACGTGTCGGACAACTTCATTTCCTTGCAACAAGCCGTGTTATCCGGTGAAAGGTTGACACGAATCGGGTCGTTCGAATTCATTTTAAACTTGAAAGAGATTTGTTTGCCGGAATAAGCCGAAAGGTCTACCGGGACAAAGTAATCGACTTTATGGATGGCCAGGCGGACATCGAAGTTATCCACTTCCTTATTATCGACAATCATGCGGATACGCACGTCGGGAGATGCATCTTCTACGGGCAACAACAGATATTTCTGATTAGTGTTGACACGTACAAGGCAATGTCCTTCTCCTAAATCTTTTATTAATAGAGGAGAGTTATCCGCGCGAGCGGATAGGGAGATATTCATCACAATCATGCAAAGTAAAACCGCGAAGGTTTGAATTTGTTTGGAAGAGAGTTTTAAATTCATGCTTTATGGTATTAAGGTTGTTACAGTGCAAAGATAGGCGCTCCGGAATGAAGCGCCTGTCACTTTTGTTTCAAACACTGTAAAAGATGTTACTTTTCTATTAATATGTGCTCACCTGAATGTTTGATACGGTGATTTCACCTTTATAACAGCAGAGTGACCATGGATTCTTCTGCATCTGGTAGATACGGTTTGTGAAAGATAACTGGTCGTTGATGTAAGTCACACAAACCGACTGGTCACTGTAAATTGTCACACGGTATTCGTTATCGGCTGGGATGTTGAATTTGTTATCAAACAGATATTTGGCATCATCGCCGTCTTTCTCGAAGTTAGCTTTGCCTTCATCAGCGTTGACATGGATACTGTACCATGATTTGGAGTCCGTCCCACGAACGAAAGAGATTCCAAAACGATCTGTATTCGAGGATGCCTTTACGGTAAAGGAAATCTTGTTATGTACTTTCAGTCGGTTGAAAATGACAGAAGCACCTTCGGCCAACGTATATGTCTTACCGCTTTCTGTTACATTTCCTTCTTTAGCCATTACTTTCACTTCTTGGGCAGAAGTGTATTTACGGTCGATTGCATCGGGAACTCCGAGCGTCAACGTACCGTCTTCGTGCTGAATCAAGCGTTGTGCCACCAGATTGCCTGCCCATTCGGGTTCTACCTCACCTACGTTTCCGTTATCATTGCCGGCACGTGTGGGACACCAGCCCCAGATGTAACGGTTCGTTCCGTCGGAAGCAGTCTTGCCTGCGTAGAATGCACGACTGTCCAGCATACCTTCGCGACTGTCCGGCCATATTCCGGCGTCATTGGCAGTAGTTGCCTTTAAATCTTCCAGCGTTCTGCCTTTGAAGTATTGCACTTTGCGCATAAAAGAAGCCTGTTCGGAGTAAATTAAATACCACCAGTCTCCCATCTTGAATACGTCCGGACATTCGTAGAAACGATCCCACATCATGGTCATAAATGTTCCGGCAGATTCCCACTCTTTCAAGTCGGTAGAGGTAAATTCGGCAATGTGCCCTTTTCCGTTTTTACGAGTAGCGATCAACATGTGATAAACACCGTCTTCGGTCTGAAACAGGAACGGGTCGCGGAAGTCATTCTTATCATAGCCGTAAGTATCTCCTTTCAGGTAAAAAGTACGGTTTTTAGTCCATGTTTTGAAGTCAGGTGAAGTAGCTACCATCACGACTTGTGCATTCTGGTCGGAAGAGGGTTTGAACTTATTACCGGTATAGAATGTGTAATAGAGTTTATCAGCCGGATTGTAGATTGTACCTCCTGTACCGATTGCCGCATCCTGTTCATCGCGGGCTCCGCAGGGAATCAGTTCGCCAAGGGATTCATAAGTGGCACCGTCTTTGGTTGCCACCCCGAAAATGGGGTGGTAAGTAGCTTCGGGGTTCGGACGGTAATCTTGCAGATACATCACTTTAAAATCCTTGGCAACCGGATCATAAAATGGCATCGGGTCACCGATAAAGCCTACCTGCGGTTTGTAATACATGGAGAAGCCGTGTTCGTCGGTCGATTGGAAATAAGTGGCTGTACCATCCCAGTCTTTCTGGGTCAATACGGGGTCCATCTCATCACTGCAAGCGGTCATTGAGGCCAACAGCGTGGTTAATGCTATATGTAAGATCATATTTTTCATAATTATCGCTTATTCTTTTATTTACATAAGTAGTTGATTGCATTCAGAGTCATTTGCTCTACGTTGTAGTGGTAGTAGTCGGCAGAAGCGTCTACTCCTTTACCATACCAGTCGTAACAACCGGAACCGATGCAGATCGTACGTCCACTATTGGAGCGCGGCTCGAATTCGGCAATGACTACCGCACCATCACCTCCACGTGCCAGATCGATTCCTCCTGTCAGGTTGCGCCATTCGTTCAAGTCGGCATAACCTCCCCAGTCTGTTCCGATATGCCATTGTGCTGTACTATTAGTCATCGCATAACCAGCCTCACAGGTATATACTGTTGATTTGTCTCCATCTTTCCATCTTAAATCCTGGAACAACGGATGCGATTCATTGCCGGTAATCGGGAAGCTCCAGGGATTAGACACTATTTCGGGTGAGTCTTCATTTCCTCCCCAACTATTGTTCGGCACACGTTCATCTTTTGCAATGCTAAGGTCCTTAATATAGAAAGTTGCGTAGCGGGTCAACAGAAGGTTACCACCATTCTGATAATAGACTTTAAACTTCTCTACGGCTGCTTTTGCATCGTCCGGCAAAGGAGGATTGTCGCCATTATCTGCGTGGAAGTGCCACCAGATTGCGGTATATTTACCTAAATCAACTTTTCCATCTACTATATCTTTGAACGAGATATATTCGGACATTGATATATTATCCATCATCCATTGGGCAGCGGCTTTTTCTTCAGGACTTGTCAGCTGGCTCACAGAAGAAGCTGTACCGACAAAGGCAGTCGGAATCACATTTCCTTGAGTGACTGTCACTACATAAGGAGTAACTGCCGAACGGTAAGTTGCCGTATAGGTAACAGGATTTGTAAAGTCCTGGATACTTCCGGATGCCGGAGTCACAGTGGCTCCATCTGATACGGCAAATGTACCTTTCAACTGGGTGATGTCCACCGTCAGCGGCACAACCACGGATATCGTTTTGGATAACTGATCTACTTTACCCACATAAGTATCATTCAGCTTGAAGGTCAGAATCTTCGCTTCATCTCTCTTCACGGTAATCGTGTAGCTCATTTGTACATCACCATTCTTCACTGTCAAAGATACGGGAAGAGAAAAGTCGATGGTCTCACCGATAGCGATGCTAGCCGTAGCTCCTTCGGAAAGATTCATTTCTGTGACTGCCATCCGGGTTACGTCATAATCGTAAGGAACTCCTACTACGATTGTTTTATTCTGATAATCGATCGTTCCCGCGTATGCATCCAGCTTGATAGCGTTCACCCATACATCTCCGTCCAGACGAAGATTGGATTTGAAGTCATCACTACATCCCGTGGCTGTCAGACATGCTACAGTCACCAACAGGATTATATAAAGTTGTTTTATGATTGATTTCATGTTATTCTTTGTTTTAAGATTGATGGTTACCAACCGAAATTCTGTGTATAATTTCCGTTACTAGCACTGATCTGTTCGAATGGAACAGGGAGGTATTCGTTCTTATTTTCTGTGAAACCTGCATTCTTGTAGACAGAGCAACGGGATGCTTCGGTTACATAATAAGCATTGATGACGTCTTTGGCTTCTCCCCATCTTACGAGGTCGAAGAAACGTGAGCTTTCCATTCCAAACTCTACACGACGTTCCCATTTCAGCATTTTCATTGCTTCGTCCTGTGCATAGGCTTTCAGTTCATAAGGGGTTACTTTGAAGTTTACTCCGTACTCTTCTTTGTAATTGAAAATCAGCATGGTACTTCCGGCTGCACGGCTGCGTACATCATTGATAAGTGAGATAGCGTCAGCGATACGTCCATCGTTCAACTGTATCAAGGCTTCGGCACGCATCAGCAATACGTCTGCATAACGGATGACAATATGGTTCAGAGAACTTGCCCAATAAGAACCTTTCTTCAAACAGTCACAATCCGGGTCTACATTCTCTTTGAGAGAAACATAATATCCGTAAAGTCCCTTGCTACGGCTCCAGTCATCATTCTTCTGAATCATGTAGCCTTCGTTGTATTTATAAGGGAAGCCCGGCATACCTACCGTGTGGAATAAACGGGGGTCTACATTGTCTGACGTAACCTCGTAGTTCTCATTATCATAAGTGCTGAACAGCGGTTTTCCCTGCGAATCAGTTTTGAAAGCATTCACCAGATTCTGGCTCGGCTTGTGGAAATCACAGCAACCGAGTATCTGCGGAGTTGTCAATCCCATTCCCCAGTTCAGGTTACCGTTGTAGGTTCCGTCGTTGATAGAATACTGAATGGCCCATACAGATTCTGAACCATTTTCGTATTGCGGCAGGAAGTTCATGCTATAATCAGTTTCCAGTCCGTAACCGGCTTTGGCCATGATAAGGGGATCGGTATATTTCACCACCTGTTTCAAGTCTTCTTCGTTGATGCCGGTAAGGTTGTTGTTCACTCCGTCTTGACGGTAAGCCTTATACAGGTAGGTCTTTGCCAGATAAGCGGCAGCGGCAGCCTGGGTAGGACGTCCTTTTTCCATTTGTATCTCCGGCAGATTATCGTAAGCAAACTGGAAGTCGTCTGCTATCTTTTGCCATTGTTCATTATTGGTATAAGTGGTATTCGAAAGCTCGTTGTAAGCATCCGGGTCCATGTTTTCATCGTTCACGATAACAATCTTCTTGAACAGTTGCTTCAACATAAAGTGAGCATGACCGCGCAAGAATCTCATTTCAGCAATGCGCTGGTTCTTCAGCGGATAAGTTTTTTCATCCATCAGGTCGAGTGACTGTAAGGCTGTGTTGGCACGAGTGATACATTGATACAGTCTTTTCCATATATCGTTGATGTTCCAGTCTGTAGTGTTGATACCTTTGGAAATCTCCAGTGCGTTGAACACACCACCGTCTTCTGTTCCGGAACCACCTTTATAACAATCGTCGGAACGTACATCATAATTCCAAAGAGAGAAAGAAGAGTTGATATCGTCACCTGTCGCCCAAATGGCGTAGGCTGAAATCACGAGGTTGTCCACGTATTCGGGAGAAGCGATCTGATCTCCGGTCACAATGCCCTGCGGAACCTGACGATCCAAGAAATCGTCACAACTGCTTGTCAGCAAGGTAAATCCGATGGTTGCTATATATAATATCTTTTTCATAATCGTTCGTTTTATAAATGAGGTGAATTAAAATCCGATGTTAAGTCCGAATGTGATATTCACAGGGATCGGATAAGAGAAGTTCGGATTCTCCGGATCTTCTCCTGTAAAGTCCTTACTTTTGATAGTCAGCAGGTTTTGTGCACTGCAATAGAAACGCAAGCGTTCCATTCTCAACTTCTTGGAGATGACTGCCGGAACTGTATATCCTAATTGGATATTGCGCAGTTTCAGGAAAGAACCGTTTTCTACAAAATAAGTGGAGACGCGCTGTTCATTGTTTGTATCGCTACGAGTCAATGCCGGGATATTGGAATTCGGATTGGTAGGCGACCAGGCATTAAGCAAACGGGTTCCTTTGTTCAGGAAGCCGACATTGGCTGCACTCCAGAAATCGCTTTTCTTCTTCACGTCACTAATAATATCCACTCCCTGCACGCCTTGCCAGAACATAGTCAGATCGAAGTTCTTATATTCCAGATAGATATTCAAGCCGTAGCTGAAAGAAGGAGTAGGATCGTAAATCCATTCCTGGTCTTTTTCATCAATCACACCGTTGTGGTCGATGTCACGATAGCGAATACGGCCGACAGCTGCTCCTTCCTGGGTAGCATGATTGTCAACTTCTTCCTGTGATTTGAAAATACCATCGGCAATGTAACCCACTTGTGCATTGTAAGTATGTCCGACTACACTCTTTACTCCATTACCACCAAACTTTCCATTAGCAGCCACCGTCTCCGGTAATTCAAGAATTTCATTCCGGTAGGTGGAGATGTTTCCGTTCAGGTCGTAAGTCAGTCCGAAAGCAGTCTTGTTACGATAACCCAGATTGAATTCAAAGCCTTGGTTTTTCATCGCACCCGAATTAATCCAACGGCTGCCACCTTCTCCCAATACTCCTACACCGGCCATTTCGGTCAGGATGTCGGTTGTTTTCTTATAATAGTATTCCAATGAACCATAGAGGGATTGTTTGAACAGGCTGAAGTCGATACCGACATTGGTCTGTGTGGTTGTCTCCCACTTGATATTATCATTTCCGATCTGGTTACGTTTGAATCCGGAAGGTAGAGTGCTGCCTCCATTGGAACCGGTAATATCGTATGCCGTACCGTAGCTCTGACCTCCGAAGGAATCTGTTGTACCATAGTTAGGCGCGTAAATCGTGTAACGGGCAAGGTTGGAGATTTCCTGATTACCGGTCTGTCCCCATGAAGCACGCAGTTTCAAATCGTCCAGCCAAGTCAACTCTTTCATAAAGTTTTCCTGCGTGATGCGCCATCCCAAAGATACGGAAGGGAAAGTAGCGTAACGATGATTTTTACCGAAGCGGGAAGAACCGTCACGACGAATAGTCAATGAAAGCAGATATCTGTCAGCATAAGAATAGTTCATTTTACCGAAGAAAGAGACAAGTGAATAACCTTCACCGGCACCGTAAGCCTGTGCCGCACCACTACCTGCATCGGGCCACATATAATCCGGGGTAAGGATAGAGAAGTCTTCTTTATATCCGGAGAAATGGCTGTCATCTTCACGGTTCAACTCCATACCTGCCATCACGTCTCCACGATGTTTGCCTATCTCCAACTGATAAGTGGCAATGGCATTCCACATCCATTTGGTCCAGTGTTCCTGTTTGGCTTCTACTGCGCTCTTGCCGTTGTTGGTCTGTGTCCCTTCCTGATAAGGATAAGTGAAGTAACGGGCTTGTTTGTTAGCATAGTCCAGACCGAAAGTAGACCGTACATTCAATCCTTTGAAAAGGCTTAAATTCACATAAGCATCACCGAACATACGCCAGTACGTGTATCGATTGTCTTTATTGTATTCGAGTACGGCACGAGGATTACGACGGTCCGGCCATCCTCCTACCGGTCCTCCCCATGAACCATCCGAAGCATAAACGGGAATGGCGGAAGGAATATCCAAAGCAGTTTCGATAATTCCGCCGGGAGCTTGCACTTCCGAAGTACGGTTTAATGTGAAATGCTGACCGATAGTCAATATATCATCAATTAATTTATAATCGCTGTTCATACGGGCCGAGAAACGGTCAAAGTCCGTATCTTTAATAACGCCCAGGTTTTTATAGTAGCCCAATGAGAAGAAGGAAGAACCTTTTTCCGAACCGTTACTGACAGACAGATTGTATTGCTGGATAACACCTGTACGGGTGATTTCATCAAACCAGTCGGTATCTGCCACAGGCATTGTATTCTTCGAATCCAGATATTTGGAAAGACTCATACCATATAATACCGGATTTCCATCGGCATTGTATCCCCAGTTGTAGTTATATCCCAAAGCATTACCATTCGGATTCTCGCCATCATTTACATAGGCCTGCCACATGGCACGTCCGTACTGTTCCGTATTGAGCACATCCATCTTGCTTTGGTACATGGAGGCAGAAACCGAAGCGTCAAAGTTTACTTTGATTTGTCCTTTTTTGCCTTGTTTGGTAGTAATGATGATAACGCCATTTGCGGCACGCGAGCCATAGATAGAAGCCGAAGCTGCATCTTTCAGCACTTGAATGGATTCAATGTCATTGCCATTCAATTCGTGCATACCAGCTTTGGTAGGAACACCGTCGATGATATAAAGCGGGTCGTTGTTGTTCAACGTACCGATACCACGAATACGCACGGTAGCCGATCCGCTCGGATTACCATCGGCAGTAATGTTCATGCCGGGAACACGTCCTTGAAGGGCTTTCACCGGATTGTTCTCACCTTGTTTCTGAATTTCATCTACTTTTACTACGGAAACAGCACCGGTCAAGTCAGCTTTTCGCTGGGTAGTATAGCCTGTTACAACAACTTCATCTACCATTTGAGTGTCTTCTTCCAATAGTACATTAACGATTGTAGCCGATTTTACGGTCACCGGTTTATAACCAATATACGTAATCTTTAAAGTAGAGTTAGCCGGAACCGAAAGGGTGAAATTACCATCTAAATCAGTAATTGTTCCATTAGTAGTAGCTGAAGCTTCAACAACAGAGGCACCGATAACCGGCTGTCCATCCGTTTTAGAAGTAACGTTTCCCTTCACCGTTATGTTTTGTCCCCAAAGGACTGACATGAAAGTAAACAGGAAACAAACGCTGCAAAGAAGTTTTTTGTTCTTCATAATACTAAGCATTAGTTTGATGTTATTAAATTAAAAGTACGAATTTTATCTTTATCGATGATGCAAATTACGGTTGATTTATATCAATCGACTGAAAGAAATGTTTCAAAGGCTGTAACATTTGTTGCATAGAACGCTATTTTATAGGGTTTTATACATTATTTTTCTCATCACAAGAATTATGAAGAAGATATTCTCTAGTCAGTGCGGAAAATATTACCTTTGCGTAGTAATATAAGCTTTTAAAAAGTAGTTATTATTAAAACGATTAATAAAAAAAGTCAGTTACCGATTGTAACCAACTGAAAATTGAACGATATGAAAACAATCTCCAACGAACAACTTACCATTCAAGTATCTCCTCATGGAGCTGAACTTTGCAGTATCTTTGCCAATGGAAAAGAATATCTGTGGCAAGCGGATCCTGCTTTTTGGAAACGTCACTCTCCTATCCTATTCCCTATTGTCGGAAGTGTATGGGAAAATGAATATCGCAATGAAGGGATTCCTTATACGCTTACCCAACATGGATTTGCCCGTGACATGGAATTTACGCTTGTTGCTGAAAAAGAGGATGAAGTGCGCTACCGTCTTGTCAGTAATGAAGAGACTTTGCAGAAATATCCGTTTCCATTCTGTCTGGAAATAGGTTATCGTATTCAGGGAAAACAAATTGAGGTTATGTGGGAAGTGACAAATACCGGTGATAAAGAAATGTATTTTCAAATTGGAGCACATCCCGCTTTCTACTGGCCGGAGTTTGATGCAAACAGTTTAGAAAGAGGGTTCTTCGGATTCGACAGGAAAGACGGTTTGAAGTATATTCTTATTTCTGAAAAGGGATGCGCTGATCCTTCTGTTGAGTATTCCTTAGAGATGACAGACGGATTGTTACCATTGGATACTCATACTTTTGATAAAGATGCTTTGATCCTGGAAAATGAACAGGTTCGCAAAGTTACCTTATATAATAAGGAGAAACGGGCTTATTTAAGTTTACACTTTAATGCTCCGGTAGTCGGCCTTTGGTCGCCACCTGCAAAGAATGCTCCTTTTGTCTGCATCGAGCCTTGGTATGGACGTTGCGACCGTGCACACTATACTGGTGAATATAAAGATAAGGACTGGATGCAATATTTGCAACCAAGTGAGATATTCCAAGGAGGATACACGATTGAAATTAATGAGTAATCAATAAAAGTAGCTGCCAGATTTCACATCTGACAGCTACCAACACCTAATTCTAATCTACAAAAACCTAACTTATAAACCTAACCGATACACATTGAATGAATTGACATTAAACGTACCTCCCTTGCTATAAAACCACATACGGTTGTATGGTTCCGACGGAAAAATGAGATTGGTCATTGCTATCTTTCCTCCGTTCAGGAATATTTCTACAGAACATTTATCAACAAAAATATCCAAAGCATATTTATTTTCTTTCTTTATCGGTGCCCAGGTAGCTAATGCGAAATCATCGATATAATTGATGGAAGTCGTCTTTCTGCGGTCATGTGCTTCTATTTCATGAGGTACGCTGTTCTTTCCGAAGTCTACGATACCGCTTTTCGTTCGGTCCATTACCAGTTTCTTTTCCGGAAGATTGAAATAGATGTCCACCTTTTCACCTTTATCATTAAAGAGACTGAATCCCATAATTTCTGCTTCGCCGGTAGTAATCTCCAATGCTAATTCATAAGCTCCGTCATTATCAGCCAATAAAGAATCAATATGATAATCATTCACAACCGTAAATGCAGCAATCTCTTTACTTTCTTTTCGTAAAGCTTTTATCTCTGTTACCGGAGCTGCCGAAAGATAAACTTCACCGTCTTGTGTATAAAGCCCCAATTCACGTGGCAATGCATTGGCACTACGGAACTGTTTTGTCGGAACGATATTGCAATATTGCCAGTTACTCATCCAAGGTACAGCAATCACACGGTCACCGGTATTCGAGAAACAAATGGTGGCATAGTGATCTTTGCCCCAATCCAACCATTTCGTGACATTTGGCTGATTGTCACAAATAAATTCCGTTCCATCAAAGTCTCCTACAAAATATTGAGTTGCGCTACCACCAAAATAGCACCCCGGATTTACATTCACTATCAACGCCCATTTCTTGTGGTTCGTATCTCCATTTACCGGAAGTTCCACCATATCCGGACATTCAAACTGACAAGGTTGAACTCCGTACCCTTCTCCGAAACTGCTCATATAATTCCAGTCTTTCAAATTCTTAGAATCATAGAAACGCATTTCTTTATCAGCAGAAACAATCATCACCCATTTATCTTCCGGTTCATATCGGAAAACTTTCGGGTCACGGAAATCTTTCAAACCACCAGAAGAACGCAGAATGGGGTTCTTCTCATATTTAGTAAATGTCCGCCCGTTATCCTTGCTAAAAGCAAGACATTGTATCTGCCCGTTTTTGTCACTGGCAGAAGTATAAAAAGCCAGAATACTCCCTGCTCCGTAACCGGCTACATTCTCCTGATCGACAATCGAGCTACCCGAAAAGATATGTCCCAATGTGTCACGGGCAATAGCTGGTTCCAGATGTTCCCAATGCATTAGGTCTTTGCTGACAGAATGTCCCCAATGCATATTTCCCCATTTGGAACCATAAGGGTTATATTGAAAATACAAATGATATTCTCCATCTTTATACACCAGCCCGTTAGCATCATTCATCCAGCCATAAAGGGGAGTATGATGATAAACAGGACGAAACTTTTCTGTATTGGTAGTATCAAATGTATCAGATAATTTGATTTCTTTCCAGCAAAGTGCGTCTTTTGATTTATTACGGACACGTATGGTTACATTCCTCGTTCCGCCAGGCAAAGCAAAGGGAACAAAATAATCCACTTGATTCTGTGCCAAACGAATATCCATATCGGTATCGGCAGCTTCTCCTGTATGGAGGAGAACCTGACTTTCCGGTGCTTCCTCTTCTATAGGAAGCAATATATAATTAGTCGGATTGGTGATATGGATGACAGTCAAGCTATCACCTTGCTGTTCCAAGGTCAATTTGCTTTTAGTCGTATGGCAATAAGTCAGTCCATAAGAGACTGTTAATGCAAGCGCTACACCTTTACATAGTTTCATCCAGGGGGTTGTTTTCATGGCAACAAAGTATTCCTAGTTTATACAATCTTTAATCTAAAAATAGACGAAGGCAAAGATAGGGGATATCTTCACCTTCGTCTATAAACTTTGTTTCAAGAGGTATCAATTTTGATACATCTATCTATTCATGTTCTACCTCAATACGGACAATCGGACTTGTACTGACAGACAAATACTTGTTTTCCCGAATTATCATTAAATACTTCTTCTTCAAATCCTCCATACTTATGTATAATATCAAAACCACTCCATTCCAAATATGAATCTAATTCTTGAGGAAAAAACATTCTCATATCCAAGTTCTGAATAGAATTGAATTCACCATTGATAAAATAATGCCATTCTATACGATTTATCTGAGTTTTACTTTCATATCGCATGGTCTGCTTTATCAATACTTCTCTACCATCGTCAGTGGTATATGCAGCTATTTCCTTCGGTTCTTTTTCACCTTCAACTATATATTGAATATTCGGATTAAAGCAATCTAACAGAAATAAACCTCCTTCTTTGAGATGATTTTTAACGACATTAAATGCCCTAAACAAATCTTCATTCTTATATAAATGATGGATTGAATTAAATGGAATAAAGACAAGATCGTATTTGTCCTGCAAATTTAAAGTTCTAATATCTGCCTCAATAAACCTTATTTCTAATCCTGCTTCAGAAGCCTTGACCTTCGCTTGGTCAAGCATTGAAGACGTATAATCAACGCCACTAATATTATATCCATCCTTTGCAATTGGAAGAGTAAGCCTGCCTGTTCCACAACAAAGTTCAAGTATTCGGGCATCCTTACTTTTGGGTAACCACCGCTTATAAAAATGCAAATCAGCCAGATCGGTATTCATCCCATCATAAATATTTGCATCATAAATTAAATCGCCAACTTGATAATTACTATTCATTCATGTCCTCCAATCTCTTTTTATTTTCACTCTACTCGAAACCAATATCCTTTGCATCCGGCCTCAAATGACCAGTAACTCCTCAATCAGCCCTAAGAGTTACTGGTCGTTCGCAAATTTAGCAAATATCTGTAAGCCAACTATGATTATCTTTTAAAACCTTCATTTTAATGATCTTCAATTCTAATAGAAGCCTGATATGGAATATTGTTGATATAGTCTACCAAAATTCAAACCAATCAATATTCATCGGACTAAGTATGTGAATCTTCATTGTATGTGTACCGGCTGATAATTGCAGGTTCGATACTGCAAAATCATTGTATGTAGTCCAATTTCCCGTAGTTGTGACTACAGGATTCAACTGTGCTCCTCCATCAAAAGAAAGGGCAAACTTTCCATCCTTCTCCGCTGCTGCACGAACCTTGACTGTAGAAACCTTCTCCTGAACATTAAATGTATATTGAATCCAATCGCCACCGGAAGTATTACTTATATGAACAATATTATTACTTGCACTAATCGCTACTCCCTGATCGCTCCGGTAAGACTTAAAGTTGCCGGATGAAGCATTCTTAAAGCTATATTGTCCGTCATCAAAATCTTCCGCCTGAATGATACCGGGCACTTGACTGTGTCCTGCCCCAAACTTAATCCAATCGATATCAATATCCCCACTCTTTATACGAAAATCAATATATTGTTCGCCTGTTTCCAACTCTATTGGATACACTAAAGTCTCATTCCATACTCCGGCAGAACCGCTTAATACTATTTCACCAGTCTTATAAACTCCATTCACAGCAATACGGAATTTACCCCCCGAACGCTTCTGAAACATTCTGCAAGTAATACCATAACGTCCAGCCTCTTTGACGTTGATTGAATAACGCACCCACTCTCCCGATTTCATACCTTTAAGATAAGTGATTCCGTTTTGCGTTTCCTGTTGCATTCCTCCCTCCAACGGATTTTTATGGTATCCATAATGTTCACCGCCTGTATTGTAGTTTTCAGCCTGTATTACTACAGATGGCGTCATCCTCACTTCTACAGCCCGACCACTACGGGGACTCCCCCAGTTTTGTACCATCTTCAATTTATTATTCTGATCATACTCGATCGGATCGACACAAACCGAACGCAATGCTCCTTTTCCCGAATAATTAGCCGTATGATAAAAAGAATACCACCGACCTTTATACTCTACAATAGAGCCATGAGCCGTTTCTTCACCATGAGGATACATATATGCGCCGCATGGAGTGAATGGTCCCAAAGGATTGTTCGACATAGAATACTGCATCCGGTTACCTCCCTGACTACCCGCATGATTATCCGAATGGCTCAAATAATAGTTGCCTTTGTACTTATGTACCCAAGGTGCCTCATGAAAATCAGTAAAACCACTCAAAGGACTCATTACTCCATCCAGTTTAGTCCAGTCATCCTTGCGCAATTTAGCACCCCAACAGCCTTTGCCGGCACCGCTGGTATAAATATAAGGTTGTCCGTCATCGTCTACAAATACACAAGGATCAATCGTAGAAGGAATACCGTCAATCACTCCTTTCACCCTGAACTTTGCCGCAGGCTCCTTACTGGTTGCTACAAAGATGCGCCACGTATTAGCGTCAATCTTATGAGGGAAATAAAAATAATATAACTGTTCTTCTTTATTATAAGCACAATCAGGAGCCCACATAAAGCCATCGATTCCCATACCCACATGTGCTTTTACTGTGGCCGAATTCATGATCTCCCCATGATCCGTCCAGTTTTTCATATCCGTAGTGGAAAAAACATGGTATCTGTCCATGCGGTCACATCCTTGTGTCGGTTCCATATCATGTGAAGCATAAACATAAAGACGACCGTCTGCCCATACATGTGCTGAAGGATCGGCTGTATAAAGCGTTCCCGTAAATGAATTCTGATACATTTGCGAAGAGAAATCAACAAACAACGGATTATGCTCATAATAACTGTATCTTGGATACTCAAATTGAGAACCGTCTACTTTATCCCCGGTATATTCTCCGGTACGCGTAAACACAAACTTATCCAGATTCATACTCCCCGTAGTGCACCATCTCAATACATGCCTGCCCTCACTTAGTTGTACATTGGTTACCTTCACCGAATGTGAGTAGACACTCCATTCATCCTCCGGCGATTCTACGATCTGACCGGCAGACTTTCCGTCCACCTCAAAATAAAAGCTGGTCTTTCCCCCACCCGACACACAATAAGTATCAATGGAATAGGCTCCTGCCTGATTGACCTGTAGTGTATAACAAAGCCAATCACCGTTATTGACATTACCTATATTTATAACTTCTCCGCTTTTACTGATAGCCACTCCTTTCTCTGTACGGTAATCCTTATAATTTCCTGCCGTACTGTTTTTAAAAGAGAAAGAAATATCCTGCCCACCATCATCAAAATCTTCTGCTTCTATCACTGAAGACACTCCCGATATCACAGACAAACTATTTCCTTCCGAATCTTTTTTAAACGGAATTCCCCGATAATTGGTCAGATATTCCTCGCAACTGATCCCATTGTCATAGCGGTCATCAACATACTCATATTCATCGCCGCCATCGTCCCCCTGCCCCGGATCATCATTGATTGACGCACGTTCCTCCTTACAAGAATTTAAAGCAATCATTCCTCCCAAAAATAGTGGAAGAAAACACCTCAAAGTAAATAACAAATTGTGTCCCATAGTTTTTCTTTTTAATTAAATTGAACTCGTTAGATTTGTGATTGTAAAGATAGCATGAGGCGCTTACCTCCGTTATTAAAACCGGATTAACCAAGAATTAAAAAACAATTAAATCACTTAACAAGCAATTTTTCTTATCAATCATCCCCAAAAACAGTAAACCGGACACCGAATAAAATCATTTTCTCCATCAGTTTTTTTAGTTCCGCAAAGATGCTTGCCAAGGAATATTTGACCCTTTATTTAGAAGAAAAACAGATGTTTTATACAATTAATCACTTTTTAATCCCAGATTAAGCCCTTTCATTCCTCCTTTTTAATGCTTTTCCCTTTACTTTGCCGCTAACTAATAATATCCGAAAAACTATTAATATACAAATATGAAGAAGAATCTAATCCTATTGTGCAGCTTGCTGACAGGTTTTACCTTACAGCCCATACAGACAAATGCACAAACAGTGACTAACGATCAAAAGTTATTTTATCCCTACTCTTTTGCTCCCAGTGAAGGCTTGGTCAATAAAACCGAGAAAGAGCATCGTCAAGAGATTTGCCTGAATGGCTATTGGGATTTTCAACCCGTCTCTTTACCGAAAGAGTACAAACAAGGAAAAGGAGTAGCTCCCCAACTGTCCCTTCCGAAAGATGGCAACGGTTGGAGCAAGACACGTATAAAAATACCTTCTCCGTGGAATATCAATTCTTTCGGCTATCGCGATCTGGAAGGTCCCGACCATCGCAACTATCCTTCTTATCCTAAAGAGTGGGAACAAGTAAAAATGGCATGGATGAAAAAGAACATTACGATTCCCGCCAACTGGACAGGTCAGCAAATCAAACTTTACTTTGAAGCAGTGGCCGGATATTCCGAAATCTATATCAATCAAGAAAAAGTAGGTGAAAATTTCGATTTGTTTCTGCCGTTTAGCTTCGACATCACGGACAAAGTGACTCCCGGTGAAACAGTAGAAATTCTGGTAGGCGTACGTAGCCAGTCCTTATTCGAAGATAATTCGACTATCGGCCGCCGCATTGTGCCGGGAGGTTCTATGTGGGGATATCATATCAACGGTATCTGGCAGGATGTATATTTGCTGGCCTTACCCAAAGTTCATATAGAAGATGTATATATAAAACCATTGGTTGCCAAAAACACATTGGAAATAGAGGTGACCCTACAAAATAAAACCGACCGGAAAGCTGATATACAACTGCAAGGTAATGTCAGAGAATGGATAAATTGTGCCGGAACAGACATAAACTCTGCTCCCGTTCCTGCATGGACACTGGGTACGGAAGCATTACAGGTAGCACCGTTCAAAGTTACAGTTGCGCCTAATGCATCACAAAAAGTAACCTTACAAGTCCCCGTCAATGAAAACATACTGGAATACTGGACTCCCGAACAACCGAATCTGTATGCCCTGTTACTTTCCATAAAAGATAAAAAGCAAACCATCGATACAAAATACGAACGTTTCGGCTGGCGTGAATGGACATTGCAAGGAACCACACAATATCTGAACGGTAAACCTTATGCTTTACATGGAGACTCCTGGCATTTCATGGGTATCCCACAAATGACACGTCGCTACGCATGGGCTTGGTTCACTGCCATTAAAGGTATGAACGGAAATGCAGTCCGCCCGCATGCACAGGTTTATCCCCGCTTTTATATGGATATGGCAGATGAAATGGGTATCTGCGTATTGAATGAAACGGCCAACTGGGCCAGTGACGGCGGACCGAAACTGGACTCCGATCTCTTTTGGGAAGCATCGAAAGCACATTTGAAACGTTTTGTCCTGCGCGACAGAAATCATGCATCTGTTTTCGGCTGGAGTGTCAGTAATGAAAACAAGCCTGTTATCCTCCATGTATATAATCGTCCCGAACTAATGCCTGTTCAAAAGAAAGCATGGGAAGAATGGCGCGACATTGTACATCAGTACGACCCTACCCGCCCATGGATTTCAGCAGACGGTGAAGACGACGGTGATGGCATATTACCTGTAACCGTAGGACACTACGGAGACATCAACTCCATGAAGCGCTGGACCGAAATCGGAAAACCTTGGGGAATCGGTGAACACAGTATGGCATATTATGGCACGCCGGAACAGGTTTCCAAATACAACGGAGAACGTGCCTACGAATCACAGGAAGGGCGTATGGAAGGACTAGCCAACGAATGTTACAACCTGATAGCTAACCAACGCCGGATGGGTGCTTCATACAGCACTGTTTTCAACATGGCATGGTATGCACTGAAACCACTCCCACTCGGCAAAAAAGATAAAAGTAAAGCACCCAGTGTCAGCGAAGACGGCGTATTCTTCGGCGAATACAAAGAAGGTGTTCCGGGCGTCCAACCGGAACGCGTAGGACCTTATTGCACGACGTTCAATCCGGGTTATGACCCGACTTTACCACTCTATCAGGAATGGCCGATGTACAGTGCCTTACGTGCAGCCAACGCTCCGGGCGAACCGGCATGGTCTCCTTATGCAACAATCGACAAAAAGCAGTATCAGGCTCACAAAGCTACCAATACGGCTAAGAACTATAAAGAAGTAGTATTTATCGGTAATCCGGACAGCAAAGTAAAACAATTGATGGATGCGCAGGGAGTAATCTTCGCTTCCAAAACAACCATCCCTTCCTCACTGCTTTACATCGTGGATGGCAGCGAGGCTTTAAACGCCGCTACTCAAAAAGAAATTCAGAAGCAACTAGCCAAAGGCGCAGACTTATGGATATGGGGAATAACACCGGAAACCGTAGAGAAATACAATGAAATCCTACCTCTTCCCGTTGCACTAGATCCGCTGAAACGTTCTTCTTTCCTGCCTGTACAGAAAGCATGGATGCATGGGCTCAACAATTCCGACTTCTATTTCTGTGAACTTCAAAAAGCGGATGCCTCCAATTATTCGTTAAAAGGCGCATTTGTAGAAGAAGGTGAAGTTTTATTGAATGCCTGCAAGACCGACTGGCGCAAATGGAACAAACGTCCGGAAGAGATCAAAACAGCCGGAACAATCCGCAGTGAATACGAATGTACGTCTGCCACTCCGGTATTTGTTAAATATCAGCATGGCTCTTCCACTGTCTATTTGAATACATTGACTGAATTCGCCAATTCAGAAAAGGGATACAACACGTTGAGCATTATCCTGAAAAACGCAGGTATAAACTATCAGAAGCCGGAAATCAACATCAATGAAGTTTTCTTCCTGCGTGACGAACAAATGAACTTCCCGGTAGCAACCAAAGAAAAGTTTGTGAAAAAGAATAATGGTTGGGCATTGGAATTCTACGTATTTAGCCCACGTCCTTTGGACGACTTATTGATAGAACCCAATATGCCGAAACTCTCCTTGATGTTAAAAGCCAAAACCCGCGAGTTGTCCATCAATGACAAACCTTATGCAAGTCTGTCGCACGATGGACGTAACGAGGTTATCTATAAAGAGCTCCCTCTGTTGCAAGGCTGGAACAAACTGGTTATCACCATAGGAGACGGAGACCGGAATGACTTTAGCGGCTTCTTTCAATGTGACAACAAAAAGGATTTTCTCCCAACGTTGAAAGCTGCCTTTACCAATCCGGAAGCCAAATAAATGACTAATAAAAACGATTAAATATAAAAACTATCATGAAAATCTTACATTTCTGCGCTGCTATAACAATGGCTGCAATGTTAAGCGGATGCAATGGAGGGCAATCACAGACCGCCAACCGGACACCGGTCGATTATGTCAATCCATACATAGGGAATATCAGCCATCTGCTGGTTCCCACATTTCCTACCATTCAATTGCCAAACAGTATGCTTCGTGTCTATCCGGAACGTGCTGATTATACCACCGAATTGTTAAACGGACTGCCATTGATTGTCACCAATCACCGGGAACGTTCCGCGTTCAACCTTAGTCCCTATCAGGGGAAAGAACTGCAGCCGATCATTACCTACAACTACGATAATGAGCACCTCACGCCTTACTCGTATGAAGTGGATCTGAACGACAACAGCATGAAGGCAGAATATGCCCTCTCCCACCAGTCAGCTCTTTACCGGATCACATTTGAAGCGGACAAACCTGCCTATATCATTGTAAACTCCCGCAATGGTTCGATCCATGTAGGAGAGAATTTCATCAGCGGACACCAGCAGTTAAGTGCCAACACCAATGTGTATGTATATATTGAACCACAAGAAAAACCGGTAAGCACCGGCATCCTGAAAGATGGAGTCATCGAAGCCAGCAAAGACAATGCAGAAGGTATCAACGCTTGTGCGGCATGGCGTTTTGCAGATGGCACAACAACAGTCAGCCTTCGTTACGGCATTTCTTTCATCAGTGAAGAACAAGCGGAGAAGAATATGCGCAATGAATTGAAAGACTACAACATCAAAAATCTGGCAAAAACAGGACGCCAAATCTGGAACGAAGCCTTGGGACGTATCAAAGTAGAAGGAGGAACCGAAGATGACAAGACTGTATTATACTCCTCCTTCTACCGTACTTTCGAACGCCCGATTTGTATGAGTGAAGCCGGTGGTCGTTACTTCAGTGCTTTTGACGGCGAAGTACACGACGACAACGGCACACCTTTCTACAACGACGACTGGATTTGGGACACCTACCGCGCTGCACACCCGCTGCGCACGCTGATTGACCAGAAAAAAGAAGAAGACATCATAGCTTCCTTCCTGCTGATGGCGGAACAGATGGGAACAATGTGGATGCCTACCTTCCCCGAAGTGACAGGTGACTCACGCCGTATGAATTCCAATCATGCCGTTGCTACCATAGCCGACGCTCTCGCTAAAGGATTGAATGTAGATGCGGCCAAAGCCTACGAAGCCTGCCGGAAAGGAATTGAAGAGAAAACGCTCGCTCCCTGGTCGGGAGCTGCAGCCGGCTGGCTGGACAATTTCTACCGGGAAAATGGATATATCCCTGCTCTTCGCCCGGATGAAAAGGAAACCGACCCGAACGTGCATCCTTTCGAGAAGCGCCAACCTGTTGCCGTTACACTGGGAACGAGCTACGACCAATGGTGCCTTTCCCGCATCGCCGAAATATTGGGCAAGAAAGACGAAGCCGCCCATTACCTGCAATGTTCTTACAACTACCGGAATCTCTTCAACAAAGAAACAGGCTTTTTCCACCCGAAAGATAAGGAAGGCAACTGGATAACACCATTCGACTACCGTTATGCAGGTGGCATGGGTGCCCGCGAATATTATGGAGAAAACAACGGCTGGGTGTATCGCTGGGATGTGCCTCACAATGTAGCCGACCTGATTAACCTTATGGGAGGAAAAGAGCAGTTCATCGCCAATCTCGACCGTACCTTCAGTGAACCGCTGGGACGTAGTAAATATGAATTCTATGCACAACTACCCGACCACACAGGTAACGTAGGACAGTTTTCCATGGCAAACGAACCCTCCTTGCACGTACCTTATCTCTACAACTATGCAGGCCAGCCTTGGAAAACGCAGAAACGCATCCGTCAAATGCTGAAAACATGGTTCCGCAACGACCTCATGGGTATGCCGGGAGATGAAGACGGCGGAGGTATGACCTCATTTGTAGTCTTCTCCTCACTGGGCTTTTATCCTGTCACTCCCGGAGCACCGGTCTACAATATCGGAAGTCCACTTTTCACCCATGCAGAGATAACACTCAGCAACGGTTCCGTATTTGAAATCGAGGCTCCGAATGTTTCCGAAGAAAATAAATATATCCAATCGGCTACGCTGAACGGTCAAAAATGGGAGAAACCCTGGTTTCACCATGACGACTTGAAAAATGGAGGCAAATTAGTACTGACAATGGGCAACAAACCTAATAAGACATGGGGCAGCGGAGCAAATGCCGCTCCTCCTTCTGCAGACGATAAATAGGCTCTATCCGGTTGATATGAAGATGTCGCAAAATAGAATTTTCATTTTCTACATTCTATTTTGGGACATCTTCATGTTTCATTAAACGTATGATACGTAATAGCAAACAATTGTTTCAAAGCATTGCCTTATAAATAAACTCCGTTTTTTGGGTATATCATACAGTTTTTTGTATTTTTGCACTATAAATAAAGTACTATGAGATATCAACTACAAATCTTGCTCTCCGTCCTGCTTTGCATGGTAGGCAAAGTGGACGCATCTTCTTTGTATGATTATGGACTTTCTCTTAAATCCCATGCAGTACCGGGCATAGAGAGGACAACCTTGTACTTGGACGATAACCAACCTTTCTCTATAAAAAACGATTTTATCATTTCATTTCAAATGTATGTACGCGCCAATGAGCATGACTTTGGAACCATTCTCCATCTGCATACAAACACCAACCAATTTATTCGTTTCTCATTTGTGGCAGGTGAAGAAAGACATTTTCCGGCATTGGTACTCAATGAGGGCATCATCAACATAAACAGTCCCATCGAACGGGAAAAATGGCTGGATGTCTCGTTGCACCTGCGTTTGAAAGATAATGTAATTGAAATAGATTACGACAATAAAAAAATATCAGCGATGGCTCCCTTGCAAGGAGTGAAAAGCGTAACGGCTTTGTTCGGACAGATGAAAGAATATCTTTCGGACGTAGCTCCCATCGACCTTCGCAATGTAACCATCACACAAGATGGAAAACAGATACGTGAATGGAAACTGTGGAAGCACAATGATACCGTTTGTTATGATGAAATAGAAGGAGCTGTGGCACGTGCCATCCATCCGGTATGGCTGATAGACAATCATATTGAATGGAAACTTGTTCATCAGGCTAAAATCCCGGGAAAACTGGACGTAGCTTTCAACGCTCGCGAAGCCTTATTCTATTTAGTCAGATCCCAATCAATCGATGTATTGGACGAAAACGGAACTTTGCAGAAGGAAATTGCAATACGTGGAGGCTATCCGGCGGTAGAATTCCCCAATCATCTCTTATACGATACTTTAAGCAATAAATTAGTGTCTTATTATCCCAAGAAAGGCATCACGTCCCGTTTTTCATTTGATACTGAAAGATGGAGTAATGAGATACGTAACACGGAAGAAGCCAGCAACTACAATCATGCCAGAACATTCAATCCGGCAGACTCTTCCTTCTATTTCTTCGGTGGTTATGGTTTCTACCAATATCGCAACGATCTCTACCGGATGAAGTACAGCACTAACCAAATAGAACAAGTAGAATACGAACGTCCCCTTTACCCCCGCTATTCAGCTGCAATGGCCATAGTGGGTGATGAACTATACATCTTTGGTGGTAGAGGAAACAAGTATGGCAAGCAGGAATTGAGCAGCCATTACTATTGGGGATTATGCGCCATCAATCTGAAAAACAAGCAATCACGCATAGTCTGGCAAAAGAACCAACCCCAGGAAGAAGGTACTATCATGGCCTCTACCATGTATTTCGAACCCTCGGATAGTTCTTTCTATGCTGTTTCGACAAATAAAGGAGGTGTATTATGGAAGATTTCAATGAAAGATTCTGTCTACTCGGAAGTATCCAAACCCATCTATAATGAATCAACTTATCAGGATAGTGATTTCAGCCTCTATACTTCCCCGTCTCATGGAAAATTATTCTTGGTATTAGATAAAATACTAAGCAACCATACACATGAGCTGGCAATCTACTCCATCAATATGCCCCTCGTGAACGAGGTGGATATCCGCCAGTCAACCGCCGGAGAGAGCATCAACAACCGATGGTACCTCTATGCCATTGGAATCTTGCTATTACTCGTCTTAGCCGGTTTTGTACTTTATCGTTTCAAATACAACGGCAAAAATAAAAAGGCACCTGCCACAAAGAAAGGAACAGAGAAAACTGTTGCCACCACCGGCAAAGTCCAGAGCCAATCTGACGTACCAGAGTCTAAAACCATACCGAAAAAAGAATGGATGCAAGAGAGTGAAACAATCTTCACAGAAACAGTCAACTATTACGACCGCAGTCGTGCATCTATTTCTTTGTTGGGCTGTTTCAATGTACGCGATAAAGATGGAAACGACATCACTTCCAACTTTACTCCCCGTTTGAAGCACCTGCTCATTCTATTGATCCTCTATACGGAGAAAAATGCGCAAGGTATTCTGGCTTCCAAAACAACAGAGATATTATGGCCTGAAAAAGAAGAAACCGCCGCCCGTAATAACCGCAACGTAAACCTGCGCAAGCTACGAGTACTCTTGGAAAGCATCGGAGATATGGAAGTAATGATAGAAAACAATTTCCTGCGTATAAAATGGGGAACGGGTGTTTTCTGTGATTATCACACCCTGATTACCTGCACCAAACAATTCGAGCAGGAGAAAAGTGAAGAACTGTTGAACCGAATCCTGGAAATACTGCTATACGGACCTTTACTCCCCAACACGATTCTTGATTGGCTGGACGACTTTAAGGACGACTATTCCAGTTATTCCATCGACTTGCTGAAGAACTTGCTGGACATTGAAATCAGCCGGAACCATCAGGACATGATTATCCGCCTTGCCGACATCATGTTCCTGCACGATCCACTAAATGAAGAAGCATTGGCAGCCAAGTGTTCCGTGCTAGTCACACAGGGAAAGAAAGGTATTGCCCGAAACCTGTACGACCGCTTCTGCAAAGAGTATCATGACTCCATGGGTGAAACTTATAAAGTCCCATTTGCCGACTTATAACCCGGACGACAAGCTATTTTTTTAATTAAATTTTCTCTCCCTTTTCCCTGAACCACCGATAAAGTTATCAAGATTTAGAGAAAGGAGAGTTTCTTTTCATACATTCCACACCACAAACCTGAATAAACCGAGTAATATTCCTCTTTGCTCATAACTTTATTTTCACTTAATACAAAGGGTAAGCATCTGTTTGTGAAGGATTATAAGAAAAAAAGACTTAATTCACATTTAATTGTTTTTTAATCCCCAATTAATCGCAAACACCACGCTTTTTTTATCGGTTCACAGTTCTTTTGCTGAAAATTAATCTTAAAAACATAACAGTATTATGAAGCAAGAAAGAACGCCTTAATCTAATTCGAATGATGAAACCTATAATAAAAACAGGTTCTCTCATCCGACTGATTCTTTAACTTAGTGATTATTCATAAATAAATTCATGAAAAGCATGAAACAACGATTTTCTCAGCACATGAGATACTATGAAAGAAGTCTCATTTTAATTTTAATGCTGTTCAGTGCTTCGGTAATGCAGGCGCAGAACCGGACAGTGAAAGGAACAGTATCCGATGCACAAGGTGAGCCTATTATCGGTGCTAATGTAGTGATAGTGGGTGGTACAAAAGGGGTGATAACCGATCTTGATGGTAAATACTCTATTCAAGTCCCGGAGAACGGCGCTGTGTTGAAATTCTCTTATATTGGTTTTAAAACAAAATCATTCAATGTAGTAAAAGGAAAGAATGTATTAAACGTGACCTTGGAAGAAGATGCTGTGATGCTGGAACAGACAGTGGTAACAGCGATGGACTTACGCCGCGATGAAAAATCTCTTTCTACCGCCTTCCAGAAAATGGATGTGGAAAGCATGACCGAAAACCGGGATGCCGGATTCGTAAACATGCTGGCAGGTAAAGTGGCAGGATTGCAGGTGATCTCCAATGGTGCCGCCGGTTCAGCCACCGTACGTATCCGTGGTGCCAACTCCATTTCCGGTAACAACCAGCCACTTTATGTAATCGACGGTGTACCTATTATTAATGATGTGACCGGTGGTGAAATCGACTATGGTAACCCGGCTAACAGTATTAACCCCGATGACATCGAAAACATCGTTGTTCTGAAAGGAGCCAACGCTTCCGCACTTTATGGTTCGGACGCAGCCAACGGCGCCATCCTGATTACCACCAAGAAAGCCGGTCAAAGAAGCGGACTGGGAGTTACCTACTCCACAAACGTTCAGTTCACCGAATTTTCCCAATATCCCATCTATCAAAATATATATGGTGGCGGACACATCAACCGTTTTGAAAACAACAAAGCCAACTCGTTCAATGGGAACGTCAAAGTGCCTTACGACCCGAACATGCCTTACGGCATCCAACGGATGGGCGGTTACGACAATTCCCGTTCATGGGGTATGCCGATGTTAGGTTTCCAAGTAGTAGGACGCAACGGAGAACTCAAATCCTACGTTCCTACCCCGGCAAACACCACCTCCATGTATCAGACTGCCTACTCCTGGACGAACAGTGTTTCTATAGAACGCGCCACCGAACATATCTCCACCCGTATCGGCTTCACCAACCTGCGGAGCGATGACGTATTGGAAGGATTGAACAACCTTACCCGCAACGCTTTTAACGTGCGTTCCAACGTGAAACTGACAAAGTCGCTGGACGTCGACCTGAACGGTCGCTATACGCACGAGAATGTAAAGAACCGTTCTTACCGTAACAATTCCGACCGTAACCCTATCTATACACTTATGGATATGCCCCGCGACCTTTCCATACAGGAAATGTATCCCTGGAAAGACGAGAACGGAAAACCGACCGCCCTTCAATTCAAGAGTCCGGTGTGGATGCTGAACGAACTTTCCAACCAGGATAAGAAAGAATGGTTACTAGCGGACGTAACAGTCAACTACAAAATCACCAAAGACCTGAAACTGCGTCTGAAAGCCGCCCTCGACCTAAATATGAAAGAAGGATACGAATTTCGCAATATGTACACTCCGGGGGATGCCGACGGATTCTACAAGGAGTTTACCGAAAAATCACGCAACTATACTTACGAAACCATGCTTTCTTACAACAAGACCTGGAAAGACTTCAACATATCCGCCAGTGTGGGTGCCAACTCGCAGGACTTCCTGTTCAAGAAACAAAACTCGGAAATCGGCACATTGGCCACTTCCGACTTTATCTCTCTCACTAACAACGGTGCTACCGTCAAATCCTGGCCGGAGTATAACGCGAAGAAAAAGCAGGCTGTCTACGGAACCGCCAGCATAGGTTACAAAGATTTCATCTACGTGGATGTAACCGGACGTAACGACTGGTCGTCTGCCCTGCCTTCCGACAACCGTTCTTATTTCTACTCCTCTTACGGTGTCAGCTTCGTACTGACGGAGTTAGTGAAGAGCATTCCTAAAGACTGGTTATCCTATGCCAAGATTCGTGGTTCTTACGCCAAGGTAGGTAACGATACCGGCTTCGACCAGTTGTTGAACGGATTCAGTTACAATACTTCTTATCTGGGAGACATGGCATGGTTTGAAAGCGAGAACAAGCGCAAGACCAACTCATTGAAACCGGAAAGCACTACATCTTTCGAGACAGGTTTGGACCTTCGTTTCCTGAAAGACCGTGCTTCCTTAAGTTTCACCTACTACAACAAGAACACCAAAAACCAAATTCTGACTTCCACCATCAACGGTGTAAGCGGCTATGGAGAAGCCTTGTTCAATGCCGGTGAAGTTAAGAACTGGGGATATGAAGTAACACTAGGTGTCGTTCCTTTCAGAAATAAAGACTGGGAATGGAAAGTGGACATCAACTGGGCTAAAAACAACTCGGAAGTGGTTTCGCTAGCCAACGGTATGGACTACATGACACTGACTACCGTACAAAACAGCGTGGAACTGCGCATTGTGAAAGGTGAGCCGCTAGTCAGCCTCTACTGCCGCGAGCCGTGGAAGACCAATGACGAAGGACAAGTGTTGGTGGGAGCCAACGGCCGTCCCTTGTCAGGTGAAGCTAAATTCCTTGCCAGCGTAGAACCGAAATGGACAGGCAGTATCCGTACTTCCCTCCGTTGGAAGGATTTGACATTCTCTGCCATGTTAGATATCCGTATGGGCGGGCACGTATGGTCGGAGACAGCTTTCCAGTCTTCCCGAAACGCGCAATCCATCATGTCACTGGGCGGACGTACCGAACACCTGTTCTCTGACTTGATTCTGAATGAAGGCGACCAGACCGGTTATCTCGGTATTCTCGACCCTAAATACGTCCCCAATGGCAAGAACAACATCTACATGGACGCTTCGCGCCCGAAAGGCATGAATATCCCCGGAGCCGTTTATGACAGTTCCGTACCGGGACTGGCGGGACAACCTTGCCAGGCTTGGATTAAGCCGATTGACTATTGGACCAACGACAGCGGTAAAAACGGCGAACTTTATTTGTACGACGCTTCTTACGTGAAACTGAAAGAAATTTCTTTAGGGTACAACATTCCCAAGAACTGGCTGAGAAAGATAGGTTTCATACAATCCATGAGAGTTTCCGCCGTAGGTAGGAACGTAGCTATTCTTCATCAGAAAACGCCGAAAGGAATTGACCCGGAAGCCACTTCTTCCATGGGAATCCAACAAGGTTTGGAACGAGGCTTCAACCTGCCAACTTCCAGTTACGGTTTCGATTTTAAAATAACTTTTTAACAGCGATGACGATGAAAAAGTACTTATATACACTATGCACTGCAGCCCTATTGGGACTGGCGACATCTTGCGTGGATAGTTTCGACGCAACCAACCAAAACCCCAACAAGCTATATTTGGATGAGATTGACATTCAGAAGATATTTCCGGGCACTATCTACAAATCCCTGGACGTATTATCCGAAATGAACTATAACTACTACGCCTACATGGCACGTTACGTAGTTTCCTGGACAAGCCCGCAAAGTTCGGACAACGTAGGCGACAGATTCTATAACTTCTACAAGAAAGTCCTGGGCGACGTAGCCATCATGGAACAAAAATATGACCGGGATACCAACGGCAACTACTGGGCGATACTGACCACTTGGAAAGCCTACCTCTACTCCGTACTGACCGGAACTTGGGGACCTATCCCTTTGGATTCTGCCTGCAAAGAGACTTACGGAAACGTATATTACTACAACAGCGAAGCCGAAGCATATATGCAAATACTCCGCTGGCTGGACCAGGCAGTGGAAACTTTCGACCCGAACGGAACGAAAATGGTGAAAGACCCGTTCTATCCGTCTGCCGGCGGTGACAGCGACATTGAAAAATGGCGCAAGTTTGCCAATACCCTGCGTCTGGACGTGGCTATCCGCATGATGAACATGAAGAAAAGCCCCGAAGCCATCTCCATGGCACGCGAGCAGATAGAAAAAGCGTTGAACGAAAACAACCGCAACTACCTGTTCAGTTCCAACAGCGACAACGCAGCCGGACGCTACGGAACCGACCCCAATGCCGACGTATCCTTATATTACAACCGTATCCTGAAAGAGTTCGACTTGGGTACGAAGCTGGAAACAGAGATAGGCGGCCTGACATACCCGGCAATGAACGAATACTTCTTCTGCTATATGCGTTCCTACAAAGATCCTCGTCTGAGCAAGTACGCGCAAACATCACGTATCAACGAGAGCGGTGACTACCGTGCGGTAGTAAGAGATTCCCTATGGTCCGTAGCAGAGCAGAAATATATCCAGGTGTCCTATAGAATACCGTTCCTGCCCCGCTTCGAATTGAAACAGACTCCAACCGGATGGATTGTAGGCAAGGATGAACATAACAACAACCTTCAGAGCCTTTACTCCACAGCTTCTGTCAGCATCGAGGGGTATACATACGCCCTGATTCATCGTGACTTCATCAAGCAGGATGCTACAGTGAAACTGCTGACATGGGCGGACGTAAACTTTATGCTCTCCGAAATCCAGTTGCGCAAAGACGAATGGGGATTGAACGTGGCATTACCGCAGAGTGCCGAACAATACTACTACAACGGCATCAGTGCTTCCATGAACGAGTATGGCGTCACCAGCGGAGTATCCGAATATATCGAACGCAACGGTATCAAATGGAACACCAACGGACTAGGATGCCGCGACTACCGTGCCTTCTATAAAGCCGACATCAACGGAAAAGGCGGTTACAAGAACAATCTGGAACAGGTATGGAAGCAACGTTACATCGCCGACTACTTCAACGGATTCGCCGGATGGACACTGGAACGCAGAACACGTGTGATGCAATATCCGCCTATCTTCTACAACGGAACTCCGAACAACTACGGAACCTATGGTGCCAACCAGTTCGACCCTGTGCCCGAACGCCTGCAATATCCTACGGACGAACGTAACTGGAACATGAACTATTATCGTGAAGCCTGCCGTATGTTGCAATCCACTTCGCTCGTACCCCGTTCCGACGGCAACTATAATGACAATTTCTTCACTCCGTTGGGTATCGGTGGTCCATACAACCAGGAAGGCTTGTACGAACGTTGGAAAGGTGGTCAGTTGATGTATAACAACGAAATGGTAGCCCATTGGTATGGCGACACAATTGAAGAGTTTGTCGAAAATGTACTCGAAGACTATCCCGAATACGCTTCCCTGCAAGGAGAAGAACGTCTGGCGGCAAGTATCAAGTGGGTACGCATAGAAGATAATAAATAATATAATAAACAGATAGACAGTTATGAAACTAATGAAATACATTACCGGATGCTCCGCAGCCTTACTACTTCTTGCAGCATGCAGCAAGGAAGAAGGTCCGAGCGTCGATGACTACTTCCTGAACTACGAGATTCCGGAAATTCCCGTCACCGAAGATTATCAGGTGGGCATCTTCTACTACAAGGGGAATGACATTACCACCAGACCGAATGGTGACGCTAATTTCACCCGTTGGGAACTTCTGACGCTGACCGACAAGGAACTGAGCACCAAGAACAACTACAACAACCTGACACCGCAAGTAATGCCCGAATCACAAAAGGACGGCTATCTGCAACCGGACGCAGGAAGCCAGAGCTATCGCATGATACCAATGGTACAGCAGCATGTAGACGACTGTATCGAAGCAGGAGCGAACTTTATAATCCTGCCCGAAGTAGGCGCTGACCTGGGCAAGGGTCCCGGTACAGAAATCAATCAGGGAGATTCACTGTTCGTCACAATGATGCTGGGACGCTCCGGCAGAGGCGGCAAACGCCTGCCGATGCCACACCTCGGTCAACCGGGAGTAGACTTCGTAGACTTGAAAACAATGAAAATAGTAATTTCGGTCAACTGGAACAACATTGTCGACCTGCCTCCTACCCTTTCTTCAAGCAACTGCATCGAAACGGCAGCCGGAAAGGTATATGACGGTGTCACCTACACCCGCCAACAACTACTGAACAATTTCTTCAGCAAAATAGGCTGTTACTTCTCCGACGACCGTTACTACAAGCTTGGTGGCACGCGCCCGGTGGTTTACATCAAGAACAAGACAGGCGAAATCTACGCGCAAGAATCCAAAGCAATGTATGATGGTATCCGCAAAGCAGTGAAAGAAGCTACCGGTTACGACATTTACATCATGGTGGAAAGTGCTGATGTATGGTGCAACCAGATGCGTTACCAATACTTCTACATGGAAGGTTGCGTAGACGCCGTAGCCAGCCGCAATATGTACGACCAGTCAGAGATGAGCCGTTCCTATATGTACCCGCAGATGATAGATCAGAACTGGAAGTACAACCGTGAAACAGCATTGCCCGCTTTCGGTGACGGCAGTATGGAGTTCGTACCTTGCGTCGGTCCGGCATGGAACAAACTGGTGCAGGACGGTCGCGGTTCCATCGGTAACACTCCGATTGTGAAGAAAGACGCCGCCACCTACCGTACCATGTGCAACGTAGCCAAGATGAATGCCGGACGTAACCGGTTAATTCTTATCGACTCCTACAACAAGTACAACTTCGACTCTTTCATCGAGCCGACAGTAGAAGGATATGGCAACGGATATGGCAGGACTTACCTGGACATCACCCGGCAGCAATTCAAGAAAAACTAAGAATGTTAACTTTTTAATGATAGAAAGAATATGAAAAATAAATATTGGAAATACATTTGTCTGCTGGGCTTGGGCGCTTTCTGCTGGACGTGCTCGGACGACAATCCGAATGACGGTCCGGACGGTCCGGGTTCTGAAGGCGGACAGGGAACGGAACAGGAAATCGTACGTTCTTACAAAATAGGTACACTGGCAGGATTCGAAGGCAACTTGCGCCAGAAGATGGACAAGCCCAGCACCGACGTTTCCACCATGCACAACCGTTCATTATTCTGCCGCTACGTTGCTTCTGCTTACCCGGAAGCACAGGACGACCAACCTTATCCCGGCCCGATTACCGAAGCCGACTGGTGGGATAACTTTGTAGAGGAAATCGCTTACAGTGGTCAGGATTATGTTGCAATGAACTGTCGCGGCGAAGCCAACAAGGACATTGACCACGGACGCCCGGACAAACTCCATGACCTGATGGCAGCTATCAAGCGCAAAGGTGTGGAACACGAGTTTAAAATCGCCATCTTCGACGATACGCCTGCTTCATGGTCGGCTGCGCGCAACGCGCACAAAGGCTACGGTTATGACAACAAGCCGTTCAAGAACGGCAGCCGTGTAGAAGGTTCACACTATCCGTTACTGTTCCTCGACCCCGAAAAAGAGGATATGAAAGGTGCGGACAACGATTTCCGCAAGGAAGTGTACTACTACATCTGGGATGCCAACCTGAAACCCTCGTTCGAAAACGTACCACGCGACTACTGGTTCGAGATAGACGGACGCCCGGTTATCCTGTTCTGGAATCCTAACGGCTTCCTGCAGGACAGTTACCTTAGCGAGCTGATGAAGAAAGACCCGGCAAAATACAAAAGTACGACCGGGCTTGATGAAACAAAATCGGATGCTTACAACGGCAAGTTGAGCTATATCCTGAAGTGCATCAGCGACGATTTCAACAGTACGTTCGGCGTGCGCCCATTCCTTATCATCCAGCGCGAATGGACCGACCGCGACTTCTCATTGGTGAACTGCCCCTATCTGGACGGTATTCACAACTGGTTTGCCGTTCCCACTATGGATATGTCAGAAGAAGTGTACAACGAGAACTTAATCTACAACACCTATATCTCCGCCTACAACTTCAAGGGTTTCAGTGTAGGCAGCGGATGCCCGGGCTTCGTGCAAGGTGACCTCGCCCGTCCGAACTGGCAGTTTATCGATGCCGACCACGGTCGCTACGCAACCAAGATGATGGAATCGTTCTTAGCCAAAAAACCTGATCTCGTATTTCTGGAAGGATTTACCGACCTTGCCGAAAACGCAGCCTGGTGGCGCAGTTCGGATAAAATCTACTACGACTATCCCAACCAACGCATCAACCTGCTCCGCAAGTACAGCAACCGTCCTTTCCCGACCAGACAGAAATTGGAAGCGGAAGCCTGCGACTATTGTTTCAACGGTTCGGTTTCGGGCAATAAGATAGAAACGCTGTTGATGGAAACAGAAATGAACAATGCTCCCGAGCAGGGCGTGGTGAAATACTGCAACGACACGAAGTACAACGGTGGTTGGCACGCCAACCTCACTTCCGGCAGCTTGAACACATTGAGATGGAAAGAAATACCTTTCCGAACCGGAACATCCACTATCCGCTTCCGCTACTCCAGCAATAACGCAGCCAGCGTACGTTGCCAAATTGGCGACACAATGACCCAAAGCGTAAGTCTCCCTGTCACAGGCGGCGCATGGGAAGAAACCGAAGTAGCCGTTTACTCTCGTGACGCACGTGGATATGCCGACTTCAACCTGATAGTGACCGAAGGTGACATCAGCCTGAACTATGCAGAGATTATCGCAGAGAAATAAAGAAATTAGAATAGTAAAATATGTACCAAACTAAAAATTTACCTATGATGAACAAAAGAGTATTAAACAGTTTTCTCTATGGAACACTGTTGTTTTCATTAGGAACAGGAGTTGTTTCCTGTAAGGATTACGACTCGGATATCGAAGGTCTGAACAACCGCATCACAACCGTTGAGTCCGACATGGACAGATTCAAAGAAAAGATTGAAGCTGCGTTGAATGCTAACCTGACCGTACAAAGCTGGTATCCCAGTGAAGACCAGTCGCAATATACCATCGTATTGAGCAATGGAGACGAGTTGTATGTACAGGCTTCCAATAAAGCCACCCCTTTCTACCAGTTCAAGGTGGAAGAAGGCACATGGAGATATACCAAAGACAAAGGTGCGGGCTGGTATAAAGTGTTGACATTCGGTACCGAACAGGAAATTCCCGGAACAGACAAAGACCAACTGTATTATGACAAGAGCAACGGTTATATCTACATCCAGAAAACGGAAGGACTGGTGCAAACCACTATCACCGCAGACAAGGATACACCGATTTTGGCAGAGAACAAAGAGAATAAAACACTTTCCGTCTATATATACGGCGAAAACTATATTCTTCCCGTACAAGGTGGCGGTTTCAGCGGTATCAGTTCCATTCTCTTCCAAAAACAATTCGTGTTCGAAGAAGATGAATTCCTGGAAGCAGCCAGCTACACCAATACGCAAGGCAAAGTGGTTACTGCCCATACAGCTACCGCCAAGTTCAAGATTCTACCTAAAGACATTGATTTGTCCGAAGCCGACTTCCAGTGCGCGGATATTCACGAATTGAAGCTGACACGTGCGGAAGCGCCCCAACTGTTAGTAAATACAACTAAGAAGTTAGACGAAAACGGCATCTTGAGCGTAGAGTTGACTCCAAGTAACATGACGGCTCCTTACTACGGTGCAGTACTGGAAATCACATTGGACAAGACGACTACAAGTTCCAACTACTTCGTGGTGAAACCGACTTCCTACAGTGCCAACAACGGCGTGTTCGCTTATCGTGAGACACGTACGGTTTATCAGAACTCGGAATCCTTGAAATTCGTCAGCACCGAAAGTCTAGACCTTACCAGGACAATAGGCTGGGGATTCGGTGAAAACGAAGAAGTGAAGTTTGTGGACGAACTGGGATTCAGTGAACTCTCAGTTGCAACCACTTATGAGTTGACAGAAAACCCGAACAATACATTCGAAGTTACTGATAAAGGTGTATTAACTGCCAAAGCTGCTAACAGGTCGGGTAAAGTCAGAATAACTTATACCGTTGCCGAAGAGGAATTCTCTAAAGAAGTATTGATTTACTCACAGGATGAAGCGACCGCTAAGAACGGTATCGAATTGAGAAGTACAACAGTATCGTTGAGTGACATTGAAAGTCTGTACAAAGGTACAAAAGCCTTCATTGTGCAGAATGCCCAAACAACAATGGAAAATCTTGGTGTCACTGCGTCCAAAGCATGGAAACTGGGTACTCAAGCCAATGGCGGCAATTGGGAAGCTATCCCGATGACTACCAACCTTGCAACGATTACACAAGACACTGAGTTAGCTAATGGTGAAGTATGCCTTTACTACGATGCCGCCCAAAAGACCAGTTATCTGTTGGTAGGCCCTCAAGCTGATGGCATAGAAGGCGCTAACCTGTTCGCTATGAATGATGAAGGAACAGACAAAGCTCCTTTCACTCTCAATGAGAAAGAAGTGGGATTGTATGTAGGAAATGTAGGTACGAAGTATGTAGTGGAAGCTCCGACCGCAAAAGAGGAACTGGCTATTCAAATGTATGTAAAAGCCGGTATTGACCATCCGGATACTGACCCGAATCAGAATATACGTATATTAGGCAAGAAATTGGCAATCCCCGGTGTGTATGATGAAGAACTGGGTTACCACTTCAACGAGTTGGATTTGCGCACTACCTTGTATAATTTCAAACCTGCTGACGCTGATTTCAAAATCACATTGAATAGAGACGACCAGAATGACAAAGTAAAAGAAAAATGGGATACTAACTTCAAATGGGATGCCGACAACTATACTTTAACATTAAGTCCGGTATGGGCTCTGTATAACTTCAACTTCAACGACAAGAAAGTGAGTGATATGACAGAAGCCAATAATGGTGTCAAACTCTCTTGGACATTCAATGCCGGTAAGGGAGAAACTACCTCTAACGGAAATGAACAGTGGTACATCAAAGACCCGGTTCGCCAGCCGGGTGAAAACACAATCTACATGGGGCTTGACAAACAGCCAAACGCAACGGGAGTCATCAGTACAGATTATGAAATCAAAGTATCTGAAATAACGGGCGACCCGGAAAAGAAGAAATTGTCAGATTTGGAAGTAGGCAAAGTGTATAAATTCGGAGATTACTTCAAGAATCACAATTTCTGGGTAAACGGTTGTTCATGGGATGTTTACGGCGGTCCTAAAAATCTTACCGGAAAGAATCTTCCTGTATTAATAAAATATGATTTTGCCACAAATAAACTTGTGATAACCGATTATGCAAAGAAATACTTTGGCAAAAGAAGGTGTGAATTAAAGTTCCAGCCACAAGGCAATGAGACTACTGCCGGTTTGGAGATTGACAGTGACGAACAGACATTCAAATTAAAGTTAGTTCCGACAACGACCAATTTTCAAATAAAGATTGATTATAATACCGACTTCTCAAATCAGAACCTGTTCTTCAGAATCGTTGAGGGGTAAATCTTAATCTCTGTACAAACCAGAGTAATGAAGATTACTCTGAATAGAGATGCTATCAAACAACCATGCCGTGAAATCGCAAGTCTGTTACAGACCTCGAATTCCGGCATGGCTCTTTTATATTTCATGTAACCTTTTACATCAAACTCACCACAAGATATTTTTTTCAATGTATACAATAAGGATTTCCACTGCATAGAATAAGAATTTTGAGTGCAGTAAACTGCAAGAGTTTATGCAGTCAGGTAGTTGTCACCTTGCTATGTGACTATTATCACCTTGTAAAGTGATAAATGTCACCTTATAAGCTGACAATTGTCACTTTATAAAGTGACTATCTATATAAAAAAGACGCAGGGCAGACGCATTATATTTTTTACTATATTCTCGTTTGTAATTTCCTTACTATATTGTTGGTTATTAACATATTATCATTTGCTAATGTCGATTATTTTCCTTATCTTTATAAGATATATTAAAACATAAACTAACATGAAAATTGGCATAATTGACCTTTGTAAACAAATAGAAGATCCTAGGATGAACCGCAAAAAGTACATAAAATGGAAACTATTATCTATATATCCATTGCTGCTGTAATCTGTGGCGCTCAATCCTGGAATGAGATTGAGGAATTTGGCAATGCGAAAATTGCTTTTTTCAAAAGTCGCATACCTGGTCTGGAGTTCATCCCTAGTCATGATACTTTTAATAGATTCTTCAGTATAATAAAGCCCGAGTA
>NZ_GG774960.1:96210-202759 GCF_000162555.1 Bacteroides sp. 3_1_23
TGGAAGGATTGAGACAAGAACATGTACTGTAGTCAGTTATGGATCTATTATGGAGAAAATGTTTAAGAAGAAACTTGTGGGGTTGAAGTCTATTGTAGGGATAAAGTCGGAGAGAACAATAGTAGCAACAGGAGAATATACTCAAGAGGTCAGATACTATGTAACTTCACTTGATAATACCAAACCGGAGGAGATTGCATCTGCCATCAGGCAGCATTGGTCTATTGAGAATAATCTTCATTGGCAACTGGATGTTACCTTTCGAGAAGACTACAGTAAAAAGGTGAAAAATGCAGCCAGAAACTTTTCGGTGGCAACAAAAATGGCACTTACCATACTAAAGAATGAGAAAACAACAAAAGGAAGCATGAATCTGAAAAGACTAAAAGCGGGATGGGATGAAAAATATTTGTCACAACTTTTACAGGAAAATAATTTTTAATGCGTCTGCCCTGTATAAGCTGACAATTGTCACTTTATAAAGTGACTATCTATATAAAAAAGACGAGAAACCTATAAAGATACAAAATTAATCAACGAAAAACAAGAGCAGAGACAATTAAGCACATATTAAGTGTACATTAAGCGGTACTTCATTCTAATATTTATTGTCGAACCGTACTTTTATACCAAAATTATTATTAACTTGTAATATCATGAATAGAATCAGCAAAGTATTTCTGGCTTGTGCGTGCAGCGTCTTCTGCATGAACGGACAAGCACAAAGCAATGCTACATGGACAAACGACTTCTCCAATGCCGGAGAAACACTGAAAGTGGTGGGTCGGGGAACATGCAGTATTGCCGACAATGTATTCCGTTCGAAAGGCGCTTATGCCGTATTCGGTCATCCCGAATGGAAAAACTACTCCTTTTCTTTCAAAGCCCGTGCCCCTAAAAATGCCGAACAGGTGCAGATATGGGCGAGCTTCCGCAATTACAACCGTTTCGACCGTTATGTGGTAGGTATCAAAGGCGGACTGCAAGATGATCTTTACCTGATGCGCACCGGATATATGGGTACGGACGAATTTATGGGAGTCCGCCCGTTAGGTTTCCATCCTGTGCCGGGAGAGTGGTATCGTGTAAAAGTAGAAGTTTGCGGCAACCGTATCCGCATATTCCTCAACGACGAGAAACAACCGCATATTGATCTTGTAGACAAGAATGCCGACCTGGTACCATCGGGTGAAGTTGCTCTGGGTGGAGGATGGATAGAAACTGAATTTGACGACCTCACCGTTACTCCGATGGCAGACGATGCACTGAAAAACGTGAAAGTGGTAGAATATCAAAAGAAGGCCACTCCTACGGAGAAAGAAAACAAACGCCGCCAGGAACGGGCTTCCTATACTTCCGCCAAACTGGCAACGCTCACCGGCAGCCGCACAGATATCACGCTGGATGGCAACTGGCTCTTTATGCCGGACTATCAACTGGACAACAAGGATAAGGCTGTTTCGGTACAAACAAACGACCAGGACTGGCACATCATGTCCGTTCCTAACTTCTGGACACCAATCCGTATCTGGCTGCATGGCGAAACGATGCCCTCTCCTACCGGTGCACAACCCAAAGGTGTGTCGGACACCTACTACCAACAGGAAACCGACCGCTGTGAAAACTATACATTCGATTATCGCCGGGTGAAATATGCCTGGTACCGTCAATGGCTGGAACTGCCTGCCAATGTGGAAGGCAAGAATATGACGCTGACCTTCGACGCAGTCTCCAAAATTGCCGAAATCTATATCAACGGAACATTAGCCACTTCACATCTCGGCATGTTCGGTGAAATTCAGGTAGACGGCAGCCGTTTGCTGAAACCCGGTAAGAACCTGATTACCGTAAAAGTGACACGCAAAATGGATGGAAGCGCATCGGAATCGGCAAATGCCATCGATTTCTTCTATTCTTCTGTACGTGAAAGTGAACAGGAAGATGCCAAAGTGGAAGTGAACAAAGATGCTCTGCTAAAAGAAATTCCTCATGGTTTTTATGGTGACGAACCTGCCGGAATCTGGCAACCGGTAAAACTGACGATTACCGATCCCGTAAAAGTGGAAGATGTCTTTATCAAACCGACCCTGAATGGCGCTACCTTCGATGTAACCCTAAAGAACCACGGTAGTAAAAAGAAACAGTTCGACCTTTATACAGATATCATCGACAAAGAAACCGGTGCTGTACTCTATTCGGGATTATCCATACGGAAACTGAATCTCAATGCAGATGAAGAGCGCATGGAAACCTATACGATCAGCGATTTGAAACCTCGCTTATGGACACCGCAGCATCCCAACCTGTACGATTTCAAATTCCGCCTGGTAGCAGATAAAGGAACAGAACTGGACTGTCTGACAGAGACTTCCGGATTCCGTACTTTTGAGGTGAAAGACGGACTTTTCTACCTGAACGGTAATAAATACTGGTTGCGCGGCGGAAACCACATTCCTTTCGCACTGGCACCTAATGATGAAAATCTGGCCAATACTTTCATGCAACTGATGAAAGCCGGAAACATCGACGTAACCCGTACACACACCACTCCGTGGAACAAACGCTGGATGACAGCTGCCGACCGTAACGGTATCGGTGTTTCATTCGAAGGCACATGGTCATGGTTGATGATTCATTCCACTCCAATTCCAGACCAGCGTCTGATTGAAATATGGCGTAACGAGTTTTTAGGATTGCTGAAAAAATATCGCAACCACCCTTCACTGCTCTTCTGGACAGTGAACAATGAAATGAAGTTCTATGACAATGACAGCAATCTGGAACGTGCCAAAGAGAAATACCGTATTATTTCGGATGTAGTGAAAGAGATGCGTCGCATCGACCCTACCCGTCCTATCTGCTTCGACTCCAACTATCAGGCCAAAGGCAAGGATAAGAAATTCGGCGCTGACTTTATGAGCAGCATCGACGATGGCGACATTGACGATATGCACGGTTATTACAATTGGTATGACTACTCGGTTTTCCGTTTCTTCAATGGAGAATTCCAAAAACAGTTCAAAGTAGCCGACCGTCCGCTTATCAGTCAGGAGATGTCTACGGGTTATCCCAATAACGAAACGGGACATCCTACCCGCTCCTATCAGCTCATCCACCAAAATCCTTATACACTGATCGGTTATGAGTCTTATGACTGGGCAGACCCGGCTTCATTCCTGAAAGTACAAGCATTCATCACGGGTGAACTGGCCGAAACGCTTCGTCGCTCCAACGACCAGGCTTCAGGTATTATGCACTTTGCATTGATGACATGGTTCCGTCAGACATACGATTATCAGAACATAGAACCGTACCCCACCTACTATGCTTTGAAACGGGCTTTACAACCTGTATTGGTTAGCGCAGAATTATGGGGACGCAACTTGTACGCAGGTGAGAAACTGCCTACACGCATCTATGTGGTCAATGACCGTGAAGACGGAACGGATCTGCAACCGTCCCTGCTTCGTTGGGAAATACAAGATGAAAGCGGAAAGTGTCTGGCAAGCGGTAGTGAAAAGATTCCGGCTGTGAAACATTATGCGCGATACTATGCCGAACCTGATATTCAGTTGCCGGCCAATCTGCCTGCCGACAAGACAAAAGCCAAACTGGTATTAAAACTCACAGAGAACGGTCTGCCAATTTCTGCCAATGAATATGAGTTGTTGCTCACTAATAAAGAGTGGAATGTAGGTCAGGTAGACCCAAACAAAAAGATCGTATTGCTGGATAAAGATAACACGAAAACGGTATTTGACTTCCTGAACATCAATTATCAACCGATTTCTTCCATAAAAGAATTGCTCAACAGCAAACTGAAAGCCGACCTTTGTGTTATCTCCGGTCTGACAGCCTGCACTGACGAAGAAAAGGAGCTGATCCGTGCTTATCAGTCAAAAGGTGGAAAGCTGCTCTTCCTCAACAGTAAGGAAGCCGTCAAAGCGATATATCCTGAATATATCACGGGCTGGATTATCCCGACAGAAGGCGATATCGTAATTATGGAACGTAATGATGCTCCGGTGTTCAATGACATCGATGTATTGGAATTACGCTATTTCAACAACAATAAACGGGAAATTCCGCAAGCATGTACCGCTACTCTGAAAGTCCATCGCCACAAGAACGTGACGGAACTGGCAGGACAGATGAAAATTCACGCTTACATTGATGGTGGAAAGCCGGAAGACCGCATCGAACGAATAGAATCTATGCGTGGACTGACGATGTTACAAATAGCTGACGGAAAGGGAGAAGCAATGATCTCTACCATGTGTACGGAAAAGGCAACGACAGATCCGGTAGCTGGCAAGTTAGTAGTGAATATGATTAATTGCCTGACTACCAACAAATAGGAATAAGGTAGAAAGCAGAAATAAAAGAGAGGACAAATGTCCGAAAGGTTTTGAATGAATAAACTCCCCCTCACTTCGTTGTGAGGGGGAGTTTTCGTTGTAAAACGAATATCGCATTGTGCAATATTCATCTGATCGTATATCTCTTACCTTTAACAGTATCAAAAGCAATCCGGTCGTCAGCGAGTACTCTTACCTTAGCACCGGAAACTTTCAGACTCTTTGCATCCGGATATTTAAGCATACACTCTGCACCTGCATTAGAAAGTATTTCAATCGAAGTGATTTGCCCTTCTTTCCAGATTACATCCACTTCAAAGTTTCCTCTGGCTTTCATCCCTTTGAACGCACCGTTTTTCCATGCATCGGGCAAAGCGGGAAGCAACTCGATATATCCCCCCTGACTCTGCATCAACATTTCCGCAATTCCGGCTGTACAACCAAAGTTTCCATCAATCTGGAAAGGCGGATGCGCGTCAAAAAGGTTGGTATATACACCACCGAAACGGCCTTGGGGAACAGTCAGTTTCATTGCACTCCGCAATAATGCATGAGAGCGGTTACCATCATGCAAACGGGCCCAGAAATTTAGTTTCCACGCTTTACTCCAGCCTGTGCCCTCGTCTCCACGGGTATTCAGTGTCACTTTCATGGCATTTGCATATTTATCATCTTCTTCGCTCCTTCCGATCACAATCTGCGAGCCCGGATGCAGCCAGAAAAGATGGTTCGTATGTCTGTGTCCACCGTCTCCGGTAACGTCTTTCGTCACTTCGTCCTTCCACTCCATCAATTGTCCGCCCAATCCTATTTTCGGACCGGAAAGTTTGTTCATTGCAGTCTCTATTTCTGCAATCTCCGGTTCTTTGTCCTTACCTAACACCTTGCTGGCTTTTATCATCATATCGAACATCTCTGCTATCATGGCTTGTGAGGTGGAGCAACCTAATGAAAACTCACCATGCTCGGGAGAATGTGAGGGGTTTGCCACCAAAGTACCGTCCCGCTCGTCCGTCCAAAGGTTATCCACCCAGAAAAGAGCCGCTTGGAGCATGACATCATAATACGCTTCTAAAAAGTCCTTGTCAAGATTAAACTGGTAATATTCCCAAATATCCTGGCACATCCAAATAGCTCCTGCCGGAAAATGATGGGGAGTGTCTTTCTTGGCCGGAGCCGTATTACCCCAAATATTATTTTCATGATGCGTCACCCATCCACGTACATTTCCGCCATCGGGTTTGCAATAATATTGTTGCGCCGTATATTTTCCGCGTGGTACAAGGCTCTTTACATATTCTACCATAGGCAGGTGGCAACGAGATAGATTAGTAGGCTGCGTAGGCCAATAATTCATCTGCACATTGATATTGGTGTGATAGTCGGAATTCCAGGGATTGGAAAGTCTTTCTCCCCATACTCCTTGCAAATTGGCAGGCAGAGAACCTTCTCTTGAAGAAGAAATCAATAGATAGCGACCAAATTGGAAATACAACATTTCCAGATATTGATTCTCGGATTCCGAGTTGGTATGAGCATCCATACCCTTCAGCAAACTATCCGTAGTTACAACGGGCATTTCCGGCAGATTGCCCAAATTCAGTTTCATTCTGTCATACAACGAATGGTAATCTTTTTCATGGGTAGCCAATAAAGCGGTATATTTTTTATTGGCCGCCTTTTTCAGCGTAGCCTTCACTTTATCCAGCGGTTCTTCTCCAGAGAAATAATGATAAGAATCGTCCATGCATTGCACATAGTTTGTTGCAGCCGACATCAATACGATGATTTCTTTGGCCTCTTCTATCTTCAATTTCTTCCCGTCTACTACCGTAATCTTTCCGCCTGTATGTTTCACTAATAGTTGCTGCGCGTATTTCAATCCATTCTTCCAATGATCTCCTACGCGCTTGTCACCACTCGTCGGAGTAGGATATCCTGTCAGGGTAATCGTATTGTCCGAAGCCCGGATGACCTTGTCGGTATGCAATGACTCCAAAGATATCATACGTGAAATCTTTCCCTTCTTCGAATCCGATGTCAGACGCATCACCATGATATTGTCCGGATAACTCATAAAATACTCCCGTTTGAAGGTTATTCCTCCCTCTTTATAAGTTACCCGATGAATGGCATTGTCGATATCCAGCGTCCGAGTATAGTCAGAATAGGCAGGTTCGGAGGTAGCCGGATTTACAACCTCTACAATGATATTGCTCAATGTTTGAAAAGAGCCGAAATGCTCTTTAGTTCCCGCCAGTTTATCTATGAGGTTTCGTAGTTCCGTACCGTTACCGTCCCCCTCATAATTATGGGTAATCAATTTTCCGTCTGCGTCAATATAAGCGGAATGATTTACAGTAAAATCATTCATCTTCTGCTGTAACAGCACACGGGTTTTATGAAGATAACTTTTATTCGTTTCCGGGGTTCCCAAATGCCCTCCGTTATAAGACGGATCTTCGCCAGGACCTCCCGACCACAAAGTATGTTCATTTGTCTGAATAACATCTACTTCCACACCTCCGAAGATCATAGCGCCCATATAACCGTTGCCAATAGGCAATGCTTCGCTTTCCCACACTTTTGCGGGTTTGTTGTAAGTAGCTTTCAGGGACGGCTGTTGGAAACGGGCGGCCATTGTTGTTTCCGCCATCAGACAGCATAAGAATAGTGCGTTTATGCACCGCAAATACTTGTTTTTCATACTACAATAAATTAAAAGTCGGGCTGTGTAAAAGGTACAGTTAATACATCGATTACCCTTTACACAGCCTCAACAACTATGATACAATCTATAAATTAATGACAGTTTGCAGACGAATATCTTTAGAGGAAGCACCGACCATAATGTCGAACGCACCTTGGGGAACGATGAATTGTCCCAATCCTGCATCCCAATAACGAAGTTGCTCTTTATCGAGTTCGATATCTACCACACGGCTCTCTCCTGATTTTAAAGGAATACGCCGGAAACCTTTCAACTCTTTAATCGGAACGACACCTCCGGTTTCCGGAATCCGCACATAGACCTGTGCCACTTCATCCCCTTTCCTCTTGCCGGTATTCTTCAAGCGGAAAGAAACGCTGATGGTATTTGCACCGTCTTTTACTTTCAAATCGCTGTATTTGAAAGAAGAATAACTAAGTCCGTAACCAAAAGGATAAAGAACGTCTCCTTTAAAATATTTGTAAGTACGCCCTTTGGTTATATCGTAATCATCGAAAGCAGGCAATTCATCCAGAGATTTATAATAAGTGAGCGGCAAACGCCCGGCTGGATTGTAGTCACCAAATAATACGTCGGCAACGGCTGTTCCTCCCTGTTCACCCGGATACCAGGCATTTACGATGGCAGGAATATGTTCGTCCATCCAGTTGACAGCCAGTGAGCTTCCTGCTACCAATACAACGATTATATTCGGATTTACTTTATAGATTTCCTGTAAGAACTCTCTTTGGTCTGCCGGAAGCTGAATATCGTACCGGTCCTGTCCTTCACGTTCTATTGACTTATTGATTCCCATCACAGCAACGACCGTTTCACATTCGCGGACTGCTTTTCCGGCCTCCCCATACAAATCGAGACGGGTAGCTTTTCCTACCTGCGGAACTTTCCATTGTAATTTTGCGATAGCATAATCCCGGTTGTCATAGTACTCCGCTTTTAACTGATAATCTTTCCCCGCTTCAAGATAGATGGAAGCAGAGTCAGTAGATACCGCATGAGCCGGCCAGGCATCAATCAACAACTGGTTGTCAATACTCAAACGACAACCATCGTCGGAAGTAAAACTAAAAGTATAACGACCGGAGATAGTCGGTCTCAACTTTCCCGTCCAACGAACGGAAAGCGGAGATTTAGGAAGAAAAGGATCGGGCGCCTGATTGGCAGGCTCAAAATTAATCCAACCTTCTTTACGTACTTTAGGCGTACCCTCCAATGCAGTGTTTTCAAAATATTCCGCTTTCAATCCTTCCGGAAAGTTTTCTCCTTGAATCAGTTCCAAGCCGTCGGCAGCAGATTTCCAGGGTGCATACACTACTTTCACTCGATCGCCTGCCCTGTCTTTTATACCTTGCAAAATGGAAACCGGATCTACTACCGGCGCACCGCTATAATCGCCAAACTCACATTTACCGGCATTGATACCTACCACGGCTATTGATTTCACCTTATTAACATTCAATGGAAGCATATTATTCTTATTCTTCAATAAAACAATGCACTCCCGGGCTGCATCCAAAGCAATCTGTTGATGCTCTTTCGAGCCGATCACCGACGGAGAGATTCTGGTATACGGATTTCGTTCGGTTCCATCAAAAAGTCCCAGTTTCATACGTGCTGTCAACACATGGCAGGCAGCCGAATCGATATCGGCATCCGATACCATGTATTGTTTGTAAGCATTCAGCAGATATTCGTCATAGACATCATCTCCACATTCCAAATCCAATCCAGCCTGAATGGATAGAGTGGCAGCCGCCTCTTTCGTCTTTACATACTTATGGGCGTTTACCAATAAAGAAGGTCCCCCACAATCGGAAACGACATATCCCTGAAATCCCCAGTCCTGACGTAACACCTTTTTCAGCAGCCAGGCATTCAGTGTACAAGGCACATCGTTCAACGCGTTGTAAGCAGTCATGATAGAAGCAGCCTTTCCTTCCTTCACACACATTTCGAAAGCCGGGAAATAATATTCGCGCAGTTGCTTTTCCGAGATTTGCGGATTACAGACAAAACGGTTATGTTCTTCGTTATTGGCGGCAAAATGCTTGGGAGTGGAAACAATCTTCAAATAACGCGGATCATCTCCTTGCAAACCTTTCACAAAAGCCGTTCCCATCACTCCGCTTAGAAAAGGATCTTCCCCATACGTTTCCGGGGTACGTCCCCAACGGGGATCACGTGCCATATTCACCGTAGGCGACCAAAAAGTCAGTACATCACTAAACTGCTCTTTTTGCTCTCTCCCCTGATCGAGTTCATTCCAACGGGCACGCGCCTCATCCGAAATCACAGTAGCCACCCGTTTTTGTAACTCCGGGTTCCAGGTAGCTGCCAGTCCGATAGCTTGCGGAAATACAGTGAAACGTCCCGGACGGACTACTCCATGCAATGCCTCATTGCCATGATAGTATTTATCAATACCCAAACGGGGAATACCGGGAGAAGTAGCACGCAGCAAACTAATCTTTTCCTCCACTGTCAGGCGGGAAAGTAAATCTGCCACCCGTTCGTGCACAGGAGCGTTTTCATTCTTATACAACTCTTGCGCATGTATCAATGAGCAAGACATCACAGATAAAGTACCTGCCAACAAAATCTTTTTATACCTGTTCATTATCACCATTTTTCTATCATATTTTCTTTTATAATTGTTCGTAGCACTTGCTCCGGAATCACTTTCCCACTTTCTAATCTACAGGACCGTCCATCAACAAATCATGTTTCTTGTTCTTTGCATCATAAGAATTGAAGTCGGCTCCGTATGTTGCAATTCCCATTACACGCAACATGGAATTCCAGAAGACTATCCCGGAACCTTTTTTCCACGAAGAAGGAACAGCGACGCATTGTAAATCCCAAAGTCCGTTCAGACAAACTTCATCCCGATAAGGCTTTTCCTGGGGAGTGACCAACCCTTCTGCCGGAGAAAAATCACGGGAGAACACCACTTTCTGTGTCTGCGCAAGCATTGTTTCCGAAAAGACTCCGATCCAAATACAGACGCAGCATTTGAATACTTGCAAAGTCATTATCCCACTGTTCCTTTTATCTTGCATGTTTATCGACCTTTCATTTCACTAATTACCATTCTCATTAAATGCCGTTATCGAGAAATAATATTCCGAGTCTCTGTTAAAGTAACGGGCTTCATATTGATTGTCAAATACCGTCACTGCGTGCGTTAACTTATCTTTCTGTGATCCCCACCGTAACACGTATCCGATAACCCCTTTTTGTGCATCCCAAGTGAAACGAAACATTCGTTTATCCTCCGAATTCCGGATTGCCCGGAAGCCTGTCACCTTAGAAGGAGCAGCACCTTCTCCTTTACCAAATACACGGAAACCGGATAAAGAGAAGCACCCATCCATCTCTTTAGCGTTACAAATTCTCAAATAACGGACCTTCACGGGTTTATCCAACGTAAACAGGCGATGAGGCTCATCTTTTCCATTCTCTCTTTCATCAAACAAATTCATCCATTTTTCCCCATCTGCCGAACCTTCGATAAAAAATTGATAAACAACGGGAGGGTGTGGTGCGAAAACCTTGAAGTGATGGTCGGCAAAATTCACGTGTATACTATTTACCAACATTGGAGTCTCCAAATCAACCTGTAACCATTCGCCCTTTTTTCCGGTTTGAGCAGCCCACCATGTTTCAATCTGTTCATCATTTGCATTGCCCGGTTCATAGCCGGCAAGAGACGAAGAAGCCTGTACCGGTTTCCGGTATGAAAGCAGATTCCATCCCACACTCAAATCTGTTTTATCAAAATCAACTTTCCGGTTAGGAATATAGAAAGGATAATCCGACCAGACTGTGTGAGCATATATACCGTTGCGACTGGATACAGCAACCGGAAAAAGTCCCAACCGCCGTTCAAACATATGACGAACGGAAATGATCATGGAAGCTACGTGCCAGTAGTTTCCATACTTATCCCGAAAAGTATGTCCGTGTCCTGCCCCACCGATAAAGCCTCCCGGTTTAAATGAGAACGGATTGTCTTCCACATATTCAAAAGGACCCAAAGGAGTATCTCCTACATAGATTCCATCGCCATAAATACGATATTGAGTACCCGGAGCCGCATATTGCAAATAGTAACGTCCTTCATATTTCAGCATACAAGGTCCTTCGTTCCATCCCTGACGCGGTTCTTCATTATTCTTTCCGGGAACTTCCCAACCATACTTGTCTCCATGATGCGCGATCAGTGCTTTGGCTTCACCCAACGCGCGAAAACCGTCTTTCGGATCTACTTCCACTCCCATAATCGGGTCCTTATCCGAACATCCCCAATACATATACACCTTACCGTCCTCATCACTATAAAAAGCCGGGTCGTGAAGCCGGTAGGTCAGTTTGGTGTCCACAGCCTCCCAAGTATCTTTTTCCAGATGGGCATTTTTGAAAATCTGTGTTTTCCCGCTGGAAGTCGTAAAATAGAGCGTATCTCCTATCGGAAGAATGGTAGGAGCATAATCTTCCAATGTGGGGATAGTCGTACAAGGAATATATTCCCAGTCGGCCAGATCTTCAGAGCGCCAATATCCACCGGACTTGGACGCAAATAAATAATAATAGCCTTTAAAATACTCCAATACCGGATCGGCAGCTTCCCGACGCGATTTGTCTTTCGGTTGAAACCGATAGTTCAGATTCATCGGATTAGTTACTATCCGATGTTGGGCGATTCGCTTTCCTGATGAACAGGAAGTGATACATCCTGCCAATATGCTTGCAATTAATAGATGAGTAGATTTCTTCATGGTGTTTTTCTTTTTATTTATTCCGGTATTTGTGTCATTCCCAGTGATCTGTACGGAAAGGCGATGCCGGCAACCCTTCCTCATTATACAGATTACAACGTGGGCTATTGGAAAATCCGTAGCGCACAGCTACGGGTTCGGCAACTTCATGACTCGATACAATGACCTTATTACCTTCTATGACGGCATCCGCCCAAACAAATTTACGGTCGGCCCCGGCAATGCCAAATCCTGTGAGCTTTGTCGGCTTTGGACGAACCTGTTCTCCTTCAGGAATATAGGGAGAAGTCCCTATCATCAACTTCTTACCCTGATTGGAAAACTCCAAGATAATTTTATTGCCCTTCACTGACATTTTCTTATAAAGAGGTCCCATACCAACAATTTTCTCTCCATATGCCAATTTACGGGCAGCAAGGGCTAACCGATGTCCTACATCGTATTTATCAACCGGATGCAAATCGAACGGGTCGCCAACATCAATCGTTACCGCCATCGCAGTATTAGGCAGGTTCAGTGCTTTCAACTGACCTTCGCGTACCCAACGCCAACCGTTCCCCTCAACAGAAGGTTCCTGATCTACAGGCTCGAAATTAGGAAGCTGTACATATACAAAAGGAAAATCTCCTATTCCCCATTTCTCCCTCCAATCTGTAATCATCCGGGAAAAAAGTGTCGCATATTCTTTTGCCGAGCCACCGGAATTAAATTCACCCTGATACCAGATTACTCCTTTGATACTTAACGGAATTAAAGGAGAAATCATGGCGTTAAACAGATTAGCCGGGCCGTTATTTCCACCATCCGGTTTGCGTGGATTGGGTGGACGAGGTACTCTGGGTTCCGGTTTGGCGGGCGCCGGTTTCCCATCGGCTTGTGCAGCCCGTACAGCTACCGCCCATTCTTTCTGTGCCTGATTCCACTCTTTACCTATTGCTTGATCCCATTCTCTGACTGCTGTATCAAACTCTTTCTGCTTTTGCGGATAAGTAGCCAGTATTTCCGGATTATCTTTCACATTTTTCTCGTAAGCAGCTACATAATGAGCCAATGCAGGCTCCTGCTTTAGCCCGGAAAGGCTTGTCCAAGCTTCTGCACGTGTACCACCCCAGGCGGACTGTATCACTCCTAACGGACGTCCGTTTGCAGCACGCATATCACGTGCAAAGTAATAGGCAGTGGCAGAGAAACCCTGCCCATTTATTTTTGCCAGCATCTCCGGAGTACAAAGCACCCATCTGGCAGCCCGTTCGGGACTGGCTGTTCCTTGAGGAATTTCAATCTCCGACAATGGCTGTAATGACGTATTTTTAGGAACAAAGAATAAACGTAACAATGAATCTTCCGAATGAGCTATATCATCAGCATATTCTTTTCTGACCTTGATCCCCCACTCCATATTTGATTGTCCGGAAGCAACCCATACATCACCTACCAGCACATCCGAATAAACCAGTTTGTTTTTTCCGGTAATAGTCAGCGTCTCTCCTTTTTTCTTCGTTTTTACCGGCTTCAGTTTTACCTGCCATGTCCCGTCGGCATTGGCAGTGGTTCTCACTTTTTGTCCGGCAAAGAGTACTTCAATGTTTTCTCCGGCATCAGCCCATCCCCAAATCGTAATCCGGGTATCTTGCTGCAAAACCATGTGGTTGCCGAAAATCAAAGGCATCCTTACATCTGCTTTCACTTCCGGCAATCCCAAGATAGCGGACAGTGACAGCAACCACGAAACCAAAAGTAATTGTTTCATTTTATCAGGAATTAGATGAAGGTGATGGCTCTACAGAGCCACCATCTTATATTTAGTAGTAAAAGCAACAGGTTGCTTGTTGTCTTTATCCAGTTTGAACGGAATCAGTTTTTCTTCTCCGGCTCCCAGTTCATAATGAATGGCATCCCCTGCTTTTTTGCCGTCAACAAACATTTCTACCTTGCCAATATCCATCAGCGTGCCATTATTCTTCACGCTGACCCATACAGTCTTTTGATTCTTCGTCAGATTCTCTTCTACTTTGGATACAGAAAGGATAAAGTCGGCACCGAATTCGTGCGTATAGTTAAGCATACCGGTCACCCCTTTTTTATTATCGCTGTAACCCACACTATGTTTAATCTCATTCTTGGCCACATAGTCAGGACTCATACCACCGACACATATTTTGAATTCTCCTTTTTCCACTACCCTGTCCATGTGGTCATTGAGCAATGAAATGTCGTATGGCGTCAGTTCAAAAGAGACGGTTTTCGATTCTCCCGGTTGCAAATAAATACGGTCGAAATCCTTTAACTCCATAACACGGGTCTTGACGCTGGCATACATATCCGTCACATACAATTGTGCTACTTCATCACCGGCACGGCTTCCTATATTCTTCACTGTAGCCTGAACCGTCACATTTCCATTGGGTTTTTCCTGTATCTTCAAATCCGAATATTCAAAAGAGGTATAGCTAAGACCGAATCCGAAACGGTAAAGAGGATAATATTCCATATCTACATATTCGTAACGACGCCCCGATGTTTTGAAATTATAATATAAAGGAAGTTGTCCTACGTGACGTGGGAAAGTCATCGGCAAGCGACCACCGGGATTATAATCACCAAACAGTACATCTGCCATTGCCGGACCGCCTTCCTGTCCCGGTAACCAGTTTACGAGAATAGCTTTACACATTTCCGATGCTTTCAGAATATCATAAGGACGTCCTGCCTGAAGAATCAGAATCACCGGTTTACCTGTCGCACAAACCGCTTCCAGCAATTCCTGTTGTTTACCCGGCAGAATCAGAGTGGCCCAGTCATTATTCTCACCGCATGTCTTGCGAACATCATTGGTGGCTTCGCTGGTAGAACAATCCCCCAATACCATTACTACAACATCGGATTGAGAAGCGGCTTTTACTGCTTTGGGAATATTCGTTTCATCCGGATTTGTAAAGTCACAACCCTGCTCATAAAGAACTTTCGTTTGCTTACCAACAGCCTCTTTAATGCCTGTCAATACAGACTTCAACTGTCCGGGTAGTAGTTTCGGAGTGTAATCACCCGGTTGGAGATCGTCTGCTCCGGGCCCCAGTACAGCTATTGTACGCAGGTTCTTGGTCAAAGGCAGAAGGTTCTCTTTATTCTCCAACATTACGATAGATTCACGGGCTGCCTGACGTGCCATCTCTTTATGGCTGTCAGAGTTCCATCCCGGATAAATCTTCTTCCAGTCCAACGGTTTGCAGGGATTCTTTTCAAAGAGTTCATTACGGAACATGGTAGAAAGCATGGTACGACATACGTTGTCCAGATTTTCCATGTTGATGCGTCCGTCTTTGGCGGCCTGAATCACTTCTTTATTGTTATAAGTATCACCGCAATTAGTGGCAATACCGGCAGCCAATGCCTGGTTAGCAGCTTCAATCTTATCTTGTGCCGTATAATGTTTACGGGCAGTCAGATTACCGATAGCACCACAGTCACTGACAATAAATCCGTTGAATCCCCATTCCTGCCGCAAAATCTGTTGCAACAGTTCCGTACTCTTGGCAACCGGAATACCCATATAATCGGAGTAAGCCATCATCAAAGACTGACAGTCATAGTTTCGGATAGCATGACGGAACGGAACCAGGTGAACTTCACGCATTTCACGTTCAGACAAACCGATGTCATGCGAGTCACGCCCACCCAATGGAGCACCATGCCCGCCAAAATGCTTGGGAGTAGTAAATAATCCTCTGGACTGATATCCTTTGATCCATGCACCACCTATTTGTGATACCAATACCGGATCTTCTCCAAAAGTCTCTTCACAACGTCCCCAACGTGCATCCTGCGCAACGTCCAGCACCGGTGACCATGCCTGCTTTGTATTGGCGGCTACCGTTTCGTCTCCGATTACCATCGCCACTTCTTCCGTCAGCTTCCGGTTCCAGGTGGCTCCCATTGCTAAAGCCTGCGGGAAAATAGTCGCTCCGCTTCCATACGAGAAACCATGTACGGCTTCCACTTTTGTGATAGGCGGTACATATAAATGAGGAATACCGGGAATCCCCCATCCTTCACGAATCAATTCCATTTTATCTTCAGGTGTCATCACTGCCAGCAGACTTTCCACCCGTTCTTCTACCGGAAGCGATGCGTCCATATAACGACGGTCAGTCACTTTCCCTTTACTATCTGTCAGTACTTTCTCTGCTACCAATACTGAAATCTCCTTTAGAGAGAAAGGTTTATCCAGCTTTCCCGGCTTGAAATTCAACTTGACATGAGCGCCATATTTAGGAGTGAATTTCACTTTCATCTGTTTGTCATTGCCTTCTATCCGGTAGTTTACGGGAGTTCCCAGATTCATCGGGTCATAAGTGACAAAGATATCCAATACCTCTTTCAGTTCGTTTCTGTTGACTCCCTGCATCTGAAGATCCAGTTCGCAAACATCACCCGGTTGCTGAATGGTAAACATCAGCCATTGCTCGGTCTTTAGTGCCTGCGAAGGTAATGTCCACATCGTCTTTACATTTTTATCAAAAGCTAAAGCAGCATTTTCCGCATTGGCAGAAGCCGATACCGACAGTATATCACTTTGTTGCTGCGCCATTGCCATTGAACATGACAATAATCCTATTGCCAACATCCATTTCATTTTGTTTTTCATGTTATATTCGTTTTTCTTTAGTCAATCACTCATTTTGTTTGCCTTACCAGCTTGATTGTACCATCAGGATTGTAATACAGTTTATCTACACAGATAGAACGAAGCCAGTCGTGCCCGGACAACGCACTGTTATGATAAAAGGCATACCATTGTCCTTTGAACTTGACAATAGATCCATGATTGGTATAGCTGTCAGTCGGTTCCATATAAATACCTTTCGATTCCCAAGGTCCCAACGGAGAGTCACTGATCGCATAGCGCATCCGGTTGTCCCCCTTCACTCCATCGTTCCAGTTTTCATCGTGATTGTCGGAATAAGAGAGATAATACTTTCCATTATATTTGTGAATCCAGGCTGCCTCATGGAAATCTTCCAGTCCTTTCATGAGTTGCATCGGACCATCCAACTCCATCATATTATCTTTCAACTTACCTCCTTTACAGGTGCCGCCACCGCCATTATAGATATACGCCTGCCCGTCGTCATCTACAAAGACACAAGGGTCAATCATCGGATCCATCCCTTCAACATATCCCTGCACTTTGAATCCTTCCGCCGGTTTATTGCTGGTAGCCACTCCGATCTTCCAACTGTCGTTCCAGTCTGTTTCACTGGGATGAGGAAAATAAAAATAGTAAGTGCCGTTTTTATAAGCACAATCCGGAGCCCACATAAATCCTCCTTCTTTGCGTCCCCATGGCACCTGATCGGAGCTTAATATCTCTCCATGATCCGTCCATGTCACCATATCATCGGTTGAAAACACATGATAACGATCCATCAAATCACAACCTCGCGGAGGTGCTATATCATGGGAAGCATATACGTACAGACGTCCGTCTTCCCAAACATGAGCCGAAGGGTCTGCTGTGTACATATGCCGGATGAAAGGATTCGGAGTTGCCGGATTCAGGCTGGTATTAAAAGCTATCGCCTTTTCTTTGCGCAGAACCTTAGCGGCTTCACCAACCAGTTTCAGATAATGGTCACTTTCTACTCCCTCCTCGATAGGAACGAATGTACTTTTTCCTGTCGGAACTTCCTTTGCACATTTAAAGATAGCCGTCCCCTCATCAATTTCGTCAAACATAGCTACATAAATCATTTCGGCACCCGCCCGGATAGCTCCCATCATCTGTTTCCAAAGAAAAGAGCCTTTATTGCGGGGGATAAATGAATTATGATCTTTACCTTTCATATTCCCCCAGGAGAAACCCGGAAAAACCAACGGTACATAATCAACCTGATTCTTTTTCGCCCACTGGATATCTTCTTCCACCAACTTCTGATATTTCGGATAAGTGGTTTCATTGTAACGTCCCACGAACCAAGGCATCACAATATCGCATTTTCTGATAAGCTCATGCAACCTGGGATCTGATTCCGTATCCCCTTTCAGCTCCCGCCATTGAGTAGGTACTCCAAGCATCACACTAAATCCCTGTGATTTTAAGCCGTCGATAATATGTGCAGCTTCTTTCAATCCATAACGGCGATTATCATTAAATCCCACACCCCATACAGTTACCAGCGGTTTACCATTGTGATACAGATAAGAAGGGTTTTTCGCATGATTTTTTAAAGAATGGCGTTGCGCTATTTCCGCAATGTCTTTGAGCAACAGTTTTTCTTCTCCAGGCTGCATCCCGCTCAAGTCATACATCACACAAATAGCCCGTTCATATTTATTAGCAGCTTTCATTGCCGAGTTCAATACTTTATTAAAATGCTTCAATCCGCTTTCATTCCGGATTTCTGCGATAAAACGCTGCATGAACACTCCATCCAGTCCATACTCTTTCATCCATCTGAAATGAACATTGACAGTCGACTCGTCATAAGAAGAAAAGACGGATGCAGGCTTACCATCCGCAAAAGTAAAATCCGTTTTATAGAGCTTCTTATACTCTGATACCTCCGGCCAAAGATCTACGGAACACGATCCCGGACGAAATCCTTCACGACCATTGTAATGATGCCATCCACGGCCGGAACCGTCACCAGGGGTGTTGAACCACCCCTGATAACCAGCCATAACCAATCCTTTGTAAGAATTGTACTGTTTCCTGCCGCCGGACTGTGCCATTATCCCTATTGAAAACAATAAATAGACCAATAACCAATTCAACCTTTTTACCATGTTATTTCTTTGTTTTTCATGTTATACCATTAAGTCCTTAAAACTATTTTCAGCAAAGTAAAGAGGCACCCCTTAATAAATTCCACAAAAGTGAATTAATAATGACTTAAAATCGAATTAATCGAGGAAAAAAAAGATAAAGTAGTAGAAATAGATACCTAATTAGGAAAATATTATGGAAATAAAGACCTGTAACCTCTTTGTTTTCCTGAATTTATTTTTCTACTTTTGAAGCAAATCTTTATTCTTCTACTTATGCCAGCAAATAGAAATGCCTTAATCCGTTATAAAACAATTGATAACTGTCTGCGTAATCCTTATCGACGCTGGACGTTGGAAGATTTGGTAGATGCTTGCTCGGATGCCCTTTATGAATACGAAGGCATTGATAAAGGCATAAGCAAACGTACGGTACAAATGGATATACAGATGATGCGTAGCGAGAAGCTGGGTTATAACGCTCCGATTGTGGTGTACGAAAATAAATACTATAAATACGAAGATCCGGAATACAGCATTACACAAACCCCGCTGAATGAACAAGACCTGAAAATGATGTCGGAAGCAGTGGAAGTGTTACGGCAATTTAAGGGTTTCTCCTATTTCACAGAAATGAGCGATATTATCAACCGCCTGGAAGACCATGTCGCTTCTGCCCGGATGAAAACCACTCCTGTCATTGACTTTGAAAAGAATGAATCATTGAAAGGACTGGATTATCTGGATACGATCTATCACGCGATTGTAAACGAGCATCCGATACAGCTCAAATATCGTTCGTTCAAGGCACGTTCCGCCAACAGCTTTATTTTTTATCCTTATCTATTAAAAGAATATCGCAACCGGTGGTTCGTTTATGGAGTCAGAGGAAACGGACGAATATTGCAAAATTTAGCTTTGGACAGAATACAATCATTGGAAGTTCTGCCACAAGAACACTATATCAAAAATACATTCTTCGATCCGAATACGTTCTTCGACGACTTGGTAGGTGTCACCAAAAACTCCGGAAGCATAGCAGAGAAAGTTGGTTTCAAAGTAGCGGCAGCCGAAGCACCTTACATCATAACCAAGCCTATACATCGCAGTCAACAACTGGTGGAAAGGCTACCCGACGGAAGCGTCATACTGGAAATTGAAGTCGTAATCAACCATGAGTTAGAACGGGTATTCTTCGGATATGTCGACGGAATAGAAATTCTTTATCCCAAGACATTGATAGAATTAATGAGTCGGAAATTGGAAAAGGCTGCCAAGCAATATACAAAGTCAAAATGAAAATAAAGCTTTCGCACATTCGTACCCTTCCTTATAAAGCTCTGTCAGCTTTTGCACATCTTTCTCTATACGGTCTACAGCTACAGGTTTCAAAGGACGGATAACGACAATCTTTCCCTCATCCTCCATGCGTTCCACCATTTCCAGCTGTTCATTATAAACAGCACACCGGCAACTTAACGCTTCACGCAACTTCGGATATTTCCGGTATACAAACGAAGGGATACGAATATCTTTCGAATCTTTCCGATATCCCCGGTTACGGGTAAGTATCACGACATTTCTCGTACAGCCATCCGCAATAGCTCTTTGCAGAGGTATGGAATCTACGATTCCCCCATCAAGCATAGGAATCTCATCCACATAAGTGATAGGACACACAAAAGGGAGACTGCTGGATGCACGGACAATATCGATCACCCTGCGCCTGTCTTTTTTCTCTTCGAAATAATTGGCTTCTCCCGTAATGCAATTAGTAGTCACCATCACGAAACGTTCCGGTGAAGCAAAATATGTTTCATAATCATAAGGAAGAATGTGTTCGGGGAACTCATTGAACAATAGATCGAAATCCAAAATATTACGCTTTTTGAGCAAATATTTCAGACCGATATAATTGTACTTCTCCAACAAGTCGATATTGCTGTACTTGGCACGTCCCCGTTGCCGTGATGCATACGACAATCCGTTGCACGCACCGGCAGACACTCCTATCGCATAGGGAAACCGGATATCATGATCCATAAAATAATCAAGTACGCCGCAGGTGAATACTCCACGCATTCCCCCGCCTTCCAACACTAAACCGGTAGATCCATCTATCTGTAAGTTCTTCATTTTTTCTCCTATCTTCTAATTTCCATTCTCTTTTATACATGCTCTCTCTGTATTTACTATTCATGCATATTTATAACAAAAACAAACGGAAAAGGTAGTTCATTCAGCAAAAATAGTAAATATTTCAACAAAATCTTGTTTTTTTGCTTCAATCTATGTAACTTTAGGCTAACTTAATTGTTTAAGGAGGAAAAAAATTAAAAAGTCCTGCCCGCAGGCAAGCACCATGAGAATACAGTTTGAGATTAAAGAAAATTTGCCGGAAATTATCGAAGAGATCTTACACTCTGATAAGTGGCAAACTTCCGTGAAGGAAGAACTTAGCGGTCGGACGACCGTTGTGATCCGTGACCAAGCGTATGGTTCAGAAGCTACCATTGAAATTTATGCTACATCTATTGAAATCAAAACTGCCTGGTCTAAGTACTCCTATCGTATATTTGTAGCCAACGATATCGTATGGTGCGAATATAACGGTGCCTATCGTGGTCTGTTGGAACAAGTGCTCCTACCTACTATCACTCCTAAAGAAAACCTGCTCAATTCTGACGTAACTGAAAGTTCGCTTTATGGAAATGAGCATAAGAAATTGAGGGAGTATGCAGAAGATAATTTGAAACTGAAACAATTCCGCCGGGAAAACTTCAATGAGCAGAAGAATGGAACCGCACCATTCGATCATCCCAAGCGGGTGTATGATGAGTTTATCAAAGAAGATTATGTAGTTGCACCCAAAGAAGAAGAGAAGAAATAATCTGTACTTAATGCTTTAGTTTGTGCCATCGTATTGGCACAACAGTGCCACCATGTTGACACTATCGTGCCAATGAGGTGGCATGACTGTGCCAACATGGTGGCATTAATACACTACTCCCAAGTTATCCAGGTCAGCCTTTGATATGGCAAATTCATTTCCGGCTTTAATCCGTTCCAGCACTAAATTTCCGATACATTGGGCATCTTGCACCGATTGAAAAGGCTTTTTCCCGGATACAACCGGGATAAAAGGCTGAACGATTATCAAACTCTCTCTCTCATAAATCTTATAACCGTATCCACTACCTTCAATCTGGGTTACTTCCAGCCGATATATGTTTATCGAATGCATATACCCATATATGATTCCCACTAAAAGCAGCAAGACAAAGCAACTAATACCTATTATTTTTTTATTTCTCTTCATATTCATAAGGCTTCAACTCCCAAGTATCATCGTAATAATAAGTAGAAGCTCCTCCCGTAGCTATAATTCCCCGTTTTCCAGTAGAAAAGCATACGGCTTTCGAGCGTGTACTTCCTTCGAAATCTGTCAAATCTTCCCCATCCCAGAGGTCCGTCAGAGGGTCGTAAATCCAATAATTGGAACGATAACTACCACCAGCAGTCTGCCCCGCAGCAATGTATCCTTTACCGTCGATCACGAAAGCACAAGCATAAGAACGGACGATAGAAGTGTAATCGTCGTCATAATCATCATCACTCTTATCGTAAAGTTCGCGCAATTCTTTCCAAGTACCCGTTGCCGGATTAAAACACCAGAAATCCGTCACATCCGAACCGTTATTTTCACCGCCGCAGATATAAGCTATATCATCTATGACGAAGGCCATACCGCCCATTCTCTTCTGTCCGCCAAATCCACTCATGGCTGTCCATTCTCCTTTATCTCCCACCGACGGGTCGAACTTCCAGAAATCCTTTTGATAATTATCGTTGTAACCTGTACCCAGGTACCCATACTGACCAATGCCGAAAGAAAGTGCATAATACCGTTTACCATAGATATTAGTCCCATCAGTTCCATCCGGGATAGAAGCCATCTCCTTCCAGGAATTTGTGGCAGGATCATACTGCCAGCAATCATTCAGATAATCCTTTTTTGTCGCATCGTAACCGGTAGCAATATATCCTTTGGTACCTACTGCAAAACCTGTAGCCGCATTTCGGGCAGGAGCCGCATCGGGCATTGATGTACACTGTGTCCACGAATTAGCCTCGATGTCATACGCCCAGCAATCTTTCAAACGGTCTTTGGTACTCCCCCGGTATCCGGTGCAGAGGTACCCTATGTTACCAATCGTAAAACCAGCTGCGTCCGTACGCGCCACACCATCAAAATCAGAACGGCGATACCACACACCTGCCGTATATTCAGTATCATCCGTACATGCCGCCAATGAAAGCAGCACCACCATCATGCAAAGTAATTTATTCATTTTCGTATTCATAAATATGTCGTTGATTACAACCGCAAATGTAGGCGGCAACGGGCACGCATAAAAAAACTATCGACAAATAAAGACATTCTATCTACCAACAAAATTCAGGTCGACAAATACAGAGATTTAGTCGATAGTTTTTTGGAGGACTATTTAAAACCTCTTCTTTTGCCGCTACAAAACCAATTTCATTTTACTACATGAAGTCAATCATACTACTTTTTTCATTCTTTATATCTCTTTCTTTTTTCGCTTGTGTAGACGATTCATCGTCCATAGGAGCGAAATGGGTACAAAGTTCATTCCTCAACGAACAGATGGATACTTGTACGGTATTACTTAGTACAGTATTAAGCGACTCCATAGCCACTTCGGGAGATACGGTTTGCCAGATAGGATACCGTGACGACAACTTATGGGGGAAAATTACCGCCTCTTTTTACGCAGAGTATGAAGTACCTTCCTATTCTTTTGATGAAAACATCCAATATGAGTTCGACTCGATCACCATACGCCTGTATTCTTCGGGCAATTACCTGGGAGATACACTAAAAACCCAACGCATTCATCTGCATGAACTGACAAAGAATATAGAACTGGACGATAGAGGGTACCTATACAACACTACTACTGCCTATTACAACGAAACTCCACTGGCATCTTTCGACTTTCGTCCTACTCCGGGCTCACCGAGCGAAGAACTGGAAATACGATTGCCGGATGCATGGGGAGAAGAATGGTTCAACTTGATGCTGAATGATGGCCGATGGGTGCAATCCCAGGATTTCTTCCATGATTATTTCAAGGGAATTGCTTTTATACCCGATGCAAATGACGCTTGTATCAGCGGATTTCAAGTCAACGACTCCAGTATGTGCATCACGGTCTACTATCACCAGATTACGGAAACACTGAACGAAAAAACACTGGTTTTCAATACAAGCAACACGCTGACTTACAACAAAATAGAACAAGACCGCTCAAACATCCCGATAGCCAACCTGCAAAGTGGGGACGGCAATGAATACTCTTCCGGAAAAAGCGAGCATCAGGTCTACCTGCAGGGAATGACAGGTATGTATGTCACCATCGACTTCCCACATTTAAATAATCTCTGCGAAAAAGGAGAGCTTGTGACTATCGAGAGCGCAACGTTACAGTTATATCCGGTAAAAGGAACTTATGACGGCATGTACCCGTTGCCCAAAAGCCTGGCTCTCTACACCGCCAACAATGAAAATGTGACGCAAAGTGTAATCACCGACCTCACCGGGAGTTCCGTACAAAGCGGAAATCTAGTAGTCGACGAGATGTCTTATGAGGAGACTTATTACTCTTTTGACATCACCTCTTTCCTGCAAACAAACCTGGGAACTACCGGATATGATCGTCAGAAACTACAATTATTTCTTCCGGACAACTTGTTCTATACCACACTTCAAGGCGTTATTTTCGGCGACGGAGAACATACCGCCAATAAAAAGAATACCAAACTTATCATACTTTACAAAACTTATCAACAATGAAAAAGATTTTGTTTTGCCTTCTGGCATTCTATACTCCTGTCTCTATAGTTATTGCACAAAAAACAACGAACTCCCCTACTTCCATGTTCGGACTGGGAGAACTTTCTACCGGGGAAGGCGGGCAATATGCCGGACTGGGCGGCACAGGCATTGCATTGCGAGGAAATAATTTCCTTAACAATGCCAATCCGGCTTCACTCACAGAGTTGACCGAACAACGCTTCCAGATCGATGCCGGTATCATGGGAGCATACCAGATTTATTCGCAACGAGGAGCAAGTAACCGTTCCGTCACCGGAAATCTGAATAACCTAAGTATCGGCTGCCGGATTATGCCACGCTGGTATGGAGCAATTTTCATGGCTCCCGTCAGCAGTGTGGGATATGTCATCACGCTGGATGAAGAAGTGGCAGGCACCAATGGAAGTACTATCTCTTCTCTCTTTCAGGGTGAAGGAGGACTTTCCAAGATGGGTATCAGCACGGCTTACCTTTTCGGAAAAAGATTTTCTGTCGGCACCAATCTTTCTTATGTGACGGGGACCATCACACAAACGGAGACGCAAGGTACTGCCACAGAAGAAACCAGCTCCTACAAACATACTTTTTATGCGGATTTCGGTGTACAGTATAAATGGGCTATAGACCGCGAACGTTCTTTCGTTGCCGGTGCCGTATATGGTTACTCGCAGGATTTTAAACAGGATAATAACTTATACGTTAGTAGCAGTTCGGGAGGAGATGATATTGAAAAAAGCCTGAAACGCTATCGCCAATGTCTTCCTCAATTCTTTGGGCTCGGAGCTTCCTACAACACTCTACGTTGGATGGCAACCATCGACTACAAATATGTGGACTGGAGCCGGATGCAATCTTCCCAATCCAATGTCAGTTTTGAGAATCAACACCGGTTATCAGTCGGTGGAAGATATACATTGGGCAATGTCTATCGTAATCCGGTCAGCATCCTATTGGGAACAGGTATTAATAATTCCTATATCGTCATTCAAAAGAAAAAGGCAACCGAATATTACGTCAGTACCGGACTTAACTTCGGATTGCGCAATAACAACGTCCTTTCTATCGGATTGAAATATAAAGGCCAGATGAAAATTCCTAACGGTATGCAAAAAGAAAACAGCCTTTCCCTGTTCCTGAATATTACTTTCTCCGAGCGAACTTACCACGCCAAGATACAATAAAATGTCATAAAACGGAAGTCATTAAGATAGCTGTCCATTTGAAAAAAGAGAAAACTTTGTGAAACTCTGTGTTACTCTGTGGTGAAACTTTCCTATATTTGTAGCCAAAACAATTTAATATTAATTTCATAGGAATGAAAAAGACAATCCTTATTGCTGCTTTAGGCCTGTTCAGCCTAAGTGTTATGGCACAAGATGCAAAACCTGAAGAAGGTTTTGTTTTCACGACAGTGAAAGAAAATCCGATAACTTCTATCAAGAACCAAAATCGTTCGAGTACTTGCTGGAGTTTCTCAACTCTCGGATTTGTTGAATCAGAACTACTTCGTTTAGGTAAAGGTGAATACGACCTGTCTGAAATGTTTGTTGTACACAAAACGATGCAGGATCGCGGAGTAAACTATGTACGTTATCACGGTGACAGTTCTTTCTCTCCGGGTGGAAGTTTTTATGATGTAATGTATTGCATCAAGAATTATGGTATCGTTCCGCAAGAAGTGATGCCGGGTATTATGTATGGTGATACGCTGCCGGTACATAATGAGCTGGATGCTGTTGCTTCCGGTTATATCAATGCGATTGCAAAAGGTAAATTAAGCAAACTGACTCCGGTATGGAAAAACGGACTAAGTGCCATTTATGACACTTACCTAGGAGCATGTCCGGAGAAGTTCACCTACAAAGGCAAAGAATATACTCCGAAGACTTTTGCCGAATCACTGGGATTGAACTATAACGACTATGTATCACTGACTTCTTATACACACCATCCGTTCTATTCTCAATTCGCCATCGAAATTCAGGATAACTGGCGTAATGGTCTGTCTTACAACCTGCCTATCGAAGAACTGATGGCTGTTATGGACAATGCTGTAAAGAAAGGCTATACCTTTGCATGGGGTAGCGATGTCAGCGAACAAGGATTCTCACGTGACGGTATCGCCGTAATGCCAGATGCAGCCAAAGAATCTGAACTGTCCGGTTCAGACATGGCCCGTTGGACAGGATTGACTGCCGCCGACAAACGCAGAGAACTATTCACCAAACCTTTCCCTGAAAAGGATATTACCCAGGAAATGCGTCAAGTTGCTTTTGACAACTGGGAAACAACAGACGACCACGGAATGGTAATCTACGGCATCGCTAAAGACCAGAACGGAAAAGAATACTTCATGGTGAAAAACTCTTGGGGTAAATCAGGCAAATATGATGGTATCTGGTATGCTTCCAAAGCATTCGTTGCCTACAAGACAATGAATATCCTGGTGCATAAAGATGCACTTCCTAAAGAAATTGCCAAAAAACTGGGAATTAAATAATTATTTAAGAAAGGCTTAATTTCCCAATGTATTCCGTAAATTTCTCCTTATAATTATCACCGACAGGAATATAAGTATTCTTATCAAAGATAATGCGAAGACGGGAAACTTCGGTAATCTTGCGAAGATTGACAATATAAGAACGGTGGACCCGCATGAAATGCGTGGGAAGCCGTTCTTCCATTTTCTGGAGGCTGGCAAGCGTTATTACAGGCTTGTCCTCTCCTTCCACAAAGATACGCACATACTCACTCATCCCCTCAATATAGCGGATATTCTTCACATCGATGCGAACCACTCTGTAATCGCTCTTCACGAATAATGAATCTCCTTTTATCTGCGAAGCATTTCCTATTTCACCCTGTTGTTCCAACAAACGATATTCAAATTGCCTGCGGGCTTTATCCGCCGCTTTCAATAAATCCTGGAACTCAAACGGTTTCAGCAGATAATCTACGGCATCCAGTTTGAAACCCTCTACCGCATATTCAGAATAAGCAGTAGTGAAAATCACCAACGGACGGTTCACCAAAGAACGTATGAAATCCAATCCGTTCAAATCGGGCATATTAATATCCACAAAGATCAAATCAACCTCCTCTTCGGACAATATCTTCATTGCCTCGAACGCATCCTGGCATGACTTTACCAAAGACAAAAAAGGTACCTGGGATATATAATCCGACAACTGCGTCAATGCTAACGGCTCATCATCTATTGCTATACATTTCATTCTAATAAAGGTATAATAAGTAAGACATCAAATTTATGTTCCTCTTCGGTAATGGAAAGCGTATAATCATTGCCAAATAAAAGCCTCAACCGCTTACGGATATTCTCGAGTCCGATGCCATGATGCTGTTCGTCAGCCGAACCATTATTGCTGTTGGAACAACGGAATGAAAGCCGGTTGCCCTCATCCAACTGCATCAAGACATGAATAAAAGACTCGCTCCGATAACTGACTCCATGCTTAAAAGCATTTTCTACAAAAGAGACAAAAAGCAAAGGAGGAATCTGCACTTCGGGCACTTCGGCCGGAAAATCCATCTGAATAGATACTTTGTTGGTATAGCGCAAACTCATCAGGGCAATGTAATTTTTAAGAAACTGAACCTCACGTGAAAGCAAAATCGTTTTATTACTCGCTTCATAAAGCACATAACGCATCAGTTTAGAAAGTTCCACAATCGTACTTTTCGCTTTCCCCGTATCAATATCCACCAACGCATGAATATTATTGAGCGTATTCATGAAGAAATGAGGATTAATCTGATATTTCAAATACTGCAGTTCCGACTGCAAACGTTGATGTTCCAGTTCCTTCAGCATTTCTTCATCACGGAAAGATTTAAAGAAAAGTTTGATGGCGATATTGAACCCTACCATCAAAAAGGCAATGATGAAATGAATAAGATAGCGGAGCACAAAAGGAGGATAAGGAAAAGGAGTCGGTTTTGGAAATCTTCCGGGACTATTTGGATCTCCCATTCCCCTAGGACGTTGTTCGGGATTGGATTCATGCCAATGCACATCCCCTTCCTCCCTCGCCTTTTCTCTCGTCTTAATAATCTGGTCCCTCCGGTTCTCCTTCATACGAAGAGGCAACTCTCCTCGCTTGAAATCTTTGGGGAAATGATTGGCAGAAGGAAACGGAGAAAGCCAACAAATCATTCCTATTACAAAAATCAACGAAACAGTATATTGCCAGTACCTTTTCTTAAAAAGAAAATAGGGAACCAGCCCATAATTATTTAACAGGAAAAGCACGAAAAAAGGAAGGATACTCAACCATGATTCGCGGATCACCATACGGGTTTCCTCCCGTTCAAGTCCTCCACTCATGGCAAAGTATCCGCCTATCAGCGGAAGAAGAAATATTACGATCCAGATAGCTCCGTAAATACTCTGCTCCAGCACGTGTTGTTTACGCAGTCTTTTCATGCCTCATTGCTTCTGATTATCGAAACAAAGATAAAACCGAACCTGTTTTATCACAAATAGAATCGACCAAAGAACGGATTTCGACGGTAAACTGCTGTTTACCATCCCCATCCACCAGGTCCATGTCCACCGCCTCCACCACCGGGCTGGCCACCGCCGGAAGTGCTGCCGACTTGTGTCACCATCGAACTGGCAGTAAATGTTGCCGCCTGCGTGCCACCGGAATAAGTGGCTCCCGAATATAACCCGAAGAACTCGGAACCACCGGAAACCGTTCCTCCTTTTGAGATAGTATAACTACCGCCCGAGGTCAGATTCGGACTACTGAACAATACCGTCATTTGAGAATAAGCACGGGGAATCTGATAGGTCAGTACGCTGGTTCCGTCGGCCGACTGGATATTCAGTATTTCTCCGTTACTTCCCGAACCGCCATAGATCACAGTGCGTTGCGTACATACACTTGATGTAGGTGTACTTGTTCCTCCTCCAATACCCAGAACAATCCCCCCGGTAATCTTAAAGGTATTCTGATCGCAATCGAATCCGTCTTCGGGAGAAGTAGTACCCGACGATACGATCACTCCCCCCGTAATGGTCAACGTACCATTAGAGTCAATGCCGTCATTTCCGGAACTATAACAATAAATATTGCCACCATTAAGAACAATGCTGTTTCTTGCATTCATACAGTCATCGTAACAAAGCGCGGCAACTGTACCCTCATTGACAGTCAACACACTTTTACTCTCGATACCCTCACTACCTTCCCCACCGGTAGCCTTCACAAGCACCGTTCCTCCATTGATTGTCAACGCACCGTCCGCTTTGATTCCTTTTGCCGACGAGTCGAGCTTGCCATATACACACTGCGTACCGGTAGTTATCACTTTCACCGTGCCGTCATTGATGGTAATCGAACCGTCACAGTTGATACCTTTACCGGCTCCACCTGTACTCTGAATAGCGATTTCCCCTCCTGTAATCAGGATATTTCCGTCACATTTAATTCCTGCACACGAACTTAAATCATTATCTTCATAAAGAGCGGTTTGAGAAGTGAATGCAGTCAGCTTTCCTCCGGAGATGGTCAGGTTACCATCACAGGATATTCCTTTGGAGGCTGCTCCCGCCACTTGTGCCTGAATAGCACCGCCACTGATTACCACATCCAGACAGGATTTCAACCCATGCGCTTTATTATCCGTTGTAGAGAGTTTTGCAAAGCCTCCGGTCATCGTAATTCCTCCCTCTTCACACTGAATAGCATCGCCGTCTGAAGATATATTCAGTATTCCGCCGCCGATAATCACAGATTCATTGGTATGGATTCCATCTTTTTTGGCCGAAACTACCGTAATATTACACCCGCTACGGAAACGCACATAATCATCGCTTGTGATGGCATGTTTATAATTTCCGGTAACTGTGAGTGAACCGCCTCCACTGAAAATGAGCTGCCCCTCACTGAACAGACAGGCTTTCATATCCTCTCCATCAGTAGTTGCCGTATAAGAAGACCCATCTGTCAACACATTCGTTGTTTCATCCGCGCATACCACAAACACACGTTTGGAAGACTGGATATTAATGGCAGCACCTACCGGATTGAGTATAGACACCCCCGCCAGTGATAATTTGAATTTCTTTTCGCTGTATACCTTGAACGAGCCGTTCGTAGTAGTCCCGTTCAACACATACTCTACTCCGCTGACCGTAGAATTGACCACAATATGCGCCCCATTGGAAGATACTTCCACTCCGGAAACTCCATTACCTACCGTGGCAGTCGTTCCATTATAGGTAATCGTCACCACGGAGGCAAATTGGGAGTTCTCTATAAAATCATCATCGGAAGTGACCGTTTCCGACATGCTTCCATACGTCGTCCTATCACTTTCATCAAAAGCGATTGTAAATCCCAATAAGTCTTCCGATCCCTCGGGAATCGTCGGGTTGGGCTGACTGCTTCCTCCACCTCCCGAACCTCCGACCAATATTCCTTCCTGATCGCCGAAATCGAATGATTCCGTCGTACAGTTCACCAACAACAGCAATAAAAGCGGTATCCAAAACAACACAATCCTTTTCATAATTTCTTGTTTTATCTATTAAAACTTAAATGAATATCCTGCAGACGCTTTCAGCCAACGAAACATCTTATAGGAAACACCTGCCGAACCCGACCAGCATTCCACCGTCTGCAATCCGTCCCTTGTACGAAATTCACCTTCCAGAGAAGCATCGAAACCGGAGAATATCTTTTTCTTCACTTCCAGAAAAGTCAGACCGGAAGAGACATATGTCCTTACACGGATCTTCTCACGGATCACTCTTCCGTTTTGATGAGCCAGATACATGGTGTAATCGGGAGTGTCGAGATAGGTAGTGTGATAAGCTATATTTCGCTCCCCCTGCACCTCTTGCACACGATAACAATTACTTGCCCGTTGCAATACGTCCATCAGGGCAGAGAGCGAAACGATATACTTCGTGTCCGTACGGTTCATCAAACGGATGGTACTCATCTCTTCCAAAGAAATGGAGGAGAAAGCGGAAAGTGCGGTGGTTACATTACATGCCTCGTTCATATTCATAAGGGATTAGAGTAGCAAGTGTTACAATACTGTAACAAATGTATGACAGAGAAGCAGAAAAAGGAAAAAAAATCAATGAACGGGGGATTCTTATCGGTGAATCGACTGTATTACAGCAATAAACTGTTCTGTTCTATTTTTAAGATTCTATTATTCAACAGTGGCTATGAATCGAATCAAATAGAAAATAAAATGCATAATCTAGTGCAAGAATATGCATATCACGCCCCTTATTATGCATAAATAAAGGGTAAACAGACCGTTTTTCATTGTATGAAAACGTCCGTTCTTTAAATGCAAGGTATCCTTGGTCGGTGAGGAACGCCTCCTTGCTCACCGACCAAGCTACCGTTCATCGGTGAGGAAGGAGGCGTTGATTGAAATAAGAGTCGTTTCCAAGCTATGTCACTTCTAACTTCGTTAATTTTCAATATAACAAATAGCTATAACATCAGAAAAAAAATATTGATTTATTTCGAATCTGGTAGCAAACAAATACAAACAGCAAGGATTTACTATCAAATCACTGTCTTTTGGGAGAATCCAAAAAGACATTTAAGCTCCTATTTATTTGCTATCCTCATATAGGTTCTAATTAAAGCAAAGAAAATGTATAAAACATCCTATTTTTATGTATAACCCTATTTTAAGCAAACATAGATTTATTTCTTGTAATATTCCAGCGGATTCCTCTTCACTTTTTTACGGAAGTATTTATTGAAAGTTGTAAAGATGAATATTACATTCTAAACTTTCCGCAAGAGTCAGAAATAGAGAAGAAAAAAAATGAACGGTTTCTCACCTGTGAAAAATAGGAGGAAAACCATTTGCTTTTTTAGAGACCTCTTCATTCTCTTTTTACAGCCATTCTTAAAAGAAGAACAATCGATATTAAAAATAGAACACATTTATTTTTTCATTTTAGATACTTTTACCGCATACGATTAAAAATAGAACATTAAAATAAAAAAACAGACCTTGACAATAAAGAATTGTTAGTCGAACTTTGCAAAGTTTTATTAAATACGCAATAAAAACAAAAAGCAAAATGAGAAACTTACGAAAACTATCTTATGTCGCTTGCGCAGTATTTTTCTTTACATCATGCGAAGAAACTTACAATGACAAGCTATTTTGGCCAGGAGAAATTAGTCAGGAATATGGCTCGTATATTAAACCATATACGCTAGACCTAACCTACAGCGGAGAGAAATTAATTGGAAAAACTGTCAGCTTCAAGACAGAAGATAGCGAAACGGGAACACTGACGCTGAATAATATAATCCCGGGAGAAAAGGAAACTCCTATCAGTCGCATCCAACTTTATGAGAATGAAAAGAAAGGATATTATACTTTCAGCGGGACCAATATCACAATGGGAGGAGCTACGGTGAAATATGAAGGAATAATAACTCCGAAAAACATGCAACTATCACTGAACGTAACAATGGCTTATGCCAACTCCATTGCAAACACATATACATTTCCTGCATACTCCCACACAACAGATGGAGAAAGTATCATCCGTAATAGCGGAGCCAGCTACGTGAATATTACTACAAAAGCAGGAGGAGAATCTCTCCAGCCGGTGATTTTACAAATACAGCAAATGGCAACTAATATATTAGATGTGATTTTTCCTTATGTATTGAAGGATATTACATTTGAGAAAAATGGAATTGTCACTGCCAGCTATACTACGAGCCCTGTAGACATGAATGAAATTATGGAAGTTGCCAATTCGGGCAAAACTGACGCTGAATTCAAAAGTCTGATCAACAAACGCACTTATGAGTCATCTCCCAAAGGATTGGCCTACTGGAATCAAACAGGCAACAAAGCATTTGTCGTACAACTAAATATCCCTGCCATTGTGTCTCTCATAGCACAAAACAACGGAAAGCAAATTGACTATCAGCTTATCGCAGGAATCAGTGAAGCACTTCTAAAATCTGACCCGGCACGTTTAAAATTAACGTTAAGTGCCATCAATATGATTTTAAACAATGAAATAATCACCTATATTCTTCAATTGGATGATGATACTTTTGCAACTCTGCTCACATGGATGAAAGACGGAATACCAATGGGCATCAACTCAACAAAAGAACATACTTATATCTATTTCAACAAAGAAACTCTCATGCCGTTCATCAGCATCATCGGTAGTTTGCTGGAAACAAATTTAATTGAAGTTGCAGCCCTTTTCGATAAAATGGAAATCGGTATTGACCTCACAGCTAAGAAATAATTCATTTTAATTATCTAATATAAAAAAACAATGAAAAAAATATCTATCCTATTAATAAGCTGCCTTGCCGTAGCGTCTGCATTTTTAACTTCTTGTGATAATGATCACTACGGACCAGAGCCTATAGATGTAACAGCCAATTATTCAAATAAACTATCAAACCCCAATCCGAATCTAATTCTTACCTATAATGGTGAAACCATGATCGGAAAATCAGTAGACTTTAGCACTGTAACAGGAGAAACCGCTATTATTAACTTATATGATATTTTACCAGGAGAAAAAGAAGTAAAAATTATGTCTATCCCCCTTTCTGGAGATGGGCAAGGATATTCTTTTTCAGGAAATAGTATGGGAAATGAGACTTTAAGCTCTTTTAGATACGAAGGACGCGTAATAAAAGGACAGTTAACATTAAATATATCCAATATCAAAATGGGCAATGCAGAATTATGGGCAAATACTTATAAACTACCCACAGTTATTAATGGCATCAAAACGATTGTAGTTGGAGACATGTGGGGAGAAGAATATACATGGCAAGATGTTGACGGACAAGTACTAAATGCATCATGCTATTTTTATGCAGACATAGAAGCTTCAGAAAGTGGAGCCACAACTCAAACATGGGGTAGTGCTATTCAAAACATATTAAGTTATATTTTGCCACAAGTTCTACAAGAAATTACTTTAGGAGCGGACGGGAATGTAACGGCTTCTTATTCAAATGAACCATTGACAGGAGTAGACATGGATATCATTTTTGGATTTCTAGAAAATCCATTAACACAGGATATGATTACTCCTAACATTGTTAACCGTAATTATATTCCATCTCCAAAAGGATTTGCTAATTGGTTCCAAAAAGACGGTAAGTTAATATTAAAATTAAACTTAGCTAATATTATTGCCTCAATATCCAGCGGCAATCAATATATGGATGTCAATATAACCAATGCTATCATTGAAGCTATATCCCAAATGGATGCTATGAAAGTGAAAGAATTGCTAACCACGCTCAATCAAAGTCTAAAAAATGAAACACTTGGATTCCTGCTCAATGTCAATGACACTTCTTTCAAAGCTATTTTCAATTGGTTAACTACCGGAATCCCGATGCAAGTTATTTCAAAAGATGGACATACTTTTATTTACTTAGACAAAGAAGGTTTTACTCCCATAGCCAAATTACTACCAGATCTTAGTCCGCTAATAGTCAGTCTGCTTCCAGAAGATATGCAATCACTGGGAGGAATCATCTCTATATTTTTGAACGGTATATCAGACGCTTTTCTATCACCTGAAAAAATAGAATTTGGTTTGGAAATTGTTCCAAATAAATAAAACAAAAAACAATGAAGAAATTATATATCCTAACAATCCTGTTATGCCTTACCGGTTTCGGAAGCATCTTTGCCCAAACCCTGAAAGGACATATATATGATGCCAAGACCAATGAGCCATTGGTCGGAGCCACCGTCACCTACAAACTTCATGGTAATCAGGGAGTAGTATCTAACATTAACGGAGAATATGAAATCAAACTTCCCGAAGGTGGAGTTGACCTTGTATTCAGCTATGTTGGCTATGATGATGTCTTGATGCCCATCGTTATCAACAAGCGTGAAGTAGTCACCAAAGACGTTTACATGAAAGAAAGCACCAAGCTGCTGGAAGAAGTCGTAGTCAGTGCCGGACGCTTTGAACAGAAGTTGAGTGATGTCACTGTCTCCATGGACGTTGTTAAATCCGGAGATATTGCCCGTCAGGCACCCACGGATATTTCTTCCACTCTCCGCACACTTCCCGGTGTAGACATTGTAGACAAACAACCTTCTATGCGCGGAGGTAGCGGATGGACTTACGGAGTAGGTGCACGCAGCCAAATTCTTGTGGACGGAATGAGCACACTGAATCCGAAAACAGGAGAAATCAACTGGAACACTGTTCCTTTAGAGAACGTAGAACAGGTGGAAGTGATTAAAGGAGCATCTTCCGTACTATATGGCTCATCAGCTTTGAATGGTATTATCAATATCCGTACCGCACGTCCGGGACTGACACCGAAAACACGATTCAGCGCCTATATCGGTGTATATAGTGATGCGGAAAACGACGAATACCAATGGAGCGACAAGAGTTTCTGGAAAGATGATAAATATTCTGTTAAACCGATCCTGCGCGGAAGTCTTCTTAGCGGTATACGGAATCCTATTTACGAAGGATTCGACCTCTCCCATTCCCGCCGTATCGGTAATTTCGATGTCAGCGGAGGAATCAATCTTTTCACTGATGAAGGATACCGCCAACAGGGATACAACAAACGTTTCCGTATGGGAGGGAGCCTCACTTATCATCAGCCCGATATGGGAATGAAACTGTTGAACTATGGTTTCAATGTCGATTTCCTTTCCAATCAATACGGCGACTTCTTCATCTGGCGTTCACCAACGGAAGTGTACAAACCGTCTCCTTTCACCAACATGGGACGTGAAGAGAATAATTTCCATATCGATCCGTTCATCAACTATGTGAATCCGGAAAACGGTACGTCACATAAGATTAAAGGACGTTTCTATTACAGCGCCGACAATATCGTACGCCCTACCCAAGGAACCTCCATCACTGATATTCTGGGAAATATGGGAACTGATGCCAAAACGATACAGAATATAGCCGGTGGCGATTACAGTTCACTCTATCCTGCATTGGTAGGTATCGGTTCCGGACTTGTCAACGGTAATCTGGAAGATGCCATGAACGGAGTGTTCACCTCATTAGGCAATATTTTCCCGAATGCGACGACTGCCGATTATTGCGATCTGATCTCCTGGGTAATGGACAACGGAGTGCCGAGTGACTTGGGAGGACTTGCGAACGGACAGTTACCGAGTGATCTGATTCCGTGGTTATCAAATGTTATCAATCCGTCACGAAACACTCCCAAAACACAGACTGATAAGAACTTCGATTACTATCTCGACTACCAGTTCAATAAGAAATGGGAAGGTGGTGCACAAATCACTACCGGAGTAACCCTGGAACATATCCGCTATGACTCCGCTGTAATGGATGAGGTATACAAAAGTGATAATGTAGCTGCTTTCCTTCAGTACGATCAGCGCTTTTGGGATCGTTTGAGTGTGTCTGCCGGTGTACGTGCCGAATATTATCGGGTGAATAATCATCACCGTGAAGCCGAAACCAAAATTTTCAGAACCAAGGTTCCGTTCCGTCCGGTCTTCCGTGCAGGGTTAAATTATCAGCTGACTGATTACAGTTTTATCCGTGCCAGCTTCGGACAGGGTTACCGTAATCCGTCTATCAATGAAAAATACCTGCGCAAGGATATTGGTGGGGTTGGCGTCTATCCTAATCTGGACATCAAACCGGAGAAAGGATTTAATGCGGAATTAGGAATTAAGCAAGGATATAAGGTCGGCAATTTCCAGGGTTTTGTGGATGTTGCAGGATTCTATACACAGTATAAAGACATGATTGAATTCCAGTTCGGACTGTTCAACAATGCCAATTACACAATGATTAATAGCATAGGCGATGCATTTCAGATGCTGACAGATGGCAAAGGTTTCGGCATCGGAGCCCAGTTCCACAATGTATCGAAAGCCCAGATTTACGGAGTAGAAATTTCAACGAACGGCGTGTATAATTTCAATAAGAATACGAAGTTGTTCTATAACTTAGGATATGTATACACGGAGCCACGCGATGCTGACTATCAGGAACGTAATGCAGTAGAGGGGCTTTATACCGATCCTCTTCAGATGAAAGAGAAATCGAACACAGGTAAGTATCTTAAATATCGCCCGAAGCACAGCTTTAAAGCTACAGTAGATTTCCAGTGGAAACGTATCAATGTCGGTGCCAATGTAGCATGGAAGAGCAAAATTCTGGCAGTTGACTATCTGATGTTGGACGAACGCGAGAAACAGCAGAAAGACCTGATGGATTATGTACGTGGCATCCTTTTCGGTTATTCAAAAGGAGAAACACTGGCTACTTACTGGAAAAAACATAATACAGACTATGCTACTGTCGACGTACGCTTCGGAGTAAAAGCCACAAAAGAAGTAGCTTTCCAGTTTATGGTGAACAACCTGTTGAATAAAGAATACAGCTACCGCCCAATGGCAGTTGCCGCCCCACGTACTTTCGTGCTGAAAATGGACGTCACTTTCTAACTAACTTTCAAGATTCACAATTACTTAAGAAACGGCTGCTCAATACAGCCGTTTTCTTTTTTCTCCTCATCTGTCATCATTTATCTATATATTGTGTATCTTTATCCCCCGAAAACAAGAAGAAATAACCGATAAAATGAAAAAACGAATCCTACTTATTGTCATCCTGTTTTGTACAGCCTTTGCACAGGCACAAGAAGTTTTTGTAACTGCTGATTTTGTAAGCAGTTATATCTGGCGCGGTATAGATAGCGGTAATGCAAGTGTGCAGCCTTCACTCGGCCTCAACTGGAAAGGACTGACTGTTTACGCATGGGGCTCTACCGAATTTCGCGAAAAGAACAATGAAATAGATTTATCACTAGAGTACGAATACAAAAACCTGACTCTTTACGCCAATAACTATTTTACCCAGACAGAAGAAGAACCTTTCAAATACTTCAATTACAGTTCGCACTCTACCGGACACACTTTCGAGGCAGGAGCCGGCTATATGCTTAGCGAAAAGTTCCCATTGTCAGTAAGCTGGTACACTACCTTTGCCGGAAACGATTACCGGGAAAACGGGAAACGTGCCTGGTCCAGTTACTGCGAGTTGAGTTACCCGTTCAGCGTGAAGGATGTAAATATGAATATCGAAGCTGGTTTCACTCCTTGGGAAAGTATGTACTCCGACAAATTCAATGTAGTCAATATCGGATTATCTGCAACAAAAGATATCAAAATAACGTCCAACTTCTCTTTACCCATCTTCGGAAAGCTAATAGCCAACCCTTATGAAGAGCAACTTTATTTTGTAGTTGGAATTACATTGTAGATGATTCTTACATTCAATTATTAACTAATAAACACCCCCATGAAAAAACACTTTCTTATCTTCGCAACAGGTCTCTTTCTACTAAGTGCCTGTAATTCGGTAAAAGCACCGGAAGCTATCTTACCCATTCCCGAAGCCAAACAGGTGGAATGGCAAAAAATGGAAACGTATGCGTTTGTACACTTCGGACTTAACACATTCAACGACCGTGAATGGGGATATGGAGACTCCGATCCTAAAACATTCAACCCTACCCGTCTGGACTGTGAGCAATGGGTACAGACATTTGTCAAATCCGGCATGAAAGGAGTGATCCTGACAGCGAAACATCACGATGGATTCTGTCTGTGGCCTACGCAACTGACAGAGTACTGTATCCGCAACACTCCGTACAAAGACGGAAAAGGAGACATTGTCCGCGAACTGTCGGATGCCTGCAAAAAGTATGGCATTAAATTCGCAGTCTATCTCTCGCCCTGGGACAGGCATCAGGCCAATTATGGTTCTCCCGAATATGTAGAATACTTCTATAAACAACTCAACGAACTGCTGACCAACTACGGTGACGTATTTGAAATCTGGTTTGATGGTGCCAACGGTGGAGACGGCTGGTATGGCGGAGCAAAAGACAGCCGTACAATCGACCGCAAGACTTATTATAACTATCCGCGAGCTTACAAGATGATTGATGAGTTACAGCCACAAGCTGTTATCTTCTCGGATGGAGGTCCGGGCTGTCGTTGGGTAGGCAACGAACACGGATTTGCCGGAGCTACTAACTGGTCTTTTCTTCGTGCAGGAGAAGTTTATCCGGGCTATCCCAAGTATCGTGAACTGCAATATGGTCATGCCGATGGTAACCTATGGGTAGCTGCCGAGTGTGATGTTTCCATCCGTCCGGGATGGTTTTATCATCCGGAAGAAGACGACCGTGTGAAAACAGTAGACGAACTGACTGATTTATATTACCGCAGCGTAGGACATAACGCAACGCTATTATTAAACTTCCCGGTAGACCGTGACGGATTGATTCACCCTACTGACTCTGCCAATGCCGTAAACTTCCACCAGAATGTACAAAAACAACTGGCACACAATCTGCTGGCGGGACTCTCTCCCAAAGCATCGGACGAACGTGGAAGAACATTCTCCGCCAAAGCTGTGACCGACGGTGATTATGATACTTATTGGGCTACCAATGATGATGTCACTTCAGCCACTATCGAATTCGATTTACCTCAGGCAGAAAAGATCAACCGTATGATGTTGCAGGAATATATTCCTCTCGGACAACGTGTCAAATCATTCGTTGTAGAATATAACCAGGCAGGCGAATGGCTCCCAGTAAAGCTCAATGAGGAGACTACCACTATCGGATATAAACGGCTCCTTCGTTTCGAAACAATCACTACGGATAAGATTCGTGTCCGCTTCACGGATTCACGGGCTTGTCTCTGTATTAATAACATTGAAGCATATTATGCAGGAGAGACTTCGGATACATACACAGCGAAAGCTGCAGAACTGAAAAGTTACCCGTTCACTCTTGTTGGAGTAGATGTAGAGGAAGCACAGAAAGGCATGGATAAAAACGACCAGACCACCTGTTTCATCAATGGAAATACACTATTGATTGACTTGGGAGAAGAACGCACGATTACCTCATTCCACTATCTCCCCGACCAAAGTGAATATAATAAAGGGTTGATCGCAGCCTACGAAATATCTGTAGGTACGGACAGTAATGCGGTCAACCAGGTAGTAGCCAAAGATGAATTTTCCAATATAAAGAGCAATCCGATTTTGCAATCGGTTTACTTTACTCCGGTCAAGGCTCGCTACATTCAGTTGAAAGCAACACGGATGATACATGACGGTGAACCGATGGGGTTAGCTGAAATTGGGATACAATAATAGATGATATGGTACAAAAAACAGGAATTATTGTGCAGAAGAAAAACTATACTCTCCGTACCTGGCAAACCGAAGATGTAGCATCATTAGCCCAATATCTCAATAACAAGAATATTTGGGATAACTGTCGTGACGGTCTCCCCTATCCTTATAGTCAGGAAGATGCTAACGTTTTTCTCTCTATGGTACAAGCGAAAGAAAACATTCAAGATTTCTGCATTGAGGTAAACGGAGAAGCAGTTGGAAGTATCGGTTTTGTACCCGCTACGGATGTAGAACGTTTTAGTACAGAAGTAGGCTACTGGATTGGAGAACCTTTCTGGAACCAGGGAATCGTTACTGACGCCCTGAAAGAAGCCATCAACTATTATTTCGAACACACTGATAAGGTACGTGTATTCGCAGTCGTATTTGAGCATAACTCCCCATCCATGCGGGTATTAGAGAAAGTGGGATTCACGAAAGTAGGAATTATGCAAAAGGCTATTTTCAAGAATGATAATTTCACGAATGCACATTATTACGAACTTATCAAATAATCCGGAATTCATCAACAGTTTGCCGGACAATCCGGCAGACTGCCCATAAACGCTTTGTCAACCCTGAATTAAATCTATAAAAACCCTCCTCTTTTGCTCAAAAATCTTAAACCTGTGCATTTTTTACTCGGATTTCTTGTCAGAACCAAGCGTTTGAGTAAATTTGCACGCTGATAGTTAACCGGATAGTTTGGATAGCAAGATATTACTACTTGACTACTGGCTGCTAACTTGTAGAAATACTAATACTAAAATTTATAGCATGAGTTTGAAAATTGTTGTATTGGCAAAACAAGTTCCTGACACACGTAATGTTGGGAAAGATGCCATGAAAGCCGACGGGACGATTAACCGCGCGGCACTTCCCGCTATCTTCAACCCCGAAGACCTGAATGCTCTCGAGCAAGCTCTTCGACTGAAAGATGCTCATCCAGGCTCTACCGTAACCATCCTGACCATGGGACCGGGACGGGCAGCCGACATTATTCGTGAAGGACTTTTCCGTGGCGCAGATAACGGTTACTTGCTGACCGACCGTGCTTTCGCTGGTGCAGATACACTGGCTACGTCTTACGCACTGGCTACTGCCATCCGCAAAATCGGTGATTGCGACATTATCATTGGTGGTCGTCAGGCTATCGACGGTGACACGGCGCAAGTAGGTCCGCAGGTAGCAGAGAAGCTAGGATTGACGCAAATCACATACGCAGAAGAAATTCTGGAAGTGGGCGATGGTAAAATCAAGGTGAAACGTCATATCGACGGTGGTGTAGAAACTGTAGAGGGTCCGCTGCCTATCGTGATTACCGTAAACGGTTCTGCCACTCCTTGCCGTCCGCGCAATGCGAAACTGGTTCAGAAATACAAACACGCCAAAACAGTTACCGAAAAACAACAAGGTAACCTTGATTATACCGATTTGTATGACAAGCGTGATTATTTGAATCTGGTAGAATGGAGTGTAGCCGACGTAAACGGTGACCTTGCACAATGCGGTCTGTCCGGTTCGCCGACAAAAGTGAAAGCCATCCAGAACATCGTGTTCCAGGCTAAAGAGAGCAAAACCATCAGCGGCAGCGACCGTGACGTGGAAGACCTGATTGTTGAACTATTAGCTAACCACACCATCGGATAATCATGAATAACTTATTTGTATATTGCGAAATAGAAGAAGGTAACGTTGCAGACGTTAGCCTCGAACTTCTGACCAAAGGTCGTTCGTTAGCCAACCAGTTGAACTGTCAGCTCGAAGCTGTAGTTGCCGGAAGCGGCCTCAAAGATATTGAAAAACAAATCCTTCCTTACGGAGTAGATAAACTTCACGTTTTCGACGGTGAAGGCCTTTACCCTTATACATCACTTCCTCACACAGCTATCCTGGTGAACCTCTTCAAAGAAGAGCAACCGCAAATCTGTTTGATGGGTGCTACCGTTATCGGTCGTGACCTCGGTCCGCGCGTTTCTTCTGCTCTGACCAGCGGATTGACTGCCGACTGTACTTCACTTGAAATCGGTGACCACGAAGACAAAAAAGAAGGTAAGACTTATAAGAACCTGTTATATCAAATCCGTCCGGCATTCGGTGGTAACATCGTTGCTACGATTGTGAACCCGGAACACCGCCCGCAGATGGCAACCGTTCGCGAAGGTGTGATGAAGAAAGAAATCCTCTCTCCGACTTATCAGGGAGAAGTAATCCGTCACGACGTGAAAAAGTATGTAGCCGACACGGACTATGTAGTGAAAGTCATCGAACGCCATGTAGAAAAGGCAAAGAACAACCTGAAAGGTTCTCCGATCATCATAGCCGGTGGTTACGGTGTAGGTTCGAAAGAAAACTTCAACCTATTGTTCGACCTCGCTAAAGAACTTCACGCAGAAGTAGGTGCCAGCCGTGCTGCTGTTGACGCTGGTTTCGCAGACCATGATCGTCAGATCGGTCAGACTGGTGTTACGGTTCGTCCAAAACTCTACATCGCTTGCGGTATCTCCGGACAGATTCAGCATATCGCCGGTATGCAGGAAAGTGGTATCATCATCTCCATTAACAACGATCCGGATGCTCCGATCAATACGATTGCCGATTACGTAATCAACGGAAGTATCGAAGAAGTTGTGCCGAAGATGATTAAGTATTATAAACAAAATAGCAAGTAAGGAAAGATGGCTAATTATTATACAGACATACCGGAACTCAAGTTTCACTTGAACAATCCGATGATGAAACGTATTTGCGAACTCAAAGAACGCAATTACAGAGATAAAGATGAATTCGACTACGCTCCGCTGGACTTCGAAGATGCTGTAGACTCTTACGACAAAGTATTGGAGATTACAGGAGAAATCACAGGAGAAATCATTGCTGCTAACGCAGAAGGTGTAGACGAAGAAGGTCCTCACTGTGCTAACGGTCGCGTAGAATATGCTTCCGGAACCAAACAGAACCTGGACGCTATGGTGAAAGCCGGCCTGAACGGTATGACCATGCCACGCAGATTCGGCGGTTTGAACTTCCCGATCACTCCGTACACCATGTGTGCAGAAATCGTGGCTGCTGCCGACGCCGGTTTCGGAAATATCTGGTCTTTGCAGGACTGTATTGAAACACTGTACGAATTCGGTAACGCTGACCAACACAGCCGTTTCATTCCTCGCGTATGCCAAGGTGAAACGATGTCTATGGACTTGACCGAACCGGATGCAGGTTCCGACTTACAGGCAGTTATGCTGAAAGCAACTTATAGCGAAAAAGACGGTTGCTGGTTGCTGAACGGTGTAAAACGTTTTATTACAAACGGTGATGCTAATCTTCACTTGGTATTGGCTCGTTCGGAAGAAGGTACAAGAGACGGTCGTGGTCTTTCTATGTTCATCTATGACAAGAATGAGGGTGGTGTGAACGTACGTCGTATCGAAAACAAACTCGGTATCCACGGTTCTCCTACTTGCGAACTGGTGTACAAGAATGCTAAAGCTGAACTTTGCGGTGACCGCAAACTCGGTTTGATTAAATACGTTATGGCTTTAATGAACGGTGCCCGTCTGGGTATTGCTGCGCAGTCCGTAGGATTGAGCCAAGCTGCTTACAATGAGGGATTGGCTTATGCTAAAGACCGTAAGCAATTCGGTAAAGCAATCATCGAATTCCCGGCAGTATACGATATGCTGGCTATCATGAAAGGTAAGTTGGATGCCGGACGTGCTTTGCTGTATCAAACAGCTCGCTACGTAGACATTTACAAAGCATTGGATGATATTTCCCGCGAACGTAAACTGACTCCGGAAGAACGTCAGGAACAGAAAAAATACGCCAAACTAGCAGACAGCTTTACTCCGCTGGCTAAGGGTATGAACTCTGAATATGCTAACCAGAACGCTTATGACTGTATCCAGATTCACGGTGGTTCAGGATTCATGATGGAATATGCTTGCCAACGCATCTATCGCGACGCACGTATCACCAGCATCTACGAAGGAACTACCCAGTTACAGACTGTAGCCGCTATCCGTTACGTGACTAATGGTTCTTACATCGCTACTATCCGCGAGTTTGAGGCCATTCCTTGTTCACCGGAAATGGAACCGCTGATGTCTCGCCTGAAGAAGATGGCTGACAAATTTGAAGCAAGTACCAACGCTGTGAAAGAAGTACAGGATCAGGAATTGCTTGACTTCACCGCTCGCAAACTGGTGGAAATGGCTGCTGATATTATCATGTGTCACTTACTGATTCAAGATGCCAGCAAGTCTTCTGAACTGTTCTCCAAATCTGCACACGTATATTTGAACTATGCAGAAGCGGAAGTAGAAAAGCATACAAATTTCATCGAAAACTTCGACAAAGAAGATTTGGCTTTCTACAAAAAGTAACAAATAATCGACTAAATCTGATAAAAGCATCCTTTCTTACGAAATGGATGCTTTTTTTATTTGTCATATTCTATTATTTTCCATTATTATTCTATACATTTGTCAGTGAGATAAGTAATTTTTTAATTGATGAATGTAGATAGAGATAGAAATATGGCACTCAAACCTTCATATAATGACAAACTGTATTTGCCAGGTTTATCAAACACGGAAATCCTTATATTGGCTCTCGAAGCCTCTCAAAAACTTGAGTGGAATATCGAGGAAGTAACTCCGGAAGGAATCCGGTTTGAAGTCCCGTTCAGTATACGCTCCCATGGAGAGGCAATAACCTTTACCATAGAAAAGGGAAGTGACGGGGAAGTATCCGTTCGCAGTCAGTCTTCTTCCGTACAATTTGTTGATTATGGAAAGAACAGAAAAAATATCCAGAAGTTACGGGAAACAATGGAAGAAATAAAAGCCTCACTCACTCCGGAAGAACTAGCCCAAAGGGCCAAAGATTTCGAAGAAGAGTTCAACCGCCCGCTCACAGAAGAAGAAAAAGCCTACATAGAGGAAGAAAAGAAGAGGAACTCTTTCCTGTCTTTCTTCATTCCCCGCAAAGGATTTATAGCAACTCCCATCCTGATAGACATCAATATTCTTGTATTCATTGTAATGATTGCTTCCGGAGTGGGTATTATGTCTCCTTCCACTCTGTCACTACTGAAATGGGGAGCCGACTTCGGACCGCTGACTCTGACCGGTGACTGGTGGCGCACAGTGACTTGCAACTTCATACATATCGGAGCTTTCCATCTCCTGATGAACATGTATGCTTTCATGTATGTAGGACTTCTGTTGGAAGAACTGATAGGAGGACGCCGTATGTTCGTTTCATACCTGCTAACCGGATTATGTTCGGCTGCATTCAGCCTGTATATGCACGGTGAGACAATCAGCGCCGGAGCTTCCGGATCTATCTTCGGACTTTACGGTATATTCCTTGCATTCCTCCTCTTTCATCGCATCGCCAAAGAACAACGAAAGGCATTGTTAACCAGCATCCTCATTTTTGTGGGGTATAATCTGGTTTACGGGATGAAAGCCGGCATTGATAATGCCGCCCATATTGGCGGGTTGTTAAGCGGGTTTGTTCTGGGAATTATATACGTGGTCGGCTACAAGTTCGAGAAACCCGATGCACAGCGGACTGTCTCCATCATCGGGGAGCTTGGTATATTCTGTATATTCCTGTTCAGCTTCATGATCCTGTGCAAAAACGTTCCTCCTCTTTACCCGGAGATACGCAATGAATGGGAAAGCGGCATTGTGGAAGCCTATCTGAATGGTGAACTGGAAGAGGAAAACGAGAACAGTAATCATTCCGCTGTGAATGCTACGGACAATCTTTCCAGCAGGAAAGTTCCGGCATATACGCCTGTCGGCAATGACGATACGTGGCTATCTTATTATGATGCAGCCACCAAATTCAGTTGCCAGTATCCTACCAACTGGATAAAAATAGCAGGAGCAAAAGGAATTATTGATGGTGCGGAACCTCCATTACTCATGCTGGTCAACGGAGGGAATCAATTAACGATTACCGCCCTCACCTACGACACGCAGAAGGAGTTTAAACACATGAAAGAGTTATCACTCACTCTCCCAAGAAATGCACAAGGGGAACCGTCAGAAGATTACCAACTAAGCAATGTCAACATCAACGGACTCCCCATGACAAAGATCACGAATCCCCTGCACATCGGGGCTCCTGATGAACCGGGAGAGGATGTAAAACAAATAGCGTTGCATTACTTTCAAGAGAGCAAGAAACGATCTTTTGCTATTGTCATGCTTGTCTATGACGAAGAAGCTGAAACCGATCTGAATGCCATTACATCAAGTATCCAGATCACCCAATAAAGAGAATATGAGAGTATATATCCAAATCAAACAGTTAGGAAAGCGAAAGTGCAGTATCGAAAAGATTCCTATCGATTTTCCTGTTCCGCCTGTCAATGTACAGGGGTTGATCGAAGCCATCGTCAGTTGGCAAGTCTGCGAATACAATGAACGCTTGCAACAGAGCGAAGTGCTGAAATACCTCACACAGGAAGAAGTGGAAAATAAAACAGCTTCCGGCAAAGTAGGGTTTGCAGTAAACTATAATGGCAAACCTGCCGCAGAAGTCGAAGCCATCACCAATGCTTTGCAATCCTATGAGGACGGAATTTTCCGTATCTTCATGGATGATACGGAAACCGGAGACCTATCCTCTCCCATCCAACTTAAAGAAGAATCTACCTTAACCTTCATCCGGCTCGCTATGCTGTCGGGAAGATTATGGTAATCATTATCCTATAAAACACATTTAAAACGAAAAGAATCATGAGACTGATTTACAATGACGCATTAAATAAACGGATTGCTCCGTACCTGGAAAGGTTAACGAAAAAGAGAACCAGTTTAGACAAAGAGACAATGGCACTGTTGGATGTATTTATGCAATACTTCAACATGGATACCCGGTATGGTGCATACAGCGATAAATTAGAGCCTTGCATCATCTATATTATCCAAGAAGAGAAGATTAAAAGCGTTGCCAATCTTTTCGATGGTAAATTGAACAAGCTACTCCGCTATCTATTGGGAGACGAGTACGCCCACCTGTTCCACACCTATCTGAAGCTCAAAGCACGGTGCCCGTACACTCACGGATACTCGCGCCGGTCACAACGGTCGGCAAATCCTCTTCTGCATATCGGCCACGTTATAGATGCACTGACCCAGTTTCTGAAACTGCGCGCCACCGGATTTACGGTTCAAGCCATACTGAACGGAGGAAACACTCCGGAAGAAATAGAAGCATACAAGGATTCGATGAACTGCCAAAACTGGATGGCCGCCCAAATAGCAGAAGGCAACCAGACTGTCATTGAATACCTCAACAATGTGCTGACCAGTGAGAATAACGCCAACCGCCTCAACCAGGGACATCTCCAGGCTATCGCAGTAAGTGGATACCGCCCCTTGCTGGAACTGGAAGGGAAGTTACTTCTGGCAGCCAAGTTACAGGAGGGTCTCCGCCAAGCTATCGTGGAAACGATGGACGAAGGTTGTCCCGAAAGTTATCTCCATCTTTTCTCGGTCATCTGCGACAACGGCCTGCAACGATTTGCTTCCGTGAAACGCGGTATTGCAGTCAGTACGGGTATCGGAGAACAAGACAGCAGCGAACGTATCACCAATAAATATGTAGAACTGATCTATCGTTTTCTGAACGACCGGAAACAAGCACACAGTGCTCTTCAAAGCAAAGATACAATCGAACTCTATCTGGCTTTATGGAGCATCGGATTCTATAATACGGAAGAGATTCAGACGCTCGTACCGGAAATTATCAAGAAAGGTGCTAAATACCAGGTACAGACATTACTTTATTTCTTACGCTGTACGCAATACTCCGGCATGAACCACCGCATCAGTAAAAATGCCTTTGAAAGATGGTATAAGGAACCGTCGGTGGTGGCGGCTATCTTACCGTTGTATCTGTCCGGTCTCTATCTTAGCCGGTACGGAGGGCACAAAGACGCCCCGTCACTCCACGACTATTTTGATAGCAAAGAAGAGGCGGTCCGCCATTATGAATATCTGAAGCAAATCTATCAGTCCATCTCTGCCAAAGAGATTTATTCTCCTTATGTATTCCCTTGGGAAAGCACAGAACTCACCCGTTCGGAAATCGTTCTCAAAATGGCATATATCACCTGGATGACTAATAATTCTGCATTGAAAGACGATCTTTGCAGCTATCTGCCCTCTCTGGATACTTATATGCGGGCAGGCTATATCGGTGTTGTATTAGCTCCACCGACCAGTCCGCTACAGGAAGAATATGTACTGCAATCACTGGGAGACCGTTCGCAAGATGTGCGTGAAGAAGCATATAAAGCATTGTCCGAGATGACCTTATCGCCCGAACAAAACCAGAAAGTAGAAGAGTTACTGCGCTTCAAATACAGCGAAATGCGTATCCATGCTATCAATCTGCTGATGAAACAGCCCAAAGAACAGCTAGCCGACAGCATCCGCCGCTTGCTAACAGACAAGGTTGCCGAACGCCGCCTGGCAGGATTGGACATGATGAAGACCATACACAATGTAGAATTCCTGCAAGATATCTATCAGGAATTGATCCCGACAGTTAAAGAGATTCAGAAGCCGAACCCGAAAGAAAAAGTATTGATAGAATCTCTGATTGGCGATGGAACAGAAGAGAGCGTCACACAACATTATACCAAAGATAACGGTTTCGGTCTGTACGATCCGTCTCTTGAAGTCAGTCTGCCGGAAATTACCCAGGACAAAGGATTCAACGTTAAAAAAGCATTCGAATTCATCTGCTTTGGAAGGGCCAAACTCGTTTTCAAAAAACTAAGCAAATACATCGAAACCTACAAGAATGAAGAATTCAAAAATGGTTACGGAGAAGCACGTCTGGTAGGTAACAGTGTCCTGATAAACTGGAGCAACTACGGAGGATTGAGCGGACTCGGATTCCCGGAATTGTGGAAAGCCTTCTACGAAGAAGAAATAGGAAGCTACGACAAATTGCTGATGATGAGTTTCATGCTTGCATCGACAGGTACCGCTAAAGACGAAGACGACTCCGACGAGGAAGATGAAGAAGACATCAAGGCAGACCAGAAATCAAGTAATACTTTTGAGCCGCTTGTCAACCGGATGTATGCCGGCATCACTTACCGCGGATTGCAAAAAGACCTCCGCAAGATGCCGTACTATGAACAGATGAGTGACATCATCGAAGCACTGGCATACGAATACAAAGATGAAGCCGTCTATCAACGACTGGCCGTCAATATGCTGCTCCAACTATTGCCCTTGCTAAATACCAAAAACATCTTCCGCCAGTACACCAGTAAGCATGCATGGCTTCGGGACAAACTGGAATACGGAGAAAAACAGGTCGTTTATCCGATACATAACAACAAATTCGTGAACTTCTGGCTCGAAATGCCTCAAAAGCCCATGAATGATGATCTATTTATCCGTTACTTCACAGTGCGCTATCAGCTTTATAAGCTCACCAACTACATGGAGCACACCCCCGAACTAGAGGAAACAGACTCTTATCTTCATGCCACAGACTTCGCCCGTGCCTGGATGCTGGGAATCATCCCGACAGAGGAAGTATACCGTGAAATGATGGGACGCATCAGCTCTCCCAGCCAGATCAAAGCAATCACCATGGTATTGAACGACAACGTTCGTTTCAACAAGGAAAAAGAAAGATACGCCGATATCAAAAACATCGACTTCTCCCTCTTCCGTTCCCTCGCCCAAAAGGTGGTAGACCGGATTCTTGAAATTGAATTAAAACGTGGAGACTCCGAGACACAAGTCACCTCCCTTGCAGAAGAACTAAGCTACGTCTATGGAGCTGAAACATTTATCCGTATTCTGCAAGCATTCGGCAAAGATACTTTCATACGTGACAGTTACAACTGGGGCAGCACCAAACGGGGTGTATTGAGCAGTCTGCTCCATGCTTGTCATCCCCTGCCTACGGACACCAGCGAGAATCTGAAGAAACTGGCGAAACAAGCCGAAATCAGCGACGAGCGACTGGTAGAAGCCGCCATGTTCGCCCCACAATGGATTGAACTGACTGAAAAGGCAATAGGCTGGAAAGGACTGACAAGTGCAGCCTATTATTTCCACGCCCACACCAATGAAACGTGTGACGACAAGAAGAAAGCGATTATCGCCCGCTACACCCCCATCGACGTAGATGACCTGCGGGAAGGTGCTTTTGACATCGACTGGTTCAAAGATGCATTTAAGACAATTGGCAAGCAACGCTTCGAAGTGGTCTACAATGCCGCCAAATATATTTCATGCAGCAACAGCCATACCCGTGCCCGTAAGTTTGCCGATGCTACCAACGGTGCAGTGAAGGCGGCAGATATAAAGAAAGAAATAATAGCCAAGCGCAACAAAGACTTATTGATGAGCTACGGCCTCATCCCATTGGGACGGAAGCCGGATAAAGAACTGCTGGATCGTTATCAATACCTGCAAAAGTTCCTGAAAGAGAGCAAGGAATTCGGTGCTCAAAGACAGGAAAGCGAAAAGAAAGCGGTAAACATCGCTCTGCAAAACCTGGCACGCAACTCCGGTTACGGAGACGTTACCCGCCTGACCTGGAGCATGGAAACCGAACTGATTAAAGAACTTCTTCCCTACCTGTCCCCCAAAGAGATAGACGGCGTAGAAGTGTATGTACAAATCAACGAGGAAGGTAAATCGGAGATTAAGCAAATCAAAGACGGCAAAGAGCTCAACAGCATGCCTGCCAAGCTGAAAAAGCATCCGTATATAGAAGAACTGAAAGCAGTACACAAAAAGCTGAAAGACCAGTACACCCGTTCGCGCATCATGCTGGAACAGGCGATGGAAGACTGCACCCATTTTGAAGAAAACGAATTGCGCAAGCTGATGCAGAATCCTGTTATCTGGCCATTACTGAAACATCTCGTCTTCATCTGCAACGGACAGACGGGCTTCTACACCGATGGATTGCTGATTACAGTGAATGCCGTTTGCCTCCCGTTAAAACCGAAAGACGAGTTACGCATCGCGCACCCCACAGACCTGTATACAAGCGGAGACTGGCATGCTTATCAAAAATTCCTGTTCGATAAATCAATCCGCCAACCTTTCAAACAGGTATTCCGCGAACTTTACGTTCCGACTCCGGAAGAAATAGAAGCCACTCAATCCCGCCGCTATGCCGGCAATCAGATTCAACCGCAGAAAACGGTTGCCGTACTGAAAGGGCGCCGTTGGGTAGCCGATTATGAAGACGGCCTTCAAAAGATATATTACAAAGAGAATATCATCGCCACCATCTATGCCATGGCAGACTGGTTCTCTCCTGCCGATATCGAAGCTCCGACATTGGAATATGTCTGCTTCCATAGCCGCAAAGACTACAAGTTGATGAAAATCTCGGAGATTCCTCCTGTCATCTTCTCCGAAGTAATGAGAGACGTAGACCTGGCAGTAAGCGTAGCCCATGCCGGAAGCGTTGACCCGGAAACCAGCCACTCTACCATCGAGATGCGCAGCGTACTGGTGGAACTGACGATGCCGTTGTTTCATTTCAAGAACGTGACAATAAAAGGAAGTTTTGCTCACATCGAAGGTAAACTGGGTAAGTACAATATTCATCTGGGCAGCGGTGTGATCCATCAGGAAGGTGGTGCACAGATAGCCGTTCTTCCGGTACATTCGCAAAATCGCGGACGCCTGTTCCTGCCTTTCGTAGATGAAGATCCGAAGACTGCCGAGATACTGACTAAGATTATCTTCTTTGCAGAAGACGATAAGATAAAAGATCCGAGCATCCTGAACCAAATCAAATAGTAAAGAGATGGCAGAAAATTTAATCATCCACACAGGAAGCAAGGAAGAAAAGTATCGGGAGTTACTTCCGCAACTGCATGCTTTGGTAAGTACGGAAGCAGATCTCATTGCCAATCTTGCCAACATGGCAGCAGCCTTAAAGCAGACTTTCGGTTTCTTCTGGGTAGGCTTTTACCTTGTGAAAGAGGAAGAACTCGTACTGGGTCCGTTTCAAGGCCCCATTGCCTGCACTCGCATCCGCTTTGGCAGAGGAGTTTGCGGAACCGCTTGGAAAGAAGCCCGTACACTGATTGTTCCTGATGTAGAGCAGTTTCCCGGACACATAGCCTGTAGTTCGGACTCGAAATCGGAAATAGTAGTACCGATCCTCAAGCAGGGGAAAGTTGCCGGGGTGCTGGATATCGACAGTGATACATTGGATAGCTTCGACACTATCGACGCACGCTATCTGGAAGAGATTTGCACGTATATTGTATTATAAAATAACGGCATAAACATCCTGAAAAAACGGAGGCTCTGATTGAATGAATCAGAGCCTCCGTTTACTATAAATAGAGCCTCTGTTCGAATCAAACAGAGGCTCTATTTTTTTACCAGTCCATATCTTCTATTTCCCGTTCCCGGTACAGCAAAAGTTGTTTGCGAAGCGAACGCATTTCGTGCCTCATATCTTCCATCCTTTCCAGCAAATGATGAATGGCATCGATACCTTCCATGTTGATGGATAAGTCATAGTACATTCTGCTATAACGTTCCACGTTCGGGAGTTCCGACAAAAGCAGATAATGTTCACCGCCTTCGGTATGCACGTTAATCAAACCGCCCTCTTCCAACATTTCGATGAATGAAGGCTCAATATGACATTTGTGACAGTATTCACTGACAATTATTAATTCGGTCTGCATAGTACTCATTCATTTTAGTTCATACTCTGTAATTGACGGAACAACTCTTTCTGTTTGTCGGTCAAGTTCGTAGGAATCTTGACAGAATAGGTCACAATCAAGTCACCGAATTGTCCTTCCTTCTTATAAACCGGGAATCCTTTACCTTTCAGACGGACTTTCGTACCGTTCTGCGTTTCCGGTTTTATCTTCAGTTTCACTTTACCGTCCAGCGTGTCGACTACTTTCTCGCCTCCCAATACGGCAGAGTAAAGATCTACCTCCACATCTACGTACAGATCGTCGCCCAGGCGTTTGAACACCGGGTCTTCGGCTATAACGAACGTAATGTATAAGTCGCCCGCAGGTCCTCCGTTGACACCTTCGGCTCCGTAGCCTTTCAGTTTAATAACCTGTCCGTCGGCTACACCGGCAGGGATAGTGATACGTACCTGTTTACCATTTACAGTCAATATCTGCTTATGCGTTTGAGCAGCATCACGAAGGGAAAGATGAAGTTCGGCATTAAAGTCCTGTCCGCGGAATCCCGCAGAACCTTGTCCTCTTCCTCCCCGATGTCCGAACATTGATTCGAAGAAATCGGAAAATCCACTAGCGTTGCCACCGGAAAATCCTTCTCCATCGGAACTATACCAATAGGTTCCGTTACCGTCGGAGAAACCCTGACCCGCACCGCCGAATCCGCCAAAACCTCCTGCACCGCCAAAGCCTCCGGCTTGTTGCTGTGCACGTTTCTGCGCTTCGAATTCATCGGCATGCTTCCAATGTTCTCCGTACTCATCATACTTTTTACGTTTCTCGGGGTCACTCAGTACTTCATTGGCTTCGTTGATTTCCTGAAATTTATCCTTTGCACTAGGGTCATTAGGATTCAAATCAGGGTGATATTTCCGGGCCAACTTACGAAAAGCCTTTTTGATATCATCCTGAGAAGCACTTTTGTCTACTCCAAGAATCTTGTAATAATCTATATAGGCCATGTTTTATGAATTTAATCGTTCATACATCATACGGCAAATAACACGCCAATCCCATTTTTGGATGCAAAAATTAACAAGGATTAATACCTAATACTTAATACTTGATATTCCTCTTTTCCAGCATCTGGAAGTCTTGCTTCTTCATGCCCAAATCGTCCAACGGACGGGGATCATTGTGATCGTTCAGATAAACCCTCGGTTTCAGGACGTAGTGCGAAGCCGTCACAGCCTGCGAATCATCCCGGTAAGGAGTTTCTATTCCGCCTAAAGACAGCATGGTCGGGAAGAAAGAGCTGCTGGAAGAAACATTCTTATCCTTATTTTCAATAGCGGTATTCCAACGTTCGGGATACGTTTCGCGGTAGTCATCGGACATCCAAATCAGGAATGGCACATGAAGCTGATAATAAGAAGGTACGGGAGAAGCGTGGAGGAACAGATGACGGGAATCGTCGAAAATGTCCTCTCCATGATCGGAAGTGTAGAGCATGGCGGCATCTACCTGCTGTTTTTCCAACATACGGATAAGTCGTGACAGAAAATCATCCGTGTAACGAATAGAGTTGTCATAGGCATTCACCAGGTTATCCCGGTATTTTCTCTCTGCTTCCATCGGATAATCGGGCGTAAAGAAAGCATCTTCCGACGGGTAACGTTCGCGATAGTTAAAGTGGGAACCGTAGGTGTGAAGTACGATGAATTGTTTCGTTGCACCTTTCGCCAGTTCCTCCTCCACCAATTTCAGAAGTTCGTCGTCAGAAGGATTATAGGTAGAACTGACCGAATCTTCTTTTATAAAATCATACGTATCGGCTTCCATTCCGAAGAAGTCGATAAATGAATGGTTGTAACGTTGGTTGGAGAAAAAAGCCGTCCGGAATCCTGCCTCTTTGAAAGCGGTGATGATTCCTTTTTGATGGTAGATAGAGTCGTAGTTGCAGGCAGTAGCATCCGACATCAGCATGGGGACACTTTTATGTGTCGTATTCGACTCTGTCAACACTTTTGGGAAAGCAATCAGACCCATTTGCCGGGATAAGAGCGGGTTCGTTTCACGTTCGTAACCATACAATTGCCAGTTTAGGGCACGAGAGGTTTCTCCTATGACCATTACATATACTTCCCGTTTTCCCTCCGGATGAGTAGGCCGGGCATGGAAAGTAAAGTCTTTGGATGTACGGTGGTAATCCTGTGTCAGAGCTGTTCTTTGAAAGGCAAGACCTACGTTGTAGCATACGTTTAGCGGGTATAAATCAGATTTCAACTCATATCCCGAATCCTGCACATAGGCTCCGACAAGACTAAGGAGGGAGATTCCAAAGACCAGGAAGGCTCTCTTCCGTTCCCTGCGAATGAACTCTACCGTAAGTTTCCGTTTACGTATAATTGAAATCGTCCCTAATATCAGGGCAGGTACATAGAGTATGATTACAGCAATAATGGCAGGTGTGAGATTATCGAGCAGTTCCAATGCCTCACTCGAATTGGTGGTGACCAGATTCAAAAACATATCGACAGCGATAATGGACTGGCCGAATAAATAAAGCAACACGATCTGAAAGGCTCCGAAGAACAGGAACAGGAATAAAATCCACAGCATCTTGCCGCAATTCCTCGACAAAGTCATCAACAGGTAATAGCAACCGAAAGGTAACAACACATTGGCGACTTTTGCCATAAATGGTAAAGGTTCTGTAAAACAGAGTACCATATTAGGTACTATCAAGATAAACAGGAACAGATAAAACAGATGTTCCTGATTTTCCAACCAATTCTTTATATTTTTAAAAAGCTTCATTGATGTTAAAAATAAATCCGGTCTGGTGTTTGCCAAACCCTAAATCCAAACGTACATTTACTCTCTTCTTAAATTCCCAACGATACCCGAAGCCATAATTAGGCAGAATGTGTTTCGGGGTGAACTCGGAAAGTCGTGGAAAAATCGTTCCCGCTCCTACCCATACAGCTACTCCATTCCGTTTCCAGACGTGTTGCCGGAGTTCTATTTGCGCGTCCATTGCTCCCTTGTCCCGATAGCGTCCTTCGTAATATCCGCGCATGGAGTAAGAACTTCCCAACGTTGCCATCAATCCCCAAGGGGTATCGCCATAGGTAAGCAATGTGTGGAATTGCCCTGCCAGCACTCCACCTTTCCATACCGGCTGATAATAACTGGTAGTCAGTTCTGTACTGCTAAACGCATATTTATTGCCGAGAAAAGCCGGACTGAACCGCTGGTCTATCCGCAAATAATAGCCATGATATGCATTTGTCAGGAAATCACGTGAATCGTAAAGGAGGGAAAGTCCCAGGCTGGTATTAGTGGTTCGCGCGGCCATTCCTTCCCATAGTTCCGGTTTCTCAAAGTTCCGTCCGTCGATATAATCGAATACGGCCATCGGGCCGATGTAGAAGTTCTTTGCCAGCCGAAACATAAAATCGACTTTCACCTGTGCCTGAAAACGTTTATAATCGCTTTCGTTATCAGAGTTCGCTCCATTGTCATATCCCCGTCCCCAATACAGACTGGGAAAAGAATAGAAATAGAGATTGTAATTCAAGCGGTATTTATCTTTTGGAAACAGATGATTTCCGCGGACTCCCAACAGATAGAAGCCGACAGTCGACACATCTCCGTAAAGAGAGACATTGGAGGGAGGAAGAAGCGTATCAATCCGATCGGTTCGATATAGTCCGGCTGCCACCAGTCCGAGTCCGAACTTGGTGTCACTGGAATAATGTGGGCCGCCTATCACACTGAAATCAAACTTTTTATTCTTTTTTTCCTTATTGGCGTCATTGAAGTAATCAAGAAACTTTTTAAAGAAACTGCGCTTTGCCGGAATGGAATCTTCCATGGTTGCAGATATAGAACCCTCCGGCAGTTCAATTTTAGTAGAATGCAGCTGTGCGCCCAACGGGGTTTGTGTCAACAACAAAAGCGCGAATATGATTAGCCTGTTCTGTCTAGTATTCATAATCATAAGAAGTAGAAAACTTTGCGGACAAAGTTAGTTTCAAACTTCCTATAAAAACAGATATTCAGGCGCTTTTGTTGTTCCGGATTTCCTTTTTAACGTTTTAAAAGTCTTATAAACTCGTCTACATCCTCCTCTGTGGTATCAAAAGAAGTCACCAGACGGATTTCATTCTTCTCTTCGTCCCAAAAATAAAAGAAATAAGACTCCAGCATGCGGTCGATAACCGGGCGGGGCATGGTGAGGAATAACTGGTTACTTTCGGCTTTTTGAGTGAAAGTTACTTCGGGCAGTTTCTTCAATTCAGTGTAAAGTTTGGCAGCCATTGCATTGGCATGGTTGGCATTCTTCAGCCAGAGGTTATCTGTGAGGTATGCCGTAAACTGGCAAGAGAGGTAACGCATCTTCGACGCTAGTTGGGCGGATTGCTTACGGATGAAGCGGGCTTCCGATTGCAAGTCTTTATTAAATACAATCACGCACTCTCCCATCATCAGTCCGTTCTTCGTTCCGCCAAAACTAAGAATATCGACTCCGCAGTCTACTGTCAGTTCTTTTAAGGAAAGATTCAAAGCGGCACAGGCGTTGGCTATTCTGGCTCCGTCCATGTGTACATACATACCATTCAGATGGGCAAAGTCTGTCAGACGTTTCAATTCTTCGGGAGTATAGATGGTGCCAAGTTCGGTACATTGGGAGATGTAGAGGGCTCTGGGTTGTGAATGGTGTTGATCGCCGAAACCATGCAGATAAGGTTGCATCAATTCCGGGGTAAGTTTACCGTCAGGAGTGGCAATCGGGCGAATCTGACAACCTGTCATTTTCACAGGAGAGCCGCATTCATCTACATAGATATGAGCCGTTTCCGCACAAAAGATGGAATGATACGGACGGGTCATCAGCTGCAATGCTACCACGTTGCTACCCGTTCCGTTAAATACAAACAAGGGGACACAGTTGGGCGTAAAGGTTTCCTTTATCTTCGCTACGGCTTCTTCTGTCCATTTATCATCGCCATATCCTAAAGAATGGTCTATATTAGCCCGGTTCAATGCTTCCATTACCAACGGATGCACACCGGAATTATTGTCGGAGGCAAAACTTCTCATTGTTTCTTACATTTTAATTCGTGATGCAAAGTAACAGAATTATTTCCGGAAATCCATTGAAAGGAAGATACATAAAGCAGAAAAAGGATAAAAAACAAGAATCTCCGAAGTGCTGACTGGGCTGTCATCCCTCCGGAGATTCTTCTGTTCTCGTTAAAGCGTCAAACTCTTTCAGCCAATATAAACATTCACACAGAGATATACATAAAGCTCTTCATCGCACTGATCGAACTCTATTTTGCTCTCTCTTGACAACCACCCCAAAGCGGCACCCAGCTCTTTATCTTTCAGCCCGGATTTTCTCTTCAAAAGTCCATAGCTCCACTTCTCATTATTGCTAAGCAGTTGCCAAACCTTACCGGCATTCACACCGATTTCATTTCTGTTCATTTTTCTAGAGTAATTAAGAGGTTTAATACATTAGGTTAAGATTTCGCCTATAAAGATAACAAAAGGATATTGCAATTGTTTATACATCTTTACTAAAAAGTTGTTACAGAATTAATTTTAACATAAAAGCGGTGATGTGTCCCGACACAAAGGCGTTATTAGCATATGTTAAATCAGAACTTTTCTTTGCAGCCATCTGTTATTACATAAAAATCAATCCTAAACCAATTACAGCTATGGCAAAAAAAATAGCAGAACAGTTGATAGATACTCTGGTAAAATCCGGAGTTGAACGCATCTACGCCGTAACAGGCGACAGTCTGAATGAAGTAAACGAAGCAGTCAGAAAAAACGATCAAATAAAATGGATACATGTGCGCCACGAAGAAACAGGGGCGTATGCCGCTGCGGCAGAAGCACAACTGACCGGTCGCCCGGGATGCTGCGCGGGAAGTAGCGGGCCGGGACATGTTCATCTGATTAACGGCTTGTATGACGCACACCGGTCCGGCGCACCGGTAATCGCCATCGCCTCTACAATTCCCACCGGAGAGTTCGGTACGGAATATTTTCAGGAGACGAATACCATCAAACTTTTTAACGATTGCAGTTATTATAATGAAGTAGCCACTACTCCCACACAATTTCCACGTATGCTCCAGTCGGCCATACAAACGGCTGTCACCCGCAAAGGGGTGTCCGTTATCGGGCTTCCGGGTGACTTGGCAAAGGCTTCTGCCGTTGCTGTCGACTCGTCGGTTATCAACTATCCTGCCCCACCGGAAGTTTGTCCGTCGGAAGAAGATCTGGCTCAATTAGCTGACATGTTAAACAAACATACGCGTATCACTCTTTTCTGCGGCATCGGTTGCCGGGGAGCTCACGAGGAAGTGATTGCTCTTTCCGAGAAGCTGAATGCTCCGGTGGTATATACTTTCAAAGGAAAGATGGAGGTGCAATATGAAAATCCGTATGAAGTGGGTATGACCGGATTGTTGGGAATGCCGTCGGGCTATTACAGTATGCATGAAGCCGAAGTGCTTCTCATGCTCGGCACCGACTTTCCTTATTCCGCTTTCCTGCCGGATGACATCAAGATAGCACAGATTGATATAAAGCCCGAACGTCTGGGACGTCGTGCAAAGGTGGATATCGGACTTTGCGGTGATGTTAAACTGAGCATCCAAAGTCTATTGCGTATGCTGAATCCGAAGACAGATGATTCGTTCCTGTTGAAACAACTCAAAAGATATGAAGGCGTAAAGAAGGATCTGGCTGCTTACACGGAAGATAAAGGCGACGTAAATAAGATTCATCCCGAATATGTGATGTCCGAAATAGACAAACTAAGTTCGGACGATGCTGTGTTCACAGTAGATACGGGAATGACTTGTGTGTGGGGAGCACGTTATCTGCAAGCGACAGGCAAACGCCACATGCTGGGTTCTTTCAATCATGGTTCTATGGCAAATGCTTTGCCGCAAGCCATCGGTGCCGCACTAGCTTATCCGGATCGCCAGGTAGTGGCGCTTTGCGGAGATGGTGGCTTGTCTATGACTTTAGGAGACTTGGAAACCGTTGTACAATATAAGTTACCAATTAAAATTATCGTATTCAACAACCGTTCATTGGGAATGGTGAAGTTGGAAATGGAAGTGGACGGATTGCCGGACTGGCAGACAAATATGTTGAATCCAGACTTTGCTCAAGTGGCCGAAGCAATGGGAATGACCGGATTTAATGTCAGTGATCCGGAAGAAGTGTTGACTACCTTACTGAATGCATTTGAGTTGGACGGTCCGGTACTTGTTAATATCATGACTGATCCGAACGCACTGGCCATGCCTCCCAAAATTGAATTCGGTCAAATGGTGGGCTTTGCACAATCAATGTATAAGTTGTTAATCAACGGTCGTTCACAAGAAGTAATTGATACGATCAATTCTAACTTTAAGCATATACGGGAGGTATTTTAAGTTATTCTATTTTGAATATTTTCATAACCTCTCTCAAGGTATGACCTACTATTATTGTCAATTTCAATAAGGTAAGTCATACCTTTTTATAGTCTATCTTGAGGTGATAATCATTTTATTTTCTTATGTTTGTAATCATCAAAAAGCAAAAACACATGGAAAAGACCGACTCTTCGCCTTTATCCCGACAAGCGCTGTACGCAGATAAAAAACAATGGAATCAATTCCTTTCTATTTTTTTATTGGCAGTGGGCGTTGGTTTTACAGTGGCAGGAATTATCTTCTTCTTTGCCTACAACTGGGAGGAATTACCCAAATTTGCAAAGTTAGGAATAGTAGAAGTGTTATTAGTAGCTTCTGTCCTGCTCGCTACATTCACGCATTGGAATAAGCTCGTCAAACAAATTCTCCTGACCGAAGCTACATTCCTGATAGGCACGCTTTTCGCTGTCTTCGGACAAATCTACCAAACGGGAGCCGATGCTTACGATCTTTTCCTGGGATGGACTCTCTTCACTATTCTCTGGGCGGTTGCTATCCGTTTCGCTCCGTTATGGCTGACGTTCATCGGATTACTTTGTACTACGATATGGTTGTACAATATACAGATTGCCAGTGCCAACTCCTGGGAAATGACTTTGCTGGCCAATGCAGTAACCTGGATATGTGCCTTAACAACGATCATCACGGAATGGATGAGTGTAAAAGGTCATTTGGACAGAAACAATCGCTGGTTTGTCAGTCTTCTTTCACTGGCTACTATTATACATACCAGTTTTCTGTTAATGATGGCAATCTGCGAAGAGAATGCCATATTGTCTGTTCCTCTCATAAGCACCCTCCTTTTATTCTCTGCGGGACTTTGGTATGGATGGAAAGTAAAAAGCCTGTTCTATCTGGCTATCATTCCGTTTGCTGCGTTAATGATTCTATTGACTACATTCATATCACAAAGCGGTCTTAGGGATGTTCAGATATTCTTCTACGGAGGGGTTATTGTCATCACCGGAACAACTTTACTCATTTACATCATTCTTCATCTAAAAAAGCAATGGTATGGCACAGAAGCATAACCTCACCATTCAAGCCGTATCTATTATCGGAGGAATCCTGACGGCTATTTTCTTTCTGGGATTTCTGGCACTTGCCAGAATCCTCCGCTCCGATATTTCTTGCCTGATTGTAGGAAGTATATTAATTCTCACTACCCTAACAATCAGCCGCATGGTGATTCGGTCTTTTCTGGATGCAATGAACATCACTTTATACATAGCCGGGTGTGTATTGATTGGTTTTGGTATAAATGCCAGCATTAATATCCTCTTCACTACACTTATGGGAATCAGTATTCTCACATTCTTGTTATCAAGAGGGTTTATCCTCCCCTTTCTTTCAGTCATTCTGTTTAATATATCTTTCTTCGGAGAAGCCGCCCATGTCTTTTCTTCGTTTTATCCCTTGCAAATAGCTGTAGTTCCTATCCTTGCACTATTTTTATTTGCCAACATCTTTGAAACTAAGTTGTTTGAATGTATAGGAACAGAGAATTACTTTTCCAAATACAAACCATTTCATTTCGGATTATTCATATCCGGTATCGTCTCACTGGGAGGATTATCAATCAATTATCTGATATCAGAAACAAATAGCTGGCTTGTATCCTGCATACTGTCTGTTTGTATATGGATCGGTATTCTTATAATGGTTCAACGAATCATGCAGGTCATGAAAGTGGATCATCCGGTGAACCAGATTGGTATCTATATTCTTTGTATTGTTATCTGTCTGCCTACCGTGTTTGCTCCTTATTTATCCGGCAGTTTGTTGCTGATTCTAATATGTTTCCATTATGGCTACAAAGCGGAGTGTGCTGCCTCGCTTCTTCTTTTTATCTATGCCGTTTCCAAATACTATTATGATCTGAATTTAAGCCTGCTCACCAAATCCATGACACTTTTCTTCATCGGAATTGCATGTATTACAGCCTGGTATTTCTTCACTCAAAAAAGAACAAGACATGAAAAAGTATAGCCGAATATTGATTATTGCAAACCTGATACTGCTACTGGGATATTTCAACTGGTCGGTTTATAAAAAAGAGCAAACTTTGAAAGACGGACAGTTGATTTTGTTACAGCTAGCTCCCGTCGATCCCCGCTCTCTTATGCAAGGAGACTATATGAGGCTTAGCTACAAAGAAGCTTCATCAGATCTGCTAGACCAACAAACTGCCATACGCGGTTATGCCATACTTCAAATTGACAGTAATCAAGTAGGAAAAATAGTGCGGCTGCAAAACGCTTTAGAGCCTGTAAACGACAATGAGCTAGTCATCAAATATAAAATAGTACGTCACCGGATCTTCCTCGGTGCCGAGTCTTTCTTCTTTGAAGAGGGACAAGATACTCTTTATCAAAAAGCCGTATATGGCGGGCTGAAAGTGGATGGTAAAGGCCAAAGCCTGCTCGTAGGACTGTATGACGAGAACTTCCATTATATTCAATCCGATAAATAAATAATAATGAAAAAGCCCGTACTTTCGCAAGCCCGGGCTTTCTATATTCTCAAAACATCTCCTTAATCTATAGGGAAATAAGGGACTAGCAAATTGGTTTCTAGTGCAAATAAGGAGATGTTATGAAATAAAAAAAAGGGATACCTGTGGGAAATAAGGGAGGTATCCCTTTCTATAAGAAGAACAGAATTGGAAGGATTGACTTTCACAAGCCAAATCCTTCACTCTGTTTCTTCTCGGCGTATTCTTCACACAAGGTGAAGAAGGGTTTTATTATTCTGAATTTGGAGTAGTTTCAACTGTAATACAATCCTTTGCTTATATAAAGCATTAAGAGGTTTGAAGCAACTCTCCAATTTTTCTTCTTATTCTGCCGGAATAGTTACTGTAATTGTATTCTTTCCTTCATAATTCTTAATTGTACCCCACTTAGATGTAGCTTTTACTTCTACAGTATAAGTTACAGCTTCGTAGAAATGGTGAGATTTACCTTCTGCTGTAAAGGTCACCTTTCCTGTAGAAGCATCAAGAGACAGATAAGTTGACGCAGCTGCTTCTCTAAATGCAAAAGTAGGAGCTACCAGACCATAGATATTAAGAGGATTAGTAACCGAACTTGCAAATCCATTGCTTCCTGTTCCTGCTACCACAGCACCATCCTTCCACATAGTCTTGCCTGCTAAATCATTCCAAGCAAAGCCTGTTGAAACATTATATTCTACTGACTTGTCAGATAAAGAAAGAGTCGTTGCAGTCGGAGCAACCCAAGTTCCACTAATATCTTTCACTTCAACAATACCTTCAATCGTATCCTCTACTTTACCATTATAGCTAGCTTTAATAGTAAACTTAACTACAGCAGGTACAGTTTTACCGCCAACAGTCATTTTACCAGTATAGAGGTCTTTGTCAAACGTAAACTTAGCTTCGTTTTCATCATAGTTAACACCAGCAATACTATTTTCTGTAATATTAGTAGTGATTACAAAAGTCCCCCCCTTAGCCAAAACAGCAGTCTTAACAGCATCAAAGTTGGAGAATATAGTAGTAAGCTTAAATTCGGAAGTAATAGCAGTAGCCGCTGTCTCTGAATCTTTTGTCGGAGTAAAACCTGTACGTTTTTGATCTGAAGACCACATTTCCGATACTCTAGCCAATTTAGCCAAAGTGATAGGCTTAATTTTGACTGGAACATTTACAACAAGCGTATAGCCATCTCCTTCGAACTTAGCTGTTGCGGTATAATCACCAGCAGCTGTATTTTTAGGAATGATTAAAGTCAAAGCATTATTTGCACCATTTTCTAAGCGTATACCTGTTGTAGGAATAAGTTCAACCAAACTCAAACTTTCATAAGCTGATGGGCGGATATTCACAGCCGGGTCATTATAAATGTCAGCAACATTTAAATCTTTTCTCTCCTCTGCAGCAGCTGTAGTTTCATTAGTCCAGTCACGTTCTTCTAAAGCATACGTATGTGTAAGTTCATCAATAGTACGTGTTACTTTTACAGTTCCTAACTTTTTAGGATTATTAGAACTAGTTTCCAAATAGAAACCTGGTGCCGTTACTTTAGCCATAACATCAGCAGTTTTATCCAAAGAAGCAATCAGACCGGAGGTTTTTAGACTAACGCTACCTGCAGTAGAAACTTCAAATAGATTCGCATCTGTTCCAGTCAAACTATAAGTCGTCGCAAAGATATTCTCTACATTCAGTTCTTCTAATGTTTTTGTAAATGCTGTGCTTCCACTTGCAGTTGTGGTATATGAAACTGTCAAAGTTCCAACTCCTGAATAATCAACCGGTTGGGGAGCATCATAGATAATCTCGCCCGCTTTCTCTGTTACTACCTCATAATAGGCAGTCTTCAGATAATAACTAGACTGTATCACCGCAATATAATCAGAATTGACATTTGTCGGAGTCAATTCTTCTTTACCTTCCGCATCTTTTGTGCTTACAATATTCAAAGATATTGCATGACTCTTTTCGCTTGAAGTAGTTAATGATACCGTAAGAACACCAGCTTCACAATTCTTCACTTCTACGGCAAACGGTTCAGCAGCACGAGTCCAGTTACGTTCTTCAGCATTTAACTTGATTTCGTAGTTTTTATTGAAATCCTCCAATGTCATAGCAGCAGAAGCCGGAGAAATACGGAATTGCAATTCTTTTGCATCTGCACTCTTCGCTGCAACAACATAAGAAGATGAGGTTGAAGTTTTCTTAGCATACAAAGTATAGAAATCTACGCTACGATCTATGCTTGTAGGAATATATACTACACTCTGAATCATACCTTTAATAGCAACACCCAGTTTTGCAAGGTCATCTTCTAACGTATCTATACGGCTATTTACAGTCGTCAGTTCTGCTGAAACAATCGCCTTGACTTTTTCACTGAATTCTGCGCTTGCATAAAGACCGGAAAGAGTCGTTTTAAGAGATTTCACCTCTGCAATAACGGCTTCTACACTCTCGAAACCATTTTCTACCGCTTTATCTTCCAATGCTGTTTGATAGTCTTCCAGCGCAGTCAGTTTAGCAAGGATACCAGTTTTATCAGCATTAATAGCAGCATACAATTCTTTAATAACATCTGCTACAGTTGCATCCTCTCCGGCAAGAGCAGCAACTTCCTTCATACTGCCAAAGTCTGCAAGAACCTTTGTTTGAATAGCATCATTTATTGCAGCGGCAATCTCCCCATCTTCTCCCAAAGCTGTGGCAATTTCATCACTGATAAGTCCTGACAGTTTTGCAGATTCAACGTAGTTCTTCAGCTCTTCTTTTGTAGCGAAATTGACTTTTAAACCATCCAATTCCTCTTTAAGGGCTTCCAGCTTTACAATTCTTGCTGTCAAACCATCAATATCAGACTTTTGAAGTTTCTTCAGTGCTTCTAAATCATTCTTAGCTGTTGCCAAGTCTTTTGTCAGCTGGTCGACCGTTGCCTTATCAGCAGTCTTTGACAATTTGTCCTCCAAATCAGTAATTTTCAGACCCAAATCTTTAATTTGAGAATCCTTATTCTCCAATTTTGTCTTTAAATCAGCCAACTGACTTTCCAAAGCACTTTTAGCCACATTAATGGCAGTTTGCATGTCTCCCACGCTTACAGGATTGTTTGACTTGATCTGGTCAATTTGTTCCTGTACACTTTTTATGTCATCATCATAGTCCTTACAACCTACATAGGTGACAGTAGAAAGCGCCAACGCCCCGAAGAACATCACTTTTACAAATTTTCTTTTCATAACTACTTAAAAATTACATTAATAATATATTATTAAACACTAAGTTTCAATAATAGCACAACCCGTTACTCTGTAGGTAACAGAGAAACCTTTGTGCCTGCTCTTCTGGAGTAGTCGATACTGAAAAATGATACCAAATGTGATGAAATTTTTTTACCCCTGCTTCTGAAAGGCAGTAGAGGGGAAGGAAATCTTTTGCAAAATTTAGAAGTTAACAAAGCCCTAATACAAAGAATCCGCGTGTTTTATTTGTCCTAGTTCTACTTTTGAATGCTTTATTAGAAAAAATGTGTGATTTCGTTTGGTTGTTTTAAGAAATATGCTCATATTTGCACCGATATTCATTCCCGTTACCTACAGAGTAACAGAATAATTTTCAAGCACTTACACCTGTCACTGAACGCTTTACAAAATCGAGAACTTGCTTATTTGCTTCATCAATTTTCTTATTCCTGAAAGGCTTCAGATAAGTTTCAGTGACGGTGATAGACGAATGTCCCATCGCTTCGGAAATAATACCCGGATGGATTTCACAATAATAAGCCGTCGTAGCCCAGGTATGACGGGCAGTGTATGAACTAAGTTTATCTCCCAATCCGAGCAATTCACCCAATAACATCAGCTGTTGGTTAAAACTACGTAATGCAAGCTGATATTCGCGATAGGCTTCTTTAGTTCCTTCCCGACTTCTCAACAATGGAAATAAATAAGGAGAAGAAGAATCACGATTCATGTATTTCTTTACCAAAGCCATTGCTTCCGGAGTCAATGTCACCGACAATGGTCGCCCGGTTTTACGTCTGCGATACGTTATTACATTACCGCGCAAATCACTCTTACGCAAATAAGCAAGATCGACAAACGGCATACCACGAAGCGAAAACATCAGGATGAATAGCTCCTGCGCCTGATATACCGCTAATGGTACACCCGATGCACGAGATAATTTAGTAAACACCTTCTTCATATCGTCATCACCCAACGCACGTTTATGGTCAGCCCGCGTTCCGGTATAAACAGAACGAAATAAATGAGGAACATAAGGAGCCTTCTGAAGATCGACCGCACGATTGTAAACCGCACGAAAGGTCCGTAAATAGGTGGAAACGGTGTTCCAACTACATCCACGACTGCGAAGATATACTTCGAACCCTTTCAACCACTCCGAAGTCACCTCACTAAAAACAAAATCATTTTTCCCACGATAAGCAATGATGGCATTCAGACTACTACGATAGACATGTGCAGTCCCAAAGTTTCCCTCCATCTGTAACCCAGTGGCTACCTGCTTCATAAATGCTAGTACTTTCAACATCTCATAATTTATTAATAATTTAGACGATAAATATACGAGTATTATCCCATCAATGGAAATACCCCGCATGAACAAACAAAGGAAATAGCTAAGATGTTCCAAAGACAAAAGAGCACGAAAAGCCCGGACTTTCACAAGCCCGGGCTTTCTATACTCTCAAAACATCTCCTTAATCTATAGGGAAATAAGGGACTAGCAAATTGGTTCTAGTGCAAATAAGAAGATGTAATGAGACAAAAAAAAGGGATACCTGTGGGAAATAAGGGAGGTATCCCTTCCAAGAGACAAACATTTGAGAAAACATACTTTCACAAGCATAATTTTCAGTCTATCTCTTAGCATATTTCTTTTTAAAGGATTTATTATCCTATATTACAACTTGTAAAGAGAAGGCATCTTAAGTCTAAGAAGAATTAGGATGCCCTCAATTACAAATCCTTTAATCCTGATTACTTATTTACTTTTACGTAGATTGATACAGATTTAGTTCTGCCCCACTTATCAAGAATATTAACATTTACTTTACAAGTAGGAGGAGTTAGGATTACGGCACCCTCCTTCTTAGATATAACAACTTTCTTTGGATCATCAGTAAGATTACCATCGTTCTTCGCCAAATAAGTTGTAGCGTCATCATCTGCTAATACAACTGAAACAGACTCTATTCTGTTATCGCTGAATTCATAGGAATTACCACGAGCATCTATTCTCTTGAAATCTTTAGCTGATATTTCTACAGTATTTCCTTCGATTATGAACGGATTTGCTTCTGTTCCTATAATTTTCTTATCTACTTCTTTGGTATATTCGAAAGTACCTTCAAAGATTTCTGATAGTATTGTCAAATTGAATCTATCAGTAATAGCTTTCAAACGAGAATTTCCGAATGGTGCATAAGACACAGTAATATAACGACCAGTATAAGCACCACCCCAATTTTCATCAGTTGCTGGCTTAGAAACATAAGGGAAAACTTTAATTTTTGAATTCTTTGTTGGTTGTGGGAGAGTCTCATCCAACCATGCAGGAGCAAACTGCTTTTTACCACTTACCACTCTAGAAGGTTTCTCTTCAGTGAATGTAATAGTATTCTGTTTATCCGCTGATATAGAACCTTCTTTATATAGGGTGTAAAGATCGAAGCCAATCTTTGTATCAGCAGTAGCAGCAAGAACTGCAGTAGTCGGTACTGTACCATAAGCCTTGGCATTATCACCATCAAAGTAAGCAGTTGCACGTTTAAATGTGAACAATTTATCATTCTGCTGATCTACAGTAATCTTGAATGTAGTTTCATACAAAAAGTCATTACCCAAACCTGCTTGGGAATCCTTATTTTTGAATTTAACTGTAGCAGTATGAGATACGGCAGCCACATTTTCTTCGTCAAATGTAGCTTGGATTACAAATTTAGTAATTTTAGCTATATCAGCTTCACTTGTTCCTGATACAGGCTTTCCGTCTTTATCCAGACCTACCAATTTTAACTGAATACTACCATCCATATAAGACTGAACCACCTTTCCATTGATCATTGCCTTATCATCAGTATAAGCAATAGTCGCAACTATTGGGTCTGACAGTTTAATTTGTCCTTTAATCTCATCTACTGAAGGACCTACTATTTCAGAAGTAGCTGTCTTATTGCTAGCATCTACGACCCAAGTCATATCTTTGATTTCAGCTTTCTTAGACACATAAGTAAACGTCAATTCAACTTCAGGATCTTGAGTACTTCCATCAACAAGAAGACAGTGAATCTTAACTTTCACCTGACCCTCCTTATTTGCTAGAATTGTATTCTTCTCTTTATCAAATTTTGCATCAGCTTTTTTAGCTTCTTCATCAGTTACCTCATAATAATAAGCTACCACCTTATCCAATTCACTACCAAACAATTCATCCAAATTATAGGTAGTTTGGTAAGGCATAGGTTCAGGAGCAGTAAAATTAACATCCGGTATATTTTGGCTGCTAGCCTTAATTTTCACACCATACTGGGAAATGATTTCATTACCCCATGCATCTTTTGTTGTAAGCGCATAAGCAGTTTCAGCACTTTCCAAAGCTGTCAATTCGTCCTTAGTCAATCCGTCTACAAACTTCAGAGTCAAATCGTATACACCTTTATTTGCTGTAGGCTCTTTTTCCGGATCCGCTGCACGAGTCAAAGCATCTATACTAAAATTATCTGCTATATTTGCAACAGCAAAATTAGTATTACCCTTAGAGTCCGTCAAGCCTATTTCATAAGCTTGAATATCTGCTGCTTTCAAGTTTACAGGATTAATCAATGCATGAATCTTGCTGCCACCTCTAGCAACAAGCAAATCCCCTTTCTTCTTGAAAGTTTTGTTTCCATTAAACACAATATCTTTGCCAGCTATGCTATAATATAAAGTAGTTTCAGCCTCTGTAGAACCAACATCAACAGAACCATCGCCTTTTATACCAAGCACACTCATACTAGTGATACGAGCCGATTTCGGCATAGAAACCGTTTCCCATTCTTTAGTCTCCTTATTGAAAATATTCAATATCCAAACCAATGGATTACTAGCATCAGCAGCTACATAAATATCAGTAGCAGCTTTAATTTTTGTCTCTACAGGTTTTTTAGTTTCAGCATCCCAAACCATCCAGAATCCATTTTCTGAAATTTGAGGTGCATATCCGTCTTCTCCTTTACCACCCGGAGATCCTGCAGCGCCCGGTTTGCCATCAGCACCTTTCTTTCCTTCTGCACAAATACCAAGATCATTATCATTGACAATCCAGTTCTTTGTTACCGGATCAATCTTAATAGTCGTTGGTGTAGCATCCTTACCGCTTGTAATAGAATAACTTTTATTATCATTAAAAGTTATCTTAAATCCATCGGTAATTTGTTCAACATTGGTAACCCATTTACCTTCTTTCACAAAATTCTGCAACTCGGCTATACTAGCTTTGTTTGCGTCAATCTGTGTTTGCAGATTGTCGATGTCATCATCGTAGTCTTTACAGCCTACATAGGTGACAGTAGAAAGTGCCAGCGCCCCGAAGAACATCACTTTTACAAATTTTCTTTTCATAACTACTTAAAAATTACATTAATAATATATTATTAAACACTAAGTTTCAATAATAGACTGCCCGTTACTTTGTAGGTAACGGAGAAACCTTTGCGCCTGCTCTTCGGGAGTAGTCAATACTGAAAAATAATACGATATGCAATGAAACTTTTTTACCCCTGCTTCTGAAAGGCAGTAGAGGGAAGGAGATCTTTTGCAAAAATTTAGAAGTTAACAAAGCCCTAATACAAAGAATCCGCGTGTTTTATTTGGTTAATTCCTATTTTGAGTAGTTTATTAGAAAAAATGTATGATTTCGTTTGGTTGTTTTAAGAAATATGCTCATATTTGCACCGATATTCATTCCCGTTACCTACAAAGTAACAGAGTAATTTTCAAGCGCTTACACCTACAACAGAGCGTTTCACGAAGTCAAGAACTTGTTTATTTGCTTCATCAATTTTCTTACTTCGGAAAGGTTTCAGATAGGTTTCAGTGACGGTGATAGACGAATGTCCCATCGCTTCGGAGATAATGCCCGGATGGATTTCACAATAATAAGCTGTCGTAGCCCAGGTATGGCGGGCGGTGTACGAGCTCAACTTATCGGATAATCCCAATAATTCACCTAGCAACATCAACTGTTGGTTAAAGCTGCGCAATGCCAACTGATATTCGCGATACGCCTCTTTGGTTCCTTCACGGCTTTTCAACAATGGAAACAAATAAGGAGAAGAAGGATCACGATTCATATACTTCTTCACCAGGATCATCGCTTCGGGAGTCAATGTCACTGACAATGGCCGTCCTGTCTTACGTCTGCGATACGTTATTACGTTATCACGCAAATCACTCTTACGCAAATAAGCGAGATCCACAAATGGCATACCACGAAGCGAAAACATCAGAATAAATAACTCTTGCGCCTGATATACCGCTAATGGCACACCGGACGTACGAGACAATTTTGCAAATACCTTTTTCATATCTTCATCGCCCAATGCACGTTTATGGTCGGCACGAGTACCGGTATAAACAGAACGGAACAGATGAGGTACATAAGAAGCTTTCCGAAGATCAACGGCACGATTGTAAACCGCACGAAACGTGCGCAAATAAGTGGAAACGGTGTTCCAACTGCAACCACGACTGCGAAGATATACTTCAAATCCCTTTAACCACTCCGGACTCACTTCATCAAAGGTGAAGTCCACTTTCCCACTATAAGCAATGATGGCATTCAGACTGCTACGATAGACGTGCGCAGTACCGAAGTTTCCCTCCACCTGTAGCCCGTTAGCTACCTGCTTCATAAATGTTAATACTTTCAACATCTCACTTTTATTAATAAATTTGATTCTAAATATACGAAGTATTCTCATTACTAAGAATACGTTGACCAAACAAAATATAAAGCAAGGATGTTTTGAAAAGATCAATTTGCAGAATAGATTGATAATAAAAAGAACGAGGGTACCCTTTTCGGACACCCTCGTTTTCATATTCATTCAGCGAAAGCCGGAATTACATCATTCCGCCCATGCCTCCCATTCCGGGAGCGCCCATCGGCATTTCTGGCTTATCTTCCTTCTTTTCTACAATTACACATTCAGTAGTCAGGAACATACCAGCGATAGAAGCTGCATTTTCCAAAGCTACACGAGCAACCTTAGCAGGATCTACTACACCGGCAGCGTGCAAGTTTTCGTAAACATCCGTGCGGGCATTGTAACCGAAATCACCTTTACCTTCACGTACTTTCTGAACAACTACTGCACCTTCTTTACCAGCGTTAGCAACAATCTCGCGAAGCGGTTCTTCGATGGCGCGTTTGATGATACCAATACCAGTTGTTTCATCGGCATTATCACCCTTCATTCCTTCCAAAGAATCAATAGCACGGATATAAGCTACACCACCACCCGGGATGATACCTTCTTCGATAGCAGCACGAGTTGCACGCAAAGCATCGTCCACACGGTCTTTCTTTTCTTTCATTTCTACTTCAGAAGCAGCACCTACATAGAGAACAGCTACACCACCTGACAATTTAGCCAGACGTTCCTGCAATTTCTCACGGTCATAGTCAGACTTAGTTGCTACAATTTGTGCTTTGATCTGTTCGCAACGTTCCTTGATGCTGTCTTTGTTACCTGCACCGTTTACAACAGTTGTATAGTCTTTAGTAACTGTAACTTTGTCAGCAGTACCCAACATTTCGATGGTAGCCTGTTCCAGTTTCAAACCTTTTTCTTCGCTGATAACAACACCACCTGTCAGGATAGCGATATCTTCCAGCATTTCTTTACGACGGTCACCGAAGCCCGGAGCTTTCACAGCACAGATCTTCAATTGAGAACGCAGACGGTTTACTACCAATGTAGTCAACGCTTCGCTATCTACATCTTCTGCAATTACCAACAGAGGACGACCAGTCTGTACAGCAGGTTCGAGGATAGGCAAGAAATCTTTCAGGTTAGAAATCTTCTTGTCATAGATCAGGATGTAAGGTTTCTCCATCTCACATTCCATCTTTTCCGTATTTGTCACGAAGTAAGCAGACAAATAACCACGGTCGAACTGCATACCTTCTACTACACCGATAGTAGTGTCTGTTCCTTTTGCTTCTTCGATAGTAATCACACCGTCTTTAGAAACTTTACGCATAGCGTCAGCAATCAATTTACCGATTACCGGATCATTGTTTGCAGATACAGTGGCAACCTGTTCAATCTTGTCATAGTTGTCACCTACAGTTTCAGCCTGATCCTTGATTGATTCTACCACTTTGGCAACGGCCTTGTCGATACCACGTTTGATATCCATCGGGCTAGCACCGGCAGTTACGTTCTTCAAACCTTCAGCTACGATAGCTTGTGCAAGAACGGTTGCAGTAGTTGTACCGTCACCGGCATCGTCACCTGTCTTAGAAGCAACTTCTTTTACCAACTGTGCACCAGTGTTCTGGTAAGCATCTGCCAATTCGATTTCTTTTGCTACTGTCACACCGTCTTTTGTGATGTGCGGAGCACCGAATTTCTTCTCAATGATAACGTTACGTCCTTTCGGGCCCAGAGTTACTTTTACTGCATTTGCCAAAGCATCGACACCTTTTTTCAATTGGTCACGGGCATCGATATTGAATAATATTTCTTTTGCCATCTCTTTATTTACTATTTAAAGATTTACTATTTACTATTATTAATTAACCCAAAACAGCGAGAACATCGCTCTGACGCATAATCAGATATTTAGTACCTTCAACGTCAAGTTCTGTTCCGGCATATTTACCATAAAGAACTGTATCGCCTACTTTCAATACCATTTCTTCGTCTTTCGTACCGTGACCTATTGCCACAACTTCACCTTTCAAAGGTTTTTCTTTTGCTGTATCAGGGATAATGATACCACCAATTGTTTTTTCTTCTGCAGGTGCAGGGAGGATAAGCACTCTGTCTGCTAATGGTTTAATGTTCATAGTTACTTGTTATATTTTAGTTATACATTTAATAGTAGATGTTACCCGCCATTTTTCAGGCGGAACGCTAAAGTTATTGCGAAAAGCGTGCCAAAGTAAATAAATGATTCTTTGTCAGAAATAGACTGACAAAATGACTGACAACTTGCATTGTATGGCAAAAAAGTATATTTGTCACCTACTTTTTAAACAAAACAAAAGGATTATTCCTTATAATGACGTATATTCGTAAACGAACCATCAAATGCACTGTATAAATAATATGAATGGAATAGCATCCGGCCTCATCATCGCCTCTTGCGTCTTCTACTCCTGCACTTCGCGTACAGGAGAGATTTCTCCTGTACACGAACAACAAACAGACTCGCTGTCACAGGATACAATAGTTCAACCCGAGGTTAAACCTGTTAATAAAAAACTCACGGCAGAGCAGATAGAAATCTCCAAAGATTTATTGTATGACCAATACACATTGGAAGATACCTATCCTTATAAAGACACTACCCGGCAGTTTCAGTGGGATAAAATCAAAGAACGGCTGGCATTACTCGAAAATATACAGTTGCAGCCTTCCACCTGGGCCATTCTCCAGAATTACAAAAACAGAAATGGAGAAGCACCACTTGTGAGAAGTTTCAAAAGAAACGCTTACGGACGAGTGGCAGATACTCTTGGCATAGAACGTTACCAATCCGTTCCGCTTTATCTATTGACTGACACATTAGTACCCGAACGTTACGGACAGGATGGGGAATTAACCCGTTTTATCGAAGATGGAGAGAAATTCATAAAAGCAGAGCCAATGTTTACCGGAGATGAATGGATGATTCCTAAAAAATATGTCAAAGTAATCGGAGATACGATTGTTTTTAACAAAGCTGTTTTCGTAGACCGCCACAATCAGAATATCGCTTCTCTTGAACGTAGCGGAAAAGGGCAATGGGTGGTTCGCAGTATGAATCCTTCCACTACGGGACGTCATCTGCCCCCGTATGCACAGGAAACTCCTTCAGGAATGTTTGTTTTACAAGAAAAGAAAGTGAAAATGGTATTTCTAAAAGACGGCTCGAAAGAAACGGGAGGTTATGCTCCTTATGCGAGTCGTTTCACGGACGGGGCCTATATTCACGGAGTACCGGTCAATGCTCCCCGCAAGACGCAGATAGAATATAGTCCGTCGTTGGGAACTACTCCACGCTCACACATGTGCGTGCGGAATGCAACTTCCCATGCCAAGTTTATCTATGACTGGGCCCCCGTAAATGAAACTATTATTTTTGTATTGGAATAACCGTTGAACAAATCAGCATCGCCATTCCCTGATTCTTATTATCTATCTTATGAAATATGGTTAGAAAACATATTCTCTATAAGGAGGAAACTTACTTTCTTCCTTGGGAAAAGTTGCTTTTCCCTTATCCCAAACTATAACTGCAAGTTCCGGTTATAAAACTGCAACTTTCAGTTATGTAATCAAAAGTTTCAGTTATATAATCAGAACTTGTGGTTATAGTTTATCTTATACTCTAAACAAGTTTTCTCCCTATGCAAAAGAAGTTGGCATAGGATGAAAAGAAACTTACCTATACGTACTTGAGAGAGAAAACAAAGAGGTCCGAACTCTTCAGTCCAGACCTCCAATTATAAAAAGGGATTTCTTTATCCCAGATGATCTCTTATCAATCAAATATCTTCTTTCTTTTATTTTCTCCGGTTTCACTCAACCCATACTTTGCCCTCGTTATATTCTGAATTATCTCTCTCTGTACACTTTCCAATGCACTTATTTCTTTTTGTAATAACTCCAAAGCAGAACCTTTCTGCAATAAATAAGACCGTTCAGCATATTTTATATAAGAAGTCGGAATCTCCTGCTTCTTTTCTTTATAATGGGCAATCACATACCGCAAAGCTTCCGCCCGATATTTGCTGATCGCTTTCCGTTCGGCATAATACAAATCTTTATAAGGATTTTCTTCACTTCTCAATTTCTTCCAGAATGCAGAAAAAGCAGTCGATACAGCATCCTTCTCCTCTTTGGTTACTGCTTCTTTCTGCTTCTTTGTCAGATCCTTATATTCCTTATATGTATTTAGAAACTTATCCAATTCATCTTTACTGGCTTTATGCGCCAGTCGGTAAGTTTCCAAAGAAGCAGGCCGTTCATATTCGACAACTGTTTGTAGATAAGGCAAGTCGTTCCAGCTTATATATTTATTGTTTGCTTCACAATAATCTGCATAAGCCGCCGCAAGCTGCCAACTATATTCTTTTGTCTTCTGATTCAAATCCTCATTGATAGCGGACAAGTTCTTTTCCATCTCTTGCAAGTCCTGCGCTGACACTGTTTGCATACTTCCCCATCCGGAGAGAAACAAACAAAGAATACTCCATAATATAGTTTTCATAATTAGATAATTTAAATTTTCTCCAAAGTTATTATTTCTCTACAGAATTCCAAACGATATTACAGATTTGCTATATATTTCCACAATGGAGCAGCATTCAGCGCCTGCATAATTTCGTTCTTATCAAGCAGGCTTCTCACCTCTTCCAATGTAAGCAGATGTACGCTGATATCTTCAGTAGCTTCCAGATGCTGATGGTCTATCAGTTCCACGTCTGTAGCAAGAAAGCAATAAGTCAGATTGGTATGAGTGCTCGGATTAGCGGAAATCACCATATATTCCTGCCAGTTTCCTTTTCCGTAGCCTGTTTCCTCCCACAATTCACGCTGGGCGGACACCAACGGCGAAGCATCTTCCTTCTCGCAGACACCGGCACAGAGTTCATAACAAGTTCGTTCGATTCCCGGACGGTACTGGCGGACAAAAACGAATTGACCATCTTTGGTAATGGCAATGGTATTTACCCAGTCGGGATACTCAAGGATATAATACTCGGGGATATGATTCCCATTGGGAAGTAACATATCTTCGCAACGCACAGTCAGCCATGGACGGCGAAATAGATATTTGCTACTTACCGTTTTCCAGGCTTTATTCTTCTCTTCCATAAGATTTGTTTTTCTCCCGGCAAAAATACGAATTCCTCCGGATTATCCTACCTTTCGGTTGCTTGTTTTTATTCGTCTGTGTCGATACAAGTGATCTCTATCTCATGTATCTGCTCCAAGTATTTTTTGGTAGAGCTTACCAAAGAACTTCCCATGTAGAATAAAAACATCAGGCTGATAATAACCATCAATGCACCAATCATGGCAAAACGACTGCGCTGTTCAAAAATACTGCTATTCATAACTCTGCCTCCTCTTATTTTTTGTCCACTACAAAGATAACACGCGAGGGCTACAAAAAAGTTACAAGAATGTTTCAAAAAACTTAAATATTGAAATTCTGTTCGTATCTTTGCACCAACTAACTAACAACCTCTTTATTACAATATGGCATTTACGAATAATATTATGATTGTCCGGCATAAACTGCTGGCAGACCTTGTTAGACTCTGGAAAAACGACGAATTAGTGGAAAAGATAGACCGGCTTCCGATTGAGTTGAGTCCACGAAAATCGAAACCCCTAGGACGGTGTTGCGTACATAAAGAACGCGCAGTGTGGAGATACAAGACTTTTCCCCTGATGGGACTGGATATGACAGACGAACACGACGAAGTTACCCCACTTTCCGAATATGCACGATTGGCATTGAGTCGTCCCGAACCAGACAAGGAAAATATCATGTGCGTCATCGACGAGGCCTGTTCTTCCTGTGTACAGATCAATTATGAAATAACCAACCTTTGTCGCGGATGCGTGGCACGTAGTTGTTACATGAACTGCCCTAAAGATGCGATACGTTTCAAGAAAAACGGTCAGGCAATGATTGACCATGACACATGTGTCAGTTGCGGTATTTGTCACAAGAGTTGTCCTTATCACGCTATTGTATATATTCCCGTACCTTGTGAAGAGTCTTGTCCGGTAAAAGCTATCAGCAAAGATGAACACGGCATAGAGCACATTGATGAAAGCAAGTGTATCTACTGTGGAAAATGCATGAATGCTTGTCCGTTCGGGGCTATCTTCGAAATCTCGCAAACATTCGATGTATTGCAACGCATCCGTAAAGGGGAAAAGATGGTCGCCATCATCGCCCCGTCTATTTTGGGACAGTTTAAGACTTCTATCGGACAAGTGTACGGTGCTTTCAAGGAAATAGGATTTACCGATGTGATCGAAGTGGCCGAAGGCGCCATGTCAACCACTAGCAATGAAGCCCACGAATTGTTGGAGAAACTGGAAGAGGGACAGAAGTTTATGACTACTTCCTGTTGTCCTTCTTATATCGAACTGGTAGAGAAACATATTCCGGATATGAAACCTTATGTTTCTACCACCGGATCACCGATGTACTACACTGCACGGATTGCCAAAGAGAAGCATCCGGATGCTAAGGTTGTATTTGTCGGTCCTTGTGTGGCAAAACGAAAAGAAGTACGCCGCGATGAAGCCGTGGATTATATTCTGACGTTCGAAGAAATCGGTTCGATTCTTGACGGGCTGGGTATTCAGCTGGAACAAATGCAGGAGTTTTCCGTATTACATACTTCCGTTCGCGAAGCACACGGATTTGCACAGGCAGGTGGTGTGATGGGAGCTGTCAAAACTTATCTGAAAGAAGAAGCGGAGAAAATCAATGCGATACAAGTGTCGGACATCAATAAAAAGAATATCGCTCTGCTGCGTGCCTGCGCCAAAACAGGAAAGGCTGCCGGACAGTTTATTGAAGTGATGGCATGCGAAGGAGGATGTATCACCGGACCGAGTACGCATAACGACATTGTTTCGGGACGTCGCCAACTGGCACAAGAGCTGCTCAAACGGAAAGAGAGCTATGAAACAATGGATCGATAAACTACGACAGGAAAGAACACTGACACCGGAAGAGTTCCGGCAACTGTTGACCGGATGTGACGCAGAAATTCTGCGTTACATCAATAAACAGGCGCAGGAAGTCGCACTCCTCCACTTCGGAAATAAGATTTATATCCGCGGACTGATTGAAATCAGTAACTGCTGCCGGAACAACTGTTATTACTGTGGTATCCGAAAAGGGAATCCGAATATCGAACGTTACCGGTTAAGCCGGGAGAGTATACTGAACTGTTGCAAACAGGGCTATGAACTGGGATTCCGCACCTTTGTATTACAAGGAGGAGAAGATCCTGCACTAACAAACGATCAGATAGAAATGACTGTTGCCCGTATCAGACAGGAGTATCCGGATTGTGCTATTACGCTGTCACTCGGTGAAAAATCACGTGAGGCATACGAACGTTTCTTCCGTGCCGGAGCCAACCGTTATCTGTTACGTCACGAAACTTATAATGAGTTGCATTACCGGCAACTGCATCCAGCGGAAATGTCCGGCAAACGACGCCTGCAATGTTTAGCGGATTTGAAAGAGATCGGTTATCAGACAGGAACCGGAATTATGGTCGGCAGTCCGGGACAAACAGTAGAGCATATCATTGAGGATCTATTGTTTATAGAAAAGCTACGCCCGGAAATGATTGGCATCGGGCCTTTCCTGCCCCATCATGATACACCTTTTGCCGAATATCCCAGCGGAACGGCGGAACAGACGATTCTTCTATTATCCATTTTCCGCCTGATGCATCCGTCCGCATTGATTCCGGCAACAACAGCCCTTGCCACTCTCATTCCTGATGGCAGGGAACGGGGTATTTTAGCAGGTGCGAATGTGGTTATGCCTAACTTGTCTCCTCGAGAGGAACGGAGAAAATATGAATTATATAATGACAAAGCTTCACTCGGAGCGGAATCTGCCGAAGGGCTGGCTGCCTTACAAAAGCAATTGAAGACCATCGGATACGAGATTTCTACCGAAAGAGGCGACTTTAAGTACACTACAGAGAATATATGATATACCAAAAAGATTCATCAAAAGCAGAAGAGTTTATCCATCATGAAGAGATTCTGGATACGCTGGAATATGCGCAGAACAATAAGGATAACCGTGTCCTGATTGAACAACTGATTGAAAAGGCTGCTCTGTGCAAGGGACTAACGCACCGGGAAGCGGCTATTCTGCTAGAATGTAACCAACCTGACCTGATAGAACGTATCTTTCATCTCGCCAAAGAAATCAAACAGAAGTTTTATGGCAACCGTATCGTCATGTTCGCACCACTTTATTTGTCGAACTATTGTGTAAATGGTTGCCTATATTGTCCGTATCATGCTAAAAATAAAACGATTGCACGCAAGAAACTGACGCAGGAGGAAATTCGCAGGGAAGTGATTGCTTTGCAGGACATGGGACATAAGCGGCTCGCTCTTGAAGCGGGTGAGCATCCGTCACTAAATCCGATAGAATACATTCTTGAATCTATTCAGACGATTTACAGTATCAAACATAAAAATGGAGCAATCCGCCGGGTAAACGTAAATATCGCAGCTACTACAGTAGAAAATTATCGCCAATTAAAAGAAGCGGGTATCGGTACGTATATCTTATTCCAGGAGACTTATCACAAGAACAACTACGAAGCACTTCATCCCACCGGTCCGAAAAGCAATTATGCCTATCACACCGAAGCAATGGACCGTGCCATGGAAGGGGGAATCGATGATGTAGGTATTGGTGTGCTTTTCGGTTTGAATACTTATCGGTATGATTTTATCGGATTGTTAATGCATGCCGAACATCTGGAAGCCAAATTCGGTGTAGGTCCCCATACAATCAGTGTGCCGCGTATCTGTTCGGCGGATGACATTAATGCCGGAGATTTTCCGAATTCAATTTCCGATGAGATATTCAGTAAGATTGTAGCTGTTATCCGAATTGCCGTTCCTTATACTGGAATGATTATTTCCACACGTGAATCACAAGAATCACGCAAGAAGGTACTCGAATTGGGTATCTCACAAATCAGCGGCGGCTCACGTACCAGTGTAGGCGGATATGCTGAAACGGAATTACCCGATCATAATTCCGCGCAATTTGACGTAAGCGATACCCGGACATTAGACGAAGTGGTCAACTGGTTGCTCGAACTCGGATATATCCCCAGCTTCTGTACTGCTTGTTACCGGGAAGGACGGACAGGCGACCGTTTCATGTCATTAGTGAAATCCGGTCAGATAGCCAACTGTTGCGGACCGAATGCCCTGATGACTCTGAAAGAGTATCTGGAAGATTATGCTTCCGAAGATACCCGCCAGAAAGGATTAGAATTGATTCTAAAAGAAACAGACCGAATCCCTAACCCTAAAATCAGGGAAATAGCTATCCGGAACCTCAAAGCCATAGCCGCAGGGCAAAGAGATTTTAGATTTTAAATCATACGCCAATGTGCCAATATATCAATGTGCTAATTAGCTGCGCATGAATTAACAAATTGAAAAATTAGTAATTATGAGCCTGACAGATACTCCAAATGCCAACAGACTTCATATCGCCCTTTTCGGTAGACGAAACAGTGGTAAATCTTCTCTTATCAATGCATTGACAGGACAGGATACCGCCCTCGTTTCAGATACTCCGGGAACGACTACCGACCTTGTATCCAAAGCTATGGAAATTCAAGGTATTGGTCCGTGTTTGTTTATAGATACTCCGGGGTTCGATGATGAGGGAGAACTTGGAGAGCTGCGTATCAGCCGGACTTTAAAGGCTATTGAGAAAACAGATATTGCATTGCTGCTATGTGGAGATACTACCTTTTCTCATGAAAAAGAGATGCTGGCACTATTGAAAGAGAAGAATATCCCTGTCATTCCGGTACTGAATAAAATAGATATACGAGAGAACAGTGATAGCTTAGCCACGTATATTGAGGAAGAATGTAAAATACGCCCGTTACTTATCAGCGCCAAAGAAAAGACAGGAATTGAACAGATCCGGCAAGCCATTCTCGAAAAGCTACCCTCGGACTTCGGTCAACAGAGTATCACCGGGGAACTTGTGACAGAAAACGACCTTGTACTTCTGGTTATGCCGCAGGATATTCAAGCTCCAAAAGGCAGACTGATTTTACCACAAGTGCAGACTATCCGTGAATTGTTGGACAAAAAATGTCTCGTAGTGACTTGCACCACTGACAAGTTTCCGGCAACCTTGCAAGCTCTTGCCCGCCCTCCGAAATTAATCATCACCGATTCGCAGGTCTTCAAAACGATTTATGAACAGAAGCCAAAGGAAAGTGAACTAACCTCTTTCTCTGTGCTTTTCGCAGGATACAAGGGTGATATTCATTATTATGTAGAAAGTGCAGCTACCATTGAAAGACTGACGGAATCGTCGCGTGTACTGATAGCGGAGGCTTGTACGCACGCTCCTCTTTCCGAAGATATAGGAAGAGTGAAACTCCCCCGTTTGTTACGGAAACGAATTGGAGAGAATCTGCAAATTGATATGGTAGCCGGAACTGACTTTCCACAGGATCTGACTCCTTACTCTTTGGTAATCCATTGCGGAGCATGTATGTTCAATCGTAAATACGTACTTAGCCGCATCGAACGTGCTCGGGAGCAACACATTCCTATGACGAATTATGGAGTAGCGATTGCTTTCCTCAATGGAATACTAGATCAAATAAAGTATTAAATCCCGGTCAAAAAGAAAGAGTCCGGTGCAATACCGAACTCTCGCAATATACAGTAAATTATTAACTGCTCAACTTTTGGGATGCAGTTAATAATTTTATAATTTCAATTCATCGCTGCTTATTTCTTCACAGTAGCAATCAGCTCCTCTGCTGAAACAAGATTCTGTTCTCCTGTCTCCATATTCTTCAGCATTGCTTTGCCTTCGTTCATTTCATTCTCACCGACAATAGCTACAAACGGAATATTCTTTGTATTGGCATAGCTCATCTGTTTCTTCATCTTGGCTGCATCCGGGAAAATCTCGGCACGGATACCGGCAGCACGCACTTTCGACAGAATTCCCATAGAGAATGCAGCTTCCTTTTCGCCGAAGTTGATGAATAGAAGTTCTGTTCCATTCACAGCTTCTTTCGGATAAAGTTCAAGTTGGTTCAATACGTCGAAGATACGGTCTGCACCAAAAGAGATACCCACTCCCGACACTCCTGCCATACCAAATACTCCGGTCAGATTATCATAGCGACCACCACCTGTGATACTACCAATCTGCACATCCAACGCTTTCACTTCAAAGATAGCACCTGTATAGTAATTCAGTCCGCGAGCCAATGTCAGGTCAAGCTCGATTTCATTCTTCAAGCCCATTGTTTCCAATGTATTCAGGATAAATTCGCTTTCTTCCACTCCTTTCAATCCTACTTCACTGGCCGATAATACATTTTTCAATGTTGCCAACTTTTCCGCATTCGTACCGCTAAGGAGAATAATCGGCTGCAACTTGGCAATAGCCTCATCACTGATTCCCTTCTCTTTCAGTTCGGCATTTACATTATCCAAACCTATTTTATCCAGTTTATCAATCGCTACAGTAATATCGACGATTTTATCCGATTCACCTATAATTTCAGCGATACCGGAAAGAATCTTACGGTTGTTTATCTTAATACATACACGAATATTAAAACGACTGAAAACAGTATCGACAATCTGCATCAATTCCACTTCGTTCAGTAATGAATCGCTTCCTACAACGTCAGCATCACATTGATAAAATTCGCGATAACGTCCTTTTTGCGGACGGTCAGCACGCCATACCGGTTGAATCTGATAGCGCTTGAACGGGAAAGTGATCTCATCACGATGCATCACGACGTAGCGAGCAAAAGGTACTGTCAAGTCATAACGCAAACCTTTCTCACAAAATTTGCTTGCCAGTTTGACAGCATTACGGCTTAACAATTCTTCGTCAGTAATCCCGGAAAAGTAATCTCCTGAATTTTGAATCTTAAAGAGTAGTTTATCCCCTTCATCGCCGTACTTTCCCATCAGTGTAGAAAGCATCTCCATAGACGGAGTCTCTATCTGTTGGAAACCATACAAATGATATACGTCACGAATCGTATTGAATATATAATTACGCTTCGCCATTTCTACCGGCGAAAAGTCACGAGTTCCTTTAGGAATACTTGGTTTTGCTGCCATAATATTACTGTTTATAATTTTAATGGCGCAAATTTACTGCAAATTTCCGAGCAATGCTTACATATATTTGAAAAAATCACCCGTATTGTGTCCATCCCCTATTAATATCGTAAAGAAACACTCAAACAAGTCCTCCAAACTATATAAAAAATCCTCCATAGTCTTTGGAAAGACTGCGGAGGATCCCTTTTTATTCTATAGAAGGAAGCTGGCAAAACTGCCTTTTCCCTTTTTCATTTCCTAGTCTCTTCTACCCATGAAGATCATGATGTAGTAAACCAATGTTGCTAATGAACCTAATGCAGCAACTACATACGTATAAGCAGCTGAACGAAGAGCGTCTTCTGCCTGTGCATGATTGTACGAATTAGTAATGCCGGATGAACTCAACCATACCAATGCACGTTTACTTGCATTGATTTCCACCGGCAGCGTGATAAAGCTGAACAATGTAGTCATAGCAAACAGGATAATACCTGCCAGCAATAACTGCGGGAAAGAGTTTATCAGCAAGATACCACCCAACAATACCCACGTCATAATGGAAGAAGCAAAGTTCACAACCGGAACCAGCGCACTACGCATCTTCAACGGAGCATACATACGTGCATGCTGCACAGCGTGTCCACATTCATGGGCCGCTACGGCAGCCGCCATAATGCTGTTACTTTCATACACCCCTTCACTCAAATTCACAGTTTTGTTAGTAGGATTGTAGTGGTCGGTCAACCGTCCTGGCGTATGTGTAACCTGCACATCATAAATTCCATTGTCATGCAACATCTTCAAAGCAACATCGCGTCCTGTCATTCCGTTTCCTGTAGGAATCTTAGAGTACTTCTTGAATTTGTTTTGCAAATTCATCTGTACCAACCAACTGACAACAGCGATTCCTATAAATAATACCCAATAAGACATCATATACTTTTCAATTTTAATTATTACTCTATATATCTATAAACAAATTGTTTGCCAAAAAATAAGGGGAAACGTTCAATGTCAGAATAGTTTCCCCTTGCTTTTATGAAGAATTAGCTAAAAATTAGTCAATTGTCAGTTCTACTACATAGTCAATATCTTTCGGAACCTCGGCGAATTCGAGCAAAACACCAGCTTTCGTCTTTGTGAAACGAACCGGAGACTGATCTTTAAACAAGACTGCTTTCTTAACCTTCTTGCCTGTCAATGGCAGGAACAAAGCTGCATCTTTCAGGTCGAGGATATGTACATAGAGTTTATTTCCTTTTTGTGTGGTCACTCCCCAATCATGCGGAGCAACTATGCCGCTTCGTGTTCCATAGATCGTTTCGCCATATTGTTTCATCCACTCTCCCATCTCTGCCAAGCGTTGCACAGCTACCGCAGGAAGTTCCCCATCAGGTTGAGGGCCGATATTCATCAAAAGATTGGCATTCTTACCGGCTGCCTTCACCAGATAGTGAATCAATGTCTTTGTAGATTTATAATTCTGGTCGGTAATCTTATATCCCCACATACCATTCATTGTTTCGCAAGTTTCCAACGGCAAGCGACTCACCTCCTGTCCAGAAAGTCCCGAAGCATTCTCACCCGGCAGATCGCGTTCGAAAATCTGAATATCTTCTCCATCAAAAGGCGTCTGATGATGATTGTTACCCACCAGGCAGCCCGGTTGGAGTTTATGAATCAAAGCATACTGCTCCGGTAATTCCCAGTTAAAAGATTTAGGTTGATCCCACCATCCGTCAAACCAGATGGCACCTACCGGACCATAATTCGTCAGTAACTCCGTCAACTGGTTATTCATGAATTGATAATAGCTTTTCCAATCCCCTTTCGAGTTCGAACGTCCCGTCCCCTGTCCTGTACGTCCCCAGGGATAGTCCTCACGCGCCCAGTCAAGATGAGAATAATAAAAATGAAGCTTGATTCCCTGCTTGGCACAGGCAGCTGCCAGTTCTTTCACAATATCTCTTTTAAAAGGAGTGGCTTTGACTACGTTATAATCCGAATACTTAGTATCGAACATAGAAAAACCTTCGTGATGACGGCTAGTAAAACAGATATATTTGGCTCCCGAAGCTTTAATAGCCTCCACCCATTTATCGGCATTAAACTTGGAAGGATAAAATCCACCTGCCAGTTTGGCATACTCTTTATAATTCAGATTATTGTTTGTCATAGTCCACTCACCGGTAGCGAGCATGGCATATAGCCCCCAATGAAGAAAAATACCAAACTTATTGTCCTGAAATTCCTGCCGTGCTTTCAGATTCTCTTCGGCAGGCTGATAAGGAGACTGTGCAAATGCTCCCAAGTTCATGACGAACAACAAAAGGAAAGTAATAAAACGTGTTTTCATAAGGCGTACATTATTTTTCTGTGTGTTTAGAATAGACTACAAAGGCTTGAATAAAAAAGGCGGAGTTTTTCTTCAATCTCCGCCTTTCCTCCATATAATAAATCAATGGTTATTCTTCTGTATAACGTTCGATCGTCTGTGCTCTGTCCGGTCCTACAGAAACAATCTTGATTTCTACGCCAAGTTGTTCTTCCAGGAAAGTCAAATAAGCGTTGAACTCTTCCGGGAATTCATCTTCGCTCTGCATCTTGGTCATATCTGTCTGCCAGCCCGGAAGCTCTGCATAAACAGGTTCTACCCCTTCTGTGATGTCATACGGGAAATAATCGATTTCTTCACCATTCACTTTGTAGGCAACACAAGCTTTGATTGTTTCGAAAGTATCGAGTACATCGCTCTTCATCATAATCAATTTGGTAACCCCGTTTATCATAACGGAATACTTCAGCGCTACCAGGTCGATCCATCCACAACGACGTTTACGTCCGGTAACAGAACCGAATTCATGTCCCAAAGTACACATCTTGTCACCTGTTTCATCAAACAGTTCTGATGGGAACGGGCCTGCTCCTACACGAGTACAGTATGCTTTGAAGATACCATATACTTCACCGATACGGTTAGGCGCCACTCCCAGTCCGGTGCAGGCTCCCGCACATACGGTATTGGAAGAAGTCACGAACGGATATGAACCGAAATCAATATCAAGCATAGTACCCTGCGCTCCTTCACAAAGAACGCTCTTACCATCTTTCAACAGATTATTCACTTCATGTTCGCTATCTACAAAATGGAATTGTTTCAGGTATTCGATACCTTCCAACCATGCTTTTTCCAGTTCAGTAAGATCATATTCATAATTCAGGCTCTTCAGAATTTGTTCGTGACGAGCTTTTGCGGCAGCATACTTCTGGTCGAAATTATGAAGAATATCACCTACACGAACACCGTTACGGCTCACTTTATCCGTATAAGTAGGGCCGATACCCTTGCCGGTAGTTCCTACTTTGGCGTCTCCTTTGGCTGCTTCATAGGCAGCATCCAGAATGCGGTGTGTCGGAAGAATCAGATGAGCTTTCTTTGAAATGTGCAAACGTTCTTTCAGCGGATGACCTGATGCTTCAAGCGCTTCTGCCTCTGCCTTAAACAATGCCGGATCAAGTACCACACCGTTACCGATGATGTTTACCTTGTTTCCTTGAAAAATACCGGAAGGAATAGAGCGGAGCACATATTTCTGTCCTTCGAACTCAAGCGTGTGACCGGCATTCGGGCCGCCCTGAAAACGAGCAACCACATCATACTTAGGTGTTAAAACGTCGACTACTTTTCCTTTACCTTCGTCGCCCCATTGTAATCCTAATAGAACATCTACTTTCATTTTTCTTTTTTATTGTTGTTATTTATTTTTTTCCGTTTGTTAGCTCTGTCGCACTTACTACATACTCCATATATATATAAGGAGTAATGCGAAAGCTGGAAGCGGCTCAATTTCGTATTTTCAATGGCATGCTGTAATTCCTCGTTCTGAAACTCGGTCACTCTACCACATTGAGTACATATCTGATGATGATGTGTCTCGCGATTATATGATTTTTCGTATTGGGAAGAAGTGCCAAACTGATGCTTAATGACCAGTCGTGCATTGATAAGGAGGATAATGGTGTTGTAGAGAGTTGCACGGCTCACCCGGAAATTCTCCTGGTCCATCATCCGTGAATAAAGCATGTCAATATCGAAATGACCGTCGATAGAATAAATAGTATCGAGTATGGCGTAGCGTTCAGGAGTCTTACGATGCCCGTTCGCCGTGAGATATTCCGTGAATATCTGCCTTACTGTATCTTTCACGTTTTGAGTTTCCATCATCAGCCAAAATTAGCGCGAACAAAGTTAAGCCTTTTTTGCGGAAAGCAAAAGAAATTCCTAGAAATAAGTAATAGGTTAATTATTCTTCAGTCTCTTCTTTCACCATGTTGTAGAGCATCTGCTCCCCTTCCAAGGTAGAATCAGCCATTCCCTCCACCAGACGGCATACTTGAAAGGCATGTTCTTCACTATGCTGCATATATTTGCGGATAACCAATAAAGCAGCGTTACGAACATGATAACTGTCGGAATGTACAGCACAGATTGCCTGATCGAGTAATTCGCCGGAGGCGCGTTCGGTCATATCCCCTTTCTTCATCAGAAGACGGGCAGCAGTCAGAAAACCGCAAGTCTGTATATACTCTTGCTCATCTGCAATCCAGTGAAAAGATTTGGCCGGAGCATACGGCAAATGCTGGAAGAGATTCATGCAAGTCAGCTCGGCTATTTCGATATTCCGGATATTTTCTACCCAAATGTCGGCTATCTCAGGATAAAACGTTTCAATCGGCTGAAGCATCCCCGCCAGAATTTTACATTCGCGAATGTCCTCTTTCCACAGAGCCTGTGCCAGGTCATGATTCTTCTCATAATTTTCGGCAATCATCTTGATACGAGGCAGTTCCACTCCGAAATTGAGTTTATAAACCAGCCCTTTCTCACGCATACTTTGGGACACAGCCCCGTTCATAGAGAGACGGAGCTGTGTCTTGATATCTTTTAATTGTTCTTTTATATCCATTTCAAATCAGTTGTTTATTGAAGGCAGCGGAGAATAATCAGTGCTGTAACGCAGCATTTGTTCTACATAACCTTCATCATAGGAAACTGTGACATCTGTAACAGTTCCGTTTTCATCTGTCACCAGTTCGTATTTCGGATTCACAAAGCCTTTGTAAGGAGCTAGATTCAGCTTCTTATAGCGTTCCAGAACTTCTGCATGCAGAGCCGGATCCACTTTTACCGCATAGTTTTCTACCAATGTACGAGCACCTTCAAAATCGCCAGTCGACTTGATGCGCTGAATTTCAGCTAATAATTCGCCGAAAAGCTGACGTACCTTCTGATAGTCATTGATAACCACATAAGTCTTTCCGTCTTTCTTCACCAGTTCCACCGCTTTATCGGCAGCTCCTTTTTCAAATACCCAACGGGCTATCAGCTGGCGATTGCGCATGTGAGCTTCTTCAACACTATTTCCCGGTTCGATACGTACCAGTTGTGTCATCAACCCGTTCATCAGATAAGTATAGTATTGAGCCTTATAAGCATCGGGAGAAGAGAGCAATCCCAGTTCCACCAGCTTCGGATCGGCTACATAATACAATCCGAATAAATCAGCACGTGCCTCTTCGATGGTAGAGCCATAAGCCTTCAATGCATCCGGATCTACGCCCGGAAGCAACTTACCGGAACCGTGTCCCAAACATTCGTGCAAGTCCGTATGTAGCTCGTCCGTTAAGTCAGAATAGGCATCAATCAGTTGTATTTCAGCATCGCTATAAACAAATTCTTCATTGAATCCGTTTCCGTGAGCGGCTTTATTATAAGCGTCTGTTATATTTCCGATTGTTACTGACTTAGAGCCGTGATGAGCACGAATCCAGTTAGCATTCGGCAGATTGATACCGATAGCTGTTGGCGGATAAAGATCACCTGCAAGGATAGCAGCAGTAATCACTTTAGCCGATACCCCTTTCACCTTTTCTTTCTTGAAAGATTTATCAACCGGAGAATGATCTTCAAACCATTGCGCGTTACTGCTGATAATCTCCGTACGATGTGTCGATTCCAGATCTTTGAAGTTCACCAAAGATTCCCAACTCGCTTTCATCCCCAGCGGGTCGCCGTAACTTTCAGTAAATCCATTCACAAAATCTATTCGTGAATCCAAGTCTTTCACCCAAAGAATAGCATATTCATCGAAATCTTTCAGATTGCCTGTTTCATAGAATTGAATCAGCTTGGTGATAACGGCCTTTTGCGCCTCATTCTCTGCCACACCTTCCGCTTTCTTCAGCCAATAAACAATCTTCTCAATAGCCTGTGTATAGAGTCCGCCTACTTTCCAAACCTTCTCTGTCAACTTTCCGTTTTCTTTTACCAAGCGACTGTTCAGTCCGTAAGAAACCGGTGTTTCGTCTTTCGGGTCTTTCATATCACTATAAAAACGTTCTGCCTCTTTCTGCGTCACTCCGTCATAATAGTTACAAGCAGAAGTCAACACAAGATCTTCGCCATCCGCCTGGTTTACCCGCTTCGGCATAACTGCCGGATCGAAAATCACCGGGAACAGCTCGGCACAGAGTTGATCGGCAGTCTGCCCTTTCTCCAGCGGAAGCAACTTGGCATCCAGACCGAGCACGGCCTGTTTCAAGAATCCCTGTGAGAAGTTCGGCACAAATTTCTCCGTACCATAGTGATGATGAATACCATTGGAGAACCATACCCTTTTCAAGTACACCTCCATGTTTTTAAAATCAGGCGTCGTTTTATCCCCCTGATAGTTTGTATATACTGCTTCGAGCATCCTACGGATTCTCAAATTATATTTTCCATTCTGGTCAAACAGAATATCCCTTCCTTCCAGAGCAGCCTCTGTCAGGTAATAAATCAGTTCCTTCTGTTTCAGCGTCAGTTCCTCAAATCCGGGAACCTTATAACGCAATATTTGTAAATCAGCAAATTGTTCCACTGTATAATCAAATTTTTCTGCTTCAGCAGTTGTTGTTTTACTTCCTCCGCACGATGTTAAGAGCGTGGCGGCCACTGTCATTAAAATCAGATGTTTTCTCATAATGTTAGTATTGATTAATTAAAATGAGAAAAGGAATTATCTCCAAAATCTTTCATTTAGAGGTAATTCCTTTTGACTAGTTTCGGAACGCGCAATTATTTCTTATTTTCGAGATGTTTTTTGCGATATCCATTAGGAGTCTCACCTACGTTTTTGTAAAATGCAGCGTAAAAAGATTGACGATTTGCAAAGCCAACCATGGCACTAATTTCTTCCACATTTTTGTCGGCATAACGTTTGTCAGTCAATAAATGCAAAGCATCTTTTACTCTGTATTCATTCAACAGGCAAGAATAGTTCATGCCAAAGCGTGAGTTTACTACTGCAGAAAGGTAACGAGTATTCGTTTTCAATTCTTTCGCCAAGTCCTTAGCTGAATAATCAGGATCCTTGTACTTCTTCTGTACAACGATGATATTCAGGATCTTGTCATACAACTCGTCTGCCAATTCCGGTCTAATCAAAGACCTGTATGCAGCCTTTTTTTCTTTCTTTTCCCTCAAATTGTAGGGACGTTTTTTCGGAGTTTCTTCCGTTTTTTTGTTCTCTAAATCACTCATTGAATTAACTGGTTAGGGTTTGTTCATTTGTTAATTATTGCTCATTTGCAACATAACATGTTACAAATGTCTTACTTTTTTTTAAACACACAATTATTTTGTGCATTTTTTTCTAAATAAACAATCAAAAACCTTGAAAAAGAGGGAATAGGGTTGAATAATAAGAAACTTTAACTTATTTATAATTCATATCAGAAACTGAAATCTACACATAATGAAAATTGCCAAAGAAAAATGTACCTTTGCAGCATGGATAAATCAGCATCAATGAGAGAAACTCTAAAGACATATTTCGGATACGATAGTTTCCGTCCTCTGCAAGAAGAAATCATCCGCCACATCCTGAACAAACAGGATGCATTGGTATTAATGCCTACTGGTGGGGGAAAATCAATCTGCTACCAACTCCCTGCATTGCTTTACGAAGGTACTGCCGTTGTCGTTTCCCCACTTATCTCATTGATGAAAGATCAGGTAGAAGCATTGCTGGCAAATGGCATCGCAGCCGGGGCACTGAACAGCAGTAATGACGAAACGGAAAACGTCCAACTGCGTCGCGCATGTGTTGAAGGACGCCTGAAGCTGCTTTACATTTCACCGGAAAAACTTTTAGCAGAAAAAGATTATTTGTTGCGGGATATGAACATCTCTCTGTTTGCTATTGATGAAGCGCATTGTATTTCACAATGGGGACATGACTTCCGTCCGGAATACACACAAATGGGAGTGCTTCACCAACAATTTCCGCAAATACCGATTGTCGCACTAACTGCTACTGCGGATAAAATCACGCGCGAAGACATTGTACGGCAATTACATCTCAACCATCCCCGTATCTTTATCTCATCTTTCGACCGCCCCAACATTAGCCTGACTGTGAAACGTGGTTTTCAAGCGAAAGAGAAGAACAAGGCTATCTTAGAATTTATTCACCGCCACGGGGGAGAAAGCGGGATTATTTATTGTATGAGCCGAAATAAGACAGAAACCGTCGCACAGATGTTGCAAAAGCAGGGTATTCGCTGCGGTGTCTATCATGCCGGATTATCCACCCAACACCGGGACGAAACACAGAATGATTTTATTAACGACCGCATACAGGTAGTATGTGCCACCATTGCTTTTGGAATGGGGATTGATAAATCAAATGTCCGCTGGGTCATACATTATAACCTGCCTAAAAGTATAGAAAGTTTTTATCAGGAAATAGGACGTGCCGGACGCGACGGTCTTCCTAGCGACACTGTCCTGTTTTATTCATTAGGAGATTTAATATTACTAACCAAATTCGCTTCGGAAAGTAATCAGCAAAACATCAATCTGGAAAAGCTTCAACGTATGCAGCAATATGCAGAGGCTGACATTTGCCGGCGTAGAATCTTATTAAGCTACTTCGGAGAGACAACAACAGAGGATTGTGGCAACTGCGATGTTTGTAAAAATCCACCTCAACGATTTGACGGTACGGTCATCGTGCAAAAAGCATTAAGTGCCATCGCACGTACGGAACAGCAAATCAGCATAGGACTGTTGATTGATATTCTCCGTGGAAACTATTCTGCTGAAGTTACCGGAAAAGGTTATCAGGAACTTAAAACGTTCGGTGCCGGACGCGATATTCCTCCTCGTGACTGGCAAGACTATCTGCTTCAGATGTTGCAACTCGGCTACTTTGAAATAGCTTATAATGAGAACAATCATCTTAAGATAACGTCAAGCGGAAGCAATGTTCTCTTCGGAAGGACACAAGCGGCATTGGTAGTTATCCAACATGAGGAAGCAGTTACCCGAAAAGGAAAAAGAAAAAAGTGGTTATCGCCAAAGAACTCCCCTTCGGTGCAGCAGGCGGCGAAAGCCAAGATTTGTTCGAAGCATTGCGAGGATTAAGAAAACAGCTTGCCGATCAGGAAGCTTTGCCTGCCTATATCGTCTTGTCAGATAAAGTTTTGCATCTGCTTTGCATCTCACGTCCCACCACTATCGAAGAGTTTGGAGAAATCAGCGGTATCGGAGAGCACAAGAAAAAGAAATATGGAAAGGATTTCGTAAATCTGATTAGACAGTTCGTAGAATAAAAGAAATTCTTTAATAGTATGCATTAACGAGTCACCTGACTAATGATTATTCGTTCCACCCGGGTTATCTTTTCGTTCCACCTATGTTTCCCTTTCGTTCCACAAAGGTAGAACGAAAGGGAAACATAGGTGGAACGAACTAATGCCTGTAATAAAAGACCCTAACTTATGTAAACCGGAAAGATAAAGTTACTTTATTTATAACTTCACTTACATTGCTTAAGCTGTTCGTGCAAATCAGCCGGAGGCACTCCCAATGAAATGGCTTTTTCAAAGTCGGCTTTTGCCAATCCTTTTTTCTTCTGTGTCAGGTAGATATTCCCACGCAGCAGATAAGCATCAGCCGAGGCAGCATCCAACCGGATCGCTTCCTCCAAATCAACCAACGCCAAATCTTCGTGTTTCATCTCACGTTCCACGTCGGCACGGGCAATATAAAGAGTCGCATCGTCAGGAGTAGCCGTAATCATCTTATTCAAAATTTCAAGAGCTTCCCGGAATTTTCCTTCTTTCTGCTCCAAAGTAGCTAATCCCAGCCGTCCGCTATAGCTCTGCGGATCAAGTTCCAATAAACGATTATAATCCATTCTCGCAGCCGGATAATCGCGGCGGAGCACATAAATATAAGCACGCATCAACAAAGCTTCCTTGTTCTGCTTATCCTCATCAAGCACCTGGCAATAATCGGTATAAGCACGGTCTGTTTTTCCCATTTCCATATAAATGGCGGCACGGTCGAGTAAAATAGGAACTGCCAAAGGAGCAAAATTCAGTGCAAAAGAATAAGACTCCAACGCTTTATCAAACTCACCCAAACGGCGCTGGACTAAACCTAAGTTAGAAAAGAGTAATGCATTCTTAGCGTTCTTCGGTTCTAACTTCAAAGCCTGAAGCAAAAGTTCCTCTGCTTTGGGAAGACTGTCTTTCTCAATACATTCAATGGCTCTCTCGGACAATTGCTGATAAGTTTGTGCAAAGGCAACAGCCGGAAAACAAAAAAGCAAAGCTATAATTATTCTTACCATGGTTCAGGTCTTTTTTATAATGAATGAATTAATCCAATGGATATGCGTCAAAAGCAAACAGTTCGGTCGACAAATAACGCTCTCCCGTATCAGGTAACAACGCTACTATTTTTTTGTTCTTAAATTCCGGACGCAGTGACAGTTGACGGGCAGCATACACAGCTGCTCCCGAAGAAATTCCCGCCAGCAGACCTTCCGTCGACGCTAACTCACGTCCCGCACGAATCGCTTCATCATCGGGTACACCCATCACCTCATCTACCACAGAAGCATCATAAAGTTTGGGAATAAAATTTGCTCCGATACCCTGAATACGATGCGGAGCCGCCTCTCCTCCTGCCAATACAGGAGACGACGCCGGTTCTACCGCCACAATATAAATATCCGGATTATGTTTCTTTAAAGCACGGGCTACACCGCAAACCGTTCCTCCGGTGCCCACTCCGGCCACAAAAACAGCCACTTCACCGTCTGTATCCCGCCAGATCTCTTCACCTGTCGTCCGCTCATGAACAGCCGCATTAGCCGGATTCTCAAATTGTTGTAAGATCACCGAACCGGGAATACTATCACGCAACTCCTGCGCCTTGGCAATAGAAGCTGCCATCCCTCCTACCCCGTCTGTCAATACAATCTGCGCACCCAGCGCTTTCAACAGATTCCGCCGTTCCAGGCTCATTGTTTCAGGCATGGTCAATATCAAATGATACCCTTTAATAGTGGCTACCATTGCCAACCCGACACCTGTATTTCCGCTTGTCGGCTCAATAATCGTCGCACCGGGTTTCAATAATCCCCGAACTTCGGCATCTTCAATCATCGAAAGAGCCACCCTGTCTTTTACACTTCCCGCCGGATTAAAAGCCTCCAGTTTGGCAATAATATTTTGTTCCAGACCGTACTTTCCGCTATAACCGGAAAGTTCCATCAAAGGGGTATTCCCCACTAAATCTGTTAGTTTCCTTGCAATCTTTGCCATCTTATTACTTTATTTTTGTCACAGACACGACAAAGATATGGAAAAAAAGGTATGTTTTATATCACTTCATGAGAAAGATAAGGAAAAGTATAGTAACTTTGTATCCGTTCAATCTTTTTAAGTTTACAGATATGAAAAAGAGAATCATACAATTTCTCACGACCTATTTTTTATTTGTTCTTTTATTCGTTCTTCAGAAACCAATCTTCATGGTTTACTACCATGACTTATATACCAATGTATCTTTAGGTGACTACTTCCGCGTCATGTGGCACGGATTGCCTCTGGATTTATCTCTCGCAGGTTACCTGACCGCTATCCCCGGCTTACTGCTCATCGCCTCCGCCTGGACCAATTCATCCATACTCCGCCGCATCCGGCAAGGATACTTCGGGGTAATCGCCTTTATCATGGCCTGCATTTTTATCATCGACCTGGGATTATACGGCTTTTGGGGATTCCGTCTGGATGCCACCCCCGTTTTCTATTTCTTCTCTTCCCCCAAAGATGCTATGGCAAGCGTCAGCTTTTGGTTTGTACTATTGGGAATCTTATCTATGCTGATCTATGCAGCAATTTTATACTTTATTTTCTATTGCGTCCTTATCCGGGAGAAAAAGCCCCTGAAAATTCCTTATCGACGTCAGAATGTCTCGCTTGCACTCCTTTTGCTGACAGCGGCACTTTTCATCCCTATCCGGGGCGGATTCAGCGTATCCACCATGAATTTGAGCAAGGTGTATTTCAGTCAGGACCAACGCATGAATCATGCAGCCATCAATCCGGCATTCAGCTTCATGTATTCCGCCACCCACCAGAATAATTTCGATAAGCAATATCGCTTCATGGACCCGAAAATAGCCGACGAATTATTTGCAGAGATGGTAGACAAACCTGTCGCAGCAACAGACAGCATCCCCCAATTATTGAATACACAACGTCCGAACATTATTTTTATTATCCTTGAGAGTTTCTCCACACACTTGATGGAAACTTTCGGAGGACAACCTAATGTGGCTGTCAACATGGATAAATTCGCAAAGGAAGGCATACTATTCAGCAACTTCTACGGTAGCAGTTTCCGTACAGACCGCGGACTGGCATCCATTATCAGCGGATATCCCGGACAGCCAAGCACCAGCATCATGAAATATCCCGAAAAGACGGACAAACTTCCTTCTATCCCCCGCAGCTTGAAAAACGCAGGATATAATCTGGAATATTACTATGGTGGAGATGCCGATTTTACCAATATGCGCTCTTACCTGGTATCTTCCGGCATCGAGAAGATTATTTCCGATAAAGATTTTCCTCTGTCCGAACGTACAGGAAAATGGGGAGCACAGGATCACGTCTTATTCCAACGCCTGATGAAAGACCTGAAAGAAGAAAAACAAAAAGAACCGTTTCTGAAACTTGTACAGACATCAAGCAGCCACGAACCATTCGAAGTCCCGTTCCACAGACTGGATGACAAAATCCTCAATTCTTTTGCCTATGCCGATAGTTGCGTGGGAGATTTCGTGAAACAGTATCAAGAGACACCGCTATGGAAAAATACACTGTTTGTACTCGTTCCCGATCATCAGGGTGCATATCCGTATCCAATAGAAAATCCGCTGGACGGCCAAACCATTCCACTGATTTTAATTGGAGGTGCAATAAAACAACCCTTGGTTGTAGATACTTATGCTTCACAAATAGACATCGCCGCTACCCTGCTCGCTCAACTAGGATTGCCGCATGATGAATTTACTTTCAGCAAAAATATCATGAATCCGGCGTCACCTCATTTCGCATACTTTACCCGGCCGAATTATTTCGGAATGATTACCGCCGATAATCAATTGGTATATAACCTCGATGCCAATACTGTGCAACTGGACGAAGGTACTGCCAAAGGAGCCAACCTGGAAAAAGGAAAAGCGTTCCTGCAGAAGCTCTACGACGACCTGGCGAAACGCTAGGAAATGAGTTATATTGAATATTTATAAAGTAATATAGGACAATTTTCTATTCTTTATTGTATATTTGCGACATTAAAAATAGATCAATAAAGCCTGATGATACACACCGGAATTGTCCAATATCTTTCGGAGATAGATACAAATATCTTCTTGTCTTTCAATGGTATACATTCCCCTTTCTGGGATTATTTCATGAGTTCTTTCACGGGTAAATTCATCTGGGTTCCCATGTATGCCACTATATTGTATATTTTATTAAAAAACTTCCACTGGAAAGTAGTACTGTGTTACGTGGCAGCCATTGTACTGACTATCACCTTTGCCGACCAGATGTGCAGCAGCATCATTCGTCCGGTAGTAGCACGTCTGCGTCCCGCCAATCCGGAGAACCCGATTGTAGATCTAGTATATATCGTAAATGGTTACCGCGGAGGAAGCTACGGTTTCCCATCGTGCCATGCCGCCAATTCATTAGGTCTTGCCATGTTTGTCATATTCCTGTTCCGTAAACGTTGGCTAAGCATTTTCATCCTGACCTGGGCAATACTCAACTGCTACACACGTATATATCTGGGTGTACATTATCCCGGTGATTTACTCGTAGGAGGTATTATCGGAGGATTCGGCGGTTGGTTGTTCTGCACTATCGCCCACAAAGCAGCCATCTATCTGGAACCTTCCACCCGCACGAAGAGAAAAGAAATAAAACAATGGTCAGTCACTATTTATGTAGGATTACTGACTATACTCGGTATCGTTCTATACTCCACTATTAAAAGTTGGTAGAACACAACATATTTCGAACTAAAAAGTAAAAGCCTGACACCGTTATCCGATGCCAGGCTTTTACTTTTTTATCCGGGTTTATCAAGCTTTCTTGATATAATCAACAATCCACTGTCCTACTTCTTTTGTTCCGTACTTAGCACCGTCAGCCACCTGGATTTCCGGCGTACGTACATTCTCATCCAAAGAAGCATCTACGGCTTTACGAATCAATGCACCCTCTTCTTTAAGGTCGAAATACTCGAACAACATAGCTACAGAAAGAATCTGTGCCAACGGATTAGCAATATTCAATCCCTTAGCCTGCGGCCATGAACCGTGAATCGGTTCAAATACCGGAGTACTTTCACCTGTAGAAGCAGAAGGAAGCAAGCCCATAGAACCACTGATTACAGAACCTTCGTCAGTCAGGATATCACCAAATGTATTTTCCGTTACCATCACATCGAAGAAAGCAGGTTCCTGAATCATCTTCATTGCAGCATTATCCACAAACATATAATCAGTTGTCACTTCCGGATAGTTCGGAGCCATTTCCTGTGCAATCTGACGCCACAGACGGGAAGAAGCCAACACATTTGCCTTATCTACCACAGTCAGATGTTTTCTGCGCTTCATTGCATATTCAAAAGCTACCTTTAAAATACGTTCGATTTCCGGACGAGTATAATAGTTCGTATCATACGCCTTATCATTATCCTGATACTTTTCACCGAAATACATACCTCCGGTCAGCTCACGGATACAGATAAAATCGGCGTTCTCTACCAGTTCCGCACGCAACGGAGATTTGTGAATCAGGCATTTGAATGTCTGTACCGGACGGATATTGGCAAAAAGTCCCAGTTTCTTACGCATCGCCAGCAAGCCTTGTTCCGGACGTACCTTGGCAGTAGGATCATTGTCAAATTTCGGATCACCTACGGCAGAAAACAAAACAGCATCCGCCTCTTTACAAACCTGATAAGTTGCTTCCGGAAACGGATCGCCTACTTTATCAATCGCATCAGCTCCACAGATTGCATATTCGTAACTTACTTTGTGACCAAACTTCTCGCAAACGGCACTCATCACATCTACACCTTGCACAGAGATCTCCGGTCCGATGCCGTCGCCTGCTAATACAGCAATTTTAAAATCCATAATCGTTTATTCTTCTATTTATATATTCTTATAAAAAACATTCTTCGGGCAAGTTGTTTCTCACTTGCTCTTCTCGTATTCATCTTCGATGAGGTTCAACATCTTCATAGTAGCCTTGATGGCAGCCTCTGTCTGGTCGGCATCGAGTCCGCGGGTACGGAACACCTGCTCATCATAACTCCACGTGATAACTGTCTGCACAAATGCATCTGTACGTCCACCGGGAGGGATGGTTACCGCATAATTGGTCAACATCGGGAATTTACGTCCTAATGTCACCTTATATATTTTACGCAGCGCACGAACAAAAGCATCATACTGACCATCGCCGCCTGAACTCTCTTCGTACTCTTTTCCGTTGATTTCTATCTTCAACGTTGCCATCGGTTTCAACCCATGAGCCAGATTCACAAAATAGCTCTTCAGTTTAACCTTCTCACCCACTGCTCCATGTTTCAACACATCCGAAACAATGTACGGCAAATCTTCCTGTGTAACCAGTTCTTTCTTGTCGCCCAACTCGATGATGCGTTCCGTTACCTTGCGCATAGCATCTTCGTCCAGCTCCAATCCGAGATCTTCGAGGTTCTTACGGATATTTGCTTTACCGCTTGTCTTACCCAATGCATATTCGCGCTTGCGGCCAAAACGTTCGGGAAGCAAATCATTGCAGTAGAGATTATTCTTATTATCCCCGTCGGCATGCACTCCGGCCACTTGCGTAAAGACATTCTCACCTACAATCGGTTTATTGGCAGGTATCACAATTCCCGAATAAGACTCCACTACCCGGCTGACATCATTCAAACGGCTTTCGTCGATATTTGTCACCGCATTGAAATGGTCTTTCAGGATAGCCTGCACACTTGCGAGAGGAGCATTTCCTGCCCGTTCGCCCAGTCCGTTGATGGTGGTATGCAGTCCTTTTACACCGCTTAATACAGCTGCAAGCACATTGCTCACTGCCAAATCATAGTCATTGTGCGCATGGAAATCGAGATGAGTATTCGGATAACGTTTCTTCATCTTCCGCATATACTCTATCACTTGCAAGGGATTCAAGATACCCAGCGTGTCAGGCAACATATAACGCTTGACACTCGTCTCTTGCAATCCATCCATCAACTGGAATACATATTCGGGAGAATCCTTGATACCGTTACTCCAATCTTCCAGATAAACATTGACGGTTATATCCTGTTCGTCGGCATAATGCACCACATTAATGATATCTGCAAGATGTTCTTCCGGTGTCTTTTTCAGTTGTTGCGTACAATGCTTCAGTGAACCTTTGCAAAGAAGATTAATCACGCGACAACCGGTACGCTGAATCCAATCGACAGAAGTATGCCCGTCAACAAAGCCGAGCACTTCCACTTTATGGAGCAGATTACGACGGGCCGCCCAGTCGCAAATCATCTTCACGGCTTCAAACTCACCGTCCGACACACGCGCCGAAGCAACCTCCACCCGGTCTACCTTTAAATCTTCTAACAGTAAACGGGCGATCATTAGTTTCTCATGAGGCACGAAAGATACTCCGCTGGTTTGTTCACCATCACGGAGCGTTGTGTCCATGATTTCTATTTTCACGCCTTCTTTTCCCATTCTTCTATTTTATCTTTATTGCTCAACAAGAAATCGATATCGTCCAATCCGTTCATCAAACAAAGTTTCTTGTAAGCATTGATTTCGAAATGTTCACTTTTACCTGTCGCCTTGTTGGTGATGGTCTGTTCGGGAAGGTTCACTTCCACTTCCATCTTCGGGTCCGCTTCTATCGAATCAAACAACTCCTGCAGAAACTCCTCGGTAACAACCACCGGCAGCACAAAGTTGTTCAACTCATTATTCTTATGAATATCGGCAAAGAAACTGGATACCACCACGCGGAAACCATATCCTGCAATAGCCCAGGCAGCGTGTTCACGGCTGGAACCCGAACCGAAGTTTTTTCCTGCCACCAATATCTGTCCGCTATAAGTAGGATTGTTCAACACAAAATCCTTGTTCAGGGAACCGTCAGCATTATAACGCCAGTCACGAAAAAGATTATCACCAAAGAATTTTTCTTCACGAGTGGTTGCTTTCAGGAAACGTGCCGGAATGATCTGGTCAGTATCTACGTTTTCTAAAGGAAGAGGTACACAAGTACTTGTTATTATATTAAATTTTGTCTTAGCCATCGTCTTATTTACAATTTAATGATTTACGAATTACGGTTAAATTACATCAGCTCTCTCGGATCGGTAATCACACCTGTCACCGCAGCAGCGGCAGCTACCAGCGGACTAGCCAGCAAAGTGCGTGCACCGGGGCCCTGACGTCCTTCGAAATTACGGTTGCTGGTAGATACCGAATACTTTCCGGCAGGAATCTTATCATCGTTCATTGCCAGACAAGCAGAACATCCCGGCTGACGGATAGCAAATCCGGCTTCCGTCAATATCTTGTCGATTCCTTCCTTACGGATCTGTGCGTCTACCATCCATGAACCCGGAACCAGCCATGCAATTACATTCTCCGCTTTCTTACGACCTTTCACGATGGAAGCAAATGCACGGAAATCTTCAATACGACCGTTTGTACAAGCACCAAGGAATACATAATCAATCTTCTTACCCAACAAAGATTCACCCGGTTGGAATCCCATATACTCCATTGATTTCTTGAACGAAACCTGTGCAGCTTCACTCATTCCTTCCATAGTAGGAATATGCTGTGTGATTCCCATACCCATACCCGGATTCGTTCCGTAGGTAATCATCGGTTCAATATCAGCCGCTTCGAAACGGACTTCTTTATCAAACACGGCATCATCATCACTCTTCAATGTCTTCCAATAAGCCAAAGCCTTGTCCCATGCTTCGCCTTGCGGAGCACTTTCACGTCCTTTGATATATTCAAAAGTCACTTCATCCGGAGCAACCATACCACCACGCGCACCCATTTCAATAGAAAGGTTGCAAAGGGTAAGACGTCCCTCCATTGTCAGATTGCGGATAGCCGAACCTGCATATTCCACGAAGTAACCCGTAGCACCACTGGTAGTCATCTTAGACATCATATACAGAGCCACATCCTTTGCAGTCACCCCTTTACCCAGTTCACCGTCTACAGTGATACGCATTGTTTTCGGTCTCGACTGGAGAATACATTGTGAAGCCAGCACCATTTCCACCTCGCTCGTTCCGATACCGAAAGCAATCGCTCCCATTGCACCGTGAGTAGAAGTGTGAGAGTCACCGCAAACAATCGTCATTCCCGGCAAGGTCAAACCACGTTCGGGACCTACCACATGAATAATACCATTCTTCGGATGCATCATGCCGTAGTGTGTCAGACCAAAATCCTTCGCATTCTGCGTCAGCGTGTCCACCTGCGTTTTAGAAATCGGATCTTCAATCTCCTTATCCTGATCGTGTGTCGGTGTATTATGGTCGGGCATACAAAATACCTTTTCGGGACGCAATACTCCGATTCCACGTTCACGCAATCCCGCAAAAGCCTGCGGACTAGTCACTTCGTGACAATATAACCGATCAATATAAAGCTGTGTAGGGCCATCTTCCACAGTAGTCACCACGTGGGCATCCCATATCTTATCAAATAATGTATTCATCTGTTTATTTACTATTTTACTAATTACTATTTACTCTTTCAATCAATCTCTGTAATACCAAACCGACTGTCAATCTCTTTTTTACGATTTGAATTTGTTAATACAGTCGATGTAGGCTTCTACCGAAGCAGCAATAATATCTGTATTGGCACCAAAACCATAATAAATCTGGTTATCGTATTCTACCTGCATGTGCACTTTACCTACATCATCACTTCCCTTACTGATAGCCTGAATAGTAAACTCTTTCAGAGTCATGTGGCGTTCTACAATCTTTTTCAATGCTTTGATGGCAGCATCTACCGGACCATTACCACTGGCACAAGCTTCAAACTTCTCACCGGCAATATTCAATCCCAAACTAGCTACCGAACGAACACCGACACCACTCGTCACCTGCAAGTAATCCAGTTTGATACGATGGTTCTGGCTACGGTCTGCACCTGCCAATACTAAAATATCATCATCATTAATATCTTTCTTCTTATCAGCCAACTTCAGGAACTCATCATATACCTTATCCAGTTTTTCCTGATCCAGATTCACTCCCAATATAGAAAGACGATTTTTCAATGCAGCACGTCCGCTGCGGGCAGTCAATACGATAGAGTTATCATCAATACCCACATCATGCGGATCGATAATCTCATACGTCTGTACATTTTTCAATACGCCATCCTGATGGATACCTGAAGAGTGTGCGAAAGCGTTACGTCCAACGATTGCTTTATTGGGTTGTACCGGCATATTCATCAGGCTGGATACCATACGGCTGGTCGGATAAATCTTCTGCGTATTGATATTGGTTTGAATATCTATTTCGTGATGGCTCTTAATAATCATGGCGATTTCTTCGAGAGCAGTATTTCCTGCACGTTCGCCAATACCGTTGATGGTAACTTCCACCTGACGCGCACCGTTCAAAACACCGGCTATCGTATTGGCAGTAGCCATACCCAAGTCATTATGACAGTGAGTAGAAAGTATGGCATTATCAATGCCGTCTACATGGTCAACCAAGTATTTTATCTTGGCGCCATATTCTGAAGGCAAGCAGTAACCTGTTGTATCAGGGATATTCACTACGGTAGCTCCCGCTTTGATGACAGCTTCTACCACACGTGCCAGATATTCGTTATCCGTACGGCCTGCGTCTTCTGCATAAAATTCCACATCGTCTACAAAACGGCGGGCATATTTCACAGCAGCTACTGCACGTTCGATAATCTCTTCACGATTCGAATTGAATTTATATTTAATGTGCGAATCAGAAGTACCGATACCGGTGTGAATACGTTTATGTTTAGCAAATTTCAGTGCATCTACGGCTACATCAATATCTTTTTGAACTGCGCGGGTCAAAGCACAGATAGTAGGCCAAGTCACCGCTTTTGAAATCTCAATTACTGAATTAAAATCCCCCGGGCTCGAAATGGGGAATCCGGCTTCAATCACGTCTACTCCCAACGCTTCCAATGCCTTTGCTACCTGAATCTTTTCTACTGTATTCAACTGGCATCCCGGAACCTGTTCACCATCTCTAAGAGTGGTATCAAAAATAAATAACCTATTGTCCATATTCTTATGTATATTATATAATTATTAGCATTAAAAAAAGCCTTTCACACTTGGAAGTGAGAAAGGCTTTCGTATATTTTCATTTATACACATTTACGCGCAGCACTCACTTCCACTAACCTTTGATAGTAGAATAATAATACCGCATAGTAGAATATGTATAAACATCTGATTCATTTCTTGTCTCTTTTATTAGTTTGACGGTGCAAAGGTATGGATTATTTCTTTACCACCAAATAATACGTTACTTTTTTATCGAAAAAAATATCATTTCATAAGTTAAAGCCGATTATTAGCAAAAATGTATCACGAATAAAGCGATATGTTTATTAAAACAGAAAGAGGGAGTAGAATGTTTGAACCATTCTCTCCCTCTCCTTCTTTATTGTTCTAAATCAATAGATTACTTCTTATCGCAACATTCTTTCTTTTCTGCGCAATCAGCTTTTTTGTCGCAAGCAGTAGCACAAGAGTCCTTAGCCTGGCAGCAAGAATCAGTTTCAACAACAGCTTCCACTGTTTCTACAGTTGTCTCTTCACCTTCAGAAGCAGCGTTAGTAGTTTTGTTACCAGTACAAGACATCATTGCAAAAGAAAATGTTACTGCTACAGCAGCCAAAAATAATTTAGTTTTCATACCTTTTAAATTTGCTTTAAACGTTTAATAAAATAATTGTCGGTCGCAAATATAGCACTTTTTTCGCAAAGTACCAAATGACAGAAGCCCCTTGACTCAAAATGAATCAAGGGGCTTCTTAAAAAACGGCGGCTACCTACTCTCCCACTGTTACGCAGTACCATCGGCGTGACGAGGCTTAACTTCTCTGTTCGGAATGGGAAGAGGTGGAACCCTCGTGCTATAACCACCTGAATAAGGTTATGACATGATGAAAAGTAAAATCATAGTGTATAGCAAGCTAAACGTATATACCCAACCGGTACATGTCCGAAAGAAAGTGAACGGGCAATTAGTAATGCTCGGCTTTGATGTTACCACCTTTACACCTGCATCCTATCAACGTCATCGTCTTTGACGACCCTAAGAAATCTAATCTTGTGGCTGGCTTCGTACTTAGATGCTTTCAGCACTTATCCAATCCCGACTTAGATACCCAGCAATGCACCTGGCGGCACAACTGGTAAACCAGCGGTCAGTCCAACACGGTCCTCT
>NZ_GG774959.1:0-1700 GCF_000162555.1 Bacteroides sp. 3_1_23
TCGACTTGCATGTGTTAAGCCTGTAGCTAGCGTTCATCCTGAGCCAGGATCAAACTCTTCATTGTAAAAGTATTTTTATCATCTGTTAAGATGACTTTTTTTTGCTCTGTTCAGGACGCCGTAAATTTATTGACCTTATTCAAATACCTATTAGTCTTAATTGTATCACTACTTCATAAGACAAGTATTGACGGTTCTATTTTTTTACTTGTACTACTTGTATTGTTTATCAATATTTCAAAGAACTTGTTGCTTTCGTTTTAAAAGCGGGTGCAAAGGTAAAGGCTTTATTTTTAACTACCAAACTTTTTCGGAAGTTTTTTTTAGTTTTTCTTTTTACGCTGGTTTCTCTGACTCTCTATGCGAAAGGGAAAGAAGGTACAAAAGAAGAACTCCGGCCGTTTTTCTTTGCGAATCGGACTGCAAAGATAAGAACTTTAGTTATTATAATCCAAACTTTTCCGGAAGTTTTTTGTTCTTTTCTTTAAGTGGGATTCCACTTTTTCACTAAGTCAATTTGTCAAGGCTTTCTTCTCTTGGAAAGCGGGTGCAAAAGTACGCCCTTTTGATATATACTCCAAATATATCAAACTATTTTTTCTAATTATTTTTGAAGGAATTTGCTAAAGTGCTGACGCATAACGATGTTGTAGAACATATTTTTTATGTATAGGGAAATTGTGCGCGGAAACGACGAGAGGGATACACATTATTATATCACACGCGGGCGCGTAGGTGCACCGGGAATCAGTTTGCGTTAGGGAGCAATTAAAGAATCAGTTCATTAAAATAAGAGGAAAGAAAGATAGATATAAGAGATAGTGGTTTTATAGTGGATTCCATTCCTTAGTTTGATTCATTAATATGATACTTGTATGAGAATGATACGTAGAATCTTCACTTTACTGAAAAGGATTTTTCTTTTTCATTTCTCATGTTCTCATAATATACACAATAATCAGCTGTGAATCAAATAGATAACACTATGAGAAATAAAAAACAAAAGGGCATTTCTCATAGTTTTTCCGTGATTTAGTCCGTAAAATCGAGTATTTCTCATAGGGTTTAAACCATTTCTCATAATATTTTGGCTATTTATCCTATAAAATTCTCAAGCTAGACTTTAAACTAAAGCCCAAGATGAATATCAGACTACACACCGCTTTACAATATATTATCAATGCTTATTGAAAGTATATAGAGCAGATATTCGCATATTTTCCTACCTGCATCTGTATCGTTCCACTCCAGTGAACAGGCCTGTGCACTAGAGTAGAAAGAACCGTCCACTAGAGTGGAACGATCTGTTCACTTGAGTGCAACGATACAGATAGTAGCAGGAAGAAATGGCAATGAGTAAGGGAAAACAGTAAGATATAAGGTGAATGATACACAGGAAAGCAGTAAACAATAGGAAGTTGATTAATAAACAACATAAGGAAAGGAATAATCGTAAGTCCGGCGAGAGTTCGGGAAAAGCTGCAGCCATCATGCATGAGAAATAAGCAAAACAGATAAAAGGAGTATGAGAATAAGAGGAAAAATGAGTTGAAACCGATGAGAAATGCAGCTTTTTTAAGGATAAATGATGGAAATACTATGAGAAATACCATTTTACAGTTTATTTCTCATAGCATTATATTATTGATTTACAAACAAATACCATACAACTTATGAGAACATGAGAAATGAAAATGAAA
>NZ_GG774958.1:0-633 GCF_000162555.1 Bacteroides sp. 3_1_23
TCTTCATTGTAAAAGTATTTTTATCATCCCTTAGGATGATCTTTTTGCTCTGTTCAGGACGCCGTAAATTTATTGACCTTATTCAAATACCTATCGTTTCTTCGAACATCGCTGCTCTGGAAACAAGTATTGACGGTTCTATTTTTTTTACTTGTACTACTTGTATTGTTTATCAATATTTCAAAGAACTTGTTACTTTCGTTTTAAAAGCGGGTGCAAAGGTAAGGGCTTTATTTTTAACTACCAAACTTTTTCGGAAGTTTTTTTAGTTTTTCTTTTTACTCGATTTCTCTGGCTCTCTATGCGAAAGGGAAAGAATGTATGAAAGAATAACTCTTGCCAATTTTCTTTGCGAATCGGACTGCAAAGATAAGAACTTTATTTATTATAATCCAAACTTTTTCGGAAGTTTTTTGTTCTTTTCTTTAAGTGGGATTCCACTTTTTCACTAAGTCAATTTTTCAAGGCTTTCTTCTCTTGGAAAGCGGGTGCAAAAGTACGCCCTTTTGGTATACACTCCAAATATATCAAACTATTTTTTCTAAGTATTTTTGAATACATTTGCTAAAGTGCTGACGCATAACGATGTTGTAGAACATATTTTTTATGTATAGGGAAATTGTGTGCGGAAAC
>NZ_GG774957.1:0-70534 GCF_000162555.1 Bacteroides sp. 3_1_23
ATATTTTTGTGGACAAGAAACATTGTCACAATAATATTTGCCAACCTTGATGACTAAACTACCCAAAAGTAATGACCGTAAAACTTCAAGATCCTCAATATGACGGGAGTAGTAACTGTGCAATCGGTGACTGAAATGTCCGCAATAAGGACAGGAAGCCCCTTTGCCAGCCGTATGTAGAAAGACCGTCAATGAGCCAACAGCTTCAGAGATACCATCTTGTTGCAGATTATCGTAGCCAAGACTGAATCTGAAATCATGGAATAATCCCCTATTTGTAGGAGCATTTTCTTTTTTTGATGTATATTTGTACGTTGTAGATATGACTTGTTGCATTGTAACTCTTAATGATGTGGTGTCTTTAAAGTTACTAAAAAGCAAACATATCTACAACTTTTAATAGGATTAAGAAAGAAGAAGACAGTTGAAATAAAAAAGAGATTACCACCAAATTTGACGAAGAACCATCTTTACACCTCATTTATATCAAACATTTTATGGCAAACAATATTTTGTTAAATTATTGGATTAACGAAGTTCATTGGGGTTATAATTATTTACTAGTAGTTATTTTGCTCCTTGTCATCAGCATCTTACTATATAGAATCCGAAAATTGCAAAAAACGATTAAAAAGACCAATCATTCCTACCGTTTCTCCTTTGATATTCTCGATAACCTTCCTTTCCCCATCTTTGTAAAAGATATAACAAACGATTTCCGATACTATTACTGGAATAAAGAATCAGCCGCTCAATCCGGCATTAGCAGTGAAGAAGCCATCGGACATACTGATTATGAAATTTATGGAGAAGAAAGAGGTGAAAAATACCGGCATATCGACAAAGAACTCATACAAGCAGGCAAAGTATATCGCAAAGAAGAGAAATACACCACTCCCGATGGAATCACCCATGATACTATTGCCGTTAAATCTATTATTTCATGGGAAGGAGAAAAGAAATGGCTGTTGGCAACCCGGTGGGATATCACACAACTCAAGAATTATGAAAGAGAATTAGTTGCCGCCAAGGAAGAACTGGAAAAAGCATTGAAGAAGCAAAAACTAGCTCTAAAAAGTATCGACTTCGGCCTTATCTATATTGATAAAAATTACCGGGTACAATGGGAGGAAACAAGACAAATAGCCAGCCTGGTAAAAGGCAGACGATACATACCGGGAAAAATTTGCTATCAGACCAGTGCACTTCGTAATGAACCGTGTGGACAATGTGCTTTCAAGAAAGCTATCGAACAGGGCAAAATTATCCGGCATACCATCAGAGTAGACAATGTAGATTTTGAAGTGACCGCAACACCTGTATTCGGCGATGAAAAGGAAACTGAAATTATTGGAGGATTACTTCGTTTTGAAAACATCACTGAAAAATTAAAGATGGACAAAATGCTGCAGGAAGCAAAGGAAAAAGCCGAAGAATCCAATCGGCTCAAATCTGCCTTTCTCGCTAATATGAGCCATGAAATACGAACCCCGCTAAATGCGATTGTAGGATTCTCCGAAATGGTTTGCCAAACGGAGGAAGAGGAAGAGAGAAAAGAATTTGTAAAAATCATCTCCAGCAACAATATCTTATTATTGCAACTAATAGACGACATCCTCGATCTTTCTAAAATTGAAGCCGGTACTATGGAATTCACATTTGCACAGACTGATATCAACGAATTGATGGAAGGTATTTGCAGACAAATGCAAGAAAAGAATTCTTCCCCAGACATTCAAATCTTATTCACAGAGAAAGCAGATCAATGCATGATGTATACCGACCGCATACGTCTATCACAGGTTATCATCAACTTTACAAATAATGCTTTGAAATTCACCCCCAAAGGTTCTATCGAAATGGGATACCGGATTGAAGAAGCCAAAGATGAAATATACTTTTATGTAAAAGATACAGGTATCGGAATTCCTGCTGACAAGATAGATAAAGTGTTTGAACGCTTCGTCAAACTGAACTCCTTTATTAAAGGGACAGGACTCGGACTAGCCATCTGCCGTGTCATAGTAGAAAGACTGGGCGGGGTTATCGGAGTGGAATCTAAAGAAGGAGAAGGCTCTCGCTTCTGGTTCAGAATTCCAAGGTCAGAGAAAATTGAAAAATAATAAAAAGAAAAGAGGATATTGTGAAAAGTATGTTCCAATATCCTCTTTATCCTATATTTTTAATGTAAGAGTATGCTTAAAGTGCAGTCTCTAATATCCTGCGGGCAACAGCACCCGTTACATTTCCATTCTCTCCATATTTAGCACCACGTTCATTGAATCGGCGTTCGATTTCCAGAATAGTATCCTGTCCGATGTTCTCTTCATGCAAACGTGTAGTCAGCCCAAGCGAACGAAAGAACTCTTCGGTATGACAAATCGCTTCATCAATCCGTTCTTCTCGCGTACCGGAAGTAATTCCCCAGACTCTTTCACCATACTGCAAAAGTTTATCTCCTTTTTCTTCATGAAGCACCTGTAAAGTGGCAGGAAGAACAATGGCTAACGTATGACCATGTGTCAATCCGTGCAAAGCAGTAATTTCATGGCCAATCATGTGAGTTGCCCAGTCTTGCGACACTCCCATAGCAATAAATCCATTCAATGCCATTGTAGCCGAAAGCATAAAATCAGCCATCAGTTGATAATCATGCTGGTTTTCACGGATTTTCGGAGCTATTTCTACCAAAGTTTGTAAAATGCCTTCCGCCCAACGATCCATAATGCGGCTCTGCCCGGGAGTAGTCATATATTGCTCCATCACATGAACAAAGGTATCAGCCAAACCACAGGCCACCTGATGAGGAGGCAAGGTAAAAGTTACTTCCGGGTCAAGAATAGAGAAGATTGGATAGTTAGCATAAAAAGGATATTTCTCTTTTGTTTCACGACGGGAAATAACTGCCCCGTTATTCATCTCCGAACCGGTAGCGGGCAAAGTCAATACAGTGGCAAGAGGTACAGTATGAGTGACTGGACGTCCGGCAAGTACTAAATCCCAGGCATCACCATCATACAGGATTCCTGCGGAAATCAATTTCGTACCGTCAATAACGGAACCACCACCAACAGCCAGCAGATAATCTACTTTCTCTTCTTTTCCCAAAGCAATAGCTTTACGGAGAGTTTCAATGGCAGGATTGGGTTCGATTCCCCAGAATTCTACTGTAAAATGATTCTTCAATGCTTCCTTTACCTGATCGTACACTCCGTTTTTCTTCACGCTTCCACCGCCAAAAGTAATCATAATACGCTTGTCGGACGGTATTTCTTTAGCCAACCGAGCAATCATCCCTTTTCCCATTATCAGTTTCACGGGATTTTGAAAAATAAAATTTTCCATATCTTAGTCTATTGTTATTATTTTGGTTATTAGTCACTATCCTTGCAAAGATACATGATTTATCCGAACCCTGTCAGAATCAAGCGAAGAATTGTTGTGCCACGGAAGGAACCATAGCCGACAACCAAGGTTTCATATCCTCTGCTACCAATAACCAATACAATAATAATATAATGAAAATGGCAATAGCGATACCTACTAAAACTTTTCTCTGTTTCATAATTGTTTTTGTTTAAATATTCAATATTTATAAGAACAGTTCAGGTTGAAAATTGTTCTATATCAGAAAAATGAAGGCAAAAGAGAAAAAAAGTCATTTTTTGTTTGCTGTTTCAAACAAAGTGTCTATATTTGCCCCCATAAAATTACAAAAGACAATGAGAACAATGTTAGTAAATACATATTGGTGGTGGCACCCGTTACAACTCCGACAGTCGTAAGGGAGCAGTGCTCGTATGTATATACCTCATTAAAGATATAACAGATTTGAAAGAGCCCTGTCGCAACTTGCGGCAGGGCTCTTTTTATTTGCCCATTTTCGAACAGATTTAGATAATAACATAAAAAATAGATAGGATTATGAAAAGTTTTTTAGTTGACCAGGATGGCTATTACGGAGAATTCGGTGGTGCTTATGTACCGGAAATCCTCCACAAATGTGTTGAGGAACTGACAAACAAGTACCTCGAAGTGATTGAAAGCGAAGAGTTTAAAAAGGAATTTGAGCAATTATTACGCGACTACGTAGGACGCCCTTCCCCACTCTATCTGGCAAAACGCCTTTCCGAAAAGTATGGTTGCAAGTTGTATCTGAAACGGGAAGACCTGAATCATACCGGTGCACACAAAATCAACAACACCATCGGACAAATCTTGCTGGCACGCCGCATGGGAAAGAAACGCATCATCGCCGAAACCGGAGCCGGACAACATGGAGTAGCAACAGCTACCGTATGTGCGTTGATGGATATGGAATGTATCGTTTATATGGGAAAGACGGATGTAGAACGCCAACATATCAATGTGGAGAAAATGAAAATGCTGGGAGCTACCGTTATTCCCGTTACTTCCGGAAACATGACCTTGAAAGACGCAACCAACGAAGCGATCCGCGACTGGTGTTGCCATCCTGCCGACACTTATTATATTATCGGCTCTACCGTAGGCCCTCATCCTTATCCTGATATGGTGGCACGCCTGCAATCTGTTATCAGCGAAGAAATAAAAAAACAACTGCAAGAAAAAGAAGGACGTGACTATCCGGATTATCTGATAGCCTGCGTTGGAGGAGGAAGTAATGCTGCCGGAACGATTTATCATTATATCAATGATGAACGGGTAGGCATCATTCTGGCGGAAGCCGGAGGTAAAGGAATAGAAACCGGAATGACCGCCGCCACCATCCAACTCGGTAAAATGGGAATTATCCACGGAGCGCGTACTTACGTCATCCAAAACGAAGACGGACAGATTGAAGAGCCTTACTCGATTTCCGCCGGACTGGATTATCCGGGCATTGGTCCGATACACGCCAATCTTGCCGCACAAAGACGTGCCAACGTTTTGGCAATCAATGACGACGAAGCAATAGAAGCCGCTTACGAACTGACTAAACTCGAAGGTATTATCCCTGCACTGGAATCCGCCCATGCATTAGGAGCTTTGAAAAAATTGAAGTTCAAACCGGAAGATATCGTTGTATTGACTGTTTCAGGACGAGGAGACAAAGATATTGAAACCTATTTATCGTTTAATGAACAGCAATAAGTAATTAGTAAACCATCATTCGTAATCAATAATCAAGCAATTATAGAAATGAAAACATTTAATTATACAACTCATAGCAAACAAGTGCTCGGAGATATGCATACTCCTGTCAGCATTTACCTGAAAGTGCGCGACATGTATCCGCAATCTGCATTAATGGAAAGTTCCGACTATCATGCCGGAGAAAATTCCTTGTCATTTATAGCCCTCTGTCCCCTGGCAAGTATCGGTATAAATGGCGGCATTGTCACTTCCAACTATCCCGATAACAGCCGCACGGAAGAACCCCTGACAAAAACCTTCCATGTAGAAAAGGCCATGAACCGGTTTATCAATCAATTCCAGGTGACCGGGGATAATAAGAATGTATGTGGACTTTACGGATACACGACGTTCAACGCTGTGAAATACTTCGAGCACATCCCGGTGAAAGAAAGTCACGATGAGCAAAATGACGCTCCGGATTTGCTATACATATTATATAAGTATGTCATTGTTTTCAATCATTTCAAAAATGAATTGACACTCGTTGAAATGTTGTCCGAAGGAGAAGAAAGCGGCTTACCGGAACTGGAAGCAGCCATCGAAAACCGGAATTATGCTTCTTACAACTTCTCTGTAACAGGTCCCGTTACTAGCCCTATCACCGACGAGGAGCATAAAGCCAATGTCCGCAAAGGAATCGCGCACTGTATGCGTGGAGATGTTTTCCAAATCGTACTTTCCAGAAGATTTATCCAACCTTATGCCGGAGATGATTTCAAAGTGTACCGCGCACTCCGCAGCATCAATCCTTCTCCTTATCTTTTCTACTTCGATTTCGGAGGATACCGCATCTTCGGTTCTTCACCGGAAACACATTGCAAAATCGAAGATGGTCGTGCTTACATCGATCCGATTGCCGGAACTACCCGCCGTACCGGAGATGTAGTAAAAGACCGGGAACTGACAGAAGCTTTATTGGCTGACCCTAAAGAAAATGCAGAGCATGTCATGCTGGTTGATCTTGCCAGAAACGACCTTTCCCGTAATTGTCATGATGTACGCGTACTATTCTATAAGGAACCACAATATTATAGTCATGTCATTCACCTGGTAAGCCGTGTCAGCGGTATGTTGAATGAGGGCGCAGATAAAATAAAAACGTTTATTGATACGTTTCCTGCCGGCACATTAAGCGGTGCTCCCAAAGTACGCGCTATGCAGTTAATCAGCGAAATCGAACCACATAATCGTGGAGCCTATGGTGGCTGTATCGGTTTTATCGGATTGAACGGCGAATTAAATCAGGCTATCACTATCCGTACTTTTGTAAGCCGCAACAATGAACTCTGGTTCCAAGCCGGAGGAGGTATTGTAGCACGCAGTCAGGATGAATATGAACTGCAAGAGGTGAACAACAAACTGGGAGCACTGAAAAAGGCGATTGATTTAGCTGTCAAATTAAAAAATTGAAAGCAGAGATAGTATTTGAACAACCATTTTACAATGACAATAAAAATGAAAATATTACTTTTAGATAACTACGACTCTTTCACTTATAACCTACTGCACGCAGTGAAAGAATTAGGGGCTACAGATGTAGAAGTAGTTCGCAACGACCAGATAGAGCTTGATGAAGTAGACCGATTTGATAAAATCATCCTGTCTCCCGGACCGGGCATACCCGAAGAGGCCGGACTGCTATTACCTATTATTAAAAGATATGCTCCGACCAAAAGCATTCTGGGTGTCTGCCTCGGTCATCAAGCCATCGGCGAAGCTTTCGGAGCACGTCTGGAAAATCTCAAAGAAGTATATCATGGGGTACAGACTCCGATTACCATCCTTCACCAGGATTTGCTTTTTGAAGGGTTGGGAAAAGAAATCCCTGTTGGAAGATACCATTCCTGGGTAGTCAGCCGGGAAGGTTTTCCCGATTGCCTGGAAATAACGGCAGAAAGTCAGGAAGGACAAATCATGGCAATCCGCCATAAGACCTACAATGTACATGGTATTCAGTTCCATCCCGAATCAGTATTAACTCCGCAAGGAAAAGAAATTATTAAAAACTTCTTAAACGATTAAACTTATGAAACAGATTCTATACAAACTTTTCGAACATCAATATTTGGGACGCGATGAGGCTCGCACCATTTTACAGAACATCGCACAAGGAAAATATAATGATGTACAGGTAGCCTCTTTAATTACCGTCTTTCTGATGCGTAATATCTCTGTGGAAGAATTATGCGGTTTCCGCGATGCATTGCTTGAAATGCGTATTCCGGTTGATTTAAGTGAATTTGCTCCGATAGATATCGTAGGAACCGGAGGTGATGGAAAAAATACATTTAATATTTCTACAGCTTCCTGTTTTACTGTTGCCGGAGCCGGTTTCCCGGTTGTGAAACATGGTAATTACGGAGCAACATCAGTCAGCGGTGCCAGTAATGTAATGGAGCAACACGGTGTAAAGTTCACCAGTAACGTCGATCAACTGCGCCGTAGCATGGAGAAATGTAATCTTGCCTATCTGCATGCTCCTTTATTCAATCCGGCATTAAAGGCAGTTGCTCCGGTTCGTAAAGGATTGGCAGTGCGCACTTTCTTTAATATGCTCGGTCCGTTGGTTAATCCGGTATTACCGGCCTATCAGCTTTTAGGAGTTTACAACCTCCCGTTACTTCGCCTCTATACCTATACTTATCAGGAAAGCAAGACGAAATTTGCCGTTGTTCATAGTCTCGACGGATATGACGAAATCTCTCTGACAAATGAGTTTAAAGTGGCGACCAGCGATCATGAAAAGATTTACGCTCCCGAGAGTCTCGGATTCTCCCGCTATAAGGAAACTGACCTGGATGGTGGACAAACACCGGAAGATGCAGCTAAGATTTTCGACCAGATCATGAATAACACGGCTACAGAAGCTCAAAAAAATGTAGTGGTAGTCAATTCAGCTTTCGCCATCCATGTGATTTGTCCGGAGAAGACTATTGAAGAATGTATTGCTCTCTCCAAAGAGTCATTGGAAAGTGGACGCGCATTAGCTACCCTAAAAAAATTCATTGAATTGAACAGTTAATGTTTTATTTTTGCAAATCCATCATTTACAATTAATAATCCCACATCAATGAAAGATATATTATCAGAGATTATAGCAAACAAACGATTTGAAGTTGACCTGCAAAAGCAGGCTATCTCCATCGAGCAATTACAGGAAGGTATCAGCGAAGTTCCGACCTCTCGTTCTATGAAGCAGGCATTAGCCTCATCTGCATCGGGTATTATCGCTGAATTCAAGCGTCGGTCTCCATCCAAAGGATGGATAAAGGAAGAAGCATGCCCGGAAGAAATTGTTCCCTCCTATGCAGCAGCAGGAGCTTCTGCCCTTTCCATCCTCACCGACGAGAAATTTTTCGGAGGAAGCCTGAAGGACATCCGCACTGCACGCCCTTTGGTAGAGATCCCCATTCTTAGGAAGGACTTCATCATTGACGAATACCAGCTTTATCAAGCCAAAATTATCGGTGCCGATGCCGTACTTCTTATCGCAGCCGCATTAGAACCGGAGAAATGTAATGAACTTGCAGAAAAAGCTCATGAACTAGGTCTGGAAGTTCTTCTGGAGATTCATAGCTCCGAGGAATTAATATACATCGACAAGAAAATAGATATGGTAGGAATCAACAATCGTAATCTGGGTACTTTCTTCACTGATGTAGAAAACTCTTTCCGCTTGGCCGGACAGCTTCCCCAAGATGCTGTATTGGTATCCGAAAGCGGCATCTCCGATCCGGAAATAGTAAACCGACTTCGGGCAGCCGGATTCCGTGGATTCCTGATCGGTGAAACATTTATGAAAACACAGCAACCGGGAGAAACTTTACAGAATTTCCTGCAAGCAATCCAATAAACTAATTATTCAAAACGGACAGCCCTATGATTAACGGAAAAATTATCAAAGTATGCGGTATGCGTGAAGCTGAAAACATACAGGACGTAGAGTCTATCGAAGGCATAGATATGCTGGGATTCATCTTCTATCCTAAATCTCCCCGATATGTCTACGAGCTTCCGGCTTACTTGCCCATTCATGCCCGGCGTGTCGGAGTTTTCGTCAACGAAGACAAGCAGACAATCAGCATGTATGCTGATCGTTTCGGACTGAATTATGTACAGCTCCACGGAAATGAATCACCGGAATACTGCCGGTCCTTACATTCCACTGGATTGAAAATCATCAAGGCCTTTTCAGTAGACCGTCCCAAAGATTTGAGAAAGGTATATGACTACGAAAAAGTCTGTGATCTTTTTCTGTTCGATACCAAATGCGAACAATATGGTGGTTCGGGAAATCAATTCGACTGGAGCATCCTGGATATGTACAATGGACATGTACCCTTCCTATTGAGCGGAGGCATTAACTCATACAGTGCCAATGCCCTGAAAGAGTTTAAACATCCCCGGCTTGCCGGATACGATCTCAACAGCCGTTTTGAATTGAAACCGGGAGAAAAGGATCCGGAGCGTATCCGGACATTTTTAAACGAATTAAAATCATAATCTAAAAATTCCAACGTCATGAATAGAATTAATCAACTTTTCAATAGCAACAAGAAAGACATACTTTCTATTTATTTTTGTGCCGGTACTCCTACTTTGGATGGTACCGCTGATGTAATCCGCACGCTCGAAAAGCACGGAGTGAGTATGATTGAAGTCGGCATTCCTTTCAGTGATCCGATGGCAGATGGCATTGTTATTCAGAATGCCGCTACGCAGGCATTGCGCAATGGTATGTCTCTAAAACTTCTTTTTGAACAATTACGGGATATTCGCAAGGACGTAAAAATCCCACTTGTGCTTATGGGATATTTAAACCCAATCATGCAATTCGGATTTGAGAATTTCTGCCGTAAATGTGTGGAATGTGGTATCGACGGCGTCATTATTCCTGATCTCCCTTTCCGTGATTACCAAGAACATTATCGTATCATTGCCGAACGCTATAACATCAGAGTGATTATGCTCATCACACCGGAAACCAGCGAAGAACGGGTACGCGAGATAGATACACATACCGACGGATTTATTTATATGGTTTCATCAGCAGCAACCACCGGAGCGCAACAAGATTTCAACGAACAAAAACGGGCTTACTTCAAAAAGATTGAAGGTATGCATCTGAACAATCCGTTGATGGTGGGATTTGGTATCTCCAATAAAGCAACATTCCAAGCAGCTTGCGAACACGCTTCCGGAGCTATCATCGGCAGTAAGTTCGTCACTCTGCTCGAAGAAGAAAAAGACCCGGAAAAGGCGATTACCAGACTGAAAGAAGCCCTGAAGTAAGAGCCTCGGATGAAAATCTCCGCAGGCCGCAGGGCTATTTCCGCAAACCGTGGGGCTATTTCTGCAAGCCATGGGGAGGCTGTACTTCACCCGTGGGACGAGCAGAGACAAGCCGTGAGCTGAACAAAAACAAGACGTGGACTGAACAGGATCGAGGCGTGGGCTGACAATCTCGTTGCCCCTGTCATTCACCGAATCCGAAGTCCGAACAACAACAGCAGCAGTCTTCCTTTCCTCGCCAATATTGCTGCTGTTGTTTACAACAGTAGTAATATTTCTCTTCTCTTCTACTCTACTCTCTTGGGTTTCATTCGGTTTTTGCCCTTTATCCATCGGCGTTTCAGAGTTTTTTTCCACTGCACTTTTTTCCACTGGTTTTTGTATACTATTAACCACTGATTTGCTGTAGTCATTCTTTGCACACAGATACAGCAACAACACATAAATCCCTACAAGTTGCACTCCCCCTATCTGATACATCATGACGCTCAAATTGTCGCCTGCCCAAAAACAGATTTCTAACGGAAAATACCGGTCATTTTTCATTTTCTCTTTCGTTTTTTATTTAAAGCCGGACACTTCGTCCAACCTGCCCCAAAGATGGGGACATTTTTTCATACTACATATCGCAAAAATGCAACATAGATATTTTTTATAGTCTTGTCCTTCCAACTTTATATAATTCGTCGTTTAGCACTCATTATTCGCATTTAATCCGTATCTTTGCCAATGTTTTAACAGTAATTCAACAATTATGAGAGCAGAAACTCCTTCCGTTTTGTTAATTTACACGGGTGGGACTATCGGAATGATAGAGAATCCGGAAACAGGTGCCTTAGAAAATTTCAACTTCGATCATTTGCTTAAGCACGTCCCCGAACTGAAAAGATTCAACTACCGCATTTCCTCCTACCAATTCGATCCCCCTCTCGACTCTTCGGACATGGAACCTGCTTACTGGGCAAAACTGGTAAAGATCATCAATTACAATTATGATTATTTCGATGGTTTCGTCATCCTTCACGGAACAGACACAATGGCTTACACTGCCTCTGCACTAAGTTTCATGCTCGAAAATCTAAGCAAACCTGTCATCCTCACAGGTTCCCAGCTCCCGATCGGGACTTTGCGCACAGACGGAAAGGAAAACCTCATCACAGCCATCGAAATTGCAGCAGCTAAAAATCCGGATGGTACAGCCATTGTTCCGGAGGTTTGTATTTTCTTTGAGAATCATTTGATGCGTGGCAACCGTACCACCAAAATCAATGCGGAGAATTTCAATGCTTTCCGCTCTTTCAATTATCCGCCATTAGCACGGGTAGGTATCCACATTAAATATGAGCCTAATCTCATTCGAAAACCAGACCCGACAAAACCGTTAAAGCCGCATTACCTGTTTGACACCAATGTAGTTATTCTAACGCTTTTTCCGGGCATTCAAGAGAGTATCGTGACTTCTCTGCTTCATGTTCCGGGATTGAAAGCGGTTGTCATGAAAACCTTCGGTTCGGGAAATGCTCCGCAAAAAGAATGGTTCATCCGCCAACTAAAGGAAGCTACCGATCGTGGAATTATCATTGTCAACATTACACAATGTGCCTCCGGAGCAGTAGAAATGGGACGTTACGAAACAGGAATGCATCTTCTGGAAGCAGGTGTAATCAGTGGATATGACAGTACCCCCGAATGTGCCATAACAAAGCTCATGTTTTTATTGGGACATGGATTACCCAACAAGGATATCCGATATAAAATGAACTCCTGCTTAATAGGAGAAATCACCAAGTCTTAAGTTAAATCCATCTATTGTAACCCCCTGATTTTCATTTTAAGCAGTTGTATAAAAGTGAAAATCAGGGGATTTCTCTTCATCATCATCAAGACCGAATCAAACCTAAAAGAGCCAAAGAAGAACCAAAACGGAAGTATAGTTGTTTTCACTCCATAAAATAACAGAAAAAACATTTCCAATAAAAGATATGCAGTTATTTTTGTGATGGATTTGGTTACAAACAATCAAGCAATAATACATTATGATGAAAAAAACAATTCAATTTGTACCCATCATTGCAATAGCAATGGCAGGTACTATGTCTAGTTGTGTTGACTCTGGAAAGGATCTCTATGATCCGTCTTACGAAACACCTAACCCGATGGGAGATGGCTTTGCTGCTCCCGATGATATCGATTGGAACATGATAACCACTAAAAATGTCTCGGTCGAAGTGAAAGATGAAGAAGGAGGACTATTTGCTTATTTAGTTGAAATATATGCAGAAGATCCTTTGACTAATGAAAGCGCTTCCGTGCTCGCTGCAAGGACAGCTAATAAAGAAAACAACTTTAAATTTACAACCGCTGTCAGTCTGCTGCCAACTCAAAAGGGTATTTATGTGAAGCAAACCGACCCTAGAGGACGTGAACAGGTATATCAGTTCGATGTGCCGGAAAACAGCGATAATATTACCTGTAAACTCTATTATGCAGGATCTACTGCACAAAATAGAGCGTTGATGAGTCGTGCCGCTGCTACAAGAGGCCTTTCATTTGAAAAGCCGGATTACTATTCCATACCTGCTAATGCAAAAGAAGTGACTGAAATGTCAGGAACCACTTTGCTGCGTGATGCTTCTTACAAAATCACCTCTGACTATGCCGGCACATTCAAGTTTGACGGTTATGACGGTGAAATTGCAACCAAAGTTTATGTAGATGCTAAATGGACGATTCCCGCAACATTCCAATTCCAAAACGGTATTGAAATCATTGTGATGAATAATGCTAAAATTGAAGCATCAGGAACCATGACGTTCATTAGAAACTCCATGTTGACCATTATGGAAAAGGGAGAAGTAAATGCAGAGGATATATCATTCACCAATGGAGCGCCTGCTGCATTAAGAAACTGGGGTGCACTGACTGTAGCGAACACAATGACACTACATTCCGGTGCAACACTCTACAACAAAGGAACCATAACCAGCAAGAATATCTCAATCAATTCCAATACGAAAATTGTAAATGACAATAAAATCAGTTTGGAAGGAGAATTAAATCTGCCGTCTAATTTCTCTTTGGAAAATAACGGAGAGATTTATGGAGAGAAATTAATTGCAAATTCCGACGCTGTTGCTACCAACAACAACATCATGAAGTTTACAACCATCAGTCTCACCAATACGACTGTCAACAACGCTTGTAGCATGGAAGCAACGACTTCTTTCTATGCCAACGGAGCGACGTTTAACTTTACTCAAGGATATTTGAAAGCTCCTAAAATGGAGTTTGTTAATGGAACAGTAAATTTAAGTGATGGTTCTATGCTGGATGCTACGACAAGTATCAGCATACCTCCCGGTTATGCCAAGTTTTATGGAAAAGGCGAAAATACTTCTATGATAAAATCACCGGTTATCACCGGACAAGGTTTCACATATGATGGAAATTTGGTTATTGAATGTGACAGCCACGTTGAAAAGAACCAATGGTGGGAAAACTTCCATGTACTGAATGGCGCATACTTCACCAAAATGGGAGACTCTAAAGTCATCATCGATGTTTGTACAGGAATTAAAAATGGTGGAAATGAAGGAGGAGATCCTGAAGATCCTAAGTTCCCGATCATCATGGATGATAATCGCAATTATGCTTATCTGTTTGAAGACCAATGGCCTTTATATGGGGATTACGATATGAACGACCTTGTTCTGATTATCAAGGAAAGAAAGATCTCCATCAATAAGAGCAATAAGGCAGAAGAGTTCACGTTAAGTCTTGATTTATCGGCTGCCGGAGCTACCAAGAGTATTGGAGCTGCTATCATGCTGGACGGTGTTCCTGCCAGTGCCATTACGCAGCCGGTGGAATTCAGTGACAACTCTCTTTTTAAAGGTTTCAATGTGAATAGTAATCTGATTGAGAACGGACAGGACTATGCGGTTATTCCATTATTTGACGATGCTCACAAAGCATTGGGAAGAGACCGTTACGAACAGATCAATACGATTGCAGGTCACTCTGCCAATACGAGTCCTAAAAATATCAGTTTCACTATAAAGTTCAGCAATCCTATCTCTGTGGATGAGCTTAATATCAATAAACTGAATGTTTTCATTTTCGTAGAAGGAAACAGAAACCAGCGTAAGGAGATTCATATTGTCGGTTATCAACCAACTAAGTTGGCAAATACCGACTTGTTCGGAGGCAACAACGACGATAGTTCTACTTCCCGCAAGAGATATTACATCAGCAAAGATAACCTGGCATGGGGAATCATGGTTCCGACAGACTTCAAATGGCCTTTGGAATATGTGAATATCAAATCAGCTTACTCGTTATTCGAAAGTTGGGTGACCAGTGGCGGTACTAAGAATGAAGAATGGTGGAAAACTTTTGATTCATCAAGAGTATATAAATAAGCCTAACAATTAATCTTTAACACGGATTCCAGTTTTTATGGAATCCGTGTTTTTTCATTAAGATGCTGTAAGTTGCAATTAATAGAAAAAAAAGATATATCACGAATTTTACTCTCCTGATTGGGGATTATTCTAAAATAATATCTATATTTGCAGTGTATCACAAATATTATGTGACAACAATCTTAATCTATAAATCAAATAACAAAGCAAGCGATAGAAAGGTCTATTCGTATGAAGAAAAAAATATTACTAGTCGACGATAAATCGACAATCGGAAAAGTGACCGGTGTGTATCTAGGAAAAGAGTATGATTTTACCTATTTGGAAGATCCCATCAAAGCAATAGAATGGCTTAATGAAGGCAATGTACCTGACCTCATTATTTCAGACATTCGTATGCCTCTCATGATGGGGGATGAATTCTTAAGATACATGAAGAACAATGAATTATTCAAGTCAATTCCTATCGTTATGTTATCCAGTGAGGAAAGTACAACGGAAAGAATCAGACTATTGGAAGAAGGAGCAGAAGACTATATCCTGAAACCATTCAACCCTTTGGAACTCAAAATCCGAATCAAAAAGATTATTGACTAATACCGGGTCTTCTACACATGCAATATTTTGTTTATATAGGCAGAGATAGCAAAACAATAGAACTACTCTCCCGACTAAGTATTGGGGTATTCTATGCTGCACCCAATTGTAGCAAAGCTGTCAAAGTATTGGAGAAAATACGCGAAAAATATGACGCAGCTCTATTTTTCGAACAAGTGAACATATCCAAAGATATTGCAGATATCCAATACATGCGTAAAAAGTATCCGGGGCTTTATATGGTACTCGTTATCGACTCCTTATCTAAGGAAGAAGCATCCGAATACCTTAAAGCCGGTATCAACAATACGATAAAATATGAAACAAGCCAGGAGGCTTTAAAAGATTTATCAACTTTCCTTAAACGAAGAAAAGATCAGAAAATAAAGGCACTTCAACTTAAAGCACAAAATATAAATGCTTTCCGCCTGCCTTTATGGAAAAGAACCTTTGATATTTTCTTTTCAGGAATGGCGATATTATGTCTTTCTCCTCTCTTAATATTTACTGCACTAGCTATCCGGATAGAAAGTAAGGGTCCTATTATCTACAAATCCAAGCGCGTAGGAAGTAATTATCAGATATTCGACTTCCTTAAATTCCGTTCGATGTATACTGATGCAGACAAGCATTTAAAGGATTTCAATGCCCTTAACCAATATCAGCAGGAAGATGAGGATATTTGGGGAGAAGAACCGGAAGCGGAAGTGAATGAAGAAATCGATGAAGAAGAAATCCTCTTGATATCTGACGATTTCGTAATCTCCGAAGAAGACTACATAAACAAGAAGTCCAAGGAAAAAAGCAATGCTTTCGTTAAGCTGGAAAATGACCCTCGAATAACTAAGATTGGACGTATTATACGTAAATATAGTATTGACGAGTTACCCCAGCTTATTAATATTTTAAAAGGGGATATGTCAATAGTAGGCAACCGCCCTCTCCCACTCTATGAAGCCGAGTTGCTGACAAGCGATGAACACATCGACCGTTTCATGGGTCCGGCCGGATTGACCGGTTTATGGCAGGTAGAGAAAAGAGGCGAAGCCGGTAAACTTTCTGCTGAAGAACGCAAGCAATTGGATATCACCTATGCAAAGACATTCTCTTTCTGGTTGGATATAAAGATTATTCTGAAAACAGTTACTGCATTCATTCAAAAAGAGAACGTATAATCTCCTTCCAGATGATAGACTCTTATATCTACATAATAGATGATCTGGTATTCTTCTGTACAGGGCTTTTGCTCCTATACCTCTTTGTGATGGCCATAGCCTCACATTTCAAACATATCACCTACCCGAAGGCTCAAAAGGAATATGGTTGCGCCATTCTCGTTCCGGAGGGAAGTATTCTTCCGGATGTGTATAAAGAAGAAGAGTACGAGTTTATCACATACAGCGATCTATATCAGGCAATCAACAGTTTAGATCAGGAACGATATGATCTGGTTCTCTTCCTGTCCAATACAGCATGCGCTTTATCTCCGCAATTCCTGAATAAGATATATAATGCCTATGATGCCGGTGTACAAGCCATCCAACTACATACGATAGTAGAAAACCGCAAAGGCATCCGTAATCGCTTCCGGGCTATACGTGAGGAAATAAAAAACAGCCTCTGTAGAGCCGGCAATACACAATTCGGACTGTCATCCAATTTATTGGGAACTAATATGGCAATCGACCTAAAATGGCTGCAAAAGAACATGAAAAGTTCTAAGACTAATATCGAACGAAAATTATTCCGACAGAATATATACATTGACTACTTGCCGGATGTGATTGTTTATTGCCAGTCCGCACCCGCCTGTCCTTACCGTAAACGTATCCGGAAAACAACTTCCTACTTACTCCCTTCCATATTTGAAGGAAACTGGAGTTTCTGCAACCGGATCGTACAACAATTAACGCCTTCTCCACTTAAATTATGTATCTTCGTAAGTATTTGGACTTCGTTGATTACCGTATATAATTGGACCTTATCATTCGGATGGTGGATTGCACTTTTCGGTCTATTAATCACTTATAGCCTGGCAATTCCTGATTATCTGGTAGAGGACAAAAAGAAGAAAAAACATTCAATATGGAGAAGAAAACACTTAAACAGCGAATTAAAGAAAACCCCGGCTTAAAACAGGCTGTACATCGTTTTATCATGCACCCCGTTAAAACTCGCCCTAATTGGTGGATACGGCTCTTCGATTTCATATACCTGAAACGCGGAAAGGGTTCTGTCATCTATCGGAGTGTACGCAAAGACCTCCCTCCTTTCAACCGATTCTCTTTGGGTAAATATTCTGTTGTCGAAGACTTCTCTTGTCTGAATAATGCAGTTGGCGACTTGACAATCGGAGATTATACACGCATCGGATTGAGAAACACAATCATAGGTCCGGTTAATATTGGCAATCATGTCAACCTGGCACAGAATGTAACGGTCACAGGACTCAACCATAATTATCAGGATGCAGAAAAGATGATTGACGAACAAGGTGTCAGCACACTGCCTGTTGTCATCGAAGATGATGTATGGGTAGGTGCCAATTCGGTCATTCTACCGGGAGTAACTTTAGGGAAACATTGCGTAGTGGCTGCCGGAAGTGTAGTCAGTCATTCCGTCCCACCCTATTCAATATGTGCCGGATGCCCTGCTAGAATCATAAAAACATACGATTTCGAGACTAAAGAGTGGAAAAAAGTAGAGAAAACACCTGCTACTAACCATAAATAGTGAGAATAGCTACAGAATATACCTCATAAAGGTGATTGTGACACATTCTGAAACGCATTATCTTTGCAGTATCAGAATTGAATTAATTAGTCATAATTTTATTACGTAGCCACATTTAAGTAAAAAATGAAATAGAGTCCCGCCGAAGCGATTTCGTCGGGATTTTGTTTTTTATTACCTTAATCCAATCCACAGACTTAAATCCCATATAAATAAAAAACGAGCTAATTCTTTTTATAGAACCACTCGCCACTGCATCAGAAAAGCCTAAAGGCTTTTCCATAGTACCTCAAATTTCCTGAAAACTAATCTTCTTTTTACCTAAAAACGTCTTACCTATTGTTATCCTTTTACCTTCTACTAAAAACTTATCCTATTGAACTAAACTAAAAAACTTTTAATACCTTAAACTGTCTAATCTAATACCTTATTTAATATTTTCTTTTACCTTATAAACTAACAGCAATTTCTCAACTGCTTTGCAAAGGTACGAATATTTTTCGTGTGCGCAAACGGTTTTATATTTTATAACACTTCCGCAGGCTATAAATCTTTCACATCGCTCAATGCAACCAGCTTATTTACAATAGCATAGATAGTCAAACCGGCAGCACTATGTATTTGCAATTTTTTGCTAATATTTCTTCGGTGTGTAATCACTGTATGAATCGACAAAAAAAGCTTTTCCGCTATTTCCTTATTTGTCATTCCCTTCACCACACAGATGACGATTTCCTTTTCCCGCTGGCTAAGCGTATCCTGATTATCCATCTCTTCTTCTTCGGAAACCACATTCAATAAACCTGCAATTTTCTTAGAAAGAGTTTCCAAATCATCGAATATCGAAATAGACTCATCATACTTACCCAATAATGAAGCATCTACAAAAGAAGTAACCAACGCTATTAAACGTATTCTTTTACCGGATATTTCTTCTCGAAACTTAGCTACATCAAAGTAATCACCAAAAGTAGGATTGACAATCAACATCTCGGGACATTGCGTTCGGACGCAATCGTGCAAAGCTTCAACAGACAGTAATTCTATTGGTTGTACTTTTACGTTAGAAAGACGCTTCAATGCAGCAGTCAACCCACCACGAATAATTACAGAGGTCTCTGCAATAGCTATTCGAACTACTTCGTTATTTTTCATTTTCCCTAATCCTCCTTTCCAAATTCAGAATAGCAGGAACAAAAATATAGTCCTCAACCTTGCAATGAGATTCCAGTCCGGCTTCGCAAGCATATATGTCGAAAAGAGCCGCGTTCAGAAGATTTTCATTTGCTTTGGCAGGGCAATATTTAATAATGATATTTTTCAGTTCTGTCAATTTCTCCCCTACCTGATCGTGATGCTTGGAAAATGTACTGATCTGATAGTTTTTGGGAGCAACTCCTTTAATCAATGAATCGACATACTTAAATACGGTTTTCTCTTCATAATCCATGTGCTTACGCACCTCTCGTGTATATTCATCGAAAAACTTAAGGATGAGAAAAGCAACATCGTCTTGCGAACAGTCGATTGCCTCGATCAATTTACGACGAATAGCGGGAAGAGAAAAATCCAGAAAATAAATATGTGCCTGCCGCAGATAATCAATCAATGCAGGTATGGAAATATCATCTTTATCTCCATCGAGCCGGGAAAAGCCTTCAGCCATAAAGTTGACTACAATCAGAAAGGTCCGGCAGTCTACTCCATTCAGTTCACACACCTCCTTGACTGTCTTGTCACCGAACCCCAACGAAAGCCCAAAACGACTCATCACTTGCAACAAAGAATAATTATCGCTGATGAGATCAATCATCTTATCAGTTGGCTTATATTTTTGTAAATTATCCATCATACCTATTTATATTAGAGACTGCAAAGGAACGGAATATTTTGCTGAAATACAATCATCATTTATAGGTATTTTAATTCACCGGAAATAGCCAAATACTAATTATATGCTACTATTTTGTAGCGTAACTTTAGGCAAGCTAGTCTTTTTTTAGTAATTTTGTCGCTATCAATTTGTAATTAGTAACTCGTAATTTGTAATTAATAAAATGGCAAACGAACTCGAACTGAAATACGGCTGCAACCCTAATCAAAAGCCTGCCCGTATCTTCATGAAAGAAGGCGAACTCCCCATCGAAGTATTGAATGGACGTCCCGGTTATATCAATCTATTGGATGCATTCAACAGTTGGCAACTAGTGAAAGAACTGAAAGAAGCTACCGGACTGCCGGCTGCCGCTTCTTTTAAACATGTCAGCCCTGCAGGTGCTGCTGTTGCGGTAGAAATGAGCGACACGCTGAAGAAGATTTATTTTGTCGATGACATGAAACTATCTCCATTGGCTACAGCATACGCCCGTGCACGTGGAGCAGACCGTATGTCGTCTTACGGAGACTTTATCGCATTGTCCGACACTTGTGACGAAGAAACAGCACGCATCATCAACCGTGAAGTATCCGACGGCGTCATTGCTCCTGACTATACTCCCGAAGCACTGGAGATTCTAAAGAATAAAAGAAAAGGAAACTATAATGTAATAAAGATAGATCCTGCATACCGCCCGGCTCCTATCGAACATAAAGATGTATTCGGAGTAACTTTCGAACAAGGAAGAAACGAATTGAAGATCGATGAAAGTCTTTTGAAAGAGATGCCTACGCAGAACAAGGAAATCCCGGCTGATGCAAAACGCGACTTAATCATTGCCTTAATCACTTTAAAATATACACAATCCAATTCTGTATGTTATGCCAAAGACGGACAGGCAATCGGTATTGGCGCAGGCCAACAGTCACGTATTCACTGTACGCGCCTGGCAGGAAATAAAGCAGATATCTGGTATTTACGCCAACACCCGAAAGTGATGAACTTGCCGTGGATTGAAAAAATCCGTCGTGCAGACCGTGACAATACGATTGACGTTTACATTTCGGAAGATTATGACGACGTACTGGCAGACGGTATCTGGCAACAGTTCTTCACTGAAAAGCCTGAAATACTGACACGCGAAGAAAAACGGGCATGGTTGGATACGATGACAGGCGTAGCTTTAGGATCAGATGCATTCTTCCCATTCGGAGATAATATAGAACGCGCACACAAGAGTGGCGTCAGCTATATTGCACAACCGGGCGGATCAGTACGTGACGATCATGTGATTGGAACTTGCGACAAATACAATATGGCAATGGCATTTACAGGCATCCGCTTGTTCCACCATTAAAAAGATCGACCATTTTTTATTCCATATATCCCCATTTATAATGAGAAGGAGACAAATCTTCCATTATAAATGGGGATTTCCTATTTCTTTAAGACCCTCTATCTTTGCAGCGTTACATTTAAAAACGAATCAAAGATGAATAAAATTGGTGTATTTTATGGTTCCACAACAGGAACAACAGAAGACCTTGCCCGTCGAATTGCAGAGAAATTAGATGTACCATCGGCAGATGTATTTGATGTATCCAAGCTAACAGAGGCATTAGTCAATGAATATGATGTATTGGTGCTCGGCTCTTCCACATGGGGAGCAGGCGAACTTCAAGATGACTGGTACGATGGAGTAAAAGTTTTAAAGAAGTGTGATTTATCCCACAAATCTGTAGCCCTGTTCGGTTGCGGCGACTCTGACTCGTATAGCGACACATTCTGTGACGCAATAGGTATTCTTTATGAAGATCTGAAAGATACCCACTGCAAATTCTGTGGAGCAACAGATACTGCAGGCTATACCTTCGATTCTTCCATTGCCGTCGTAGACGGTAAGTTTGTAGGTCTTCCACTTGACGAAGTCAACGAAGATAGCAAAACAGACGAACGTATCAGCGCATGGGCTGAACAAGTGAAACAAGAAATTAGCTAATTTTACCTTAACATAAAAAGAATACTTTGCATCATGGCAACTGAAAGAATCATCCCCGGCGAAATCCGAATTTTTCTTAATCATATTTATGAGTTTAAGAAAGGCGTACGCAACATGGTACTTTACACAATGAGTAAAGAGCACGAAGAATTTGCCATCCGCCGATTGAAAAATCAAAAGATCAGTTATATGATACAGGAAGTAGGTACCAATAAAATTAACCTGTTTTTTGGAAAGGCAGAATGTATGGAAGCCATGCGGCACATCATCATCCGTCCTTTAAACCAACTGACTGCCGAAGAAGATTTTATTTTAGGAGCCATGCTGGGATATGACCTTTGCCAGCAATGCAAACGATATTGCAGTAAAAAAGAAGGTATAAAGATGGCAGTTTAAGCGATAACCTTAGCATAAGTTTAGCTTTGTTTGTATGTAGTTTGTCTGAGTTGAATCGTTTCTGAAAAGGTAGTTTCCTGATGGTAGATATACTCAAGGAAACTGGTTGTAGAAGAAACGATTCGCTCAATTACAAACAAAATCGGTGACACTATGAAATAATAAAGACAACTCTACACACTAACAACAGACAAAGGTGTATATCAGTAAAAATTATCATACTGAAATACACCTTTGTCTGTTTTATTTCATCTACTACTATATTTTTTTTACTCTTTAGATTAAAATTACCTACATATACTGAATTTAAGAAACAACTATGCCTAATATTAGGTATTGCCACATTTTTTAACCTCATCTAACTTTGCAGCCGATAAAATTATTAAAAAGATGAGAAAAATAACAGCAATCGTTATTCTTAGTCTCCTACCTTCTCTTACAATTCCAGCACAGGAGACAAAAGAAATTTCCAAAAGTAGTAATTCTTCTTCTACAGAAGAATATACAAAATTCCGTTTTGGAGGATACGGTGAAATGGTCGCTAATTTTAAAGATTATGGCATCAACCGTTTCTATGGAGGAAACGATGGTAATCCAAAGAAAAACAGGAATACCATTTCAATTCCCCGTTTCGTTTTAGCTTTTGATTATAAGTTCAATTCCAAATGGATACTCGGTGCAGAGATTGAGTTCGAATCTGGTGGAACAGGTACAGCTTTCGAATTAGAAAACACCGAAAACGGTGAATACGAAACAGAAGTTGAAAAAGGAGGTGAAGTAGCTATCGAACAATTTCACATCACACGTTTAATTCACCGCTCCCTCAATGTACGTGCCGGACATATTATTGTTCCGGTAGGATTGACTAACGCACACCATGAACCGATCAATTTCTTCGGAACTTCACGCCCGGAAGGTGAAACAAGCCTTTTGCCTTCTACCTGGCATGAAAATGGTCTGGAAATCTTTGGTTCTTTCGGAAAAGGGTATGCAAGCTTCGATTATCAAGCTATGGTGGTAGCAGGCCTGAATCCTAATGGATTCGATCGTAACACATGGGTAGGTAGTGGCAAACAGGGAATCTTTGAGGAAGACAACTTCACTTCTCCCGCGTATGTATTTCGTTTAGACTATAAAGGAGTTCCCAATTTACGTGTAGGTGCATCATTTTATTATTGTGCAGATGCAGGAGCCAACTCTGATAAAGAACAGACTTATGCAAGCTATGGAAAAATTCCGATAAGAATCTTCACCGCAGATGCACAGTATCGCAATAAATATGTAACGGCACGCGGTAATATCTTATATGGAAATTTAGGAAATTCATTAGGAGTAAGTCAGGCAAATGTCAAATTATCCAATAAATCGCCTTACAGCCGTCTGGCTCCGGTAGCGAAGAATGCCGTAAGTTATGCAGCAGAAGCCGGTATTAATATCCGCTCGGTCTTCGGAGGCAATAAAAAGATTCCGGTAATCTATCCATTTGCCCGCTATGAATACTACAACCCACAAGAGAAAGGGGAAAAAGGGCAAACGATGGAAAAGCGTTGCCAAGTAAGTATGTGGACAGCGGGATTAAATTGGTACGCTTTGCCAAACTTAGTGATAAAAGCAGACTATGCAACCCGCCAGATTGGTACAAATAAAGTTTTTGGCGTATCAAAGTCATACAACAGTGAAAACGAATTTTCTATTGGAATTGCCTATATAGGATGGTTTATTAAGAAATAACAAATAATCAATTATTTAATTTTTATATGATGAAAACAAAATTCTTTTATGTCGCAGCCCTAATATTGGGATTAGCATTCACAACAACTTCTTGCAGCAGTGATGATGACAACCCAACAGTAGATCCTGCTAATATTGATTACACTCCTGAAAATGCATCAAGCTGGCATAACTACATGAGAAATGTAGCAGCACTTCTAAAAACAGATGCAACCAATCTCTACAACGCATGGAATTCAAGCTATAAAGGAGGTGAAAGCTATGCTTCCCTGTTCAAGGCTCATAGTGCCTCTCCTTACGCAAGCGCCTTGAGCTGTGTGGAAGAAATCGTGGATAAATGCGCGGAAATTGCCAATGAAGTCGGTACAGCCAAAATTGGTGACCCATACAACTTGTATAAAGCCGGAAATACTGAAGAAGCATTATATGCTGTGGAATCCTGGTACAGCTGGCATTCTCGTGATGACTATACCAATAACATTTATTCCATCCGGAATGCATATTACGGTTCTTTAGACGGTAATATAAATGCTAATTCTTTATCTACTGTTATCGCCGGTGTTAATTCATCATTAGATACCAAGATAAAGAATGCTATCCAAAAAGCGGCAAAAGCCATTCAGGATATTCCGCAACCTTTCCGTAATCATATTCCCAGTAACGAAACGGTAGCAGCTATGGATGCTTGTGCAGAGCTGGAAAGTATACTGAAGAATGACTTAAAATCCTATATTGCAAATAATAGCAACAATATCAATACGGACGCAGTACTTAATCCTGTAGTAACACAATATGTAGATGCAGTAGTAGTGCCTACCTACAAAAGTTTGAAAGAAAAAAATGACGCTCTCTACAATGCAGTAATAGCCCTTGCAGACAATCCGTCAAATAGTGCTTTTGAAACAGCTTGTGATGCTTGGATCACTGCTCGTGAACCATGGGAAAAGAGCGAAGCTTTCTTATTCGGTCCGGTAGACGAAATGGGACTTGATCCTAACATGGACAGCTGGCCTTTGGATCAGAATGCTATTGTACAAATACTGAATTCTCAAAGTTGGAGTGATCTCGAATGGAGTGAAGGTGATGATGAAGCTGCTGTCGAATCGGCACAAAATGTACGCGGTTTCCACACATTGGAATTCCTTCTCTACAAAAACGGTGAACCACGTAAAGTACAATAAAGCTTTATCTTAGCTAAGATATTATTGAGAAGTAAAGGTTGGAATTCAATGATCCACCTTTACTTCTTTGGTATGTTTAAAACATATTATTGAAACAAAGTCAATAAACAATGAATCACTTTCTAAAATATTCATTCTCTTTCTTTTGCCTGTTGGCATGCTCTGCCTGTGATGATGACGGAATTGACATATTGGATATCGAGATTCCGGAGGGCTATGCTCTATCAGCCGGAACATCAACTATTTTCTTGAATTCGTCTGTTGCTTATGACACGCCTGCAGATTGGATAACAGGAGCATACGATGTACGTTTCACCCGAGGTGACAGACTATATGACGATGTACGTACAAGTAACAACGGTCATGGCGGCGGACTTGGTCCCGTTTATGCCGGTTATTCGTGCGGCAGTTGCCACCGGAATGCGGGACGTACCAAACCCTCTTTATGGACAGAGGGTGGATCGGGCAGCTATGGATTCTCTTCCATGCTAGTCTACATATCCCGTAAAAACGGAGCTTTCTTTCAAGATTATGGACGTGTGCTTCATGACCAGGCAATCTATGGAGTGCAACCGGAAGGCAAACTGTCTGTGGAATACACTTACGAGACATTTTCTTTCCCTGATGGAGAAGCCTACACACTTTGCAAACCCAATTATACTATATCTGAATGGTATGCCGAAGAAATCAAACCGGAAGATTTGTTTTGTACCGTACGTATTCCATTACGCCATGTAGGCATGGGGCAAATGATGGCACTAGATCCTGTTGAAATTGAAGCACTTGCAGCAAAAAGTAATTATCCCGAATATGGAATCAGCGGACGATGTAATTACATCACCGAACGCGGAGTGAGAAGTCTGGGATTGTCCGGCAACAAAGCTCAACATGCCGATTTAACTGTAGAATTGGGATTCTCCAGTGATATGGGCGTTACCAACAGCCGCTATCCGGAAGAAATCTGTGAAGGACAAATACAAGTAAACCAAGGTAGCATGATGGGGCTTTCTTACGACCAACTGGATGTCAGCACAGAAGAGATGGAAAACGTAGATCTCTATATGCAAAGTCTTGGTGTTCCCGCCCGGCGTAATGTAAACGATCCGCAAGTAATCAAAGGGGAACAGAACTTCTATAAAGCCAAATGTCATCTCTGTCATGTGACCACTTTACACACTAAGACACGTGGTAGTGTTTTATTAAATAATACTCAACTCCCGTGGTTAGGCGGTCAAACGATTCACCCTTATTCTGATTATCTATTACATGATATGGGTTCTGAAATTATGGGAGTCGGACTGAACGACAACTATATAAGCGGGCTGGCACGTGGAAACGAATGGCGTACTACCCCTCTTTGGGGAATCGGCTTACAAGAAAAGGTCAACGGACATACTTATTTCTTGCATGACGGACGTGCCCGCAATCTGACAGAAGCCATCATGTGGCATGGCGGAGAAGGAGAAGCATCAAAGAACTTATTTAAGAATATGAGTAAGGAAGACCGGGATGCGCTGATTGCATTTTTAAATTCACTTTAAACTAAAAGTAGTATATATAAAGTAATTATGAAGAGATTTATAATCATTGCCATGCTGACTGCCATAATGCCTTTGGCCGCTATGGCACAACATGAAGAAGATACAGAAAATGGTGTAGTATCATTAGCTGGAAGAGAAGGATTCACTATCGAAACCAAGAAAGGAGATTTTGTATTCAAACCCTATCTGCTCGTACAGACCAGTGCAAACTTCAATTGGTACGACGATGAAGGACTGGATAAAGCATACAATCAAGATAACATAGCCAACTCCGGATTTTCAGTTCCTTACGCCGTACTCGGATTCACCGGAAAGGCTTTCGATAAAGTATCTTTCAACCTTTCCATAAATGCGGCAGCCAGTGGAGGCGCATTACTTCAACAAGCCTGGTTTGATGTTCAACTGAAAAAGCAGTTTGCCATCCGGGTCGGTAAATTCAAAACTCCGTTTTCACATGCCTACCTGACAACACTGGGAGAAACATTGTTACCTAGTTTGCCAGTATCACTGACTGCTCCCGTTATCCTCCCCTATTCTTTGAATGCGGTAACACCCAATATTGGCACCGGATTCGATTTAGGTGTAGAGATTCACGGTTTGGTAGCTGATAAATTCGGGTATGAAATCGGTTTATTCAACGGTACGGGTGCAGCGGTAAATACAGCAACAAAAACATTTAGTGATGACTGGCACATTCCGTCTTTACTGTACGCCGGACGTTTCACCTATATGCCTAAAGGAGTGATGCCCGCTACACAGGGAAATCCGAACAGGCTGAATGAAGACAAAATCATGTTTGGTATTTCTACCTCTATCAATGTAGAAAGTGAAAATGAAAGTACCAATGATTATCGTGCCGGATTGGAGTTTGCAATGCTAAAGAACAAACTTTACCTGGGTGCTGAAGTCTATTATATGAATGTTGGCTTCACAAAAAGACAAAAGATTTCCGAGTCATATAATTACCTGGGCGGCTATGTACAAGGTGGTTACTTCGTTGCCCCCCGTCTGCAAGCAGCTGCACGCTATGATTTCTTCAACCGTAACGGAATGGACACCAATGGTTTTCTAAATATGCCAGCCGTGGGTATGAACTATTTTTTCAAGAACTGTAATCTGAAGTTACAAGCGATGTACCAGTATATTGCCCGTAAAGGTCATGATACCCAACTTGATCGGGATAACGACGATTTAGGTTTGGCAGTACATTCGGCCAGTATTCTACTTCAGTATACATTCTAAATAGCACAAGAAAGGATTTGTTTATGAAAAAATATATTCTTTTCGGAGGTTATCTACTGTTATTGGCATATATCACATCATGCGATGACGGACGTATTTACGAAAAGACAGAGACCCTATCAGAAGAAGGACGCACGCTGAAGATGAGCGGTAAGATCAATGGTATCAGTAAATGGCCCGATGGTTATAGTGTTGTAGTGGCAGGCTTCAATGATGAGAGCGAGTATGCCGTTGTCACCAAAACAATTCCGGCGGTCGAAGATGATGAGATCCAGGTTACGATGACAGGAGTCAGTGATAAAGTAACCACTATTGAATTGTGCGTTATTAATAAATTGAGAAAACGAGTTATCAGTTTTCAGTCAATGGACGACCTTACAGCAGTTGACGACACCATCCTTATGGATGTGGGAACTGTAAATGTAGGTATGTACCATGGCATTCAAGAAAAAGTATTTAATACGACATGCGCACACTGTCATGGCGGAAGTAGTTCGGCAGCAGCCAACCTGTATCTGACAGAAGGCAAAAGTTACGAGGCACTGGTCAACCGCCCGTCGAAGAAAGTAGATGGCATGTTACTCGTCAAGCCGGGCAGTGCGCAAGAAAGCGTATTGCACACATTATTGAATACCACTATTAGTTCAACCTGGGGATACGATCACTCAAAAGAAATAGTATCATCTCCGATTTTGACCCTTATTGACGACTGGATCAATAACGGTGCGCAAGAATAAATAGTTATTTACCCAACTGATATGAACAACAAAAAACAACAGAATATTCAGTCTGAAAAGACGCTAACAGAGATTTTTAAATATAATGCAGGAGGAGAAGCTTCAGAGTATCATATTATCATTCATTCTACTAAACCGGAAGATACATACGAAGAACAGCTGAATGCAGTATTAAACACCTACGATTATTTACTTACCCAAGAATTGAAAGGAGCAGTTGCCATCCTCAAACGTTATTTCCTTAGTGACGCTGCCAATCAGGCAGATACACTACTGGCATTGACAACCGAAGGTTCGGACTGCGCACTTTCCATTGTGGAACAGCCCCCGCTGGACGGAACAAAAATAGCCTTATGGGTTTACCTGTTGACAGATGTACAGACACAAGTCTTACATAACGGGCTTTTTGAGGTGAAACACAGTGCCTATCGCCACTTCTGGGGCGGTAGTGCATTCAATCGTGCCGCCAATTCGGAATACCAGACCCGTCTATTATTGAACGACTATGTGATGCAACTCATGGAACAAGGTTGTAAACTGGCAGACAATTGTATCCGTACATGGTTTTTCGTGCAAAATGTAGATGTGAATTATGCCGGAGTAGTGAAAGCACGTAATGAAGTTTTCGTCACCCAAAACCTGACAGAAAAAACACATTATATTTCCAGCACAGGCATCGACGGCCGGCATGCCGACCCGAAAGTACTGGTACAAATGGATACTTACGCCGTAGCAGGACTGCAACCGGAACAGATTCATTTCCTCTATGCTCCTACCCATCTGAACCCAACTTATGAATATGGAGTAAGCTTTGAACGTGGCACGTATGTAGATTATGGAGACCGCCGACAGGTATTTATTTCAGGAACGGCAAGTATCAACAACAAAGGCGATGTGGTATATCCCGGCAACATCCGCAAACAGACAGAACGAATGTGGGAGAATGTGGAAACCCTGTTGAAAGAAGCGGACTGCACGTTTGAAGATTTGGGACAAATGATTGTATATCTGCGTGACATAGCCGACTATACAGTTGTTAAAGCAATGTATGACAAACGTTTCCCACATACTCCTAAAGTATTTGTTCATGCTCCGGTATGCCGTCCCGGATGGTTGATTGAGATGGAATGTATGGGAGTGAAAGAATGTAAGAACAAGGAATACGCTCCATTTTAATATCATAAAAGATTATACAGTTGAAAAGGTTACTTATTATCTTATATATCTGTCTGGTGGGACTACTCGCTGTGACTACTTTCGTAGAACAAGCGTATGGGACAGATTTTGTAGAAAGAAATATATATCATACATGTTGGTTTTGTTGTTTGTGGGGAACAATTGCCACCATTGCACTTGTTGCTCTCATCCGACGCGCTTTATGGCGACGGTTCCCCATATTGTTGTTTCATGGCTCCCTCCTCGTTATCTTGGTGGGGGCCATGATTACGTTTATCGGAAGCAAAAAAGGATACGTACACTTGCTTCCGGGGGCAACGATAGACAGTTTCCTGGAATCGGAAAGCGGCAGAAAAGCTGATCTGCCATTCACAATACAACTAGATAGTTTCTGTATAGCATACTATCCCGGAACAGAAGCACCGGCAGACTACATCAGCTATATCACCTACTCTCTTCCCGGACAGAAAAATGTTCTATTACACGAACAGATTTCAATGAATCGTATATTTACATCACAAGGTTTCCGTTTCTATCAGTCATCTTTCGATGATGACGGAAAAGGGAGCTGGCTGACTGTCAATTATGATCCATGGGGAACAGGAGTGACTTATGCAGGATATATCCTGCTCGGTCTCTCCATGATTTGGCTACTATTTTCCCGCAGTAGTGATTTCCGACGCCTGCTAAACCACCCGCTACTTAAAAAAGGAGGTGTATTTATACTGTTTATTTTCTGCCTTGCAGGTAACATGCAAGCACAAAAAAAACTCCTTCCTGCATTGAAACGAACACAAGCGGACAGTTTAGCACAGGAACAGGTTATTTATCACGACCGGGTAGTACCTTTCAACACATTAGCCCGTGATTTCATTCAGAAACTGACAGGAGAAGCTTCATATAAAGGATTGACACCTGAACAAGTGATAGGTGGCTGGTTACTTTATCCGGAAGTGTGGAGAAATGAGCCATTGATATACATCAAAAATACAGAATTACAGCATTTATTAAACTTACAAACACCTTATGCTCGATTAACTGATTTATTTGACGGTTCTGTTTACCGTCTCCGTGAACATTGGCAACGTGAACAAAGACAACAAAGCAAACTCGCCAAAGCAATCCAGGAAACAGATGAAAAAGTAGGCCTGATCCTGATGTTGGAAAAAGGAGCATTCATCCATCCATTACCCACTGATGGCAGCGTGCAACCTCTCTCCGAACTGGAAGTGAAAGCAGAATTACTCTACAACCGGATTCCGTTCAGCAAGATTCTTTTTATGATAAATCTGTCATTGGGAGTGTTGTCTTTCCTGCTTCTACTTCATAACAGCCTGCAAAGAAATACCCTCTCGCCCAAAGCCAAAACGATTTCCCGCACAGCAGGAACTTTCTTTTCTGTTGCACTCTATCTTGCTTTCATATTCCATTTAGCAGGGTATTGCCTGCGCTGGTACATCGGCGGTCGTATTCCACTTAGCAACGGTTACGAAACCATGCAGTTTATGGCTCTTTGTATTCTTTTGATAGCCTGTCTGCTCCATCGAAGATTCCCATTTATACTTCCATTCGGATTCCTCCTCTCCGGCTTTGCTTTGTTGGTTTCCTATCTGGGACAAATGAATCCCCAGATAACCCCATTAATGCCGGTGCTCGTCTCTCCATGGCTAAGTATTCATGTTTCATTGATTATGATGTCTTATGCCCTATTGGCATTCATCATGCTAAACGGAATACTGGCATTATGCCTCCGGAAAAAAGAATCGGAAAACAATGTCTCCGGAAACGACGCTATACAAGACAACCGGATAGAACAGTTGACGCTAGTCAGCCGCTTGCTACTCTACCCTGCCACCTTCTTTTTAGGAGCAGGCATCTTTCTGGGAGCAGTTTGGGCAAACGTTTCCTGGGGACGATACTGGGCGTGGGACCCGAAAGAAGTATGGGCACTGATTACTTTTCTGGTATATGGAGTAGCCTTCCATTCACAAAGTCTGCGCATTTTCCGCAAGCCTCTATTCTTCCATATCTATATGATTCTTGCTTTCCTGACCGTCTTAATGACCTATTTCGGGGTAAATTATGTTCTTGGAGGGATGCATAGTTATGCAAACGCCTGAACCACTATATATAGCTAGTAATTGATAGAAGAATACCCATTTTAGGGGATTGCGGGAAAAGCGGAAAGCCCCTATCTTTGCAGTATCAGAATTAAATTAATTAGTCATAATTATATTACGTAGCCACATTAAAAATACATAGAAATCGGCCGAAGTGATTCACCCGCATTTCTTTTATTTGGTTGTTAAGTTGAAAAAACCATATAATGTATTCATTTTGGAATATGAATAGATGACATATTCTAAAAGAGGCAAGGACGTCCGGCTTGTGAAAGCCGGACGTTTTTTTATATCAGTAAGAGAATAAAGTGAGAGAGCTCATGCATTCATGAGCTCTTTCCAACCAGCCGTTTCAAAAGCGATATACTCCGCTATAAACTTCTCCATCTCTTCTTTCTTCACAGGATGCAACACCAGCTCTTCGAGTAGGGCAAACAACCATACCGTATTCAGGTGAATAAAGAAGTTAGTTATTGCTATATTGATATGCGGATATTTCTGCTTCATTCCTTGAAAAAAAACAGAAATCGTACGCGTCATCAAATCTGTATATTCAGAACGGAAGTTCTCCAAAACAGAACCTTGTGCCTGAAAAAGCAGCAACCGCAAACGGTCACGATGTTCAGAGACCAATCTGATATATTCCCGTACAGACATTTTCTGATAATCCGAATCCATAAAGACGTCTATCGTCATCTGATCTGCATCGTGATTATAAATCATAGCATACAGATCATTCAATACCGGTTTCAGAATCGTACGGAATATCTCATCCTTATTGGTGAAATAATGATAGATATTACTCACCGTCACCCCTGCCCTCGAAGCTATTTCACGCATAGAGGCATCCTTGTATCCCTTTTCCAGAAACACTTCTTCGGCTGCCTTCAAGATTCCCTCTTGTATATCTCCTTTCAAAAATTGCATAGTATCGTTGCTATTTATCAATTCATATTTGTAACCTGTCTGTTCACCATCCGGGCAAATATACCATTTTTCTTTTTCAATTCCTCCGGTGTTCCCATTTCAGCAACACTTCCATTCTCCAATACTACAATTTTGTCGGCATTGGCAACGGTGCGCATACGGTGCGCAATAATCAGCACCGTTTTGTTACGTACCAATTCAGATATACCTGCCTGTATCTTGGTTTCATTCTCAACATCAAGCGAAGCCGTAGCCTCATCCAACAGAACAATCGGAGCATCCTTCAACAAAGCGCGGGCAATGGAAATACGCTGACGCTCACCGCCGGATAATGTTTCTCCATTCTCACCGATAATCGTCTGGTATCCCTGCGGCATTTTAGTGACAAACTCATCACATTGTGCCAAGCGGGCAACTCTCCGGACTTCCTCATCCGTAGCATCCCGTTTGCCAATACGGATATTATCCATAATGGAAGCATTGAAAAGAACTACATCCTGAAAGACAACGGAATAGTTTTTCAACAAAGTTTCAGGATCAATCCGACTGATATCCTGCCCGCCGAGGGTAATCTTTCCCGACTGGATATCCCAGAAACGTGCCGCCAACCTGGCCGCCGTACTCTTGCCACTACCTGAAGGACCAACCAAAGCCGTTTTTTCACCTTGCCGGGCAATAAAAGACAAGTTATTCAGAATTTGTTTTCCCTGCTCATAAGCAAAGTCTACCTGTCTGAATTCGATATCATAACCTTGAGGAGTGAATTCGGTAGTCCCGTTTTGTACCGGCAATGCTTCCATCTCATTCATTCTATTGATACGCACATCCAAATAGAACAAAGCGGCAATATTATTCATCACCTCACTGACCGGAGCATACACACGCGACCCGATAACCATAAATATAAGATAGGTAAACAAATCAACCGTACCCGAAGCCAAGAGATTGGCACCAACGATAATAACGCTTGCCAGTCCGAGTTTCAATACACTCTGGGAACCGTTTACCAACATGCCGAGCACCAGTTCATTACGAGTCAATACCTTTTCATAGGTATCAATGCTCGCATCCAGTTTTTCCAGATAGTCTCTCTCCTGATTGTAGGATTTTATCTCCTGAATGGTATCGAGTCCTTCCTGGATATGCTCGGTCACCATCCGCTTGTTCAGATAATTACTTTCATTGCTTTTCTGTATTTCCTTCTTCGAGAAAAGAAGGATTGCGGCAGCAAGCGGCACTACCCAGAACAAAGCAATCGTCAACTGCCAGTTATAAAATGCCATGCCGACGGTAATAAGCAGAATACTGATAATGGAAGCAAACAACTGGGGAACCGCATGCGAGAAAGTATGCTCGAGATCAGTGCAGTCATCCATAATCGTGGCGGTGAGGTCGGAAAGATTCTTTTCGCCAAAGAAAGCCAGAGGCAACTTGCGAAGTTTTTCCGCCAATGAGATACGCCGGTTTGCACTCTCATCATAAACGGTGGTATAGGTACTACGATATTGCAATACCGCAAATATATACATGACTATCATAAAGACAATACCGAGTATGCTATAATAGAGAATACCATGCGTCACCGAAGCCGAAGGCTGAAACACAGGACGAAGATATTCCTCAAGAAAAAGAAAAACAAATACCGCCGGCAACATCAATACAATATCGAGCAGTGTAGTGAAAAACACACCTTTACAGAAATCTTTCGCTCCTTTAGTTGAAAGGGCAAAACGTCTTTTTATTACTTCAATCATTAGAAACCTCCTTTCCTATTGTCCAGCGAACAGATTGCTGGTATTCATTCCACATATGATAATAGATGCCTTGTTTTCCAAGCAGGTTGGCATGTGTACCTTGTTCCGCAATCTTCCCCTTGTCAATGACGAGGATATTGTCGGCATCAGTGATGCTTGAAAGACGATGAGCAATCATCAATACGGTTTTTCCTTTTGTCAGTTCTTTCAAGGCTTGCTGGATGAGATGCTCATTTTCGGGGTCGGCAAAAGCAGTCGCCTCATCCAGTACAATGATGGGAGCATTTTTCAGGATTGCACGTGCCAGTACGATCCGTTGCTGTTCCCCGCCGGAGAGATATGTTCCCTCCGTACCAATCTTCGTATTCAGTCCGAGCGGAAGTTTATTGATAATTTCCCGGCATTGTGCCATATCTACTGCCCGTTCCACTTCCTCCATTGTCGCGTCGGGATTACCATATTTGATATTTTCGAGCAGAGAAGTCTTGAACAGCTTTGTATTCTGGAACACGAAAGAAATATATTTCATCAGTTCTTCGGGAGCGATTTCTCTTACATTGATGCCACCTATTAAAACTTTCCCTTCCGTTGCCTCCCAGAAACGGGGAACTAGACGGGCAATCGTTGTTTTCCCTCCGCCCGAAGCTCCGACAAGAGCTACTGTGTTTCCTTGCGGAATAGTGAAACTAACATCATCCACCGCCTTTTGATTAGCTCCCGGATAGCTGAAGGAAACTTTTTCGAACTGAATACTGAATTCCTTTACCGGTTGTGGATGCTCTACAACAGTCAGGTGCTCATAAGCAACCAGATTCTCAAGACGTCCGATAGCTTCACTCGCCTGCCCCAAAGCCTGATTGAGATACATACTCTTCATGATACTTTGGGAGAATACAGGAGTAATGAGAACAAACAGGAAGAAATTAAGTAATACCGATGCATAATTACCTGAATAACCAATCAGCAAAATAGCCAACGGAGCAAGGAAAAACACAAAACCATTGATTATTACGGTATAGAGCGACATCGGCTTCTCCCACATTCGTGTATAGCCGAATACCATTTTATTATAATTCATGATACAGCGGTGAAAGTTTTTGAAAGAGTAAATAGTCTGCTGGAAAACCTTCACTACGGGAATTCCTCTCACATACTCTACAGCTTCGGTATTCATTTCCTCCAGAGAGGTCATGTAGCTTTTCATAAACTGCCGTCCCTCCGCATTCATCATAAAACCCATAACCAGCATGGCAATAATTACAGGGACGATACATGCCAGACCGAGTATCCAATCGAACACAAAAATCAGTATGGCAGCTACCAACGGCACTAGAAAAGTAGCCGCAAGGTCGGGCAACTGATGTGCCAGAAAACTATGGGTAACCCCTGCATTGTCATCTATAATCTTGCGAATACGTCCGCTCGTATTAATGTCAAAGAAGCCGAGAGGCATACGCACTATCTGGCGCATGGCTTCTTTACGCAAATTCGATTCAACCCGAAAAGCTGCAAGATGCGAAGACATCAATGCGGCAAAATAAAGGACGATGCTCGCCACGGCCATGCCTGCTGCCCACCAGGCATACGTCACCACATTACCGGAAGAGGTTATCTCTCCGTGTTCAAGCAGTTCTCTCACAATCAGCCAAATAAGGATATAAGGCAACATGCCCGCCAGGGCACTTAGGGCAGACAGCAGCATTGCCGCAGGCAAAAGCACTTTCCGTTTACCCATGTAGTTCTGAAGTTTTTTCAATGTACTCATAACGTACGTTCAATCTATATTAAGTTCGACAATCATTTAACTTATCGCTTGTTTTCAAAAAAGAACAATATTCGAAATCGTTCAAAAAAAAGAGAGCTTATATTTCTATAAGCTCTCTTCATCCCATTCAATCCGGTGCATGTGCACCTTTGATATATGATTAATCTCGACTTGTCTCTCACTGATTCGCATAAGTTTTCAAATATTTTCTGCAAAGGTACAGCTCGCCGGCAAGACGGACAATACCTAAAAATAATGAAATTTGCTATTCATGTTTCAGCCATGCACTTGGCAATACTTCTTTTTCACCTTTTTCATTCACCAGTTCCATCTGCAATACGCCTCCGTTACAATCGAAGTAACGTACCTCTATCGGATGAAGCCCAGCTTTCAAAGCCTTCTGCACAATAATCTCTACCGGCGAATGTGCTCCATCATTATCTCCCAACAATTCACCGTCAAGCATTAATGTGCTACCGTCGTCCGAGAGAAGGGCAAATGTATAGATACCATCGGCAGGAACTTCCAGATAGCCGGTCAATACCAGACCGATATTTCCTTTCACCTCTTCGGGAATGGATACCGATTCCACCACATACTCCCCTTTGACAGGAGCTGCATCAATATCCGCACAAAGATTACCACGGAAATCGTGCCATACTGCTTTCAAGCCGGGCTGCAAAGCAGCCGGAGCAGTCACCGCCTCCGCATAAGGAGCCTTTACATACTTGGTACGCACCACATCCGAAGGAGAACCATCCGGACGAAAAGTGCGGAAAGCGAAATCCGTAGTCTTCCCAACTTCCAAAGCACCGTTATAAAGAGCTGATTCTTTGGTAGGCATACTGCCGTCTGTCGTATAACGTATTTCAGTACCGGGTAACGGGCAGGTCAATTCCACAGTTGTTTCATCAATAAATGCATTCACTTTATAGAATCCCTGCAAATCAGGCACCCTATAATTTACCCTCATCACATCCATCCGCTTAAATTGCGGAACAAGCTGACGATAAAATTCTTCGAGACCCGGTTTAGCTGTCGGCTCCGCCCAAGCTATTTCACTCAACGCTATCATACGGGGAACAATCAAATATTCAATGCGCTTCATTGTCGGAATCCATTCAGCCCAGAGATTCGCCTGCACACCCCAGATATATTTCTTCTGTTCCGGCGATAACCGCTCGTCTGCACACGGATCATACGCAAGTATTTTCTTTACTGAATTCTGATCCTGCGCATAATCGAAATAGAAATATTCATTCGGACAAGCAATCACTTTCTGCTTTTGTGCAGTTGCCGTAGGCAATGCATCTTTCGCCCAACTTCTCCACCAGGTAATGGCAGCATCGGAAGATAATCCGTCGGATACCACTTCATCCCAGCCTATGAGTTTCTTTCCGTTGGCAAGGAAGAATTTCTCCATGTCACGTACAAACCATGCCTGAAGTTCTTCTACCGAACCCAGTTTCTCCGTACGAATCCGTTTCTGACAAAGAGGACATTTCTTCCAGTTGGCTTTTTCCACTTCATCACCACCCATGTGCACATATTCATAAGGGAAAAGTTCAAAAACTTCTTTGAACACATTCTGACAGAACTCCAGCGTTGTATCTTTGCCCGGACAGATAGGAGAAGAGAAAGTTTCCCCCCACCCGATTAATCCGTCGCACGCCAATTCCGGATATTGACCGATAGCTGCCAGGAAATGTCCCGGCATATCGATCTCGGGAATGACATCGATACCTCTTTGCGTAGCATAGGCTACTATTTCTTTTATATCATCATGAGTGTAATAACCTCCATACAGCGTATCTCCTTCCACAATGCGTATCTTATCTTCCGGAATCAGGAAATCGGTATTATCTTCTTCTTTCGCACGTGCCATACAGGTACGATCCTGCGTATTGAATTTACGCCAGGCCCCTTTTTCTGTAAGCAACGGGTATTTCTCGATCTCTATACGCCAACCCTGATCGTCGGACAGATGCCAGTGGAACTTATTAAGTTTATACAAAGACATCAGATCTAATACATGCTTCACTTCTTTTTTATTCCAGAAATGGCGGGAAGCATCCAACATAAATCCACGCCATTCAAACCGTGGCGCATCTTCTATTTGCACGACAGGGATAGAATAATTCTGTTTCTCTCCCTGCACTTCTATCGTTGCAGGAAGCAACTGGCGAATAGTAGTAATAGCAGAAATAATACCCGAATAGTCAGTTGCCTCTACCCGAATATACTCCGGCGTAGACTCAAGTTTATAAGAGCCGGGCTTTCCAACAGTATCCTTCAACTGAAAATACATATCTACCTGACTCTTATCGGTAGTGACTTCAACAGAAGACGATATGACATTCCGAAGAATCTCCTGCAGATACCCGACAGCCGGAAACAAGGACTGATCGGAAACCCCAATCTTCATTCCATCTTTTAAAACAAACGAGCCAGACTGCTCGGTCAGACTAACGGGGGTAGGTAAGATTGCAATCTCTTGCTTGACGGTAGGCGTGCAAGAAGAAAAAATACAAGCTGACACAATGAGAAAAAAGCTACTTAGTTTTTTGAACATGCGGTTAACTATTTAATAAATTAATTGTCCTGTTTTTAATTGACCATCTATATATAATACAACTAAAACGTATAAACTACTAAAAAGGCAGAAAAAGTTTTTTGCGACTTCATATCACAGACTCCTATTAATGTTTATCTTTGCTCCCCAATCCCATTACAAACAATTATAAAGAGTCACTTCAATGTCAAGAGAGAAAATACTAATCACAACCTCGTGGATCAACACAATTGGCAATGCAATCTTGTCCGTATCCAAAATCATAATCGGTTTATTTGCCGGTAGTTTAGCCGTAGTCGGCGACGGTATCGACTCGGCAACCGACGTCGTTATCTCTATCGTTATGATTTTTACGGCACGCCTCATCAACCGCCCTCCTTCAAAGAAATATGTATTCGGATATGAGAAAGCGGAAGGGATCGCAACAAAGATTCTATCACTCGTGATATTTTATGCCGGTGTACAAATGTTGCTATCATCCACTAAAAACATCTTTTCAGATGAAGTGAAAGAGATACCATCGGCTATCGCCATCTATGTCACTATATTTTCTATTATCGGTAAACTCTTACTGGCTTCATACCAGTACAAACAGGGAAAGAAGATCAACAGTTCCATGCTCACGGCAAACGCTATCAATATGCGTAATGATGTTGTCATTTCAACCAGTGTTTTGTTAGGATTGATATTTACTTTTATCTTCAAATTGCCGATACTCGATTCGATAACAGGATTGATAATCAGTCTCTTTATCATCAAATCTTCCATCAGCATCTTCATTGATTCCAATGTGGAGCTAATGGACGGGGTGAAAGATGTCAATGTATATAATAAGATATTCGAGGCTGTAGAGAAAGTGCCCGGTGCCAGTAATCCGCATCGCGTCCGGTCACGAATGATAGGGAATCTCTATATGATTACCCTTGATATAGAAGTGAATCCACAAATCACGATCACGCAAGCCCATGAGATTGCCGATGCAGTGGAGAAGAGCATCATTAATTCGGTAGATAATGTATATGACATTCTGGTACATGTGGAACCTGCCGGTAAATGTCAGACAGGAGAAAAATTCGGGGTCGATAAAGATATGGTTTGATCCATCTCTACACAGAGTTTTTTTCACTTTCCTCTATCACCTATCACCGACACTTCCAAAAGCTCTTATTCATGGGGATTTCAGGGGTGGTGACAGGTTGTTTGCAACCTATCACCGCATCTATCACCTATCACCGCCCGATCAATCAATGATTAACAAGGAGAAAAGAACAGGTCTCTATACGACATATTAGTTTCAGCCGCTTGAAACTTTTAGTTTCAAGGCTTGGAACAAAGTGTTTCCCGGTGTGAAACAAATCGTTTCACCATTTGAAACAAAGTGTTTCAACGCAGGAAACAAAAAGTACCGTGCCGGGAAACTATTTTTATGACCGATTAATAACTAATCTTCACCCCGGCAAAGAAACTTCTCGGCAAAGAAGGACCGTAAATATAACCGGAATCCCGGTTAGCTCCTCTGTCAAAGTCCTTCTGATAAGACTCAAAAATATTCTGAACTCCGCCGTTTAATTGCAAATCAACCGTTTTGTATAACTTGAAGTCATAAGCCAGTTTCACTCCCAAATCAAAAAAACGAGGTGTTCTGATTGCTTCCGCTTTTCTTTCAGGCATTTCACCCAGTTCGGCATTCTCGGCGGTGATATCCATACGTTGCACCAACATCCTGCCGGTATAGGTTCCTGACAAAGCAATAGATAAAGGTTTGATGGGGGTACAAGTAGCAGTGAAATAACCGTATGTATCGGGAGTACGGAAAATCTTCTTTTCTGCCGGTGCATCGTCATGCCACTTATGCGGTTCATCGTACCGGCTACGTTGTAAAGTTAATCCCGCTTGTATTTGCAGGATAGAAAGATAAGCCACTTTACCTTCCAGTGTCAATCCCATCACTTTAGCACCGGAGCCATTGCTACGTGTTTTCACTAATATACCATCACCACGGTCGTAAGGTTTGCCCAATACAAAAACATCGGTCAGTCTTGTATAAAAACCCTCAATCAACAAATTCGTCTGGAATGCTCCGAAACGATGATACATATCTGCAGAAACACTGAAACTTTGGGATTTCTCTTCTTTCAAATCCTTTGCACGCTCGATCATAGCCACCGTTCCGCCCACATTTTCAATATGCATATCCTCATCAAAAGCCTGCGGAGCACGAAATCCGGAAGAATAGCTTAAACGCAGGTTAATATTCTGGGTAGGATTAAAACGCAAGTTGGCACGGGGACTAAAGATCACATTATCCACCATATTATGCTTATCCAGACGACCACCAATCAGAATCCCCCAACGGTCGTTCTTCCATTCGTTCTGCAGAAAAGCACTGTAAATATTCACCGTCTGATCCGTGTGACGGTTATATCCCCACATGTTATCTTTTAGGCGGTCACGGTTATATTCAAGCCCTGCCGTGAGATCAGAAGGCATAAAAAAGCACTTGTCAAACGTATGTACGTATTGTGCACCACCCATAGCGGTTAAATCCGTTGTCTTTCCATAGGCTTTCAGAGGATCGTTACCCGGTCCGTAATAACTGTCCCGGTCTGTATTGGCAGCCGATGCAAAAACACTTAGACGGTTCTTTTCATCCGGAGAGAAATAATCGAATTTCAAACTTCCACCATCAATAGAATGTTGCAACTGCTCCGCAATATGCGCTTCGTGAGGAGGACGGTTCAACATATCCCCTCCACGACGGAATTCCTGCATGTGGTGATATTCAAAGGTCAGTTTGGAATAAGTACTTGTTTTCAGATAAGAGCGGAAACCCACTGTCTGATTCTTCAATTTGGGCAGTTCGGTAAATCCGTCTCCGTCATAATCATATCCCGACCGATAACGGTTCTGACCAAAGATATACAATCCGGCACGATGATCGTCCGTCACCAATGAAGCATTCAGCGAGGTGTTGTTATCGAATGAGGAGCTTCCTCCTAAAGAAGTTATGGTGTGCGACAGCTGACCCGAATTACGTAAAGGCTCTTTGGTGATTATATTAATCGTTCCTGCAATAGCTGAAGAACCGAACAAGGCGGAGCCTCCCCCACGCATCACTTCTACACGTTCAATCATACTGGCAGGAATCTGTTCCAGTCCATACACTCCGGAAAGGGCGCTGAATACGGGACGCGAATCTATCAGAATTTGTGTATATGGTCCGTCCAGACCATTGATGCGGACTTGCTGGAAGCCACAATTCTGGCAATTTGTCTCCACACGCACTCCAGGCTGGAAGTTCAGTCCTTGTGATAAAGTGGAAGAGTTGGTGGTTTCAAAAAGTTTCAGGTCGACAACATTCACCAAAGTAGGAGCCATACGACGTGTCGTTTCACTCCGGTTGGCGGAAACTACTACTCCGTCGAGAGCAATCGCATCCTCTTCTATTTCAAAATCTTCTTCCAGTGTCTTTCCTTTTTTCAGAGTTACGTTGCGGGTCACTGTCTTGTAACCTACTGAACTAACTTCCAGTATAAAATTTCCTTCCGGCAAATTCTTCAAAAAATAATGCCCGGTAGCATCGGTCACGGTTCCTATGGTCGTTCCTTTCAGTGCGATAGTGATGTACGGAAGATGTTCTTTCGTTTTTTTATCCAGTACATGACCTATTATATTCGCATCGGATTTCTTCAGTTCAGGGTAGTCCGGACGTTCAGCCAATGCGTATGACAAGACACAGCACAGGCCGACCAGGACTAAAAGATATTTCTTCATTGTCGTTAGTCTTTTAATGTTTTAATTCGAAAAATAATAATAAAGGGAAAGGGAAGCAGCGATCGTTAATCGTTGATCCTAATACATTAATACTGTTCCCCCAAAAAGATAGACTAAGCGATAGGAGGTGCTCTAAGAGATATTACGCCCGAACAAGAACGGTAAAATTGCTCAATTTGCGGGCGGACAAACAGGATGCATAATAGAGATAAAGCAGCAACAGAGAATGTTGGTATCAAACCGCTGTCGGTTACCAACACATGGCTCAAGAGATGAATTAGTTGGAATTCAACCGTCGTATGGCTATGTTCGCTGCCTTTTTTAAATGGATGTGAATGGACAATTGTAACTCCGTTGACCACATGGGAGTGAGTAAACAAAGTGATTCCTGCCATGTACGAGATAAACAGTACAGGCAGAAACCACTTCATTATATGTAGGTACAATTGTTTCATTCGGTCATCTTGCACATTTATTCTGTGCACCTAAGTCAGGGTTTAGTTTGTTTTTTGCAAAGATAAGGATTGTCTCCATGCAAAACAATCCCTATTTATAACGATTTTAAATCTTAACCGAATTTTAATAACTTATCTTCACTCCAGCAAAGAAACTTCTCGGCAATGACGGACCATAGATATAACCGGAGTCACGGTCAGCCCCTTTGTCGAAGTCGTTCTGGTAGGCATTGAAAATATTCTGTACACCGGCATTTACCTGCAAGTTCATCGACTTGTAAAGTTTGAAATCATAGGCAGCCTTCAAACCGATATCGAAGAAGTCCTTCGTATTCACCGTTATCGGTTTTTCAAGGAATCCCGGAACTGGTTCGTGGGGAACCAGCATCGAACCGGTATATGTACCGGAAAGAGCGATAGATAATGGTTTTATCGGGGTATAGGTTGCTGTAAAATAACCGTAAGTATTCGGTGTACGCATCATTTTCTTTACAGCCGGAGCTTCTTTGTTCCATACATGCGGTTCGCTATAATGGCTCTGTTGCAGGGTGACTCCTGCCTGAACCTGGAATTTAGTCAGATACGCCATCTTTCCTTCCAATGTCAGTCCCATCACACGGGCTCCCGGTGCATTGTAGCGTGTACGTGTCAGGATTCCATCCACTACCTCTCCGTCGGTAAGGGCAAATACATCTGATAACTTTGTATAAAATCCTTCTACCAAAAAGTTAACCTGAAACGCACCAAAACGATGATAAATATCTGCCGAAGCACTCAAGCTCTGTGATCTTTCTTCTTTCAGATTATCGGCCAATTCAACCATCGCCACATTACCGCCTACATTCTCCACATGCAAATCCTCGTCGAAAGCCTGCGGAGCACGGAAACCGGATGAGTAGCTGAAACGAAGATTGATATTTTCCGTCGGATTATAACGCAGATTGGCACGCGGACTGAATATCACATGGTCAATCAGGTTATGTTTATCCAAACGACCGCCAATCAGAAATCCCCAATGCTCATTCTTCCATTCATTCTGAAAGAAAGCACTACCGATATTCACTTTTTGGTCTACTGTACGGTGGTATCCCCACATATTGTCTTCCAGTTTATCCTGATTGAATTCTATTCCGGCAGTCAGGTCAGCAGGCATGAAAATACATTTTCCGAAACTATAGACATATTGCGATCCTGCCATCCAGTTTAAGTCGGTAGTGTTTCCGTAAGCATTCGGATCTTGGCCGCCACCATAATAGCTGTCACGATTGATATGCTGCGCTGATGCAAACACATTGAAACGATGTTTCTCGTTAGGTGAGAAATAATCAAATTTCAGTCCTCCACCATTGATCGAGTGTTCGGTCTGTTCCGCTACATTCGCTTCGTGAGGTGGACGGTTCAACAAGTCTCCTCCCCTACGGAATTCTTCCATGTGGTGATATTCAAAAGTTAGTTTCGAATATGTCGTTGTTTTCAGGAATGAACGGAAACCGATGGTTTGGCCGTGTATCTTGGGAATTTCAGAATATCCGTCACCATCATGGTCATACGCGGAACGATGGCGATTCTGACCGAAGATATACAAACCGGCACGCTGGTCGTCCGTCACAAGTGATGCATTCAGCGCCGTACTGTTATCAAAAGCATCGCCATCACCAATACCTGTAATGGTATGCGATAACATACCGGAATTGCGCATCGGTTCTTTGGTAATGATATTGATTGTTCCGGCAATAACAGACGAGCCGAACAAAGCAGATCCGCCTCCACGCATCACTTCCACACGTTCTATCATGCTGGCAGGAATCTGCTCGATGCCATACACACCGGAAAGTGCACTAAAAATAGGACGGGAATCGAGCAGGATTTGCGTATAAGGGCCATCCAGTCCATTGATACGCACTTGCTGGAAGCCGCAATTCTGACAATTAGACTCTACACGGACACCCGGCTGAAAGCTCAATCCTTGTGCCAAAGTCGTAGAATTGGTATTCTCAAAGATTTTCAGATCCACCACATTCACCAGTGTCGGAGCCAGGCGACGGGTAGTCTCGTTACGATTGGCAGATACTACTACGCCATCCAAGGCAACTGCATCTTCTTCTATCTCGAAATCTTCTTCCAATGTGCGCCCTTTCTTCAGCGTCACATTCCGTCTGACGGTTTTATACCCCACCGAACTAACTTCGAGCACAAAATTGCCTTCGGGAAGATTCTTCAAGAAATAATGCCCGGTAGCATCGGTTACCGTTCCGATGGTAGTACCTTTCAAGGCGACTGTTATATAGGGCAAGTGTTCTTTGGTGTTTTTATCAAGAATATGGCCAACGATATTGGCATCTGACTTACGTAATTCAGGATGATTAGGATATTCATGAGCTTGTCCTTCAAGGGCAGGCAACAATGTGCAGCACAGGCAGACAAGCGAAAAGATGTATTTCTTCATTTTTCGTTTGTTATTCGTTTTCGATAAGTATTCACATGGATAGACAGATAATGCCCTACCTCATGCAAGGTACGGTATCATCATTCAAAGAATGGAGAAACGAATAACCGGAGGTGCTCTAAGTCCCACTACCCCATGATACGGACAGTGATAGTGAGCATACGGCGAACGGCCGAGCAACAAATACAATAAGAAAGGAATAAAAAGGGAAAGAGCAAAAACTACGGCTGCACCGTCTGCCGTTAAATGAGACAGAAAATGAATCAGTAGCAGTTCTACTGTAGAGTGTTTATGTGCCGCCCCTTTCTTAAATGGGTGTGAATGGACGATTGTCACGCCATTGACCACATGCACGTGGGCAAAGAATGTGAAGCTTACCAGATACGACACAAACAGTATCGGTAAGAAGTAGCGTGTAATATTCAATAACAATCGTTTCACCTCATTTTTTCTTTGAGGCGGCAAAGATACGAACTATTTATTTAACAATCAATGATTATACAATATTCTGTTAATATACTGCCGAAGCTATGATTTGAATAAACAGAATCAGAAATACCATGGCAATCGGATAAACAGTTGCGTAAGCTACGCTCGGTATGTTACTGTCCACCATTGAATCGGCAGCTGCAAGTCCCGGAGTACTCGTCATACCTCCCGTTATCGTTCCCAGCAAATCGAGCAGACTGATTTTAAATACCAGACGTCCGATAATAGCTGCTACAAGCATCGGTACCAATGTGATGGCAGCTCCTACTCCGAACATCAGCAATCCGCTTTCCTGGAAAGTGGCTACCAGATTCTTACCGGCAGAAGTTCCCACTTCGGCAAGAAAAAGAAGCAGACCTAACTGGCGCAACAACTGATTGGCAGGTCCGGACATAGACCAGATGATGGGGCCTGTCTTACCAATCGCACTCAACACAAGGGCTACCATCAATACTCCGCCGGTCAGTCCCGGAGAGAATGACAGACTATCAGAGAAAGATATATTTATTTTGCCGAACAGCACTCCCAGTACAATACCCATCGCAATGGGGAAGAAATCCGTATCAGACAGTTTCTTCGCATTGTTACCCAGCAGGCGGGCTACTCCTTTAAGTCCTTCTTTCTCACCGACAACCATCAATTTATCACCAAACTTCAAAGCGAGATCTGGAGATGGAGACAAATCAATACCGCTTCGACGGACACGAGTCACTGTACAACCAAAATTTTTCTGTAAGTTCAAATCACCCAGTTGTTTATTTATCATGTCCTTTTTGGTCAACAGTAAAGATTCTATTTCCTGCGTTTTATCCAAAGGCAGTTCGCCTTCTTCTCTCTTACCGATTAACACAGCAAGCTGATTCAATGATTCTTCGCTACCTACGGCTTGTATGTAGTCTCCTTCACGCAGCACTGTATGGGCTGTAGGAATAGATATTTCATCATTGTGCTTCAGACGGGAAATAACAGCGCCCGTCATACCGCGTGCATTAATTTGCATCAGGTTACGGTTGAACACATGCGAATTGGTGACACGGTAGATACAAGTAGTCAGTTCTGGAAATTGTCCGCGACGTTCTATCTCCAGGCGACGGGCTTCTTTATCCAAATCTACCCGCATAATTTTAGGTAACAGTTTGACAAACAGAATCACGCCGATTACTCCAAACGGATATGCGATACCGTAAGCAATGGATGCCAAAGGAGAATTGGTACTGTCAATAGCAACCGCCAGACCCGGCGTACTGGTCAACGCACCGGCAATCAGACCGACAATACTCGGTGTATCAATATCAAATGCGTACTTCAACCCGACTGCGGTCAGGCAGGCGGAACAAATTATAAGCATAGTAATGAGAATAAGCGTCTTTCCTTTACTGCGGAAAGAATCGAAGAATCCGGGCCCTGCCTGAATACCGATGGTAAAAATGAAGAGCACCAAACCGAAGTTTCCTAATTCTTTAGGAATGATAACACCAAAATGCCCGAAAAGAAGGGCAATGAAAATAACTGCCGACACATCGAGAGATAATCCTCTGATTTTTATTCTTCCCAGCATAAACCCTAATGCGACAATCAGGAAAAGGGAAAAATAAGAGGAATGCAATAAGTCAGTAAACATAAAAATAAAGGTTAGTTAGTTTAAGGGCGCGAAGGTACGGATTTTATTTAATCCTCACAACATTCGTTGCTGCAAGTAGCTCTTTCGTCTTCAAACTCCAAAGTGGCATGATGAATGCCTGCCTCTTCGAGTGCTTCCTTTATATGATGTTTCACTTCCTCCAACTGTGTGATATTATCAATGACAACGTGGGCAGTCAGAGCGGTTTCCGTTGTGCTTAACGCCCAAATATGCAAGTGATGGCAATTCTCCACACCGGGTTGTTCCACGATAAGTTGCTGTATCTTTTGAGCGTCTATCCCCACTGGTACTCCATCCAAAGACAACCGGAGACTGTCATGAAGCAATCCCCAGGTAGAGACAATAATAATAACAGCAATGCCAAGTCCGATAATCGGGTCAATGATGCTCCATCCTGTATACGTAATAATAATACCGGAAGCAACTACACCGACAGATACCAGTGTATCTGCTGCCATGTGCAAGTAGGCCCCCTTCACATTCAGATCCTTATCTTTATCTTTCATGAAAAGCCATGCAGTAAGCGCATTGATGACCACTCCCACCCCAGCTGTCCATGCGATAGCGGAACCATCAACCGAAACCGGATGAAATAATTTGTCTATGCTCTCGGCAATAATAATGCCAACAGCAATCAACAGTATAACTGCATTTAATAAAGAAACAAGTATCGTACTCTTCTTATATCCATACGTGTAACGACTATTAGGGTGAACTTTCTCCAACCGGAAGGCCAACATGGCAAGTACCAGACTGGCTACATCACCCAAATTATGCCCGGCATCGGAAAGTAACCCCAAAGAATTATAATAAAACCCTACTCCGAATTCTACTATGACAAAAGTTATATTCAGAGCAATGCCTATGATAAAAGCTTTATTGAGCGATGTCAACCGATGACTATGTTCGTGGTGATGATGAGGTTCCATATTATATATTGTTATTATATCTAATATACAAAAAACATCTTACCCGGAGATTAGTTCATCCTTTTCCACTTTTGGCAGTATTAACGACTGGTTAGTTTTTCCATAAACTTATTCCGGTCTACCACATAACGTATATGTGTTCCTTCACCAATTTTACCCTGTGAATCAGAGGCTACTACGGAAAATGTTAACTTTCGTCCCTCTACCTCAAGAAGTGTGGCTGTTACAAGAACCGTGTCTCCCAATGCAGTGGGTTTAAGATGTGTAGTCTGAATCATTGCTCCTACCGTTGTATTGCCTTCCGGCAGTTGATCTTCAACAGCAGACAAAGCTGCATTTTCCATGAATGCTACCATAGCGGGAGTAGCAAGAACAGGGAGATCACCCGATCCCATTGCCACTGCCAGATTTTCCGGTTTGACCACTACTTCCTTTATAAATTGCAATCCTTTTTCTAACATAATTTCTGATTCTATATTTTAGTTATGACTATTCTTCTTTTTAGCAGACTGGTAGAACAGAAATGCCAACAGAGCTAAAAAAGCCAAAAGTATCGTAATCATCTCTGTTGTATATGCCATTGGTTCTACCCATATTTCATGAAAGATATTCCAGCGTCCCAATACTTCTACAAAAGTCCAGAACACTACTACCGTAGCAATAGAAAAGCGCATGGCATATCCCCATTGAGTGATTTTCAACAGGCGTTTAAACATAAAAAATGAACCTACCAGACAGCCGAAAGCAACTATAGCAGTAACAGGGCTATGCTCGCCGACAAAATTCTCATCATAACAGAAGAGTAGCACGAGATAGCTCGTCCACATGATGAGATTTAACTCCATAAAAGTAACAATCGAGGTATGACGTGTCATCGGCCGTACTACAATGGTGGTACTCTTACGGAAAAAGACTTTTTGAAGATAGGTAAAGAAGTCGCATCCGCTTTTTATACTGAAAATGTAAATCAGCATAAACATCATCCAAAAGCCGAAGGAGGAAGGCATGATTAAATATTCCGGTTTTGTCACGACTTCACCGGCAGCGTTCAGCAATGGTTGTACTTCATAACGATGTGCATAATATACGTAGATAAACTCTACCCATCCGGTCCAGAAGAGTAGTCCTCCGAATAATCCCCATAATGTCTGTCGTGTATCTCCTTTTGCAAACACTCCAATAATCACCATCACCAGACCTACTGCTCCCATCGTGAAAGCCGCATAGTGAAGAGCTGTGGATGAGAGCACATGCTCCATAAAAATCATTAATGCATGCCCCAACGGCATAGTAAACAATACAATCAGGAAAGAAGTAATCCCTGTCAATACACTTTTTCTACTGTAGCCGCCTTTCATTTTCTTCTCATTTTAATTTTTTAATCATCAATTTAGTAAAAGACTGCAAAAATAACGAGTTAATCCACTCCTCCCAATACCTACATATAATTAAAGCCTCTCATTTTTTCATTTTTTTTAGGTATTTCCCCCGTATATATATCCCCGTAACTTTGCAGCTGGAAATTTAATTAATCATTATCTATCAAAATTAAGTATGAAAATCTTAAACTTTTGGATGGTTGCCCTTATGGCACTATCTCTTTCTTCTACTTTCGTTTCTTGTAGCGACAACGACGACGATGAACCTAACCTTGCCAAAGAAATAGCAGGAGCTTATAAAGGTTATTCAGTCGGCGCATGCAATATGTTCTCTGATTATTTGTTGGGTGATGAATCCACAGCAACAATCACTGCCAACGAAGATGGTACCATCAATTTGGTATATAAATCCGGATCTGGAGATTTCACTCTGAATAATTTAAAACTTTCTTCTAATAAGTCTTTCAGCGGTTCCGGTGAAGTTGCCATGTCTATGGGCGGCAGCACAGGCGGTAGCTACGACTACACATTAGAAGGTAGTGTAGATGGTTCTAAAGTGTTAAGTTTGAAAGCCAATGTTGATATTCCTGTACCTATGGGAAAAATGGAGATTGATTTCATACAAGGAGAAACTCCTGTTGGTTATTATATAAAAGACACTTATAAATACCAAACTAATTTGAGCCTTAAGGTACAAGGAGGAGAAGTTGGCTCTACTACAGATTGCCAAGTAAAGATTGAAAACCCAACAGGTAGTACCGTAAATGTTACAATCAGCGGGTTTAATAATGCAGGAGGTTCAATGAGTAACTTTGAAAAATTCACTGTTACCGGAGTCAATGTTACTAAAGCAAACAATGGTAGTTACTCGCTCAGTCTGGGTGCCTTTGAAGCAGATACCCAAAAAACTACAGGTGAAGCTCTTGCTATTAACGGCACAAGTCTGAACGGTACAATTAATGCAGACGGAACAGCCACTGTTAGTATCGTTTTCTCACCGGGAAGTATGCCAATGCCAATTACAGCAGAATTTACGGGAAGTAATACTCAAAGTAGCGCACAATAAACGATTAAATAGCAATGAAAAGAAGCAGGAACGCTATTTTCAAATATACTATAGTACTGGGAGCGGCAATGTCGCTCTCTGCTTGTAATGGAATATTTGAAAATATTTATGATGCCCCCATCGAAACGGAGATGGAAATCAAGGAGAATAGCTTTTCACAAGTCAAGACTGTTGAATATACAGAATGGGCCTACATTAACCTTTCGGAACGTACGGTTACCACCGTTAAAATCGGAGAGGAATATGAGAGTCAAATTCCTGATAAGTGGGATTTCGCTATTCATCGTTATGATATAAAAACCAACGAGGGTGCTACCTACAAAACAACTTACACAAGTATCGACGAGTTTAAAGCAACAGGTAAACTGCCTAAAGCGGAAGATTTTGTAGAAGATGAATGGACAACCGATAAAATAGCTATTGACATGTCGGGCATGATGGACGGAAACATTATCTACACAGAGTCTTACCGTAATACTGTTCTTTCCAGCTGGCTGGACGTTAATACCGCAACGATGCCTCCGGTATACACCATGTCAAACCAAGTTTTTTTGATACGTTTGAAAGACAATACATACGCCGCGATCCGTTTTACCAACTACATGAATGCCAGAGGTATAAAAGGATATATTGACTTCGATTTCCAGTATCCGCTTGAGTTCGAGGACAACAACAATGAAACCAATCAACAAGAATGAAACCTACATTTATAATCTCATTATTGCTTTTTTCATTTATAGCAACTTGCACCACATTAGCACAACACTCAACTTATCACATCAGCGGACGTGTAACTGATACAGAAGGGGAACCTCTCCCCGGTGCAACGATTTCCATCAAAGGTAAAGGAACCGGAGCCGTCACATCCGTCGACGGCACATATACATTACAACTCCCCGGAACCGGTACATACCTCATCACCGCCTCGTATGTAGGCTATCAGCCACAAGAAAAAAGACTGACTGTAGGGAAAGAGAAAAGACTAAGTTTCCGCTTATCGGAAGATCAGTTTGACCTGGGAACAGTGGTTGTCACAGGTACACGTACTCCCAAATTACTGAAAGATGCTCCTATCATCACTCGTGTAATCACAGCAGACGATATAAAGAAGGTAGATGCAACCAACGTAGGACAATTATTACAATCGGAACTGCCGGGCATTGAATTTTCCTATTCAATGGATCAGCAGGTTTCTATCAATATGCAGGGATTCGGAGGAAACTCTGTACTCTTCCTGGTAGATGGCGAACGTCTGGCAGGGGAAACTTTAAACAACGTCGACTACAACCGATTGAACCTCGATAACGTGGAACGGGTAGAAATTGTAAAAGGGGCTGCCTCTACTCTCTATGGTTCCAGTGCAGTAGGTGGCGTAATCAACATCATCACCCGTGATTCCGAGGACCCATGGAATTTAAATGTAAACAGCCGCTTCGGTGAACATAACGACCAACGATATGGCGGAACTTTCAGTTTCAAAGCCGGTAAATTCAACAGCCAGACGAATGTGCAACATACAATGTCCGATTCTTACGACGTACCGGAAGGAGATGTGACAACCATCTTCGGAAACCGCACATGGAATGTGAAAGAACGTCTTGTTTACAGACCGATTGAACAGTTGAAACTGACTGCACGCGGAGGTTATTATTTCCGCGAACGGGATAAGACCGGAGACAGCAAAGACCGTTATCGTGATTTCAGCGGAGGTCTGAAAGCCAACTATGATTTCAACATCATGAGTAATCTGGAAGTTGCCTATACATTCGACCAATATGATAAAAGTGATTATCTGACCTCATACAAATACGATGTCCGCGATTACAGCAATGTGCAACATAGCGTACGCGCACTCTACAATTACACCTTCAACGATAAAAACATTCTGACCGTAGGAGGAGATTATATGCGTGACTATCTATTGTCTTATCAATTTACCAACAATGGAAGTTATACCATGCACTCGGCAGATGCATTCGGACAGTTCGACTGGAACCCGACCGAACATTTCAACGTAATCAGCGGGGTACGTTTCGACTATTTCTCACAATCTAACGTACGTCATATATCTCCGCACATCGGACTGATGTACAAAATAGCCAACTGCTCCCTCCGTGGCTCATACTCACAGGGATTCCGCTCTCCTACCCTCAAAGAAATGTATATGAACTTCGACATGGCAAATGCCATGATGATTTATGGTAATCCCGACCTGAAATCGGAGACGAGCCACAACTTCTCGCTCTCGGCGGAATATACCAAGAACCGTTACAATTTTACCGTTTCAGGATATTACAACCTTGTCAATGACCGGATCGACCTGACTTCATTCCGCGACACTGACGGAAGATGGGCACAGCTATATATCAATACAGAGAAAGTAGACATCGCCGGTGTGGATATCAACGCCTCCGCCAAATATCCTTGTGGTCTGGGAATACGTGTTTCTTACGGATACCTCCACGAGTTTATGCGCGACGGACAAATGAAATTCTCCAGTACCCGCCCACATTCAGCGACCGCACGTATCGAATACGGCAAATCATGGGATAATTATCAATTCAATCTTTCCCTGAACGGACGTGCGTTATCCAAAGTAGAAACCAATAAATATGTGGGCAATAATCCGGATGAAGGGACTACCGGAGTGACTTATCCGGGATATACGATGTGGAACCTGACGTTGACACAAGGGATCTGGAAAGGAGTCAGCCTGAATATGGCCGTCAACAACATATTTAATTATGTTCCAAGCTATTATGACGCAAACTCTCCTTATACCCGGGGAACCAATTTCTCCATCGGACTTGCATTAGACGTAGACAGGTTCTTCAGAAAATAGAAAAGATAAAACTACATACAAAGCTAAAAATAAGAGAAATGAAAAAGAAAAGTAAAATCATCTTAGGTGTATGCATCGTTGCTGCAGCTCTGATAGGGATGTCCGTATGGAATACCTGGTTCAGTCCTACAAAGATTGCTTTCATCAACTTCCAGACCATACAGCAGGGAAGTATATCGAAAGCCAACGACAATTCATCCATCAAACTCAGTGAAGTATCGCTCGGCAACCTCGACCGTCTGACCGGTTACGACATGGTATTCATCAACGGAATGGGTCTGCGTATCGTCGAGGAACAACGTCAACAGATACAACAGGCTGCCGACAAAGGTATTCCTGTATATACTTCCATGGCTACCAACCCGGCCAACAACATTTGTAATCTGGACAGCGTACAACAGAATCTGATACGAGGTTATCTGACCAACGGAGGAAAGACCAACTACCGGAATATGCTGAATTATATCCGTAAAGCTATTGACGGTAAAATCTCTTCCATACCGGAAGTGGAAGACCCGGCAGAAAGACCCAGCGACATGCTCTATCACGCCGGACTCACCAACCCGGATGATGAACTGGAGTTCCTCACCGTGGCAGATTATGAGAAATTCATGAAGGACAACCGTCTTTATAAAGAAGGAGCACGTAAAATCATGATAACCGGACAAATGGCTGATGCCACCAGACTTATTGAGGCTCTTGAAAAAGAAGGTTACAATGTTTATCCGGTTCAGTCAATGACGAAATTCATGTCATTTATTGACGAAGTGCAGCCAGACGCAATCATCAACATGGCACACGGACGCATGGGAGACAAAATGGTGGATTATCTGAAAGCTAAGAATATCCTCTTGTTTGCTCCGCTCACCATCAACAGCCTGGTAGACGAATGGGAGAAAGATCCGATGGGAATGGCAGGAGGATTTATGTCACAAAGTATCGTGACTCCGGAAATCGACGGTGCCGTCCGTCCTTTCGCTCTCTTTGCACAATATGAGGATGAAGAAGGATTGCGCCATTCGTATGCAGTACCCGAACGCTTGAAGACTTTCGTATCCACAATCAATAATTATTTGAATCTGAATACTAAGCCGAACAGCGAGAAGAAGGTAGCTATCTACTATTATAAAGGTCCGGGGCAAAATGCATTGACCGCTGCCGGTATGGAGGTGGTTCCTTCCCTATACAATCTTCTGGTCCGCATGAAACAGGAAGGATACAACATATCCGGTCTGCCTGCAAATGCTGAAGAACTGGGTAAAATGATACAGGCTCAAGGCGCTGTGTTCAACTCTTACGCAGAGGGAGCCTTTAATGACTTTATGCAAAAAGGACATCCCGAACTTATCACCAAAGATCAATATGAAAGTTGGGTGAAAGAGTCACTCCGCCCTGAAAAATATCAGGAAGTGGTGGATGCTTTCGGCGAATTCCCCGGCAACTATATGGCGACTAACGACGGTAAATTGGGTATTGCCCGTCTGCAATTCGGGAATGTAGTCTTAATGCCACAAAATGCTGCCGGAAGCGGGGACAACTCCTTCCAAGTGATTCATGGCACTAATATGGCTCCTCCTCATACTTATATTGCTTCCTATCTATGGATGCAACATGGTTTCAAGGCTGACGCACTGATCCATTTCGGTACACATGGAAGTCTTGAATTTACTCCCAGAAAACAAGTGGCATTGTGCAGCAACGACTGGCCGGATCGCCTGGTTGGAGCAGTTCCGCACTTCTATATCTACTCTATTGGTAATGTTGGTGAAGGAATGATGGCTAAACGCCGTTCGTATGCCACCATACAGTCGTACCTCACTCCTCCTTTCCTTGAAAGCAGTGTGCGTGGTATTTATCGGGAGCTGATGGAAAAAATCAAGATTTACAATAACTCTCACAAAGAGAATAAAGATCAGGAATCATTAGCTGTCAAAACGCTGACTGTGAAAATGGGAATTCACCGTGATTTAGGTTTGGACAGCATTGCCAACAAACCATATACGGAAGATGAAATCGCCCGTGTAGAAAACTTCGCAGAAGAACTGGCTACCGAGAAAATCACCGGACAACTCTACACAATGGGAGTTCCTTATGAAGCGGAACGGATCACTTCTTCCGTCTATGCAATGGCTACAGAACCTATCGCATACAGTCTGCTGGCTCTTGACAAGCAACGTGGTAAAGCGACAGATGCCGTTAGCAAGCACCGCAGCCTCTTTACACAACAGTACTTGACTCCTGCTCGCCATCTGGTAGAAAAGTTGCTCGCTAATCCTGCACTGGCCACAGATGAACTGATTTGTCGTACAGCCGGTATCACCGCACAGGAACTAGCCAAGGCTCGTCAAATAGAGGCAGACCGCAATGCTCCGAAAGGTATGATGGCAATGATGATGGCTGCATCGGCAAAGAGTGAACAATCCGACAAAAAGAAAGCAGGTAAAGGACATCCGGCATCTGTCTCCAAAGAGGGTTCTCCTCATGGTCAAATACCCGAAAGCATGAAAGAGGCCATGAAGAAAATGGGCGCCAACATGGATCCTGAAAAAGCAATGGAAACGGCTAAGTCTATGGGAGCAAGTCCGGAAGCATTGAAGAAAATGGAAGCCGGAATGAAAGCTAATAAAGAAAAAGCTGCCGGATCTTCTGACAAACAGGGAAACAGTGGAAAGCAAGAAAAGCCTCAAGGTATGGCTGCCATGATGGCCGCTATGGGAAAAGCTCCGAAAGAATACAGTAAAGAAGAAATCGAACTGACACTTGCCATCGCTGAAGTAGAGCGTACAATCAAGAATGTAGGCAACTACAAGAACGCACTTCTGACAAGTCCCGAAGAAGAGTTAAGCAGTCTGATGAATGCATTGAAAGGTGGATACACCGCTCCTACTCCCGGAGGTGATCCGATTGCTAATCCGAATGCTTTACCAACCGGACGTAATATGTATGCTATCAATGCCGAAGCAACTCCTACAGAATCCGCTTGGGAAAAAGGTATCGCTTTAGCCAAACAAACGATTGATACTTACAAGCAACGTCACAATGATTCAATCCCACGTAAAGTGAGTTATACTCTCTGGTCTTCCGAATTTATAGAAACCGGTGGGGCTACTATTGCTCAAGTACTGTATATGCTGGGAGTAGAACCTGTTCGTGACGCATTCGGTCGTGTCAGCGATTTGAAACTGATTCCTTCAGCCGAACTGGGACGTCCACGTATCGACGTAGTGGTCCAGACTTCCGGACAACTCCGTGATATCGCCGCTTCCCGCCTCTTCCTGATTAACCGTGCAGTAGAAATGGCTGCGGCAGCGAAAGACGACAAGTTTGAAAATCAGGTAGCCGCCAGTGTGGTAGAAGCTGAAAGAGTGTTGACCGAAAAAGGTGTCAGTCCGAAAAATGCCCGCGAAATGGCTTCTTTCCGAGTATTCGGAGGTGCTAATGGCATGTATGGTACAGGAATTCAGGGAATGGTGGAATCCGGCGACCGTTGGGAAAGTGAATCGGAAATCGCAGATACTTACCTCAACAATATGGGAGCCTTCTACGGTGACGAAAAACACTGGGAAGTCTTTCAGAAATTTGCCTTTGAAGCAGCATTGAACAGTACTGATGTTGTCGTTCAGCCCCGCCAAAGCAACACTTGGGGAGCATTGAGCCTCGACCACGTATATGAATTCATGGGAGGTATGAATCTTGCCGTACGCAATGTTACCGGTAAAGACCCGGACGCTTATCTTAGCGACTACCGGAACCGCAACAACATGAAAATGCAGGAACTTAAAGAAGCAGTCGGTGTAGAAAGCCGTACAACGATTCTGAATCCTACCTATATCAAAGAGAAAATGAAAGGCGGTGCTTCTGCAGCAAGCGAAGTTGCCCAGACTGTAACCAATACGTATGGCTGGAACGTGATGAAACCTGCCGCTATCGACAAGGAACTTTGGGATAATATATATGATGTATATGTCAAAGACGAATACAAACTGAATGTAAAAGACTTCTTTGAAAAACAGAATCCCGCAGCTTTACAGGAAGTGACTGCCGTTATGATGGAAACTGCCCGCAAAGGATATTGGAAAGCTTCTCCGGAACAACTCTCCAATATTGCCAAACTGCATACAGACCTTGTCAGACAATTCGGTCCTTCGGGCAGCGGATTTACCGGAGACAATGCCAAATTACAGCAGTTCATCGCCTCTCAAGTAGATGCGCAAACCGCAGCCAACTACAACAAGGAACTGAAACAAATGAAACAAGCCACCCTGGACGGAGAAGCGACCAAAGGAGGCATGGTATTGAAGAAACAATCGAGCGATGCCGTACAAGGGGCACAGGAAGAGCAAAATTCTTTGAATGGAGGCCTTATCACAGGTATTGTTCTGGTAGCATTTGTTGTCATGTTGCTAATACTTAAAAAGAAACGGAAAAAGTAATGTAATATGGAGTTAATCATTCACATATTAATGCTGTTTATCGTGATAAACTGCAGTTTCAAACTCAGTTTCTGGAAACTTTGGCAAACCGTAATATACAGCCTGATAGCCGGTCTTTTTGTAGCCGGCACCTGGCAGTATGCTATTCTCCAGTCAAAGACACAGATTGCTGATTATCTGCAGAACACGGAAGCATTGCAAAACATGGCTATTATCATAACGCTTGAGTCAGCACTCTGCTTCGGCTATTGCGTGGCTTTCCTGCGCGGACTTTATGGTAAGAAGAATTTATGGTGGGCGGAATTACTTCGCTGGTATCCCAGCTTGTTGCTCTTCCCCGTATTATTCTACTATCTCACAGAAGCTATCTTCCGGTTACCTGGCGTAGACTTTTCAGTGACAGCCTGGTCACTTGCAGGGATAGTGGTTATCGCCATCCCATTATTAAGCCGGCTGATGAAGTATCTTGTACCCGAAGACGATCTCCGGTTGGAAGTTCATTTCCTTGTCAGCTTATTCATCTGTATCCTCGGACTACTGACCACTGTCAATGGGAAAACGACCTATGCTGCCACCGAGGAGGCACTCAACTGGAAAGCGATTATCTTGTCCATCGGTCTGTTCGTTGTCCTGTTTCTCATTGGATTTGCCTGGAACAAGCTGAAATGGCCTTTATTACAACGTAAAGAATTAAAAAAAAGAAGTAAAATCAATCAATAAAATATTATATGGAACTCATCTCTAAACTTTTATTCTGGGTAGCGAACAGTTTACTTATACCCGATATCATTATTTTGCTGTGCCTGTTCGTTCGTTCACTTATTTTGATCGGAGGCACCTACAACATGTACATGACCAAACGTAAAAATGACAAAGCACTGGACCAACTCATTAAAGATGCACGGATAGACGATCTGAAAGCAGCTTTACCCGACAAAGACAATTCACTATATATGGGTTATCTCCGCGATCTGCTCTACCATCCGGCCAGTGCAGATTACTCTGACTTCCTGATAACAAAATTCGAGAATGAAGCAGAGAAAGATGTGTCTCTTTCTAAAATGCTGGCTAAGATAGGTCCGGTTCTCGGATTGATAGGAACATTGATTTCCATGAGTCCGGCACTTGTGGGACTTTCTACAGGAGATATCTCCGGAATGGCATATAATATGCAGGTAGTATTTGCAACGACTGTTGTAGGTTTGGTTATTAGTGCTGTGGGACTGATATCCATGCAGTTCAAACAACGTTGGTATGCCAAAGATGTCAACAACCTCGATTATGTATCAAGAGTATTAAACGAAACAACCGGAGAGTCCAATAATGAAAAGAAATAGAAGAGTCAGCAAATTCCTCAAAGAAGAGGATACCGACCCGCTAAGTGTAGTAGTAAACTTGTTCGACGTAGCGATGGTATTTGCCGTGGCATTGATGGTAGCAATGGTGATGCACATGAATATGACGGAAGTTTTCGGACAGGAAGATTTCACCATCGTGAAGAATCCTGGTAAAGAAAATATGGAAATCATCTCCAAGGAAGGAAAGAAAATCAACACTTACAAGCCTTCCGGTCAGAAAGAGGAGGATTCAGGGAAAAGAGGAAGAAAAGTAGGGATAGCCTACGAACTGGATAACGGTGAGATTATTTATGTTCCGGAATAACCATTAAAAGTATATTTCCTACCAATAATCAATAGTATCGGGCAGGACAATCCTATTCAGGCATTGTCTGCCCTTTATTTCTTTCATTTTACATTGATAACTATCAGAACAAAACATGGTTTCTTCTTTATCAAAACCCGACAAAAGACACACACATTATCGCAGAAATCTACTAATCATCTGCCTGTTATTAGGTATCGTTCTCATTACTTTCTGCTTTTTGCTTTGCCAGCACGACAGTCAGGATATGGACTGCGATTGCTTAAGATGCCTGTTAAGTGCTCCTCCCCAGGAGGGAGAGTATCTCTACAACCGTTATCTGCTCCTCATCAGTGTTCTCTGCTTCTTGTTAATATTCCTGCCCATTTATGTATTCGAACATCGACAACATATAAAAAGGAAATAAAAAACAAGCCACCGAAATGAGTCACTCATTCCGATGGCCTATCCCCTTTAAACACCTTTAAACAAAATGAAAATATGCCTCATATACTAACTAAACTAACTAACCCTCGAGGCATATTTTAAAAGAGACTGTCGCATCAACCTCTTTTTATTGTAGATAGCTTTCGCTCTCTAATCTTATTTACGAGCTTCAGCAATATAGCCGAGAGCTTCTTCACATTTTGCAGTGACATAAGCCCAGTCTTCTGCTGCTACCTTATCTTTCGGGAACAGTTTAGAGCCCATACCTACGCAGAATACACCGGCTTTAATCCATGCAGTCAGGTTTTCTTTAGTAGGTTCTACTCCACCTGTTACCATCAGCTTAGACCATGGCATCGGAGCCATCAAACCTTTCACGAAGTTAGTTCCGTAAACATCACCCGGGAATACTTTGCAAAGATCGCAACCTACTTCCTGCGCAAAACCAACTTCTGACACAGAACCGCATCCCGGAGTATAAGCTACCGAGCGACGGTTACATACCTTAGCAATTTCAGGGTTGAACAACGGACCTACCACGAAGTTAGCACCCAGTTGCAGGTACATAGCAGCAGTAGCCGGATCAACGATAGAACCGATACCGATTGCCATTTCAGGGCATTCTTTTGCTGCGAATTTAGCGATTTCAGTAAATACTTCCTGTGCAAAGTCACCACGGTTTGTGAATTCGAAAGCACGAACACCACCGTCATAACAAGCCTTTACTACTTTCTTTGCAACTTCTGCATCTTTGTGATAGAATACAGGAACCATTCCTGTAGAGCCGATCTTATTCAATACGGCTATTTTATCGAATTTTGCCATCTTATTATTTACTATTTAAATGAATTGATTTTCTTTACTTTTCAACTCTCCAAATTATCTCTGTACGCGACCGCTTGCGTCACCACCAGCCAATGCTTCTACTTCTTCTACAGAAACAAGGTTGAAGTCACCATTGATAGTATGTTTCAATGCAGATGCAGCAACAGCGAATTCAAGAGCAGCACCCTGATTAGGTTTAGTCATCAAACCATGGATAATACCGCCGGAGAAAGAGTCACCACCACCTACACGGTCGATAATCGGATCGATATCATAACGCTTTGAAGTATAGAATTCTTCTCCGTTGTAGATCATCGCTTTCCAACCGTTGTGAGTAGCAGAGAAAGATTCGCGCAAAGTAGAAACTACATATTTGAATCCGAATTCTTTCATCATCTGCTGGAAGATACCTTTGTAACCTTCAGCATCTGTGTGACCAGCCTCAACGTCAGCATCCGGCTTGAAGCCCAAACAAAGTTCTGCATCTTCTTCGTTACCGATACATACGTCTACAAACTGCATCAACGGTTTCATGATAGACTGTGCTTTTTCTTTAGTCCACAGTTTCTTACGGAAGTTCAAGTCAACAGAAACAGTTACACCGTGACGTTTTGCAGCTTCACAAGCCAGACGAGTCAACTCGGCAGCCTTGTCAGAGATAGCCGGAGTGATACCAGACCAGTGGAACCAGTCAGCACCTTCCATGATTGCATCAAAATCGAAATCAGCAGCGTCAGCTTCAGCAATAGCAGAGTGAGCACGGTCATAAATAACCTTGCTAGGACGCATAGAAGCACCAGTTTCCAAGTAGTAGATACCTACACGGTCGCCACCACGAGCAATAAAGTCTGTCTTAACACCATATTTACGCAATGCGTTAACAGCAGACTGTCCAATTTCATGTTTCGGCAATTTAGTTACGAAATAGGCCTCATGTCCGTAGTTGGCACAGCTTACTGCAACGTTAGCTTCTCCACCACCATATACTACATCAAAAGAATCAGATTGAACAAAACGAGTATTACCCGGAGTTGATAATCTAAGCATGATTTCGCCTAATGTAACGACTTTCTTTCCCATAATCTTATGTTTCAATTTCTAAGTTATTAATATTATGAACTTTCAATTTATCATTTCAGCCCTATTTTAGGGGTTAACACACTGATAATACGACTATTAATCTATAAAAAGACTAACATCACATACCTTTCGTGTGCGGGCACAAAGATACAACAATTTTCGTAATTACAAAAATTGTTATATATTTGTATCGAAAATATTAAGATTATTATTGTGTGCGAGCACAAAAACCTATATAAATAAAGGTTATCGTATGAATAAATTGCCCGAAAGGATCAGGATCAAAGACATCGCCCGTCTGGCAGATGTATCAGTGGGAACAGTAGACCGCGTTATCCATGGACGTAGCGGAGTGTCGGAAGCCAGCAAGAAACGCGTAGAAGAAATTCTGAAACAGCTTGACTACCAGCCCAACATGTATGCCAGCGCTTTGGCTTCCAATAAGAAGTATACGTTTATCTGTCTGCTGCCGGAGCATCTGGAAGGCGAATACTGGACAGCGGTAGAAACCGGTATCCACGAAGCTATTGCCACCTATTCGGATTTCAATACTTCGGTGAAAATCAACTATTACGATCCGTACGACTATCATTCATTCGAAAATGCCAGCGAAGCCATTTTGGCTTTACAGCCGGACGGAGTGATGGTAGCTCCTACCGCTCCGCAGTATACGAAAGGTTTCACCGATCAGTTGCAAGCATTGGATATACCTTATATATATATAGACTCCAATATCAAAGACGTTCCTCCCCTCGCCTTCTTCGGTCAGAACTCACGCCAAAGCGGATATTTCGCTGCCAGAATGATGATGTTACTGGCACGGGATGAAAAGGAAATCGTTATTTTCCGCAAAATACATGAAGGAATTGTAGGTTCTAACCAGCAAGAGAACAGAGAAATCGGTTTCAGGCAGTACATGAAAGAACATCATCCGTCTTGTACTATACTGGAGCTCGACTTGCATGCCGAACGCAACGACGAAGACAATGAGATGCTGGATGAATTCTTCCGTACCTATCCAACAGTGAAGAACGGAATCACATTCAACTCTAAAGCCTATATCGTCGGCGAATACCTGCAAAGTCGCGGAAAGAAAGATTTCAATCTGATAGGTTATGACCTTCTGGAACGGAATGTCACTTGCCTGAAAGAAGGAAGTATCTCTTTCCTCATTGCCCAGCAACCGGAACTGCAAGGCGCCAATGGCATCAAAGCTCTTTGCGATCACCTTATTTTCAAGAAAGAAGTGACCTGCATCAACTATATGCCCATCGACTTGTTAACAGTAGAAACAATAGACTATTACCATAGCAAATAACAACAAAGTACAACTTTACAAGTACATTACATGGAAACAAAGTATTTAAGAATTAATCCTGCCGACAACGTTGCCGTTGCCATTGTTAACCTCCCGGCAGGAGAGCATCTTTCTGTAGATGGCATTGAAATTACATTGAACGAAGACATTCCTGCCGGACATAAATTCGCATTGAAGAATTTTGCTGAAGGCGAAAATGTAATCAAGTACGGTTATCCTATCGGACATGCACGAATGGCTAAGAAACAGGGTGACTGGATGAACGAAACGAACATCAAAACCAACCTCGCCGGATTGTTGGATTACACTTACAACCCGATTCAGGTTTCTTTGGATATTCCTCATAAAGATCTTACATTCAAAGGTTATCGTCGCAAAAACGGTGATGTAGGGGTAAGAAACGAAATATGGATTATCCCGACGGTAGGTTGCGTAAACGGTATCATCGGTCAACTGGCTGAAGGACTGCGTCGCGAAACCGAAGGCAAGGGAGTGGATGCCATTGTTGCTTTCCCACACAACTACGGTTGCTCGCAACTTGGTGACGACCACGAAAATACAAAAAAGATTCTTCGTGACATGGTGCTTCATCCCAATGCAGGTGCTGTATTGGTAGTAGGCTTAGGATGTGAGAATAACCAGCCGGATGTATTCCGTGAGTTCCTGGGCGAGTTTGATGAAGACCGTGTGAAGTTCATGGTTACTCAAAAGGTAGGTGACGAATACGAAGAAGGAATGGAAATCCTCCGCGATTTGTATGCAAAGGCCTCTAAAGATGAACGTACCGATGTTCCTTTGTCCGAACTGCGTGTGGGATTGAAATGCGGTGGTTCCGATGGTTTCTCCGGCATTACGGCAAACCCGCTATTGGGTATGTTCTCCGATTTCCTGATTGCACAGGGAGGTACAAGCGTATTGACTGAAGTTCCGGAAATGTTCGGTGCAGAAACAATCCTGATGAACCGTTGTAAAAACGAAGAGCTGTTTGAACAGACTGTCCATCTGATTAATGACTTCAAAGAATACTTCCTGTCACATGGAGAGCCTGTAGGTGAAAATCCTTCTCCGGGCAACAAAGCCGGTGGTATCTCTACTCTGGAAGAAAAAGCACTGGGATGTACCCAGAAATGTGGAAAGAGTTATGTATCCGGCGTAATGCCTTACGGTGAACGTTTACAGAAAAAAGGACTCAACCTGCTTTCTGCTCCGGGCAATGACCTGGTTGCAGCCACTACTCTTGCAGCAAGTGGATGTCACATGGTACTTTTCACCACCGGACGCGGTACTCCTTTCGGCACTTTTGTTCCGACCATGAAGATTTCCACCAATTCAACTTTGGCTAAAAACAAACCGGGATGGATTGACTTCAACGCCGGTGTGATCGTAGAAAACGAACCGATGGAAAAGACTTGTGAACGCTTCATTGATTATATCATCAAAGTGGCAAGCGGTGAATTCGTAAACAACGAAAAGAAAGGCTATCGCGAAATTGCTATCTTTAAAACAGGGGTAACCTTGTAAACAGGTCGCTATCTGATACAACAAATATATCGAAGATAAAAGATACATTGTTAAAACAATAGAGTTGCTATCCCGTTCAACTTATCATTGAGTGAAGGATAGCAACTCTTTTTTTGTTATACCATATCATCGCCTGTTTTCTTAAACGTAACGCGGATTGTTTTATGGAAAGGAATAAAACGAGAAATCACAGCTATGACAACAGATATAACCAACAAATAACCCAGAATCTCTTTCAGTGCCAGCAACAGGCTTTGTTGTTGTAACGTATTATATAAGGAGTTGGTTGCCAACTGCGCAGCCTCATCATACGGATATCCCTGTGTCATCGCATTGTTCAGCGACTGGCTATAGCGTGCTGACGACAATGGATCAGTAGCAGTTATAGTCTCCGACAAAGAATACATATATTTTTGTTGCAGTCGATACAGTACATTACTATAAAAAGAAGTCGCCATGATAGGTGCCAGCACGGAACGGAAAATAATCAGGAAGAAAGCATTCGACAATAAGTATTTCGGATTCAAGTCTTCCACGGCAAACAGGGCAAAAGCAATAATCAAAGTCAACATACCCAAACCACGAAAGAAGATAGGCAGGTAGAGCATCTCATACGTACTATCCGGAGAAATGCCAAAATACAAAATGGCAAAGAAAATCACAAAGCAACTCATTCCTCCCGCTATCAGAAAACGGAAACGCCACCGTTGCCAGCGAAACCACCAAAAACAAATAAAGGCGCCGACTACATATCCCGGAAGCAAATAAATATAAAGAGAATAGGTATGCGTAGTATCTACTTTCAGAATAACAGTCAGATAGTTAGTCAGCAAAGTGGTTGATGTACTGAAAAACATCACGAGCATCATATAAAAATAGCCCACAATTGCTTTGGGTTGGAACAAAGGAGCCAGACTTACATAAGGATTCTCCAAACGGCTCTGATACCAGATGAACAGCGCAATCAGCATAGGTGCTATTACAATATAAATACATATCTTACCGGAAGCCATCCAATCGAGCACTTTGCCATAATTGATAACGTACATCAACATCAGCAACCCGGCCGAAATAACAAACATCTCACGGATATGCAGATCAGACCATGCGACAGCTTTTATGGGACGATTATGCCGGAAACAGATGATAACAAACAGAATGGAAATCAAGATCAATACCATCATAAAGTAGTACATATACTTCCAGTTATAATGATACGCCAGTAAAGCCGTTACCAGCATCGAAGCTTGTCCCCCACCGTAAACCAACGGATAAAAATAAGAATAGAACTCGCTACGCACATTCTTCGGACTGAAAATCTTCTGGGCATAACGAATAAACCACAACATAAGAAACCCTTTCAAGAAACCGACAGCAAAACTACAGACAATCAAAATATCTGCGTTTTGCGTACGTGCACAAACCCAACTCAAGAAGAATTGCAGTACTAAATCAATCAATAACAGAGATTTCACGGAAAAGGCTGCTAACACCTTAGGAATAATCGGGTATGCGATAGCCATACCTGCCGAAGCAGCGTAATACCCCATCGTAATATCTTCCGAATTAGTACCCAGCGTGTTCGACACTTCCAGCATACTGCCTGTATACGAGCCATTGAGCATAGTGACCGGAAGAATCACGATGAAAATGCTGATAAGTCCAAGCCAATCGGGCACCCATTGACGAACAGGTGCCTCCAATTCCTTCATGGTAATCATTTGCGTAAAGCTTCTGTTTCCACCATCATCCCGGCTCTCAACTGTGCCATTTCTTCCGGAGAAACATCTTCCAAGTCGATACGCACAGGGATTCGCTGCTGCACCTTTACAAAATTGCCGGCAGAATTATCTGTAGGAACCAAGGAATATTTAGACCCGGTTGCCTCGGAAATTGCAGTGACTTCCCCGTGAAAAATCTTTCCGGGCACTGCGTCTACTTTAATACGCACCTGCTGGCCAATATAGATATTAGCAATCTGCGTTTCTTTATAATTAGCGGTAATCCACTTGTCCTTGTTACGCACCAAATAAGAAATAGTCTGTCCGGTCTGCACATATTGACCGGGTTCAAGCGTACGCCTACCCATATATCCATCATAAGGAGCAGTGAGAACCGTATAAGACAGATTCAGCTTAGCCAAATCCAGGTCTGCTTCTTTACGCAAAATGGCAGCCTCCGTACCGGTTGTTTTCTTACTTGTCTCCGCATATTGTGATAATGCCGCCTGTTTCTGTGCAACTAATGCCTGATAACGTGCCTTTGCTGCCTCATAAGCAGCTTTCGCTTGCTCATACTGCTGTTCCGGAACAGATTCTTCTTTCAACAAACGTTCAAAACGATGATAATCCTGTTCCAATTGCCAGAGTTTCGCTTTCGCTTCAGCGATGTTGGCATCCTGTACGGCAATATTCGTATGGGAAGTTTCAATACCCGAATGAAGAACATCCTGCGAGCCATGTGCATCCAACAATGCAGCTTCCGCTTCCTTTACCTTAATCTGATATTCACGATTGTCAAGCACCAGCAGAGTATCTCCCTGATGGACATATTGATGTTCCTTAAAACGAACCTCCTTGATATAACCCGAAGCCCGGACATTCAAAGGAGCTACATATTGATCTACAAAAGCATCATTAGTCACTTCGTAATTCACATAACGCCAGAAGTAATTAGCAGTCCACCAAAGTCCGGAGACAGCCAAACAGACACATACTAAATTTAAAACGATATTACGAACTCTTACTTTTTTCAGTTTCTTCTGTTTTTCTTTCCATTCAATTGCCATATCTGTTCTGTTTATTAAAGACGTCCACAAGCCTTCTGAAGTTGATAATAAGTATAAATCACACGAGTGCGTGCAGTGACCAACTGCAATTCCACATTCAAACGGACGGAATTCGCATCAAGTAAATCAGTCAGGATAGCCAGTTGATTCAGATAACGATTCTGCATAATACGGTAATTTTCTTCCGCTTGCCGGACAGACAGTTTTAGAGCCTCTACCCTCTGCAACGCTTCCCTGTGGCGTAAAAATGCCGAACGTACATCCATGCGGATTCCCTGCATTTTCTGTTCTTCTTCATTCTTCCGCAAAGACACCATCAGTTTGCTCTCTTTTACTTTATGATTGTTCTTGTACAGTGAAGATAAAGGATAGGAAACCGATACTCCCACATTCCAGTTATTGTTATACATATCCGCCAATGTACGTGAAACGGGACGTGCCAATGTATTCGATGCATATAGCGACACACTGGGAAGAGATAAGGATTGGGCAGAACGGATTTCATTCCTTGCCAATTCTGTCTGTGCGCGAAGCAGCCTCATCGCCGGATCATTTTCATACGCCTGAACAATATAGTCATCATAGGACTGCAAAGCAACTGCCTGATAGAGAATGGTTGTATCCGGTTGTAATAACAAGTTCTCATCCTGCCCCAACAAGATATTGAGTTGCTGCGATACAAGCGCAATGCTATTTTCCGCTTCCTCCAAAGACAGTCGGTCATTAGTCAGCTGCATTTCGCTCCGCAATACATCATTATTGGTAATCAGCCCCTCTTTTTTCATTCGCCGGATATCGCGTAACCGGAGTTCCGACTCTTCAATATTCCGTGTCAGTATCTCATGCTGCTTAAACAGACTAAACAAGTTCATATACTGATTGAGTAACCGTAACTTTATTTCCGCCTCATCGGTCAACGTTTGTAGTTCGGCAACTTGTTTTTCTATATCCGCTTTATGAATAGCACTTCGGATTTTACCACCCTGATAGAGAGGCTGTGCCAGATCAATCGCATAATTTTGTGACCAGTCCGGTGCTTCCGGATATGAAGGATCGGATAATCCCCGTTCCCAAACAACAGGCTGCCCTACAAATCCCCCTTTCAGTCCGATCTGCAGTTCCGGTAACTGTGCAGACCGTGCGGTCCGTATCCGCTCCTGCGCCATAGATTCTTTCATTACATCCGCCTGAAGTTGCAGACTATGCTGTACCCCCCGTTCAAAAAGCTGATCGATAGTGAGAAACAAAGAATCTGTTTGTGCATTTATGGATTGAGCAGCCAAAAACAGGCTAGATAAAACCGCCCCATACTTCTTATACATTTTCAAGTACATCGCATACACTCTTTAATTCAGACAACATAGTTTCAATGCTCTCTATACCAACAATTTTTTCTGCATATACATAAACCTGATCGAGAATCGGACGAATCTGTTCTTTAAATTCTTCCCCTTCGGGAGTCAGGAACACCAGTTTATTACGACGGTCGGCAAGATCTTCTTTCCGATGAACATACCCTTTCTTTTCCAGATTATTCATCAAATTGGTGAGACATGCCTTATCTTTTGCAATGCGTTCCGCCAATATCTGCTGACTAATTCCCTGCTCATGCCATAAACTACTTAATACCTGAAGCATCTCAAACGTAATACCCGCATTATTTTTTCTCAATGTCCGTTGCATAGACCGGCGGAAAGCCATACGGGTACGAACAATCTGCAACATGAGTTCTCTAAACTCTGCTCCTTCTCTCATTTTCTATACTCTTTTTACCTGTTTCGTTTCGGCGGCAAAGTTAGGTATTTCCTCCGAATTAGTCAAACGTTTGACTAATTTCATTTTCAAACCCTCTTTATATAATTTCTGACTATTCGTTCATTCACCCATTAAACAACTGTATATTAACGCCTTATCATACCATTCAAATATTTATCATTAAAATATTCAGGCAAAAAGGTTCTTCGTCAAATTTGGTGGTAATCTCTTTTTTATTTCAACTGTCTTCTTCTTTCTTAATCCTATTAAAAAGTTGTAGATATGTTTGCTTTTTAGTAACTTTAAAGACACCACATCATTAAGAGTTACAATGCAACAAGTCATATCTACAACGTACAAATATACATCAAAAAAAGAAAATGCTCCTACAAATAGGGGATTATTCCATGATTTCTAGATTCAGTCTTGGCTACGATAATCTGCAACAAGATGGTATCTCTGAAGCTGTTGGCTCATTGACGGT
>NZ_GG774957.1:71395-124210 GCF_000162555.1 Bacteroides sp. 3_1_23
AGCGGAACTGTATAAGTCCTCACCGCAGATTAAAGAACTTTTAAGCGTGTGTCAGAATTTCAGAGATATGATTAATGGGAACACTTATGATAAGGATATTAGAAAGTGGATTGAAAAAGCGAAGGCAACACGGAATATGGCACTGACGAACTTTGCATATGGTATTGAAAAAGACTGGGAGGCAGTACAGGCAGCTATTGATATCCCCTTCAGTAACGGATTACTGGAGGGGACAGTGAATAAAATTAAAGCGGTAAAAAGACAGATGTACAATAGGGCAGGAATTAAACTACTGAGAGCGAAGATTATTTATTCACAATAGAAGAAGTACCACCAAATTTGACGAAGAACCGGCAAAAAGTTTGTTCATCTGAAATCTTTTATCTTACTTTGTATCACAAAGTACTTTTTATATGGATAAAGATAAAGCATTAGAATCGGTAAATGAGATAAAAGAGTTGATGGAAAAGTCGTCCAAGTTTATCTCTCTAAGTGGTCTCGCTGCAATCATGGCGGGCATTTACGCATTAGCTGGCGCATACATCGCTACACAAGTTATTACCCCGGGCACACATTTAATTGTTGCTCTCGAACTAATGGCTATTATAGCTTCGCTCGTATTGGTAGCAGCTGCGGTCACCGCCTGCATCCTGTCCTATTATAAATCCAAGAAGACAGGACAGAAATTTTTCAGCCGCCTCACCTACCGGGCATTGTGGAACTTTTCTCTTCCGATGCTGACCGGAGGTGTTTTATGCATCTCCATCATGATGCATGAGTATTATGACATCCTGGCTTCCGTCATGCTTTTATTTTACGGACTGGCACTGGTCAACGTATCCAAGTTCACTTACTCCAGTATCGTATGGTTAGGATATGCTTTCATTTGCCTGGGAGTCGTAGATTGTTTTTGGGAAGGTCATTCACTGCTGTTCTGGACCATCGGTTTCGGCGGTTTCCATATTCTTTATGGCATATTGTTCTATTTACACTACGAAAGAAAGAGATCATAAATGATAGAAGCATTCCAATATATTAATAAAGCATTCGAAAGCAAGGTCCGGCTCGGTATCATGGCTATTCTGATGGTAAATGAGGAAGCCGACTTCAATTTTCTGAAAGAGCAGCTCTCTCTGACAGACGGCAATCTTGCCAGCCATACCCGTTCCCTGGAAGAACTGGGATATATCGTATGTAACAAAAGTTTTGTCGGACGAAAGCCACGAACTGTTTTTCAAGCAACCCCGCAAGGCAGAGAAGCTTTCAAATCTCATATTGAAGCTTTAGAGAAATTTCTAAAATCAAAATAAATAATTCATCAAAACACTACTGGCTTATGGACGCTTTCAATGAAAATTCAAATGAGCAACAGGCGCAGCAACCTATGGGATGTCTCCACCGTTTCTCCAAAACAATCAAGGTTGTCATCATCGGATTATTAATCCTTCTCTTGATGATACCCATGTTCATGATTGAGAATCTTATTTCCGAACGGGGACGAACCCAGGAAGAAGCTATCGACGAGGTAAGTGAAAAATGGAGTCTTGCACAGACCATCACTGGCCCTTACCTGAATCTCCAGTATCCGGTTGTCACTGAAAACAACGGCGAGAAGAAAGTTTCCATCAAAGACCTGATACTTTTTCCTGACGAGCTTATGGTCAACGGGCAACTGAAGACTGAAATCCTGAAAAGAAGTATCTATGAGGTCAATGTATATCAATCGGAACTGACATTGAAAGGGTCATTCAGTTCGGAAGAATTGAAAAAGAGCAGAATAGATATGGAACAGCTGCAGTTTGACAGGGCAGCTATTTGCCTGAATCTGACCGATATGCGTGGCATCAGCGAACAAATCAGCATCACTTTGGGAGATTCAGTTTACATCTTCGAGCCGGGTATGGACAACAGAGGCATAGATAATACCGGAGTTCATGCGATCGCTAATTTGTCGGAATTGAAGCAGAATAAAAAACTCCCTTATGAAATAAAAATCAAACTGAAAGGTTCACAGTCACTCAACTTTATTCCGTTGGGTAAAACAACCCGTGTAGATCTGAAAGCCAACTGGAATACACCGAGCTTTACCGGAAACTATCTGCCTAACAACCGGAATATTACGGAGAAGGAATTTTCCGCGCAATGGCAGGTTTTAAACTTGAATCGGAATTATTCGCAGGTGATGGCTGACTACAACACCTTGAACATCAAAGATATTGAAAACTCCAGTTTCGGTGTGAATTTCAAAATTCCGGTGGAACAGTACCAGCAGTCCATGCGTTCTGCAAAATATGCAATCCTGATTATCTTACTGACTTTCGGAGTGATCTTCTTCACCGAAATAATGAATAAGACTCGTATTCATGCTTTGCAGTATTTATTGGTAGGACTGGCACTCTGTCTATTCTACAGTTTGCTCCTCTCCTTCTCCGAACACATCGGCTTCAACCCTGCCTATTTATTATCTTCCGCACTGACCATTACACTGGTAGGCGGATATATGTTCGGAATCACCAAGAAAAAGAAACCGTCATTAATCATGTCCGGATTGTTAGGTATACTCTATATTTATATATTTGTTCTTATCCAACTAGAGACTTTCGCATTATTGGCAGGCAGCTTAGGACTGTTTATCATTCTGGCAATAGTGATGTATTTTTCAAAGAAAATAGACTGGTTTAATGAATAATCGGCTTTTCTATTGAAACGCTTGACAAATGGCTTTTTATTTTGTATCTTTGAGAAAACAAAAGCAATAAGAGAAATGAAAAATCTAGGAAAAATAGAGACATAAAGGACCTTTAAACTGATACATTTTAGTATTAATACAGATATATCATAGGGCAATGATCTAACGATCATTGCCCTATTTTGTTTATATTTTTACTTAACTCATTCTATAGAATCTCTAAAAATGCTCAAAATAGTTTTTAATAAACTCTGATACCGTTTATAATAAACTATCAAAAAGTTTATTATAAACCGAAAGTACGTTTATTAAGAACGTAGTCTTTAATTGTAAAAATTGACAAACACGTTTTCATACAATAGGAGGTTATAAATAAGCCGTTCATTCATACAGTAACATAAACAAACAAAATTCTTTATTTCATCCAAACGATTGAACTTCCTTCACTCACTACACACTAAAATGTTTTCTTCAAATATATCATATCCACCAACTGCACACCATCCTCATACATCGGATGATCGTAGTTGTCAGTAAAGAAATTCTTTATCCGGTGAGAAACCGTGAAACCACAGTGTTCATAAAAAGATCTGGAAGAAGGTACATCGCCTGTACCCACTAACATTTCAGAACACTTTCCCTGATAATATTCAAATAAAAATTCGATTAAACGTTTTCCGTACCCCTGCCGTTGAAAGAAAGGAACGGTAGCAATATTCTTGATTTCATAAATACCTTCCCCTTCACGAGTCACTACACAAAGAGCTTTCAATCCGTTATCATAAAGAACGAACATATCGCCGCGCTCCAAATACCGGTCAATCATACTTTCCTGTTCATCAGCCAAGAGTAATAATTCGAGAAATTCTTTTTTATCTGAAGTTACTAGCTTTATCTCCATATTATCTATTTTATCATAAAATAAAAATGTTACCGACTCATTTGTCTATGGTCCAAAATAGTATCCATATTCTCCAAAGCCCATCCCACCAGTCCTTCAATATGAGGAATCAAAGTGCCACCCGTATCTGTCAGACAATACTCCACACGGGGAGGTACTTCAGCATATACTTTCCGTTCAACCAATCCATCTGATTCCAGAGTACGCAATGTTACAGTCAACATTCTTTGTGAAACATCTTCTATCGTTTTATGAATATCACTAAAACGCATGGTGCCGTTTGCGTTCAGCGTAATAAGCACCAGCATCGACCACTTGTCTCCCAAGCGGCTAAGCACATCTCTTATCGGACAATTTCCTATCGGATGAAAGTTTTTCATTCTTTAACGTTTTGTATTTTATTGAGTTCCAACAATAGTTACCTCTATGTAACTTCCTTATTTTCAAGTACGTTATTGCATTTCTCAAACTAGAAAGATACATTTGCATCACAAAAGTAATAAACTTACTAATAATAACTATTGTTTCATTTAAATAATTATGATTATGGCAAAGAAAGTTGCAGTTTTAGCAGTGAATCCGGTAAATGGTTGTGGATTATTCCAATATTTGGAAGCGTTTTTCGAGAATGGCATTTCATATAAAGTATTTGCCGTATCGGATACGAAGGAGATTAAAACAAATTCAGGAATCAGCCTGACAGCAGACGATGTGATCGCTAATTTGAAGGGACACGAAGATGAATTCGATGCACTCGTTTTCTCTTGTGGGGATGCAGTACCTGTATTTCAGCAGAATGCCGATAAACCCTATAACGTAGATTTGATGCAAGTCATTAAAACTTTCGGAGCTAAAGGGAAAATGATGATCGGACATTGTGCCGGTGCAATGATGTTTGACTTTACCGGAATTACCAAAGGGAAGAAAGTAGCAGTTCACCCATTAGCTAAACCAGCTATTCAAAACGGAACAGCTACCGATAAGAAATCAGAGATAGATGGCAACTTTTTTACTGCTCAAGATGAAAACACCATTTGGACAATGATGCCACAGGTTATCGAAGCATTAAAATAATGTTTGCAACGTAGATATAAAACAATAAATATAAACATTATTATATTAATCTACGCATCCGAAGATGAAAAAGCACGTTCCTTTAAAAGCAACAGTGTGTTTCTCGGTGTACAACGGGTCGTTTCTTTTAAAGGAACGACCCGTTGGTTTTAAAGGAAAAATGTACATTTATTGCGCATTAATAATCAATCACTTACAGATTCAAAAAATTCAAAGACCGACTAACTTCCCCAATCATTATTCAATTCAATAAATCCGCACAAGTGTTCACTCCTTTATTTCTCAAATGATTATTGTTAGTTAACTAAAATCCAAGGGAAATATCATATATCACATTCTCTTTTCGTACCAAGAAAAAGAAAAACGGAACATTACAAAAAATCTGAAACAGCGTTCATCATTTTTTAAAAGTCCGTATATTAGCAGCTTGAAGACTTGAAAGAGATAAACAGCATACTCCTTCCGAGTTTAAATAACCAAACAAGATGCCTAAAACAATATGATTAGAGAAAGAGAGAATTACAATGCATTTTTACTTCATTTTTTAGAAAGACTGAATAGCTGTGACTCTATTGAGAAAAAAATCACAGAATCACTTACGGATATTTGCGAATACTATGGCTTTAAAAGAGGATTCATTTATCAAACTGACGGATTTCGCTACTTCTATCTAAAGGAAACTGTCGGAAATAACGACAACGTTTTGCGACAACGTTTTGAAATCAGCGAAATGACCAATCAACATGTTGTCCGTGCAAATGGAAAGAACAAACCTTTTTATGCTTGCAGAAACCAAAATACTTCTTGGGATGATGTAGACATCGTGGATTTCTATAAAGTCGATTCATTACTAATCCGGCAAATTCAAGACTCCGAAGGAAAAATTATCGGATTCATCGGATTTGGAGACAGAGAACATGCAATATCTTTCACCGATGAAGAACTGCAAATGATTCATCTCATTTTAGGCTCCCTCTCCAAGGAAATAGCAGTGCGGGAATATAAAGAAAGAGAAGTACGGGCGAGCAAGACGTTAAGCAGCATCATGAATAATATGGGAGTTGACATATATGTAAATTCTTTCGATTCTCATGATATGTTATATGCCAATGAATCGATGGCTGCTCCTTACGGAGGCATCGAACATTTTGAAGGAAAAAAATGCTGGCAAGCTCTTTATAAAGATAAAACCGGAGAATGTGAGTTCTGTCCTAAAAAACATTTGATTGACGAAAATGGACAACCTACCAAAGTCTACTCCTGGGATTATCAACGCCCGTTTGACAAATGTTGGTTCCGGGTATTCAGTGCAGCATTCGCCTGGATAGACGGACAGATGGCACACGTGATTACCAGCGTTGATATTGACCACCAAAAAACAATAGAAGAAGAACTAAGGATAGCCAAAGAAAAAGCGGAAAACCTGGACCGCTTAAAATCAGCCTTCCTCGCCAATATGAGTCATGAAATCCGTACTCCGCTCAATGCGATTGTCGGCTTTGCCAGTTTACTGGTCGAATCGGATGACAAAAAGGAACGTCAGGATTATGTCGATATCATGCAAGAAAACACCGAACTTCTTTTACAACTGATATCCGACATTCTCGACTTATCAAAAATAGAAGCTGGAACACTCGACTTCACCATGGATTATCTGGACATTAAGAGCTTCTGTGAAGATATTATACGCAATTATGATATAAAAGAAGATAAGCCGGTACCAGTTTTACTAGCCCCCACCCTACCCAATTTTTATATCTATACTGACAAGAAACGCCTGATGCAGGTTATCACAAACTTTATCAACAATGCCCTCAAATTTACAAATAAGGGACAGATTCTTCTTGAATATCATCTGAAAGAAGATACCTGTGAAATTGAATTTTCCGTAGCTGATACAGGAATGGGGATTGAACCGGACAAAGTAGACCGGGTATTCGACCGCTTTGTGAAACTCAATTCATTCTCAAAAGGCACAGGCTTAGGGCTGTCTATTTGCAGGAGCATTATCGAACATCTCGGCGGCACTATTGGAGTGGAATCCGAGATGGGAACCGGCTCGCGTTTTTGGTTTACTCATCCCTACAAAAGCGTATCCCTATAAAATTGAATAAAAAGCCCGTTAATCAGAAAAAGACCTGAAGTCTTTTTTTCATTCATTTTTTATGGTCAGAATCAAGTTTAATTCATTTATTATTAATACTTTTGCCAATGCATAAACTTAATAAGCCACCAGAAAATTAAATTAAAAATGACAACTCTTTTTCAAACCCAAATAATTAACTCATATATAATAAAATTATTTTTGTCTTTCTGTCTATTAGCTTTTTCCTACATATCACCGATTCTAGCTCAAAAAGATTCAGTGAACTCGTCAAATTATCTTTTAATCATTAATTCATATACAGAAGCAGCTCCCTGGAGCTTCAGAATGATTTCAGCCATTACCGAATATGCCCAGAATTCGCCTCAATTAGCACTCTATACCGAACACATGAACATGCTAATGATGGACACAGACTCCACTTTGAATGAATTCAGACAGGCAGTTCTGGAAAAATACAAGCGACATTCTCCGCGTATGTTGATATTACTCGGAAACTCCAGCATGATATTACGGGACGACTTCAGAAAGATGTGGGGAAATATTCCGATTATACTATGTGCTGAAGAAGATTACATCGGCCCGAAGGAATTTTATCTCCAAAAGAAGCCTGTTGAGTTGACTGTAAGAACCCCGATTGCAGATATGGCGCAGCCTTACAATCTCACTTTCCTACATTCCAATTTCTATATTAAAGAAAATATAGACCTGATTTGCCGAATGACTCCCGATATTAAAAATTTCATATTTATCGGTGATGAACGGCAAAACAACCAGACTTACAATATGGTTATCAAACAAGAATTGAAAAAGAGCCATCCCGACATCAATTATCAATTCATATCGCCCCGGAAGATGCAAACCAATCATTTGCTGGACACCCTTTACACCGTTGATCCTAAAACAACAGGAATACTTTTCTCTTCATGGTTTTACAAACACACCTTTGCCGGCAACACCTCGCTAGTTACAAATTCACACCTGTTAGTCTCAACGACTTCCGCACCTCTGTTCAGCCTTGGGATGATGACAATCAAGGACAACGCAGGAGGAATAATTGGCGGATACATCTACGATCAACATGCATACAGCCAGAAAATCATACAAACGATCCAATCAATATTGAATGGCAAACAAGCATCCGAGATACCTTTTTACGAGCCTTCAGATGCCGCTCCGACTATCAACTACAATGTTTTGCTACGTAAAGGAATGTCGCCATACTTATGTCCCCCGGGCACTATTTTCTTTAACAAGCCGCCTACGTTTTGGGAACAGTACGGATACTTTATTTTAGGAACCATAGTCTGCTTCATACTGCTTGCCCTATTCTTCCAATACCGCATCAGTCATCTGAATAAGCTCAAGAAAATACAACAGAAAGAGATTGACACAATGACTTCTTACAAAAACCTGATTAACAATATGCCTATATTGTATATGCAAGAAGAGTTAATCATGAATGAAGAAGGCACTCCGATAGAACTTGTATACCGGAATGTCAACGCTCATTTCGAGAAAAGTTTCTTCCGTAAAGAAGATGTAGTAGGCAAGAAAGCCAGTGAAATATTCCCTGAATCCATGCCGGAGTTCCTGCATTTCACCAAAATGTCACTTGCGGAAAACAAGGCTATCACTTTCCCCTATTATTTCAAACAGATAGACACCTTCTATGATGTAGTACTAAAAGGAACTCACCACAACAATATTGTCGATATTTTCTGCCTGGACAGCACCGAACTACACAAAGCACAACAAAAACTAAGTGCTACCAACAATAAACTGGCAATGGCACTGGACGTAGCCAATATCGTGCCTTGGAAATGGGATTTGCGAAGCAAAACCATACTTTGCGACATCAATAGGCCTATTGAGCTTAGCACAAACGATAAAGACGTGAATGAAGAACAATTGGCAGTGCCCGATTCCCAATATTTCTCAAAGATATTCAAAGAAGACCGTAAACGGGTAGAAAAAGCCTATGATGACCTGATAGAAGGGCGATCGGATAAAGTCAGGGAAGAATACCGGGTTATCAATGTACAGAATAACATTCACAGAATCGAATGGGTGGAAGCTCAAGCCGCTGTAGAGACCCGTGACGAAAACGGCAAGCCGCTCACCCTGGTCGGTTCTTCACTAGTCATCACCACACGGAAAAAGATGGAAATGGAATTGACCACAGCCAGAGACCGGGCAGAAGAATCCAATCGTCTGAAGTCTGCCTTCCTCGCCAATATGAGCCATGAAATCCGTACTCCCCTCAACGCTATTGTCGGTTTCTCCGGCATATTGGCTTCAACAGACGAGGAAGAGGAAAAGCAGGAATATGTGAGCATCATTGAAAACAATAATACCTTGTTATTACAATTAATCAGTGACATTCTTGATTTATCAAAGATTGAAGCCGGAACATTGGAATTTCAATATTCCAACATAGACTTGAACAAAATGCTGAACGAGTTAACGAGCTCATTACAATTAAAAATAAAATCTGAAAAAGTACAGCTAACCTGCCATCTGGCAGAGAAAAATTGCTTTATCCATACAGAGAAGAACAGGCTGTCACAATTGCTCATCAACCTGATAAGTAATGCCATCAAATTCACCACTGAAGGATACATTCGTTTTGGCTATGAACTCCGCGGCAAAGAGATCTATTTTTATGTCAGCGATACTGGCTGTGGCATTCCCAAAGACAAGCAAAAGAGCATTTTCGGACGCTTCGTCAAATTAAATAGTTTCGAACAAGGCACTGGCCTGGGACTTTCTATCTGCCAGACTCTGGTAGAACACATGGGAGGTACCATCGGAGTAGACTCGGAAGAGGGCAAAGGCTCAACATTCTGGTTCACGCTGCCATATAAAGCCGCAATAGCCGTAGAAGAAAGCATAAAAAAAGAGGAAATTCAGCCGATAAGTATAGAAAAAAACAAGTTTACCATTCTGATTGCCGAGGATAATGAAAGTAACTACAAACTGTTCGCATCCATACTAAAGGGAGAGTATCAATTAATCCATGCCTGGGATGGACAAGAGGCGGTGGAAATGTTCAAGCAATATAATCCGCAGATTATATTGATGGACATCAATATGCCGGTCATGGACGGTTACGAGGCAACTAAAGAAATACGCAAATATTCTGCCAAGGTACCTATTATCGCCATTACGGCTTTTGCCTATGCTTCGGATGAACAACGGGTGATGGAAAGCGGTTTTGACGGCTATATGCCTAAACCTATCAATGCCCGCCTGTTGAAAGCACAACTGACGGAAATCATGCAGAAGCGTATTATTTTACTTTAAGAGACAGAGAACCAAAAGCAAAAAACGAATATCTACATATTCCATTTATGACTGAAGAAAAAATACATAAAAACCGCACCGGAAGTTGGTGGGCATTAAGTCCGTTGCTCGTATTCTTATGCCTTTACCTGGTAACTTCCATTCTTGTCAACGACTTTTATAAAGTGCCTATCACGGTGGCTTTCCTTGTTTCTTCCTGCTACGCCATTGCTATTACCAAAGGATTGAAACTAGACCAACGCATCTATCAGTTCTCCGTGGGAGCTGCCAATAAAAATATCCTCCTGATGATATGGATATTCATTCTTGCCGGAGCCTTTGCTCATAGTGCGAAACAAATGGGAGCAATCGATGCCACTGTCAATCTGACACTGCATATTCTGCCGGATAACCTGTTACTGGCAGGCATCTTCATTGCCGCCTGTTTCATCTCTTTATCCATCGGAACCAGCGTAGGAACTATCGTCGCCCTTACTCCCGTTGCCGTAGGACTGGCAGAAAAGACAGAAATAGCTCTCCCCTTTATGGTAGCCGTCGTAGTAGGCGGTTCTTTTTTCGGAGACAACTTATCTTTTATCTCCGACACCACCATCGCTTCGACAAAAACCCAGGAATGTGTAATGCGCGATAAATTCCGTGTAAATTCTATGATTGTCGTCCCGGCAGCCATCATTGTGTTGGGAATTTACATATTTCAGGGACTATTCATTACCGCTCCCGCCCAAACACAGACCATTGAATGGATCAAAGTTATACCTTATATAATAGTATTAGGAACAGCCATTGCCGGAATGAACGTGATGCTCGTACTCATAATAGGTATATTGACAAGTGGCATCATTGGCATCGCGACCGGCAGCTTTGGAATTTTCGACTGGTTTGGTGCCATGGGAATGGGAATTACAGGAATGGGAGAACTGATTATTATCACTCTATTGGCCGGAGGGATGCTCGAAACCATCCGTTATAACGGTGGTATCGATTTCATTATCCGGAAACTCACCCGCCACGTCAATGGTAAAAGAGGAGCCGAACTAAGCATTGCCGCCCTGGTAAGTATCGCCAACTTATGTACAGCCAACAACACGATTGCCATTATAACAACAGGACCGATTGCCAAAGATATTGCCGTGAAATTCCATCTCGACCGAAGAAAAACAGCCAGTATCCTCGATACTTTCTCCTGCCTGATACAAGGGATTATTCCATACGGAGCGCAGATGCTGATTGCAGCGGGACTTGCCAGTATCTCCCCCATCAGTATCATCGGAAATCTCTACTATCCGTTTACAATGGGAGCATGCGCCCTGCTAGCAATTTTGTTCCGCTATCCGAAACGGTATTCGTAAAAAAGATGCGAAATGTTTGTCAATCAAAAGAAAAGCCGTATCTTTGTGCCCGCTATTACGAGATAATAGTATAATTCAAATCAATCATTAAAAACAATTATTTAAAATGGCAACTAGAATCAGATTGCAGAGACACGGACGTAAAAGTTACGCGTTCTATTCAATTGTAATTGCAGACAGCAGAGCACCACGTGATGGTAAATTTATTGAGAAGATTGGTACTTACAACCCTAACACCAATCCTGCTACAGTAGATTTGAATTTCGACGCTGCATTGGCATGGGTACTGAAAGGTGCACAACCAAGTGACACTGTACGTAACATTCTTTCTCGTGAAGGAGTTTACATGAAGAAACATCTTCTGGGCGGTGTAGCAAAAGGCGCATTCGGAGAAGCAGAAGCTGAAGCTAAATTCGAAGCTTGGAAAAACAACAAACAGTCAGGTTTGGCTACTTTGAAGGCTAAACAAGACGAAGCTAAGAAAGCTGAAGCAAAAGCACGTCTGGAAGCAGAAAAGAAGATCAACGAAGTGAAAGCAAAAGCACTCGCTGAAAAGAAAGCTGCTGAAGCTGCTGAAAAAGCTGCTGCTGAAGCACCTGCAGAGGAAGCTGCAGCTCCGGCTGAAGAAGCTCCTGCAACAGAAGCTGCTGCTGAATAAATTTCAGCAGATTCCGAACAAGAAATCAGGAAAAGCTATAAATCCTCTCCGGTCCGCCGGAGGGGATTTTTTTATTGTTTTCTGCTATAAAACATATCAAATTATTTATTCCGTTCAGAATAAAATGCCTTTCTTTGCATCAGCATAGTTCAGCATAGTGTTATTTATTTTTCGAATATGAAACGAATTGATAAAAAGGCAACATTCGGACAACAGGCAAGCAAGGTTACGCAACTAGCGGACGCACTTAGCCAGGCGATTTCCAGAAAAGAATTTCTTGAAGGAGATTCTTTGCCTTCCATCAATCAGTTGAGTGCTCAATACGGAGTATCACGCGACACCGTTTTCAAGGCTTTCCTTGATTTACGCGAACGAGGCTTGATCGACTCCACTCCCGGCAAGGGTTATTATGTGACGAGCCAGGTGACCAATGTCTTATTGCTGCTCGACCAATATACTCCTTTCAAAGAAGCCTTATATAACAGTTTCGTCAGACATCTGCCTATCAACTATAAGGTAGACTTATTATTTCATCAATACAACGAACGGTTGTTCAATACGATCCTCCGGGAATCCATCGGGAAATACAACAAATACATCGTGATGAATTTCGATAACGAAAAATTCAGCACTGTTCTCAATAAAATTAATCCTTCAAGATTACTACTCCTTGATTTCGGCAAATTCGAAAAAGAAAAGTATTCATATATCTGCCAGGATTTTGATGAATTTTTCTATCAGGCATTGAATCTGCTCAAGGAAAGATTGAAGAACTATCACCAGCTCGTTTTTTTGTTTCCCAAAAGCCTGAAACATCCCCAAAGCAGTAAGGTGTATTTTACCCGTTTCTGTCAGGAGCAAGGATTCCTCTGTGAAATACAGGAGGATATTGAGAATCTGATCGTACGTAAGGGAGTTGCCTATATCGCCATCAAGCAACAAGATGTAGTAAAAGTGGTGAAACAAGGAAGATTGGAAGGGCTGAAATGCGGAAAAGATTTCGGTCTGTTAGCGTATAATGATATTCCTTCCTACGAAGTGATTGACGAAGGAATAACCTCATTGAGTATTGATTGGGAAATGATGGGAAACGAAGCGGCCAATTTCGTTCTTAATAATGTACCGGTTCAGAAGTTCTTACCAACGGAAGTAAGGCTTCGAAAGTCACTTTAATTTTTTTTTTGCGAAGACATCAGCACAGTTCAGCACAGATATTAATTAATCCTTTAATAGATAGAAACCATGAAAAAGTATCCGAAAATCGGGATTCGTCCCACAATCGATGGTCGCCAGGGTGGCGTTCGCGAAAGCCTTGAAGAGAAAACAATGAATTTAGCAAAAGCAGTAGCCGAGTTAATCAGCAGCAACCTGAAAAACGGTGATGGCAGTCCGGTAGAATGTGTTATAGCCGATAGCACGATCGGACGCGTAGCCGAAAGTGCCGCTTGTGCGGAAAAGTTTGAAAGAGAAGGGGTCGGCTCTACCATTACCGTCACTTCTTGCTGGTGCTATGGTGCTGAAACGATGGATATGAACCCGCATTATCCGAAAGCTGTCTGGGGATTCAACGGCACAGAACGTCCGGGAGCTGTATACCTTGCTGCCGTACTTGCCGGACACGCACAAAAAGGCCTTCCCGCATTCGGTATCTACGGACGCGACGTTCAAGATTTGGACGACAACACAATCCCTGAAGATGTATCGGAAAAGATTCTTCGCTTTGCACGTGCTGCACAGGCAGTAGCTACGATGAGAGGGAAATCTTACCTGTCAATGGGTAGTGTATCTATGGGTATCGCCGGTTCTATCGTTAATCCTGATTTCTTCCAAGAGTATTTGGGAATGCGTAATGAGTCAATAGACCTCACAGAAATCATCCGTCGAATGGACGAAGGCATCTATGACCACGAAGAATACGCCAAAGCCATGGCCTGGACTGAAAAAAATTGTAAGACAAACGAAGGTGAAGACTTCAAGAACCGTCCTGAAAAACGTAAAACCCGTGAACAGAAAGATGCTGATTGGGAATTCATTGTAAAGATGACGATTATCATGCGCGACTTGATGACCGGAAATCCCAAATTGAAAGAAATGGGATTCAAGGAAGAGGCTTTGGGACACAATGCCATTGCAGCCGGTTTCCAGGGACAACGCCAATGGACAGACTTCTATCCTAACGGTGACTATCCGGAAGCTTTACTCAATACCTCTTTTGACTGGAATGGTATCCGTGAAGCATTTGTGGTAGCTACCGAAAATGATGCCTGCAACGGTGTAGCCATGTTGTTCGGACATCTATTGACCAACCGTGCACAAATATTCTCCGACGTACGTACTTACTGGAGTCCTGAAGCCGTGAAACGTGTAACCGGCAAAGAGTTGAGCGGATTGGCAGCAAACGGTATCATCCATCTTATCAATTCCGGTGCAACGACTCTCGACGGTTCCGGCCAATCATTAGACGCAGCAGGCAATCCGGTTATGAAAGAACCATGGAACCTGACGGACGCTGATGTAGAGAACTGTCTCAAAGCAACGACCTGGTATCCGGCAGACCGTGACTACTTCCGTGGGGGTGGCTTCTCGTCCAACTTCCTGTCAAAAGGCGGAATGCCTGTTACCATGATGCGCCTCAACCTGATTAAAGGCTTAGGCCCTGTCCTGCAAATCGCAGAAGGTTGGACAGTGGAAATTGATCCGGAAATCCATCAGAAACTCAATATGCGTACAGACCCGACATGGCCTACCACCTGGTTTGTGCCCCGTTTGTGTGATAAACCGGCTTTCAAAGATGTATATTCAGTAATGAATAACTGGGGAGCCAATCATGGAGCTATCAGCTATGGACACATCGGTCAGGACTTAATCACTCTTGCTTCCATGCTCCGTATTCCAGTATGTATGCACAATGTAGAAGAAGATCAGATGTTCCGTCCGGCAGTCTGGAATGCCTTCGGCATGGATAAAGAAGGATCAGACTACAGAGCTTGTGCAACTTATGGCCCTATCTATAAATAAACAAGTTTTTTTCGTCCTGTATAAATAAATATTTTAACTTTGCCGTTCGTAGGGATGGGGTCCCCCACCCGACACATAACAAATGTCGGGATAGCCCCGCCCCCTACAGCGACTTAAATAAGTAACACTATGATTACTAACGAACATATTGCACAGTTCATTGCACAAGCACATCGTTACGGGGATGCAAAGTTAATGCTTTGCAGCAGCGGTAACCTTTCCTGGAGAATCGGCGAAGAAGCATTGATTTCTGGTACGGGTTCCTGGGTTCCCACACTTGGCAAAGAAAAGGTTTCAATCTGCAATATCGCCAGCGGCATTCCTGCCAATGGTGTAAAACCCTCTATGGAAAGTACATTCCATTTGGGTATTCTCCGTGAACGTCCGGACGTCAATGTCGTTCTCCATTTCCAATCGGAATATGCCACCGCTGTCTCCTGCATGAAGAACAAGCCGGCAAATTTCAATGTAACAGCAGAAATTCCTTGCCATGTAGGTTCGGAAATACCTGTGATTCCGTATTATCGTCCCGGCTCACCGGAACTGGCGAAAGCCGTGGTAGAAGCCATGCAAAAGCATAACTCGGTTTTACTGACCAACCACGGACAAGTGGTGTGCGGAAAAGACTTCGACCAAGTATATGAACGGGCTACTTTTTTCGAAATGGCTTGTCGCATCATTGTTCAATCCGGCGGTGATTATTCAGTGCTCACACCGGCAGAAATTGAAGACCTGGAAATCTACGTATTAGGAAAGAAAACCAACTAATATCCAGGCATATTACCATGAAAGATACCATCAAACACACTTATTTAGCAGCAGACTTCGGAGGCGGCAGCGGGCGAATCATCGCCGGCTTTCTTCTTAACGGCAGGCTGGAATTGGAAGAGATATACCGCTTCTCCAACCGGCAGGTCAAACTAGGCAATCATATTTACTGGGACTTCCCGGCTCTGTTCGAAGATATGAAAACCGGACTAAAACTGGCTGCACAAAAAGGATATGCCGTAAAAGGTATTGGTATTGACACTTGGGGAGTGGATTTCGGACTGATTGACAAACATGGAAACCTATTAGGAAATCCAGTCTGTTACCGGGATACAAGAACAGAGGGAATGCCGGCAGAAGTATTCAAGTGCATGGATGAACATCGACATTATGCCGAAACCGGTATTCAGGTGATGCCTATCAATACGCTGTTTCAACTTTACAGCATGAAGCAAAATCAAGATGCACAGTTGGAAGTTGCCCGGCAACTTTTATTCATGCCCGATCTCTTCAGTTATTTCCTGACAGGGGTAGCCAATAATGAATATTGTATCGCCTCCACCTCTGAATTACTCAACGCCCAATCACGCAACTGGTCATTCGATACCATACATAGCTTAGGTCTTCCCGAACATCTGTTCGGTAAAATCATTCTTCCCGGAACAATCAGAGGCACTCTGAAAGAGGATATTGCACGCGAAACCGGACTGGGTGCCGTAGACGTTATTGCCGTAGGTTCACATGATACAGCCAGTGCCGTAGCTGCTGTTCCTGCTGCAGAAAGTCCTATCGCTTTCCTTAGTTCCGGCACTTGGTCGCTACTGGGAGTTGAAGTGGACGAACCCATATTAACGGAAGAAGCAAGAAAAGCTCAATTCACCAATGAAGGAGGTGTAGACGGCAAAATCCGTTTCCTCCAGAATATAACAGGATTATGGATTCTGCAACGCTTGATGAGCGAGTGGAAAGCGTGTGGCGAGGAACAAGATTATGATATAATCATCCCGCAAGCAGCCGAAGCCGAGATTGATACAATCATCCCTGTAGACGACACCATATTCATGAATCCGGAAAATATGGAGAATGCGCTTATTCATTATTGCCGGAATCATGCTTTGCAAATTCCCCAAAACAAGGCAGAGACTGTACGATGTGTGCTCCAGTCATTAGCTTTCAGATATCGGCTGGCTGTGGAACAGCTCAACCGTTGCCTCCCCGCTCCAATCCGTCAGTTAAATATCATCGGAGGAGGATCACAAAATAAGTTACTCAACCAACTGACAGCTGACGAACTCGGTATTCCTGTTTATGCAGGTCCGGTGGAAGCCACTGCAATGGGAAACATTCTGACGCAGGCAATGGCTAAAGGAGAAATTGCCAATCTTCGTGAATTGCGGGAAATTGTCACTCGCAGCGTTACACCACAAGTATATTATCCTAAAAAATAAAAGTATATGGAAACATCTAAAACCGGTTATCAGGTTCAATCTTATGACGTTCCCGTCAAACGATATTGCCAAACCCTTGATTTACGCGATTCTCCGGAACTAATCGCCGAATATCGGAAAAGACATAGCCAGGCGGAAGCATGGCCGGAAATTCTTGCCGGTATCCGGGAAGTTGGCATCCTGGAAATGGAAATTTATATCCTGGGAACCCGACTGTTTATGATCGTCGAAACTCCCCTTGATTTTGACTGGGACACGGCAATGGAACGCCTGAACACCCTTCCCCGCCAACAGGAGTGGGAAGAATATATGGCTATCTTCCAACAAGCCGCACCCGGAATGAGTTCCGCCGAGAAATGGAAACCGATGGAAAGAATGTTCCATTTGTATAATACTTAAAAAAATACCAGAAACAACCATGAAACACACCAAGCAGTCCATCATTTCGAAAGATGGCATCAGTTATCTTATACCTTTTATTCTCATTACCTCCTGTTTTGCGTTATGGGGATTTGCCAATGACATTACCAATCCGATGGTAAAGGCATTCTCTAAAATCTTCCGGATGAGTGCCACCGACGGGGCATTGGTACAGGTTGCCTTCTATGGAGGCTACTTTGCAATGGCTTTCCCGGCTGCCATCTTCATCCGCAAATATTCCTACAAAGCAGGTGTTTTGTTAGGACTGGGTATGTATGCTTTCGGAGCCTTCTTATTCTTCCCCGCCAAAATGACGGGTGAGTACTATCCGTTTCTGATTGCTTATTTTATTCTGACCTGCGGATTATCTTTCCTCGAAACAAGCTGCAATCCGTATATTCTTTCCATGGGAACGGAAGAAACAGCTACCCGGCGATTGAACCTTGCACAGTCTTTCAACCCGATGGGGTCACTTCTCGGAATGTATGTAGCCATGCAGTTCATTCAAGCGAAATTGCATCCGATGTGTACCGAAGACCGCGCATTGCTTAACGACTGCGAATTTCAAGCAATCAAAGAAAGCGACCTTAGCGTCCTGATTGCTCCTTATCTCATTATCGGACTGATTATCGTAGCCATGTTGCTTCTGATACGATTCGTCAAGATGCCTAAGAATGGAGATCAGAATCATAGAATAGACTTCTTCCCTACACTGAAACGTATTTTCACCCAAACGCGTTATCGTGAAGGTGTGATTGCCCAATTTTTCTATGTAGGTGCACAAATTATGTGCTGGACTTTCATCATTCAGTATGGAACACGCTTGTTCATGTCACAAGGTATGGACGAGAAAAGTGCGGAAGTACTATCTCAACAATATAATATCATAGCAATGGTGATATTCTGTATTAGCCGTTTTATCTGTACGTTCATTCTGCGCTATCTCAATGCGGGTAAATTGCTGATGATTCTTGCTATCTTTGGAGGTATTTTCACTTTAGGTGTAATCTTCCTTCAAAATATCTTCGGAATGTATTGTCTGGTAGCAGTATCGGCTTGTATGTCATTGATGTTCCCTACCATCTACGGTATTGCCTTGAAAGGTATGGGAGATGATGCGAAGTTCGGAGCTGCCGGCCTTATTATGGCTATCCTGGGAGGTTCTGTTCTTCCACCGCTACAGGCAAGCATCATTGATTTGGAACAAATAGCGTGGTTACCGGCTGTCAATGTTTCATTTATTCTTCCGTTCATCTGTTTTCTTGTAATTATCGGCTACGGTTACCGCACAGTGAAAAGAAACTGGTAAAATACATATCTAAAAATAGTGACGGTATCACATTGGTATACCGTCACCATCTCACTCGAATAGTGACGCCATCCCTACTGGATAGCGTCACTATTTTTTTCCTTTTCACAGTTAAGAGTTCATAAAAACACAGAACTTGAAGTCGTTTTTTTAGTTTCCTTTTTCGCATACTAATCTTGGCTTCTTAGTATTGTTGAATTATTTACATACATTTGTCTCATACCAACAGACCTGATAAACCTATGAGCCAAAGCCAAGACCCTATTCATCTAGCCCGCCAATTCGAAATTATATTTACCACGCACTATTCCGCTGTTAAATATTTCGCTATAAACTTGCTCAAATCTGAAGAGGACGCAGAAGATATCATTCAGGATGTGTTCGCTAAATTATGGACACAACCGGAGGTCTGGCTGGAAAACAAAGACATAGGCCAGTATATCTACGCCATGACTAAAAACACAACTTTCAATTTCATCAAACGCAAAAGACTGGAACAATCCTATCAGGAACAATTATCGCAGAAATATCTAATCGAAGACTTACTAAAATCCGAAGATACTCTCGACCCTATCTATTATAAAGAAGCACTATTAATCATCCGCCTAATTCTCGACCGCCTTCCCGAACACCGCAGAAAAGTTTTTGAAATGAGCCGCATCAACAATATGAGTAATATGGAGATAGCACAAGCACTCAATATTTCCGTACGAACTGTGGAACACCAAATCTATCTGACCCTGCTCGAAATAAAAAAAACTATTTTTATTGCATTTTTCTTGTGTTTCTTTTAAGTAATCCCCCATTTTCGATTGTGCTAATAGTGTAACCACTAAAAAGAACAGCGCAAATGAGGAACTTTTTTCAGAAAATACTGATATTATTTACCGGCAATAACTATCCGGAAGCTACCCAAAATGAATTCTATCAATGGCTGGTAGATGAGGATCATGCATCCCAGAAAGAAGATGCTTTGAGAGAGCTATGGAACAAAGCGCAACGGCAAAAAAACGTGAAAGGAATGCAGAAGTCTTACGAGCGCCTGAAAAAACAGGAAGGTATTCCAACCGTACCCAAAGAGAGAAGAATTCGCCCAATACATATATGGCAATCCGCAGCCGCTATCTTATTCCTCCTGCTTGCCTCTTCGGTCTATCTATCGACTGTAGGCACAAAAGCGGAAACCGACTTGTTACAGCAATATATTCCGATAGCAGAAATGAGAAGTTTGACGCTGCCCGACGGAACAAAAGTGCAACTCAACTCGAAAAGTACACTTTTATATCCGCAGGAGTTTACCGGAGATAGTCGTAGTGTATTCCTGTTAGGCGAAGCCAACTTCAAGGTTAAGCCGGACAAGAAACGTCCGTTTATCGTGAAATCCAATGATTTACAGATTACTGCTTTAGGTACGGAATTTAATGTATCTGCCTACCCTGAAAGCCAGGAAATAGCAACGACCCTCATTTCAGGCAGTATCCGTGTAGATTATAACAATCTGACAACAAGTGTCATTCTCCATCCCAACGAACAGTTTGCCTATAACAGAAACAATAAGAAATATGATCTCTCCAATCCGGATATGGACGATGTGACAGCCTGGCAACGCGGAGAACTGGTTCTGCAAAAGATGACGCTGACGGACATCATCAACGTATTGGAGCGAAAATATCCTTATGCCTTTGTATATAGTATCAAGAACCTCAAAAACGACAGGTTCAGTTTTCGTTTCAAGGACAACGCACCACTCGAAGAAGTGATGGAAATCATCGTGAACGTGGTCGGACAAATGGACTATAGAATAGTAGAAGACAAGTGCTATCTGACAAGAATATAACTTTTTAACCTTATATGCCATGCAAAAAAATACCCGGAACAGAGGCCTCACTCCGTCCCGGATATGAAATCTGAATTCCCAATATTAGAGTTTACTCTACAAATTACCTCGAAATAATTTAGTCAATAACCTAATACTAAGAAAATGCTACAAATTTATAAATTTATAGTAGACAAGAAGACAAAGGGAAGAAGTTTTATGCTTTTTTTCTGTTTGATGCTCGCCACAACAGTTTCCCTTGCACAAAATGGCGCTAAAATCACTATTAAAAAGAATAGTATATCTGTGATTGAAGCACTAAAAGAAGTTGAAAGACAATCCGGCATGTCCGTAGGCTACAACGATTCCCAACTGAAAAACAAACCGGCCATCACCCTCAATATAGAGGCGGCTTCGTTGGAAAATGCGCTCGCTCAAATTCTCAAAGGTACAGGTTTCACCTATCAACTGAAAGAGAAATATATCATGATTATTCCGGAACAAAAGAAAGAAAGCAACCCGACCAAAAAGATCACCGGTAAGGTAGTTGATGAAAACAACGATCCCTTGATCGGAGTGAACATCAAAGTGGAAGGCACTGCCGCCGGATCTATCACAGACATCGACGGGAACTTCCTGATCGAAGCTTCCACCGGAAATACACTGACATTTACTTATATCGGTTATACTTCAGGAAGCATTAAAGTCACCAACCAGAATAATTACCGCATTCAACTGACAGCCGATACGCAACAGCTATCGGAAGTTGTAGTAACTGCTCTCGGCATCAAACGCGAGCAAAAAGCATTGAGCTACAACGTCCAGCAAATCGGAGCAGACAAGATGCCGGAAATAAAAGACGCCAACTTTATCAACAGTTTGAGCGGAAAGGCTGCCGGCGTTGTCATTAATGCTTCTTCTTCCGGTGTGGGAGGTGCCAGTAAAGTGGTGATGCGTGGTACAAAGTCTATCGAGCAGAGCAGTAATGCGCTATACGTCATTGACGGTATTCCGATGTATAACTTCGGCGGTGGAGGCGGTACTGAATTTGACTCCAAAGGTGCTACGGAAGCCATTGCGGATATTAATCCCGACGATATTGAAAGCATCTCTTTCCTGACAGGTGCGGCAGCAGCCGCAATGTATGGCAGCAACGCTGCCAACGGCGCTATTGTAGTGACTACCAAGCGGGGACAGATAGGAAAACTGTCGGCTACTTTCTCAAGCAGCATGGAATTTATGAACCCATTTGTATTGCCCAAGTTTCAGAATCGGTATGGAACCGGTACACGGGGCGATGCGGAAGGTTCTCCCATATTAAGTTGGGGGCCTAAACTGAATCCGGCCAACCAAACAGGATATGAACCCACCGACTTCTTTGATACGGGAGCGGCTTACAGCAACTCCATCACCCTCTCGACAGGTACGGACAAGAACCAAACGTTCTTTTCTGCCGCAGCAGTCAATTCAGAAGGAATGATTCCGAACAATAGGTACAACCGATATAATTTCACATTTCGCAATACGACTCATTTCCTGAATGACAAGATGAAATTGGATGTAGGAGCCAGTTATATCATACAAAATGACCGCAACATGACCAATCAGGGAGTTTATTCCAATCCATTGGTTTCGGCTTACCTGTTTCCACGGGGCGATGACTTTTCTCTAGTAAAAGCCTTCGAACGTTATGACGAAGCACGTAAAATCAATGTGGCTTACTGGCCGCAAGGTGAAGGGGATTTGCGTATGCAGAATCCTTACTGGATTGCTTACCGGAACGTCCGCACGAATGAGAAAAAGCGTTATATGCTGAATGCCGGACTGACATACGACATTTTGGACTGGCTGAATGTATCGGCACGTATCCGCGTGGATAACACCGACAATACTTATCAGCAAAAGCTATACGCAAGTACGATCTCTACACTGACCGAAGGTAGTACCCAGGGACATTACACCATCCAAAAGGTGAACGAAACACAGACGTATGCCGACTTCATGGTGAATATCAATAAACGCATTGACGACTTCACGGTAGTAGTCAATGCCGGTACTTCATTGAGCGACAACTCCAGTGATTTACTGGGTTACGGTGGTCCGATTCGCGACACGGGAGTGCCCAACGTATTCAATGTATTTGATTTGGACAACGCCAAGAAACGGGCAACACAGGAGGGTTGGGAAGAAATGACGCAGTCTATTTTTGCCAGTGCGGAAATAGGATGGAAAAGCATGCTGTACCTGACGTTGACCGGACGTAACGACTGGGCTTCCCAGTTGAAAGGCTCGAATCCTACTTCTTTCTTCTATCCATCGGTAGGTCTTTCGGCAGTAATCAGCGAAATGGTGACATTACCCAAAGCGATTGATTACCTGAAAGTACGCGGGTCATTCAGTTCTGTGGGTACCCCCTACCCGCGTTTTCTGGTACAACCGACTTACAGCTATGACCCTACCAAACAGGACTGGAACGCCAAAACCCATTATCCTATCGGCAAACTGAAACCGGAACGTACCGACTCCTGGGAAATAGGTGTGGACGGAACTTTCTTCAAGGATTTCAAAGTCAGTGGTTCATTCTACTATGCCAATACCTATAACCAGACATTCGACCCGAAAATCACCGTGTCTTCCGGCTATTCGACTCTTTATGTGCAAACCGGTTATGTACGCAATCTCGGTGTCGAGGGGCTACTCTCTTACGGACATACATGGCGCGACTTCGGATGGAACTGTAATTTCACTTTCTCCTGGAATAAAAACAAAATTGTGGAGTTGGTTAAGGACTATGTGCATCCCGAAACCGGAGAAATCGTCAACAAAGACCGCCTTGAACTAAAAGGACTGGGATATACCAAATTTATCCTGAAAGAAGGAGGCACACTGGGAGACCTGTACACGAATGCCGACTTCATACGTGACGATAAAGGATATATCCAGATAGACAAAAATGGGGATGTCGCCAAAACGGATAATCTACCTGACATCAAATTAGGCAGCGTATTTCCTAAAGCAAACCTGGCATGGAACAACAGCTTTTCTTACAAAGGTATTTATGCGGGATTCCAATTAAGTGCCCGCCTGGGAGGTATTGTTTATTCAGCCACACAGGCTGCTCTCGACCAATATGGCGTATCCGAAGCATCTGCTGCCGCCCGTGACCGTGGCGGAGTACTCGTCAACGGACGTAGCTGGGTGAACGCACAGCAGTATTACGAGATTGTAGCTACCTCAAGCGGGCTGCCGCAATATTATACGTATAGTGCCACAAATCTGCGTTTGCAGGAAGCGCACATCGGATACACCATCCCCCGCAAATGGTTGGGTAATATCTGCGACATCAACGTCTCTGTAGTGGGACGTAACCTGTGGATGATTTATTGCAAAGCACCTTTCGACCCGGAAGCGATTGCTACAACAAACAATTTCTATCAGGGAATCGACTACTTCATGATGCCCAGTACACGCAATTTTGGTTTTAATGTAAAGATTAACTTCTAAAACTATGAATACTCAAATGAAAGAATACAGAAAAGCAACCCTCCGACTGGCATACCTGCTAACGCTGATGCTATGGACGGGAAGTTGTATCGATATGGATATCAATCGTAATCCTTACGAGACAACGCAGGATGAACTGATGCGCGAAAACCATATCATCGGCTCGTCTCTAAAGAGCATGGAAGCATTGGTGGTCCCCACACAAGAGCATCTTTATCAATTTGTGGAAGCGATGTGCGGAGGAGCCTACGGGCGTTATTTTGGAGAGACTCGTGTGGGTTGGACTGAAAAATACTCGACTTATAATCCCAAGTCGGACTGGCTGAAGGCTTCGTTCTCCGATCCTATCTCGGAAATGTATCCTTCCTACCGGGATATTATCAACCGTACCAATGACCCCGTTGCACTGGCATTCGCCAAGATTCTGCGAGTCGCTATCATGCACCGGTCTACGGATATGTTCGGGCCGATTCCCTATACCAAAGTATTGGGAGATAAAACGGAAGGTGACGGCCTTAGTGCTCCTTATGACTCTCAAGAGGAGGTTTATGTGGCTATGTTCAAGGAATTGGAAGAAGCAGATGAAGCTCTGAAGGAGAATCTAGGTCTAAGTGCGGAAGGATTTAAGAAACTGGATAATCTTTATTATGGAGATGTGCGGAAATGGTATAAATACCTTCACTCGTTACAGCTTCGCATGGCCATGCGTATCGTTTATGTGAAACCGGAACTGGCCAGGGAAATAGCCGAGAAAGCCGTAGCCGCAGGTGTGATAGAGAACAATGAGGACAACGCGCAACTGCATGTGGAGGAGAATCGTTCGGCTCTCTGTTTCAATGATTGGAAGGATTACCGGATAGCTGCGGAAATCGTTTCCTATATGCAGGGATATAACGATCCGCGTTTGGAAAAATACTTCACCCAGGGAAAGTATCAGGATGATACCGATTACTATGGGCTACGCATTGGTATTCTTCCTTCCAAAGTGACGGACGACGAGTTGATACAAACCTATTCCAACCGTTTGATGACTGCCAATGATACGTATATGTGGATGACTGCCGCCGAGGTCACGTTCCTTCGCGCCGAAGGTGCCCTGCGGGGATGGGCAATGAGCGGAGATGCCCAACAGCTATATGAGAAGGCGATCACCCTTTCCTTTGAGCAATGGGGCGCAAGCGGAGCAAGCGGATACTCCCAGAATAAAGCATTGGTGCCAGGGGCTTACAAAGACCCGAGAGGTACATACAGCGCCCAATCTCCGAGCAGCATCACCATTGCCTGGAACGAGGACAAGGAGAATACCCGTTTCGAAGAAAACCTGGAACGTATCATTACTCAAAAATGGATTGCCATGTTTCCTCTGGGCATTGAAGCCTGGTGCGAACATCGCCGCACAGGGTATCCTAAATTCCTTCCGATAATGGACAACAAGGGAGTGGGAATCACTAACCTGACACTGGGAATACGACGTCTCTCCTATCCTGCTGAAGAATATCAGCTGAATGCGGAAAATATGCTCGGTGCCCTGCGAAAGCTCAATGGAGAAGATAACGGCGCTACCCGCTTATGGTGGGACTGCAATCCGAATGTAAAATAATGTGGAACTTAAACCCAAGATACAATGAAACAGAATTCATTCATAAGTGTCATATTGACCGTAGCCTGCTCACTGATGTTCGTTGCCTGTAGCGACTGGACAGAACCGACACCGGTTGATTACAACCCTATATTTCCCGACGAACAAGACCCCAGCTTGCATGAAAAATACGAGCAAAGTCTGAAAGAATACAAAAACCGGAAGCATACGTTAATGTTAATACGTTTTGCCAACAATCCGGGTACGACATTGGGCGAACAGGATTTCTTGCGTTCCTTGCCCGATAGCGTAGATTTTGTGGTGCTGACCAACGCTGATAATCTGTCCGTTTATGATAAGGAAGACATATCCAAACTCAAACGGACTGGCACCAAATTTCTCTATTACAAGAATTTATCCGAATTCTACGACCAATGCGAAGAAACAGAAAACCTGGAAGAATTCAAAACGAAAATGAATGCGGCATTGAAAAACGGGGAGAGTGATGAATTTGACGGTTATTATGTGCAGTTTGGTCGTGCCGGAAGTATGATGCATGTCGATTTCTTCAATGAGGTAACGACGGCTATCCGGGAAAAACTTGCCGCTATCGGCGGTCCGAAAGCTAATAATGGAAAGTTGGTTTTCTTTGATGGCATCGTCACATTTACAGTGGATTATAGCGGAAGATACGAAGAGCCGTTCATCGATTTGGTAGACTATTTCGTGGATGGGCAAATTGTGTTGCTTGAAAGCTCACTCGAAATAAAACTGAATATGAGCCAACCTGTAGGTTTCTATGGGAAAATGCCCAAAGAGAAAGTGATAACGACAGCCACTCCTCCGACCGATGACGGTAAAACCGGTATCATCAGCCGGGAAGATTTGGATGTTATACAAACCTCGGAAGGGATGGCCTACATCATCAATCATTTCATCACAGGACTGGGTAACAATGGTCCGCTGGCAGGAGTTTCTATCTACAATGCCAATGAAGATTATCTCGCCACCGATGGGGTGACTAACTACCGCCGTATACGTGATGCTATCCAAAAACTGAACCCATCACCGATTAATTAATGAAAGGAGGAACTATGAAACGATATAAAATAATCATCTCTCTGGCTGCAATCATCTGCGGACTGATGATTGCCTGTGACAATACGGATTACAGCAATAAAGCACCATTCGACAACATGGTCTATATCAAGGAAGCCAGTAACAGCAATTCAGAAAGAGTGACTTTCCGAAATACGCTGAATGAACAGAAACGTGCCTTCAGCGCCAAGTTGACTTACCCGGCAGGAAAAGACATCGTAGTGAAGCTGAAAGCGGATCCCGGACTGATAAACGAATTCAATGCCCGGCACGGGACTGATTATGGAATGCTGGATAGTAAATATTATAGCCTGTCGAACAGCGAACTGATTATCAAAGCCGAAAAGAGTGAATCATTGATTGATACGATCTATTTTAATAACCTGTTAGATCTGGAGATTGATAAAACTTATCTGGTTCCGCTCACCATCTCTGAAACGTCGGGTGGCGTTCATCTATTGAACGGTTCGAAAACATTGTTCTATCTGGTGCGCCGTTCAAGCGCTATCACGGTAGCCGCCAACCTGAAAGACAATTATCTGGAAGTGCCTACTTTCCTCGACGAAGAGAAAAATGCCTGTCTGAAAGAATTAGGTCAGATTACCATGGAAGCACTGGTATATGTAGAGGACTTTACATACAGCGGACCAAGCAATACGGCCGGTGCATCGGATATCAGTACGATCATGGGAGTAGAACAGCATTTCTTAATGCGTATAGGTGATACAAGTTTCCCACGCCAACAGTTGCAGATGCAGGGACCGGACGGAGTCAAATTCCCCGCCGCCGACAGGGCTAAGTCACTGAATGCAATGACATGGTATCATATAGCGCTGGTGTACAACGCCAAGGAACATTTTATTGCCTATTATGTGAACGGACAACTGCAAAGTCAGGATATCTCTTATGGAAAAGGAGCTACTGTGGATATCTGTGGAACGCCGGATTGCGAATTCCAGATAGGACGCTCTTATGAAGATGAGCTACGGCAACTCAACGGTAACATCGCAGAGATACGTATCTGGAACACTTGCCGTACGAAAGAGGAAATCTGGACGAATATGTATAAAGTGGAAGATCCTGAAAACGAAGAAAGCCTGCTTGCTTACTGGAAATTTAATGAAGGTGAGGGAAACATCGTCAAGGACCATTCGAAACACGGATTCGATGCAGTATCTGCCGAACCTCTTGTGTGGCCGACGGGAATCGAAATTCCACAAATCAACAAGTAATCATTCACTTTAAAGATAACCATGGACATGAAAAGAAATATAAACTTCAAAAATGTTCTCTGCATGGCTGCCATTACATTAGTAACCGGCATGCTAGGAGGCTGCGAAGATAATTCCATTGCCACTCCCGTAGGTAAATTACCTAACGAGACGGCTTTAGACAATAACTTTGGCATGCTAAAATGTGATATGACAACCAGTGACCTGGAAATCACCATGACCAATACCAAGACTCCCGATTTTGCATTCTTCTACCAAACGGTGAAGCCGGTGGCACAGGACACCCGAATCACAATGAAAATCGACCTCGACTTAGTAGACAAATACAATGAAGAACACGGTACGGAATACCGGAAAATGTCTACTATCAGCATTGAGGGCATCAGTAACGATGGTGCAATGACTATTAAGGCAGGAGATACAATGTCGGATACTATCATGGTACGCCTGAATCCGCTAGGCACATTGCATGATTATTCTTTGCTCCCTATTACCGTAGAACTACCGGAAGAAAGCGGAATTCGTCCGTCACGGGATAGTAATGAAATCTATTACAAGATTTATTATAAACGCTCTACTTATCCGTGGTTGAGCCCGATGAAGGCTGATATGAAAAAGTACAAGATGGTAGGGTTTATTGATGGCGAAAAAGTCAACGCCTCCATTGCCAAAGAATTTATCATGGTATTATATGATAATGAAACATTCGGTCCCGGACATTATGAGTTATGGGAAACGTCGTGGTATGCCTATTTATATGACATCATTAATGTGAATGCCGCAACACTGGGATATGCGAATGGAAAAGTGACTCTGAACCAATCAGCCAATTTCAAAAAGCAGTTAAGCAATATGTCGTCACTCTCCAGCTATGGTATAAAGCGTTGCGTCACCCTTAAAGCAGAAGGGACCGGCTTGGGATTCTGCAACCTGACAGATGAGCAGATTACAGCCTTTGTAGCGGAAGTCAAGAAGCTCGCCAACTACCGTGTAGATGGCATTAATCTCATGGACGAAGGTGCCGAATATGGTATAAACGGACATCCGGCTGCCAATGCGACCTCGTATCCGAAACTCATCAAAGCACTACGGGAATCTTTAGGCAAGACCAAACTGATTACAGTTACCATAACGGGTGATCCGGCCGGTTCACTAGCCTCCGAGGCTGCGGGTATCAGAGCAGGTGAATATATTGATTATGCCTGGACATGGGTAAATACCAAAATTATGAATCCATGGGAGGATAGCTCGATTGAAAAACCAATAGCAGGACTGGACAAATCTCAATATGGCGGTTTCAGCACCGACGAATATACGTTCGATTATGAAAATGACGAATCGTATCCGGAAACGTTACGAGAAAAGTTATATGACAAAGGTCTTGGCAAACTTTACATAATGCGTAATATCCCTTTCTGGTCGGACGCACTGGAAGCAACACCATATCATGCTAACATAAATGCAGGGGCAGCAGCCTTTTATAGAGTGGAAGGAGGCCATAAATATGAACCGGACATCAACTATTTGCATAATGGTAAATACAAGGATATGAAAGGGGATAAAAACTATTACGAGATGTAGAATTATCAATTAAACAGGGGAGGAAAAACAAATCCTTTCCTTACTAACAGGAGCTTATGCGCCTATTATCAGTAAAATAATATAACCGGAATTTTAACCATCTATTTGGTTAAAGTTCCGGTTTCACTATTTCCACCAAATATCATCAATTAAAATAATACAAAAACACAACACTTATCACCTACAAAACAACACCAAACAATAACAATACACCATTTGCCAATAACTCATCATTTATTTATTATACCAAATCATTACTTTTACTCCGCAAAAACAAACTATATTTCAATAAAGAAAATATGTTTACTTTACCTTAGGAATTACATATGAAAAAGCATATTGTGATACTGATAGCCCCAAAAGATTACAGTATCAAATACAAGATACGCCCACCACCGTCAAAGAATCTCTATTTAGTATTATATATTCAGAAAAAATGATCTATTAATTATTGTCACTTGGAGGAAATAGATATTCCTTAAAGAATGATTCAAGACGTAAGGATTTAAATCTGCATACGGAACTCGCTTTCTTAATATTGACCTTCAAAGAACAAATAATTTTGAGATTAGACTGTTTGAGTTTAGTAATGCCCTAAATCACACTCGTTGTGCATTTTCTCATCCCCCCTCAACTAAAAAGGAACAGAGGTATACAGTCCAAGTGACCTCAACAAAAAATAAATATGAAATACTTAATGATAACGTCACTATTTGTCTCTATTATAGATGCAAATATCTTTCACCAGTCTCACTTCTTCTTACTACTTACAGCCGGAGGAATTTCATTATATTGGCTCTTATCTCATTTTCTTACCCTCCATAAGGAAATCAAAATCTTAAAAGAAGAGCACCAATATTTCATGGATTCTTTTCAAAGCATTCGCAACCCTATCACACTCGTTCATACCCCTCTAAGAGCTGCTTGTGATGATAGTTGCCCCGAAGACATAAAGAAAATGTTATCACTAGTCATTCGTAATATAGACTGTCTTGATGAACACCTAACCAAATTAATGAATCTGCGACATCTGCTTATCTACTCCAAACAGATGGATATTGCCGAATATGAACTGGGAAACTTCATTAATAACAGAGTCCATTCATTGAAAAATTTCGCTACGGACAAGCGGATTAAGTTAGAAATAAAAACAGAGTTTAATTATGCCAGCGTTTGGTTCGATCAAAGTAAAATCTCTCCCATCATTGATAAATTCATAAAAAACGCAATAGAACATTCGAAACCTGAAGATAAAAGGATTATCTTTTCAATTTCTTCTAATTCCGAACACTGGGAACTTAAAACGTTCGATGCCAACAAGGGCAAATTGCTAACATGTTATAGGCGCCAAAAGTATCACTTGATTAAACCTAAACATAAATCAGAGTTCAAATATGCATTTGCCAAAAGTGTACTCTGCAAAAAATTAATGAAACTATGTGATGGGAATATTCTTATCAATCATTCAACCCACACTGTCTCACTAAGATTTCCTACAACAAATTCAGAAAGAAAGGTATCCGGATATAATATCATACACTCCGCAAAAAAGTCGGAAGAAAGAAAGACTGATACTTCATTGGGTAAGATTGCTCATAAAAAAAGTTCAATCAAGCCTACTGTTGTTCTCGCTGACAGTAATGAAGAATTCAAGTCTTATTTGGAAGAATGTTTATCAAAGGATTTTGATGTGAAAAGTTTCGGGAATGGCTCTGAAGCTTTAGAATGTATAAAAGAGAAATATCCTGATTTAGTGATTTGCGACCTTATGCTGCATGGAATGTATGGCTATGAACTGTCATCAAGACTAAAGACATCAGGAGAAACATCCGTTATTCCTATCATCCTTTACGGTTCACGTATAGATATAGGACAACGCAACAAAAGAGAAAGTTCCCTGGCCGACATCTTTTTATATGTGCCTTTCCACATCGAAGATTTAAAGATAGAAATGAATGTGCTTATCAAAAACAACCGTTCTCTAAGAAGATCATTCTTGCAGACAGTTTTCGGAAAGCAGTTCTTGGAAAAGGAAGAAGAGAAAGTTTTAGATGATAGTAATTACACATTCATCAATCAAGTAAAAGAATTTATTCTAAAAAATATAGATAAGGAAAATCTGACGATAGATGAAATTGCCTCTGAACTGTATATGAGCAGAACTGCTTTCTTTAATAAATGGAAAGCACTGACGGGAGAAGCACCGAAGTATTTTATTTATCGTATTCGTATGGAAAAAGCACGTGAGTTATTGGAGAGTGGAAAATACTCTGTCCAAGTTATTCCTGAAATGATTGGATTGAAAAATCTTAAGAATTTCCGCCATAAATACAAAGAGTATTTCGGGATAACTCCAAGCAAGTCCATTACGAAAAAGCTATAAAATAAAAAGAATATTTTATAATTGAAGATCCCATGAACAGGGATCTTCATGGCAATACTCATATAAAAAAAATATTCTATTTTTATTTCCTTATGCAGTATTTCACAAGTACCGGCATTTACTTTATGTACGTACACCTTAATTTTGAAATTAATAATCTAATTTAAAACAGTATGAAAATTATAACTGAAATAAAAAAAACTTGTTGTTTTAATCGTTTTGCTTTCTTAGTAATGTCATTAGGCCTGATAGCCACTTTTACAGCATGTAGTAGTGATGACGATTCTGATATTCCCGTATATTCACTTAAAGATGTGGAAGGTAATTATTCCGGTAATATGCTGACAGAAACTGCTCCATCCGTCAATCCACAAAACTATTCCTTCAAAGAAGAACAGCCGCAAGGAGCCACAGTTACCGCTGAAGTAAAAGACAATCAGATTATGATAAAAAAACTTCCAGTTGACGATCTGATTAAAAGTATTGTCGGTGAAGAAATAGGCGAAATTATCATTGAGACTTTGGGTGATATCAATTACAACATTCCTTATACTGCAGCCTTTAATGATGATAGCAAAGGCTCCATTCTACTTCAATTAAAACCTGAACCTTTGGAAATAAAATACACGATCCCTACCCAAGTACAAACAGAGGGAGAGGAAGCTCCTCAAATTACTGTAAAAGTAACTATAGAAGCGGAAGAAAAGGGTCAATATACATATAAAGATAAAAAACTCACCTTTGTAATCAAAGCCACCCAAGTGGAAGTAGAAGGAGAGCCGCTTGAAAACTTTTCGGTTACCACATTCAGTTTCGACATGGTCAAAAAGTAACTGATCGGATAAACTTTCCCAACGTATTTTCATTATGATGGGAATTACCTCCAAAAAGAGTATGCCTGCACACAGCGCGCATACTCTTTTTTTATACCTTTGTGAAATAACCAACGATATGAAAATGACTACAACTGAAAATATCCGGAAAGAATTACAAACATTAGCAGATTCCAAATATCAGGAATTTCATTCTTCCCTCCTCCCGGGAGCAAACAACATTCTCGGCGTACGCATCCCCCAACTGCGGACAATGGCCAAAGAAATTATTAAGAAAGAAGACTGGCGTACATTTGTCGAATCAACCGATACGATTTATTATGAAGAAACAATGCTTCAGGGAATGATTATCGGACTGGCAAAAATGGAACTTGAAGAACAAATGAAATACGTAACGATGTTCATTCCCCGTATAGATAATTGGGCTGTATGCGACATATTCTGCAGTGAACTGAAAACTTCTGTGAAAAAAGGAAAAGAAAACGTATGGCAATTTATCCAACCCTATCTGAAATCCTCTAAAGAATTTGAAATACGTTTCGGAATTGTGATGCTTTTCCATTATGTAGATGACGCGCATATCGATTCGTTACTGAAATATGCCGACTCATTCAATCATGATGCCTATTATGCACGCATGGCTATGGCATGGATGATATCATTGTGTTTTATCAAATTTCCCCAAAAGACAATGGAGTATCTGAAACATAGCACACTGGATAACTGGACTTACAACAAGGCACTGCAAAAAACAATTGAGTCATTCCGGGTAGATAAGGACACCAAGGACATTCTCCGAGAAATGAAAAGACGATAAATACCAAGCACGGCGAACATCCTGCCATCAGCATTCTGTTCACCGTGCTTCTTATTTCTTACCGTAGATACCGCTTTTATTTTCCACCTAATTTATTTTTGTTTGCAATCCGGAGAAACACTAATTCCTCCTGACCTTTTTCCTTCTGCTTCTACGTCTTTGTTGTTTCTGACGATTATAACGCTGCCACTTCTTATAAATCATCCAACCACTCATCAATGCAACAACGACGAAAATAAGAATAGTGATACCCACTCCCAAATTATCTCCTTTAATACGCGACCAAATATCAAGAACTTCTTTTGTCTTATCGCCAAAATCACGAATCATGGCACATCGTTCCACCACCTTACGATCCGGATATTGTATTTTATCAATCTGCACGCTGTCTGCACCCGGTCCGAAAAAGTAACTTAAATCGGAATAATAATGAAGAGTGGTGTCTATCTTCTCTTCCAGTATTTCGGGAGTAGCTATGGAACTTACATATCCGCAGAAATCCATATTCCGCAAGGCTATATCCGGACGACACATAAAGTTGATAAAATAACTAGCCGCTTCCGGATTTCTGGCATATTTCGGGATCACCCAACCGTCATACCAGATATTACTTCCTTCTTCGGGAACTTCATAATCCAAATCCACTCCTACCGCATTGGCCTCTTCAATCGCCCAGATTGCATCACCGCTCCAAGTCATATTCAGCCAAGCTTTATTTTTCGTCATCATTTCCTTGCCAAAGTCCGCTTCCCAGCCAGCAATGTTCGGTTTCAAGGCTTTTAAGTATTTTTCAGCCAACTCCATCGCACGTGGAGAATAGTCGTTCATCAACTCTTCCACTGTTACCGTTCCCTCCTTCAGTTCCTTTGCATGCGCATAAATCACGGCTGTTCCATAAGCATCACGATAACTATCCTTCATCAGGATCTTTCCGGCATACTTTTTATTCCAAAGGCAATCCCAGGACAGGGCTACCGAATCGGGCACATAAGCCCGGTTATACAGAATACCTGCCGTCCCCCACATATAACATACAGCATAGCGGCTGGCTTTTTCACCCGGCTGACTCAATTTATTAATCTGCTTACGAATAAATGGAGCCACATTATTCATGTAATTGGGAGAATGTGCGAAATTCGTGTCGATAGGTAGCAACAAATGCTTCTTCAGCATACGCTCGATGATGTATTCCGAAGGACAAACAACATCAAAATCTTCATGCCCCTTTTCAATTTTCGTCAACATGATTTCGTTGATATCGAATGTCTGGTAAACGATACGGATATTCTCACCGGTCTGTTCTTTATAATATGCCTGGAAATCCTCAAGTACACCTTCGCCGATGTAATCCGCCCAGTTGTAGATTTTAAGAACCCGCTCACGAGGTTCACCGGAATTATAACACCCGGTCAAAGCCAATAAGAGCAGGATAGCAGGAATTATTCTTTTCATATTATTTACGTAGTAGCACATTTGATAGTCTATTAATCTTTTTTCTTCGTTTTTCCTGCCCGGTAATTGATTACAACCAATAACGCCAGTACCACGACAAAAATGATAGCCGAAAGCGGACGAAGTTCCGGGGTCAAACCTCCCTTGCGGGCATCGGCGTAGATATAAGTAGAAAGCGTTTCCAAACCTTGATTACCGATAGTGAATACAGTTACGGCAAAATCATCAATGGATAGTGTCAGTGCAAGCATAAAGCCGCTAATCATTCCCGGACGAATCTCCGGAATTATGACTTTCCACAAGGCCTGCATAGGAGTAGCTCCCAAGTCGAGGGCAGCTTCATAAATATTCGGATTCATCTGCTTCAAACGGGGCAATACACTTAAAACAACGTACGGGGTACAAAAAGTAATATGAGCAAGCACTACGGTTGTGTAGCCTTGTGTGATCCCCAGAGATACAAACAAAAGGAACAAGGATATACCGGTGATAATATCACCATTCAGAATAGGAATGCTGTTCACAAATCCGATCGCTTTGCGTGAACGGGCTTTCAGATTGAATATACCGATAGCAGCGATGCTTCCTAATAACGTAGATGCTGTTGCAGCCAGTAGAGCGATAGTGATCGTATTAATCAATGCATTCATCAAAGAATGATGAGCACCGGTAGTGAATAACGAAGAATAAAGTTTGGTAGAAAATCCCGTCCAGTTACCCAACACTTTCGCCTCTGTAAATGAGTAGATCACAATAATCACGATCGGAGAATAAAGCAAGAGCAGCAATATCCACAAATAAGTCTGTGCAAATATCTTCTTTACCATAGCCCGCCTCCTTCATTTGAGTTTTCCTTATCATCGGTGCTGAACAGGGAAGTAGCAGCTATCAATAGCAACATAATGAGCGAAAGTGCCGCTCCATAGTTCCACATACTGTTATTGATATTTTCCTGAATCGTCGTACCAAAGAGTTTGATGTTATTCATCGTCAGCAACTCGGCAATGGCAAATGTCGATATAGTCGGCATGAACACCATCATGATACCACTCATCACCCCCGGCATGGAAAGCGGAAGGACTGCTTTCAGAAAGACTTGCACAGGATTGGCTCCCAAGTCTTGCGCCGCCTCGATATAGCTATGATCCATCTTCTGCAAAGTATTGTAGATAGGATAAATCATGAAAGGGATAAAGTTGTATACCATACCGAATATCAACGCTCCCTCGCCCAACGGCACACTGAAAAAGTCGAATAAGGCAACAGTAGCAAGGGTACGCACCAGAATATTTACCCACATCGGCAAAATAAACAGTACGACCATCGTCTTGGAACGGTTCAGCTTGCTGTTACTCAATATCCAGGCAGCAGGATAACCCAGTAAAATACAAACAAGGGTGGTAATAATGGCAATGCCAATCGAATAGACAAAGGTATTGATTGCTTCGGGATGTTCGAAGAACTTCTGAAAATTGGCGAGTGTCAAATGGCCGCTATCATCGGTAAAGGCATATACGACAATTAAGAACAACGGTATAATCACAAAGATCGCCGAAAAAATAATGTAAGGGAGAGTCCAACTCTTACGTGATGACAAAAAGACTATAAACCTCTTATTCACTTCCTTTCCTGTTAATCGGTTATTTTAACTATACGAATAGCATCTGGAGGGATGGTAATACCTACACGGTCACCGTCATCCCATACATCGTTCGTATCTACAAATACATTCTCGTCCCAATCTGACAATACAGTCAGATGATAATGGTCACCCTTGTAAAGGATGAATTTCACCTCACCCGTCAGCGTTCCGTCTTCTTCATTATCCTGAAGAATCACTTTTTCAAAGTCTACTTCCACTTTGACATTCGTATCGAAAGCGATTCCTTCCACCGGAACACATTCAAAGTTACAGCCCAGGAATTCCACATGAGTAGCATCCAGCAATTTTCCTTCGAATGTATTGCAAACACGCTCTTTCTTCATAATATGAATATCGAAAGGCTTCACCAACAGACCGACTTCAGCCCCTACTTCAAAATGATGGTAATCCTGCACCAAGAATTCATATCCGCCGCACAACACCGTCATTTCATAATGCACTCCTTTAAAAATAGAAGTCTCTACCACTCCTACTAACTGTGCCATTTCCGAAACGGGGAAAATATAAAGATCCTCCGGACGAATGACTACGTCCACCGGAACATTCTCGCCAAATCCTTCATCCACACATTCAAACTCCGTACCGCAAAAACGTACGAGTTTATCATGAATCATGGTACCGTTGAGGATATTGCTTTCTCCGATAAAGTCCGCAACAAAAGCATTGATAGGTTCATTATAAATATCAATCGGCGTACCGATCTGCTGAATCTTTCCTTCACTCATCACGACAATCGTGTCACTTAACGTAAGTGCCTCCTCCTGATCGTGAGTGACGTACACAAACGTGATTCCCAAAGATTTATGCATTTCTTTGAGCTCCATTTGCATATCCTTACGCATTTTCAGATCGAGCGCTGCCAGCGGTTCATCCAACAACAGCACTTCCGGCTCATTCACGATGGCGCGGGCAATAGCTACACGTTGTTGCTGACCACCGGAAAGAGAATCCACATCGCGGTATTCATAATCCGTCATGCCTACCATTTTCAAAGCAGCTTTCACCTTCTTCTCAATGGTCTGTTTCGGTGTTTTTTTCAGTTTCAGGCCGAAAGCGATGTTATCATACACATTTAAGTGCGGGAACAAGGCATATTTCTGAAATACCGTATTCACCGGACGCTTATGGGGAGGAGTTTGTGTTATTTCCATCCCCGAAATTCGGATTTCGCCTTCCGAAGCTGTCTGAAAACCAGCAATGAGACGCAACAACGTGGTTTTACCGCAACCGGAAGGACCAAGGATAGTCACAAACTCGCCCTTTTTCACGTTCAGAGTCACATCATCCAATGCTGTTTTATCGCCAAAGTACTTCGATACATGGCTCACCTCAATGATGGATTTATCTTCTTGCATATTCATACTAAAGTTTGGGCTGCAAAGGTACACATTTCTGCGGTTTCCACCTACGTGTTAATCTAATATAACAGTGTTTTTCGATGCCCGACAGAAAAAAAATCTATCTTTGCATAAATATTTATTCACCAATTTTACAAAAGCATGAAAAAGTTTACTTATTTAGTTATTGCAACGGCAGCGTTAAGCATGGTAGCTTGTACTGGCGGAAACAAAGCCGGATACACTATTACAGGCACAGTAGAAGGTGCAAGCGATAGTGACACCGTTTATCTTCAGGAAGCCAATGGTAGAAATCTGACCAAACTAGATACAGCCGTTATCACCAAAGGTACTTTTACCTTTGAAGGCACACAAGACTCTGTGGTTAGCCGTTATGTCACTTGTGAAGTGAACGGAGAACCGTTGATGATCGACTTCTTCCTGGAAAACGGAAAAATCAACGTTGCCCTGACCAAGGATAATGACGCTGTTACCGGTACTCCCAACAACGATGCATACCAGGAAATCAGAGCTCAAATCAATGACATCAGCAAAAAAATGAATGCCATTTATGAGGCAATGGGTAATACATCTTTAAGTGATGAGCAGAAAGAGGCCAAACAAAAAGAAGGTGCTCAGCTGGAAGAACAATATGACAAAGCAATCAAAGAAGGCGTACAAAAGAATATCACCAACCCGGTTGGAGTATTCTTGTTTAAACAAACTTTCTACAATAACTCTACGGACGAAAATGAAGCTTTGTTGCAACAAATTCCTGCGAATTTCCAGAATGACGAAACAATCGTAAGAATCAAAGAGATGACTGACAAGCAGAAAAAGACTGCTGTAGGTACTCAATTTGTTGATTTCGAAATGCAGACTCCGGAAGGAAAGACAGTGAAGTTGTCTGATTATGTAGGCAAAGGAAAAGTGGTATTGGTTGACTTCTGGGCTAGCTGGTGCGGTCCTTGCCGTCGCGAAATGCCTAACCTAGTAGAAACATACGCTAAGTACAAAGGCAAAAACTTCGAAATCGTAGGTGTATCTCTCGATCAGGATGGTGCTGCATGGAAAGAAGCAATCAAGAAACTAGACATGACTTGGCCGCAAATGTCCGACCTGAAATTCTGGCAAAGTGAAGGTGCACAGCTTTATGCTGTAAACAGCATTCCTCACACTGTATTGATCGATGGTAGCGGTAAGATTATTGCTCGCGGTCTGCACGGAGAAGAACTTCAAGCTAAAATTGCAGAAGCTGTAAAATAACAAATCCAAAGAAAGGCTTTTCCAAAGGCCTTGAAATTTATACAAGACTGTCTCAAATAGAAAATGAGACAGTCTTTTTTATTTGCGAGACTTTACGCCTCACTCTCCAAACAGATAAAAAATTCAGCCCCTGTCATTCTCAAAGAATACAGGGGCTGAATGTATGTATGAAAGTGAGGGAGATATACTCCCCTACTTTTACTCAAGCAATTAGATAAACCAACGTACGTAGCAGAAGTCCTGACGGTGTGGAAGTTCCGGATTCTTCGGGAACATACGGTAAGACACCTTGAAACTACCTGCATTTGACAAGCTGTGTTTAACCTGGAATGTATACAAGTCGCCTTCTTTCTTGACTACACTGAACGGTTCTACAGAATAAACATGTTGTTTTCCGTCTGCAGTTGTGTAAGTAGTAACCAATTCAAGTCCCACTGCATCATTCAAGCCTTTTTCATCGATAACGTAAGTAATAGTATATTCTTTTCCGCTTTCGATATCACCATTCTTCAGCTCTTCTACCTTGTCACAAGATACGATTTCAATAGAATCCCATTTAGCAACCACATCTTCTTTCCAAGCTGCGATTTCTTTTGCTTTTGCATTATCGTTAGCAGCCAAAGTCTGGAAACGTTTTGCCAGTTTGCAATAGAACTTGCTATAGTAATCATCCAACTGACGCTTCATGGTATAATGAGGAGCAATCTGTGCGATAGAATTCTTCACCACTTTGATCCAGCCTTCAGAATATCCCTTCTTATTACGTGCATAATACAACGGAAGGATTTCAGTTTCAAGAATACTGTAAATAGTAGCAGCATCCAGCTGATCCTGATGTTCCTGATTCTGGTAAGTACGTTTTTCAGTCAACGCCCAACCTGCACCTTCACGGTAACCTTCCAGCCACCATCCGTCTAATACGGAGAAATTGACAACACCGTTCATCAAAGCTTTTTCACCAGATGTACCGGATGCTTCCAACGGACGAGTCGGAGTATTCAACCAGATATCAACGCCGGAAACCAGACGACGAGCCAGTTGCATATCGTAATTCTCGAGGAAGATAATCTTACCCAGGAATTCCGGACGACGAGAGATTTCAATGATACGCTTAATCAAGCCCTGGCCTGCTCCATCGTGCGGGTGAGCTTTACCTGTAAACAGGAATTGTACCGGATAATCAGGATTGTTCACGATCTTAGAAAGACGATCCAAGTCGGTGAACAGCAAGTGTGCACGTTTGTAAGTAGCAAAACGACGGCCGAAACCAATCAGCAATGCGTTCGGATTGATCTTATCCATCAGTGAAACGATACGAGAAGGATCTCCCTGGTTCTTCAACCATGTATCGCGGAATGACTTACGGATATAGTCAACCAACTTATTCTTCATAGTCATACGAGTCTTCCAAATCTCTTCATCGGGCACATTGTAGATAGCTTCCCAAATCTTAGGATTAGACTGATCGAACCAGAAGTTTTCGTTGAAATATTTAAAGTATAATTCTTTCCATTCTGTTGCACTCCAAGTTGGGAAGTGAACACCATTCGTTACATATCCTACGTGGCTTTCTTCCGGGAAATAACCTTTCCAGATAGAAGAGAACATTTCTTGAGAAACTTTTCCGTGCAGCCAGCTTACACCGTTCACTTCCTGTGAAGTGTTACAAGCAAAAACAGACATACAGAAACGTTCGCCCTTGTCGCCCGGATTGTTACGTCCTAGATCCATCAAGTCATCCCATGAGATACCCATTCTGGAAGGATAACCACCCATATATTTGCCGAACAAACCTTCGTCAAAATAGTCGTGACCTGCAGGCACCGGAGTATGAACAGTATAAAGAGAAGAAGCGCGAACCAACTCAATAGCCTGGTCGAAAGTCAATCCAGTAGCTACATAGTCGCAGATACGCTGAACATTAATCAATGCAGCATGTCCTTCATTACAGTGATAAACATCTTTCTTGATACCCAGAGCTTTCAGAGTCAGGATACCACCGATACCCAACAAGATTTCCTGTTTCAAACGGTTTTCCCAGTCACCACCATAAAGCTGGTGAGTGATAGGACGGTCGAATTCGCTGTTCATTTCATTATCCGTATCAAGCAGATACAAAGAAATACGTCCAACATTCACACGCCATACGTTTGCATGAACAAAATAATCAAGATAAGGAACGTCAACTATCAACGGCTGACCATTGGCATCCATTACGCGTTCAATAGGAAGTTGACCGAAGTTCTGTGCCTCGTAGTTGGCAATCTGCTGTCCATCCATAGACAACGTTTGAGTAAAGTAGCCGTAACGATACAAGAAACCTACCGCACACAAATCAACATTGCTGTCGGAAGCCTCTTTCAGATAGTCACCAGCCAATACGCCCAGACCACCGGAATATATTTTCAGGACGCTGCTCAAGCCATATTCCATGCTGAAATAAGCTATAGATGGGCGTTGCTCATCCGGCTTCACATCCATGTAATCTCTGAATTTCGTATAAACTTCATTCATTCTTCTTAGAATCACCTTGTCTTTTGCCAGCGCTTCCAGCTTCTCATAGCTCATACGTTCCAACAACAGTACTGGATTCTGTCCACATTCTTTCCAAAGTTCCGGATCTAGATCTCTAAACAGTTCAGTCGCTTCAAAATTCCATGCCCACCAAATGTTGCGTGCGATTTCAGACAACTTCTCCAACTCTTCCGGTATACGTGATTTCACAGTAACCTCTTTCCAGTTGGGAGTATTCACATTACTAACTTTGATTTTCATAATGTTTTCGTTTACTTATTGATAAATAATTTCTTTCTTAACTCAACTGACGTATCCTTGCCTTACGCAAAGCGATATCATAAGCTTCATAATAATATTGTATAAAGTGCTTCCATAAAGCCTGCTCTGCAACTTCAGCAGCACGCTTACGGATTTCCTTCACCTCTTTATCAGTCTTATCCGCAAACAACGTAATCGTATCTTTGATACCATCCGCCACTTCCGAATAATTATAGTCCGAACGATGCAGCACTTCCACTCCATCATTAATGCCATGCTGGTTCTTCAGGCTGTTTACCCAAAGTCCGAATCCTGCCAGATCCGTAGTGATTGTCGGCACATGGAAAGCTACACTTTCCAGCGGAGTATATCCCCACGGTTCGTAATAAGAAGCATAGACACTCAAATCCTGCCCCAGCAATATATCATAATATTCTTTATTCATGATACCATCACGACCATCCAGATAACAAGGAACAAAAATCACCTTTACCTTATCTTCCGGACGATTGCCCATTCCCAGATATTTCAACATGTCCAACACCTGGTCATGAGTCATATTATGCAGCCAATGAGTGATAAACGGTACTTCGAGGGGAGTGTCGAACTTATCTTTGCTCTTCAAACGTGCCTGCAAATCCTCGCGAGGCTCTCCCACCCAACCGGGTACATTGATGAATGCCAACACATTCTTATGTAGTTTCTTATCCCTGTTCAAGCGGTTTAATGATTCCAAAAAAACATCAATACCTTTATTCTTAAACTCATATCGCCCACTGGTTCCGACAATTAACGTATCATCACCCAGATTTGTTCCCAATAATTTATTGGCAACACTAAGCATCAAGGTACGTGCGCGCTTACGCTTGCCGGTAAACGTGCTTCCTTTCGGCACAAAATCATCTTCAAAACCGTTCATCAGAACAACATCTGCCGGTTTATCCAGTAATTCCTTGCATTCATTATTGGTTATTTCACTCACCGTAGTAAAACAGTCTACATAATGTGCAGTCTGTTTCTCAATCGAGTGTTTCGATTGCATGTTCAGTTCCTGTGCCATCTGGTCGCCATTATAAGCAAACAGATAGTCATACAACGGCTTATTATTGCCGGCAATGGAACGACCGATAGACGTAGCATGGGTCGTAAAAATAGTAGCAACCTCCGGCACAGCTTCCTGTACATAAAGTGCTCCCATTCCAGTCATCCATTCATGTGCCTGATATACCACCTTATCCGTTTCCGTCAGGTTGTAGCGATAGAAACTCTCCACCACTCTTCCTGCGGCATAGGAAAACATAGAAGCCTCGTCGTAATCGCCATAGGCGTGCAACGAATCTACTTGATAACGATTCCACATTTCTGTGTATATATCGTCTTTCTTTTCAAAAAAAGGTTGGAAATCAACAAGAATGACTATGGGTTCACCGGGGATATTCCATCGTCCCACACGGACAGAAAGTTCGTCTTTCTCAAGCGCATGCTCTTTCCAGGCAGCACATAGGTTATCCGACTCGATGAATAGAGGGTTCTCCTTTCCTTGCCACACATCAGGACCTATGAAGAAAATTCTGTCGCGGAATTTTTCCTGTAATGTATTTGCCCGTGTCGACAAGACGGTATATATCCCTCCCACTTTATTACATACTTCCCAGCTGGACTCGAAGATATAATCGGGGGTTAATAAATCTTTTACCATATAATATATTAAAACTCTTTTTAGTATGCGAGTGCAAAAGTACACATTATTCTTTGAAAAATAATACTTTATACAAAAAATATGAGTTAAGAAGAGGAAAGAAACGTTGTCTAACAATGAAAAAAGAATATCCCCTTGCACATGCAAAGCAGCATGTACAAGGGGATTGAAAGTCCTTTATAGGAAATATTCTTGCTAAAAATTATGCAACGAGTGCGCTACCAATCAAGAAGGTTGCAGCCAAAGCAACGATTGCATAGAGTTCGGGGAATACGGCAAGAATCAACGTATTGCTAAATACATTGTGTCCCTGTCCGATTGCTGCGATACCGTTTGCACAAACTTGTCCCTGACGGATAGCGGAGAATAAAGCAACCAATCCCAGAGCAATACCTGCACCAAGCACTGCTGATGCCTGGATAGGTGTAATTTCAGGAGTCAAAATACCGAAGATTGTCTGAAACATGAAATAACCTGCAAAACCATAAAGACCCTGTGTACCCGGAAGAGCTGTCAATACCAGGAAGTTACCGAATGCACTATCATTCTTCTTCAATGCTCCGATAGCAGCATTACCTGCAATAGTTACTCCGTAAGCACTACCGATGCCCGACAAACCAACCATAATCGCGATGCCAATGTAGGCGATAAACAAATTCATTTCCATAATCTTATTCTATTTTTTATTGTTTAATTCTTAAAATATTAATTCTCAATTTCTAATTCTTAATCTTCAAATTTTCAATTTCTGAACGGTTTGTACTCTTTACCGCCTCCTTCATATCCGGAGTTCTTGAAGAACTCAACGAACGTCAGACGCATCGGGTGAACCATTGCACCCAGCACATTCATAAAGATATTGATGGCATGACCGATAACGAAAATCAGTACCATAACAATCGGGCCTGCTATTACATTATCCGGACTCATACCTACTGCCAGGCTGTTGAATACTCCCGCCAAAATACCTCCGGAAAGTCCGAGGGCAAACAGACGAACGTAAGACAATACATCGCCAAGCAAACCGGTGACCATATTATATGAATCCCATAATCCCAGTCCGATATTCAGGAAAACATTCTTTCCCGGACTGTTATAAAGGAAGATCATAGCAGCCGAAACACCCAGAATAACCAAATGCACTGTACTTCCCATCGGCATTACCTCCGGCAACAAAGCCGAAACTGCCATGGAAACCAGCAGGATGATCCATCCGATAGTTGCCACTGCATATTTGAAACCAAACTGAATAGTCTGATTCACCGCCTTCAACACCATACCGAATAGTATCTGAATAGCTCCCAATATCAACGATAATTGGAACATATCATTGTTATCCATCAAGACGGCATGTTTCAGACGTTGAACAATCGGCCAGTTCAAATCGTAGATATTCGCTCCGAAGAACGTACCTGTCAGCAAACCGCAGAAGAATGTTGAAGCAGCCAATACCTGTATCAATGAAATGATCGACTTCATTGACGGAGTCACTTTCTTCGCCATCAACCGATAGGCCGTAGCTCCCAGAAACAGGAACACCCCATATCCGGAATCTCCCAGACAAAGTCCGAAAAAGACCATAAAGAACGGGGCAAAGAACGGAGTCAAGTCCAATTCATTATACTTCGGAAGCATATACAACTTACAGATCGGTTCGAACCAGGCAAAGAATCCCTTATTATTCAATCGAATAGGAACATTATCGCCCGGCATCGGATCGGTAATCTCATAATATACATGTGCGTCATTCAAGTAAGCCTCTATTTCCACTTGACTGAATGCAGGTGCCCATCCTTCAATTAACATCAGTTTGTCACCGGCAGTCTGTTCGGAACTTAACACCACCTTAGAGAACTCAATCTGGCTTTGCAACTCTTTCAGAGCAGCCTTCAAGGAAGGAATTTCTGTTTCGGAAAACGTAACCAGCTTCTTTTCATTCTCTTCAACGGCCTGTTCGGTCGTATTGTAAAGCGTTTCAAGGTGTGCCAAAGAGTATGCAGGTAATTTCGCCTGTTCTACATCCAAATCCACTTCCTGCCCGCCTTTCGTCAGAGTCACGAAGAATACTTTAGAAGAGATACGGTTCACAATCATTGCATTGTATTCCGTTTCCCACTCTTCCTTGTAATTTCCTTCCGAACAGCTATAAAAACCGATTACATAACCGGCATTTTTCAGCTTCTGAACATTATCCGGTTCAAAGTTACCCCAGGCTTCCAGCGCTTCTTTCTCTTTGGCATAGCTTTGCAACTGCTGCGACAGCTTTCCATGCTCTGTTTGCAGGGCATCCACTTCGTCCAGCACTTGTATACCACGGGCAGCCGTTCCACCTTCCGTAGCAATTACAGCATTCTTTTCATGCTTCTGATTCTGAAGCAACTTCAAGGTAGCCGCCAAGCGATTGGAAAGACGAATATTCTCCTGCAACTCCGTGTTATCAGCAGCCCCCTGTTGTTTCTCCACAATATGGACTACCCCAAGTTCACGCAGACTGTTCAGGAATTCTTCATACTCTTTGTGATAAACCAGGAATGTGAGTTTCTTCATTTTTGTAATCATGCCTCTACCTCCTTCCTTTTTTCTTGATGGGACTTCATGATCTTTTGCGAAGATTTCGACAAGTTTTCTTCATCTTCCATGAATCGTTTGATCTTTCGCAATGCATCCTGATAACCCGGTATCTGCACCTTCTCAAAAAGGTTCACCTTTTGAGTGGTCTTTTTCCTTGCATGTTCTAACAAGTTCAGCTTGGCGAGCATAAATTCACGTTCAATTGCCGTATGAGCCAGCTCTTCCAATAGATGGATACCGTCGGCATACCATTTGGGAGCATTAAACATACTGTACGGACGTATCTCGAATTCTACATTCTCGAGCAACGGTACGCGCACACCCGCAATCTTTTTCACGCCAAGATGAACATCATTCACCTTTATTAATGAAGCGTCAAACTCATTCCAAAGGGCGAACATGGCTTCATAGGCTTGAATTTGTTGTTCGAGCCTATCCTCCAGATCGGCAGCTTCCGTTTTACAGCGTTTCACTTCCATGCGGAGGGCGCTTTCCTTATTCTTAATGATAGGAAGCGTACGCACCCGCACTTTCAGTTGCTTTTCGAGCTGCTGAAGAGAGGTTTTGTTATATTGAAACTTTATAGCCATCTCGTTGATTTACTAATTTAACAATTTACGACCAGACGATTGAAATTACTTCTTATAAACATATATAATCCGTCCACTATCATCCTAATAGCAAATCGTCTAATTGTCTAATTATTTTGTTTCGGCCAGTATTGATCCACCAAGTCTTTCTTGATATTCACTTCTTCCGGACGGAAATATTTACCGAACAAGCCCCAGGCAACGTCCAGCATTTCAGTAGTATCAAGATTGACATCAATAGCCAACAACTGATTGGAATAGTCCTTCGCAAAAGCCAACGTACGTTCGTCGTAGTTGGTCAGGTCGAAACCATTTTCCATCTTCGTCTTAGCGTTAGCGGCATCGGCATACAGACGTACAGCGGCATTCATCACTTGCGGATGGTCCTTACGTGTCTTCTTACCGGTTACCAGCTGTTTCAAACGGGACAATGAACGGAACGGGTCAACAATTACCTTACCGATATCACTATCACGACGCAGGAACAACTGACCTTCAGTGATGTAACCCGTATTATCAGGTACAGCATGCGTAATATCTCCACCAGACAAAGTAGTCACCGCAATAATAGTGATTGAACCACCGGAAGGGAACTGCACCGCCTTTTCGTAAATCTTTGCCAAATCCGAATAAAGCGATCCCGGCATAGAGTCTTTCGAAGGAATCTGGTCCATACGGTTAGATACGATTGCCAACGCATCCGCATAGCTCGTCATATCCGTCAATAGCACCAGCACTTTCTCATTATTATTTACTGCAAAATACTCTGCAGCAGTCAATGCCATGTCCGGAATCAACAAACGTTCTACCGGAGGATTTTCGGTCGTATTCATGAAACTCACGATACGGTCCAGCGCACCTGCATTAGAGAACACATTCTTAAAGTACAGGTAGTCGTCATTCGTCATACCCATACCTCCGAGGATAATCTTATCCGTTTCAGCACGTAAGGCTACATTTGCCATTACCTGATTAAAAGGCTGGTCGGGGTCGGCAAAGAACGGAATCTTCTGACCCGATACCAGTGTATTGTTCAAGTCGATACCGGCAATACCCGTTGCAATCAGTTCCGACGGCTGTTTACGTCGAACCGGGTTCACAGACGGACCGCCAATTTCCACTTCCTGTCCTTCAATGTCCGGACCTCCATCAATCGGATCACCGAAAGCGTTGAAGAAACGTCCGGCCAGCTGCTCACTCACTTTCAATGTAGGCGATTTGCCGAGGAATACTACTTCGGCATTGGTCGGAATACCCTCCGTACCTTCAAATACCTGCAAAGTGACATCGTCACCGGCAATCTTAACCACCTGTGCCAGTTTACCGTCCACAGTGGCAAGCTCGTCATACCCTACTCCTGTCGCTTTCAGCGAACAAGTAGCCTTGGTAATCTGAGTAATCTTGGTATATATCTTTTGAAAAGCTTTTGTTGCCATCTTTGATAATTAAAATTATAAATTAAAGATTATGAATTGACACTTCTTTCGGCAATCAATTCCTTCAGTTGTTTCTGGAATCCTTCATACTGTTCCGATTTGAACTTCGAGTAGTTCATCTGCTTACAGACATTAATCATCTTCTTGAAGTAATCCATTACTTCGTTGAAGTTATCAAAGTCAAATTCCGTATGACAGATGTCGATTATCATGTTCAGAATATCTTCCTGACGTTCCATCGGAGTTACCGCATCAATTTCATCAAAAGCATCCTGTTGCAGAATAACAAAGTCAATCAATTCTGATTTCCAGAAAATCACATGATATTCTACCGGTACACCATCATCACCGAGGATATTGATCTGTTCGGCAATTTCCTTACCGCGCTGTAAACGGGTTTTCAGTTCGTTTACCTTTCCAATCCATTCATCGTTGATATGACCTTTGATATACTCCTCAAATTCCGGGTATTCGATATATTTTGAATAAGAATCAATCGGATTCACTGCCGGATAACGTTTCTTATCCGCACGATCCTGTTCCAAAGCATAAAAACAACGGGCTACTTTCTTCGTATTTTCAGTCACCGGCTCCTTCAAGTTACCACCCGCAGGAGATACCGTACCGATAAACGTAATAGAACCCGTTTCGTCATTACTTAGTTTTACATATCCCGCACGACCGTAGAAGTTGGAGATAATAGCCGAAATATCCATCGGGAAAGCATCCGGCCCAGGCAATTCTTCCATACGGTTGGACATCTCACGCAAAGCCTGTGCCCAACGGGAAGTAGAATCTGCCATCAACAAGACTTTCAATCCCATGGAACGGTAATATTCCGCCAGTGTCATTGCTGTATATACAGATGCTTCACGGGCAGCTACCGGCATGTTGGAAGTATTCGCAATGATGATAGTACGTTCCATCAACTTACGTCCCGTATGCGGGTCTACCAGTTCGGGGAACTCGGTAAAGATTTCCACCACCTCATTGGCACGTTCACCACAAGCCGCAATGATAACGATATCCGCTTCCGCCTGTTTAGAGATAGCGTGCTGAAGCACTGTTTTACCAGTACCGAACGGACCGGGGATAAATCCTGTACCACCTTCCACAATCGGATTCAGCGTATCAATCACACGTACACCAGTCTCCAATAATTTGAAAGGACGCGGTTTCTCCTTATAATTCGTCATCGCACGTTTCACGGGCCATCTCTGAATCATAGTCACAGGAATATCATTTCCTTCTTCGTCTGTCAGGATGGCAATTGTATCTTCTATCTTATAATCACCTTCCGGCATGATTGTTTTTACGGTAGCCGTTCCTTTCATAGTGAACGGGGCCATAATTTTCAGCGGCTGGAAGTTTTCATCCACCTGTCCCAACCATGCAGAAGCCTGCACTTTGTCACCTACATTCGCTAAGGGTACGAAGTGCCATACACGTTCTTTATCCAACGGATATGTATATTGTCCTCTTTTCAGGAAAACTCCATCCATCTTGTCGAGGTCATTTTGCAGACCATCATAGTTTTTCGATAGCATACCCGGGCCTAATGTCACCTCAAGCATGTGTCCTGTAAATTCGGCTTCGGCGCCCACTTTCAGTCCACGTGTGCTTTCAAACACCTGGACATATACATGTGAACCTACAACCTTAATCACCTCCGCCATCAACTTATCACCACCGGTCGAGATATAACAAATCTCATTCTGAGCTACCGGTCCGTCAACGACGAGGGTCACCATGTTGGCAATAACGCCACTAACAGTTCCTTTTGTTGCCATATATTTTTTTTATTTTATTATCTGAATTCTGCAGGAATCTGCACTTCGTTCTTCAGCGATTCGATAATGCTTCTGAACAACTGATTACCTCTTTCCTTATCCAGTGAAATCCACCGTTCAATCATTTCCAGCTTCAGCAGGAAAGCGAAAATACGTTCGATAGTGAAATAGTCGAAGAAAATAGCATCCTCCATCCAATTCCACCGCAAAGCATCCAACTTCTTCTCACGCTCCACCAGTTCTGTAATCTCACTGATTTTCACTAACGATTCAAACACATCCACCTCACCGGACAATCCGAAATCGCGGGCACTCGATGTACGCAATGCTTCGCATACTTCCGTATTTCCCACAACGTTGGAAGCAATATCCCATTTGAATTTACGGCTAGTAAATGCAACAAGAATATTATTGATGTTCAGGTTGAATTCAAACCAGGCAGAAACGAACTTATTCCCACAGTTCATCGCATACTCATAATATAGAGCAGCCAGATGATCCTCGTGTAAAACCGTACTTTCAGCCGGAGTATTCAGATAATCAGTAATAAAAGTGGATAGATAGACCGGAAATTCTTTAGGACTGATTTCTCCGCCTTCTCTCAGAATAGAAATATATTCAGAGAGTTCGTCAGCAGAGTAGTTTCCCCGTTTGTCGATTTCCGCTTCTTTATCTTTGAGAAGTTTCAGCACATTTGCATTATCAAACTTCAGATAAAACAAGTCAATCAACTTCTGGTCTGAAGCAGACAATCCATCGTAGATTTCAGTTTTAAAATCGGCTACTGTATAGCTCAGTTTGCTGTCTTCCAGCGAAAGTTCCGGCAAACCTGCTACCAAGTAATAGTACTTACTACTCATAGTCGCTTCTTTTAAAATAGCATTTCTACTAATTGAGGACGCAAGAACGCTTTGAAGTAATTCATGAATTCTTCTTCTCCGAAGTTCACCTTATACGAACCGTCCGCCGGAGAAACAGTGAACAGAGTTTTGATACCATTTACTTGCTGAATGGTCACCCCCTTGTCTAATAAAGCTTTTGCATGAGCTGCAAAATACTTTTTCAGTGATTCCGCATCGGCTGTTGAGATGACGATAGGTTCATCTATGCTCCATTTGGATGCCAATGCTACGATAAACGCATTCAGGTAATCTTTATCCTGAGCGAAATCTTTCACGGAAGCGGTTATCAACTTATCAGTTACCATTGTAGCGATTTCTGATTTGAGCGCATTCACAGCCTGACCGGCGAATAGTTTTAACTCTGATTTAGTATTTTCTGCTAACTCATCAGCAGATTTACGAGAGGAGTTTACAATTGATTCTGCCTCTTTTCGGGCATCCTCAATGATTTTCTTAGCTTCTTCCTGAGCATTCGCGATAAGTCTCTGCGCTTCCTCGTTTCCTTTTTCCACGCCTTCACGATAAATCTTATCGGTCAACTCTTGAATTTTGTTTTCCATATTAACAGGAGTATTTAGTATTATTACTATATTAACTATGTGTCCTTTGTCAGATTCTCGCCAAATTTACAAAAATCAATTTGATAAAAAAGAGAAAGAAGAAAAGAAAAAGATTTGTTTGCAAAAAAATCACAGTCCTACACCTATTTTATTCCGCTTTTTCCCCTTTTTTATTACTAAATGACACATTTACCGAATCTTTCAAGCCGGTAAACAAATATAAGGAATCTAAAAGACATTTGGAAATATGTATATACTTAAAACGACAAACAGGATACTAATACAAGATTAAATAACAAAAGCTATCGGTATTTCACCAAATTCATAGAAAACTAAAACTTCGGGGAGATCTATTCGACAATGACTTACGGAAGACTGAAGATTGATAATTTTCGCAAAGTACCAAATGCCAGAAAGCCCCTTGACTCAGAATGAATCAAGGGGCTTCTTAAAAACGGCGGCTACCTACTCTCCCACTGTTACGCAGTACCATCAGCGTGACGAGGCTTAACTTCTCTGTTCGGAATGGGAAGAGGTGGAACCCTCGTGCTATAACCACCTGAATAAGGTTATGACATGATGAAAAGTAAAATCATAGTGTATAGCAAGCTAAACGTATATACCCAACCGGTACATGTCAGAAAGAAAGTGAACGGGCAATTAGTAATGCTCGGCTTTGATGTTACCACCTTTACACCTGCATCCTATCAACGTCATCGTCTTTGACGACCCTAAGAAATCTAATCTTGTGGCTGGCTTCGTACTTAGATGCTTTCAGCACTTATCCAATCCCGACTTAGATACCCAGCAATGCACCTGGCGGCACAACTGGTAAACCAGCGGTCAGTCCAACACGGTCCTCTCGTACTAGTGTCAGAGCCACGCAA
>NZ_GG774956.1:0-104780 GCF_000162555.1 Bacteroides sp. 3_1_23
CATAATGAGAGCATTGAAAACAGAAGTAAAATACAGAGAGTTTCACAGAATCAGATACGCAAATACATTCTAAAGGGAGAATCGGATAATCCTAAACTAGCGGAACTGTATAAGTCCTCACCGCAGATTAAAGAACTTTTTAAGCGTGTGTCAGAATTTCAGAGATATGATTAATGGGAACACTTATGATAAGGATATTAGAAAGTGGATTGAAAAAGCGAAGGCAACACGGAATATGGCACTGACGAACTTTGCATATGGTATTGAAAAAGACTGGGAGGCAGTACAGGCAGCTATTGATATCCCCTTCAGTAACGGATTACTGGAGGGGACAGTGAATAAAATTAAAGCGGTAAAAAGACAGATGTACAATAGGGCAGGAATTAAACTACTGAGAGCGAAGATTATTTATTCACAATAGAAGAAGTACCACCAAATTTGACGAAGAACCGTAAAGATATGAATTGTTCTTTAACTTTCAAAAAATAATGCATAAATATATTGTCTTTCAACATTATATTGTGAGACTGTAATTATATGCGATGAAGAAATAGTGGAGGTATGGTGTCTTGTAGTTCTTGTATGGTATCATATTTTGCTTGATTTCGAGTCTTTTTTCAGAAAGAAAATGTATTAAAATATTAAATGATGTCTCATGAACTAAAATCATTTCTAGTTTGTTTTAATAACGCTGGAGTATTTTCTATTTTTGTTCACCTAAATAAGTTTTGATAGAGTCAAAATAAAACAATCATTTAATTACGTATGCTAATAACCATTATTATTCTCGTTCTTTCGGCTGTCTTTTTCGTGAACGGCAAGGTTCGTTCGGATATTGTGGCACTGTGTGCACTGATAGCCTTACTTATTTTTCAGATATTAACTCCTGATGAAGCACTTTCCGGTTTTTCTAATTCGGTAGTCATTATGATGATCGGATTGTTTGTAGTGGGAGGGGCTATCTTTCAAACGGGATTGGCAAAGATGATTAGTTCCCGTATTCTTAAACTTGCGGGAACCAGTGAGATCCGGTTATTTCTGTTGGTGATGTTGGTGACTTCGGCCATTGGTGCGTTTGTCAGTAACACAGGAACGGTGGCACTGATGCTTCCTATTGTTGTCAGTCTGGCAATGAGTGCCGGTATGAATCCGAGCAGGCTGTTGATGCCGTTGGCTTTTGCAAGTAGTATGGGAGGTATGATGACTTTAATCGGTACTCCGCCGAACCTTGTGATACAAAATACGTTGACTTCTGCCGGACTTGAACCGCTTTCCTTCTTCTCTTTCCTGCCTGTCGGCATTGTCTGTGTGATTGTCGGTACGCTGGTATTGATACCACTTAGCAAATGGTTTCTTTCTAAAAAAGGCCAGAAAGATGATAATAAACGTTCGGGTAAGTCACTGAAACAGTTGGTAAATGAATATGGGCTTTCCAGCAATCTGTTTCGTTTGCAGGTAATAAAAGATTCCCGGCTTTTGGGCAAGACGATTATTGACTTGGATATTCGTCGCAAATATGGTTTGAATATCATGGAAGTGCGTCGTGGTGATGCATCGCAACATCGTTTTCTGAAAACGATTACCCAGAAGTTTGCTGCACCGGACACGATGTTGCAAGCCGAGGATATTTTGTATGTGACAGGAGAATTTGATAAGGTACAGCTTTTTGCAGAAGATTTCCTGCTAGAGATTTTAGGTGACCATGCAACGGAAGAAACAAAAAGTACGACTAATTCGCTGGATTTTTATGATATCGGTATTGCTGAAATAGTATTGATGCCATCCTCTAATTTGATAAACCAGACCATTAAAGAAGCTGGCTTCCGTGATAAATTTAATGTGAACGTATTGGGGATTCGTCGTAAAAAGGAATACTTATTGCAAGATTTGGGGAATGAGCGTATTCATAGTGGTGACGTGCTTTTGGTGCAAGGAACATGGAATAATATAGCCCGTCTTAGCAAAGAGGATTCTGATTGGGTTGTTTTGGGACAACCTTTGGCGGAAGCGGCTAAAGTTACGTTAGACTATAAAGCTCCGGTGGCAGCTGCTATTATGGTGTTAATGGTGGCAATGATGGTTTTTGACTTCATTCCGGTTGCTCCGGTTACAGCTGTTATGATAGCGGGTATATTGATGGTGCTCACGGGATGTTTCCGCAATGTAGAAGCGGCTTATAAAACGATTAACTGGGAAAGCATTGTATTGATTGCAGCCATGCTTCCTATGTCTCTGGCATTGGAGAAAACGGGAGCTTCGGAATATATTTCCAACACATTGGTGAACGGCTTGGGATCATACGGACCGGTTGCATTGATGGCAGGTATTTATTTTACAACTTCGTTGATGACGATGTTTATTAGTAATACGGCTACCGCTGTTTTGCTTGCTCCGATTGCTTTGCAAAGTGCCATACAGATTGGAGTCAGTCCGGTTCCTTTCTTGTTTGCTGTGACGGTAGGTGCAAGTATGTGTTTTGCTTCTCCGTTCTCTACACCGCCTAATGCCTTGGTGATGCCTGCCGGTCAATATACCTTTATGGATTATGTAAAAGTGGGATTGCCGTTGCAGATTATTATGGGAATCGTGATGATTTTTGTATTACCATTGATTTTCCCCTTTTAGTTTTTAATTTTTATCCTTTTAATAAGGAGATGAAAGAGCTCGGTATTTTGTAGTTGTAGTGCTTTGTAACACTGGATCTTTGTCGTTTAATTGAGAGTTGCATAGAATCTGCAACTCTTTTTTTTGATTGCATATTGCATATTTGTACTTCTAAGCTTTTAATATTCAATAATGTAATAGGTCGTTTTTTATTGGGAGTAATTAAAGCCTTATCTTTTAAAAGATGTTAACCGTAGGTCGAAAAATACAACTTTATCCGTTTCTTATTTGTAAATACAACTATCTTTGTACATTCATTGCTGATTGTTGATTCGTAATGATTTTTATTTTTTGTGCAAATAAAGCAAACTTAAGTATTTAAAGATTATGAAACAAAGCATTGTAAAAATCTTCACATTTTCGTTGTTAGTATCTTCTATCAGTTTTATTAGTTGCGTTGATAATGAGAAAAATCTGTTTAATGCAGATCAACTGAAACAAATTTACGAAGAAACTTTTCCTGTAAAAAACATCGACTCTGATGGTGATTGGACAATGTCACGAAGTGTAACGGCACATGTGTCAATCAATGGGGATCAAGGAGTAGATTATAAGATACAGATATTTGATGCCGATCCATTAAGCCCGGAAAGTACAGCAAAACTCTTAGCGGAAGGAACTGTCACTCAAAGTATGACTTTGGATGTGGTGATGGATTGCGCAACATCTCTTGATAAAGTGTTTGTTGCGCGTATAGATGAACACAAACGTTATCTGGTCCAACCGACAGCGATTGAAAATGGTACAGTGACAGCGCACTTTGGAGACAAAGGTACGCCAACACGTTCTATATCACGAGCTGTGATGACTAGTATACCAGTCATGGAAGCTCCTTATACAGCCGATTTTATTAGTGCTAAAAAGGCAATTTCTACTGTCATTCAGGCTAATTGGGATCTTTCTGCAAAGTCTGGCTGGGGTGGAAGTTATGGTCAATTTCCTGTTTTTACAGAAAGTGAGCGTTGGTTTAAGATTCAGGAAGGAACTTTTAAAGCTGGATTTAGTGCAACTGGAAATAGAGATGGAAAAATAAGTGCTGTGAAAGTAATCGTTCCTCAAGGAAGCACATGGGTTATAGAGAATAGTAATCAATTTTCTGATATTACAGAAATTATCGTTGAGAATGGTGGAAAGATAGAGATTGCTAAAAATGGGAGTCTGATATTAACGCGGGCTTCTTATATAACTGTGATGCAGGGAGGAAGTATTGTTGGTGACAGAGGTATTCAGATAACAAATAGTTCGGCTGGGCGTACAAACTATAATGCGGGTACGATTGATTGTGACTTTTTGAAAATTGATGGAAGTGGAAACGGAGTTGATTTTGTGAATTATGGAACACTTAAACTGAATTCTTATAATGCTTCTACAAATGGTACGACATTGATAAATCATGGAACCATTGAAGTCGAAAATATAGATGGCAACAATAATACTAATATTAAAAACGGTTGTTATCTGAAAGCTGGAAAATTACAATTTGGTACGCTTGTTATGGGAAATACTTCCGAAGCTATTTGCAAAGAATTGACGGGTAATGGAAATGATAATAATATCGTGATGGAAGCACAATCCATGTTGACTTGTACGGGCAAAGCTAATTTATTCAGAACAGTTTCCGGTCCGACACAAGGAACTGCCTTATTAAGAATTCACGAAATAGATAATACTTCCGGTCTGGCTCAATCTGCTTCTAAAGTAAGTAATAATATCATTTGTGAAATAACAGATCAAACATATAAAGGCGAAGCACATTATAACTGGTCTCCTTTTGCATGGCTAGTAAATAAGGGATTACAGCAAGGTGCTACCTATTGTAATCCGGGCAAAGCAGAATTTATACTTCCTGCTGACGGTGACTGTGTTAAAGAAGGGTATAACTCTGATGAAAAACCGGATGATGTAGAAATTCGATATGCAGTTTATTCTTATGCTTTCGAAGATAACTATCCGAAAGCAGGAGATTACGATTTCAATGATATTGTGTTGAATGTAACTTTGCCTGCAGCCGGTAATGATGTGAAAGAACTAAAATATAAAATTGACCTTCGGGCAGTTGGTGCCGTGAAACAATTAGGTGCTGGTTTGAGAATACGAGGAATAGACAAAAATAATGTGGAAGAGATAAGTTTTGGTGCAGGCGCTGCTCAACGTACCGGCTCATTAAATTCTGGTATATTTGAAAATGCATCTTATGAAGCCAATGGCAATGAACTTGTGATTCCTTTATTTGGAGACGCACATTATGTATATGGATATACAGGAGCACAACGCCCCATGTTGAATACTGGGAATGCTAGTACTCCTCTTACAGATATATATACTCTTGAAGTGAACGTCAAACTTAAAAATGAAATATCCGTCCCTAGTGTGACAGATGGTTTAGACTTCTTCATTGCTTATCAGGGGATAGGTCAAAAGAGAACAGAAATCCATTTGACTCATTTTAATTCGGCTACGGCGAATGGACAATTGGCGGATAATGAGGTGCTTGAGGTAATCAAGGCAGTTAATAATACATGGGCTTTGTGTGTTCCTGATAAATTTGCTTATCCAACAGAAACAACAGTGATAACGAACGCATATTCTAAATTTGCAGATTGGGCACACGATCAGAGCTCAACTACTGATTGGTATAAGACAGTTAGTAGTGATAAAGTGATTCAGTACTAAAACTATTAAAGAGAAATATTGCAAACAGTTTTATTCGAAAAGAACTTGTGTGCATTGATTATGGGGAGATTGTAGGGAAGTAAGTGCTGCCTTAATGCTCCCCTTTTTTATGTAATTACCCATTCGATGACAAAGTAAATACATAAAGTTTTAGAATCTCTGATTATTCTGACGATTGTTCGTGTAATCAAGGGTTTTGCTATCTCTCATGTTCTATCATTCTTCTCTATTAGCAGGAAAATCCCCATGATTTATTGAAAAACAATGCCTTTATTGCGTAAAGCACCGCATATTTACATCAAAAGCGCCGCTATATTTGTAAAAAACATAAGGATAAAGTAAGTAAAAGATGCGGATAATGTCATCAAAAGCTATGGATGAAGTAAACAAACCATTGGGATAGTGTCGCTATATCGTAAATGTTGTTAGAATTTCCTACTTTCTTTCCATTGATTTTTCTATTTGGGGCTTTGATAATGGTAAAAAGAAAAAAGTAAAAGGGAACTTTATTAGTACATGTGATGCCCGTTTGATTGTAGAAATGCTGTGCGCGTATTAAAATGTATATATATCATGCTTAATTGTAGAATAGTGAATTGAATAAAGCCCTCTACAGTGGCAGAAAAATTTTACTTCAGCCAAAGGGAGGAAAGAAGCGATCCCTGATAGATTAAGAATTACAAAGTGTCAGTAGTATCTTTTTGTAAATTCAAATTTCTCATGTTGAATGTTTTGTAACTGCAAAGATACGAAGAATGGTAACTATATTGAATGATAGTTGCTTAATATCATAGCAGGACCGAGCTCCAGAGATGTACAAATCAGGCGATTTAGGTTATTCAACCTTAATTCGCTTTTTTCTGCATCACTACTATCTGATTAAACCGTTTTTGTGACGGAGTACCAACTACAATTTCTTTTGGAGGAAATCGCTTGTCGAACTCATTAGCAGCAGATTTATCAATCTGATATATTTTATCTTCTATATAACGGCCTTTTACATTGGCTAAAGCATTATCATATAATTCACAAACATGAAGAGCAGTAGCATACATATTGTCTTCAGTGCGAATCCCTAATGTTTCGGCAGGAATGAATCCTTGTCGGAGATAATAATCCGGGTCACCACAAAGTAAAATAGCACGAAATCCCATTTCGGAAGCTAATTTTTTGGTAAGTGCAATCATTCTTCCTCCGATACCTTGCTGTTGGTATTCGGGGAGGACAGAAATGGGCCCCAGGCTCAAAACCTCATATTGGTTACCGTCATCTGCCATGATAAATGATTTGAGGCAGACAACATTACCGACAATCTTGTTATTATGTTCTGCAACAATATCGAGCTCCGGCACAAACTTAGGATGGTTACGCATAATATGAAGGAGGTAATGTTCGTCACATCCCGGAGAATAATGATTCCAGAATGCTTCCCGTGTAATGTTTTCGGTTTCATGATAATCCGAAGATTGCTCAATTCTAAGTTTTATATCCATATTGTTTCAAATATATAGTTGCACAAATATAAAGAACAAAATCCGAATACCTAACTCTTTTAAAGATGAATCTATACATTATAGCAAGATGAGACAAAAACTCCCGATACTAGTATATCCAGACTTAGTATCAGGAGTTTTTTATATATTCATTCATCGAGATTGCGGAGAATCAGGCCTGTTCATGTTTTGCGTGTACAAGCTGTCTATAATACCGTCGGACAGTCCGATGGTAGGTACAATAATTCCGGTAGCTTTTACATGAGTAGCTATCTCGAGAAATATCTCTGCAGCAGGAACAATAACATCGGCCCGGTCCGGTTTCAACTTATATTGCTTAATACGTTGTTCGGTAGAGAGGGCTTTTAATGTTTCATATATATCTTGCAGTGATTCGATGGGTAGGAGAGACGCTTTTTTGTCTTTCTTGTCCGCTAAACGAAATAACTTATTAATATTTCCTCCCGAACCGATGATGCTGATAGGGGTATATTCTGTGGCAAGCCCTATCAGGTCAGTGCGCAAAGCTTCCTTTTCTTCTTCCTTTACCATACCGCTAAGCATACGTACCGTACCTATATTATATGAACGGGAATTTTTCAGTTCACCGTTGCTGATGAGATTAATTTCCGTACTACCACCTCCTACATCTACATACAAGTAATTTTGTCCTGAAGCAAATAACTGTTCGATATGATTGTCGTAAACAATATGCGCCTCTTCCTGCCCGTCGATGATTTCTACACGGATACCCGTTTTTTTGACGATCTGCTGAACGATATCCTTGCCATTACGTGCATCACGCATGGCAGAGGTGGCACACGCACGATAGTCTACCACATCATATATCTTCATTAATTGTTTGTAGGCTTTCATCAGCCGAATCAGTTTCTTCTCTTTTTCTGTAGAGATAACCCCCACAGTAAAGGCGTCTTCTCCCAACCGTAACGGAATACGGATGAGCTGTACCTTACTCATTAATTCGGGCGCATTCTCCTCGTTTACACATTTTATCAGCAGCCGCACCGCATTAGAGCCTATATCTATTGCCGCATAATTAACTTTCTTCATACTTATCATAATGTATTCTTGTATTCGTTATATAATTTTTCTTGTGAGCGGAATGGGACACTGTTCTCTTCCCGTTCTTTTTCCCGGTTCTCGCCTGTACCATCCACAATTCTTCCTTTTGCCGTATCCCGGAATCCGTAGCAGACAATTCGTTTTAAATCTGCCTGGATTTCTTTATCATAGACCGGTGCCGCCACCTCAATACGATTATCCAGGTTGCGAGGCATCCAGTCGGCAGAACCAATGTAGTATTTTTCTTCTCCACCATTGGCGAAGATGAAAATGCGCGAATGTTCGAGATAACGGTCGATAATACCATTGATGTGTATATTCTCGCTGATACCCGGAACGCCTGTCACTAAAGAACAGTTACCGCGTACTACCAGTTCCACTTGAACACCCGCTGTTGAGGCTTCGTATAGCTTTTCAACAAGTGCACGGTCAGTAATATGATTTACTTTAGCAAGGATATAAGCCTCTTTTCCCTGTTCCTTATTTTTTATCTCTTTGTTGATAAGCGCAATGAATCGTTTACGCATATCATTGGGAGAAACGAGCAATTCTTTGAAATCAACAGGAGTATAAGGCTTTTCGATAAAATCGAATACGGCATTGACTTCCCGGACAATGGGACGGTGAGCAGTCATAATGGTATAGTCAGTATACATACGTGCATTTCCTTCATGGAAATTTCCTGTACTGATGCAGGCGATATCTCCGTGCCGAGTGCCGATATGCAGCAATTTAGAATGAATTTTCAAACCCTCTACTCCGAAAATAACATGAATCCCCGCATCCTGCATTTTCTTGCTCCAGTTGATATTAGACGCTTCATCAAAACGTGCCAACAGTTCGATAACTACTGTGACTTTTTTCCCGTTTTTGGCTGCACTGATTAAAGCCTTTATCACTTTGGAGTCTTTAGCCAAACGATAAAGCGTCATCTTGATACTTTTTACTTCTTTACTGATAGCGGCTTCTCGCAACACACGGATGAAAGTATCGAAACTATGATAAGGATAATGTAAGGAACGATCTTTCCGACGAATCAAAGTGAGCAGACTTTCCATGCCATTCAGTTCAGGCTTGAAGATAGGTTCCCAAACAGGATATTTCAGTTCATGATGACCGCAAACCGGAAATTTCATCAAATCCTTGAAATTGTGATAGCGTCCTCCGGCTACACGCGTGTCATTCTTATCCACGTTCAGGCGGCCGGTCAACTTTTTCAGCAAGTCTTTAGGAATTTGTTCGTCATAGACGAAACGGATCGGTTCCCCTTTCTTCCGGCTTTTCACACCTTTGGAAATCTTCTGAAGTACCCCTGTCCGCAGATCACTGTCAATTTCCATTTCGGCGTCTTTAGTGAATTTGAAAGTGTACGCCTCATAATCTGTGTACTTCATGCCAACAAAAATCATCGGCAAACAATAGCGGATCACGTCATCAAGAAACATGAGATATGTTTTTCCATCCGAATCAGGTAATTGAATAAAACGGCCGAAGTCTCCGGTCGGCAGTTCAATCACTGCATAGTCTTTCTCCTTTATCTTTCCCGTTTCATCTTTGCGCAGCAGACGGATGGCAAGGTAAATATCCTCATCTGTCTGATCGTCCAGCGGGCGGGTTCCATTGAGGAAAAGCGGATTGGTAGAACCATTCAGTTTGTTGCGATAGAAAGAAGTGACGAATGCTTTCTGTTCGTCCGTCATTTCCGCATCTTTGATGACGTAGATATTCTCTTTCTTCAATTCCTCCATAATGGAAGCGAATATCTCCTCAAACTGCTTGTAGTAACGATTGTGCAGCTTTCCTATTTGTTTCAGAGTGCAGGCGGCGGTTTCTTGTTCTGCTTGTATGTTTTTATCGGCATATTCTACGATCCGGTTCAGAGTCGCTACACGGACACGGAAGAATTCATCCAGATTATTTGAATAGATGCCAAGAAAAGTGAGTCGTTCCAGCAGTGGCACTTCTGGACGGGCGGCTTCTAGCAGAATACGTTGGTTGAAGTACATCCAACTGATGTCACGCTCTACATAAGGGTATTTCTTTTTTATTTCGCTTTGTTTCATTGTGAAAAAGGAACTGTTTAAAATTTCTGCAAAAATATCAATGTGAGATGTAATCGTCATAACGATATTATTACGAACTTATTACAATGTTTATTTGTTATTTTTATATATCAGTAGAAACACTTATATTCGCAAAAGTATTGGAACAGACTCGGTTAAAAAATATAGAATTTATGAAAACAATGAATTATTCCCTTATTCGCATTCTCTTCGCACTTGTGATTGGATTGGTACTCGTGATTTGGCCCAATGCGGCTGCCAGTTATATTGTCATTACGGTAGGTGTTGCCTTCTTGATTCCCGGTGTTATCAGCCTTTTTGGCTATTTCGGCCGGAAAAGACCGGAAGGTGAAGCAGCTCCCCGTTTTCCGATAGAAGGAATCGGTAGCTTATTATTCGGACTTTGGTTGATTGTGATGCCTGAATTCTTTGCAGATGTCCTGATGTTTTTATTGGGATTTATCCTGATTATGGGAGGAGTGCAACAGATTGCTTCTTTGTCGATGGCTCGTCGGTGGATGCCCGTTCCGGGAGCTTTTTATCTGATTCCTTCGCTGATTCTTATTGCGGGTATTATCGCTTTGTTCAATCCGACAGGAGCGCGTAATACTGCATTTATAATTATTGGTATCAGCAGTTTGGTTTATTCTCTTTCCGAATTGATAAACTGGTTCAAGTTTGCCCGTCGCCGCCCGAAGGCTCCGGTTATGCATGACGATGATGATATTGAAGACGCAAAGATTATCGAATAAAAAAAGAAGAGGACTGCTTCACAGCACCCCTCCCCGCAAACTTAAAACAACCAACAAAAGAAATAGATAATTTCAATAACAGTGAACGGCTAACGGTGAATTTTCTGCAATGATAATGCAGTTTGTTCACCGTTTACTGTTTATCGTTCACCGTATTTTTTTCTATCTCACAAATAACAGTTCCCTGTATTTTGGAAGCGTCCACATCTGATTGTCAACAATCAGTTCCAACTTGTCGATGTGATAACGGATTTCTTCTAGTGCCGGGACAATCGTGTCGTGGTAGGCAATGGCTTTTTCCCGTTCGCTTTCTATCTTGTTTGCAACCTTACGAGCCTCAATCATTGCATCTACATGCTCCTTGATGAAAGCTGTACGGTCGGCAATCTCTTCAATAAGCTCCAGGTTCTTAGCAGACAATTTCGCTGCCTTTTCTGCTGGGAAAAGAGATTGCATCTTATAGACATTATTAATTAAGTCCGTCTGGTATTGAGTGGCAACCGGAATGATATGATTCATTGCCAAGTCACCCAATACACGTGCCTCAATCTGAATCTTCTTCGTATAAGTTTCCCATTTCACCTCGTTACGGGCTTCCAGTTCTTTCTTGGTCATTACACCGGTAGCTTCGAACATGGCAATTGTTTCCGGTTTCAGGTAATTGTCGAAGATAACAGGAACACTGGTTTCGCAATCCAGTCCACGACGGGCAGCTTCTTTCTTCCATTCGTCACTGTAACCGTTACCGTCGAAATGAATGGCTTTACATTCTTTGATATATCCGCGGATGATTTCAAGAATGGCGGAAACTTTGGGTTCTCCCTTTTCAATCAACGCATCCACGTCCTTTTTAAACTTCACCAATTGATTTGCTACGGCCGAGTTCAATGCAATCATGGCAGAAGCACAGTTTGCTTCGGAACCTACGGCACGGAACTCAAAGCGGTTGCCTGTGAAAGCAAATGGAGAAGTACGGTTACGGTCTGTATTATCGATCAGTAATTCAGGAATCTGCGGAATATCCAACTTCATTCCCTGTTTACCGCTAAGGCTGATTAAATCATCTTTCGTACTGTTTTCGATATGATCCAATACCTGCGACAACTGTTTTCCAAGGAAAGAGGAGATAATTGCAGGAGGTGCCTCATTCGCTCCCAGACGGTGGGCATTGGTAGCACTGGAGATAGAAGCTTTCAGTAGTCCGTTATGATGATAAACTGCCATCAATGTATTGACAACGAATGTAACAAAACGCAGATTGTCTTCCGGAGTCTTGCCCGGTCCCATCAATAAGATACCTGTATCAGTGCCCAAAGACCAGTTGTTGTGTTTACCCGAACCATTGACACCTTTGAACGGCTTTTCATGAAGCAGTACACGGAAACCATGACGGCGGCTTACCTTACGCATTAATGACATAATCAGTAAGTTATGGTCATTAGCAAGGTTACACTCTTCAAAGATAGGAGCCAACTCGAACTGGTTCGGGGCAACCTCGTTGTGACGAGTCTTAACAGGAATACCTAATTTTAACGCTTCAATTTCAAGGTCCTTCATGAAAGCGGCTACGCGGGTGGGGATAGCACCGAAGTAGTGATCCTCCAACTGTTGGTTTTTGGCACTGTCATGTCCCATCAAAGTACGACCGGTCATTAGTAAGTCCGGACGTGCGGCATACAATCCTTCGTCTACCAGGAAGTATTCCTGTTCCCATCCTAAGTAAGCAACTACTTTTTTCACTTCCGGATTAAAATACTGACATACGGCTACGGCTGCTTTATCTACAGCACGCAATGCCTTCAGTAAGGGAGCTTTATAGTCAAGAGCTTCACCGGTATATGCGATAAATACAGTCGGGATGCAAAGTGTATCATCCACGATGAAAGCAGGTGACGAGGGGTCCCATGCGCTGTATCCGCGAGCTTCGAATGTATTACGGATACCGCCATTCGGGAAAGAAGAAGCATCCGGCTCCTGCTGTACGAGCAGTTTACCTGTAAATTCTTCCATCATACCACCTTTGCCGTCATGTTCAACGAAGGCATCGTGCTTTTCTGCCGTACCCTCGGTCAGCGGTGCAAACCAGTGCGTGTAATGAGTGACACCCATTTCGATAGCCCATTTTTTCATGCCGGCAGCTACCTCGTCGGCAATGCTGCGATCTAGCGGAGCACCATTGTCAATTGCATCAATCAGTGCATTGTATACCTTACTGGGAAGGTATTTGAACATCTTTTCCTTGTTGAATACATACTTGCCGAAGTATTCCGAAGGACGTTCGGCAGGTGTTGCTACCTCAACAGCCTTTTTCTTGAAAGCTGTCTCTACTACTCTGAATCTAAGTTTTGACATAATACCTAATTTGATTTGTTGTTAAATATGTTAGAGCAAATAATTTTCTCTGTGTGGTTCCCGGGAAGGCGGTCAGGCCCGCCCGGGATAAATCTTTTTAATCTATATAGCCTAATTCACTTACTGATGAGTAGACTTACTTTTAATTATAAGTAACTTAGTTGTAAGCAGATTCACCGTGTTCGTAAATGTCAAGACCTTCTTCTTCGACACGTGCCGGAACGCGAAGTCCGTGAATCTTATCAAGCGTTTTGAAAATGATGAATCCCATGCCTGCTGCCCATGCACTTACTACCAATGCTCCGAATAGTTGTGCACCGAGGAATCCGAAACCGTATCCATAGAATAAACCTTCACTGGTAGAGAACAAACCTGTGAGAATTGTTCCTAAAAAACCACACACACCATGTACAGAAGATGCACCTACCGGATCGTCTATTTTTAGAAACTTGTCAATGAAGTCAACGGAGAATATCATTACGACACCACATATCGCACCTATTAAGGCTGCTCCTGCGGGAGATACTGTGTCACATCCTGCTGTGATACCTACCAGACCTGCCAAGATACCATTCAGTGTCAATGACAGGGATGGTTTTCCATATTTCATCCAGCTCACCAACAGAGCAAAGAAACCACCGGCACAAGCAGCCAGGTTCGTTGTCAGGAATACGTGGGAAATAGCGATTGCGTCGGCTTCGGTTGCTGCTGCCAATTGAGAACCGGGGTTGAATCCGAACCATCCGAACCAAAGAATGAATACCCCCAGTGCAGCAATAGTCAGGCTATGGCCTGGGATAGCTTTTGATTTGCCGTCTTTACCATATTTACCGATACGGGGACCAAGAATGGCAGCACCTACCAAAGCAATCCATCCACCTACAGAGTGAACGACTGTAGAACCGGCAAAGTCATGGAATGTAGTGCCGAAGTGACTCATCATGAAAGAACCTTCTTCACCGTTCATCAGCCAGCCTCCGCCCCATGTCCAGTGACCGGATATCGGATAAATCAGTACACTGATAAAGATGGTGTAGACGATATACATGGAGAATTTTGTTCGTTCTGCCATGGCTCCTGATACAATTGTAGCTGCTGTCGCACAGAATACGGTTTGGAATATGAGGAATCCTTCGGTTGGCAAACCATTATTAATGAAAGAAAGGTCGCAGAAGTGAGGCATTCCGATGAATCCGCCTGCGCCGAACATCAATCCGAAACCGATAAACCAGTATAGTAAAGAGCCGAACATGAAGTCTACAAAGTTCTTCATCAGAATGTTGGCAGTATTTTTCACTCTGGTAAAACCTGCTTCTACTAATGCAAATCCCGGCTGCATGAAGAATACGAGCATTGCTGCAAGCAACATCCATACAGTATTTAATCCAAGAGCTAATTCACCAACCGTATCGGGAGCTGCTGATGCTTCTTCGGCAGGAGCTGCAACGACTTCGGTAATTGTTTCTGTAACTGCTGCAACTGTATCGGCAGCGGCTGCGTTTTGTGCCGACATATCAGTAGTAAAACAGCACAAAATGAATATAGTAGTGGCTATCCACAACTTTACGAAGCTATGGCTTTTATATTTTGTATCCATAATAATTATCTTATTTTATACCTATTATTTATTAGTGATGTTGTAAACCTCTTTATAAACGTTATAATCCGCAAGGAAACCTGGGAGCGGCACCTTGCCGCTGCCGATTAACGTTCTTGTTCTGCATTGTAGAGGGCTATGTCACCACGTTCGGCAGTGCGTATCCGGATAGCGTCTTCGATAGGAATGACGAAAATACGTCCGTCACCGATTTCTCCGGTCTGTGCAGCTTTGATGATAGCCTGCACTGTTTTCTCGGTATTTTTGTCGCGTACGACAATAGAGATCAAAATTCGTTCAATGGTGCTGGTGTCATATACTACGCCACGGTAGATACGTCCTTGCCGTGCTTTTCCAATACCTCTTACATCGTAATAAGAGAACCATTCGATGTCCGCTTCGAGTAGGGCGTCTTTTACGTCCTCGAATTTGGTTTTACGGATAATAGCTTCAATCTTTTTCATATACCTTAAATATTAGTGTTGACCTGTAAAAGAAAGAGGTATAGGGTGTGGCAGCCATAGTAGGTTACCATACAACAAACCGATAAAATCTAAACTCTAACTACCTGATCCCTATACGCTCTTTGATATTCTATATTCTCTCTCTTAAAAACTTAATCCGAATGCGAAGTAGGCTCCTTCTGTCCGTGGATTGACAGATACCTTGGCAAATGCCGGAACGGAGAAGGAATCTGTGATTTTGATATCCTTGGAAGCTCCGAGACTTACGTCTGATACGCAGAACCCACTTGTATAGCCATTGTAGAAAGTTGTCTCCCAAGGAACCATACCTAAATCTACTGTCCAGTCGAGACCTCCCAATTTGAATGGTGCGCTAAGTGCGAGGTAAGAAGAATAAGCCCTTTTGCCATTTTCTTTCACGCCGTCGGCACCTGCAAAATTTGTATACCAGTTGACTGCCAGTGGTCCGAAGTCATATCCGACTTGTGCTTCAAATACATGAGCCGTTGAATGAGCTCCGTATTTAAAATACTTGTTAGTTGCAAAGATCGTTTCTCCATCATCGTCTATGCCAGTTTCTACTTGGGTATTAAACCAATAATCCGTCACTGAAACGCTAAAACCGCCTATCGAATAACCAAGAGTTAAATCGAACTCTTTTGTGTCCGTCGATTCGAATCCTACCGATCCCCATGCTCCGAGTGAGAAACCTTTGTAAGAGATTTCCAGTGAGGGTTGAACGCTCACTCCGCCTAAATCCTGGCCGCGCCAGATGTAACCACTTACCAGATCTGCTCCAACGGAAGCTTCTACCTTATCTTGTGCCATCATTGTAGACGGGACAAGCCCTGACAGTAATAATGCTACTGTTATTACCCTCATTTTTTTGTTAATCGTCGTTTTCATCGTCTTTTTACCTTTAATAGTTAGAAAAATGTGGATGTACGGTCCATGTATATAGTAGCGCGCGAAATACTATCAAGTAAATTGAAAAATCACTGGTTATGAATAGACTAGGAGAAGTTATTCAAAATTCTTATAGCCAGTTTTTTATTCTTCTCATCGCTTCGATACAGTCGTTGCGTTCGCCAAAGGCAGTCAGGCGGATATATCCTTCACCGCTTGGTCCGAAGCCTACACCGGGGGTACCGACCACATTGGCTTCATACAACATCTGTTCGAAGAATCTCCATGACGAAAGCCCGTTCGGAGTTTTCACCCATAAGTAGGGAGCGTTGACTCCTCCATACACTTTCAGTCCTGCGGCTTCCAATCCCTCTTTCATAATTTGGGCGTTGGTCATATAATAGTCGATTGTTTCTTTAATCTGTGCTTTGCCTTCTGCACTGTAAACGGCTTCTGCTGCCCGTTGGGTAATGTAAGAAGTACCGTTGAACTTGGTGCACTGGCGGCGGTTCCACAATCTGTTGAGCGGTATGCGGTCGCCTTCCAGAGTGGCGGCGGTGAGTTCTTTCGGAACCACGGTATATCCGCAGCGTACTCCGGTAAATCCTGCCGTTTTTGAAAAACTACGGAATTCGATCGCACACTTTTTAGCTCCCTTAATCTCATAGATAGAGTGGGGGACATTTTCGTCCTGGATATATGCTTCATAAGCGGCATCGAACAGAATCAATGTATCGTTTGCCAATGCATAGTCCACCCATTTCTTCAGTTCCGGTTTGGTTAAGGTTGTTCCTGTCGGGTTGTTCGGATAGCAGAGATAAACAATGTCTATCCGTTTGTCTGGAATTTCCGGAATAAAGTTATTCTCACTTGTGCAAGGCATATAAGTAGCATTACTCCATTTACCCGTTTCTTCTTCCAACACTCCGGCGCGTCCGCACATGACATTGCTGTCTATATAAACCGGATAGATGGGATCTGTAACACCTACGCTATTGTCATGGCGAAGAATATCGCCTATATTTCCGGTATCGCTTTTGGCACCGTCACTGACAAATATCTCGGATGCCGAGAAATGAATCCCACGTGGAATAAAGTCATTTTTTATAATTGCTTCAATCAGAAAATCATATCCCTGTTCAGGACCATATCCGCGGAATGTATCCTTGCTGGCCAGCTCTTCTACCGCTTTGTGCATGGCTTCGATACACGCTTTCGGAAGCGGTTGGGTGACATCACCGATACCCAACCGGATAATATCCTGTTTAGGATGTGTTATCTTGAAGGTATTTACCTTTTTCGCTATGTCCGAGAATAAATAGCTTCCCGGTAACTTCAAAAAATGTTCGTTTACTAATGCCATCTTGTTATTGTTTTAAGTTCTGCAAAATCTAATACTCAATACCTGATACTTATTACTTATCCTCAATCTCCCCATCGAAAACTTTGGTTGCCGGTCCGGTCATTAATATATGTCCGGAGATTTCATCCCATTCAATGGTGACTGTCCCTCCATCCATGATTACATCGCTTTTTCTTCCTGTAAGTCCGTTGATGAAGGCGGCTACTGCTGTGGCGCAAGCACCTGTCCCGCAAGCTTGAGTGATTCCCGATCCTCTTTCCCACACCCTCATCCGTATGGTGTCTTTGCTGACAATCTGTGCAAACTCCACATTGGTTCTGTCGGGAAAAAGAGGATGATTCTCCAGTTCAGGACCGATTTCCGGTAAATTAATCTGGGTGATGTCCTCAACAAATGTGACGAGATGCGGATTACCCATTGATACTTTGGTCGACCGGAAAGGATACTTTCCTCCCCACTGAATCTCTTCTGTTTCCAACGGGCTACCCATGTCTACGGTGACTGCACTAACTGTTTTTCCCTCTACATGCAGTTTCAGGATTTTTATTCCTGATCGTGTATCCAGCGTAATTTCTGTTTTGTCAGTCAAGCCGTATTCATATACATATTTGCCTACACAACGGCTTCCGTTACCGCACATCATAGCTTCCGAACCGTCCGCATTGAAAATGCGCATGCTGAAATCCGCTTTATCAGAGACACCAATCAATATAAGTCCATCACTTCCGATTCCTGTATGAAACTTGCTCCATTCGATTGCCTTCTTTGCAGGGTCGGCTATCGGATATTGGCTTGTGTCTACATATATGTAGTCATTTCCCGCTCCATGCATTTTTGTGAACTTAATCTTTGTTGTCATTTTGATTTATATTTGTTGATTGTTGTAACCTTTTGTTTTATTACGATGCAAAGATATGACTTTTTGCTTTATATTTTACTAAAAAGTATATCTAATATCTATTTATTTTCTTCAAACTTATAATCGCTTTATATACGGCCACATTTAGTTATAATTTGAAATTATACCTGTTTATATATTAATAAACTGTTATTTGGATGAATTGTTTTGCATATTCTTCCATAATATATGAAAAATATTTAGCCTTGATAATCGGTGAAATCAGCTATAAAAACAAGAAATATATCCTTTTCCTTTTGACGATATGAAAGTGAAAACCCCTATTTATCTATCATATTGCTCACCGGATATGCTGAAGAACCTTTTTCTGTGTTCATTGTTTTAGCACTATCATTAATATAAAAACGTAGAGATATGAATATAGAGAAACAATTAGAAACAGCAGTTAAGACCAACCATTTGGTGTTGGTAGTATTTTATGCCGACTGGTCACCTCATTATGAGTGGATAGGTCCTGTGCTTCGGACTTACGAAAAGAGAACTGTAGAATTGATAAGAGTGAATGCTGAAGAAAATAGAACAATAGCCGATGCGCATAATGCAGAAACAGTGCCCGCCTTTCTTTTATTGCATAAGGGACATGAATTATGGAGACAGGTAGGAGAGCTTACGGTAGGAGAGCTGAAAGAGGTATTAGATGATTTCCAGTAAATCGTTTGTAATCTTTTATTGGCATATATGAAAATGACCTTTTCTTTTTCAGATGAAAAAATGAGTGTTCTTAATATGCTGGTATTTAGTTTGTTATAAAAGCTCATTTTTCCTTTAAAAGAAACGGGTGGTTCCTTTTAAAGGAACCACCCGTTCGACACCGAGAAACATCCTGTTTCTTTTAAAGGAACGAGCTGTTTCTTTAAAGACGGATATTAAATAGTTTACTTTGTAATGATTTTATCTTATTGATGTTTTTTCAGTTCTTCTTGTAAGATGACTGGTTCGTTGGTGGTAATGAAATCTACTTTCTGTTCGATCAGCGATTTCATATCTTCCACTTCGTCCACAGTCCACACATTTACTTTCAAGCCGAGTTCATGAGCTTCTTTGATCCATTCGGGGTGTTTCTTAATCACTCCCATGTGATAATCAAGACCGGCAGCACCGAGTTCCTTTAATTCTTTGGGAGACAGTTCCCCGTTAAGGTAAAATACCGGAGTACCGGCAGGAGCCAGGCGGATAAACTCTTTCATGGCATGCAGGGAGAACGTGATATATTCCATGCGGTTTTCCAGTCCCATTTTCTTCACCATGGCAAGGATTCCCTGTACGGCTTTGGTTTCACGTTTCTTGTTACTATGTGCTTTCAGTTCGAGAATCAGTCGGGTATTACAGTTTTTCCCGGCTTCCAGATATTGTTCCAGGCTGGGTAAGTTTTCTCCGTTGGATAATTTAAGTCCGGTCAGTGCGTCACCTTTGGAATACTCCATCGGTCTCATCTTGTATACAGGATCATGGTTGACCACCAACTTGTTATCCTTAGCGATCCATACGTCAAATTCTGAACCGTAACAACCGATGGAATCTGCTTTTAGAAGTGATGAAATACTGTTTTGTGATGATCCCGGAGTTTTCCAGAATCCACGGTGGGCTATCACTTTTGTCTGTGCCTGCATACAGCAAGCAACCATTAGAAGGGCAGAAGCCATCATCATTTTTTTTAAATTCATTTGTTTGGTCTTTTAAAAGTTTGATAGATTTAATTTGGTTTGGCCTCAAAATTATAAAAAAGAAAACGCAAATCAGACAATAATATGCTAATCTGCGTTAATCCTTGAGATTTTAAAATAGAAATGTTACAAAAGAATAACAGAAAGAGCAGATTCTGTTATTCTTATCAGTTAAGTATAGGCCTCTTCGTGTATTCCTCTCACCGCACGTCCGCTAGGCTCATTCAGATTCCTGAAAGCAATATCCCACGCCAGCGCTTCTGCTGTGGAGCAGGCCACACTGGGAACACTGGGTACGGTGCGTGCTGCACTTTCACTGGGGAAATGCTCTTCAAAGATACTGCGATAATAGTATTCTTCTTTATTTTGTGGCGTGTTGATAGGGAAGCGTTCGGCAGCATGTTCCATTTGCTGATCGCTCACAGCAGCAGCTGTGATTTCCCTCAATGTGTCAATCCATGAATATCCTACACCGTCACTGAACTGCTCTTTTTGTCTCCACGCCACACTTTCCGGTAACATCTCGGCAAAGGCTTCGCGAACAATCCGTTTCTCAATTTCCTTTCCGGGGCACATTTTAGCTTTCGGATTCAGGTTCATGGCTACGTCGAGGAATTCTTTATCAAGGAAAGGAACACGTCCTTCTACTCCCCATGCTGACAAACTTTTATTGGCGCGGAGGCAATCGTACATGTGCAACTTTGAAAGTTTACGTACTGTTTCTTCGTGGAATGCCTGTGGAGTGGGAGCCTTGTGGAAATACAGATAACCACCGAAAACTTCATCGGCGCCTTCACCGCTCAACACCATTTTGATACCCATCGATTTGATGACACGTGCCAGTAGGTACATGGGAGTGGAAGCGCGTACCGTGGTTACATCGTATGTCTCGATGAAATAAATGACATCACGCAGGGCATCCAAACCTTCCTGAACAGTATAGTTTATTTCGTGATGGACAGTACCGATATATTCAGCCACTTCACGTGCTTTAATCAAATCGGGAGCACCTTTTAGTCCGATGGCGAAGGAGTGGAGTTGAGGCCACCACGCATCACTCGCTCCGTCTGTTTCTATACGTTTTGCCGCATATTTTTTGGCAATGGCGGAGATGACAGAACTATCCAACCCTCCCGAAAGAAGCACTCCGTACGGTACGTCACTCATTAACTGGCGGTGTACAGCCTCTTCTAATGCTATTTTCACATCAACGGTTTGTGCATCATTCTCTTTTACGGTTTCATATTCTGTCCAGTCGCGCGAATACCAACGTTTCATTTTTCCCTCTTTACTATAGAAGTAATGTCCGGGGAGAAATATTTCATATTTGTCGCAAAATCCTTCAAGGGCTTTCAACTCGCTGCCAAAGTAGATTTTTCCCTCTTTATCTTTTCCTATATATAAAGGAATAACCCCTATCGGATCACGGGCAATTAGAAATTCATCCTTTTCCTCATCATAAAGAACGAAAGCAAAGATACCGCTAATATCTTCCAGAAAATGGATGCCTTTATCTTTGTAAAGGGCAAGAATTACCTCACAGTCACTTCCGGTCTGAAAGTTATATTTTCCCGCATATTTAGCGCGAATATCACGGTGATTGTAAATCTCACCGTTGACGGCGAGCACTTGTTTACGATCGGGAGAGTATAACGGCTGTCCGCCACTTTGCGGGTCGACAATGGAAAGACGTTCGTGTGCCAGGATGGCACTTCCGCCTACATAGATTCCACTCCAGTCCGGTCCGCGATGACGGATCTTCTGGGCCATTTTCAGTGCTTTATCTCTTAGCTCTTTCGTTTGAACTTTGATGTTGAGTATACCTGCTATTCCACACATAACTTTAATTTTTAGAGGGGGTAATGTAATCTGTTGATTGTTTATTCGCTATTTCTAAGAAGCTGACTAGTTATTCTTAATTCGTTCCATAATTGTTATCGTTTAGTTCCACAACTGTTTTCCTTTAGTTCCATATCTGTTATTCTTTAGTTCTATAGATATGGAACGAACCGATAATAGCAATCGAGCTTCTTGTTGTACACTGTTGCAAACCTTATTGTATTAGATAAGCATCTATTTCCGCAGCAGCCTTTCGTCCTCCTGCCATGGCGCGTACTACTAAGCTGGCACCAGTCTCGGCATCACCGGCAAGAAATACATTCTTTGCAAATTTGGGTTGTTCCGGTTTCAGGAATCCCATCGCCAATAATACCATATCAGCTTCGATGACTTCCTTCTTCCCTGTTGGTTTCATCGTGGGACGTCCGCCATCTGCTGCCGGAATCCATTTCACTTCTTCCACTTCTACACCTGTCACTTTTCCATTCTTTCCGAGGAACTGATTGGAAGCCAGGCACCAGCGGCGTGTACAACCTTCTTCATGGCTGGAAGTCGTTTTGAAGACTGCCGGCCATTGTGGCCAAGGAGTAGCCGGATTGTAGCCGACAGGAGGTTTCGGCATGATTTCGATTTGAGTGACACTGACGGCTCCCTGTCTCACACTGGTTCCGATGCAGTCGGAACCAGTGTCTCCGCCACCTATCACGAGAACCTTTTTGCCTTTGGCATTTACCAACTTGTCTTTCGGGAAAGTCTGTCCTGCCAGAATCCTATTCTGTTGTGCCAGCATTTCGAGTGCGAAATGAATCCCTTTCAGTTCACGTCCCGGAATACTCAAGTCACGTGCAGTGGGGGTTCCGGTACAGATGCAGTAAGCATCGAATCCTTCCGGTAAATGATTAACGTCTATTTCTACTCCCATCTCAAACTGTATTCCTTCTGCAGCCAATATCTTCATCCGTCGGTCAATTACATTTTTATCCAGTTTGAAATTAGGAATACCGAATCGTAATAATCCTCCGGGCGCTTCATCCTTATCGAATAAAGTAACGCTATATCCTTTTAAATTCAGCTGATTAGCCACCACCAATCCAGCAGGACCTGCACCAATCACCGCCACTTTCTTTCCGTTTCTTTCCGGCGTCTTTACTTGTATATATCCTTCACGAAAAGCCGCTTCTACGATAGCTGCTTCATTCTCGCGAATAGTCACCGGCTGATCGCAGGAAAGTTTCAACACACACGATTTCTCGCAAAGAGCAGGACAAATACGTCCTGTAAATTCAGGAAAATCGCAAGTAGACGACAATACTTCGTATGCCTCCTTCCATTTTCCCCTGTATAATGCATCCTGCCATTCCGGTTGTTTATTTCCTATCGGGCATGCCCAATGACAGAAAGGTACACCGCAATCCATACAGCGTGACGCCTGCAATTTACGGCTGTTTGTATTCAAAGTCTGTTCTACCTGACTATAGTCAGCGATTCGCTCGTTTGCAGGGCGGTATCCCGCCTCTTGTCGAGGTATATTTAGAAATGCTTTAGGATCTCCCATCTTGTTATTTACTATTTGACGATTTACTATTTACTATTTCTAGACTATCTTATCATTTGCTATTTGACTATTTACAGACTATACTATACATTCAAATAGTAAATTGTAAATAGTCAAATTGTAAATCTAATAGTCTCTTTGCATATCTGCAATTTTTTGTTGTAACTTTCTCATTTGTTCTTCCTGCAGTACTTTTTTGTATTCGATGGGCACTACTTGGATGAATTGATCTACGTAATGATTCCAGTTGTCGAGCAGGATGCGTGCCAGTTTCGAGCCTGTGTAGAGGTAATGCTGGCGGATTAGTTCATGCAACTCTTTCCGGTAGCTGGCTTCTTCGATGAGTGACAGTTCCACCATTTCCATGTTACAGAAATAATCGAAGTTGCCGTCTTTGTTCCATACATAAGCTACACCGCCACTCATACCGGCTGCAAAGTTACGTCCGGTTTGTCCGAGGACTACCACACGACCTCCGGTCATGTATTCGCAACAATGGTCACCCACGCCTTCTACGACGGCAACTGCGCCGGAGTTACGAACAGCGAAACGTTCTCCTACACGGCCGTTGATATATACTTCACCGCTTGTTGCGCCATAAAGCAAGGTATTACCGGCGATTGTATTTTTTTCGGCTTCGAAATTGCTGCGGATAGGAGGCAATATGGAGATACGCCCGCCGCTCAATCCTTTACCCAGGTAATCATTCGCTTCACCTTCCAGTTTAAAGTTAACTCCCGGTACGAGAAAAGCTCCGAAAGATTGACCTGCCGAACCTTTGAATTTTACATTCAGCGTATGTTCCGGCAATCCTTTGGCACCATATTTCTTGGCGATTACTCCGGAAAGCATAGCACCTATTGCACGGTCTGTATTGGCAATCGTATATTCTAAAGAAATCTCTTTCTCATGTTCGATAGCTTCTTGTGCGGCATCGATGATGGTTACATCCTTTACAGCAGAAATTCCATGATCTTGGTCGATGACATGACGGATAGCCGCACTGTTGTCAACACGTGCCAGCAATTTGGTGAAGTCGATTAAAGCATGTTTCGGATTTGGGTCATTGGCATCGGACTTGCGCTCGATTAAGTCTGTACGCCCGATGATGTCATCCATCCGGGTGAATCCCATTTCAGCCAAATGCTCGCGGACTTCCTGTGCCAGGAATGTGAAAAAGTTTACTAAATATTCACTGCGTCCATGAAAGCGTTTACGTAACTCTTCATTCTGTGTGGCAACTCCCACCGGACAAGTATTCTGATGGCATTTGCGCATCATTACACACCCTAATACAATCAATGCCGAGGTGGCGAAGCCATATTCTTCGGCACCCATTAGTGCCATTAAGATGATGTCACGTCCGGTTTTCAGTTGTCCGTCGGCTTGCAGAACTACTTGGCCACGAAGTCCGTTCAAAACCAATGTTTGCTGTGTCTCGCTCAATCCCAATTCCGGTGAGATACCCGCATAGCGGATAGAAGAAGCCGGAGAAGCACCTGTTCCCCCTTCAGCACCAGAGATGACAATTAGGTCCGCCTTTGCTTTTGCCACACCCGCAGCAATCGTACCGACGCCGCTTTCTGCTACCAGTTTCACACTGATTTTGGCCTGTGGATTTACATTTTTCAAATCGAAGATTAATTGTGCCAAATCCTCAATCGAATAAATATCATGATGAGGCGGAGGAGAAATCAGCGAAATTCCCGGAATGGAATGACGTGTTTTCGCAATCACATCGTTCACTTTAAATCCCGGTAGTTGTCCGCCTTCACCCGGTTTGGCTCCCTGTGCTATCTTGATTTGAATTTCGTCCGCATTAACCAGATATTCTGCCGTTACACCGAAACGACCGGAAGCTACCTGCTTGATTGCACTTCGTAAAGAACTGCCATCGGGCAGCGGTTGGAAACGGGCAGCGTCTTCGCCACCTTCACCGGTATTACTGCGTCCGTGAATTTTATTCATGGCAATAGCCATTGCCTCATGAGCCTCTTTGCTGATAGAACCAAAAGACATAGCCCCCGTGACGAAACGATGCAGAATGTTTTCCACCGGTTCTACCTGATCGATTGAAATCGGATTACGACGGAATCCCAGAAAGTCACGAAGGAAAATAGGCTTCTCTTTTTCGTCTACCAGATGGGTGTACTCTTTAAATTTTTTATAACTCCCCAGTCGTGTAGCCAATTGCAGAGTGCTGATTGTTTCCGGATTCCATGCGTGCTTTTCTCCATCTTTACGGAAAGCATACAAACCGTTATTTTTTAATAACTCTTCATTTTTAATACTTTCAAATCCTTCTTTATGGAAAGCAATGGCATCTCTGGCTATTTCTTCCAGACGGATACCTTCGATCGGTGAACCGAGTCCTCCAAAATAAGCCTTGCTCAATTCTTCACTCAAACCGACAGCTTCGAAAATCTTAGCACCACGATAGGAGCGGATCGTAGAGATACCCATCTTACTCATGATTTTAAACAAGCCTTTACAGATGGATTTGATATAGTTCTTTTCAGCAGTGGTATAATCTAACTGAATATCTTTGTCTTTTACCAGTCGGTCGAGGACAGCGAATGCCATGTAAGGATTCAGGGCACTTGCTCCGAAACCCAACAATAACGCGGCGTGCATCACTTCACGTATTTCACCACTTTCTACGATCAATGCTGTTTGCACCCGTTTACCAACTGAAATCAGGTGGTGATGAACAGCGCTTACTGCCAGCAATGATGGAATGGCAGCATGGGTAATATCCACCTCACGGTCGGTCAGGACAATGTAGTTTACACCTTCCGTCACGGATTCTTCCGCCATTTTACAAAGATGGGTCAGTGCTTCCTGCAGTCCGGCTTTCCCTTTTGTAACCTCAAACAACATGGGTAGTTTGACTGTTTTGAAGCCTTTATACCGGATATTACAAAGAATATCCAGTTGGGTATTGCTTAAAATCGGATGATTCAGGCGTACCATTTTGCAATGACTTTCACTGGGCGTCAGAATATTCATACCGACTGCTCCAATGTATTCCGTCAATGACATCACCAGTTCTTCACGAAGGGGATCAATGGGCGGATTGGTTACCTGTGCAAATTGCTGACGGAAATAGTTGTAAAGCAACTGTGGTTTATCTGAAAGTACGGCGAGTGGCGTATCGTTACCCATTGAATTGATCGGTTCTGCTCCGGTGCTTGCCATCGGCATAATCAGCCTTTCGATGTCCTCTTTGGAGTAGCCGAAAGTACGAAGCATCCGGTCGTAGTTTGCTACGTGATGAGGAACTTTGCGCCCGCTTTTCAGTTCATCCAGTTCGATTCGGTTGGTAGATAGCCAGGTGCGGTAAGGCTTGGCTTCAGCCAACTGTTTTTTCAGTTCGCCGTCATAGTAGATCTCGCCTTTTTCCGTATCCACCAGCAGGATTTTGCCGGGCTGTAAGCGACCTTTTTCTTTGATGTCTCCCGGTTCGAAATCCATAACACCGACTTCCGAAGCCACTACCATCATATCGTTTTTAGTAATCAGATAACGGGCAGGGCGCAGGCCATTGCGGTCGAGCATACCTCCGGCAAATCGTCCGTCGCTGAATAGTAGTGCGGCCGGTCCGTCCCACGGTTCCATCAGGATGGAGTGGTATTCGTAGAATGATTTCAGATCCTCACTGATCGGGTTCTTCTCGTTGAAAGATTCCGGCACGAGCATAGCCATGGCATGTGGCAGGCTCAATCCTGACATCACCAGGAACTCCAGTACATTGTCCAGAGAAGCACTGTCGCTCATACCCGGTTGTATAATCGGGCGGATTTCTTTTATATCACCTAAAGTGGGAGTGGAGAGTACACTTTCACGGGCTTCCATCCATCCTCGGTTACCACGGATAGTATTGATTTCACCGTTGTGTGCCAGCAGACGGAACGGCTGTGCCAATCCCCATGTAGGGAATGTATTGGTACTGAAACGAGAGTGCACCAATGCCAGTCCGCTGGTAAAATAGCTATTTGTCAGGTCCGGATAATAGTTGCGCAGCTGTAATGATGAAAGCATACCTTTATATATAATACTTTTGGTAGAGAGTGACACAACATAAAAATCGTCTTTTGCCGGAATAGATGACAATCTGACTTTATTTTCGATTCTTTTCCGGATCAGATATAACTTCCGGTCGGCAGTTTCCGTTTCCGTAAATCCGGTGATGAACACTTGTTTGATGTCCGGTTCGTTTGCCAGAGCCGATTCTCCCAGGATTTCGGGGCAGGTGGGCACATTGCGCAAATGCATCAATGTGAGTCCTTCTTTTTCAATTTCTTCAATAATAATACTTAGAATAGCTGCCTGGTCTTTTTCGTTTTTCGGTAAAAACAATAACCCTGTGCCGTACCGTCCTTTTTCGGGGACAGGAATACCTTGTAATAAAATAAACTCATGCGGAATTTGAAGCATGATACCTGCACCGTCACCGGTCTTGTTATCCGCACCCTCGGCACCGCGATGGCGCATGTTTTCTAATACCTTTAAAGCCGACTCAACAATGTCGTGTGACTTTTCTCCATGAATGTTAACCAGCATACCGACACCGCAGGCATCGTGTTCGTATGCCGCATCGTACAAGCCCATCTGTTGGGGCTGTCGTTGGTAAGGGAATCCTTCTGTTACGTTGTTAAAAAGTTCTTGTTTCTTCATTCTTACTAGCTTTATTGTATGATAATACCTGTTTGATGTATCAAATTGTTTGGCAAAGTTAATATTTTAATTTCAAAATGATAGTGAAATTTAGCTTTTGTGTGACGCGAAATGAGAATAGGAATCTTTATTCTTTTAATTTGTTATTAAAAACAGGAAATTTGCTTTTAATTTGTTAGCTTATTTATCCTTATTTGAAGCTGATTGTAATTTGTTTCTTTTTGAGCTAAAAATAATATATTATTTAACTTTTTGATGTGTTTGCAACTTTTTTATGCGTTTCTGTCAAATAAATATGCTTTTTGTTGTCTTTATGTTATTTGTAATGTGTATATTTGCAGGCGAAATAAAAATATCATAATATGTGTGGAATAGTAGGCTATATTGGTAAACGAAAAGCCTACCCTATCCTTATCAAAGGGCTGAAGCGACTGGAGTATCGTGGATATGACAGCGCGGGGGTAGCAATCATTAGTGATGACCAACAGTTAAATGTGTATAAGACGAAAGGAAAAGTCTCTGATCTTGAAAATTTCGTCACACAGAAAGATATTTCCGGTACAATCGGAATTGCCCATACCCGTTGGGCTACTCACGGGGAACCTTGTTCTGCTAACGCCCACCCTCATTACTCTTCTTCCGAAAAGCTCGCTCTCATTCATAACGGTATTATTGAAAACTACGCCGTTCTCAAAGAAAAACTTCAAGCCAAAGGCTATATTTTTAAAAGTAGTACAGATACCGAAGTCCTCGTTCAATTAATAGAATACATGAAAGTCACTAATCAGGTCAGTCTGTTGACGGCTGTTCAGTTGGCGTTAGGGGAGGTAATTGGTGCTTATGCGATTGCGATTCTTGATAAGGAGCATCCCGATGAGATTATTGCTGCCCGTAAGAGCAGTCCATTGGTAGTGGGGATTGGAGAGAATGAGTTCTTTCTTGCTTCAGATGCTACTCCGATTGTAGAATATACTGATAAAGTGGTTTATCTGGAAGACGGGGAAATAGCTGTTTTGAATCTGGGGAAGGAGTTGAAGGTAGTCAACTTGAACAATGTCGAAATGATACCTGAAATAAAGAAGGTGGAACTCAACCTCGGTCAGTTGGAAAAAGGGGGATATCCGCACTTTATGTTGAAAGAGATTTTCGAACAGCCCGATTGTATTCGTGATTGCATGCGCGGACGTATCAATGTGGAAGCTGATAATGTGGTGCTTTCTGCTGTGATAGATCACCGGGAAAAGCTGCTGAATGCCAAACGGTTTATTATTGTTGCTTGCGGAACTTCCTGGCATGCCGGACTGATCGGTAAGCATCTGATTGAGAGTTTTTGCCGCATACCGGTGGAAGTGGAGTATGCTTCCGAATTCCGCTACCGTGATCCGGTGATTGACGGGCAGGATGTGGTGATAGCAATCTCCCAGAGTGGCGAGACGGCAGATACATTGGCTGCTGTGGAATTGGCGAAAAGCCGCGGGGCATTTATATATGGCATTTGCAATGCGATCGGCTCTTCTATTCCCCGTGCCACTCATACCGGTTCATATATTCATGTGGGTCCAGAAATCGGGGTGGCTTCTACCAAAGCATTTACCGGACAGGTTACTGTATTGGCGATGTTGGCATTGACACTTGCCAAAGCGAAAGGAACCATTGACGAACAGTATTTTCTTTCAATCGTACAGGAGTTAAATCATATTCCGGAAAAAATGAAAGAGGTGTTGGAATTGAATGATACTTTGGCGGAGTTATCGAAAACTTTCACTTATGCGCATAATTTTATTTACCTGGGACGCGGATATAGTTATCCCGTTGCTCTGGAAGGTGCATTGAAATTGAAAGAAATATCGTATATTCACGCCGAAGGTTATCCGGCTGCGGAGATGAAGCATGGACCGATTGCCCTGATCGATGCGGAAATGCCGGTAGTGGTGATTGCTACCCAGAATGGGTTGTATGAGAAAGTATTAAGTAATATTCAGGAGATTAAGGCACGGAAAGGAAAAGTGATTGCATTTGTGACGAAAGGAGATACCGTTATCAGCAAAATCGCTGACTGTAGTATCGAACTTCCTGAAACAATCGAATGTCTCGATCCGTTAATTACTACGGTACCTCTGCAACTTCTTGCTTACCACATTGCGGTATGCAAAGGGATGGATGTGGATCAGCCGAGAAATCTGGCGAAGTCGGTAACAGTAGAGTAACTTTAAGTAGTAACTAGTATATAGAGAGATGGAACAATTGAAACATGAATGTGGCGTTGCCATGATACGCTTGCTCAAACCGTTAGAGTATTACGAGAAAAAGTACGGGACATGGATGTATGGTCTTAATAAACTCTACCTGTTGATGGAGAAGCAGCATAATCGTGGACAGGAAGGTGCGGGACTGGCATGTGTGAAACTGGAAGCAAATCCGGGTGAAGAATATATGTTTCGTGAACGCGCTTTAGGTTCCGGAGCCATTACGGAAATCTTTGAAAACGTTCAAAACAATTTTAAGGATCTCACTCCCGAACAGTTGCACGATGCAGCGTATGCCAAACGAACTTTGCCTTTTGCCGGTGAAGTATATATGGGACATCTTCGTTATTCCACTACGGGAAAATCCGGAATCTCTTATGTGCATCCATTTTTAAGAAGAAATAACTGGCGTGCCAAGAATCTGGCCCTCTGCGGAAATTTCAATATGACAAATGTGGACGAGATATTTGCCCGTATCACTGCCATTGGTCAGCATCCGCGTAAATATGCCGATACATATATCATGTTGGAGCAGGTGGGACACCGTCTTGATCGTGAAGTGGAGCGTGTATTCAATCTTGCCGAAGCCGAGGGGCTTACGGGCATGGGAATCACTCATTATATAGAAGAATATATTGATTTGTCAAACGTGTTGCGTACTTCCAGCCGCGAATGGGATGGGGGATACGTGATTTGCGGATTGACCGGAAGCGGCGAGTCCTTCGCCATCCGCGACCCGTGGGGAATCCGGCCTGCATTCTGGTATCAGGATGATGAGATAGCTGTTCTTGCTTCCGAACGTCCGGTGATCCAGACTGCTTTGAATGTTCCGTTTGAGGAAATCAAAGAATTGCAACCGGGGCAAGCATTGTTAATCAGCAAAGAAGGTAAAATCCGTACTTCGCAAATTAACAAGCCGCGCGAAAATCATGCCTGTTCTTTCGAACGTATCTATTTCTCCCGTGGGAGTGATGTCGATATTTATAAGGAAAGGAAACGGTTGGGTGAAAAGTTGGTTCCGAGAATATTGAAAGCTATCAATAATGACATCGATCATACGGTTTTTTCTTTTATTCCCAATACTGCGGAGGTGGCTTTCTACGGAATGTTACAGGGACTGGACGATTACTTGAATGAGGAGAAAGTGCAGCAAATTGCTGCATTAGGGCATCATCCGGATATGGAGGAACTGGAAGTCATTCTTTCCCGCCGTATCCGTAGCGAAAAGGTGGCGATCAAGGATATCAAACTCCGTACGTTTATTGCCGAAGGAAACAGTCGTAATGATCTGGCAGCCCATGTGTATGACATTACATACGGAAGTCTGGTACCCGGTGTTGATAATCTGGTGATTATTGACGACAGCATTGTGCGTGGTACTACGTTGAAACAAAGTATTATCGGTATTCTCGACCGTCTCGGTCCGAAGAAGATTGTGATAGTATCTTCTTCTCCGCAAGTGCGTTATCCTGACTATTACGGTATCGATATGGCAAAGATGAGTGAGTTTATCGCTTTCCGAGCTGCTGTCGAACTTTTAAAGGAGCGGGATATGAAAGATGTGATTGCGGCTGCCTACCGTAAATCGAAAGATCAGGTGGGACTGCCGAAAGAGCAGATGATAAACTATGTGAAGAATATCTATGCTCCGTTCACCGATGAGGAAATCTCTGCCAAGATGGTGGAACTGCTGACTCCCAAGGGAACAAAGGCGAAAGTGGAAATTGTCTATCAACCGTTGGAGGGATTGCACGAGGCTTGTCCGCATCATAAAGGCGACTGGTATTTTAGCGGTAACTACCCTACACCGGGAGGTGTGAAAATGGTGAACCGGGCGTTCATCGACTATATAGAACAAATGTATCAATTCTAACAACCATACAACGATTCAATAATAAGAATGAGAAATGTGACATTAATCCTTGACGACGGGAGCCGGTTTTCCGGTAAGTCGTTTGGCTACGAGAAGCCGGTGGCAGGCGAAGTAGTTTTTAATACTGCCATGACCGGATACCCGGAGAGCCTTACTGACCCTTCATACGCCGGACAGTTGATGACGCTTACCTATCCTCTGGTAGGCAACTACGGTGTTCCTCCTTTTACCATCGAACCGAATGGACTTGCCACTTTCATGGAAAGTGAGAAAATCCATGCGGAAGCGATTATCGTAAGTGACTATTCTTATGAATACAGCCACTGGAATGCGGTGGAAAGTCTCGGTGACTGGTTGAAACGCGAGCAGATTCCCGGTATCACAGGCATTGATACGCGCGAGCTGACTAAGGTTCTTCGTGAACATGGAGTAATGATGGGAAAAATCGTTTTCGATGATGAACCGGATAATGTGCCTGAAGCAGTATACGCAGGCGTCAATTATGTAGATCGTGTATCTTGCAAAGAGATTATTTGCTATCTTCCTGCCGGAACTTCACAAACTTTCTCCGTAAATAGTTCCTATGCGCAGCTTAATTCTCAATTCTCAACTTTCAATTCTCAATTTAAGAAGGTTATCCTGGTAGATTGCGGTGTAAAGACAAATATTATTCGTTGTCTGCTGAAACGTAATGTAGAAGTGATCCGTGTACCTTGGGATTATGATTATAGCGGACTCGAATTTGACGGGTTGTTTATCTCCAACGGACCGGGTGACCCGGATACTTGTGATGCTGCGGTACAGAATATACGTAAGGCGATGGTAAATGAGAAACTGCCTATCTTCGGCATCTGTATGGGTAACCAGTTGCTTTCAAAAGCGGGCGGAGCCAAGATTTATAAATTGAAATACGGACATCGTAGCCACAATCAGCCGGTGCGTATGATAGGTACGGAACGTTGTTTCATTACTTCACAAAATCATGGTTATGCCGTAGACAATAATACGTTGAGTGCAGAGTGGGAACCGTTGTTTATCAATATGAACGATGGGTCCAACGAGGGAATCAAACATAAAAAGAATCCCTGGTTCTCTGCGCAATTCCACCCGGAAGCTGCGAGTGGACCTACGGATACGGAATTCCTGTTCGACGAATTTGTAAAACTATTGTAACAATGAAAGAAAATATAAAGAAAGTATTGCTATTAGGTTCAGGTGCCCTGAAAATCGGTGAGGCTGGTGAATTTGACTATTCCGGTTCACAGGCACTTAAAGCCTTGAAAGAAGAGGGTATTGAAACCATTCTTATCAATCCGAATATTGCTACGGTGCAGACTTCCGAAGGAGTGGCAGATCAAATTTACTTTCTTCCGGTGACTCCGTACTTCGTAGAGAAAGTGATCCAGAAAGAAAAACCGGAAGGTATTATGCTGGCGTTCGGTGGTCAGACGGCTCTGAACTGTGGAGTAGCATTGTATAAAGAAGGTATTCTTGAAAAATATAATGTAAAAGTGCTGGGTACTCCGGTACAGGCCATTATGGATACCGAGGACCGTGAACTTTTTGTTCAGAAATTGAATGAGATCAATGTAAAAACCATCAAGAGTGAAGCCGTAGAAAATGCGGAAGATGCACGTCGCGCAGCAAAAGAACTGGGCTATCCGGTGATTGTTCGTGCTGCTTATGCGTTAGGAGGCTTGGGGTCCGGTTTCTGTGATAATGAACAACAGCTGGATGTGCTGGTAGAAAAAGCATTCTCTTTCTCCCCACAGGTATTGGTGGAGAAATCACTACGCGGTTGGAAAGAAGTGGAATATGAAGTGGTACGTGACCGCTTCGATAACTGTATCACCGTTTGTAATATGGAAAACTTCGATCCGCTGGGTATTCATACCGGTGAGTCTATCGTTATTGCTCCTTCACAGACGCTTACCAATAAAGAGTATCATAAACTTCGGGAATTGGCAATACGTATCATCCGCCATATCGGTATCGTGGGTGAATGTAACGTACAATATGCCTTCGATCCCGAATCCGAAGATTACCGGGTGATCGAAGTAAATGCCCGCCTTTCCCGTTCATCGGCTTTAGCATCTAAGGCAACCGGTTATCCGCTGGCTTTCGTTGCTGCCAAATTGGGATTGGGTTATGGACTCTTCGACCTGAAGAATTCTGTAACCAAGACTACTTCCGCTTTCTTTGAACCGGCACTGGATTATGTCGTATGTAAGATTCCTCGTTGGGATTTAGGTAAATTCCACGGTGTAGATAGAGAGTTGGGTTCTTCTATGAAATCTGTGGGTGAAGTGATGGCTATCGGACGCACTTTTGAAGAAGCTATCCAGAAAGGTCTTCGTATGATCGGACAGGGAATGCATGGTTTTGTGGAGAACAAAGAACTGGTTATTTCCGACATCGACAAAGCCTTGCGCGAACCGACCGATAAACGTATTTTCGTGATCTCGAAAGCGTTTCGCACCGGCTACACCATCGATCAGGTGCACGAACTGACTAAGATTGATAAATGGTTCTTGCAAAAGTTGATGAATATCATGAAGACTTCCGAAGAACTGCATAGTTGGGGAAACAATCACAAACAGATTGCCGATCTGCCGAACGAATTGCTTCGTAAAGCTAAGGTTCAAGGTTTCTCTGATTTCCAGATTGCCCGTGCCATCGGTTACGAAGGGGATATGGAAGATGGGATTCTTTATATCCGCAAACACCGTAAAGAGGCAGGCATTCTTCCGGTAGTGAAACAGATCGATACGTTGGCAGCCGAATACCCGGCACAAACCAATTATCTGTATCTTACTTATAGCGGTGTAGCAAATGATGTGCGTTATCTGGGCGACCATAAATCCATCGTCGTATTGGGTTCCGGTGCTTATCGTATCGGTTCTTCCGTAGAATTCGACTGGTGTGGCGTACAGGCTTTGAATACCATTCGCAAAGAGGGATGGCGCAGTGTCATGATTAACTATAATCCTGAAACCGTATCTACGGACTATGATATGTGCGACCGTTTGTACTTTGATGAATTGACTTTTGAACGTGTGATGGATATTCTGGAACTGGAGAATCCGCATGGGGTAATTGTATCTACCGGCGGCCAGATTCCAAATAACCTTGCTTTGCGTCTGGATGCACAGAAGATCAATATTCTAGGCACGAGTGCCAAGAGTATTGATAATGCCGAAGATCGTGAGAAATTCTCTGCCATGCTTGACCGTATCGGTGTGGATCAGCCCCGTTGGCGTGAATTAACTTCTATGGATGACATTCAGGAGTTCGTTGAAGAGGTAGGTTTCCCCGTACTTGTTCGTCCGTCTTATGTGCTTTCGGGAGCTGCGATGAATGTTTGTTCCAACCAGGAAGAATTGGAACGTTTCTTGAAACTGGCAGCTAATGTATCGAAGAAACATCCGGTGGTAGTAAGCCAGTTTATCGAACACGCCAAGGAAGTGGAAATGGATGCGGTGGCGCAGAATGGAGAAATTGTAGCATACGCTATAAGTGAGCATATCGAATTTGCGGGAGTACATTCCGGCGATGCAACGATTCAGTTCCCGCCGCAAAAGCTGTATGTAGAAACTGTTCGCCGTATTAAGCGTATCAGCCGTGAGATTGCTAAGGCTTTGAATATCTCCGGTCCGTTTAATATTCAGTATCTGGCGAAAGACAACGATATCAAGGTGATTGAATGTAATCTGCGTGCCAGTCGTTCTTTCCCGTTTGTCAGCAAAGTGTTGAAGATCAACTTTATCGAGCTGGCAACGAAAGTAATGCTCGGTCTGCCTGTAGAGAAACCGGAAAAAAATCTCTTCGAACTGGATTATGTGGGAATCAAGGCTTCCCAATTCTCTTTCAACCGCTTGCAGAAGGCTGATCCGGTGTTGGGAGTAGATATGGCTTCTACCGGTGAAGTGGGTTGTATCGGAATGGATACTTCCTGTGCCGTACTCAAAGCGATGCTTTCCGTGGGCTATCGTATTCCAAAGAAGAATATCCTGCTGTCTACGGGAACAATGAAACAGAAAGCCGATATGATGGATGCGGCCCGTATGTTGGTGAATAAGGGATACAAACTCTTTGCAACGGGTGGTACACACAAAACGCTTGCAGAGAATGGAATTGAAAGTACTCATGTCTATTGGCCGAGTGAGGAGGGACATCCGCAAGCATTGGAGATGCTTCATCGCAAGGAGATCGACATGGTAGTCAATATCCCGAAGAATCTGACAGCCGGAGAATTAAGTAATGGGTATAAAATCCGTCGTGCTGCCATTGACTTGAATATACCGTTGATTACAAATGCCCGTCTGGCTAGTGCATTTATCAATGCCTTCTGTACGATGAGTGTGGATGATATAGCTATCAAGAGCTGGGCAGAGTATAAATAAGCAGAATGTCATCTTTTTGAAAAGAGGCTGACATCACATTGAAATGAAAATGGTAAGGCCGTTCCTGTTATTCGGGAGCGGCCTTTGTTGTTGTAGAAATGTAATAACTCTGTCATTCATTTGTATTTCCATGTCGTTTACTTTGCGCCTGCAAAACGATAGAGATACGATATGAGAAAAAGAAACATGATTCTGGTTGCCGGTCTGTTGGCATTTACTTCAGTATGGGGACAAAACACGACTTCCGGTTGGGAAGATGAATCGGGTAAGATACCTGTAAAGGCTTATTTTGAGAGTGGAAAACTTCACTTTGCTTCTAAAAATGAAAACTTTCATTTATGGTTTGATAATCGAATTTATTTGGATGCAGCGGTTTATTCGCCCACATCGAATGTGGATGATCTGACATCCAAAACGAACAAGGATCTGGAGGACGATGACAACCAATTCCGTTTTAGTAACGGGGTGAGTATTCGTCGTGCACGTTTCGGTGTGAAAGCCACTTTATACAAAAAATGGTTTGCAGAACTGGATCTGGATTTCGCTTACAATGAAGTGGAAATAAAAGATATGTATCTGGGCTATAAATTTAATAATCATTTCTTTGTAAAGGCGGGAAATTTTAAAGTTCCGATGAGTATGGAACGCACAACAAGTTCTAAATATCTGATGGCTTCGGAACGTCCGATGGCAGTGGAAGCTTTTGCTGACGGGCGCCGTCTGGGACTTGCCGGAACTGGTTGGGGAAAACATTGGTGGGCTTCCGCTGGAGTATTTGGTAGGGAAGTGGATATCATTCAGAAAGAGCGTAATAGAGGGAATGACGGTTATGCTCTGGCTACCCGTGTAGCAGTGTCGCCTATTTACAATGAAGATATGACGATTCATGTCGGCGGATACTTTAACTATCAGGCACCTTCCGGTTCAGGGCTGGAGGATAAAACGGTTCTTTTCCGGACTTTCCCGGAGAGCAGGGTAGACCGTCGCCGATTTGTGCAAGCCGAGATTTCGAATGTCAATCATTATTATACTACAGGCTTCGAACTGGGATTCCGTTATCGTAAGTTGCTGACTTATGGAGAGTATATTTATAACAACATATCCCGCTATACCTATGGTGCTAATAATCAAAAGACTGATTTGAAAAATGCAGTATTTAATGGTTGGTATGCTACGGCATCTTATATGATATTGGGAGAAAACCGTCAATACTCCCCGGATGAGGCGGAATTTGGTCCAATGAAAATGCGTCGTAAAGGGGGGAATTTGGAAGTTGCGGCTCGTATCAGTAATATAAATATGAATGATTTCCATGATCCGGCTGCGTATATAACAGGAGGTAAGGCAACTAGCTATTCTGCTTCGTTGAACTGGTATCCTGTACGTAATGTGGTGATTGGACTGAATTACATTTATATGAATAATGATAAATATGCCGACTCTAAAGGACAAATTACCAAAGGAGGTAAACCTTTAAGTGAAGTAATGCCTTCAGGAATCGATTTTAATGTATTTCAGTTGCGTACAATGATTTCTTTTTAAACGCGAATAACGATATAAATTTAAAAAAGATGATTATGAAAAAGTTTTTGCTGATGAGCACACTTTGTGCTTTGGCTTTGGTTGGGTGTAAAGATGACTCGGAACCGGAAATTCCTACTGATATTGATTATTCAGGATTGGTATTGAATGAAATTTGTGGAAACGATGGGAATGCAAGTGAAGAAGATTGGATTGAGATTTATAATACTTCCAATACAACAATTAATCTCAATGGCGTTAAGCTGGTGAAAACTGATGAGGAAGGTGTTTCGGAGGTTATTTATACGTTTGGGGAAGGTGCAACCATTGCCGGTAAAGCATATTTGCTGAAAGTCAAAGGCGTTGATTTTACTCAAGGAATATCAAATACTAAATCTGTTTCTATCACTTTGCAAATGCCCTCTGGTAAAGATATAGACAAATTTGATAAGGATGCGGAATTTGGTGATGGAGGTAAACATGAAGTGGGAGGAAGTTATTCACGTATTCCTGACGGTACGGGAGAATGGACTGTTGTATTGAAAGCTACTAAAGGAACGGCTAATAAAGTTACGGAACCTGAAGGACCTTCCGGTATTGATTATACTGGATTGGTGCTGAATGAGTTGAATGGTAATAAACCCAAATATATTGAGTTGTATAATAGTACAGGTCATGAACTGGATATAACCGGAGTAAAGATTAAAAAAGATGATGGGGATATTGTTTATATAGCTCCCGAAGGAACTAAAATACAGTCTCATGGTTTTTTAGTGCTTCTTTCGGATCAAGCGGATTATTCTACAGGCTTTACAAGTGGACTCTCTGCTAAAAAATCTGTGAAGATTGAGCTTCTTTCACCGGAAGAAACTGCCATAGACGTATTTAAGAATCTAACGGATGCCGGTGAAGAGGTTTGGGGAGAAACACCTAAATACAATGGAGAAACAGAGGGAATGGCGTATGCCCGTAAGGATAACGGTGCTGAATGGTATATGATGAAAGCTACTCAAGGTGAGAGTAATAGCACCACTGCCGGACTAAGTACAAAAATAGAATGGTAAGATTATAATTTTAAGGAATGAGAAAGCTAATCCTTTTATTATTTACGGGATTTCTTCTTTTTAGCTGCACCGCTGCCGGAGCAGACGAAGGAAGAATTCTTCGTTTTATATATTGTTCAGACGTACATTATGGTCTTGAACGTGAATTTCGGGGAAAAGAAGTGGGAAGTGATGAGGTAAGTCGTGCTATGTTGGCAACCTTCAAATTGCTTTCTGAAACTCGGCTGCCAGAAGATAGTGGGGTGGGCGCAGGAATAAAATTCGGTTCTCCTGATTTTGTTGTTTGTACGGGTGATATTGCCAATCGGATGGAAGAAGGAGTTCAATCTGCTGCTACATCATGGAGTCAATTTTGCAGTGATTGGGATTCATCGATAAGTGCTCCTTTGTATCTGGTACCGGGTAATCACGACATTTCTAATGCGATAGGTTATCCCAAGGTTTTATCTCCTGAAAAAGATGCATCCAGTGCTGCCGGTATTTTCAACCGGATGATGCGCCCTGCGGTGGAACGTACGGCGGATACTTTTAATTATCAAACGGATAAGGTGCATTATTCTTTTGTAAAGGATGGGGTACGGTTTGTCTTTATGGGAATGTGGCCTGATGCATATATGCGTCGATGGTTCGATCTGGAAATAGGAACCGATACGATTACTCCTGCTATTTTATTTACCCACGATCCTCCCATTGCCGATACCAAGCATTTTACGAATCCGAACGGTAAGCATACGATCAATTCAGTAGATAAGTTTCAGAATTTGTTAGCAGATACCTGTCTGGTGACTGATGTCAAAAAGAAAGCCACAAAGAATTGGGAAAAGCTGGAGCAGTTTATCCATTCTCATTCTATGATTAAGGCTTACTTTCATGGAGATAAGAATTACAATGAATTTTATACCTGGAATGGGGTAAATGGAACAATTGATTTACCTGTTTTCCGGGTGGACTCCCCTATGAAAGGTGAATATTCTTCTTCTGACGAACGTCTACTTTCCTTTATTGTAGTTACCATGGATGTGGATCAATGCTTGTTAACGGCTCGTGAATGTTTGTGGAATACGGAAAACAAAACCAGTATCCAATGGGGAAGTTCTTGCACTATCACTTTCTGATAAATAGCCAAATTTAGTATTAAATCGTATAGGTTACTAAAAACTTTATAAGAAAACGACCGTAAATCACCTTCTTTGTTGTAAATTCGTTCTATTTCTCGTAATATCAAACTTATTTTAATCAATTAATATAGAAAGTAAATTATGAGAAAAGACGGATTTACCGTATGTGCAAATAATTATATAAATTGTTTGCGTCAGGAAGGGCGTTATGCCACAGCACATGTTTATGAGAATGCACTTCGCTCTTTCACCATATTTTGTGGAACAGAGTGTGTGTCATTCAGTTTGATTACTCGTGAGAACTTGAAGCGGTATAGCAGTTATCTGATGTCCTGCCGCTTGAAGTTGAACACGATTTCCACCTATATGCGAATGTTACGTTGCATATACAATAAGGGAGTAGATACTCATCAGGCTCCTTATATTCATCGCTTGTTTCGTGATGTCTTTACCGGAGTAGATACTCGTCAGAAAAAAGCAATTCCTATAAACGAATTACACACGCTGCTTTATAAAGATCCGCAGTCCGAAAAACTTCGCCGGACGCAAGCCATCGCTAATTTGTTATTTTTATTTTGCGGAATGCCTTTCGCCGATCTTGCTCATCTGGAAAAGTCGAATTTGGAGGGGAATATATTGAAGTACAACCGTATCAAGACTGGAACCCCAATGAGTATAGAAATCTTAGAATCGGCTTCATGTATTGTTTCCCGACTTCGTAATACGCATTCTGCTGTTCTCCCCGAGCATCCGGATTATCTTTTTTATATATTAAGTGGAAAAAATAAACGGGATGGGGAAGCGGCATATAGAGAATATCAATCCACACTGCGTCGTTTTAATAATGATTTGAAGAGTTTAGCTAAAAAATTACGTATCCATTCATCCGTGACTTCTTATACATTTCGTCATTCCTGGGCAACTACCGCTAAATACAGGGGAGTACCTATCGAAATGATTAGCGAATCATTGGGGCATAAATCTATTAAGACAACACAAATTTACTTGAAAGGCTTTGAATTGAATGAGCGTACCAAAGTAAATCGACTGAATTATTCTTACGTCAGGAATTATAGGGGAATTCTTTGAAAAGTATATTAAGTCTTTGATAACCAGTCTAAATACGCAGCTGTTACTTCTTAGGTAACGGAAATTATTCGGTGCAAATATAGACAAATTTGTTAATAACATACAAGCAAAATTCCTTTTTTTTCTCTTTTTATTTAAATATACAGTAAAAATGTATCGGGACATGAAACATTCCTATTTCATGTTCTATGAATTCGACTGCCTATACTTTTCAAATATCTCTGTATATCAGGCAAAATGTATCTAAACTCCCTTGTTCGTACGTATTTCTTCTTCTTTTTGTGGTAGGTGTCCAGTACTCTATAATTTCCGTTACCTAAGAAGTAACGGAATAACATGGGGTAAAAAAAACATGATTTTAACAAAACCAAAATCACTTAGTGCTGGGCCTAGCGATGGGACAGGGGAAGGCGTAGCACACTCTAAACGCTGGTATGTTGCTCTGGTTCGTATGCACCACGAGAAGAAGGTAGCCGAACGTTTAGACAAAATGGGGATCGAGAATTTCGTCCCTGTCCAACAAGAAATTCATCAGTGGAGTGACCGGCGCAAGGTAGTTGAGTCTGTCCTTCTTCCAATGATGGTGTTTGTGCACGTAAATCCGAAAGAACGCAAAGAAGTTCTGGGTTTTTCTACAGTGAGCCGTTATATGGTGATGCGTGGTGAGAGCTCTCCGGCGGTGATTCCAGATGAGCAGATGGCTCGTTTCCGTTTCATGCTCGACTATTCCGAGGAAGCTATTTGTATGAACAGCTCTCCTTTGGCACGTGGTGAGAAGGTCCGTGTTGTGAAAGGACCTCTGACCGGGCTGGTTGGTGAACTGGTCAATGTCGATGGCAAAAGCAAGATTGCCGTCCGGCTGAATATGCTGGGATGCGCTTGCGTTAATATGCCTATTGGCTATGTCGAGGCTGTCTGCGAGAAAAACTAATCCCGTCATCATTTATCCACCATTTACATGAATACGAAATTATCCGGTGCTTTTGCACTGATATTCTTTTTCTTCTTTCTCTCGGCTTGCCAGTCCTATAAGAAAGTACCTTACTTGCAGGATGCGGAGATTTTGAAACAGGCGAATACGCAAGTTGCGCCTGTTCAGGACGCAAGACTGATACCGGGTGATGAAGTTTCCATTCTTGTTTCCACTTCCGATCCGGTTGTTTCGCAGCCTTTCAATGCGCAAGGCAGTACGTTTCTATTGGACGATCAGGGAAATATCAATTATCCGGTTTTAGGTAAACTTCCTTTGAACGGTTTAACAAGTCGTGAAGCTGAAAACCTGATAACGGATAGACTGAAATCTTACGTGAAAGAAAGACCTACGGTAGTAGTCCGTATGTCCGGTTTTAAAATTTCCGTTTTGGGCGAAGTGGCCTCTCCCGGTGTTTATCCGGTAGTGAATGAGCAGATCAATGTGCTCGAGGCCCTTGCCATGGCAGGAGATTTGACTATTTATGGTGTTCGTGATAATGTAAAACTAATCCGCGAAGACAGGAATGGGCATAAACAGTTTGTTACACTCAATCTGAACGACGCGGATTTGTTATTATCTCCTTACTATCAGTTGCAACAGAATGACATCCTGTATGTCACTCCTAATAAAACCAAAGCGCAGAGCGCAGACATCGGAACAAGTACGACGATGTGGGTTTCGGGATTTTCCATTCTGGTATCTATTGCCAGTTTGCTGGTCAATATACTTAGATAATACCATCTAATTCCCGGTACTCCTCCGTACAATTAAAACACGGACACTCCTTTATCGGATTCAAATCATGATGGCCTACAATCAACGTCTTAGGAAATATTTTCCTCAATTCGCGGAGCAGACCGAGCAAAGAAGCCCGTTGTGCCAATGTACGCGTGTCTTTGGGACGTCCCGCCATATCCAGCCCTCCTTCGTAACAAATACCTATCGAATGGGTGTTATGGTCACGGCAGTGTGCCCCGACCTTTTCCAGAGGACGGCCTTGGTAGATTTCTCCATCCCGGGTGATGTAGAAATGATAGCCGATGTCACGGAATCTCCGGTGAAGGATATGATCTTGACGGCAAGCCTCCGCCGAAAGGGACTTTCCTTCCGGCGTGGCACTGCAATGAATGATAATCAGAGTGATGGTACGCATAAGGCTACATACAGCTCTGTACTCCGATCAGACCTCCGATAGCGGTGGCAACGGTGATAATCACTTTGATGATGAAGCTCCATACGGAGCGGGGAGAAGATGAATTACTCATGATGTTACTTTTTTAAAGATTAAAAATAAAGGATTTAGGATTAAGCAGCCGGATCAGGCGCTTCACCGCCACCATCCGGTTTCGGATCAGGGGTATCACCCGAATCAGAACCTCCTCCGGCAGTTGTTGGTTTCTGATATTCGGCCTGCTGTTTCAACTGGCTGTCGAGTTTCAGGTTGGTGGTTGACAAATTACCGGTAGCACGGGCTTTCAGACGCATACCAGTGATGTTTTTCTCCAATGAGAAATCTTCCAGCGTATCAGCTGCCTTACTGCGGATGCCCACACCAAAGATGGCAAGGTCGTCGATTTTCACACATTTGCCGTCGAGCAGCAGTTCCTTGATGCAGTCTACCATGTCGGAAAGCACACCTTTGATGACACCACCGGAATACGGTGAATTGTGTTTTGACATGTGTTCGGCAAGCTTAGCCAAATCAAACGTCTCGTCGCTTACCGCACGGGCGAACCACTTGCCTGCATTCAGGCCTTTTTGCTGTTGGTTTTGATAAATTTTGTAACGAATCATAAAACAATAAATTAAAGGGTTAAACATTGTGCCCGGGGGATTCTTTTCCCTTTCGACGATACAAAGATACAACCCTGAAACCCGCAGAAATCAATAGTCTACAGTTGCACGCGATTGTTGTCAATTATGCGCAGTAACGGTCGGTTATTCAATGGAAAAACGTAGGATATGTGAATATGTTTTGTTATTTTTGTAATTGTAAATCAGAAACTTATTCATCATGAACGAATTCAAAATACGCGCCTACGGTCGCATGGAACTGGCTCAACTTTATTCTCCGGAACTAACTGACATTGCTGCATATCGAAAGATGAAGAAATGGATCTCTTTATGTCCCGGACTTCTGCAACGCCTGTACGACTTAGGTTACGAATCAAAGCGCCGCTCATTCACCCCGTTGGAGGTGAGAGTGATTGTAGATGCCTTGGGAGAACCTTAGAAGAGCGGAAAAGTAAAGCACCGCTTTAGCAATCGTAAAGCTATGCTTTACCACCTCTAAAGCGCCGCTTTAGGATTCATGAAACGTCCTGTTGTTATATAAATGCAAAAAATGCACTTTTTCCGAGGGTTCCCTAACACACGCACACATGCGTGCGCGTATAAACGCCTTTATCGTCTGTATTGATAAGCAATCCTTTTTTTATCAGACGGTTCAGCCAGCTAAGAGCAGTGTTAGGTTTGATTTTCATCTTTTCAGCCTGCTCCAACAACTGTGCGCGGGTGAACTGGTTGCCCATTATTTCAAAAAGTGCATCCCGGTCGGCATTGGCTCTATGTTTGACCTCTGTGGAAGGAAGAAAAGATAAGATATGTGTGGCATGACGATAGAGCGGAGTTACAAGCTCCAGCACCGCATGGAAATCTTCAGCGGTGATTGTCACATCCCAACGGGTGATAATGCCGTCTTTGATATTATCGGCGGCAATCTCCTTGTCAGGGGTCAGCAGAGGGGAGGAAGAATCCTTGAACTGATAAGGCTGGTCGCATTCCAATGCACGAATCATAGCTATTTCTGCCATGATACGGCATGTATTGACAGCCAGTCGGGCTATGGAACTGCTCATTTCGTTATCGTTGGCAAGTCCCGAGCGGAAAAACAGATCGGCAAAGAGGGCATTGAACTCTTGCTTTTGCTCATCAGTGAGCCGGAGCGTATGAAGCCCGTGTGCTTTCATCAGGTCCAGTTGCTTTTTCCATTCCAGGCCTATGCCTGTGAAGATGGCTTCCAGATCGGTTTCGCCACTTTCAAACTGGTTGATCCATGTCCATATGCCGTGCATATAATAAAACAGCTGGCGCGAGAAAAGACCGTTCTCTGTCGAGGGAATGAGTGGTTTTACTTGTGCGGGTGTGCCGGAAAGCAGGACGGAAAGATAGCTTTTCTTTACTTCCCGGTATTCCTGGTCGGTGCGCCGGTTGTACGACAGGCGGTCGTGGTCGAATGCTTTGCGGAGCGTATCGCTCCAGTGTCCGTATTCAGAACCGATAGCAGCGGAGATGGTATCCGCTTCGGTTTCGCAGATAAGTCCTGTGCCGTTGGCATCCATGATATTTTGCAGAATACCTGTTCCGGTGTTATTGCCCGAGATGAGAAACATTTTATTCTTGGGCATTTGAGGAGCTTCCACTTTGCAGCGCTCCTTTCCCATGGTATCATAGGCGGCTTTCTCTTTTTTGTAGGCCTTGACCTCTTCCGCTACTTTTTGGCGGATCTCGTCATGAATAGGCTCTACAAGCAGCCGGATGAACGAAAGAATTCCCTTACCCGAGGCGGAAGGGGCTACAATAAAACTTTGCAGGCAAGGAGACTGGAGTTTGCCGGCGTATGGACATCTCACATATCGCTCCATGCTGGCACCTATGGCGGTCAATGCTCCGAGCAGCATGACATCGCGTTGTGTGGGGCTGGTGGCATAACTCATGATGAGCAACAGGATTTTCGGCCAGTCCGCTTCGGTGAAAGAGGGCAATGGCTGGTTCGGGTCACTCCCGTCCTGCAGCTCTTCGGATTCGTCCGGTTCTTCATTGTCCACCTTATTATACACGTGCGTGTGTGTGAGATTTTTGGACGGTGCATTTCCTGCATTTTTTGCATTTTTCCGGTGGTTCATCACTCCCTCTTTGCAGAGAGTTACACCCGCCTTTTCAGCAAGATGGAATGCAGTGCCCAGATGGACATCTCCATGCCGGGTGGTAAGTGCGTTGGAGAATATCCGTTCGGCATGTTCCCGTTCGTACTTGGCAGATACCCGGCACAACCGATGGAAAAACTCGCGTCCCGCTTCTCCGCAATCCGTTGCGATGGCGAACGCCAGTTGTACATATTCAGCATACGTAGGGGCAATATCCGCTCCTGCAGTTTCAACCGCCTCACAGAGGCGGCATAACGATTCAATTTCGTCCATAATTTTAATTTATAGTTTTTAATATCTAATTATTTGTTGTTTCTAAACAACGCTCCCGGATCATGACTAAGAAAACAAGACCTTACAATGTCCTTACCGGAAAAGTCTACCCCTTTGCGTTTTTCTCCGAATGGAGGAGGTGTTTCAGTACCATAGAGCAACACAGTGAACATCATTGCCAGCTTCATATTTTCGATGATACTGTTTGTGTCGTTAGCCATGGGTAAATGATCGTAGGGTACGAATGCTTTCACACCCCGTCCGCTGGGACTGATAAACGTGAGTACAGGATGCAGAAGGTGGTCATTAAACAATGTACTGCGCATTTCCACTGCCTCCTGATAGGAATCGAGATGGTCGATATCTACCACCACCAGATGTGAAGAAGCTACGAAACATTTGCTGTTTCGACGCGAGAACGTACCACAGGGAGTCACATAAGGCAATAGTGATGCCTTTGCTGTCCGTATATCTCCGGAATTGCGTACTTGCTCGGTCAGAATTTTGAGATTCTCGTTGCAGGTTATCATTTGAAAAACTTGTTCTACGGAGACTTCGCAGGAGGGAATAAGTGTTGCAGGAGTAACAATCCGCCCCAGTTCATTTTTGATGGGAGCAATGGGAGGCATGAAATAAGACATTCTGAAATCGTTTGTCATAACATTTATATTTTTTGATTATCGTCTTGAATTTTCAAAACGCGAGGCGAAGGTAGAAATAGCTTTTAAATATATCGTTCAGACATGTCTGAACGGATATGCATAAAATTAACATATAATACAATGTATTTAACAACTAATAAAATTATAAACATGAAAAAATTTAATCATCCCGTACTGGGCCATTTCATCGCAGAGCAGTTTGAACGTGCTCACTTGTCAATAGAGGCTATGCGTAAAGAAATCCACATGGGAAAACCCACTTATTACAAGATGATATCTGGGGAGATTTACGTCTAAGTGATTTTACCCGTCTTTTTTCCTATTACTATGACAATCTCACAAAAGAAGAGTTTCGAGCCAAAATGGTAGAATGGGGAGAACTTTATATTGAGTATAGGGAGAAAAATGAGGATATGGATGAAAATCTAAATCAAGAATAAAGTAATGCAGGAAGTCCAACGTTTTAATAAAGTCCTAAAATCTTTTGTCCTTTCAGGGGACATCATCTTACTGAACTTACTGTTGTGGGTGTTTGGTTCTCTTTGGGGAAACCGTTCTCCTTTTGAGTTTTCCATGCCTCTTTTCCAGAACATGGCTTTGATGACTTTATGTTATCTGGTTTGCAACATTCGTTCTGGAGTGATTCTTCATCGTCCGGTGGTTCGTCCGGAGCAAATAATGCTTCGGGTGGCACGGAACATGATTCCTTTTGTATTGATAGTACTGGGACTTTCGTACATATTCCATTTTGAATGTGTTAACCTGCGTCAGCTGGGGGCATTTTATGTAGTTCTCATTATCGTTATTATTTCTTATCGCCTGACGTTTCGCTATATTCTGGAGCTTTATCGCAAAAGTGGGGAAAATGTCCGAAAGGTAGTACTGGTGGGTAGCCATGAAAATATGCAGGAACTTTATCATTCCATGACGGATGATCCGACATCAGGATATCGTGTACAGGGGTATTTTGAAGATTTCCCATCAGACCGCTATCCTATGAATATTGCATATTTGGGGCAGCCGTGCGAAGCTGTTGATTATTTGACCCGTAATGCGGGAAAGGTAGACCAACTTTATTGCAGTCTTCCTTCCGCCCGTAGTGCTGAAATTGTGCCGATTATCAACTATTGCGAGAATCATCTAATTCGTTTTTTCAGCGTTCCCAATGTCCGGAACTATCTGAAACGGAGAATGTATTTTGAAATGTTAGGTAATGTCCCGGTACTTTCTATCCGTCGTGAGCCACTTGAGTTATTGGAAAATCGTATTGTGAAACGTAGCTTTGATATTGTTTGCTCGCTACTATTCCTTTGTACTCTTTTCCCGATTATATACATCATTGTGGGACTGGCTATAAAGATAAGTTCTCCTGGACCTGTCTTTTTCAAACAGAAACGAAGTGGTGAAGATGGTCGTGAATTTTGGTGCTATAAGTTCCGTTCGATGCGGGTGAATGCTCAATGTGATACGCTTCAGGCTACGGAATGTGATCCTCGTAAAACCCGTATCGGTAATCTGATTCGCAAGACGAATGTGGATGAACTTCCCCAATTTATTAATGTACTGAAAGGGGATATGTCTTTAGTGGGTCCCCGTCCGCACATGTTGAAGCACACAGAAGAATATTCCCATTTGATAAATAAATATATGGTTCGTCATTTTGTTAAACCGGGTATTACAGGTTGGGCACAGGTGACAGGTTTTCGTGGAGAAACGAAGGAACTTTGGCAGATGGAAGGACGTGTGCAACGTGACATCTGGTATATCGAGCATTGGACGTTCATTCTGGACTTATATATCATGTATAAGACTGTATATAATGTAATCCGTGGGGATAAAGAGGCTTATTAGGTGAGGAATTGGAAATTGAGTAAAAATTAAATCAATAGTTGTAAAATTACATGAGTAGGTGGTTATGAGAAAACTGAAACGATTGACTTTGGGTGTGTTACTTGCTTTTTTGCTGGTATCCTGCCAATCATATAAGAAAGTGCCTTATTTGCAGGATACGGCTTTTGTGAATGATACAGAACAGAGTGTTCGTCAGACAGGTGTGAAGGTTATGCCCAAGGATTTGTTGACGATTGCCGTGTCTTGTTCTACTCCGGAATTGGCTGCACCTTTCAATCTGGTTCGTTCGAAGACTGCAGGTGGATTGGAGGAAAAGACGGCGGGACAAGGAACCACGCCCTCTGCTCTGCAACAATATTTAGTAGATAATCAAGGGAATATCAATTTTCCAGTGTTGGGCGAGATTCATGTGAGTGGATTGACCAAACTGGAAATAGAAAACCTGATTATAGATAAGCTGAAGGTTTATTTGAAAGAAGCGCCGATTGTAACTGTGCGTATTGTTAATTACCGAATTTCGGTATTGGGGGAGGTTGCCAAGCCTGGTAGTTTTGTGATCTCTAATGAGAAGATTAATTTGCTGGAAGCACTCGCTATGGCAGGTGATTTGACTATTTATGGTATGCGTGATAATGTGAAATTGATCAGGACAGGGCAAGATAACAAGCAGGAAATTATTACTATGGACTTGAATAAGGCTGAAACGGTACTGTCTCCTTATTATCAGTTACAGCAGAATGATATAATTTATGTGACACCTAATAAGACTAAGGCTAAGAATTCGGATATAGGAACCAATACGGGATTATGGTTTTCTGCTACTTCTATCTTGGTTTCACTTGCAAATATATTGGTAATTTTATTAAATAAGTAATTAGTAATGAAAGAGAATGAGAATTCGTATAACAATAATATGAGTGAATTAGACGAAGAGAAAGTAAATTATCAGGAAATTCTCTTTAAGTATATCATTCACTGGCCTTGGTTTATTGCTTCGGTTTTAGCTTGTTTGATTGGCGCTTGGGTGTATTTGCATTTTCAAACTCCTGTGTATCAGGTCTCTGCATCTATCATGATAAAGAATGATAAAAAGAATGGTGGTGGAAATACTGCAGATTTGGAAAGCTTGGGATTAGGTGGGGTGATTACTTCTACGCAGAGTATTGATAATGAGATAGAAGTGCTACGCTCAAAAACAATACTGAAAGAGGTCGTTAATAATCTGGAACTTTATATTACTTACTATGATGAGGATGAGTTTCCTAAAAAGGAACTGTATAAAACCTCTCCCGTAATTGTGAATTTGACGGCACAAGAGGCGGATAAATTGCCAAATGTAGCTTTGGTTGATATGAAGTTATCTCCAGAGGGTGGTCTGGATGTGAATCTAAAGATAGGCTTGAATGAATATAATAAGCATTTTGATAAACTTCCAGCAGTGTTACCTACGGATGCAGGTACATTTGGGTTTACATTGAAAGATTCTTTATCAAATGGGAAGATAGTAGGGCAAAGTGTAGTACGAAATATCAGCGCTGTAGTTAGTCAGCCTTTTGGGGTGGCAAAAGGATATCAGTGGGCATTGGAAATAGCACCTACCTCAAAAACGACTTCTGTAGCAGTTGTTTCATTGATGAATACGAATATACAGCGGGGACAGGACTTTATTAATAAGTTAATGGAAATGTATAATCGGAATACGAATAATGATAAAAATGAGGTTGCCGAAAAGACGAGAGAGTTTATCAATGAACGTATTAAGATTATTGATGAGGAACTTGGCACTACAGAGGATAAGCTGGAAGCTTTTAAAAGAAATGCAGGATTGACGGATATCAGTAGTGATGCCCAATTAGCAGTATCGGGAAATGCTGAATATGAAAGAAAACGTGTAGAAAATGGAACTCAAATTAATTTAGTTCGTGATCTTAATAAATATATCAATAATCCGTCGAATGAGTATGAAGTATTACCTAGTAATATTGGTTTATCCGATAATGGTTTAACTACTCAAATAGATCGTTATAATGAATTGATTATTGAACGTAAGCGTTTACTTCGTACTTCTACGGAAAGCAACCCGATGATTGTAAATCTGGATACAAGTATTCGTGCCATGAAAGCAAATGTAAAAGCTGCTATTGATGGGACTTTACAAGGCTTGCTTATCGTGAAGGCTGATCTGGATCGTGAGTCCAGTCGTTTTTCCCGTCGTATCAGTGATGCTCCGGGACAGGAGCGCCAGTATGTAAGTATTGCACGTCAGCAGGAAATCAAGGCTGGGCTTTATCTGATGCTTTTGCAGAAACGTGAAGAGAATGCTATTACTTTAGCCGCTACTGCGAATAATGCGAAGATTATTGATGAGCCAGCAGCTGAAGGTGCTCCAGTTTCTCCTAAGCCTAGGATAATCTACTTAATTGCTTTAGTGGTAGGAGTGGGATTGCCTGTTAGTATTATTTTTTAATTGGTTTGACTAAATTTAAAATAGAAGGGCGTGGTGATGTAGAGAAGTTAACAAGTCTGCCTATTGTAGGTGATGTACCGTTGACAGAAGAAGCAAATGGTTCTATTGCTGTGTTTGAGAATCAGAATACTTTAATGAGTGAAACTTTCCGTAATCTCCGTACTAATCTTCAGTTTATGCTTGAGAATGATCAGAAAGTGATTTTAGTGACTTCGACAGTTAGTGGTGAAGGTAAATCTTTTATTTCTTCCAATCTAGCAATAAGTCTTTCTTTATTAGGAAAGAAAGTAGTGATTGTGGGGCTTGACATTCGCAAGCCCGGTTTGAATAAAATTTTTAATATTCCGAGGAAAGAGCAGGGAATTACTCAATATCTGTCGAATCCGGACAAGAATCTGATGGATTTCGTTCAGCCTTCGGATGTTAGTAAGAATTTGTTTATTCTTCCAGGAGGAACTGTACCACCTAATCCAACAGAGTTATTAGCTCGTGATAGTTTGGATAAAGCGATTGAGGTATTGAAAAAGAACTTTGATTATATAATTTTGGATACTGCCCCGGTTGGTATGGTAACTGATACTTTGCTCGTAGGTCGTGTGGCTGATTTGTCAGTTTACGTATGTCGGGCAGACTATACTCGGAAAGCAGAGTTTACCTTGATTAATGAATTGGCTGATAGTAATAAGTTGCCTAATCTTTGTACTGTAATCAATGGTTTGGATCTTCAGAAGAAAAAGTACGGCTATTATTACGGTTACGGTAAGTATGGCAAATATTATGGCTATGGTAAGCGTTATGGCTATGGTTATGGCTATGGGGAGACACACCATGGTGGTAAGGGAGAAAGGACAGAAGAATAGACGAATGTGATTTTGGAGAAGACAAATGAATTATATAATATGAGAATTAAACAATTACGCATAAAAGGTAGAATCATAAGATTATTTAGGCTTATTGTAAATACAGGTTATATGCTTTTGCATAAAAGAGCAGATGAGATTGTACTTAATGTGTCTATGAATTTGTTGTGTAATAAAGTGTTTCATAGTAATATAGGTGATGACATAAACTATTATCTTATAAAAGAATTGAGTCATAAACGTATATTGAATTATTGGGATTTTTTCAATCTACGGGAGCAGCCTAATTTTATGGTTATAGGTTCGATAATAGGTTGGATGACAAATAAAGATAGTATCATTTGGGGGAGCGGAGTGCGGGAACCGGATAATCCTTTGCCAGCTATTCCTCGTAAGGTATTGGCTGTTAGGGGGCCGCTTACACGCAAATACTTGATCTCACAAGGGGTGGAGTGCCCGGAGATATATGGAGATCCCGCTTTATTGTTACCTAAGATTTACCCTCTTCCATTTGTAAATAAAAAATATCTAATAGGGGTGATTTTACATAAAAATGATCTAGGTAATTCTATTATAAAGGAATTTATTGAAAGAGAAAGAAACAAGGCGAGACAGATTGATATTAAACATTATAAGGATTGGAGGCAAGTGATAAAAGAGATCGTAGAATGTGAAATGATTATATCTAGCTCATTGCATGGTCTGATTCTGTCTGATGCGTATCATATTCCCAATATTTGGATTAAATTCTCTGATGAAACCTTTGATGGAAGTTTTAAATATTTGGATTATTTCGCTTCTGTGAAAAGGCCGATCGATAGACCACTAATCATACGATCACGTTTGGATTTATCGGATTTGCTTCAATATAAAGATAGTTATTCTCCTATTACTTTTGATGCTCAAAAATTGTTGTCTGTCTGTCCGTTTATAGATAAAAACAAAATTTTACCTTAATGTCAGGAAACGATAGAATCGCAAAGAATACAATATTCTTATATTTTAGAATGTTGTGTACAATAGTCGTATCATTATATACATCACGAATTATTCTCCAAACATTGGGTGTCAATGATTATGGTATTTATCAAACTGTGGGTGGAGTAGCAGGTTTATTAAGTTATATTATTAATGGTTCATTGGCATCCGGTTCATCGCGATTTATTACATTTGAAATGGGGAGGAGAGATAAGGGAAAGCTAAGTGATACTTTTTCCTCTTTATTGACTGTACATCTATTATTCGGCGTGGTCGTTGCTTTATTGGCAGAAACTATCGGATTATGGTTTTTATATAATAAATTAGTCATTCCCCCGGAACGATTTTCCGCTGCTGTATTTACATATCATTTATCTATATTAATGTCTATTGTCGGTATTACGCAGGTGCCATATACCGCTGTGATTATTGGACATGAGAAAATGAATATATATGCTTATACGAGCATTATTGAAGCTATATTGAAATTACTGCTTGTATATATACTCATGGTTTCCGATTGGGATAAATTAATGCTTTGCGCTTCATTGCTTTTTGTGGTTCAATGTGGTATTACTTTTTTTTATCGTTATTACTGTATTCGTCATTATGAGGAATCTCATTACCATTTCTCTTTTGACAAGTCTATTATAAAGAAAGTACTCGGCTTTTCATCGTGGAATTTGGTAGAAAACACTTCTATTTCATTAAATGCTCAAGGTACTACTATTCTTCTTAATATGTTTTTTAATTCGGGCATAGTGACAGGACGTTCAGTGGCCAATATTGTTTCTATGACAGCTAATTCATTTGTTAACAATTTCCGAACAGCAGCAAATCCGCAGATCGTTAAGAGGTTTTCGGCAAATGATTTTGATGGCAGTAAGCATTTATTGCTAATATCAACAAAATATTCATATTTTTTAATGTTGATATTAGCATTTCCAGTCTTTTTAGTTGCAAAGCAATTATTATATCTTTGGCTGGGACAAATACCTGATTATTCTGTTGTATTTCTGCAATTCGCAATTGTTACTACGCTTTTTGGAGTGTTTGACCAATCGTTTTACAGTGCGTTTACAGCAAAAGGTCAGATAAAGGAAACTACTATATGTTCCATTTGTGTCGGCTATTTATCCTTTCCTGTCATCTATGTTTTGTTCAAGTTAGGTTATTCTCCAGTTTCATTGTCCTGGGTCATGTTATTTTCATCTCTGATACTCGCTATTTTTATAAAGCCTTTCCTACTGGTGAAAATTATGGGATATACGTGGACAGATATTTTTGTTTTATTTAAATCTTGTATCATAGTAACTGTTGTTTCTGTGCCTATACCATTACTGTTATATATATTTAGAAATACATTGTTTCACACGCCATATTTGGATTTTTTTATCCTCTCAATAAGCGGCGTAGTTTGCGTAGCTTTGGCTGTTTGGTTTTTGGGTTTGGATGATGGCATACGTAAGAGAATACAAAACAATATTAAGATAAAGTTATTAAAAAGAAAATGATGAACTCGAGAATTGAACACATTGACTGTTTGAGAGGACTAGCCATTTTTTAACATTCTAATATGATACCTAAAATAATACATTATTGTTGGTTGAGTAACGACCCGATGCCTGCAGAGCTCAAACGTTGCATTAAAAGTTGGAAGAGAAAGCTTCCTGATTATAAAATAAAGAAATGGGATACACACAATTTTGATATTTATTCCATCCCTTTTGTAGCAGAAGCATGTAAGATGCGAAAATGGGCATTTGCTTGTGATTATATTCGTGTATATGTACTTTATACGGAAGGGGGAATATATATGGATTCAGATGTTTTTGTCAGGAATAGTTTAGACTTTTGTCTTGCTAACAGGGCATTTAGTGCGGTAGAGTGTTATCCGGACTTAGTGGAGAAAATTTATGCTGAAGGGTCGGTTGATGCGGAAGGTAACAAAAGAAAAGATATTCAATATATAGACGGAATTCAGATTCAGGCGGCTATTCTTGGTGCGGAAAAAGGACATCCTTTTATGAGGGATTGTATGAACTATTATCATGATAAGCATTTTATATTGCCGGATGGTTCATTGAATAATAAAATTATTTCTCCTTTTATTTTTGCAAATATTGCGATTGATTATGGTTTCAAATTTAAGGATGAAGAACAGGATTTGAAGAGTGGATTAAAAATTTATTCGTCAAGTTTGTTTGCAAGTAATATGGAGCTTATAACAGAGAAAGCCGTTGCAATACATTGCTGTGCCGGTAGTTGGCGTTGGATGCCTTCCTCATCAATGGCGTATGCTGTGCAGTATATGAAAGAAATAATCAAAAACATACTTTTCAGATTACATTTGAGAGGCGGCAAAACTAGAGGAACTTTGAAATAATTTGTATTTTTATTATGCGTATAGATTCACTTGATATTTTAAAAGGGATAGGTATTATCCTTGTGGTAGTTGGTCACATGATTGGGAATCAACTATATATCCGTCCATGGATATATGCATTTCACATGCCTCTTTTTTTCATGCTATCGGGATACTGCTTCAATATAGCGAAGCATCCTCAATTGTTACCGTTTGCTGTAAGTAGGGTTTGGACACTTCTCGTTCCTTGTGTTCTATATACGGTGGTTAGTCTTGTAGTTTCTCCGGAATATATTTGTGAAGGGAGATATTATGAACTGAAGACATTGCTTCCCGGCGCACTTTGGTTTCTTCCAATATTATTTATAGTAGAAGTTCTAGGGTATAACGTGGCTCGCTTTAAGGGGGGGGTGGTAAAAATATTTGTCATATTGCTATGCGTGGTCTTAGCTGCTTGCTTTCGTTTTTGGGAATTCCCTTTAACATATAGGCTTATTCAAATTCCAATGTGTCTTTTGTTCTATCTAATAGGAAATTCATTGAGAAAATATGCTATTGTTGAAAGGTTTTTGATGAATAGCAATTGGATGTCTTTGTGGAAATATTGTTTGTTGGGTTTGTTGGGGTGTGTTTTGACTTATGTATATGTGAGAACTGATGCGTTAAAACATAGTCAGGAAATTTTGAACTATTTTGAGATAGGGATGGTTCTTGCTTGTTTCAGCGCTATTGTCGGTGTAGCTTCATTCTCGGTTTTTTCTCTCAAAAGAATGCCTAAATTAGGAAATGTATTGATATATATAGGTAGAAATACATTGATAATTATGTCTGTTCAGGGTATATTTATATCATTAGCTGATTATTTTTTGCGTCCATTGATACCGTCGTTTGCTATCGGTAAGTTAGTTCAGTTTATTTTTGTATTTTCCTGCTGTTTGATAATGATACCACTAATCAATAAATACATTCCTGTACTAGCCGGTAAAGGGATAAAACATCGTTCACTTTAATTAAATATGTTTCTTTCAGTTATTATTCCTGTATACAACGTAGAACCTTATTTGCATCGTTGTATTGATAGTGTCATAGCCCAAGATATGAGTGATGAAATAGAATTGCTGTTGGTGGATGATGGCAGCAAAGATGCATCGGGGGCAATATGTGATGAATATGCATCGAAGTATAGTTGGATTCATGCTTTTCATATTCCCAACGGAGGAGTAGGCAATGCGCGTAATTATGGTATTGAACATGTTCAAGGTGAATACTTTACTTTTATAGACTCGGATGATTTTATTGATCCCGGTTTCTATAAAGAGGTGTTAAGGTTGCATCGTCAAACTCCTTCAGACGTATATTTATTTGGTTATAAGGATTATCCTCTTAATAGTAGCGATGGGCATAGGTTGAAACAATGTCGTTGTGATGATACTGAATCATTGGCGCAATTGTATTTAGATATGAAGAAAAACTATCTGATGTTTTCGGTTATCAACAAAATTTTTAATTCTATTGAAAATCGGAAACATCGATTTTTGACAAATATTCACTATTTTGAGGATTGCCTCTTTGCTCTTGATTGTCTGGGTAAAGCAAAATCTGTAGGAGTGATTGAGCAGGCTCCTTATAATTATGTGCATCATCCGGGGGAACATTTAGGCGGAAAATATACTGCACCGGAGGTGGTGGTTGAAGTAGCTCGTGAATTGAAGAGGCGAAGTGACTTACTTCCTCAAAGTGATGAACTGACTCAATATACAATTCTTGAATACTATAATAACATGCTTCATGCGGTTGATAGCAGCCGTGGCATAAAGCAAAGATTACAATATATACGCATACTTTTGAGGGAAATCGAGACGTTTGGTTTCAAGACTGAATTCAAGAAGTATCTAGGCAGGAGAAAAATACTGATGCAGTTCTCGAGTCCTGTAGGTGTACTTATGATGTGCCTCTTACGTAATTTAATCCTAAAATTCAGATGATATGTATCAAAATTATAAAGTTGTAGTGAATACGGCTGCAGGTCGCCGCCGTTATATGCAATATTTGGTTCCTCCCATTTTGAATGCTGATATTGTGGATCGGTATGATATATGGGTTAATACTCGCAATATGGTGGATATTGAGTTCTTTAAAAAGCTTGCGCAGAAATATCCGAAAGTTAATTTGGTGTGGCAACCGGACGGAGTTGTTAATGGCATTGCGAGCATTAATGCATTTTATCGTGATTGCTGCGACAAAGATACTATTTACATGAAACTTGATGATGATGTGGTATGGTTTGAACCCGAACTGTTTGAGAAGATGGTGAAGTTTCGTGTGGATAACCCAGAGTATTTTTTAGTATCACCGCTCGTAATCAATAACGCTTTGTCTACTTATCTTTTACAGGTGCATAATAAAATCAAGTTGGATAAGTATTATATGAGTATCTGTGGGGAGAGAACTATCTGCTTTGATGGCTGGTTTGCGGCAGATTTGCACGATTGGTTCATGGAGAAATATCTTATTGCCGGTAAATATCAAGAGCTGTATGTTGGTAAGCATCCTATGGGGATGGCTCGTTTTTCAATCAACTGTGTTTTATGGTTTGGTAATGAAATGGCTGAATTTAAAGGTGAAGTGCCAGGAGATGATGAAGAGTTTTTGAGTTGTATCAAACCAACTCAATTAGGTAAGGCTAACTGTTTTAATGGCGATGCTCTGATTGCTCATTTCGCTTTTGGACCTCAACGAGAGGGGCTTGATAAGATGGATATTCTGAATCGATATGGTAAAATATTGCATGATTTGTGGAAGCAGGATGAATCAATGCGTGAGATAGACATTTCTGTACAACAAATGATTAAGAAAGTTGAAGCGCGTGAAGCTGAATTGAACAGCCTTCCATCACCATATAAATGTATACCTAAAGTAAAAGTGCCTTTCTTCATGCGTTTAGGAAAAAAACTGCCGGAAAGGGTGAGATGTGCAATCAGAGAACTACAACGTAAACAGCGATATAAATTCATAGAAAGATAAAAAATATCTGTGAAAAAATCAGAATAGAAAAAACTAACATATTATGAAACAATATGATTATTTGATAGTGGGTTCCGGACTTTTTGGATCCACCTTTGCCTGTATGGCTAAACGACAAGGTAAGAAATGTTTGGTCATTGATAAGCGTCCACAGCTGGGTGGCAATCTTTATTGTGAAAATATAGAAGGGATAAATGTTCACCAATATGGAGCGCATATCTTTCATACTTCAAACAAAGAAGTGTGGGATTTTGTCAACTCTATAGTGGAGTTTAACCGATATACCAATTCACCGGTGGCTAATTATAAAGGCAAACTTTATAATCTCCCCTTTAATATGAATACCTTCTACCAGATGTGGGGCGTGACAACCCCTCTCGAAGCTGAAGCTAAATTGGAAGAACAGCGGACGGAAGCAAAAGTTGCTCTTAATGGTCGTGAACCTGAAAATTTGGAAGAACAGGCGCAGCTTCTTATTGGAAAAGATATTTATGAAACACTCATCAAGGGATATACTGAAAAACAATGGGGACGACCTTGTACAGAATTGCCTGCTTTTATCATTCGTAGATTGCCGGTACGTATGGTATTCGATAATAACTATTTTAATGACAAATATCAAGGAATTCCAATTGGTGGGTATAATAAGCTGATTGAAGGCCTATTGGATGGTGTGGAGTGTCGTCTAAATTGTGATTTTGGGGAGAACCGTGAAGAACTGACAGCTCTTGCCGATAAGATTGTTTATACAGGTGCAATAGATGAGTTCTATGGTTATCGTTTGGGGCGTTTGCAATATCGCACCGTATCTTTTGAAACAGAGATCTATGATACTGCTAACTATCAAGGTAATGCTGTAGTGAATTATACTGACCGAGGAGTACCCTATACTCGTATCATTGAGCATAAACATTTTGAGATGTTCGGTCAGCAACTTTTTGATTGTCCGAAAACTGTAGTTAGCAAAGAGTATTCTGCAGAATGGAAACCCGGTATGGAGCCCTATTATCCGGTAAATGATACTCTGAATAATGATTTAGCCGATAAATATCGTGCGTTGGCAGCTCATGAAAAAGATATCATCTTTGGAGGTCGATTGGCTGAATATAAATATTATGATATGGCTCCTATTGTGAAAAGGGCTTTTGAAGTAGTTAGATCACAAGGTTTATAAAAATGAAGAAATACATACTTATTATTAAAACTATAGCAAATGATAAACTTAGTAAATCTTTAATAGGTGGTGGAGCAAGTGTTAAGGCTCCTCAAGATATACATAAAATTGCTTTACAAAATGGTTATGAAGAATATCCTATCATTTTGAGAGGGTATAAGAATAAGCTACTTTTTATTGTTGTTTTATTCCTAAAAATGATTCGTCTTGCTATCAATTTACCTAATGGTGCAACATTGTTGATTCAGTATCCAAGCTTAAATCCTAAAATGCTTTATTTTATTTTTCCTTTCTTGAAAAAAAAATATCTGATAACATTGTTGCATGATATTAATTCTGTAAGAGAAAAAGGGGAGCTATCGGGCTTTGAGAATAAGGTTTTGTCAAATTTTGATGAAATAATTGTGCATACACCTGAAATGCAAACTTATTTTGAGCAGCGATTGAGACCGGGCATTAAATATCATTATTTAGGTTGTTTCCCTTATATTGCAGTCCCAGATAAAGAAGCACGTCAGTTAAGTAAGCAGGTTTGTTTCGCAGGTAATATAGATAAGAGCGTGTTTTTTAGTGATTTTGTTTTTGAGAATAAAGATTTAGATCTTATAGTATATGGTTCTTGTTCCTCAAATAATGCTATGAAGAATAAATATGAGTATAAAGGAGTTTTTAAGCCTGATATGATTGGTCACTTAGAAGGGAGTTGGGGACTTGTTTGGGACGGAGATTCCACAGAAACCTGCTCTGGTACATGGGGGAGTTATCTTAAAATTATTGCACCTCATAAATTTTCGTTATATGTGTTAGCTGGATTACCATTAATAGTATGGAAGGATTCGGCGATGGCGAAATTGGTAGAGATGAAGAATCTTGGTATTACCGTGACATCGCTTTCAGAGATTTCTGCTAGAATTTCTGCTGTTTCAGATAATGATTATAAAGAATATTGTGCTAATATTCTAAAATTCCAGCCAGTTCTATTGAAGGGTGAAAATGTGTGTTTGTAGAACATTGGGTATTATAGCCATATAGGAGTGCATAATTTCTAGTAAATTTTATTATTATATGTTGGGTCTTAGCTTGGTAATAATTAATCGTGATATTAAGGAATATTGTTTTCCTTCCTTAATGGCTTTTTTTCTTATTTGTTCAAATTCAATTATTTTTCCTGGTATATATACATTACTCATTGCATTTGGGTATGTGGCATTTTACAAAATTAGATATGGAACCTTTACCATTAAATATTCAAAACTAAATATCTTACTTCTTTTAGCCTGCTATATTTCTGTATTTTCAAATTTATATATCGATTATCGCATTCTTATGTTTACTGGGATGATGCTTATTTGTGCACCATTTTATGTATCTAAAAAAGTCTTCTTATTTGAACGCAAAATTTTATCTGTAATTTTATTATTTTTTCCTGTTGTATCAATGATAGCTATGTATTGCTATCTAAAAGGCATAAATGCCTTTGCACAGGAGGGGGTACATATTGACCTCTCTTTTTCGGCTATTTATTATCATCCTATGTGGTTAGCTCCTATTGCAGGATTAGCTAATGTTATTTTGTTGTGGTGTCTATTTCAGTTACAAAATAAATGTTTCAGATGTATTGTGTTGTCTATTTTGTTACTGTCTATTTATGTCACTGTTGTTGCTGCCTCTCGTACTGCTCTTTTTGCATCCGTGATAACCATGGTGTTATACATTGTATACAATGCAAGAAATGTAAAAAAAATAATATTGTATTTGTTAGTTATAGGATTTCTTGCAACAATATCGATTCCTGTATATCTTGAGCATTCAACTCAAATACAAAATAAGTTTGAAGGGGGAAAAGGTGAAAAATATGGTTCTCGCTCTGCCCATTTTGGAGAGGGGTTTGATAAATTAAATGAATCTCCTCTTATTGGAAGTGGATTTGCAACGGCTTGGTATAGAGGCGTACTTCATAAAGGTCGATTGGAGAGTGGTAGCGGATGGTTGTCTATATTATTTCAATTAGGTGCCTTAGGTGCAATAATAATGTTATTCATTCTAAAGAAAGTAACTCGAGTTTTTAAATATATTAGACATGATCGAAGGTTACAATTGTTTGTTATTTCTTTACTTTTTCTGTGTTTGCATTCTTGTTTTGAGGGGTATTTATTAACTGTCGGTTATTATATAGGTTTTGTATTTTGGCTTCTAATTTCTCATATAATATGTTATCCGGATATGGTGAAGAAGTACAAATTAAATTTTGAATCATGAAAATGTTTTCTTTGGATACTTTTGTTTATAGTGTATTGTTCTTTTGTATTGATTGTGACGGGCTTGAATCTGTTTATAATATTTGATGTCATTCTGTCTTCATTCAGTTGATGTTCATGTGTTAATAGCTTATTTGTTATGATCTTTTTTATTTGCAAAATCTTGTTTTGAAATGAACTTATTTTTTTTCCAAAATTGTATTAGTCCGCATCAGATACCTTTTATCGAAGAACTGTCAGTTTTTACAGATGTTGATAGGGTAGTGGTGATAGCTCCTCGTGTGGATTACGATGATCGAAAGCTGATGGGATGGAAGACATCAAAATTGCTTGAGACAAAAGGTATAGAGTTTTTGATTACTCCTACTATGAAAGTAGTGCAAAGACTATATGAGGAATGCAAAGGTATTGAAACGTTTTGTTTTTTTTCTGGTATCAATGCTTTTCCTGAAATTGTGCCATGGATGAAACTCTCATTCAATTATTCTTTTAAGCGAGGAGTAATAACCGAGCCACCATTACTCTATAATCATCCACTATGGTTGCATAAACTAAGATTTGCATTGAAAGATTGGCGATACGTAAAGTATTTTGACTATTTATTGGTGATGGGCGATGAATTTGTGCCTTATTATCGCTTTTGGAGTAAAAAATGGAAAGTATTACCTTTTGTATATTGTACAGAGTGGAGAGAACGTATATATCCTATACCGACTTCAGAGAAGCTTAAGGTACTCTATGTGGGTAGTTTGTCAGATAGAAAGAATGTGGTGGAGATGTTTCAAGTGTTGTGTCAAAAGACTGATTTAGAGCTTGGTATTGTAGGTGACGGTGAGAAGCGAGCACAAATTGAGGAGATGAGTATGCAGGCTAATACAGAAGTAGTGCTTTATGGTATGCAACCGATGGAGAGGATCTCGGATATTATGCAACAATATGACGTACTGATTTTGCCTTCGAAGCATGATGGGTGGGGAGCTGTTGTGAATGAGGCGTTGATACTTGGACTATATGTGATAACAAGTAATCATTGTGGAGCTTCGTATCTATTAAAAGATAAGCAACAGGGTATGATATTTACTTTAGAAGAGGCACAGAGTTTAAGCAACGTGGCTGATGTTTGTATTGCAAAAAAAGATTGGATAAGGGAGACGGTAAATGAGCGTATTACATGGAGCAAAAACTACATCTCGGGTAAAGCAGTGGCGAACTATATAGTCCAAAATTTATAAATAAACGCTTATGAAAGTAATACATTATATTCCTGGTCTAGACCGTTCTTCAGGTGGTACAACTGCCTATATGCAGTTATTGACTAAAGAATTGACACGGTTGGTAGAACTCTATGTAGTGAGCCATGCTAGTGAGAATCCTGTAGTAATAGATAATTGTACGGTGTATTTCATTCCTGAATTTAGAAACTTCATGGGGATGAAACGACAGTGGAGAATATTGTTAACTCAATTACAGCCTGACGTGGTGCATGTAAACTGTTGTTGGATGCCTGCTTGTGCCTTTATACAAAAGTGGGCACAGGCATTGGGGTATAAAGTGGTGCTAACACCTCATGGTATGTTAGAGCCGTGGATTATGGCGCGTCATTATTGGACTCGTAAATTACCGGCACTGTGGTTTTATCAAAAGGCGGCAGTGATGAAGGCGGATGTATTGCACGCTACTGCAGAAAGCGAGAAGGAGAATTTACTGAAGTTGGGCTATAACAATAGGATTAAGATCATTGCTAACGGTATTGATGTAGAGAATATAGAGATGAAGTCATCATGGAAGCGGAATAAGGAGATTCTTTTCTTGAGTCGTGTACATGTGAAGAAGGGAATTAATTTTCTTCTTGAGGCAGTTGCTCAATTGAGGGAACAGGTAGAGGGGTATGTGATACGTATTGCTGGTGAAGGAGATGCTATCTACATTGATGAGTTAAAGCAATTAACAGAACGTCTTGGTATATCAAAACTAGTCTTCTTTGAAGGTGGTGTATATGGTAATCGTAAATGGGAATTATTCCGTCAAGCGGATCTTTTTATATTACCTACACATAGCGAGAATTTTGGTATTGTGGTGGCAGAGGCATTAGCTAGTGGTACACCTGCGGTAACAACAATGGGTACACCATGGAGTGAGTTAGAGAGTCGACGGTGTGGCTGGTGGACGAAAGTTGGTACAGAGGCAACCGTACAAGCACTTCGTAACTTTTTATCGCTTACTGAAAATGAGTTGGAGAAGATGGGACGTAATGGTCGTAAACTGGTAGAGGAGAAGTATTCGGCACGTAAGGTGGCAGAGGAGTTTGTGGAAATGTATAAATCAATTTTATGAAAAAGGATTTGATGGGATTTAAAACTCTATATTCGAAGAGGAATAAGTTTCGCAGATTGATATGGAGTATGGTTTGGACTTGTCTTGCCCGTCCGTTTCCCCGCTCTATGGCAATGGGATGGAAACGTATGCTGCTTCGTGCTTTTTGGGCAAAGATTGCATCTACGGCTGCAGTGTATGCTATTGCTAAAGTGTTCCAATCTTGGTTGCTGGCAATGGATGATTACCCCTGTTTGGCCGAGGGAGTAGATTGCTACAATACAGTACCCATTCGGATTGGGCGTAATGCTACGGTCAGTCAGCGGGCTTTCCTTTGCACTTCAGGACATGACATTACCGACTCACGTTATCATCAGACCAATGCTTCGATAGTGATTGAAGATAGGGCTTGGGTGTGTGCCGAAGCTTTTGTGGGACAAGGAGTGACTGTAGGAGAAGGTGCTGTATGTGCAGCACGTGCAGTAGTGATTAAAGATGTTGAATCATGGACTGTGGTTGGGGGGAATCCGGCAAAGTTTATAAAGAAAAGGATGTTAATAAATATCAACAGGACACCCTTGTCTCTTATTTTATATAATCAGTTAGCTTGATGCTGCATAATATAATTGAGCTGACATGAAAGTAAATATAATAACAGGGCCTTTTGGCTGTCTACCCCCATATGCTATTGGAGCAGTGGAAAAATTATGGTACTCTATCGGTACAGATATGAGAAATAAGGGACATCAAGTCATCTTTATATCTAAGAAGCCACTAAAAGAGAGTTCTATGGATGATAATCTTCTTCTGCATGGCTATGAAAGAACTGGATCTTGGGTAAAAGACTTTGTTCTGGATTTTGTTTTTTCAATAAAGGCATTAAGTAAAATGCCTAAATGTGATATGCTTGTGCTTAATTCAATATGGAGCCCTATTCTTTGTCTATTATTTAAATGGAAGTATCGTAGGGCTTTATATAATGTGGCACGATTTCCGAAGAAACAGATGGGGGCGTATTTTGCTATGAGTAGTTTGGCATGTGTGTCAACTGCAGTTTACAATGCATTAATAGAACAGAGTCCGAGTATGAAATCTAGGGCTTGTGTCATACCCAATCCGATTGATACTCATATATTCTGTAATGAACACATGGTAAAAACTCTTTCAGATAGTCCGGAAGTGGTTTATTCTGGCAGAGTACATAAAGAAAAGGGACTGGATATATTAGTAAAAGCAGTGACAAGACTCCATGAGGTGGGGGTATCTGTTGGATTACGGATAATTGGTGCAACGAAAATAGAAGACGGAGGTAGCGGTGAAGACTATGTAGATTATTTAGAATCTTTGGTAAGAGGATACAGGATAACATGGGTGGAACCTATTTTCTCACCTAGTTTGTTGGCAAAAGAAATACGTAAAGGTGATATTTTTTGCTATCCTTCTATAGCTGGATTAGGTGAGACATTCGGTGTAGCCCCTCTTGAGGCAATGGGCTTAGGATTGGTTCCTATTGTTTCGAATTTAGATTGTTTTAAGGACTTTATAGTGGATAATGAGAACGGATTGGTCTTTGATCATACTGATGTACGATGTGATGAATTGTTAGCTAATTGTTTAATGCGCTTATTATCAGATGAAAAAATGTATTCAGAAATGTCAGCGAAAGCAATTAAAAAGTCTGCAGGTTTTAGTGTGAGTAGAGTGTCTGATATGTATATGAGTATTTTTAAAAAAGTATTAGGTGGTGAGTAAGCTTTATCATAAAAATAAAAACCAACGTGATGCGTATTCTAGCCCATGGCCAAAGAAAGAAGCAATCATGATTCGTATATGGGAAGTGGTTTGGACGCTTTTTGTAAGGTGGCTGCCAAAGCCTTTTTATCGGTGGCATATATTTCTATTGAAGTTGTTTGGGGCACATATTAGTGGTCATCCTTTTATTGCGCCTACTGCCCGTATATATGCCCCATGGCTTTTAACCGTAGGAGATAGGTCTTGTATAGCGACTCGAAGCGAAATATATAATTTGGGACCTGTTATTATAAAAGAGAGAGTAACCATAGCGCAGTATGCTTATATATGTAATGGATCCCATGATTTATCTGATAATAAATTACCTCTGGTTGTAGGTGATGTGGTTATTGACAATGATGTGTTTATTGGAGCAAGAGCCATAATTCTGCCAGGATTACATCTTTGTCGATATTCGGTTGTTGGTGCTGGCGCAGTACTTACCAAAAATACTACTGATTTTGGCATTTATGCAGGTAATCCTGCAAGATTTATAAAAGAAAGAAATATTTATGGTGAATAATCATTATTATGGTGGCTCTTATGTTGCATAAATCTCCTAAAATCTGTTTAGCTTGTTCGGCAGGCGGGCATTTACGTGAGCTACAATTGGCTATCGGTGCTATTCCCGAGCAATGGGATTGCTATTGGCTTACCTTAAAAACGACATCAACTAAAGCTTTTATGGCAGACAAGGAACATGTATTTTTAGTGAATTTTCAACCAGCAAAGAAATGGACACTGATAGTGAACTGTTTGCAAGCAATATTCTGGGTGCTGGTGAAACGCCCAGATGTAATCATTACTACAGGAGCTGGTGTGACTGTACCTACGGTTTTTTTCGCAAAAAAACTATTGGGGACAAAAGTAATATTTGTTAATTCGGCTGCTGATGTGACACATGCTTCTAAAACTCCCGTATGGATAGAACGGTATAGTGATCTATTTTTGGTCCAATGGGAAGAGATGCGGCAATTATTTCCTAATTCAATTTGTTGTGGTGTTTTATGATTTTTGCTAGTTTAGGTACAATGAACATAGCCTTCAATCGTATGGCAAAAGCCGTGGATGAATGGGCAGCTATAACTAAGGAAGAGGTGATAGTACAAACTGGGTATACAGATTATCCCTACAAACATGCGAAAGCTTTTAAATTTTGTACAAAGGAGCAGATGAAGGGTTATATTTCTAGAGCTGATATATTAATACTTCAAGGTGGCTGGGGAGCAATATCGGAAGCGATGGAATTGAGGAAAAGAATAGTTGTGATACCAAGATATGACAAGGTAGAGCATATCCATGACCAATTTCAATTAATTAGGAAATTGGATACTTTGGGATGTGTGCTAGGGGTATTTGACGAAAGGGAGCTTGCTGCAAAAATGGAACAGGCAAAAACTTTTGAGTTTAAGCAAATAGAGAAAGGAAACGCACAGAAACTGATTGAGAAGAAACTGCAGGAGTGGTTTCCGAGATGACAATAATTAGCGAGTTCAAAATAGAATCTTATGAAAGTATCTATAATAACGTCATGCTTTAATCGTGTGGCGACGATTCGTGGTGCTATAGAGAGTGTCTTGGCGCAGGACTATAATAACATAGAGTTTATTGTTGTAGATGGGGCGAGTACAGATGGTTCGTTAGAGATTATTAGAGAATATGAAGATCGTATATCAACTATTATCAGTGAGCCTGATCATGGTATGTATGAAGCCATCAATAAGGGAATTCGTGTGGCTACAGGTGATGTAATCGGATTGCTACATTCGGATGATTTCTTTTATGATAATGGGGTCATAAGCCGCATTGTGGAACACATGAAGACTACTCGAGCGGATTTTCTGTATGGTGACGGACTTTTTGTGAATCCCGATAATACTGACAAGGTAGTACGTAACTGGATTGGCGGTGATTATCGTTTGTGGAAGGTACGTCATGGCTGGCTTCCATTACATCCTACTTGTTATATTCGCCGCGAGGTAATGATGAGACTAGGTCTTTATAACGAAAGTTATAAGATTGCTGCGGATAGTGAACTGCTGGTGCGTTATCTGATGACGGGCGGACTTTCTGTTACTTATTTGAAAGAGTATGTTGTACGTATGCGTATGGGAGGGCTTTCTACTGATAGTGCTAAGCGTAAGAAAATGTGGGGAGAGGACATTAGAGTGTATTCCTCTCACGGTCTATGGCCTACTCTGACTAAATTAGAGAAGATGGCATGGAAAGTACCACAGTTTGTATTGGCATTATTGAAAGGATAATGGCAATTAAATGAAATTGATCGTTGATTTGTGTTGATCAACTAGCCACTTTCTAAAAATAAACTTCTGAAGATTATTAGCCTATAATATAACGAAATATGTAGGTCCCTAACTTCATGCTACACACATGAATCCCCTACATTCTGCAGGTTGGGAAAAATACAGCGGTATATTCCTGATCTGTCCCCTCATATTGGCAAAATGCTGATATGTATTCTAAATATATCAACTGTCTGTGAAGATCGTTGATATATTGTTTTTTTAATACCATGCTTATTGATTAAAGATAATATTCAGATTTCTAGTTTTGTATAATAGAAAGAATTAGAATATTTTTTATTGATTATCTATTGTGTTTTTGAAAGAAAATGCATTTCTTTGTAATATAGATAAAAGCAATTTATTATGTTGACTACTGTAGAATACTTATCTTTGCTTCGTGAGTATATGCGCAAGAATGCTGCTAAATATGGTATTTCTCGCATGGGGATATTTGGCTCCGTTGCTCGTGGTGAACAACATGAGGGTAGTGATGTCGATATTTGTGTTGAAATTGATAGACCTTCTATCTTTACTTTAGTTCATATTAAAGAAGAATTGGAAAAACTATTGAAATGCCCTGTTGATCTGGTTCGGTTGCGAAATAATATGGATGAATTATTGAGAGGGTGTATCAATAAAGATGGAATTTATGTGTAAAAGTCAGATAATAGAATCATTGCTAAAGAAAATTTTCCAAACGGTGGAAAGGATATTAGCGAACTCGGAAACTATTACTTCCCCTTCTTTTTATTTATTGACTCCATCCGGAATGGAAAGACTAGAGAGTACTTGTATGTTATTAATAGCCATCGGTGAAGGAGTGAAAGGTGTTGATAAATTAACAGATAAAAAGTTATTATCTTTCTATCCAGAGATGGATTGGAAAGGTGTAATGGGAATGAGGGATATAATCGCACATCATTATTTTGATTTAGATGCTGAAATTGTTTATGACGTGATAAAACATGATTTGCCGAAGTTAAAAGATGTGTTGCAACAAATCATAGACGATTTGAAAATATCCAATCAAGCGATTGACTAAATGGTTTTTATCTCAAATTTCTAAAATACGCCCGTATCTTCCGCATAATCTTGATTCCCATCACTACGCCATCAAATACAGCCATACCGGTATTGAACGAACGCATGAGTGCATCCGCCTTGTTGGTTGCCGGAGCAAGTGGGGCAAATATTTCGCGTGTAGTAGCTGTCATGGCTTTTTTTTGGGCATGGATCTCATTTAAAAGCTTCTTTTTACGTTCGGCAATCTCTTCTAATGTAAATTTCTGCGGGGTCTGCGCATTCATAATTTATTTATTTGAATCAGTTAAAAATAAATTAGCGAGGAAGTTCACCATCGGAGAAATGATGAGCTGCTTGCGGAAAATAATAACCAGGGCGATGAGAACAACATTGATGCCTGCTATGATGGCGAAACTCGACATCAGACCGCCCACTAAAGGCTCCAATATATAAGCAAGAGCAAAAAGCAGATAAAACAGGGCAACCATGCCAAGGATAATAAGTACTAATATCATAATTAACGTGGAAAAAAGTATGGTTAACTTCTCCGTCAATTCTAATTTGGTATATTCTTTTTGAAGCTCCAGATATTTCTTGAACTCGAAAAACAACTGCTGAAAATTCTCAATACTTTTATCGTCTGCAAACATGGTCGCTCTGTTTTTAGTCTTTGGTTACTCACTTATTCTGCTATTTCTCCCTTCATCTCGGCAGCGATCTCGTCAACGAGAGTTTCCATTTCACTGCGATTAAGCTTGATTCCTTTTTTACGAAGAATCTCTGCGATTTTATGACGGGTATCTTCTCCCTTTTCAGGAGCAAATAAAATACCAAGGGCTGCACCTACGGCTGCACCACCCAGAAAAGCTGCTAAAACATTCAATCCTTTCATAATGTATAATGTTTAAAATGATTATGATACAACAAATATAACATTTTTATGGAAAGGTTGTTCGTGAAAACTGAAATTTTTTGCTACGTTTTATAATTCTTTTTTTCTTTTATGGTTTAATCTTATTTAACTGACTTTCGTAGCTAACCTTTGAAGGTTAAGGCGTACTTTTGTTTTCGAATATTGTAAATCAAAACATAATGGAAGCTAAGATTGTTTTTATAACTGGCGCCAGTAGCGGAATTGGTGAGGGTTGTGCCCGTAAATTTGCGAGGGAGGGATGGAATCTGATTCTGAATGCCCGTACCGTATCGAAACTGGAAGAACTGAAAGCTGAACTGGAAGGGGCGTATGGTGTCCGGGTTTATATATTGCCTTTTGATGTGCGCGACCGGAAATTGGCTGCCGCCTCTTTGGAATCATTACCCGAAGAATGGAAGGCGATTGATGTGTTGGTGAACAACGCCGGACTGGTGATCGGTGTGGATAAGGAATTCGAGGGTAGCCTGGATGAATGGGATATCATGATCGATACGAATATAAGGGGACTGTTGGCTATGACGCGTTTGGTGGTGCCCGGTATGGTGGAACGCGGACGCGGACATATTATTAATATAGGATCTATTGCGGGGGATGCCGCTTATCCGGGCGGAAGTGTGTATTGCGCAACGAAAGCTGCCGTGAAGGCTCTTTCGGACGGACTCCGGATTGATCTGGTGGATACTCCATTGAGAGTGACGAATGTCAAACCGGGAATGGTGGAGACAAACTTTACAGTGGTGCGTTATCGGGGAGATAAGGAAGCTGCCGATAATTTTTATAAAGGGATTCGTCCGTTGACGGGAGATGACATTGCAGAAACGGTTTATTTTGCCGCGTCGGCTCCTGCACATATTCAGATTGCGGAGGTACTTTTGATGCCTACTTATCAGGCAACAGGCACTATTTCGTATAAGAAGAAGCCGGAATAGACGTTTTTTTGACGGATTTCTTTGCCGGATGATAAAATTTCTATTATTTTGTTGCCCGAAACTAAATATAATAGACGAGAATATTGAATTATTAATTAAAACAGAGTATAGGATTATGAAAAAATTAGTCGTATTAGGAATGGGAGTATGCTTGGTGCTAGCATTTGCATCTTGTAAATCCAGCGAAAGTGCCTATAAGAAAGCTTACGAAAAAGCAAAACAGCAAGAATTGGCAGAACCGCAGGTGGAAGCTCCGGTAGAGGTTACTCCGGTGGTTGCAGCTCCTGTGACAACTACTAAAGTGGCAGATACATCCGGCGTTCGTCAGGAAAAGGTTACAGTGGTTTCCGGTAACGAAGGATTGAAAGATTATAGCGTTGTAGCAGGTAGCTTTGGTGTGAAAGCGAATGCTGAAGGCCTGAAAGATTGGTTGGACGGACAGGGATATCACTCTACGATTGCATTTAATGCTGATAAGGCAATGTATCGTGTGATTGTGAACTCTTTTGCTGACAAGACTGCTGCTGCTGAAGCTCGCGATGCATTCAAGGCTAAATACCCGAACCGTTCGGATTTCCAGGGTGCTTGGTTGCTGTATCGTGTATATTGATTTCTTTTTGGTAATATATATTGGAAAGAACGAACGTTTTTTTCCGAATAAGAAGGCGGTAACTGGGAAGTTACTGCTTTTTTATTGAAAATGAGTGGCTTTTTCGTTTAGATATTTTTATCTTTCTACTAAAAGAAGTTATAAATGATAGTGGGGAAACTTTTATAGCAAAGAAAGTTTTTACTTTTGTCAACTCTTAATTTGGAGGATGTTTTGCCTGAATGTGAATAGGGCATTAATTTAGAGATTGAATGGAACAAAAATATGTAATGGCTGCTATCGACGCGGCTCTAAAAGCAGGTGAAAAGATTCTTTCTATTTATAATGATCCGGCATCGGACTTTGAAATAGAGAGGAAAGCTGACAACTCTCCGCTAACTATAGCAGACAGAAAAGCGCATGAAGCGATTGTGGCTATTCTGAACGATACTCCTTTTCCTGTTCTTAGTGAAGAAGGGAAGCATTTAGGGTATGAGATCCGTCGAGGATGGGATACTTTATGGATTGTAGATCCGCTGGATGGAACGAAGGAGTTTATTAAGCGCAATGGAGAATTTACGGTAAATATCGCTTTGGTGCAGAACTCTGTACCTGTATTCGGTATTATTTATGTGCCTGTTAAAAAAGAACTTTATTTCGGGATCGAAGGTGTAGGGGCTTATAAATGTTCCGGTATTGTCAGTTTGGAAGATGACGGCGTGGCATTGGAACAACTGATTGGGAAGTCGGAACAGATACCTTTGAAGGAGGTGCACGATCATCTGATCGTGGTTGCTTCCCGTTCGCACCTGTCGCCTGAAACGGAATCATATATTGCAGATTTGAAGAAGAAACACGGCAGTGTGGAGTTGATTTCGAGCGGAAGTTCAATTAAAATCTGTCTGGTTGCTGAAGGTAAGGCTGATGTATATCCGCGTTTCGCTCCGACGATGGAGTGGGATACGGCTGCCGGGCATGCGATAGCCCGTGCTGCAGGGATGGAAGTATATCAGGCTGGAAAGGAAGAACCTCTACGATATAATAAGGAGGATTTATTGAATCCGTGGTTTATCGTTGAGCCAAAAAGAGAACACTAAATAATGTTTATATGACATTTGAAATTGTATTTGTACTATTATCCCTATTAGGAATGGTAGCGGCTTTGATAGCAGATAAGATGCGTCCGGGCATGATACTTTTTTCGGTAGTGGTTTTGTTTCTGTGTGCCGGCATTCTGACTCCTAAGGAGATGCTGGAAGGGTTTAGTAATAAAGGGATGATTACCGTTGCTCTGCTGTTTCTGGTGAGTGAGGGTATTCGTCAGTCGGGCACATTGGGACAAGTGATTAAGAAGTTGCTTCCGCAAGGAAAGACGACAGTATTTAAGGCACAGTTGCGTATCTTACCTTCGGTGGCATTTATTTCTGCCTTTCTGAATAATACGCCTGTTGTGGTTATTTTTGCCCCGATTATCAAGCATTGGGCTAAGTCGGTGAATCTCCCGGCTACGAAGTTTCTGATTCCTCTTTCTTATGTGACTATTTTAGGAGGTATCTGTACCTTGATCGGTACTTCTACCAATCTGGTGGTGCACGGTATGATATTGGAGGCCGGATTTGAAGGCTTTTCTATGTTCGAGCTCGGAAAGGTGGGTATTTTTATAGCTATTGCCGGAATCATTTATATATTTCTTTTCTCCAAACGTCTTTTGCCGGATGCACGTCCGGATACGGCTGTGCCGGATGAAGAAGTAGAAGAAGGGGAGAAGTTGCATCGGGTAGAGGCTGTTTTGGGTGCCCGTTTTCCCGGTATCAATAAAAAACTGAAGGATTTTAATTTCCAGCGTCATTACGGTGCGGAGGTAAAAGAGATTAAAACACGTAACGGACAACGTTTTGTGTCGAATCTGGAGGAAGTGGTACTTCACGAAGGGGATACATTGGTGGTGATGGCGGATGATACGTTTATTCCGACATGGGGGGAATCTTCTGTGTTTGTCTTGTTGACGAATGGGAATGAGCCGGATACTACCGGGAAGAAGAAGCGTTGGTTTGCTTTGCTGTTGCTGGTTCTGATGATTGTCGGCGCAACGGTGGGTGAGCTTCCGATAACGAAGGAGATGTTTCCGGATATCAAACTGGATATGTTTTTCTTTGTGTCTATTACTACTATTATTATGGCATGGACGAATCTGTTCCCTGCCCGTAAATATACTAAATATATTTCGTGGGATATTCTGATTACGATTGCCTGTGCTTTTGCTATCAGTAAGGCAATGGTGAACTCTGGTGTGGCGGATAGTGTTGCGAAGTTTATTATCGGGTTGAGTGATGATTACGGCCCGCATGTGTTGCTTGCAATGGTATTTATTATCACGAACTTGTTTACGGAATTGATAACTAATAATGCAGCAGCGGCTTTGGCGTTTCCTTTGGCACTGTCAATCTCTGCCCAATTAGGAGTGAGCCCTACGCCTTTCTTTGTGGTGATCTGTATGGCTGCATCTGCCAGCTTCTCGACACCGATCGGTTATCAGACAAATTTGATTGTGCAAGGTATCGGTAACTATAAGTTTACGGATTTTGTACGTATCGGGTTGCCGCTTAATATTATCACTTTCTTAATCTCTATTATTCTGATCCCGTTGATCTGGAACTTTTAAATAAAATTGTAAATGGAAGAAAAGAACCATATATATCCGATATTTGACCGCATGATGACGCGGCAGGACAAAGAAGAGCTTTTGGGGCAACACAGTGTGATGATCTGGTTTACCGGATTGAGTGGTTCCGGAAAGAGCACGATTGCCATCGCATTGGAACGTGAACTTCATAAGCGTGGATTGCTTTGCCGTATCCTGGATGGGGATAATATCCGTAGTGGAATTAATAATAACCTGGGATTCTCCGAAACGGACCGGGTGGAAAATATCCGTCGCATAGCGGAAGTGTCGAAGTTGTTTCTGGATAGTGGTATCATTACGATTGCTGCATTTATCAGCCCTAATAATGATATTCGCGAAATGGCTGCAAACATTATTGGTAAGGATGATTTTCTGGAGGTTTTCGTTAGTACTCCGCTGGAGGAATGTGAGAAACGTGATGTGAAAGGATTGTATGCGAAGGCACGGAAAGGGGAAATTCAGAATTTTACAGGAATTTCCGCACCTTTCGAGGTTCCCGAACATCCGGCTTTGTCACTGGATACTTCCAAATTGACTTTGGAGGAGTCGGTGAACCGTTTGTTGGAGCTTGTTTTGCCAAAAGTGAAGTGTATAAAATGAAATAAATATGGAAGAATATAAATTAAGCCACTTGAAGGAGCTCGAAGCCGAGTCTATTCATATCATCCGCGAGGTGGCGGCGGAATTTGAGAATCCGGTGATGCTTTACAGTATCGGAAAGGATTCCTCGGTGATGGTACGCTTGGCTGAAAAAGCGTTTTATCCGGGTAAAGTGCCATTCCCGTTGATGCATATCGATTCGAAATGGAAGTTCAAGGAGATGATTCAGTTTCGTGATGAATATGCGAAGAAGTACGGATGGAATCTGATTGTTGAAAGTAATATGGAGGCTTTTCATGCAGGGGTAGGACCTTTTACGCATGGAAGCAAGGTGCATACGGACTTGATGAAGACGCAGGCTTTGCTTCATGCGTTGGATAAGTATAAGTTTGATGCTGCATTTGGTGGTGCCCGTCGTGACGAGGAGAAGTCACGTGCGAAGGAACGTATTTTCTCTTTCCGGGATAAGTTTCACCAATGGGACCCGAAGAATCAGCGTCCTGAATTGTGGGATATTTATAATGCCCGCGTGCATAAGGGGGAAAGTATTCGTGTATTCCCGATTAGCAACTGGACTGAATTGGATATTTGGCAGTATATTCGCTTGGAGAATATTCCGATCGTTCCGTTATATTATGCTAAGGAGCGTCCGGTAATTAATTTGGATGGCAATATTATTATGGCGGATGATGACCGTTTGCCTGAAAAGTACCGTGACCAGATTGAAATGAAGATGGTTCGTTTTCGTACGTTGGGCTGCTGGCCTCTGACAGGGGCAGTGGAAAGTGGAGCTGCTACGATTGAAGAGATTGTGGAGGAAATGATGACTACGACGAAGAGTGAACGTACTACCCGTGTGATTGACTTTGACCAGGAGGGTAGTATGGAACAAAAGAAGCGTGAGGGATACTTTTAATTGTAACTAGTTATGGCAGATAATAAATTAGATATAAAAGCTTTTCTGGACAAGGATGAACAGAAAGACTTGTTGAGACTGTTGACTGCGGGTTCGGTAGATGATGGAAAATCAACGTTGATCGGACGCTTGTTGTTTGACAGTAAGAAACTGTATGAGGATCAGTTGGATGCACTGGAGCGTGATAGTAAACGTGTGGGGAATGCGGGCGAGCATATTGACTATGCGTTATTGCTCGATGGATTGAAGGCTGAACGTGAACAGGGTATTACGATTGACGTGGCTTATCGCTATTTCTCAACGAATGGTCGTAAGTTTATCATCGCGGATACTCCGGGACACGAACAGTATACCCGTAATATGATTACCGGGGGATCTACGGCTAACTTGGCTATTATCTTGGTGGATGCTCGTACCGGAGTGATTACCCAGACTCGTCGCCATACTTTCCTGGTGTCTTTGCTAGGAATCAAGCATGTGGTGTTGGCTGTCAACAAGATGGACCTGGTGGGTTTCTCGGAAGAGCGTTTTAACGAGATTGTGGCTGACTATAAGAAGTTTGTTGCTCCATTAGGTATTCCTGACGTCAACTGTATTCCACTTTCTGCATTGGATGGGGATAATGTGGTGGATAAGTCTGAACGTACTCCGTGGTACAAGGGGATTTCTTTGCTCGATTTCCTTGAAACGGTTCATATTGATAATGACCATAATTTTACGGATTTCCGTTTCCCGGTTCAGTATGTGCTTCGTCCGAATCTGGATTTCAGAGGATTCTGTGGTAAAGTTGCATCCGGTATCGTTCGCAAAGGGGATACGGTGATGGCGCTTCCTTCCGGAAAAACATCTAAGGTGAAGAGTATCGTGACTTATGACGGGGAATTGGATTATGCTTTCCCACCGCAGTCTGTGACCTTGACATTGGAGGATGAGATCGATGTGTCGCGCGGCGAAATGTTGGTGCATCCTGACAATCTGCCAACGGTGGATCGTAACTTTGATGCTATGATGGTCTGGATGGATGAAGAACCGATGGATGTAAATAAGTCGTTCTTTATTAAGCAGACTACCAATTTGAGTCGTACGCGTATTGATACGATAAAGTATAAGGTGGACGTGAATACGATGGAGCATCTGTCTCTGGAGAATGGTCAGCTGACTAAAGAGACGTTGCCTTTGCAGTTGAATCAGATTGCCCGTGTGGTGCTGACTACGGCTAAGGAATTGTTCTTTGATCCTTATAAGAAGAATAAATCTTGTGGCTCATTTATCCTGATTGACCCGATCACTAATAATACTTCGGCAGTAGGTATGATTATCGACCGCGTGGAAATGAAAGATATGAGTGACACGGAGGATATTCCGGTATTGGATATGGCAAAACTGGGAATTGCTCCGGAACATTATGAAGCGGTAGAGAAAGCTGTGAAGGAACTGGAACGTCAGGGCCTTGCAGTGCGACTAATAAAATAGATTGTTCAACAATAAATTGAAAACTGAAAATGACAGCATTCTGTCGTCTTTAATTTTTAATTCTTAATTTCTAATTAATAAAGTGGGATTACTCGAATTTAATAAACTTCCGATTAATACATTGGTAGGTGCCGACTGGAAGACATTCAAGGCTATCACCGCCGGGCGTGAAATTGACGCAGCCTACAAAGGTAAATACCGATTGACGAAGGCTGTGTGCCGATTGCTTTCTCCACTGGCGTCATTACAAGACAGGCGTTACGAGAAGTTGCTGGCTAATCAGCCATTGGAGCATGATCCGGTGTTCATTTTGGGACACTGGCGGAGTGGAACTACATTTGTACATAATGTGTTCTCTTGTGACAAGCATTTTGGGTATAACACTACTTATCAGACTGTATTTCCTCATCTGATGATGTGGGGACAGCCTTTCTTCAAAAAGAATATGAGTTGGCTGATGCCGGATAAACGTCCGACGGATAATATGGAATTGGCAGTGGATCTTCCCCAGGAAGAGGAGTTTGCTTTGTCGAACATGATGCCTTATACATATTATAATTTCTGGTTCCTGCCGAAATATCAGCAGGAGTATGCCGATAAGTATCTTTTGTTTGATGATATAACGGATGCCGAGTTGAAGGTGTTTGAAGAGGTGTTCACGAAGTTGATTAAGATCTCTTTGTGGAATACCCGTGGTACTCAATTCCTTAGCAAGAATCCTCCGCATACCGGCAGGGTGAAGGAGCTGGTGAAAATGTTCCCGAATGCTAAGTTTATCTACCTGATGCGTAATCCGTATACTGTATTCGAATCTACACGCAGTTTCTTTACCAATACGATTCAGCCGCTGAAATTGCAGGATGTCAGCAATGAACAATTAGAGGAAAATATCCTTTCTATCTATGCAAAACTTTATCATAAGTATGAATCGGATAAGAAATTTATTCCGGAAGGTAACTTGATGGAAGTGAAGTTTGAAGATTTTGAAGCGGATGCGATGGGAATGACGGAGAATATTTATCAGTCTCTTTCTATCCCCGGATTTGCCGAAGCACGTAGTGATATAGAAAAATATGTGGGCGGAAAGAAGGGATATAAGAAGAATAAATATAAATATGACGACCGTACGATTCGTTTGGTAGAAGAGAATTGGGATTTTGCTTTGAAACAATGGGATTATAATTTATAAGAAGAAAAAGAAAGGAAAAGTATTGATGATTCAGAAAAGCGTTCATCGCCTGTTGATGACAGGTTTCGTTGCATTTATTTCTTCCTTGTCTTTGATGGCGCAACATAAAGTTGAAATGCTTCCTTTTGGGGACATGGATCAATGGGTGGACCGTCAGATAAAGGAATCGAGCATTATCGGTGGGAATACAAAGAATGTATATGCGATAGGGCCGACGACGGTAATTAAGGGAGATCAGGTTTATAAGAATATGGGCGGATCGCCTTGGGCTACTTCAAATGTGATGGCGAAAGTTGCCGGTATTACGAAAACTAATACTTCGGTATTCCCGGAGAAGCGGGGAGATGGATATTGCGCCCGTTTGGATACGCGCATGGAGAGTGTGAAAGTGTTGGGACTGGTTAATATTACGGTGTTGGCGGCTGGCTCTGTCTTTACCGGTTCGGTGCATGAGCCGATTAAGGGTACTAAAAACCCACAGAAAATGTTGCAGACCGGTATTCCGTTTACCAAAAAGCCGGTGGCTCTTCAGTTTGACTATAAAGTGAAGATGTCCGACCGGGAGAACCGTATTCGCGCTACCGGTTTCAGCAAGATTACGGATGTTCCCGGAAAAGATTATCCGGCAGCTATCCTGCTTCTGCAAAAACGTTGGGAAGATGCCAATGGAAATGTGTATGCAAAACGGATAGGGACTATGGTGACTTATTACTATCATTCTACAGACTGGAAAAATAATGCGACTTATGAAATTATGTACGGTGACATCACGAATCGTCCGGAATATAAGTCGCACATGATGCGTTTGCAGGCGACTGAAAGTTATACGGTGAACAGTAAGGGTGAAAGCGTGCCTATTCATGAAGTGGCCTGGGGAGATGAAAATGATGTTCCGACTCATATGTGTCTTCAGTTCACGTCCAGTCATGGAGGAGCCTATATCGGTTCTCCGGGAAATACACTGTGGATTGACAATGTAAAACTGGTATATTAACTAAAGTATATAGACAAAGAATAGAAATAGTCAGTGATCTAATTTCATCACTGACTATTTTTTTTTGTTTTAATTCTTCCACAACAAACCCCTTCAGATGCCTTCTGAAGTTATATTACACTTTTATCGCTCTATAAAATTCTATGAATGAATGAAAATTTACGTGTTTTTTTGTTTGTGTTATATTAAATATCTATATTTGCACTAATTTTAGAAGAAAGGATGACGTTTATTGTCTCTTAGTCAGGTGTAGAACATTTGGGTTGTGTATCTAGCCTGTAAGACAATTGAAATATATTATTTACTAAAATAAATTGAGATGAAAAAGGGTTTATTGTTTATTTTATTGGCAGCAGTCTCAGTATGTCTGCCTGCACAAGAAAAAGAAAATGCAGCAAAGAGTTATAGAGTGGAAACAAATCGCTTTGGTGCTAACTGGTTTATTAGTGGTGGCGTTGGCGCACAAATGTATTTTGGTGACAATGATGGTAAAGCTGACTTCGGAAAACGTCTTGCTCCGGCACTTGACATTGCTGTAGGTAAGTGGTTTACTCCGGGTATCGGATTACGTGTAGCTTACAACGGGCTTCAGGCTAAAGGTGCTACTCCTAATGCTAATGGTCCGCTTGTAGACGGAGGACAGTATTCTAATGGCTACTACAAAGAAAAGTGGAATGTGATGAACTTCCATGGAGATGTAATGCTGAATCTTTCCAATATGATTTGTGGTTATAGAGAAGATCGTCTGTATTCATTCATTCCTTATGCAGGAGCTGGATTTGTACATTCAGGAAAAGGTGCAGGTTATGACGAACTGGGTATCAATGCCGGTTTGATCAACCGTTTCCGTTTGTCTTCTGCTTTGGATCTTAACGTTGAATTGCGTGGACTTTTGATGAAAGGCGCATTCGGCAATTCAGGTCCTGAAGGATTGGCTGGTCTGACTGTAGGTGTTACTTACAAGTTTAAGAAACGTGGTTGGGATGCTGTTCCTACTGTACCAATGGTTCCGGAAAGCCAGTTGAACGACATGAGAGACAGAGTGAACGCTTTGAAGGGTGAAAACGAATCTTTGAAACGTGACTTGGTTGAAGCTCGTAACAAGAAACCTGAAGTGATCGTTAAGAAAGAAGCTGGATTCGTTCCACGTCTGGTTGTTGTATTCAATATCGGAAAGAGTAACATCAGCAAGAGAGAATACATGAATATTGAAGCTATGGCTAAGGGTATCAAAGCAACTGATAAAGTGTTTACTATAACAGGATATGCTGATAAGGGTACTGGTTCTGCTGAATACAACATGAAGTTGAGTAAGAAGAGAGCTGAAGCTGTTCGTGACCTGATGGTTAATGAATTTGGTGTTCCTGCTTCTCAATTGAAGGTTGATTACAAGGGTGGTGTAGGCAACATGTTCTATGATGATGCTAAGTTAAGCCGTGTAGCTATTGTTGAAGAATAATATACATTTGAAATAATAGAATAAAAGAGACGTTTCCTTTCACGGGAAGCGTCTTTTTTGTATTTTTGTACCCCATGAGCAGAATAGTAGCAATAGATTATGGAAGAAAGCGTACCGGAATAGCTGTGAGCGATACAATGCAGCTGATCGCAAACGGATTGACGACGGTGCCCACGCATGAACTTCTGAACTTTATCGGTGAATATATAGCTAAAGAACCGGTGGAGCGGATTATTATTGGATTGCCCAAGCAAATGAATAATGAGGTTTCGGAGAATATGAAGAATATAGAGCCTTTTGTTCGTTCGCTGAAAAAGCGTTATCCGGACCTTCCGGTCGAATATGTGGACGAACGTTTCACTTCTGTTCTTGCACACCGTACCATGCTGGAGGCAGGTTTGAAGAAAAAAGACCGCCAAAACAAGGCATTGGTGGACGAAATAAGTGCTACTATTATTTTGCAAACATATTTGGAGAGTAAACGTTTTTAGTATAGGACATAAGAATAACTTAATTTTTTAGTAGAGTATAAAAGTATGATTTTACCTATTTATGTATATGGTCAACCTGTATTGAGAAAGGTTGCAGAGGACATAACACCGGATTATCCGAATCTGAAAGAGTTGATTGAGAACATGTTCGAAACAATGGTACATGCGGACGGTGTAGGATTGGCTGCTCCACAGATTGGTTTGCCTATTCGCGTGGTTACGATTACATTGGATCCGCTTTCGGAGGAATATCCTGAATTTAAAGACTTTAATAAGGCGTATATCAATCCCCACATTCTGGAAGTAGGGGGTGAAGAAGTGAGTATGGAAGAGGGATGCTTAAGCCTTCCCGGTATTCACGAAACAGTGAAAAGGGGTGATAAAATTCGCGTGAAATATATGGACGAGAATTTTGTGGAGCATGAAGAAGAGGTGGAAGGTTATCTGGCTCGGGTGATGCAACATGAGTTCGATCATTTGGATGGTAAGATGTTCATTGACCATATCTCACCGCTTCGTAAGCAGATGATTAAAGGAAAGCTGAATACGATGTTGAAGGGAAAAGCGCGCAGTTCATATAAGATGAAACAGGTGAAATAAAGATAAAAAACGTTTATATCCCTGTTAAGTAAGCGAAAAGCATTATTTTTGCTTCGTTTACAAGCATAAAATATCAATGGTAAAAAGAATCTTAACAGTTTTATTACTGTTCCCAACGCTGGTGTGTGCTCAAATAAATACGGATCGGGTGATGACTATTGCCCGAAACGCTCTTTATTTTGAGGACTATGTACTTTCTATTCAGTATTTTAACCAGGTTATTAACGCTAAGCCTTATCTGTATGAACCTTATTTCTTCAGGGCATTGGCTAAACTGAATCTGGAGGATTTTCAGGGTGCTGAAGCAGACTGTGATGCAGCTATCCAACGCAATCCATTTGTGGTGGGTGCTTATCAGATTCGTGGTTTGGCAAGGATTCGTCAGAGTAAATTTGATGGAGCGATTGAGGATTATAAGAAAGCATTGCATTATGATCCGGAGAATATTACTTTATGGCATAACCTGACATTATCTCATATCCAGAAGAAGGATTATAATGCTGCGAAAGAGGATTTGGAAAGCTTGTTGAAGGTGTCTCCACGCTATACCCGTGCTTATTTGATGAGGGGGGAAGTGTCTTTACAACAGAAAGATACGATTGCTGCCTTGAATGACTTCAATAAGGCGCTTGAACTGGATAAATATGATCCGGATGCTTGGGCTGCAAGAGCGATTGTTAAATTACAACAGGCTAAGTATGCGGAAGCGGAAGCGGATTTCAACCGTGCTATTCCGTTGAGTGCTAAGAATGCTGGAAATTATATAAACCGTGCATTGGCTCGTTTTCATCAGAATAATTTAAGAGGTGCCATGAGCGATTATGATCTGGCATTGGATATTGATCCGAATAACTTTATCGGTCATTATAACCGCGGTTTGTTACGTGCACAGGTAGGAGATGATAACCGGGCTATCGAAGACTTCGACTTTGTTATCAAGATGGAGCCGGATAATATGATGGCTGTCTTTAACCGTGGTTTGCTGCGTGCGCAAACGGGTGATTATCGCGGGGCTATACAAGATTACACAACTGTTATCAATCAGTATCCGAACTTCCTGGCCGGATACTATCAGCGTTCGGAAGCTCGCAGAAAGATTGGAGATAAGAAGGGTGCGGAGCAGGATGAATTTAAAGTCATGAAGGCGCAGATCGACAAGCAGAACGGTGTGACGAACAAAGATGTAGCACAGAACAAGGATAAGGAAAATGATGAGGAAGGCGGAGAGAAGACCCGTAAGAAATCCGATAAGAATATGAATAACTATCGTAAGATAGTGATTGCGGATGATTCTGAAGCCGAACAACGCTATACAAGTGATTATCGTGGTCGTGTGCAGGATAAGAATGTAAATATAACGCTGGAACCGATGTTCGCTTTGACTTATTATGAGAAGATGAGTGACGTGAAACGTTCGGTGAACTTCCACAAATATATTGAAGACTTGAACCGTACGGGTATACTTCCGAAACGTCTTCGTATCACAAATATGGAAGCTCCATTGACGGAAGAACAGGTGAAGGTGCATTTTGCCTTGATTGATACACACACATCGGCGATTGTGGAAGATGACAAGAATGCTTCGAAACGTTTTGCCCGTGCGATTGATTTTTATCTGGTGCAGGACTTCTCGAGTGCGGTTTCTGATTTGACCCAGACGATCTTGCTGGATGGTGATTTCTTCCCGGCATATTTTATGCGTGCATTGATTCGTTGTAAACAGTTGGAATATCAGAAGGCTGAACAAGCTGTCGAAACAGATGTTGTTCCTGGCGATAATAAGCGTAAAGAGATTACCGCGGTAGATTATGAGGTGGTGAGAAAAGATTTGGATAAGGTGATTAATCTGGCTCCGGACTTTGTGTACGCATATTATAATCGTGCTAATGTTTCTGCCATGTTGAAAGATTACCGTGCCGCAATTATTGACTACGATAAGGCGATCGAGCTAAATCCTGATTTTGCGGATGCTTATTTCAATCGTGGACTGACTCACATTTTCTTAGGAAATAATAAGCTGGGCATTTCAGATTTGAGTAAAGCCGGTGAGTTGGGGATTGTTTCTGCTTATAATGTTATCAAACGTTTTACAGATCAATCGGAATAACATTTTTTTGATAAAAAATAGAAAACTCAAAAGATTTAGTTACTTTTGCGTTCAAATTATGAAAATATAACATCATCATATTATGATAAAGATAACATTTCCCGATGGCTCCGTTCGTGAGTATAACGAAGGAGTGAACGGTTTACAGATTGCTGAAAGTATCAGCTCGCGTCTGGCACAGGAAGTGCTGGCATGTGGCGTGAACGGCGAGACTTATGATTTAGGACGTCCTATTAATGAAGATGCTAATTTCGTTCTTTATAAATGGGATGATGAAGAAGGTAAGCATGCATTCTGGCATACAAGTGCACACTTGTTGGCGGAAGCTTTGCAGGAACTTTATCCGGGTATCCAGTTTGGTATCGGACCGGCTATTGAAAACGGATTCTACTATGATGTGGATCCGGGTGAAGCGGTAATTAAAGAAAGCGACCTTCCTGCCATTGAAGCTAAAATGTTGGAACTGGCTGCAAAGAAAGAAGACGTAGTCAGAAAAAGCATCGCAAAAACGGATGCTCTGAAAATGTTTGGTGATCGTGGCGAAACATATAAATGTGAATTGATTTCTGAACTGGAAGACGGACACATTACGACTTATACCCAGGGTGCATTTACTGACCTTTGTCGTGGTCCTCACTTGATGACGACTGCTCCGATCAAGGCTATTAAGTTGACTTCAGTGGCTGGTGCTTATTGGCGTGGTCATGAAGATCGTAAGATGCTGACTCGTATTTATGGTATCACGTTCCCGAAGAAGAAAATGCTGGATGAATATCTGGTGTTATTGGAAGAAGCGAAGAAGCGTGACCATCGTAAGATTGGTAAGGAGATGCAGTTGTTTATGTTCTCCGAAACTGTAGGTAAGGGACTTCCTATGTGGTTGCCGAAAGGTACTGCATTGCGTCTGCGTCTGCAGGAGTTCTTACGTCGTATCCAGACACGTTACGATTATCAGGAGGTGATTACTCCGCCAATCGGTAATAAGTTGCTGTATGTGACTTCGGGTCACTATGCAAAATATGGCAAGGATGCTTTCCAACCTATCCATACTCCGGAAGAGGGGGAAGAGTATTTCTTGAAACCAATGAACTGTCCTCACCACTGTGAGATTTACAAAAACTTCCCACGTTCTTATAAAGACCTTCCGTTGCGTATAGCTGAATTTGGTACGGTTTGTCGTTATGAACAAAGTGGAGAGTTACATGGTTTAACTCGTGTTCGTAGCTTTACGCAGGATGATGCGCATATCTTCTGTCGTCCGGAGCAGGTGAAAGATGAGTTCCTTCGTGTGATGGATATTATATCTATTGTGTTCCGTTCTATGGATTTCCAGAATTTTGAAGCACAGATATCTTTGCGTGATAAAGTGAACCGTGAAAAGTATATTGGTAGCGATGATAACTGGGAAAAAGCGGAACAGGCTATTATCGAGGCTTGTGCGGAGAAGGGCTTGCCTGCTAAGATTGAGTATGGAGAAGCTGCTTTTTATGGTCCTAAGCTTGACTTTATGGTGAAAGACGCTATCGGTCGTCGTTGGCAGCTGGGTACTATTCAGGTTGACTACAACTTGCCGGAACGCTTTGAACTTGAATATATGGGCTCTGATAATCAGAAGCATCGTCCGGTGATGATTCACCGTGCTCCGTTCGGATCAATGGAACGTTTTGTTGCTGTATTGATTGAGCACACTGCCGGTAAGTTCCCATTGTGGCTGACACCGGAACAGGTAGTTATTCTGCCGATCAGTGAGAAGTTCAATGAATATGCAGAACAGGTGAAGATGTATCTGAAAATACACGAAATCCGTGCGATTGTAGATGATCGTAACGAGAAGATCGGCCGCAAGATTCGTGATAATGAAATGAAGCGCATTCCTTATATGCTGATTGTCGGTGAAAAAGAGGCTGAAAATGGTGAAGTTTCTGTTCGTAGACAAGGCGAAGGTGACAAAGGAACCATGAAATTTGAAGAATTTGCTAAAATTTTGAACGAAGAAGTTCAGAATATGATAAATAAATGGTAACTTTGCAGCCGTTTCAAAATAAAATATTTAGTATAACAATAAAAAGATCAAACTAGGAAGTAAACGTTTTTAATGAAGAATGACACTCTAAAAGGGCAATACAGAATCAATGAACAGATTCGTGCCAAGGAAGTTCGCATAGTAAGCGATGATATTGAACCGAAAGTATATCCAATCTTTCAGGCTCTGAAAATGGCTGAAGAAAAAGAATTGGATTTAGTGGAAATTTCTCCTAATGCTCAACCCCCTGTTTGTCGTATTATTGATTATTCTAAATTTCTTTATCAATTAAAGAAACGTCAGAAGGAACAGAAAGCGAAGCAGGTGAAGGTTAATGTGAAGGAGATTCGTTTTGGTCCCCAGACAGATGACCATGATTACAACTTTAAGTTGAAACATGCTAAAGGATTCTTGGAAGACGGTGATAAGGTGAAGGCTTATGTATTCTTTAAAGGTCGTTCTATCCTTTTTAAGGAACAAGGTGAAGTATTGTTGCTTCGTTTTGCGAATGATTTGGAAGACTATGCAAAAGTGGATCAGATGCCGATATTGGAAGGTAAGCGTATGACTATCCAGCTTTCTCCGAAGAAGAAAGAAGCTCCTAAAAAGCCTGCAACGGCCGGAGCACCGAAACCTGCTGCTCCTGCACAAAAAGCAGAGAAGCCGGAAACGAGCGAAGAATAAGAAAAGGATGCGTAACGCGCAGGTATAGTGCGTTGCCATTATATATTTAATAATTTAAAAACAAGTAAGATGCCAAAGATGAAGACTAACTCCGGTTCTAAAAAAAGGTTTACCCTTACCGGAACAGGTAAAATCAAAAGAAAGCACGCTTTTCACAGTCACATTTTGACTAAGAAATCCAAGAAGAGAAAAAGAAATCTGTGCTACTCTACAACTGTTGATACAACAAATGTAAGCCAGGTTAAGGAACTCTTAGCAATGAAGTAATCAAAAGCGTAAAAGTATTATTAAAGTATTAACCGAATGCATTAGCCTGAAGTTCGCTGCGTGAAGTAGCGGCGCTAACATTCAAAAAAAGTAAAACTATGCCAAGATCAGTAAATCATGTTGCTTCAAAAGCAAGAAGAAAGAAAATTTTGAAATTGACCAGAGGTTACTTTGGTGCAAGAAAGAATGTATGGACCGTAGCTAAAAACACTTGGGAAAAGGGTTTGACTTACGCGTTCCGTGACCGTAGAAATAAGAAAAGAAACTTCCGCGCTCTTTGGATACAACGTATCAACGCTGCTGCACGTCTTGAAGGAATGTCTTATTCTAAATTGATGGGCGGTCTGCACAAAGCCGGTATTGAAATAAACCGTAAGGTTTTGGCTGATTTAGCTATGAATCACCCGGAAGCTTTCAAAGCTGTAGTTGCTAAAGCTAAAGCTGCTTAAGCATCAATAGTTTACGAGTTACAAAGTGTCAGTTACTAAGCTAGTAACTGACACTTTTCTTTTGTTAGGCGGATAAAAGGGAGTGAAAAAAATGTTAGTAGGTAAACAAATTCCTTTTTTTTCTTGTTAGTCTCATAGATTCTTATTACATTTGTGATACAAAAATATTAGCCGTATCGACTGGATCGGGAAACTCTTCAAATTAATCTGATGCACCGAGAAAGCTTCGTTCTTCAATGGCGGGCCACATCCTTCGGGACAGCTTTAAGCCGGTGGATTACAAAGAGGGCGAGCGCTCAAATCTTGTTCTATCAGAGTTTCATCACATCGTCGATGCGGCTTTTTTTATATACTTTTCTATGATATTTTATTTCTCCGGTACAGGTAATTCTAAGTGGATTGCAAATCAGCTTTCCAAAGAGCAAAAAGAAGAGTTGGTTTTTATTCCCGATGCGCTAAAGAATGAAGCATTGGAGTTTAGTTTGCAGGCAGGTGAAAAGATCGGTTTTGTATTTCCTATCTATTCGTGGGCTCCTCCTGAAATCGTACTTAATTTTATTCGGCAACTCTCTTTAAAGGGGTATAAAAGACAATATTTGTTTTTTGTTTGTTCCTGTGGGGATGATACCGGGCTTACGCAGCAGGTGCTGGAGAAGGCTTTGAGTCATAAAGGCTGGAAGTGTCATGCAGGCTTTTCTGTGACTATGCCCAATAATTATGTATTGCTTCCCGGTTTTGACGTAGATAAGAAAGAATTGGAGGAGAAAAAACTGGCAGATGCTATTCCGACTCTCAATCAAATAAATGCTTCAATAAGTAGGAGAGAGGAGTTGTTTCTTTGTCATGAAGGGAGTATTCCTTTTATTAAGACGAGGATTATCAATCCTTTATTTAATCGCTTTCAGATGTCTCCCGGGAATTTTTATACTACGGATGCTTGTATTGGATGTAAGCGTTGTGAGAAGAGTTGTCCGGTAGGGAATATTATGATGATGGGCAGAAAGCCTGTTTGGGGGATGGATTGCACCTCATGCCTGGCATGTTATCATGTTTGTCCGCAGCATGCGGTGCAATATGGGAAAAGAACGAAAGATAAAGGGCAGTATTTCAATCCTAATTAATCTACTCGCCAATTAATCTACTCGTCTTTGATTTTAATGCAGCAATTGGATAAGTCTTCAATGATAGCCAGGCTTTCTACTCTGACGCTTTGCTCCTCAAGTTTTTTACGCCCATTTTGGAAGGCTTTTTCAATAATGAATCCCATTCCTACCAAGTTTGCTCCGGATTGCTTGATGAGGTCGATAATGCCTAATGCGGCATTGCCATACGCGAGGAAGTCATCCACGAAAAGAATATTGTCATTTGGAGTGAGGAAATCGGCACTGATAACGACTTCATAATCACGATCTTTAGTGAATGAGTGCACAGTGGTGCTTAGTGCATTCTGGATGGTTTTAGGAGACTTCTTCTTTGCAAATACAACTGGTAAATCCATCAGGTAGCCTGTCATGATAGCAGGGGCGATGCCGCTGGCTTCGATTGTCATAATCTTATTTACGTTTGTGGCTGCAAAACGGCGGACAAACTCAACTCCGATTGATTTCATCAGGACAGGGTCCATTTGATGATTAATAAAACCGTCTACTTTCAGGATACCTCCTTCGTAGCACTTTCCGTCTTGCAGAATTCTTTTTTTAAGTAATTGCATGCTGTATGATATTAATTAAATAATGTGCTAATATTCCATTCCGCATGGTGAACAGCGGTTGGTATATTAGCACATGGAAATTTGAATTGTTACTTGTTGTCTCTTAAGTCTTTTACTCGGACGGCTTTTCCTTCGCTTTGCGGGAGAGAGCCTTTTTTTACCAGTTTAACTTTGGGAGTCACCAATATTTCATCCTTTAATTGGCGGGTTATATCCTTGCGGATCTTCTCCAGTTCAATATAATTGTCAGTGGAAAGGTCGCTTAATTCTACTTCGACGATCATCTCGTCTTGGTTGTTGACTGTTTCCAGTGTAATCAGGTAATTGCTGCCTAATTCGGGAAATTGTACGAGTATCTTTTCTACTTGCATCGGGAAGATATTTACTCCCTTGATAATGAACATATCATCACTGCGTCCCTTGATACGATCAATACGGATGTGCGTGCGGCCGCAGGGGCATTTTCCCGGAAGAATACGGGTTAAGTCACGGGTGCGATAGCGGATTAACGGCATCATCTCCCGGTCGAGAGTCGTAAGTACTAATTCTCCGATTTCTCCTTCCTGAACGGGTTCTCCTGTTTCCGGATCGATAATTTCTACCAGATAACAGTCTTCCCAGAAGTGCATTCCGTTTTGTTCCTGACATTCGAAAGCAACACCGGGACCGTTCATTTCTGTCATACCGAAGCTGTTGTATGCTTTTACGCCCAGCATCTTTTCTATTTTCCGGCGTTGTTCGTCGGTGTGAGGTTCAGCACCGATAACCAGCGTTTTCAGTGTGGTTCCTTTGGGATCAAGGCCTTCTTCCTGAAAGACTTCGGCAAGGCGGATGGCATAGCTGGGGATAGCATGTAAAGCGGTAGTCTTGAAGTCGTTGATGAATTTAATCTGTCGTTTACTGTTTCCGGCTGCGGCAGGGACTGTCAGACAGCCCAGGCGTTCTGCACCGTATTGGAAGCCTAACCCTCCTGTAAACATACCGTATCCGGAGCTGTTTTGGAAGACGTCGGTCTTGCGTATTCCTACTGCGTACAGGCAGCGGGCTACCAGGTTGGCCCAGGAGTCGAGATCGTGCTGTGAATGAACAATAACTGTCGGGTTTCCGGTAGTACCACTAGAAGAGTGAATACGTACACCATCATTGCTCATATCACCTGCTACCAGCCCGAAAGGATAGTGGGCACGCATATCGGCTTTGGTAGTAAAGGGCAATTTGCGGATATCGTCTAATGATTGTATGCTATCTGCAGTGATGCCATGTTTGCTGAAAACTTCTTTGTAATATGGGGAGTTTGCAGCTATATTGATTGTTTTCTTAAGCCGTCGAAGTTGTAATTCCTGCAACTTCTCCCGGCTCATGGTTTCTAGTTCTTCTTCCCAATATTGTGTATTCATGATAATGTCTGTTATTACATTAGCTTTTCTGCAATTTCCTTGCCGGCGGCCAATGCTTTAAGATTCATTTCTACAATTGCTTCTCCCTTGCGCAGGAAGATTTCACGGATGCTGTCTTGTACTTTTTCGTAGTCGATGTCAAGGAATGGAATGGTTGCTCCCAGTAAGACTATGTTGGCAACGCGGGCGGAGCCTACTTCTTTGGCTACTTTGTCTACGTTCAACACAATTTTGTGAGGCAGCTTATTGATTTCTGCCATTACTTTGTCTGCTTCCGGATAATTGGGGATATTGACAAACGGAGTTTCGTTAGTCACTAACCAACCGTTAGGGCTAAGATAAGGGAGGTAGCGCAATCCTTCCATGGGTTCCAATGAAATGATAAGGTCGCATTTACCTGATGGGATCAAGTCTGAAGCAATCGGCTGGTCGCTGATACGGAGGTTGGATTGAACATCTCCTCCGCGTTGGCTCATTCCGTGCACTTCTGCTTGTTTCATATATAATCCTTCTTTCAAGGCAGCTTTGCCGATCACTGTAGCAATAGACAGAATTCCCTGTCCACCGACTCCTGATAATATAATGTCTTTCTTCATGGCTTACTTACTTCTTTTTTTGCGTGCTAATGTCTGGATACACTCTCTACGTGGAATAATGACAGATACACCACGGTATTCGATCTCTTCGCGAATGATTTGCTTCATCTCCTCATAGTTTTTCTTCAACGGAGTAACGACGCGGATATGAGCCGGATCTACTCCGATACCTGCACAGATCGCTTCGATACGTCCGGTTCCGGCAGAGTCCTGTCCGCCTGTCATGGCGGTAGTTTCATTGTCGGAGATGACGATGGTTACACTGGCATTCTCGTTCACACAATCTAATAGTCCGGTCATTCCGGAATGGGTGAATGTGGAGTCTCCGATGACAGCTACAGCCGGGAAAAGACCTCCGTCAGCCGCACCTTTCGCCATCGTGATGGAGGCGCCCATGTCTACGCATGAGTTGATTGCATTGAAAGGAGCATTCGCGCCTAGCGTGTAACAGCCGATGTCGCTGAATACTTTATGAGATGGGTATTCTTCTTTCAGAACTTCGGTTAGTGTGATATACATATCGCGATGTCCGCAACCTTCGCAAAGTGCAGGCGGACGCATTTCTACGACAGAAGGAATGCCGAATTCCGATTTATTCTCTTTGCCTACGGCGCGGGCTACAGAGTCCGGATTTAATTCTCCATCCTGTGACAGAGTGCCGTCCAAGCGTCCTTTTACTTTAACGCCGATGCCCAGATAACCTTTCAATTGTTTTTCTACAAATGGTTGTCCGTCTTCCAGAACGAGGATTTCGTCACAGGAGTCAATCAATTGATGTAATTGCTTTTTAGGCAATGGATACTGGCCGATTTTAAGTACCGGATATTCGCAACCTTCAGGATAGTTTTCCATCAGATAGTTGTAGCCGATGCCACAAGCGATAATTCCTAACTTTTTGTTAGGACCATCTGTATATTTATTATAAGGTGATTCTTCCGAAGCTTTGATAAACTCGTCTTGGCGCGCAAGTAATACTTTGTAGCGTTTACGGGCATTTCCAGGTAACAAGATGAACTGACGAGGATCTTCGCTGAAAGAGATGCCATTCTGTGGTTTTTGTGCTTTGCGTTCTACTCCAGAGCGGGAGTGTGCAAGGCGGGTTACCATACGCATCAAGATAGGTTCGCCCAATTTTTCAGAGAATTCGAAACCACTGTATACCATATCATACGCTTCCTGCTGATTGCTGGGTTCGTACATGGGAATCAGTGAGAAATCTCCGTAGAAACGGCTGTCTTGTTCGTTCTGCGAAGAGTGCATACTGGGGTCGTCTGCTGCTATCACGATCAATCCGCCTTTCACGCCTGTGATGGCAGAGTTGACAAAACAGTCGGCAGCTACATTCATACCTACGTGCTTCATACAAACTAATGCCCGTTTACCAACGAATGACATACCCAACGCAGCTTCCATCGCTGTTTTTTCATTGGCACACCAACGGTTGTGTATATTCTGTTCGGTCGTTATTGGGGCCATTTGAATATATTCCGTAATTTCAGTTGAAGGAGTACCAGGATAGGCATAAACACCTGAAAGTCCGGCATCCAGTGCAGCTTGTGCAATGGCTTCATCGCCAAGTAAGAGTTGCTTGCTCATATATATTTCTTTTATTTAGTGTTGATCACAGTTTGTTAATCTATCGGGCAAAGATAGGCTTTTCCGTTCGTTTTATCACAAATTTACTTGAAAATCTTTCTTTCATTCAGGGCTTTCCAGTATTTTCTTGCATTTGCCATGTGGTCGGCATAATTGGATGCAAAGTTGTGAGTTCCGGAAAAATCTTCTTTAGCACACATGTAGATATAGTTATGTTTGGTATAGTTCAATACGCTGTCTATTCCCTTTTTAGAAGGGATACGGATGGGGCCTGGAGGCAGACCGGTATTTATATAGGTGTTATAGGGGGAATTGACTTTTAAATTTTCGTTGGTGATTCGGCGCAGACCGAAATCCTGTAGTGCAAATTTGATGGTAGGATCTGCCTGCAAAGGCATATCTTGATGTAAACGATTGATATACAATCCGGCTACCATTGGCTTTTCTTCATTGTTGTTGGTTTCTTCTTCAACGATGGAAGCAAGAGTGCTGACTTCTTCCGGTGTCATGCCGATGGCGGTGGCTTGTGCCAGACGTTCTTTGTTCCAGAAGCGTTCGTGCTCATTCTTCATCCGTTTAAAGAAGTCGTCTACGCTCATGTCCCAATATACCTGATAGGTTTCAGGTATGAAAAGGCTGGGGAGTGTTATGGTTGTGTATCCCATTTGAGCCTGGAAAGTAGAGTCGAATAACTGGCTGGCGATTTCGGCAGAGTCTATCATGAGTTGTTTTCCAATGCTTCGTGCTAACCGGTCTAATGTCCGGACACTTCCTATGGTAAGGTTGATCGCTTCCTGATAGCCTCTGGAAAAGCGACTATATACGTGATAGACATTGTCATTGGGGCGAATGGCATAACGTCCGGTATGGATATTCTGATCGAAATCTTTGTATTTTGCCATCCACTGGAAACCGGTGAACTTATTGACATGCCCGATTTTTTGTATTTTATGATAGATAGAGTCGGCTGTATCATCCCGGTCTACATAAATATATACGGTTTTAGATGGATGAAATTGAGGAGCAAACAGATAGTAATAAAAGGTGCCTCCGGCAATTGCACAAAGGAGGAATGCTCCGATTAGAATTGATAGTAGAATATTTCTCTTTTTTCTCTTCATCTTTTGAGGTATATTTAAAAAGTTCGTCAAAGATAAAAAGAATTTGGATAGGTGTAATCCCTTTCTATAATGAATCGTTGAAAAGAGGATGAATTACTCCGGACTTTTCTAATATTTAAAGATTGAATGTGCTGATTGTATTAGGTTGTATTGCGATTATTAATTCGTTCTACAATTGTGGAACGAATCAGAATTTGTATGTAGATAAGTTAGTCTTAGTGAAGCGAGTTGTTAATTAGTTCGGCCAGAGGGAATAATTTGCATTTGCTTCTATTTTGTTTTCTATCTCATCGGGTAAAGGTGCGAAGAAATCCATATTAGTCAGGCTCTCGATGCTATCCACTGTGACTACATATGAAGATAGAGGTTCTACTGCCTGCTCATTGTTGAATAAGAAGCCGATAGCCCGTATCGGTTTGGCAAAAGGAGATAGGACTACTTTGAAAAACCGTTGAGGTACTACGACCTTATTTTTCCCAATCGTTTTAGGCTGTTTTTCAATAATAGGTCCACATATAATAATAATGGCACTATCTGCTATAGCCCAATTCCGGATTTTTTCTTCCAGATTTTTCCATCCTCTTCTATTTAACTGGGGATGTTGGGGACACATATTGCTGAAATAGAATGATTCTTTCATGGCTTCAGGACTCCATTTCATATCTGCAGCAGGCGCCATGTGTCCTTTGTCGTATCCTGAACGGGTGTAGTCAGCATTGGTTGCAATCGGGCCTGTCACTAATGGGTCGGCAATAAAACGATTGCCTCTTTTTTCTTTTCCTTTGGTTTCTTCCCGGGTTAATTCGTAAGAGACCCAGTTGGGTATTTTTAAATCTTTGTTATATGATACGGTATATCCGCTATGCCGGATTATTTGTTCTTGCCGGGGAACTAATGGTATGGGTGTCTCCAGATCTTTGCCAAGTGGAATTTGAAGGGAGATATCGGTTTGCGGTTCATTATTATTCTGGGTATTAATCTGTTGGCAATATAAATAGACGCCAAAAAGAATAGGAATGAGCACAATGATGGCGATGATACATCCTAATCTGTTATTGGAATGTGATTTCTTTTTGAATAGCTTTCTGTTTTTACCTTTTTTACTTCGATTCATTGGTTAGCTAGTAATGGCGGGTTTGTTTTATTCTTCTTTTCTCATGCTGAATTCACAACCGCAATATTGTTGGTTGTAGAAGTTATACTCTTTAATGATGGCGATACGTCGTTCGCTAAGTCCGCCTTTCCGCCAATTCTGTTCCCAGTATGTGACATCCGGGTATGAAGCGGTGGCATATTGTCCGGCTTCATTAATCTGCTCCAGACTTTTCCAACGACTGGAAGCAAGCGTTGTGGTTATTATGGAAAGGCCATGTTCATGTGCATAACGGGCGGTCTCCAATAAGCGTAGTTTAAAGCAACGTAGGCAGCGTCCTCCTCTTTCGGGTTCCTGCTCCATTCCTGCTATATGGCATCGCCAGTTTTCATGATCGTAATCAGCATCTATTATCTCCAATCCCAATGATTGGGCATAGCGTGTACATTCGTCTTTTCTTATCATATACTCTTCCAGCGGATAGATGTTAGGATTGCAATAATAGATAACAGGGGTGATGTGATGTTGCATCATACATTCAATAATGGCTGATGAACAAGGAGCACAACAGGTATGAAGTAAGACTTTATCGGCTCCTCCCGGAACTTCGAGTTGGAATTTCTTTTTCATGCTGTAAAGTTAATACATATTTACGATACGAGTCAATGGTTTATGCTTTATTCAGAATAGTTTTTTATAAAAATAGGAGGGAGGATATCTCCTTTATACTGTTTTTTATAAAATCTTGTTTATTGAACTAATTCACTAAATGAGTATGAATTAACTAATTAATCTCATCTTTTTTACTATTTTTGTCCATTCAAGTTTATAACAACTCAATAATGAATGAATTAAATTGCGGGCAAGGAGAGCAAAATGCAGGCCCGGAGAAGAAAAAAAGTACCTCGAAAATAGTGAAGAGAACTTTAGTTGTGGCTGCATTGGCTTTGGCGGTATATGTTGTATATTCCGTAGTTTATTTATTTGTCTCACCTGATCGTAATATTCAGCAGATCTATCTGGTTCCGGAAGATGCGGCATTTATTATTCAGTCATCGGCTCCGATTGAAGATTGGGAGAAGTTTAGTGGAAGCAAGACGTGGCAATGCCTGAAGAAAGCGAAATCTTTTGAGGAGGTGACGAAAAGTGTGGAGAAGCTGGATTCCGTTGTTAAAAGCAATAAGGTATTATTGTCGCTTGTTGGTGAGCGGGATATGCTTATTTCGCTCCATAAGACTCGTCCCACTAATTGGGATTTTCTACTTATCCTGGATATGCAGAAGACATCAAAGATGGACTTATTGAAAGACCAGGTTGAAACCGTATTGGTTATGAGTGGTTTTACTGTGACTAATCGGATGCATAATAGCATTAATATCCTTGAAATGCGCGATCCCGAGACGAGGGATATTTTCTATATTGCTTTTGTCGATAATCATTTGGTAGGTTCTTATACATCTGGACTTGTCGAGTCGGCTATTGATTCTCGTAATAAACCTAAAATCGGGCTTGATCAGTCTTTTATTGAAACAGAGAAGTTGGTTTCCGGTAAGGGACTTGTCAGAGTCTTTGTCAATTATGCGCGTGTACCTCAATTTATGTCTATTTATTTAGGTACAAGAAATGAGTACATTGATCTGTTTAGCAATTCCATGAATTTTGCCGGACTTTATTTAAATACGAATAAGGAGCGGATGGAAGTGAAAGGATATACGTTGAAAAAAGATTCTGCCGATCCTTATGTCACTGCTTTGTTGAATTCGGGAAAACATAAAATGAAAGCACATGAGATTCTGTCCGGGCGGACAGCTCTTTATACGAATATAGGTTTCAATAGTCCGGTGACCTTTGTAAAGGAACTGGAGAATGCACTGTCGGTTCACAATAAACAGTTGTATGATTCTTATCAAAGTTCCCGGAAAAAGATAGAAGGGTTATTCGGTATATCTTTGGAAAAAAACTTTTTGAGTTGGATGTCAGGAGAGTTTGCTATTACCCAATCCGAACCAGGTTTGTTAGGACATGATCCCGAACTGATTCTGGCTATCAGGGCTAAAAGTATTAAAGATGCCCGTAAGAACATGGAATTCATTGAAAAGAAGATTAAGCGACGTACTCCGGTTAAGATTAAGACTGCTAATTATAAGGATTTCGAGATTAATTATGTCGAAATGAAAGGCTTTTTCCGCTTGTTCTTTGGAAAGCTATTTGATAAATTTGAGAAGCCATACTATACTTATGTTGACGATTATGTAGTTTTTAGTAATAAAGCTGCTTCTTTACTTTCCTTTGTAGAAGATTACGAGCAGAAGAATTTATTAAAAAATAATCCGGGTTTTGAAAATGCACTGTCATATTTAAAATCAAGTTCTACTATTTTCTTATATACAGATGTGCGCAAGTTTTATTCCCAGTTGAAACCGATGATGAATCCTGCTACATGGAATGAAATACAATCAAACAAAGACGTTTTGTATTCATTTCCTTACTGGACTATGCAGATTATAGGAGAGGATCAGTCGGCTTCTTTGCAGTATGTGATGGATTATAGCCCATATCAACTGGAAGAGGTTGACGTTGCTATTGCTACCGATGAAGATGATAAGGAAATGAACGAAGATGCTGAAACCGAAAAAGAGCAGATGAGCGAACTGAAACGTTTCTATATCGAAAAGTTTGAAGGAAACGTTTTACGGGAGTTTTATCCGGAGGGAGCATTGAAGAGTGAAGCGGAAGTAAAAGAAGGGAAACGCCATGGTCGTTACCGCGAATATTATGAAGATGGGACATTGAAACTTCGTGGAAAGTATGCAAATAATAAACCGAAGGGTACATGGAAGTACTATACCGAGGACGGAAAATTTGAACGCAAAGAAAAGTTTTAGATAACGTCAACAAAAGTTGATTTAAAAATTAAGCTCAAAAAATAACCGGATTCTTTTTGTTTTCTCAAATAAAGCTGTAATTTTGCACGCCGTAAACGAGAGACAAACGCCGCTATAGCTCAGTTGGTAGAGCAACGCATTCGTAACGCGTAGGTCGCCAGTTCAAGTCTGGCTAGCGGCTCTCAAATTAGAACGCTGATTATTATTTAATAATCAGCGTTCTAATTTTTACAGGATTTCCTGTTCTTAAAAAGGAAAATCCTGTGTATGTAATAGATGTGAAATATAAAAATGTAATCTATGTTGAGTCGTATTATTGTTTTAGTTGTCGCCGGAGTAGCTGTAGTCTATATCGTTCGCTTTATAGATAACTTTTTCTCCCAGCGTAGAAGATAAGACTAGCTTTCAAACATTCTGCTGCGTGCGAGCATACAAGCGCCAACGATGCCGGCTTTGTCTTTCAGCTTAGATGTGATGATGGCTGAATCTTTATTAACCAGATTTAGAGAGTACTTGCGTACGGCTGTTTTTATGGGCTGGGTGATATAATCACCGGTTAAAGATAAAGTTCCACCTATAATGACCAGTTCTGGGTTGAAGATGTTGATTAGCCCGGCAATTTGTTTGCCTAGTTTCTGCCCGATTTCTTCTACAATTTCAATGCAAAGCAGGTCTTCTTTATTCACAGCGGCAATGATTTCATCAAGAGTGATCGGGTTTTCCTCTGTGGCGATTCGTGTAGATAGAATGGAGCTTTCCCCACTTTGAATACGCTCTAATAAGATACGATGAAGTGCCGATCCGGAAGCTTCCGTCTCCAAGCAACCTTTTTTTCCGCAATGGCAGATTATTTCATTATCATAAGCACTCATGTGTCCAAATTCACCGGAGAATCCGGATTTTCCGGTATAAATCTTACCGTCAATAATAATTCCGATACCTACTCCCCAGCTTACATTTACAAAAATGATATCCTTTTCTCCTTTTACGCAGCCTTGCATATATTCGCCATAAGTCATGGCACGCGTGTCATTATCAATGGTTACTTTATATCCCAATTTTTCGGATAATACATCCGCCAACGGCCTTTCCTCAAAATTGAATTGGCTGAAGCTATACCCTGATTCAGGATTTACACGCCCCGACACATTTACATTAATATTTAAGATCTTCTCTTTATTAATAGTGAGTTTCTTTATAAAATTGAGAATATGCTTGCATAACTCATTCATCCCTTCGATTGAGTTCTCAAACTTATAAGGTATATTCATTTTCAATTCTACCATATCGCCTTTGAAATTTATCAGTCCGATATTGACGGCGAATCTTTTGATGTCTACACCCAAAAAGTAACCGGATTCCGGATTAAGCCCATAGAGGTTGGGATGGCGTCCGCCACTAGTTTCCAATTTGCCATAATCATTAATATATCCGTCATCACACATTTCACCGATAAATTTGGTGACAGTCGGTACACTTAAATCCAGCTCTTTTGAAAGATCGGGAATTGTAGAACTTCCATTATATATATAATGTGTAATAATCCTCTTTTTGACAAGAGCACTTTTAGAGCCTTTTTCTATTTCTTTCAAGAATTGTTGGTTCATAACTATGTATATTTGGTAATTCACACAAAGATAATTAATTTTTTTATTAACACGTGGTTTTTAGGCCTTGAAAATTAGAATATCTTGAATGTTATATTCCCTATATACTATGTAATGGATTTATATATAGGATAATGTAGCTATGGACGATTGTGGATATAATAAATGAAAGAAGACGATTTGTGAGGTAATTCCCCCTTCTATTAATTAATAATGCGAGGAATAACGATTTTATTAATAAAATATTTTATTATCTATTGTTTATTTAATAAATATAGCTATATTTGTGCCGTGATATTATTAATAAAACTCTATATCCTTAAATGAATTTAGTATGAGAAACTATTTTTTAGGTCTGTGTTTATTATTTGCTTTGTGTTTCACGGCATGCTCTCATTCAGATGATTCTGTTGATGTGCTAATTATTGGTGGTGGTGCCAGTGGGGTAACTGCTGGTATTCAGTCTGCTCGAATGGGGGCTGTGACATTGATAGTGGAAGAAACAGAATGGCTGGGTGGAATGCTCACTTCTGCAGGTGTAAGTGCTGTTGACGGAAACTATGATTTACCGGCAGGCCTATTTGGAGAGTTTCGCGGACATTTGGCAGATTATTATGGTGGACTTGATTCTCTAAAAACCGGTTGGGTGAGTTCAGTGTTATTTGAACCTTCAGTTGGAAATAAAATTTTCCATGAAATGGTTAATGCAGAGAAAAATCTAAAAGTATGGCATAATGCTACTTTGGTCAAATTGGAGAGAGAAAATGATTCTTGGATTGCTCAAATTCAGATGCAAGATCATACGATTAAAAAAGTAAGTGCTAAAATATTGATTGATGGTACCGAGTTAGGGGATATAGCAAAAATGTGCGGTGTGAAGTATGATATCGGTATGGAAAGCCGTCATGATACAAAGGAAGATATTGCTCCGGAAGAGAAAAATAATATAGTTCAGGATATTACATATGTAGCAATTTTAAAAGATTATGGCAAAGATGTGACTATTCCTTGTCCTGAAGGATATAATAAGGATGAATTTGCTTGTGCTTGTGCCAGTCCTGTTTGTATCACGCCTAAAGAGCCGGATCGTGTATGGTCTAAGGAAATGATGATAACTTATGGAAAACTTCCTAATAATAAATACATGATTAATTGGCCGATAGAAGGCAATGATTATTATGTAAACTTGGTCGAAATGACCCGTGAGGAACGTGAAGAAGCTCTGAAATATGCAAAACATTATACGATGTGTTTCGTCTATTTTCTGCAACATGAATTAGGTTTTAATACATTGGGCTTAGCTGACGATGAATATCCTACTGCTGACAAATTACCCTTTATTCCTTATCATAGAGAGTCTAGGAGAATCCATGGATTAGTGCGCTTTAATCTAAATCATGTTTGTGAACCGTTCAAACAGTCCCAACCTCTTTATCGTACTTGTATTGCTGTAGGAAATTATCCTGTGGATCATCATCATACCCGTTATCATGGATATGAAGAATTGCCTAATCTTTATTTTCATCCGGTACCTTCATACGGTTTGCCTTTAGGAACTTTGATTCCAAAAGATGTTGAAGGATTGATCGTTGCTGAAAAATCAATATCTGTTTCTAATATAATTAATGGTACCACTCGTTTGCAACCGATGGTTATGCAGATCGGACAAGCAGCGGGAGCATTGGCAGCCCTTGCAGTGAAAGAAAATAAGAGTATTAGCGAGGTGTCTGTTCGTGAAGTGCAAAATGCAATATTGGACGCGAAAGGATATTTATTGCCTTATTTAGATGTTGCAATAGATCATCCGATGTTTAAATCGTTGCAACGTGTAGGCTCTACAGGAATTTTGAAGGGTATAGGTAAAAGTGTCGACTGGGCAAATCAAACGTGGTTTAGAGCAGATACTTTGTTGTTGGCGAATGAGTTGGAAGGGCTAAGAGATGTGTATCCTTTTGTTGATAAGCAAGTTTTTGAAGGTAATAATACCATATCAATTCAGAAAGCAGTAGAGATGATGGAAGGGATTGCTGAAAAAGAAAGTATTGAGTTGAAGAAGGGTAGGGTCGAAGAAATCTGGAATGAATTTGGCTTGAAAGATTTAAATATGAACCGAAATATTCTACGGAGTGAAATGGCAATTTTGATTGATCAGATATTAGATCCTTTCAATAATAAAAAAGTAGATATTACAGGACAGTATATTCAATAGGTAATGAAAATATAAGTGTTAACTGCTGTTTTAATTAAACTAATATGAAAACATTAGATCGAAGAGATTTTCTAAAAAAAGCGACATTAGCTGGTGCATCAGCTTTGGCTGTACCAACTTTGTTTGAATCTTGTACTTCAAAGGCTAGTGCCAGTACAGTAGTGGTAGCTGATGGTTTGGAAAGTAAACTCATTGTTCCTAAAAACAATGGATTAAAAATCACCGGAACTTTTTTGGATGAGATTTCACATGATATTCCACATCAAAACTGGGGTGAGAAAGAATGGGACATGGATTTTCAGCATATGAAAAATATAGGAATTGATACGGTAATAATGATCCGTTCGGGTTATCGTAAATTTGTAACTTTTCCTTCTCCTTATCTGCTGAAGAAGGGGTGTTATATGCCTTCTGTTGATTTGGTAGATATGTTTTTGCGTTTGGCTGAAAAGTACGGAATGAAATTCTATTTTGGACTATACGATTCGGGCAAATACTGGGACACAGGAGATATGACTTGGGAGGTGGAAGATAACAAATATGTGATTGATGAGGTCTGGGAAAATTATGGTTCCAAGTATAAAAGTTTCGGAGGATGGTATATCAGTGGTGAAATAAGTCGGGCAACGAAAGGTGTGATTGGTGCTTTCCATACATTAGGAAAACAATGTAAGGATATATCTAATGGATTGCCGACTTTTATATCGCCTTGGATTGATGGAAAGAAAGCAATAATGGGAACGACGAAAATGACTAAAGAAGATGCCGTTTCTGTACAACAACACGAAAAAGAATGGGATGAAATTTTTGATGGAATTCATGATGTGGTAGATGCATGTGCATTTCAAGATGGTCATATTGATTATGATGAATTGGATGCATTCTTTTCTGTCAATAAAAAATTAGCAGATAAGTATGGTATGCAATGTTGGACAAATGCTGAATCTTTTGACCGTGATATGCCTATTCGTTTTCTACCCATTAAGTTTGATAAACTTCGGCTGAAACTGGAAGCTGCCAAACGTGCCGGATATGATAAGGCTATTACTTTTGAATTTTCTCATTTTATGAGTCCACAGTCAGCCTATTTGCAAGCTGGTCATTTATATGACAGATATAAAGAATATTTTGAAATAAAATAAATGTTATGAAGTCTACAATCAACTTTGGTTATCTTATATTCCTTTCTGTTGTGGCAGCATTGGGAGGCTTTTTGTTCGGATATGATACCGCGGTTATATCGGGAACAATTGCCCAGGTGACTCAACTATTTCAGTTAGATACGTTGCAACAGGGATGGTATGTAGGATGTGCTTTAGTAGGCTCTATTGTAGGTGTTCTTTTTGCAGGAATCCTAAGTGATAAGTTAGGAAGAAAACTTACGATGGTTATTTCAGCCGTATTGTTCTCTACATCAGCTTTGGGTTGTGCACTATCTGCCGATTTTACTCAATTGGTGATCTATCGGATAATAGGTGGAGTAGGGATAGGGGTTGTTTCCATTGTTTCTCCTCTTTATATATCTGAAGTAGCCGTAGCACAGTATAGAGGACGCCTAGTGTCATTGTATCAGTTGGCTGTAACAGTCGGTTTCTTAGGAGCTTATTTAGTTAACTATCAATTATTGGCATGGGCGGAGAGTGGTACGCAATTGAGTGTGGATTGGTTGAATAAAGTATTTATAACTGAAGTATGGAGAGGTATGTTGGGTATGGAAACATTGCCAGCAATCTTATTCTTCATAATCATATTCTTTATTCCGGAAAGTCCTCGCTGGTTAATCGTGCGTGGAAAAGAATTGAAGGCTGTAAATATATTAGAAAAAATATATAATTCAATTACAGAAGCGAAAAGTCAATTAAAAGAAACGAAATCTGTACTGACCTCTGAAACGAGATCGGAATGGTCGTTATTAATGAAGCCTGGAATCTTCAAAGCTGTTATTATCGGTGTTTGTATTGCCATTTTAGGGCAATTTATGGGAGTGAATGCAGTGCTTTATTACGGCCCTTCTATTTTTGAAAATGCAGGACTTTCAGGTGGCGATTCTCTTTTTTACCAAGTTCTGGTAGGACTAGTCAATACTTTGACCACCGTTCTGGCTCTTGTCATCATTGATAAGGTAGGCCGCAAGAAACTTGTTTATTACGGAGTTTCGGGAATGGTTGTTTCTCTGATTCTCATCGGCCTGTACTTCCTCTTCGGAGATTCCCTGGGAGTATCCAGCCTCTTCCTGCTCGTTTTCTTCCTGTTCTATGTATTCTGCTGTGCCGTGTCTATCTGTGCCGTGGTGTTCGTGCTCCTCTCGGAGATGTATCCCACCAAGGTTCGCGGACTGGCCATGTCGATAGCAGGATTCGCTCTGTGGATCGGAACGTACCTGATCGGACAGTTAACCCCCTGGATGCTCCAGAACCTTACCCCCGCCGGAACATTCTTCCTGTTCGCCCTCATGTGCGTGCCGTATATGCTGATTGTCTGGAAACTCGTGCCGGAGACTACCGGGAAGTCGCTGGAAGAGATTGAAAGATATTGGACCCGTTCGGAATAGTAAAA
>NZ_GG774956.1:104800-147351 GCF_000162555.1 Bacteroides sp. 3_1_23
CATCCAACCGGATATAGAACAGAACATTGTCCTGCCGCTCTATCAAAACCGGGATTTGTGTTTCATGGATAAACACTGTGTCTGAAGCTTTTACGTCAAAAGAATAGCCTAATAAGACAAGGAAAAGTAAATAAAAAATTCTTCTCATAATGGGGGTATTAGTTAGTTTAACGCGATAAAGATAAAACTTTTCTACCATAATACAGCTATGCAAACAGTTAACTTTCATTTTACCAAGTTCTGGTAGGACTAGTCAATACTTTGACCACCGTTCTGGCTCTTGTCATCATTGATAAGGTAGGCCGCAAGAAACTTGTTTATTACGGAGTTTCGGGAATGGTTGTTTCTCTGATTCTCATCGGCCTGTACTTCCTCTTCGGAGATTCCCTGGGAGTATCCAGCCTCTTCCTGCTCGTTTTCTTCCTGTTCTATGTATTCTGCTGTGCCGTGTCTATCTGTGCCGTGGTGTTCGTGCTCCTCTCGGAGATGTATCCCACCAAGGTTCGCGGACTGGCCATGTCGATAGCAGGATTCGCTCTGTGGATCGGAACGTACCTGATCGGACAGTTAACCCCCTGGATGCTCCAGAACCTTACCCCCGCCGGAACATTCTTCCTGTTCGCCCTCATGTGCGTGCCGTATATGCTGATTGTCTGGAAACTCGTGCCGGAGACTACCGGGAAGTCGCTGGAAGAGATTGAAAGATATTGGACCCGTTCGGAATAGTAAAACAAAAAGACCTTAATAACTTAATAATAAAAGATGTATGGATTTTAAGAAACTGGCAAATCAATACAAGGATGAACTCTTGGATAATGTTCTTCCTTTCTGGCTTGAAAACTCACAAGATCATGAATATGGAGGCTACTTCACCTGTTTGGATCGTGAAGGAAGAGTTTTCGATACAGATAAATTTATCTGGCTGCAAGGCCGCGAAGTGTGGATGTTCTCTATGCTTTACAATAAAGTGGAAAAACGTAAGGAATGGCTGGATTGTGCCGTTCAAGGTGGTGAGTTTTTAAAAAAATATGGACATGATGGAGACTATAACTGGTATTTTTCCCTTGACCGTTTGGGTAGACCATTGGTAGAACCATACAATATCTTTTCATATACATTCGCTGCCATGGCTTTCGGGCAATTAAGCCTTGCAACCGGTAATCAGGAATATGCTGACATTGCCAAGAAAACCTTCGATATTATCCTTTCCAAAGTAGATAATCCGAAAGGTAAATGGAATAAACTTCATCCGGGCACTCGTAATCTAAAAAATTTTGCCCTGCCGATGATACTATGCAATCTTGCTATGGAAATTGAGCATATTTTAGGCAAGGACTATTTGGAACAAGCGATGGATACTTGTATTCATGAAGTTATGTCTGTCTTCTATCGTCCCGAACTTGGTGGTATCATTGTTGAGAATGTAGATGTGAATGGTAATCTGATAGATTGCTTTGAAGGACGGCAGATTACCCCTGGCCATGCGATTGAAGCCATGTGGTTTATAATGGATTTAGGGAAACGCCTAAACCGTCCGGAATTAATCGAAAAGGCTAAGAACATCACTCTTACAATGCTTGAATATGGTTGGGATAAAGAATATGGAGGTATCTACTATTTTATGGATCGTAACGGTTGTCCTCCCCAACAACTGGAATGGGACCAGAAACTCTGGTGGGTGCATATTGAAACACTCATATCTCTTCTGAAGAGTTATCAATTGACCGGAGATAACCAATGTCTGGAATGGTTTGAAAAAGTACACGATTATACATGGACCCATTTTAAAGATAAAGAGCATCCCGAATGGTATGGATACTTAAATCGGAGAGGTGAAGTGCTACTACCACTCAAAGGAGGAAAATGGAAAGGATGTTTCCATGTACCAAGAGGGTTATACCAATGCTGGAAAGTATTGGAACAGCTATAAACAATAATGGATATGTTAACCAATCTATATTAATAATCTAAAAATTAATTCTATGACAGAGTTTAACTCAAAAATCAAGAAGAACTCTCGTATATTGAAAATATTTATGTTTTCAATCTGCGCGCTATTTGCATGTGCTATCAGTAGTCATGCACAGAGTTTAGTGAAAGGAACTGTTACTGATGGTATAGGAGAACCGCTACCAGGAGTAAGTGTTGTCGTAAAAGGAACTACTAATGGCACTATTACAGATGTAAATGGAAAATATAGCATTCAGGCCACCGCAAAAGACATTTTATCATTCTCATATGTTGGAATGTCAGATCAGGAAATAAAGGTAGCAGGTCAGACGACCATTAATGTGGTTATGAAAGATGATGTGGCAGCTTTGGATGAAGTGATTGTGGTAGGATATGGTACTGCCAAGAAGCAATCTTTAACCGGAGCCGTATCTGCGGTGAAAGGCGACGAACTGCTGAAAGCACCGGCAACCAATGTGTCGAGTCTTTTAGGTGGACGTTTGCCAGGTATTTCATCTGTTCAAGTATCTGGTGAACCCGGAGACGATCAGGCTACATTACGAGTTCGTGGCTCTATTTATAATGTTACTTATATAGTAGACGGAATGCCTCGTTCTATTAATGATATTGACCCTAATGATATCGAAAGTGTATCTGTTTTGAAAGATGGAGCTTCTGCAGCTGTTTATGGATTAAAAGGAGCCGGTGGTGTTATTATTATAACTACAAAAAAAGGTCAGGAAGGAAAATCCAAAATCACTTATAATGGTTCAATAGGAGCATCTATGAATGCAAACTTCCCGCAGTTTATGAATGGACCTCAATTTGCATATTATTATAATATGGCTGACATGATGGATAAAATGGCTAATGGAAGCATTTCAAACATTAGTCAATATAATCCCGTTTTTACAAAGGCGAATGTGGAAGCTATGTTGAATGGTGATCCTACTGACGGATGGGATAATGTTAACTATATTGATAAAGTATTCGGAACTGGTATTAATCAGAAACACAATGTAACAATACAGGGAGGTAGTGATAAGATGCGTTACTTTGCTTCTGTGGGTTATTTAGGTCAAAAAGGTAACATTGACAATTTCTCTTACAAGAGATACAATTTAAGAACTAATCTTGAGACTCAACTGGCTAAGAACTTCCAGTTAAGTTTAGGTATTGCAGGAAATGTCGGTAAACGTGAAACTCCGGGATATGCTTCAGGCGGTACGGATTCTAATTCCGAATTGGGTGAACAAGGTTGGTTGTCAGTAGCTCATCAGACTATAATGATGCATCCCTATTTGCCGGAAACATATGACGGACTTTATACTGCTACTACACAGAATAACACAAGTCTGCCCAACAGTCCGTTGGCTGCTATTTATGAATCCGGATACAAGCATACCAATAGCTTTGATTTGCAGACCAACATCTCGTTGCAATACAATGTGCCTTGGGTTAAAGGTTTGAGTGTAAAAGTAACCGGAGCTTATGACTATACAACTTCTCATAATAAGAATTTGAATACGCCTTACTCCACATATATACATAAAATGCCGACTTCGACAGCAGATTGGACTTGGTCTAAAGCAGACGATCCTCGCGGCACAGCAAATGGAATAAATTTAGGTGAAGGACAGTATAGTTCTCATCAGATGGTAGGCCAAGGAAGTATAAACTATGCAAGCTCCTTCGGAAAACATAATGTAGAAGCAATGGTATTGGCAGAAATCCGGGATTATAAAGAAAACAGTTTCTCCGGCTATAATAAAAACATGAGTTTCTCTGAACTACCGGAATTGAGCTTTGGACAACCTGCAGACTCTCCAATCTCGGGATACAGTGATGCAAACCGTAGTATTGGTTATGTTTTTCGTTTGAAATATGACTATGACAATAAGTATTTGGCAGAGTTTACAGGTCGATATGATGGTTCTTACAAATTTGCCGGCAATGTTAGTGGGAAACGTTGGGCATTCTTCCCGTCAGCGTCAGTAGCGTGGAGAATATCTAAAGAAGATTTTATGTCTAGTCTGACATTTCTGGATGATATGAAGATACGTGCATCTGTCGGTTTATTAGGAAACGATGCAGTGAGTCCGTATGCTTTCCTTAGTACTTACAATTTGATGGATGGTAACAAAAATGCATACCAGACAATTCTGAATGGAAAAGTAATGCAAGCATTACGCGCCTCTGTAATTGCCAATCCTACTCTAACTTGGGAGAACACCTTAACCTACAATGCAGGATTTGACTTTACGATGTGGAATGGTCTGTTGGGAATGGAGTTTGACGCATTCTATAATTATACCTATGATATTTTGACAGCAATGGGAGGCGATTACCCGCCATCTATGGGAGGATATTATTATACTTATGCCAACTATAATAAGGTGGATAGCAAAGGCGTTGAAGTAACGGTGAGTCATCGTAATAAATTAAACTTGGCAGGTAAGCCATTCTCCTATGGCGCAAGCTTCAATCTGACATTTGCAAGAAACCGTTATCTCCGTTATCCAGATAGTCCGAACACAGTAGAGTGGAGAAAACGCACAGGACGTAGTGTTGATGCTTCTGTTGTGTGGGTTGCAGATGGCTTATTCCGTTCGGAAGAAGAAATAGACAATTCAGCCTGGTATGGCACTCGTCCTAATGTCGGTGATATCAAATACAGAGATTTAAATGGTGATGGTAAAATAGACGAAGATGACAGAACACGTGTTGGACGTGGCAATCGTCCCGAATTAACTTACGGTTTGAACCTGAATTGTGCTTGGAATGGATTCGATTTAAGTGCACAATTTACTGGAGGTGCACTGTTTGATGTATCGTTGACAGGAACTTATTACAATGGATATGACGATAATACAGTCTGGACACAGGCATTTAAAGAAGGTGCCAACTCACCACTATATCTGGTTCAGAATGCATATACAGTAGAAAATCCGAATGGAACATTCCCACGACTTACACTGGGTAATCAAGGACACGGAGGAGATAATGGATTAGCTTCCACTTTCTGGTTGCGTAACGGTAGATACCTTCGTCTCAAATCCGCACAATTGGGTTACACATTCCCCAAGAGATGGATGAGTCCTGTCGGCATTCAGAATCTTAGAATTTATGTAGAAGGTTCTAATTTATTCACGATTTCCGGTCTTCCTGATGGAATCGATCCTGAATCTCCGGGAGTAAATAACGGATACTATCCTCAACAACGCACCATTATGGGCGGTATAACTTTGACTTTCTAAACCTTTAAAAGTTCTATTATGAAAACAAAAGTATTAAGTATCATATTGTTGGGAGCCTCTTTAGGGCTTGGCTCATGTAGTGATTATCTGGACATGACTCCAACAGACAGAGCATCAGATAAACTTGTATGGAGTAAACTCGACTATGCAGAACAGGCAGTCAACGATTTCTATCGCTATATAGATTATTTAGGAGTCTACAGGGATGGACAATGTTTGGCAGGAATGACAGAAGCTCTGACAGATCAGCTTAAATATGGTTCCTACAATTATATGGCTAAATGTCAGATACCTAGTGAAATTGCTTATGGAGGTTCTGTTCTCACAGTGAATTATGTTAGTACTTACCTTGGCAACTGGGGGACGATGTACGAATATGTGCGCCGTGTCAATGAAGGTATCAACAAATTAAAGAAATATGCTTCATTTGGTCAGGCTGATGAAGAACGCTTGGAAGCTGAAATGCGTTTCTTCAGAGGGTATCTCTATACAGATTTATTAAAGCGTTATAAAGAAGTGATTATATACGATGAGAATCTGGATAATATAAAAAAGGATATGCCAGTTAGTTCGGAAGCCGACGGATGGAATTTTGTATATAATGATCTAAAATATGCCGGTGAACATTTGCCTGTTGATAAAACTCCTAACGGACGTTTAACTAGCGGAGCTGCTTATGCAATGTTATCGAGAGCTATGTTGTATGCGGAAAGATGGGATGACGCTCGTATTGCAGCTGAAAAGGTGATGGGAATGGGTTATGAATTAGAAGCAAAAGAAGACTATTCAAATGCCTTTAAAGCAGGAAGCAAAGAAGCCATTCTACAATATTGTTATGATAAGAGTTCCACTGTGACTCATGACTTTGATGGATATATGGTTCCTGGAGGTGATAAAGCGCTCGACGGCAATTCCATGACCGGAGGATTCGGTACCCCGACACAAGAAATGGTTGAATCGTATGAATATGCAGATGGTAGTGGCTTCCCCGATTGGAGTGCATGGCATACTGCTGAAGGTACTACAACGACTCCTCCTTATGCCAAATTGGAACCACGTTTTAAAGCTACCATTCTCTATAATGGAGCAACATGGAAAGGCAGACCGATAGAATCTTTCGTAAACGGTACTGATGGTTGGGCTGCATGGAAAACAGATGCCAAACCGGAAGGACGTTCTACTACCGGGTATTATTTACGTAAACTGGTAGATGAAGCTCATAATTTTACTTCCATACAAGCCAGTACACAGCCATGGACAGAAATTCGTTACGCAGAGGTATTACTGAATCATGCAGAAGCATGTTATCATCTGAATGGCTATACGGATAAGGCAAATAAAGACATAAAAGATATTCGTAACAGAGTGGGATTGTCTTACACAGACAAAAGTGGGGATGATTTAATGAAAGCCATCCGTCAGGAACGCAAAGTAGAACTTGCTTATGAAGGACATTATTATTGGGACATGCGTCGTTGGAAATTATCTGCGACAGCATTTACCGGTATTCGTCTTCATGGAATGAAAATAGAGAAAAATGCAAATGGGTCTTTCACTTACATTTATACAGAATGTGATGATAAAGATCGTAATTTCCCGACTAAGATGTATCGTTTCCCAATGCCACAGGCAGAGTTGGACAATAACGGTGCGGTAACTCAATATGCAGAATGGCAATAAATCTAAAATGAAAACATTATGAAAAAGAATATATTATATCTATTATTAGGGATTTTGGCTCTCACGAGTTCTTGCCAGGATCCGGAATATGTGCTTCCTACTGCGGACAGACAGGGAATCACGAGCTTGACTGCACTCTTTACTTCTGGGCCATACGTGGATAAAGAGGCTGTGGTATATACTATTGCAGATGCTTCTGTAGATAAGTATGTAATTCCTATGCCATGGTATTATCCGGAAAATAGTGATAATGAAACTTCAGAATATATGAAAGCGATGAGGATTCAGGCAAAGTTGGCACCAAACTGTACTATTGAACCGGTTCTTTCAATTCTCGATCTGACTAAAGAGAATTATTTCACTTATACAGACGCTCAAGGATATAAGAAACAAATCTGCATCACAGGCGAAAGAGTTAAGTCTACTAAGTGTCAGTTATTAAGTTTCTCAATACCGTCTGAAGACATTACAGGTATTATTGATGAAGACCACAAAACTGTATCTTTAATCTCTGCGGAAGATTTATCTTCTTGCTTGGCAGATTATTCACTGTCGGCTCATGCGACCATGTCACCGGATCCTAAAACAGAGCCTCTTAATTTTAATTCACCTGTTGAGCTTACAGTGATTGCTCACGATGGAGTGACAAAGCAAACTTATACTATTCAAAAAGCAGTACCGGATAAGATTCCTTACGGATATAGAAAAGGTAGTGAGACAGAATTATTTAAATTGGATATGGGAGTTATCGGCTTACCTTGGACTGGAGCAAATGCACCTTCTTTAGCTGTTTCCGGAAATAATCTGGTAGTTTGCTTGGGTGATGGTACCACAACTCCTGCATATTACAATGCATCTACGGGAAATAAGATTGGTAATGTAACTTTGGGTAGTGTGAGTGTTGCATCTTTAGGATGTATGACAAGTGATAGTAGGGGAAATATATTATTAGCAACGAAGGCTACTAATGGCAAGTCTTTCTCAATCTATAAGACTTCTTCTGTTACGACTGCTCCAACTTTATTGACTACTTATACTAATAATACAGGGTTAGATATGGGTACGAAAGTGTCTGTTCAAGGAGATATTAATACTAATGCCTCTATTATTGCTACTTGTGACGGAACAGCCAGTTCAGGTTCCAATAAGTTTGTTCGTTGGATTATAACAGACGGTGTATTGGGAAGTCCTCAAGTAGTAACAGTGAATGGTGTAGGTAATTGGGGAGCTCCCGCATCAAACACTAAAGTTGTGACTAAAGGAACTACTGCTCAAAGTGATTATTTTTTGTCATACTATGATTCTAACATTCTTTATTGGGTGAATGGAACAAATAATAATGCAAGTAAATCTCTGGAAGACTCCGACAATGGTAATTCTTGGGCAATGAATAACAACTGTCTGGATACAAGAAGCTTTAATAATGCACAATATCTTGTATTGGTATGTACAGCTCATTTCCCGCAATGGGGTGGAACTCCATGCTTATATATGTATGATGTAACGTCAGACGGATCATTCACTGGTACAATATCTACTTCAGATGCTCTGTCATTCAATCCTTCACTTTCCTCATACAATTCATCCGATGGTGTAGCTGCAACAGGTGATGTATTGCTTGCTCCGACAACAGATGGATATAAGCTCCGTGCTTACTACGTGGATAACAACTGTAAGGTTATCGGAGGATATGAGTTTGATTGTATCGACAAATAATTAATTGATCTCTTTATCTCATATATGATGAGAAAATACCCATTCATCATATATGGGATAAAGAAATCTGTAAATCATTTAAAGGAGTAGCTATATGTCAACAAAGAAAAAAATGTTATGGTTATTATCATTACTGCCTTTTTTCATAGCATGTGGTGATGATAACACTGATATCCCGGATTGGCCATGGGCGGAGCCGGAGACTCCAACTGAACCTGTTGAAGCCAATCCTGATATTGTAAATTTAGGCTGGACCAATGTGAAAAGCACTTATGGAACCTTGCCTGAACATATCAACGTATATAAATCACCAGAAACACTGGAAGGCAAAAAAGCGATAGCTTATATTGCGGTAGGTGATATGAGTAAGGCAGCATTTGGTGTATTAGGAGAAAAGACTGGATTGAAAAAGCCAAAAGAATTTTATGAAGAGAACAACTCCACAATTGTAATCAATGGAGGTTTCTTCTATGAGGGGTCATTAAGCCTAATATGGCGTAACGGTGAAATGGTGTGTAAGAACAATGATGTAACAGCAGAAGATTGGACTAACGGTCCATTCTGGTATCCTGTATTAGCTGCATTCTGTGAAATGAATGATGGCTCATTCAAATCAATGTGGACTTACACAACACTATCCAATGTTACTTATTGGTATTCAGAGCCCTCACCGGTAAAATCAGAAACAACTCCTGACGAAAATTTTCCGTCTACAGGAACTGTCTTAAATGCTAAAACAGGAATAGGCGGTGGCCCCGTACTTCTGTTGGATGGAAACATAAAGAATACATACGAAGAAGAAATCTTATCAGATATTGGCGCCACGGCGAACAGACCTCGTTCGGCTATTGGTATCACCAATGATAAGAAAATGATTCTTTTTGTGTGTGAAGGAGATGGAATGACAACGGGAGTTGCCGGTATGACCACCGAAAATGTAGCCAATATCATGAAAACACTGGGATGTACGGATGCTATCAATTTGGATGGCGGTGGTTCCAGTTGCATGTTAGTCAATGGGCAAGAGACGATCAAGACAAGTGACTCCAGCGGAGACGAAAGATCCGTAGCATCAGTAGTCACTCTTAAATAAAAAATGTACTGCGGATATATCAGGCAGTATATACCTAATAAAACAAGTATGATATGAGAAAATTTCTAAAAATACTAATACTGACTTTCTTGGGAGCAGTTACAATAACCTCCTGTAGTGATGATTCTGATGGAATTCCCGGATGGCCGTGGAACGATAATTCGACAGAAAAGCCGGACGAGCCGGATGTTGCAGAAGCTAAGCCACGATATATTTGGATTGATGCGGCTGCTAATTTTCCTGACTATGCCAATAGTAAGGAAAACATAGCCAAAGATATGGAAAAGATAAAAGCGGCAGGATTCACTGATATTATTGTCGATGTACGTCCCACTACAGGAGATGTATTATTCAATACTAATGTTGTAGATCAGGTGAAACGTATGGATGTATGGGGTAATTCCGGATATAGTTATTATGAAAGGACGGAAACTTGGGATTATTTACAGGCATTTATTGAGGAGGCTCGTATACAAGGATTAAAAGTGAATGCTTCTATCAATACATTTGTAGGAGGCTATTTATGTCCGTATAATTTAGGACATGATGGAGTCTTGTTCCGTGATGAATCAAAAAAAGGATGGGCTAGTGTAGCTAATCTAGCTGACGGGCTAACCAATACGATGGATTTGTTGGACGATGAAACCGATTATGGAGCGAAATTTTTCAATCCCGCTAATGATGATGTACAAAACTTTGTTTTACAGTTGTTGGCCGACTTGGCTAAATATGATTTGGATGGCATCATATTGGATCGTTGTCGTTATGATGACTATGGCTTAGAAAGCGATTTTTCAGATATTTCCAAACAGAAGTTCGAAGAATACATCGGTGAAACTGTAGCAAACTTCCCGGCAGATATTATGGCACCCGGTACGGATGAAATACCTTCTGACCAGCCTGTTTATTTTAAGAAGTGGTTGGAATTCAGAGCGAAAGTTATTCATGATTTCATAGTAAAGGCACGCGAGAAAGTTAAATCTGTCAATAACAATATCAAGTTTGGAGTTTATGTTGGTGCCTGGTATTCAACATACTATACATCAGGCGTGAACTGGGCCAGCCCTAAATACAACACCTCCGCTTATTATCCGAAATGGGCTACTTCCGATTATAAGAATTATGGATATGCGGACCATTTGGACTATATCTTTTTGGGTGCTTATGCTTCCGTGAACAATATATATGGAAGTGGCGAATGGACCATGGAAGGTTTTTGTAAGAATGGACGTGAACTGTTACAAGGAGATGTACCTTTTGCAGGCGGACCAGATATCGGTAACAGTACCGGATGGACTGACGGAGGACAATCTGCAAAAATTCCGGATACTATTGATGCTTGTATCAGTAATAGTGACGGCTTCTTTGCCTTCGACCTTTGCCACGTTAAGAAATACGACTATTGGAACGCTTTTAAAACAGGCTTTGATAAATATCTGGAATCTATCGAAGAATGAGGTTTGAACTAACCAACTAATTATGAAAATATATTTATTACAATTCTTTTTATTAATAGGTCTGGGCTTGAATTTACAAGCCCAGATTCCTTCTAACCCTATTCGCGGGAAAGTAACCTGTAATGGGACAGGAGTCCCGGGGGTAGTAGTGACCGACGGAATAGACTGTGTTTTGACTGACCAGCAAGGCCAATATACTCTCCCCCCTAATAGGGATGTTCGTTTCATTTATTTATCCACTCCTTCCGGATATTTACCGAAAACAGAACAAACAATACCTTTATTCTATCAGAAGCTGAATCCGGCCAAGCAAGATATTTACGACTTCGAATTGGTAAGAAATCCGCAAAATGAGATCAATCATTTGTTTTTGGTGCAGGCAGATGCGCAGGTTACTTCCGAAGATGACGTAAAGGCTTATGCTAAATATCTGCAAGATATGAAAGAATATATTCGTCCGTATATGGGCAAAAAAGAAGTATTCGGCATAGATTGTGGGGATATCGTAGGAGATACTCCTTCTTTATATCCTTCCTATATAGATACGGTATCATCATTAGAGATTCCCATCTATCGGGCAATTGGTAATCACGACATGACGTATGGAGGGCGTACTTTTGAATATTCTTATCGCACTTTCGAAAGTTATTTCGGTCCTATCTACTATTCATTAAATAAAGGTAATGCTCATTATATCGTGCTTGACAATTGCTTTTATGTCAACCGTGATTATCAATATATAGGTTACATTGATGAACGTACTTTCCAATGGCTGGAGAAAGACCTCTCTTATGTGCCCAAAGACAAACTTGTCTTTGTAGTGATGCACATTCCTTCCAGTCTTCAGAAGAAGCTAAGATATAACACGCTAGATCAAGATGAAACGGTCAATACAGCTGCACTATATAAATTATTGGAAGGTTATAATGCCCACATCATTTCCGGACATACACATTTTAATGTAAACGTATGTTTTAATGACTCATTAATGGAACATAACACAGCTGCCGTATGCGGTACTTGGTGGCGTGCAGATATTAATGTGGATGGTACTCCGAGGGGATATGGGGTATATGAAGTAGACGGGAACCAAGTGAAATGGCTATATAAAAGTGCAGGCTACCCGAAAGAGCATCAATTACATGTATATCAGGCCGGATCATCTGACGAGTACCCTTCCGATATTATTGCTAACGTATGGAACTGGGATGAACAGTGGAAAGTGGAATGGTATGAAAACGGAAAGCGAATGGGAGAAATGCAACGCTACAAAGGATATGATCCTGCAGCCAAAGCAATCTGTTCTGACAAAGAAAAGGTGAAATATGAATGGATTTCCCCAGTTCTTACCGAACATCTATTTCATGCTACTCCCCGTAATAAAAATGCTAAAATAGAAGTGAAAGCAACAGATCGCTTCGGCAATGTGTATACTGAAGCTGTCGAAAACAAATAAGAATCATATGTTGAAAGCCAAATATTTTATATTATTGATATGCTTCTCGTTTCTCCTGAAAACAGAAGCGAAAGTAACCCTTACTTCCATTTGGGGGGATAATATGGTGTTACAGCAACAATCGGAAGTTACTTTTTCCGGAACAGCGACTTCGGGAAAACGTGTGCAGGCTACCGCTTCATGGAATAATAAAAAAATCCAAACGAATGTTGATGCAAAAGGTGAATGGAAACTTTCTCTCCAAACACCGGTAGCTGGAGGTCCGTATAGTATTACGTTCTCGGATGGAGAGGACCTCACATTGCAGAATATTTTAATAGGAGAAGTCTGGTTCTGTTCCGGACAGTCGAATATGGAAATGCCAGTGAAAGGATTCCGTGGACAGCCTGTGTTTGGTTCCCAGCCATACATTGTATCTGCTAATCCCAAACGTCCACTGCGTCTCTATACTGTAAAAAATGCCTGGAGTACCATTCCACAGGAAGCTGGGGTGGACGGAGAATGGAAAGAAGCCTCTCCGGAAGATGTCGCTGATTTCAGTGCAACTGCCTATTTCTTTGGCAATCAGTTACAGCAATCTTTGGATGTTCCTGTCGGTCTGATACATTGTTCCTGGAGTATGTCAAAAATAGAGGCTTGGATGAATAAAGAGACTTTATCGGGCTTTCCGGAAATAGCATTGCCTGATGTAATACAGAAAGAGTTCAGGTGGACGGCAGGGACTCCTACATTATTGTGGAATGCAATGGTGAATCCATGGAAAGGATTTCCTGTTAAAGGAGTGATTTGGTATCAAGGTGAAGCAAACACACCCGATCCCGGATTATATAAGAGATTATTTCCTGCAATGGTTTCTCAATGGAGAACATTCTTCAACAATCCCCAAATGCCATTTTATTACGTACAGATTGCACCATGGAAATCGGAAGGCAATGATAAACTGGATTGGGCTTGGTTCCGTCAATGCCAGCTGGAGCTGATGTCAGCTGTTCCAAATGTTGGAATGGTGACCACAGGTGATGCCGGGAGTGAAAACTTTATTCATTCGCCCTATAAGATAAAGGTGGGTGAACGACTGGCTTATTGGGCATTGGCAAAAACGTATCATCGTAAAGGTATTCAATATTCCGGTCCTATATACAAATTCCACCGGGTAAAAGGGAACGTAGTAGAAATAGACTTTGAACATGGTGAAGAAGGATTGACACCGGAAAATCAAAACGTGAAAGGATTTGAAATAGTGGGGACGGATGGTATATTCCGACCGGCCAAAGCGGAAATTATCAGTGGTTCTTCTACTGTAAAGGTCTGGAATGATTCGATCAATGACCCCATAGAGGTACGTTATTGTTTCCGGAATTATATGTTGGGAGAATTATGCAATAATGCGGCTATTCCTGCTTCTCCTTTCCGGATTGTAATCAAAAAGAAACCTGCGTTAATGTGGTTCGATGCCGAAGCTAACTTCGAACGTTTCAGCCATAAAGACTCGATTGACTATTATTTGGAGAAAATCAAATCAGTAGGTTTCACTCATGCAATAGTGGATATACGGCCCATTACGGGAGAAGTACTTTATCAAAGTCAGTTTGCTCCACAAATGAAAGAGTGGAAAGGCGCAAAGGCCGGGAATTTTGATTATTTGCAATACTTCATTAAAAAAGGGCACGAATTGGGTCTTGAGATTCATGCTTCATTAAATGTATTCTGTGCCGGACACAATTATTTCGATCGTGGAATGGTATATAGTGGACATCCGGACTGGGCATCCATGGTATATACTCCCGATAAAGGCATTATTCCGATTACGGAAGAAAAACAAAAATATGGTGCTATGATTAATCCTCTGAATGAGGAGTATCGTGCGCATATTCTAAATGTACTGAAAGAAGTAGTGACCAAATACCCTGATTTGGATGGCTTGATGCTCGACCGCGTACGCTATGATGGTATAACAGCCGACTTCTCACCGCTTTCACGCGAAAAGTTTGAAGCGTATATAGGTAAGAAAGTGGCGAAGTTCCCCGAAGATATTTTTGTGTGGAAGAAGAATACGGATGGGAAGTTTATCACACAACCGGGAAAGTATTTCCAGAAATGGATGGAATGGAGAACGAAAAACATTACTGATTTTATGGCATTGGCACGTAAGGAAGTGAAAGCCGCCAATCCAAAAGTTTCTTTCGGCACATATACCGGAGCTTGGTATCCGTCTTACTATGAAGTGGGAGTTAATTTCGCCAGCAAAAAGTATGATCCGGCTAAAGACTTCAGTTGGGCCACTCCTGAATATAAAAATTACGGATACGCGGAACTGATCGATTTGTATGCAACCGGAAATTACTATACAGACATAACGATAGAGGAATACAAGAAAACGAACCGCAACATCTGGAACGAGACTGATTCGCAGGCTCAAGCCGGTACATGGTACTGTGTAGAAGGTTCCTGTCAGCACTTGCGTCAGATTCTTAAAGACAACAAGTTTATGGGCGGCATCTTGGTGGATCAGTTCTATGATAATCCGGGGAAATTATCCGAAACAATAGAGATGAACCTTCGTCGATCGGATGGACTAATGGTATTCGATATAGTACACATCATCCAAAAGAATCTTTGGAAAGAAGTAGAAAAAGGAATGCGCGAGGGGGGAGCTTTATGAACAACAGAGCTTTAGCTTTAGATGCCTTACGGGGATATGCAATTATTACGATGGTGCTTTCGGCTACCATCGTAACGCATGTTCTTCCCGGTTGGATGAGTCATGCTCAAACGCCTCCGCCAGATCATGTGTTTAATCCTCTGTTGCCCGGTATTACTTGGGTAGATCTTGTGTTTCCTTTTTTCCTGTTCGCTATGGGAGCCGCGTTTCCTTTTTCCATAAGGAAGCGTGCTGAAAAAGGTGATTCAAAATTAAAACTGGTTTATGAAGCTGTCAAACGGGGGATTCAGTTGACTTTCTTTGCTATTTTCATCCAGCATTTTTATCCGTATATGTTAAGTTCTCCGCAGGATATCAGAGCATGGCTGCTGGCTATACTCTGTTTTGCTGTTCTATTTCCCATGTTCATGCGCATTCCTTTGAAAATGCCGGATTGGGTACATATTTCAATAAAAGTGGGAGCTTACATTGTCGCTGCCATTATGTTGGCTACCACTTCTTATGCGGATGGGAAAACATTCAGTTTATTCTCCAGCAACATTATCATTTTGCTGTTGGCTAATATGGCTATTTTCGGTTCTATCCTTTACATTTTCACAATGCATAATCGTTGGATGCGTTTAGGAATTCTGATATTGCTGATGGCTATGATAGTAGGGAGTACGGTTGACGGTTCGTGGACACAGAGTGTATTTAATTATACTCCTCTGCCGTGGATGTATCGGTTTGATTATTTGAAATACTTATTTATCGTTATTCCCGGCAGTATAGCCGGGGAGTATTTAGCGGAGTGGATGAAAGCATATCAAAAAGAGACGGATGATTATGCTACATCTCCTTATCATAAAATGAGTATTATGTTGATGATATTATCCGTTGTTATCATCATTAGCAATCTTTACGGTCTATACACTCGTAATTTGGTTGTCAACCTTGTGTTTACTGTTTTATTGTTATTAGCTGGTAAGTGTATATTTCCACGTAAAGTGGATGGAATAGCTTTATTATGGAGAAAGTTGTTTAACGCAGGGGCATATTTACTTCTCCTGGGTTTGTGCTTTGAGCCTTTCCAGGATGGTATTAAAAAAGATCCAACTACTTTTAGTTATTTCTTTGTCACTTCCGGACTGGCTTTTCTAGCTCTTTTATTTCTAAGTATCGTTTGTGATTATTTCCGGTGTGTGAAAAGTACTCGTTTTTTGGTGATGTCCGGTCAGAATCCGATGATAGCTTATGTGGTCGGCGATTTGTTGATTATGCCATTGGCTAATATACTTGGAATTGCTTCATTATTATCTTATTTTCAACAAAATGCCTGGTTGGGATTTCTTCAGGGAGCAATCCTTACTTCTTTAGCTGTTTTAGTAACTATGTTCTTCACAAAAATCAAGTGGTTTTGGAGAACATAAATATCAATATGATTAGTTTATATCAAATTGATCGACATATTGTCGTTCTTTCTTTGATTTTATTATTTCTCACTTTTTGTAAATGAGAGAAAGTAGAAAGAGAAAACAATAAAATACGGTATTTATATGCATAATTACGAATAAAAGAACGGTCATTTGCATATAAATTACCGTATTATTATAGAAAAACACACGCTTGATTGTAATGAAACGTACGGTTAGTTTTAAAGAAACACACGGTTGGTTTTAAAGAAACGTCACGTACATTTAAAAGGAAGCATATTCTGCTCGTAAAAACATGATTTATTGATTTATTAGAAGTGCTTTGATGAATTTGTTTTATTAAACAAAAAGCACGAAAAGATTGATAAATATATTCACTATGTAATGCATGATATTAAATAGAAATGATTGTGCTCTATAAAGGAAGGATTTCTTTAATTTCTGAATAATACTAATGCTTAATCTACGCGATTCTTTTCTATGTCCAGTTAACAAGCTGAATAAATTCAATTATAGCATCATTCAAATACCAAAATGATATTTTACCATTTTGATATTTGGAGATTTGTTTTTACCGATATAACATATAAAAAGCCATCTATTAGGAGTATTAAAAATAGTGACGCTATGTCAATAGGATAGCGTTGCTATAAGCTTCATATAGTGACGCTATACCGAGCCGATAGCGTCACTATTTTATTTGATTGCTTTCTTAATGATTGGACAAACTAAATCTGCATATCTCATCATGCCTAAATCTGTGAAATGAATACCATCAATTGTGGCTTCTCCATCTTCTCCCAGCATATTCTTTGAAGAGATTAAAATGATATTTTTCTCATTTTCCTTTTTTAGCCGATTGAATATCTCCTTTAATGTGTCATTCTTTCTTTGCACTTCTTTAGCTATTCTCTCATCATAAAGTGTATGAGTGAAAATAGGATCTTCTATAAAAATAACTGGCGTATCCGGATGTTTACTACGAATGATACGATAGAATGTCTCCATGCGTTCTTTCATCTGTTCTACAGAAGCATTAGGCACAAAGTCCAAAACAAAAACACTGGCATCTACCTCGGCTATCACTTTGGCAACTTCTAAATCTAAAAGTGCATTTCCACTGAATCCCAGATTGATACATTCACGGTTCAGTCTTCTTGATATAATGTTTGTATGTGCCATTCCGGGACGTGAAGCACAACCTCCTTGAAGAATACTGGTTCCATAAAATACAATCGGCTTCTGGCGAATCGGATAATCAATTAAAGGCTGATCGATAGTAGCTAACGAATCAATCCCTATAGATAGGGAAACCAAACCGTCATAGAGAGGAAGATAAAGCATATATTCTCTCTCTTCCGGTTGCATGTTAGCAATGATTGTTGCTTGATTTGTTTTTCCATTCGGACGGGCACTGTTTACAAAACGCCACTCCCCATTCTTCTGAAGACAATAAAGGTCTAGACCTTTTGCACCAGTGTCAGTCATGTGATTCATGTGAAAATTGATGAGTGTTTCCCATTTTGCGGCTATCGTGGTAGAATTGCTACGAAAACGTATTGCCATTCCGGCAGAATTACGACTTAAATTCCATAATGGAGCACAGGAGATATTTTTCAATGAATCCGGAAGTCTTTCATATCGTGTTCCGGTGGCTTCGGTGGCTTTTCCTAATAGAGGGAACTTTGATGCATCATGATATACTAGTTGGGCATATATATGACACATCAAAAAAAGCATTATAAAAAAACAAATTCTTCTTTTCATATTTTGAATATTATTGTTTCAAGTTCTCCAAAAGCATTTTATTCGGGTAAAGAACATCGTTACCAATACTGATAATGCCGTTAAAACTACCCCTCGTAAAAATCCCATCCATGCATTCTCATTGAAATAAGCAAGCAATGATGCAATTCCTAATAAATTGATCACAGGAATAATCAACAGATCTCCTACTACATAAGCCATCATCGGATTTTGTCCGGGCATTACGAGAAAACGGGTACTCTTCACACAACGAAAATAGTCACATATCACATTTAAAAGCAACAAAGCCATAAATGCCAGACCTGAAGTGAGAAATAAATAGCCAAAAGTGGCGGGATCTTTTTTTATACCTTCTTGAAAAGGTTCAAAACATAATCCCAGAATAACTAGAAAAGCTCCGGCTATGAAAAGTTCTCTCCAAAGCTTTATAAATCCTGTGCCCTTTCTCAATAAAAAGACTCCACTTATCAATAACGGAATATTTATTATCAGGTTCAAGACTGTACAATGTGTATAAAGTCCTGCCAAATTTACAATAATTATAGCTAATGTCAAAAGAATCATTATTATAGCTTTCCATTTATCAGTAGATTCAACACACGAATCATTGTGTTGCTTCAGCCAGCCCATCAAATATTCTCCCGCAATGCTTCCCGGAATCACAATAAAGAGATATTGTAAATATTCAAAATGGAAAACCCAGGGCAGAGGCGTGTAGGTGTATACTGCTTGTGTCCAGGAGTTTTCGACTTGTCCGCTTAATAGCAAGGCCATCAATATCAGCAATATACCTATTCGTGCCCGGAGATTTTGCATGGTGAAAATATATATGACCGAACCGAAAACAGCCATATTTGCCAACAATAATATGATAATATTGCTGAATGATACATCAAAAGTTCTTTCATTTGCATATTGAGTTGTCAGTAACAAGACAATGGCTATTACATAGGCCGTTACCTTGATAACTGTACGCATCCAATCTGGCATTTTCAGAGGGATGCGAATGAACATAGGAAATAGTATAATAAAACAAAGAATGGACAATAACCAGGCACGCACGTCTTGTGGATTACTCAAAACATGCGGATAAAAATGTTGAATAAAAATAGCAAAGAAAGTCAATTGCACACCTCGCTTGATAGCTTCATATACCAATCGTAACTTAGTATCCCCTTTCTCAAATCTTTTTTTGATCGAAAAAGGGAAAGCAGCACCCATTGCAAACAGAAAGAATGGAAAAACAAGATCCACCCAGGTGATTCCCGATAAACTGGCGTCGAAAGCTCTGTCCGGAGGAGGAGTTTGTGCGTGATACATCCATCCGGGTAGAGAATTCCATGCAACAGTTGCCGAAAGCACCATCGTGATGATAGCATAACCTCGTAGGGCATCTAAAGCATAAGCGCGTTTATTCATATATCTATGGATTGATTGTTTGAATATATTCTTTGCCAAAACGGTCGGTTACTTTAACCGTTACATGAGCATCTTTATTTTTAGGAGTTGCCCGAAACATATGTTGGGTAGGTCTTGGGGTAATCCATGTATATACCATCTTTTCCCGGTCCGAACATACTACTGATGCGTATGGATCTAAACCAGTATATCGTGTCATGTTTCCCATCAACTGACCGTCTTCCAGCCATTCCACTTTCCACAGTTTATCCCAGTTCCATACATTAGCAATAATATCTGACGGATGTTCCTTAGAAGCTCCTACAGGATAAGAACGAAATTGATGTTCTTTGGGATATCCGGAACTTTTGTAATACCATTTTACATCGTTATCATTTACTTCATATACGCCATAACCACGTGGAGTACCATCCAGACAAATATCCGCTTTCCACCACGTACCACAAACTGCAGCCGTATTATGTTCCATCAGATTCTCATCGAATACGACATTAAGATTGTAATGAGTATGTCCTGTGATAAGATGTGCTTTGTAGGGTTTCAACATCTGATGCAGTGCACCTGCGTTGACCATCTGATTACCAATCATATCATAGTTATACAAAAAAGCTTCTTGTTTTTCTGTTTGGCGGGAAGGGATATGCATAATGAAGAATACGAGTGCCCCTTTCGGTACGTATGATAAATCCTTATCAAGCCATGCAAATGTTTTCTCATCCAGATAACCCATATAGAAATAATCACGTCCGATAAAGAAATTATTGTCTACTACAATATAATGGGCATTTCCCTTATTAAAAGAATAGTAAGAAGGACCAAAAGTATCTTCAAAAGTCTTGTAGGAAGTTTCATGCGTGCGACCGTCATAATTCATATCATGATTGCCAACTACACGATAGATAGGTATATCCAGTTGATCGGCTCTTTTCAAATAATCGGGATATAATTCTTGATGATCGCCTACAATGTCTCCACAATCAATTCCAAAAACTTCTGTTGTTGCATAAGAAGAGAGAAGTTGTTTGCAATCGTCGACTACATGTTGATAAATAGCCAGTTCGTCTCTGGAAGTAACTTGTATATCAGATTGAGCTACAAAAACATGGGAAACATCATCTTTGGGATTCTTCTTCAGATTAAAATTATAGTTTTGCTTTTTAGAATAATCAATAGGTAGATAGAAAGAAGGGATAGTTCCTTTCCGGTCTGTCAGATAGCCTGAAGGAGTACAAATATATACAAAACGACTGTCTCCCAAAGTGGGGATACTATATTTCCCAGAAGTGTCGGTCTGCACACATATATGACCGTCGGTAACCATTACTCCCCCGATTCCTTTACCTTCGCAGGTAACTTTGCCTTTGATAATGTTGATAGAGGCTTCCGCCTGAACTGAAAGGTTCAGGCAGAAATACATTAAAAGAAATAAAAACAAGTGTAGTTTATTCGTTCTCATATTGAAGTATACTTTATAATTTTATCGAATGATTTCTTTTGCGTATTTTTTATAGATTTGGCGGGCAAGTTTTATTCCGTCACCGCCTTCGTTGTAGCTGATTCTGTTACTCGGATTTACCCATTCGTTTTCATACATCCGTGATTGATTAAAGAATTCTTCTTCATCAAAATTCTTCTTCTTTTCAGCAGCCTCGATTACTTCATTTATAAAATGATCCCACCGAACAGAATAATATTGATTGGTTAGACCTGCCCATGATCGATTAGCATAGTCGGTCAGGTGATAGCTATCTCCCCAAATGGTAATCAGAGAACGGGCATTCATTTCATAATAGTTTTTAGAAGCGGCATCATGTCCCATATCACGAGCATCAGTGATCCATTTATGCAATGAGAAAGTTGGATGACAGCTAACGAGTTTATCAAGGTCAGCAAGAATCTCTCTCATCTTATTCCCTCGGTTTTTCATCATCGGTATATCTCCCGCTTCATATGCAAGGGTGAACTCATCACGGACTACATTAAAATAATTCCCTAAAACTTGTCGTCCAATATTGACCAAATCAAACTCATAGCTATCTCGTTGACAGTCTTTTACTGATAACAGTAATCTCCATGCTTCAACTAAATCTTTGGGTTGATATTCAATCGTAGGTTTGGTAGTCCAGTGTCCATTTCCTTTCAAACAAGGGCGCGCATTGGTGAGTGTGCCTTGTCCCACTTGTGCCGGTTGAACGTACACTTTATTTGCTAGTATTTCCCATGCTTTTCTCGCTTCGGGAGATATCTTGCCAATTCGTCTGTCTGCCAGTTTAAAGAACCATTCTTTATCTGTTTGACCTCCATTCCATGCTTTGTCAAGAACAAATTCATACATAAACTGATTCAGGTCTATGCCTTCGAGAGTGGAACCTACTCCTTTAAGATTACTGCCGCCATTCTTTAAAGCATCTGCCAATCGTTCGCTCACCAAATTTACCGGACCTGACAGAAAGGAATTGCCACCAAAATTGCCCAGATAACACCAAAGATAAGGTTGACCGAAATAACTGTCTGTCTGTTTCCAGATTTCTGTATATTCACAGAAATAGTCTAATAGAATCAATCTGTCTTGAGGCACAGAACGAAGATAGGATTTGATACGTGGAGTGGTCCAATGCTTGATGTCAGCATAAAACAACCATGTCATTTGTAGCCATACTGCTTCCGGATCTACAGCAGCCACAGACTCGTAGATGTGCTTAGCCATCATTCCCAAAGAATCGGCATCCCATGAAGGAGGATCTATTTCATTGAACGGATCGATGCCATAGATATGGTTTGTGCCATATAAACGAGTCTGTTCGGTAAGATATTCTTTTTGTATGATCGCATACAAAGAATCCATAGGATTAAGGAAAGTGCAACGATATTGATCGGCAAATCCTCCCCATTCGCTTACTCTGGTTGTTTTTATATTGGGATAAACCCGTTTCAATGCTGCCGGTACATGCCCGGCAAAAGCCGGCAATACAGGTCGCATATTAAACTCACGTTCACGGGCAACAATCTGTTCCTGCAACGCTGCCTGACTTGACAACCACTCTTTAGGTAAAGGACTTTGCCAACCATCCAAGTTACACATTCGATGCCATGGAAGATGTGCAGGACCTGTAAAATATCCCCGTATTTCTTCATCTGTCAATCCCAGTTTACTCCAAACTTTATACCAGATAGCTTCCTGACCGGTAATAGCTAGAGGCATATTGATTCCATTTAAAGCCATCCAGTCGATAAAATGTTCCCAATCACTCCATTTCCACCAAGTCATTGAATACCCGAACGTACAATAGTTTAGAAAGAAACGGGTCGGGACATTTGCCTTAACAGTGACTTCTGTTGATATGGAAGGGAGAGTTTTAGGTAATTCTATCGGATCATCCTTATACCATGAAATAGTGGTCAGACAGTAGTTTTTCAAATAATGATTCAAACCTACAGCCATAGAGTTAGCGTTATTTCCGGAAATAATAATTTTATTCCCTTCACTTTTGATGGTAAAAGTATCTGCAGAAGTATCATTCAACAGACGAAAATCAAAAGATGAAGCCTGTTGAGGAAACAACCGTTGTGTCATTTTATGCATGGTAGTGATATTAGTATCTTCCGCACGTATTTGGCAGACAACAACTAGAAAAAGGAGTATACTTAGTATTTTCTTCATAATCATATTATTGTTTGATAAAACGAATAGCACATCCACCGCTTGTTGCCAGTTTGACATGAAGCGTGTCGGAAGCTGTTACTATTTTCTCTTCATACTTGAAAGAAGTCGGATTCGTTTTCCATTTCGCATCGTCACCGTCAGCATATATTTGAGCAGTATACTTTGAGTCCGCATCCAAAAAGTTCAAAAGAATATCTAGCTCTCTTGCATTTTCGTCTGTGATGCAGCCTACATACCAATCGCTGGTGTTACGGTCTTTCCGCGCAAAGACGGAATAATCACCAATTTTGGCATCTACTACATAAGTTTTATCCCAGTCGGTAGGTACATCCTTAATGAAATCGAACGCTTTGATGCCTTTGTAGTTTTCTGGTAAATCCGAGGCCATTTGTAAGGGGCTGTAGATCACGACAAATAGTGCTAATTGCTTGCAAAGTGTAGTATTGACACGAGTCCCCGGATATGCTTCGTTAGTAAAGTTGAAAGTTCCGAATGTGAAGTCCATGGGCCCGGCTAATCCTCTGGTAAAAGGAATAACAGTTGTATGTTCCGGCGGATTTCCTCCATCGGGAGACCATGCATTGTGTTCCTGTCCGCGCACACCTTCCTGGGTCATAAGGTTAGGCCATGTGCGCTCAATACCGGTAGGCATAACAGGCTCGTGGTTGTCAATAGCTATTTGATATTTGGCAGCAGTTTCTATCACTTTCCGATAGTGACGTACACCATACTGACCGTCGTGCGCTTCTTTAAAGTCCATTAGGCGATTCACATATCCGGTTTTCACGACATGCACTCCATATTGTTGATAGAAAGCGAAGGCTTTATCCAGTTGGTTCTCGTAGTTGCGGGTAGCAGCTGCAGTTTCATGGTGTCCAATCAGTTCTACGCCTTTCTCACGGGCATAATCAGTGATTGCCTTAATATCAAAATCCGGATAAGGTTTGGTGAAGTCTAAAGAATCCCCGTGTTTCATCCAGTTTCCTTCCCAGCCGACATTCCATCCTTCTACTAACACACCGGAGATACCATTTTCCGATGCAAAGTCTATATATTTCTTTGTATTAGCAGTGGTAGCACTGTGTTTGGGACCATAATACCATGTTCCTTTACCCAAATGCATTTCCCACCATATACCGATGTATTTCCCTGGCTTTATCCAGGAAGTATCTTTGATTTTGGAGGGTTCGTTGAGATTCAACATCAAATAAGATGTAACCAGATCACCCGGTTTATCACCAATAACAACTGTTCTCCAAGGGGTAACAAATGGAGTTTTGATGTATGCTGCAACCCCATTAGACCAAGGAACTAATGAAGCGCAGAGTGTGGCAGAATCCTTGACTGTCAGATTCATTTTGGGATAATCTGTCAGGTTAGCTTCGTGAATGGCAAGATACTTTCCTTCTGCAGTTTCCATTGTTAGAGGAGTGCGTACAGTATCCAGTTCATTTATGGAAGAGAATGTTGCTATACATTCATAATATGGATCGGATGCGGGAATCCACCAAGCTTTATGTATACGCGGCATTTTAAACTCTGTTGCTTCGCTCATAATAACTAATGAATCCATGGATTCCTGTTGCGGAAACTCATAACGATATCCGATACCATCATTAAAGAGACGGAATATTACATTAAGTTTACGTTTTCCTGCTACCTCTTGAAGTAGTACTTTCAATTCATTATAGTGGTTACGTACATATCGGCTCTCTCCCCAAGGTTGTTCCCAAGTTTCGTCCAAGGAGGAACGTTCGGTGCCTTTAATTACAAAATGGTTTAAGCTATCTCCATGTTCCAGGATAAACCCTAATTTAGAAGGGAGTATCATGGTTTCATTCTCTTTATTTACTGCGTATGATATTGTATTATCATTCTCTGTGACTGTTAGTTGTATCTTACCATCCGGGGACTTTAGTACCAGATTATCAGTTTGGTTACAAGCTGAAAGGAAGCTGGTGATTCCCACAATATAAAACACTTTTCTTAATGCAGTTAGTCGATTCATTTTCTTTCCTTTTTTATGTTTTTGCTTATTTAGGTTGCTGCATTTTACGGGTATATACATTACCGCAATGATCTGTAACTTCTACACGTATTTCGGAATCCTTCATTTCAGGAACCGCATAAAATAAGTGTTCAGTAATGTCTGCTCCCAAATACTTATGCTTAAATGTAGAACTGTTTTTATCACAGTATTCATAAATAGCAGGGTCGTATCCGGAAAAACGAGTCATTTCTCCTCTGTCAATACCGTTTTCATACCATTTCACTTTCCAGGTTGGGTCGTAATTCCAGACATTTGCCACCACTGCTTCCTTTTTATTTCGACTGGCACCTACCGGATAAAGTTCAAATTGATAGTCCTTATCTTTTCCTACACATTTGTAATACCAGTTAACTTTACCTCCGTCAAACTCGTAGACGGCATATCCGCCCGGAGTTCCATCACAAGCCCAGGGAGCTTGCCAAAACAATGTTGACAAGGGGGCGTGCACGTGTTCGTAAAGATTGTCTGCCAACACATAATTTTCATTATAGTGTTCATGTCCTGACATGATATGAGCATTGTAAGGTTTTAGCAACTCATACAAATGAGAGCGGTTATTCATTACTTTCATAGTAGACTCCTTTCCCCATTCCTTTCGGCGTGCTTCTCTTGAATAGGTAGGGATATGTGTAGCAACTACTACTGTGGATCCCGGAGTAACTTGTTTCAAATCCTGTTCTAACCACTGGAGTTGTTGTTCGGTAAGATAACCAACATACAAATAGCTTTTTGCAATAAAAAAAATATCATCGAGAACAACATAATGCACATTTCCTCTATTGAATGAATAGTAAGTGGGACCATAATAAGATTTATAAGTAGTACGTGCATGTTCATTGGAACGTACATTTAAATCTAAGTCATGATTTCCAATTACATAGAAAAAGGGAATTTCCGTTTCGGCTATTGCATCTATCATGGGCGCAAAATAGCTGGGCTTTTTATTGATGTCACCAATAATATCTCCACACACTATTCCATACGCAGGGATTCCCTGATAGCTAGTTGCCAACAGCTCTTTCACATCTTTTGAGGCCTCCCGTACTTGTGGCATTTCTTCGTCAAAATACACTTGTGGGTCAGCCCATACAACCAAAACATGCTTTTGGTTATTCGTAGATGATTGTGTCAACTCAAAATCAAAATGTACTTTCTTTGAAGGTTGAGCAGGTACTTTTTGAAAGAATACAGGGACTTTACCTTTCATCGGAACGTCATAACCATCAGGAAGGGTAATATAGATGTATTCTGCATCAGAGGTACTTGTCATGGAGTATCGTCCTTTATTATCTGTAAGGACAATCTGCGTACCATCTGTCACAGGTACGTTAGCAACTCCCTTACCTCCGGACAGTACTTTCCCGTAATAGACTACGGGAGTAGTTTCAGCCTGTACACTAAAACAGGAAAAACTCCATTGGAACAGGCATAAAAGTAATAATAGTCTTAATTTCATTCTTTAATCCTTTCTATTTTAATCAAACGCGTAAGAGGCTTGTTTATTTTATATATTTGAGTTATCAACTGGTCTATTTCAGCCTGCCAGGCTTCACGTATCTGTGGAAACATGGCTTGAGTATAATTGGTATATAAATACTTCACCAGGTAATGACTTTCCCGTTCCGCTTTGGCAACATCAAGAGCGGCTTTATTATCTGCAAAAAGTAATCCTCTATGCTTAAAAAAGACATACTGCATAGCCATATATTGACGTAAACGTTTTTCTATAGCACACCTTTCTTCATTCAGATGCATGATAGACAGACTCTGTTGGTATTGGGGTGTACATGTTATTTCTGCCAGATTAACTCCTTTACTCAATTCGTCGCCACTCCAACAGCCAATTTCTATTCCATCAATAGTTACCCGGAAAATGCCATGCAAATCAGTTACTTTCATTATTTCCTGGTTCATTTCCTGCATAAAGGGAATTTGTCTGATAGCATCTCGGGCTGTACCTTTCGTTCCCCAGCGAGGAATCGTGTCGATAGGGAAAGGCAATGAACGGGATAAATATCTGAAAGATATTGTGTCATTCTCATTCTTTATATGAGATATTCGGCAATTTCGCTCTTCCATTGCTTTCCTGTTAGTGGCATTGATTTGGAAAGAGGCGATTTCCTGTCCTGCAAGTCCCTGTGCTTTCAGGAATAAGTACGCCATTACCATATGACCGTCTTTATCAGGATGAATCCGGTCACCGCCACAGAAAGTAGCTGTAGAATCAGATAGCTGAATCTGCTTATTCAACCCGCACATCACAGTATTGAAATTGACAAATCCCCATCCTCTCTTTTGGGCAACTTCTGCCTGCATTTCAATAATTCGTTTGATCGTCTCATTCTTTCCGTGTAGAGCTTCTACTCCTTTCAATTTCACATTCTCATCATAGGGAGGAGAGCCTAGAAGTACTACGCTTTTTATTTTTTTGTCAGCAAGAATCTGCCGTTGCAGTTTTTCAAACTCTGTGTGAGCATACTCTACCTGCTGATTCGCATACTTATCATATCCGGGCTTATTATATCCGTCGAATCCGGAATCATTCATCCCGAAAGAACAGATCAAATAGGTCGGCTTTTTGATTTTAATATCTGAATCGAAACGATAAACCATGTGGCTCACACAATCACCACCAATTCCTCCATTATACATACGAAGAGGTAAATTGGGGAAGTGCGTCATGTAATACAGCCATATATAAGAATGATAATGCCCTCCTTCCGTTATACTATTTCCAAGAAAAACAATTCTGTCATTTGCTTTAAATGACGGAATTTGCTGCGCACTTACAGGAAACGATAAAATGCAACAGGTATATAATATAAATAGTATTTTCTTCATTACTAAACCTTTTTATTCAACTGGAGTAAGAATTGCTGCCCAACCGCCACCTTTAGCCATGGTGATGTTAATTAGTTCATCTTTTGAAACCATTACTTCTTCTGTTTTAAAATCCGAGGCGTAAACGTCTGCATTCACACCGTCTTTGAAAATTTCCATTTTATATTTGGATGCTTCAAGGAAATCCAGTTTCACTTCAATATTACGGGCATTCCAGTCTGTTAAACCTGCCAAATACCAATTCTTACCATTCTTACGGGCAATAACTAATTGTTCTCCGATTTTAGCTGTTATAGCTTTAGTATCTTCCCAAATGGTAGGTATACGGGAAATAAAAGAGGCAAATTCTGGAGCTTTATAATAATTTGAGGGAGAATCTGCTAACATTTGTAACGGGCTTTCATACACTACATATAAAGCTGCCTGATGGGCGCGTGTACCTAGACTGATCGGATGTACGAAATTGATGTAAAAGTCTTCCGCTGTTGCATTGTTTACTGCACCGGGAGTATAATCCATCGGACCGGCTACCATTCTTGTAAACGGAAGAATCAAGTCATGTACCGGATTAATATCTCTTGAATCCTTATCGTGCTCTAATCCAAGTACACCTTCAAAAGTCATCACATTGGGATATTTCTTCTGTAAACCGGAAGGTTTGAAAGATCCATGGAAATCAACGAGTAATTTACGCTCCATTGCGGCTTTTCCTACCCGTTCGTAGAAATTAACCATATATTGATCCGAACGTTGCATAAAATCTACTTTTATACCTTTGATTCCCCATTTTTCATAAACATCCAGAATTTCGTCCAATTCTTTATCAAGTGGGTTCCATAAAGTCCATAATACAAGACCTACATTTCTTTCCTTTCCATATCGTACCAGTTCCGGTATATCCAATCCGGGTATTGGCTCCTTAATATTCCAGGTTCCGGCTGACCAACCTTCATCTAATAAAATATATTCAATTCCGTATTTTGAAGCGAAATCAATGAAATATTTATAGGTATCCGTATTCACACCTGCCTTAAAATCTACCCCGTATACGTTCAATGTACTCCACCAATCCCAAGAAATCTTTCCGGGTTTTATCCAGTCTGTGTCTTGAGTAACAGATGGAGAGGCTAATTGATACACTAAGTTATTTTCAATAACCGCTTTGTCGTCTTCGTTAATCATTAACACACGCCAAGGGAAAGTTCTTGTTCCTTCAGTTTCAGCAATGTAAGAGGCTTTCTCCAATAATACTTCGTCACGGTCGGCACCTTCCTTTAAGGCACTTTTTAAAACTACAGGAGGAAATTCACCGGATAGCGTGTTATTACGATCACCCGTTAAAAATAGATTGGGATAATCGAAAAGATCGGATTCCATAATAACAACTTTCGTTCCTTTAGGAGTAGAGAGGTAAATGGGTAAATAGCCTTTCATATCGTTAGTGAGCGAGGAGATGTTTAATTCATCAAAAATGGCTTCGCAGTGTGTGAGGTATTCTTGATTCTTTTCTCTTGGCCAATATAGCTTACACCCTTCAGTCCAGTTCTGTTCAATAGTTTCGGTATTAATAATAACTTTAGGTTGCTTTAATGAAGTCTCAAAACGATAAGCGGCTCCATTGTTATATACTCTGAAGACTATTGCGTAGTTACCTTTACAAGTCAGAGTTAACTGGTTATATTGATCTTTGATAATTCTTTGTTTAAGTGGAATGACAGCTGTTTGCTCCGAATTTACTTTAAGTGTTTTAGCTTTTATTACTTTCGGATTTACTCCCGGTTGTTCAGTCTGCCCTTCAATATCCATCTGCATCAGACTGGGATTTAGTATACGTTCACCATTGTAATTAATACTCCAACTCAATTGTTTTCCGGCTGTTACCGTCACCTTGGTTTTTCCATCCGGTGAACTTACAGTGTAGTTTTTGGCTTGAGTTACTATGCATGTGCATAAAATAATGTGTAATAATATAAGTACTCGTTTCATTTTGTATATTATATTTTATTGAATATTCTCTATTTAAAGACTCTCTGCTCGTTGAATTCCTTCTTTAATGGCTGTCCATTGATTGAATTCTATTACTTGCACAATGTCAAACACCATTAATCCTTCGGATTGGGAAAGACAGACATAAACAGCATCTGCTATATTGTCCTTATGATTTAAAGCATACAAAGTGCCATAGACTTTACATGCTCCATGAACAATGCGTTGTGCACGCGCTATTCCATATTCTATGGATTCGGGATCGTTCAATCCAAATATTTTGGTTAAATAAGTTCCACATAGAAAGGTGTCTAACAATCCGGCAAAACCTGTATTTTTATATTCAGGTGAAGCCCAACTGTATTCTTTGGAAAAATCGTATTCGGTGGATGCCCAATTTTGTCCTTGCCCATAAATAGCATGAATCCATGAGGCAGCCCAATATTCTAATTGAATATCCGGTTTAATGTTTTTAATTTCTGTACGCACCCGTTCTACAAAATTACGTATGACCATAGAGCGGAACTCCCACCATTTCTTATAATAAGTCCCTGTCCGTTTAGTGCCATCTGTATTCCAAATGAAAATATCATCCGGGAACCGATCTAATTGCTTTCCGATGTATTGTTCGAAAGCTATTTTTGTTGCCTCCGAAAAATCACTTTCATCTCCCGGATAACGGCAATAGTCTAAGGCAAAGCCATCAAAATTGTAATTTGTAACTAACTCTTTTATAAAATTCAGACAAAAGTCTTGTACTTCCGGTAAAACTGGGTTTAAAAAGGCGGAGACTTTTGTTTTATCGTCCTTAATATCTATCAAACCCTGATCTTTGGTATATTCCAAACAAGTTTTTCCATCCCATGTATCATCACGGTACGCCATTCCATTTTTAGAAGAAGGTAGACCTGCCGTAAATATAGTAGCAGAGACCGTTACTTTAAGTTCACGTTTATGAGCCTCATCAATAAAAAATTGAAGATAATTCCAATCTCTTTCGATATGTGTACCGGCAAGATCGGTCAATGGGGTTAAATAAGAACTTTTAAACAGGGCATCGCCTTGTACAGGACGCACATCTACTACAATTTTATTAAAACCTGTTGATTTGGCGAGATCGAGATAATATGTGATATTCTCTTTTTTTGAGAAACGTTCAAAATTTGCTTCTGCATCAAACCATAGCATTTTTTCTTTTTCAGGAGTGGGTTCTTCCGGAATGACAGGAGTGGGAGGATTTGGCTCGGGAAGCTCGGATTCTACAGTCTTTGTAGAACAACTACTAAATGATAGAAGAAAAAAGAATAATAAAATGCTTGGAATGTATTTCATACTTTATTGTTTTTATTTCCCGACTTCAGGCTGATATTTAGAAAAAAAATACAGCCTGAAATCGAGAATAATAAGAAAGCTAAATAAAACAAACTTGTTATCCTAAAGATCTTTCGACCGTTATTTTAAAGCTACTGCCGTAGTTATAGCACGTTGGGCACCAGCACTTGGCTTTATCACCGGTTGACCGTTGACCAACATACAAGTTGAACCACCACCATCAAGATTCATAGCATCTACACAACCTAAACTCTTCAGGATATTAGCCATCATAGCCATATTCATACCTTTTACACCTTCCGTTACACTGCGGCCTTCACAAACGAAAAATATCACCTTATTATTGGCTGTTACTCCGATAGCGGTTCTTGGATGATAACTTTCGGGAGCAACTCCACTTTCTTCATCAAAAAGTTCTTCAATAAAAGTATTTCTCACACTTCCGTCTTTCAACAGGATCGGTCCACCTCCAATCGCCGTTTCTGCATTTAATTTCACGCCTCTCGTCGGAAAATAAGCCGAAGGTGCAGGTTGAGGCTCATAACCGGACTTATTGGGAGAAGGTTGTTCATAGGTATATGTCACACCATCAGTTGTTGTATAAGCCCAATCTGTGGAGAAATAACCATTCTTCGACAGCTGAAAGATACCTCGTGTAGGATAATAACTCTTTTGAGAACGTATTTCCTCCTGCGAGTTCACAGCTAAAACCTCTCCTTCACGGCATAGCAGACTGACAGACTTTCCGGCTCCCATTACAAAATATCCACCATTCATAATTATCGGATATTTTTGTTGTTCTGCTTGCCAGATTTGATTGGGAGTCTTAGAATATATCTGGTCTCCGATAGTTGCAAAATTTGCTTTTGACATATCCGCAACAGCAATAAAAGCTATGGCTTTCATGCCTTCCAGTTCTGACGGAGATTTGTATACACTTATGTATTCAGGTAACGTGCCAAACTCTGTTGTCTGTTTAACCCAGCCTAATGTTGTCGGATCAGGATCCGGCATTACCACCTTTTCATTATCATCATCTGAACAACTTGTTGCAGACATGGCGGCAATCATGAAAAGAAGCCAATATTTTGATATATTTTTCATTATCATATCGATTTAATCGTAAATATTTATTTCTTATTACCTCTGTGCTTCCGCACGTTCAATACCTTTTTGGATATCATCCCACAGATTCATTTCAATAACCTGTACTATGTCGAATATCATCAAGCCTTCCGATTTTTCAAGACAAAGACTTACTGCATCGGCTATATTGGTTTTATGATTTAAAGCATATATCGTTCCGAATACTTTGCAATCATTACCAACTAATCTCCGTGCACGGGCAATACCATACTCTATCGATTCCGGATCATCCATGCCATAGATACGTTCTAAATACGTTCCACATAAGAAAGTATCCAGATAAGGTGCAAATCCTGATTCATTGTAGGCTTTCGATCCCCACGGATAATTTAATGAGAAATCAGATTTTGGACTGGCCCAATTCTGGCCTTGTCCATAAATACCATGAATCCAGGAAGCAGCCCAATACTCCAGTTCTACTTTATTATTGATAGAATGAATCTCCTTACGCACTTCTTTCACAAAACTTGTGATAACATTAGCCCGGAATGCCCACCATTCTTTATAATAAACACCAGGATTTTTCGTTCCATCGGCATTCCATGTAAAAATATTATCTGGAAAGTTCCGGACTTTTTTTCCTAAGTAGTGTTCAAAAGCTTTATGACTATCAGCAGAGAAGTCACTATCATCTCCCGGATATCGGCAATAATCTAATGCATAAGCATCAACATCATAGTTTTTCACTATTTCACGAACAATACTTAAAGCAAATTTGCGGACATCTTTACGAACCGGATTTAAAAAAGCTCCTACTTTTTTCTTGTCCTCTCTGATGTCAAGCATCTTTCCGTCAGGTGTATATTCCAAGCATGTTTTCCCATCCCAACGTGACTCCTCATAGACCAAACCTTCGTTGGTAGCGGGATGTCCGGACGGAAACATTGCAGTAGAAACAGTGACTTTTAATCCTAACCGACGAGCTTCATTGATAAAATACTGCAGGTAATCCCAATCACGATGAATTACTTTGCCATTTACTGTTGTAAGTGGAGGTAGAATTTTACTTTTATACAGTACTTCCCCGTATATAGGTTTGACGTCTACTACTACTTGATTGAATCCTACTGACTTGGCTTTTTCCAAATAGTAAGAAATAGAATCTTTAGAGGCAAAGCGTTCAAAATTAGCTTCTGCATCAAACCAAAGGTATTTAGGTTGTTCTTTGCCCCTGTTCCCGGCAAAGGAACAGGTAGCAAATAACAATAGAAAAAACGATATAATGCTTTTATTCAACATATTTCAATTCTATATAATTAGGAGTATACCTATTTCTCGTATTTTGTAAGTTCATAACAACGAATACCTACACCATAACCGTAATAGAGATATAATGATTCTCCGTCATCACTTGGTGAACAAGTAGTCCAGATACAAGAGTTGGTAGTCCATGGCTCGAGTGTTTCTGTGATAGGTAATGAATGATTACTAGACGGGTCTAGCAGGTGTAGTCCAACCCAGCCCCAACCGCAAGTTATGGTTGCTCCGTACCATCTGCCATTGAATGGAATACCTCTACCGGAAATAAGTACATGATTTCCCCAGCCAGCGTATCCTTTCTTATTCCACATGTCTATATATGGACCTGTGATGCTGTTAAATGCCCCTGCCGTATTTGCTTTATAACCGATTTCCGGTCCCATTACACCTCCGGTATTCACTGCGTCTATAACATAAAATGGCGGGTTATCTGACACTCCGAGTACAGCCACAATCTGTCGCCAGTTACTATCATTACTGGGACGACCGGTAACCAAGGTTGAAGTGCCTGTATATGTACCATTCTCAAATTTGTAAACTGCATGTGTACCTACACCATCAGGTTTAGAATCATAAACATATCCCACTTTGTCAATATCACCGATTGCAGAAACTTTATTTGCTCCGGGAGTTACATTAGCAACCTTTTGTGGAGCTCCCTCAACAGTAGTCCATCTGTATAATCCTACGTTTTTTACTACACCGATCAAATTACCAGCGTCATCATTGACTAACTGGCACAAAGAAGCGTCTATTCCTGTCACATTTAAAGTCTTATCTACTTTCTGCCCTGTATATTTATCATAGAAATTAAATTGGGTGTCTATTATATAATTACCAAACACTGCACCGAAACCATCTTTGTCTTTATTGGATGGAGTAGGTAGACTAATTTCCCATTTTTTGAAGAAATATTCAAAACCTTCTCCATCATTTACTTTTCCGCCATAAGTCCATTTTACGGTCCAGTCAGTGGTTGTGCCATCTTGCGCCTTCACTGTGTAATGTACATCTTTTGAAAAATCTTGAGGTACATCGGGGGTAGGTGTAACTGTTGCATATGGAGAGATAAAGAAAGAACAAGTAACTCCATTGAGTTTGCTCAAATCCAAGTCCGGAGTAATCTTAAATTCAATGATGTTACCATCCTTAATGGTACCCTGTTTATAATTACCCTCGCCCAATCTAACTTTGAATCCGGTTATATCGGTATCAGAGTATAATGTTGGATCATCCGAGCATGCGGAAAATGCAACCATTGTTGCCATGACAGCAACTTGAAGCCAATTATGATATTTTATTTTCATAACATCTACTTTTTTAGTTATTTGGGTGTTTAGCAGTCAGAGTATACTCCTTTTGCGTTCCATCACCTGCTACAATAGTTAGTTTAAATGGAGTAGATAAATCTTTAGCACCAGTCAATGAAGGATAAGCAAATGCTGCTACAGGCAAATTGGCTGTTACATATAATTCGCTCAATTTCACTTTTGCCGGAAGTTCGAAAGTTATATTTCCATTCTCTGATATAACCCCATCATAAGTAGTACCATCTTCCGGAGAATTAGCACGAACCATAATGGATATGATATCACAATCAGAATGATAATGGATATCATCATGCTTTTCACAAGAAGAAAAGGAAAAGCTAAATGCTATCATTAATATGATGTATGTAATTACTTTGAAATTTTTCATAACTATAATAATCTTTTAATATTACCAAGGAGCATTATTCTCACATAACGGATTATTCTGTAATTCATCTACAGGAATAGGTAGCAAGTAATAGCGTTCTGGAAAGAAGCGGTTTATATTGTCGTCACATGACACTTGTTCATAAGTATAAGAATTATCATCTTTTTTGGTTATTTTTGTTCCATGTGCCTGTTTTCCATCAATAACTTCGCCAGCCAAACGCCATCTGCGTAAATCCCAATAACGGAATCCTTCAAAGGCCAATTCACAAATACGCTCCTTACGTAATAGTTTCATAAATGAGTCTTTATCCGGTGCTTCCTGTGTTGTACGTTCCGGTAGGTCAACACGTCTTCTTACTTCATTGAGAGCTTCCAAGGCATCATCCTGATTTTTAGCATAATCCTGTTCTGCCAGAGCTTCAGCCAGATTTAACAAAACCTCCGCATAACGCATTTCAATCCAAAACTGATCGCTTCCCTTATCATCAAATTCGGTATTGTTTTCTTGTAGATATTTTCTGATGAAATATCCGGTAACAGTTTGTTTTTCTCCCGGATTCATATTATCTCTGTAAGCAGCAAAACCGTTTTCAGCGTCTACATAGGTATAAATAGTCTTTTCTTTCCAAGTAGCCCCATTATATATAATGGATGCATAGAAACGAGGTTCACGACCTACATAAGGATCTTTGGCCATGGAGCCGCTCCACGAGAAAGGAGTTCCGTCAGCCATATCATAAGAATCAACCAGTTCACTTGTCGGGACAGCTCTTCTTATTCCTTGTTTACCGTCAGGAGCAAAATAGCGATCGAAATAATGGGGCATATCCGGAATTTTGTATGCTATGGAGAAAATAATTTCTTTATTACCTGCCACTTTAAATACATCTTTATATTCATCCATTAAGTCATACTTATTGAGCTTTTTAATCTCATCAGCAGCGGTAATAGCAATATCCCAACGTTTTGCAAAGAGTGCTGTACGACACATATAGGCATACGCTGCTCCTTTAGTCAAACGCCCATCCCATTTGCTGTCCCATTCTTTCGGAAGGTGTTTGGCTGCGAATTCCAGGTCCTTCAGAACAAAATCCCATGATTCGGCTTCAGTTGCTCTTGCTTTTGCTTTTTCCCCTTCTGAATCAACTCCATTTGTTTCGTCACGAAGAATAACTCCTCCGAAAATTCTAATCATACGTGCATAATTCACAGCGCGAATAAAACGAATTTCAGCAATACGAGTATTGAGAAAATCTTCATTAAACTTACTTCCATAGATACCGGCATCACGCAAAAATACATTTTCTCTAAATATGTCAGTATAAAGTCCCCACGATGACATCGGATTATTATCTGATGTTATTGTGTTTTGCTGCAACAGAATCTTGTTATGAGCACTCCATGTTTGTGGAACTCCATTTCCATACTTAACTAAATCTGTATATCCATCGGTTAAGGATAAAGAAGAAAAGTTGGATAAGCCATTGAGAGGCTTATATAAGTAAGTCACATACATATCTAAAGAAGATTCCGAGCTCCAGGCTACTGTTTCTGAATATGAGTCTGTGGGATCTTTCTCCAACAAATCATGGCATGAGGTTAGAAACTGTGACGTAAACATCAGCCCTATCCCTAATAGATATAATCTTTTTATTTTCATAATTATTGATTTAATTAGAATGTGATATTTAATCCAACACTATAATTCTTTTGTTGGGGATAATAACCATTATTTATAATAGCCATTTCAGGGTCGCAATATTTGAATTCTGTGAAAGTAAACAGATTGGTGCCTGCTACATATACACGAACGTTAGATAGTCCAATATTGGCTTTCGCAAGTATTTTTTTAGGAATTGTATAACCAAACTGTAAATTCTTCAAACGCAAGAAATTACCATTTACCAACCACCAGGAAGAGGTATATGCATTATTTCCATTATGAATGGCACTTAATCTGGGATAACGGGCACTCGTATTTTCCGGTGTCCATGAATCTTCTACCAGATAATAAGGAGCATTTCCTCCCGAGTAGAATGGTCGTGTATAGACCGTATTGTCCATTGAACCATGATTATAAGTACCATTCAACGTATAACTAACAATAGCAGCTCCTTGCCATAATGCACTCAAATTGAACCCTTTCCAGTTGAAGTCCATAGACAGAGAGTAGTTTAACTCTGGTAAAGTGCTGTGGCCGATTTTAACTTTATCCCCATCCTGCGTAATTTTACCATCTCCATTGATATCCTCATACATGATATCTCCTAAACGTTGAACTCCATTACCAACAAAAGGACGGTTATCCAATTGCTCTTGTGTTTGATATAAGCCTATAGCTTTATAGCCATAAATTTGTCCTAAAGGTTCACCTATGTTTGTCCGGTACCAAGGAGTACTTTCACTTTCAATCCGCGACAGAACTTTATTTCTAGCCCACGCTACACTACCGGTTATACTATAATAAAAATCATTAACGTGGTTTTGGTGCTTCAATACCAATTCAAAACCGCGATTGTCGATCTTACCCGTATTTCCTTTTTGAGCATAATTTCCTCCTAATGAAGGAGGGAAACCGCCACTCCGGCTTTCTTGTATATCTTTTGTCAGCTTATAAAATAAATCGAATTCTACTCCCAATAATCCATTCCACATTGTCAGGTCAGCACCAATATTGTAACTGCGGGTAGTAGACCAGGTTAAGCTGGAAGTAATAGAGTTGGATGCACCTAATCCTGCATAAGGAACTCCTCCGAATATATACGCATTCTTCTCTACCTTAAAAATGCTTCTATGCAAAAAAGCATCTGTATTATCACTACCCAATTCACCGACAGAAGCACGCAACTTTAACAGGTTGATAGAAGAGAAATTGTTTTTTATGAAGTTTTCTTCAGAGATTACCCATCCTAAAGATACAGAAGGGAAGAATCCCCATCTTTTATCTTTTGCGAATTTATAGGATCCATCTACACGAAAAGCAAATTCTGCAAGATATCTTTTATCGAAAATATAATTGAAACGCCCTACATAACCAATAGTAGCTTTATCGCTATGACTACCTGTAGGATTGGATATAAATTCAGTACCTAATGAAAGATCAACCGGATCATTAAAATTATAGCCGCCCATCTTTCCTGTCATTGTAGAGCCTTTCAGTTGTGTCTGTTCATATAAGAATAGGGCTGAAACTGCATGCTTGCCAAAGGTATTAGCATACTCCACACTCGGGCGGACCATAAATCTTCTGAAAGAAGATGCAGATTTAGTGTAATTACCTTTCTCGCTTGTAGAAGAGGCACGCATTAAATTATATGATTTAGAATCTGCACTATAAGCATTAACATTGTATCCTACCAAGAAACCGTTATCTTCCGAATAACTAGTATCATAAACTAAACCGAGAGAAGCTTTCAACCCTTTTACCCAAGGAAAGGCATAACTAATTTTCATTGTACCATCAAACTCATGTCTTTGTTTTTTCTGAAATCCGCTATTCCTTAAAGTAGCGAGTGGACTCTGTGTGGTGGAACTACCAGGACCAATCCAAGCTGTATATTCTCCTTGATAATAAATAGGAATAATAGGGGCTGAATAAACAGCCTGCTGAATGGGATTTTGTTCAGCCTGTGCGCTTGTGCTAATTCCGGGCCAGTTCTTTTCTTCATAAAAGCCAGAAATATTAAGTTCGAACGTTAAATCTTTGGTAATATTACCTTCTACGTTAGAACGGACATTGTAACGATCATAATTCACATTTTCGATGATACCGGATTGATCCAACATGCCTATACTGGTGAAGAAACGGATATTCTTGTTACCACCGGAAGCTGAAATATTATGTTGATGTGTGAAGCCATAATCCTTAAAAACTTCTTTTGTCCAGTTTGTATTTCCATATTTACCTTCCGGATCATAGTTGTTAGCCACTTTCGTCTGAATATCAGCTCCATAATATGGCCCGTTACCATCAAGTTCACTTGCCTTATTATACCAATAAATATAGTCAGGACCATTTAGCATTTCAGGCATGGCTGTATTTTTCTGGAAAGTAACAGAACCGTCATACGAAAGAGTTACTTTACCTTCAGTACCTTTCTTGGTCGTTACCAGGATTACTCCATTTGCCGCTGCCAAACCATAAACGGATGCTGTAGCTGCATCTTTCAAAATAGATATGTTTTCTACATCATTAGGATTCACAGTATTCAACATACGTTCAACGCCATCCACTAATATCAGAGGACTAGAATCTAAAAAAGTACCTAAACCACGGATGTTGATAGATGTCTGGTCGTTTCCGGGAAGACCGGAACGTTGAACACTCGTTACCCCCGGTAACTTACCTGTCATCATATTAGAAAGGTTAGCTTGAGGAGCCATCATCAACTCTTTAGAGCCTACTTGAGAAACGGAACCTATTAAGAATTTCTTTTTTTGAGTTCCATACCCCACCACTACAACTTCATCCAATGCTTGTGCATCTTCTTGAAGTCTAATAGTAATTTCTGAACGACCATGTAAAGCAACCTCTTGAGTCTGATACCCGACAAAGGAAACTACTAAAGTCGATTTTAAATCCTGTACATTTAGGCTAAACTGTCCGTCAATATTGGTAATAGTACCGTTGGACGAATTCCCTTTTACACTAACAGTAGCACCGACAAGCGGCTCATTGTTTGAGTCATACACTGTCCCTTTCACGTTCGTGTTTTTTTGAGCATGAACGTTTAAGAAAGAAAGCGAACAGATGAATAAGGCTATAAACCTTATACTCCATGTGATTTGTTTCTCCATATTAAATATTAATGTTAATAAAACAAGATAGTTATTTATAATTCATCAAATCTTCTAATGTTTTCCAGCACTGATACAGTCCTCTTGGCACATGGAAGCATCCTTTCCATTTTCCTCCTTTGAGTGGTAGCAATACTTCGCCTCTTCGGTTCAAGTAGCCATACCATTCAGGATATTCTTTATCCTTGAAATGCTCCCAAGTGTAGTCATGTACCTTTTCAAACCATTCCAAGCATTTTTTGTCTCCCGTCAATTGATAGCCTTTCAGCAGGGAAATAAGCGTTTCGATATGGACCCACCAGAGTTTCTGGTCCCACTCCAATTGTTGGGGAGGACAACCGTTACGGTCCATAAAATAGTAGATACCTCCATATTGCTTGTCCCAGCCATAATTAAGCATCGTGAGAGTAGTCTCTTTGGCTTTCTCTATCAATTCCGGACGATTCAGACGCTTGCCTAGATCCATGATAAACCACATCGCTTCAATGGCATGTCCCGGGGTCACCTGACGGCCTTCAAAACAATCGACCAAATTACCGTCTATGTCCACGTTTTCAACAATGATACCTCCGAGTTCAGGACGATAGAAAACTTCCATCACTTCATGGATACAAGTATCCATTGTTTCCCGCAGATACATTTCATCCAATAAATGCTCTATCTCCAGTGCCAAGTTACAGAGGATCATTGGCAAGGCAAAGTTCTTCAGATTACGGGTACCCGGATGAAGCTTATTCCATCTCCCTTTCGGATTATCCACTTTGGAAAGGATTATGTCGAAAGTTTTCTTGGCAATGTCCGCATATTCCTGATTACCGGTTGCAAGGCTCAACTGTCCGAAAGCCATGGTGGCGAATGTATACGAGAATATATTATACGGTTCTACCAATGGTCTACCCGAACGATCAAGGGAAAAATACCAGTTATAGTAACTATCATGTCCGTATTTTTTTAGAAATTCACCACCTTGAACGGCACAATCCAGCCATTCCTTGCGTTTTTCCACTTTATTGTAAAGCATGGAGAACATCCACACCTCACGACATTGCAGCCAGATGAACTTATCCGTATCGAACACTTTTCCTTCACGGTCCAGACAGGTGAAATAACCACCATACTCGTGGTCTTGGGAGTGTTCAAGCCAGAAAGGGAGGACACTGTCCAGAAGTTCATTCTTGTACAGACTTGCCAGTTTCTCGAAATCCATACTATTATTTCCATTATAGATTGGTATGGGCAATTCAGCAGTGAAAGAGATGTCTGCTGAATGACCAATGTTGTTCTTACTATCCATATTTATAAGATGTTAGTTTATTGTTATTAAGGTCTGTTTTATATTTATTCCGAACGGGTCCAATATCTTTCAATCTCTTCCAGCGACTTCCCTGTAGTCTCCGGCACGAGTTTCCAGACAATCAGCATATACGGCACGCACATGAGGGCGAACAGGAAGAATGTTCCGGCGGGGGTAAGGTTCTGGAGCATCCAGGGGGTTAACTGTCCGATCAGGTACGTTCCGATCCACAGAGCGAATCCTGCTATCGACATGGCCAGTCCGCGAACCTTGGTGGGATACATCTCCGAGAGAAGTACGAACACCACGGCACAGATAGATACGGCACAGCAGAATACATAGAACAGGAAGAAAACAAGCAGGAAGAGGCTGGATACTCCCAAGGAATCTCCGAAGAGGAAATACAGGCCGATGAGAATCAGAGAAACAACCATTCCCGAAACTCCGTAATAAACAAGTTTCTTGCGGCCTACCTTATCAATGATGACAAGAGCCAGAACGGTGGTCAAAGTATTGACTAGTCCTACCAGAACTTGGTAAAATGAAAGTTAACTGTTTGCATAGCTGTATTATGGTAGAAAAGTTTTATCTTTATCGCGTTAAACTAACTAA
>NZ_GG774956.1:147610-167490 GCF_000162555.1 Bacteroides sp. 3_1_23
GCCGATGAGAATCAGAGAAACAACCATTCCCGAAACTCCGTAATAAACAAGTTTCTTGCGGCCTACCTTATCAATGATGACAAGAGCCAGAACGGTGGTCAAAGTATTGACTAGTCCTACCAGAACTTGGTAAAATGAAAGTTAACTGTTTGCATAGCTGTATTATGGTAGAAAAGTTTTATCTTTATCGCGTTAAACTAACTAATACCCCCATTATGAGAAGAATTTTTTATTTACTTTTCCTTGTCTTATTAGGCTATTCTTTTGACGTAAAAGCTTCAGACACAGTGTTTATCCATGAAACACAAATCCCGGTTTTGATAGAGCGGCAGGACAATGTTCTGTTCTATATCCGGTTGGATGCAAAGGAAAGCAAGATGCTCGATGAAGTTGTTTTAGATTTCAGTAAAAGTACCAACTTAGCGGATGTCCAGGCAATCAAACTCTATTATGGAGGAACAGAGGCCTTACAAGATCAAAACAAAAATCGCTTTGCCCCTGTAGAGTACATATCCAGCCATCGACCGGGTGCGACATTGGCGGCTAATCCTTCCTATTCCATAAAATGTGCAGAGGTCGGACCATCGGAAAAAGTTGTATTAAGAGGTAATTACAATTTATTTCCAGGTGTCAACTTTTTTTGGATCAGTTTGCAGATGAAAACAGATGCCTCTTTGCATACTAAAATAGTCTCTGATTTACATGCTGTAAAAGTGGATGGGAAAGAACTCTATTGTAAATTTATTTCCCCGAAAGATATTACTCACCGGATGGCAGTCGGAGTTCGTCATGCTGGTAATGACGGTTCTGCTTCCTTCCGTATTCCCGGATTAGTGACAACCAATAAAGGAACATTATTGGGAGTGTACGATGTCCGATATAATAGTAGTGTCGATTTACAGGAATATGTAGATGTGGGTTTGAGTCGTAGCACTGACGGAGGGAAGAGCTGGGAGAAAATGCGTCTTCCGCTTTCATTTGGTGAGTATGGCGGTTTGCCTAAAGCACAGAATGGGGTAGGAGATCCCTCTATTTTGGTAGATACTCAAACGAATACCGTCTGGGTGGTTGCCGCATGGACACATGGTATGGGTAATCAACGTGCCTGGTGGAGCTCCCATTCGGGAATGGATATAAACCATACCGCACAGCTGGTATTGGCAAAGAGTACAGACGATGGTAAAACATGGTCGAAACCGATCAATATAACAGAGCAGGTAAAAGATCCGTCCTGGTATTTTCTCCTTCAAGGACCCGGACGTGGAATAACGATGAGCGACGGCACATTAGTATTTCCAACGCAGTTTATAGACTCTACCCGTGTTCCGAATGCAGGAATCATGTATAGTAAAGACCGGGGGAAAACGTGGAAAATGCACAATATGGCACGAACAAATACAACGGAAGCACAAGTTGCGGAAATAGAACCGGGAGTATTGATGCTGAATATGCGTGACAATAGAGGAGGAAGCCGGGCTATTGCCATAACGAAAGATTTGGGAAAAACCTGGACAGAACACCCGTCTTCACGTAAGGCACTTCAGGAACCGGTATGTATGGCCAGTCTGATTCATGTCGATGCCAAGGACAACGTTTTGAATAAAGACCTCCTGTTGTTTTCAAATCCGGATACGACTAAAGGGCGCAATCATATAACAATAAAAACAAGTCTGGATAAAGGACTTACCTGGTTGCCCGAACATCAAATCATGCTCGACGAAGCAGAAGGATGGGGATATAGTTGCCTGACGATGATTGATAAAGAGACAATCGGTATTCTATATGAGAGCAGTGTGGCACACATGACTTTTCAGGCGGTGAAATTAACAGATTTGTTAGGAATGAAATGATAGATATAATAGCGGTTAAACTATCCGATATGATAAAAGAATAAAACCGTATATTTATCGTGGCGTGCAAAAACAACATATTTTGTTAAATTATCAGTGAAATTTGCTGAAAAAATAATATCTTTGAATCCGTTAATATCTAATGCCCCACTATGATGATTAATTTGATCGGAAAAAAGGCTCAAATAGCATGTGGATTACTATGCTGTTGCAGTATGGCATATGCACAGAGCAATGACAATTCCGAAGTTGTCGTTCTAAATACAGGTTGGGAATTTTCCCAGGCAGGAACAGAGCTGTGGCGACCGGCACAGGTTCCGGGCACCGTTCATCAGGACCTTATCTACCATAAACAAATACCCGATCCTTTTTATGGCATCAATGAACAAAAGATTCAGTGGGTGGAAAATGAAGACTGGGAATACCGGACTGCTTTTACAGTTACCCCCGAACAACTGAAACGGGATGACGCCCAATTGGTTTTTGAAGGCCTTGACACGTATGCCGATGTATACCTCAATGGGGCACTGTTGCTGAAAGCCGATAACATGTTTGTCGGTTATACCATACCCGTCAAGTCCCAACTCCGTATCGGAGAAAACCTTCTTCACATCTATTTTCATTCCCCCATCCGGCAGACACTGCCTCAATATAACTCGAACGGATTCAACTATCCGGCAGACAACGACCATCACGACAAACATTTAAGCGTATTCTCCCGTAAAGCCCCTTACAGCTATGGCTGGGACTGGGGAATCCGCATGGTGACCAGCGGCATCTGGCGTCCGGTGACCATCCGTTTTTATGACGCAGCTTCTATCAGTGACTACCACATAAAGCAACTCGCACTGACCGACCAGCTCGCAAACCTGTCTAATGAATTAGAAATAAACAACATACTCCCCCGGCCACTTCAGGCAGAGGTGAGAATCAATACCTCATTCGAAGGAAGTGCAGAAAAAAGCATCAGCCAGGCAATCACCTTACAGCCCGGAATCAATCATGTTTCCATACCTTCCGAAGTGGCATCCCCCGTACGTTGGATGCCGAATGGATGGGGAAAGCCCGCCCTGTATGATTTCTCCGCTCAAATCATAGTAGAAGATAAAGTCGTAGCCGAGCAATCGCACCGGATAGGACTGCGTACCGTTTGCCTCGTTAATGAAAAAGATAAAGACGGAGAATCCTTCTATTTTGAAGTAAATGGTGTACCTATGTTTGCCAAAGGAGCCAATTACATCCCCCAGGATGCACTCTTGACTAACGTCACTACCGAACGCTACCAAACCTTATTCCGCGACATCCGCGAAGCGAACATGAATGTCATTCGTGTATGGGGAGGTGGAACGTACGAAGATGACCGTTTCTATGACCTGGCAGATGAAAACGGAATACTGGTGTGGCAAGACTTCATGTTTGCCTGCACTCCCTATCCGTCCGACCCCACCTTTCTGAAAAGGGTAGAGGCGGAAGCCTGCTATAACATCCGTCGCCTTCGCAATCATGCTTCACTGGCGATGTGGTGCGGCAATAACGAAATACTGGAAGCCTTAAAATATTGGGGATTCGACAAGAACTTCCCGCTCGAAATCTATCAGGAAATGTTTCGAGGCTACGACAAACTGTTCCATCAGCTCCTTCCAGCCAAGGTTAAGGAACTGGATGCCGACCGTTTCTACATACACAGCTCCCCGTATTTTGCCAACTGGGGGCGTCCTGAATCCTGGGGAATAGGAGACAGCCATAACTGGGGAGTCTGGTATGGTCAAAAAACATTCGAGTCACTCGATACAGACCTGCCCCGTTTCATGAGCGAATTCGGTTTTCAGTCCTTCCCGGAAATGAAGACCATCTCCACTTTCGCCGCTCCGGAAGATTATCAGATAGAATCGGAAGTGATGAATGCTCATCAGAAAAGCAGTATCGGCAACGCCCTGATTCGTACCTACATGGAGCGCGACTATATCATCCCTGAAAAATTTGAAGACTTTGTCTATGTCGGACTAGTGCTGCAAGGACAAGGAATGCGTCACGGACTGGAAGCACACCGCCGGAACCGTCCTTACTGTATGGGTACCCTGTATTGGCAACTGAATGATAGCTGGCCGGTAGTATCCTGGTCGAGCATCGACTATTACGGTAACTGGAAAGCCCTGCATTACCAAGCCAAACGAGCCTTTGCTCCAATCCTCATCAATCCTATCCGGCAGAACGACAGCCTCAATATCTACCTGATTTCCGACTGTCCGGACACCAAAGACCACCTGATGTTGGAAATGAAAGTAACAGACTTTGACGGAAAGAAACAAGGCAAGCCGATACGACTCAACACATTGACAGTTCCGGCTAACACTTCCCAATGCGTGTACCGTATAAAAACCGACACCTGGCTATCACCGGAAGAACAGCAACGCTGTTTCATGCAACTGACCCTGAAAGACAAGGCAGGAAATACCCTTGCCGAAACCGTATACTTCTTTAGAAAAACAAAAGACCTGCTTCTGCCTGAAACAACCGTTTCCAGCAAGATGAAACAGAAAGACGGCATGTGTGAACTGACATTGTTTTCTCCCGCTCTTGCAAAAGATGTCTTTATTGAAATTCCTTTGCAGGGAGCCCGTTTCAGCGACAACTTTTTCGACCTTCTTCCCGGAGAACGTAAAACGGTCGTCATCACTTCTCCCCAAATAAAGAAAGGAGAGGAGCTGCCTTTGACAATCAAACATATTCGTGAAACTTATAATTAATCTATTAATAACTTAACACTTAATTTTTTAGTTTATGAAGCAACTCTTTAAATTAACCGGATGTCTGGCACTAGCAGGACTTTTTGCCTCTTGCCAATCGGCGCAACAGGAACCCAACTACCAGATCATCCCCATGCCACAAGAAATTGTAACCGCTCAAGGAAGTCCCTTCATCCTCAAGAGCAGTGTGAAAATTCTCTATCCGGAAGGAAACGAGAAGATGCAACGCAACGCAAAATTCCTGGCAGACTATCTGAAAACGGCTACCGGAAAAGATTTCTCCATTGAAGCCGGAACAGAAGGTAAAAACGCAATCGTACTGGCATTAGGCACGGAGAACGAAAATCCGGAATCCTACCAGATGAAAGTTACCGGTGACGGAATCACGATTACCGGTCCTACGGAAGCCGGCGTATTCTATGGCATCCAGTCCCTGCGCAAATCATTGCCTGTGGCTGTCGGTGCGGATATTGCCATGCCAGCCGTAGAAATCAATGACGCTCCCCGCTTTGGCTATCGTGGTGCGCATTTCGATACCAGCCGTCATTTCTTTACCGTGGATGAAATAAAGACCTACATCGACATGCAGGCTTTACATAACATGAACCGCCTCCACTGGCATATCACCGACGATCAAGGCTGGCGTCTGGAAATCAAAAAATACCCGAAACTGACTGAAATCGGTGCTAACAGAACAGAAACAGTCATCGGACGTAACTCCGGCGAATACGACGGCAAACCTTACGGTGGATTCTACACCCAGGAACAAGCCAAAGAAATCGTAGATTATGCAGCCGAACGCTACATCACCGTTGTTCCCGAAATCGACCTTCCGGGACACATGCAAGCTGCCCTTGCCGCTTACCCAGAACTGGGTTGTACCGGTGGCCCGTACGAAGTATGGAGACAATGGGGTGTATCCGAAGATGTGCTTTGCGCCGGAAACGACCAGGTCTTGAAATTCCTGGAAGATGTCTATGGTGAATTGATTGAAATCTTCCCATCACCATATATTCATGTAGGTGGCGACGAATGCCCGAAAGTAAGATGGGAAAAATGTCCGAAATGCCAGGCACGTATCAAAGCATTGGGACTGAAGTCAGATCAGAACCACAGCAAAGAAGAACGTTTGCAGAGCTTTGTCATCAACCATATTGAGAAATTCCTGAACGACCATGGACGTCAAATCATCGGTTGGGATGAAATCCTCGAAGGCGGACTTGCTCCGAATGCTACCGTGATGTCATGGCGTGGTGAGAAAGGTGGTATCGAAGCTGCGAAGCAGCAACATGATGTCATCATGACACCGAACACCTACCTGTATTTCGACTACTACCAAGCTAAAGACGTAGAAAACGAACCGTTCGGTATCGGTGGTTATCTGCCCATGGAAAGAGTGTATAGCTACGAGCCGATGCCGGCTTCTCTTACTCCCGAAGAACAGAAATACATCAAGGGAGTGCAAGCCAACCTTTGGACAGAATACATCGCTACTTTCCCACATGCACAATACATGGTATTGCCTCGTTGGGCTGCTTTGTGTGAAATTCAGTGGTCCAGCCCCGAAAAGAAAAACTATGCCGACTTCCTGTCCCGTCTTCCACAACTGATTAAGTGGTACGATGCAGAAGGATACAATTACGCTAAACACGTATTTGACGTACAAGCCGAGTTTGACCCGAATCCGGCAGAAGGAACAATGGACGTTACCCTGTCTACCATCGACGGTGCTCCTATTTACTATACGTTAGACGGCACAGAACCTACTGCCACTTCCCCCGTTTACGAAGGAGTATTGAAAATTAAGGAAAATGTCACCCTGTCCGCTAAAGCCATCCGTCCCAACGGCGAAAGCAAGACTGTGACGGAGAAGATTGATTTCAGCAAATCCAGCATGAAGCCGATTGTAGCCAATCAGCCTATCAATGAACAATACCTGTTCAAAGGAGCTTCCACTTTGGTAGACGGTCTGAAAGGAAATAGCAGCTACAGGTCAGGTCGTTGGATCGCTTTCAACGGAAATGACATGGATATGACTATCGACCTCCGGCAACCTACTGAAATCTCAAGCGTGGCAATCTCTACCAATGTAGCAAAAGGAGACTGGGTATTTGATGCCAGAAACCTGTCCGTAGAAACTTCAGATGATGGCAAGAACTTCAAAAAGATTGCTTCCGAAGAATACCCGGAGATGAAAGAGACAGACAAAGACGGAATCGTTGAGCATAAACTAACCTTTGATCCTGTGACCACCCAATACGTGAGAGTCATTGCTTCACCGGAGAAATCACTTCCGGCATGGCATGGAGGAAAAGGTAAAAACGCATTTTTATTTGTAGACGAAATCAAAATTGATTAATGAATATAAGAAAAGAATACCCTAAAGTTTGTCTTTTCTTATGGATATTGGGGATGTGCTTTCATGCACATCCCATTCTGGCACAGTCCGTCATACCTGTCCCATTAAAAATGGAGCAGGGGACGGGCTCTTTTTTACTGTCAGAAAAGACTAAACTTTATACAAACCTGCAAGGTGGAGAAGCGGAACTTTGGGAGAATTACCTGAAAGCATTGCCTGTTCAATTGAAAGAAGCGAGAATGAAAGACAGGAAACAGATGCTTTTCTTATTGATAACCCCCAAGACCCCCCAGTTGCCATCACCGGAAAGCTACACACTCTCCGTCACCCCTCAACGAATTGAGATCCGGGCAACTTCGGGAGCCGGATTATTCTATGGAATGCAAACCCTGTTACAGCTGATGCAACCGGCGGGCACAGGCAGCTATTCCATAGCCTCTGTCGAGATAGAAGACACCCCGCGTTTTGCTTACCGCGGACTGATGCTGGACGTATCCCGCCATTTCTCTACCAAAGAGTTTATAAAGAAGCAGATAGACGCATTGGCATATTACAAAATCAACCGTTTGCACCTGCACCTGACCGATGCGGCAGGCTGGCGGCTTGAAATTAAGAAATATCCTTTACTGACCGATTTTGCAGCTTGGCGTACAGACCCCACCTGGAAGAAATGGTGGAACGGCGGACGTAAATACCTCCGTTACGATGAACCCGGAGCTTCCGGAGGCTATTACACCCAGGACGATATTCGTGAAATACTGGCATACGCCCGTCAGCACTACATCACCGTGATTCCGGAGATTGAAATGCCTTCCCATTCGGAAGAGGTGCTGGCTGCCTACCCGCAGCTATCCTGTTCGGGAGAACCTTACAAGAACTCCGATTTCTGTGTCGGCAATGAAGAAACTTTCACCTTTCTGGAGAATGTACTGACGGAAGTTATGGAACTTTTCCCTTCCGAATACATTCATGTAGGAGGTGATGAGGCCGGCAAATCGGCTTGGAAGACCTGTCCGAAATGTCAGAAGAGAATGAAAGACGAGCATCTGGCCAATGTAGACGAGCTGCAAAGCTATCTGATACACCGCATCGAAAAATTCCTCAACAATCACGGACGCTGTCTCTTGGGATGGGACGAGATTCTGCAAGGAGGCATTGCGCCCAATGCAACCGTCATGTCATGGCGTGGAGAAGAGGGTGGTATCGCTGCCGTCACCTCCGGCCATCATGCCATCATGACGCCGGGTGCATACTGTTATCTGGACAGCTATCAGGACGCCCCATACTCCCAGCCGGAAGCTATCGGCGGCTACCTGCCATTGAAGAAAGTATATACCTATGATCCTGTTCCCGCTTCCTTAACTGCGGAGCAGGCAAAGTTAGTCTACGGTGTGCAGGGCAACCTATGGGTGGAATATATCCCCACTCCCGAACACGTGGAATATATGATTTACCCTCGTATACTGGCATTGGCGGAAGTAGCCTGGTCGGCTCCGGAACGTAAGTCATGGTCCGATTTCCATACCCGTGCACTGTCAGCAGTGGCCGATTTACAGAAAAAAGGATACCATCCTTTCGATTTGAGCAAAGAAATCGGCAGCCGTCCCGAATCTCTTCAACCAGTCAGCCATTTGGCGCTCGGTAAAAAAGTGACCTATAACTCCTCCTATAGCGCCCATTATCCCGCACAAGGCAACACAGCCCTGACAGACGGCATACGTGGTGACTGGACTTACGGTGATGGTTCATGGCAAGGATTTATCTCGGACAACCGTCTCGATGTGACGATTGATATGGAAAAAGAAACCCCTATCCATTCCATCACCGCCGCTTTTATGCAAGTGGTCGGCGCGGAAGTATTCCTGCCGGAGACAGTGATTATTTCCATTTCCGATGATGGAATTAACTTCACGGAGTTGCAAAAACAACACTTTGAAGTGAGCAAAGAAACCCCTATCCGGTTTACGGATATTTCATGGCAGGGAGAAGCCAAAGGAAGATACGTACGTTACCAGGCACAGGCCGGAAGCGAATTCGAAGGGTGGATATTTACGGATGAGATAATCGTGAAATAGACATTGTCAATATCATTTATGAATAAAAGAGGGAATCTACTCAACCAGATTCTCTCTTTTTTTGTTATATTTGTATTATTACCTTAAAAACTAAGAATATGGTACAACACGCTAGACTCATTTTCTACAGCCTTCTTCTTCTGGTAATCCCGTGCGAGAGCACCTTGGCGCAGAAGATTCCCGTCACGCCCATAGACTCATTGATAACTGTTGGATATGCCACCGGAAGTTTGAAAACCCTCTCCGGTTCCGTAGAGAAGATTACGGAGACACAGATGAATAAAGACCAGATAACGAACCCTTTGGAAGCAATCCGCGGACGTGTGCCGGGCTTGACTATCCAACGCGGGTCAAATGGTCCGGCAGCCTTGGATGCAGTACGCCTGCGGGGAACTACCTCACTGACCAGTGGCAATGACCCTTTGATAATCGTCGACGGAGTATTTGGTGACTTGAGTATGCTCACCTCCATTTACCCTACGGATATTGAGAGCTTCACCATTCTGAAAGACGCTTCCGAAACCGCACAATACGGTTCACGAGGAGCTTCCGGTGTGATCGAGGTCACCACTAAAAAAGGAATGAGCGGCAGAACACAGGTAGCCTACAACGGTAGCTTCGGAATTTCCACCGTCTACAAGAATCTGAAAATGCTGTCCGGCGATGAGTACCGCCGTGTCGCTTCGGAACGCGGGATTTCCATTCTGGACAAAGGAAATAATACCGATTTTCAGAAAGAAATTGAACAGACAGGACTACAACAAAACCATCACATCGCCTTTTATGGCGGTTCCAGTGAGTCCAGCTATCGCGTTTCTCTTGGTTTCATGGATCGTCAGGGAGTGATTTTGAATGAAGACATGAAAAACTTCACTTCGAATATGAACATGAATCAGAAAATGTTCGACGGCTTCCTGAACTGCGAGCTGGGAATGTTCGGTTCCATTCAGAAGAATCATAATCTGGTGGATTATCAGAAAACGTTCTATTCGGCAGCCACATTCAATCCCACCTATCCCAACCATAAAGACCCCGTCACCAATTCCTGGGACGGAATAACAACCGCCAGCCAAATTACCAATCCATTGGCATGGATGGAAGTGCAGGATGATGATGCCACTTCGCACATCAGCACGCATGCCCGTCTGACTTTCAATCTACTGGAAGGGCTGAAACTTAACCTCTTCGGTGCCTATACCTATAATATCGTGGAAAATTCGCAATACCTCCCCACCTCCGTCTGGGCGAACGGTCAGGCTTACAAAGGAACCAAAAAGCGAGAGTCCTTGCTGGGCAACATGATGCTGACCTATAAGAAAAACTGGAAAAAACATTTCTTTGACGTGTTGGCACTTGCCGAACTTCAAAAAGAAACCTACACGGGATATTATACAACAGTAAGCAATTTCAGCACCGACAAATTCGGGTATAATAATCTTCAGGCAGGCGCACTCCGCTTGTGGGAAGGCACTAATTCTTACTACGACCAACCCCGTCTGGCATCTTTCATGGGACGTTTCAACTATACATACGCCGACCGCTACGTACTGACGCTGAACGCCCGTACAGATGCTTCCTCCAAATTCGGAGCGAACCATAAATGGGGATTCTTCCCCTCCGCATCTGCCGCATGGGTGATTAGTGAAGAAGAATTTATGAAGCAGTTGCCGATGGTGGATAATCTGAAATTCCGTATTGGCTATGGTCTGGCAGGTAATCAGAGCGGGATTGACTCATACACTACATTGAACCTTGTAAAGCCGAACGGTGTAGTCCCCGTCGGAAACTCCGCCGTCGTATCTTTAGGAGACTTACGGAACACAAATCCCGACCTGAAATGGGAAGTGAAACATACCTTTAATACCGGTATCGACGTAGCTCTTTTCGGTAACCGCCTGCTGCTTTCCGCCAACTATTACAACTCCCGAACCACAGACATGCTTTACCTTTACAACGTAAGCGTACCGCCTTTCACCTATAACACCTTGCTTGCCAACATCGGTTCCATGCGCAACTGGGGTACGGAAATCGCCATCGGCATCACCCCCTTGAAGACCAAGGATATGGAATTGAATATCAATGCCAATATCACTTTCCAGCGCAACAAACTGCTCTCATTAAGCGGTATGTACAACGGCGAAATGCTTTCTGCCCCCGAATATAAAAGTCTTGCCAGCCTCGACGGAGCCGGCTTTCACGGAGGATACAACCACATCGTATATCAGATGGTGGGTCAACCGTTGGGCGTGTTCTATCTTCCCCACAGTACGGGACTCGAATCCGATGGAAACGGTGGATACACCTATGGCATCGCCGATCTGAATGGCGGAGGTGTCAGCCTTGAAGATGGTGAAGACCGCTACGTGGCAGGACAAGCCGTACCTAAAACGATTCTTGGCTCCAACATCAGTTTCCGCTACAAGCGTTTCGACCTGTCTTTGCAGGTTAACGGAGCTTTCGGACATAAAATTTACAACGGAACCTCCCTGACCTATATGAACATGAATATATTTCCCGACTATAACGTAATGAAGAAAGGCCCGAAACAGAACATCAAGGATCAAACCGCCACCGACTATTGGTTGGAAAAGGGAGATTATGTCAACTTCGACTATGTGACGCTGGGTTGGAACGTGCCGATTGAGAAAGTGCAGAAACTGAAGAAATATGTCCGTTCCCTGCGTCTGGCATTTACAGTCAACAACCTGGCAACCATTTCCGGTTATTCGGGACTTTCACCCATGATTAACAGTTCAACAGTGAACTCCACTTTAGGCGTGGATGATAAACGGGGATATCCGTTGGCGCGGACGTACACACTGGGATTGAGTATTAACTTTTAATGGAGGAGGAGATGATGAAACAATATATGAAAAATAAAAGTCTTTTTTTGCAGAAAGAAGAACTGCTTTCAAGGATAGCGGAACTGTTTTCAAAGAAGATCTTACGTCCTTCGGGAGTGCTGGTATTCCTTCTTATAACGTGCCTGGGTTTATTCTCATGTAGTAAGTTTTTGGAGGAAAATCCGAAAGATAAGTTACCCGAAGATGACGTTTACAATACAATCTCGGAAGTATATCTCAATGCAGTAGCTTCGCTTTATACATACGTAGGCGGTTATAGTGATAGTCAGGGATTGCAGGGAACGGGTAGGGGAGTCTACGACCTGAACACCTTTACCTCCGACGAAGCCATTATCCCCACCCGTGGAGGTGACTGGTATGACGGTGGTTTTTGGCAAGGACTTTACCTGCACGATTGGGGAATAGAGAATGATGCCATTCAGGCTACATGGGAATATCTCTATAAAGTCGTCATGTTAAGTAACAAATCACTGGAACGGATAGACAAATTCGCCGAAACTCATTCCGCTACGGAACTGCCGGCATACCGTGCCGAAGTACGTGCCATGCGGGCTATGTATTATTATTACCTGATGGATTTGTTCGGACGCATCCCGCTAGTTCAATCCTCTTCCGTAGCAATGAAAGATGTAGTGCAAAGTGAACGGAAAACGGTCTTTGACTTTGTTGTCAAGGAATTGCAAGAGGCGGCTCCTTTGTTGAGCGATGCACATAGCAACCAGTCCGGCCCTTACTATGGCCGTATCACTCGCCCCGTGGTAATTTTCCTACTGGCCAAACTGGCTTTGAACTCCGAAGTTTATACAGACAATGATTGGACGGACGGACAACGCCCGGATGGAAAAAATATAAAGTTCACAGTGAACGGCAGCGAACTAAATGCCTGGGAAACAGTTATCTACTATTGTGACCAACTCAAGACTATGGGCTACAAACTGGAACCGGAATACGAAACGAATTTCTCTATATTCAACGAACCGTCCGTAGAGAATGTCTTCACTATCCCGATGAACAAAACTCTGTACACCAACCAGATGCAATATCTCTTCCGTTCCCGCCACTATAATCACGCCAAGGCTTACGGACTAAGCGGTGAGAACGGTCCCAGCGCCACCATTGAAGCCCTCGAAGCTTTCGGTTATGAAACCGCGGAACAAGATCCCCGTTTTGATATTTGCTATTTTGCAGGAATTGTCCACGACCTGAAAGGAAACATAATCAAACTGGATAATGGAACGGTACTGGAATATCTGCCCTGGAAAGTATCTCTGGATATAACAGATACCCCATACGAACAAACCGCAGGAGCCCGCATGAAAAAGTATGAAGTCGACCCGACTGCCACAAAAGACGGTAAGTTGATGGAGAATGACATTGTATTGTTCCGCTATGCAGACGCTTTGTTGATGAAGAGTGAAGCGAAAGTCCGGAACGGAGCAAACGGAGATGAAGAACTCAATGAAGTTCGTAGCCGTGTCAACGCTTCTCCCCGCACTGCCACTTTAGAGAATATCCTTGCCGAACGTCAGCTGGAACTGGCTTGGGAAGGATGGAGACGACAGGACTTAGTCCGCTTCGGGAAGTTTACAAGAGCTTACAGCAGCCGTCCGCAACTACCGGATGAGGCAAGTGGATATACAACTGTATTCCCTATACCGGAGAAAATACGGGTGATGAATGAGAGGTTGAAACAGAATCCGGGGTATTAGGAAGAAGATAGTAGTAATCAAAATAAAAAATCCTCGATTTTCATCCGGAGAATCGAGGATTTATATTATTTGTTGCAGCAATCGAATTACTCAATCAAAACGAAATCATATTTTTCAAATTCACTCCCATTGATTATTATAGCAATTTGATGAAGCCCGAGATGGAATTTTCTCGTCGTAACCACGCGGAAAGAGTGCTTTCGCGTTATTCGTGTGGTAGAATTCCCGGTATATTCTTTTTCGCTGATTTTATGAACTTTCTTCGTCAGCGTTCCATTTGCTTTTTGGTAATAAATACCATATTCAAGCCGTATTTTGATTGTCTTATTGCTATGATTCAACAAGTTAAAACCAAACTCCAACGAATCACCGACTTTAACCTTAAGACTTGAAATCTGAAAATCCTCCATACTAATATTATTTCTGATAGAATCAAAGCCAAACAACTCCATCACCTCTGGAATCCCTTGTTTTAAGAGCGTCCGGCAACCGTGTTTAATAATCCAGTCTACCTCTTTAGATTCCCCCTTCCATTTCTTTGCCAAATCAATGACAATTTCCGGATTATCTTTCGCAATATCATTCAAATTATTGGCAACGCTCAACCGTACAAATCTTGCCGGATCATTTTTAAGATTCTCTAAAATAGGAATAATAGGTGTCGGGTCTTTCTTCAGATTCGGCAAAGCCATCGCCCAAGGCAAACGCGGACGGCAACCTTCTGACGAAAGCCGCCTGACTCCCCAATGCTCATGTTTCGACCAAACCAACATCTGCTTCATCATTTCATCCGGATATTTTATTATAAAAGGATGAGTCACAAATTCGCAACTTGTGAACTGTGTGATTTTCTCTATCGCCTTGACAGACGTTTCATAATCATCCAACCCATATTGCTCGACATAATTATTCAGAATCACCCCATACTCCAGCATCAATCCAAACTTCGTATCGTCTATCACCGAAAAATCAGGCCGCGTACTTTTTACATGATCCAACAACTCAAGAATCTTAGCGATCGCCTCTTTGTAATCTGCCGGCAAAAACTTTTTCAGAATGCTAGTGATATGTATCCAGCGCTGTTTTAGTTCCCTGCCTTCCCATTCATCATCCATTATTTGAGAAACAAAACCGTGAGCATCAAAATCATCGATAACAAGTCTCAAATCTTTCGTAAACAGATCGAAAAATTGCTTGTTGTACATATTCTTAAAAGGTTCTGCCATACTTGAAGTCTATATTTAGTATCTATTTATTTGCTACACAAATATATGTCTTTTTTTTAAAAGGACAAGCCCTAAAAACAGAAGTGAGCCACAAAAAAGATTGCAGCTCACTTATACCTTATATATTATAGCAAAAAATTAATCGAAGAAACTCTTGAACTTCTTGAAAATCTTCTCCTTCACCGACGTGTTAGGTTTGAAGTTGTCCGAAGCCTCCATCTTTTCGAGCGTGCTCTTTTCCTCTTTATTGAGCGCTTCCGGCACATAGATACTGATGTTGACGAGTAAATCCCCCGTTCCGTACCCGTTCACATTCGGCAATCCCTTGCCGCGCAAACGAAGCACCTTACCTGGTTGAGTACCCGAATCAATCTTCACTTTCACTTTGCCGTCGATAGTCGGAATTTCCACAGCTCCGCCCAGAGCAGCAGTCGGGAAACTAAGCAACAGATTATAAATCAAATCATTCTCGTCGCGAATCAAGTCCTGATGCGGTTCTTCCTCTACGAGAATCAGCAAGTCGCCTGCCACACCATTGTGTTTGCCGGCATTTCCTTTGCCACCCATAGAAAGCTGCATACCCTCTGCCACTCCGGCAGGGATTTTCACCGACACCACTTCTTCACCGTAAATGATTCCGTCGCCACCACACTTCTTACATTTGTTCTTGATAATCTTACCCTCACCGCCACAAGTAGAACAAGTGACGCGAGTCTGCATAGTGCCCAGAATAGTCTGCTGGTTACGGATCACGGAGCCGCTACCCTTACAAGTAGGACAAGTCTCCGAACCGCCGTCACCTTCGGCACCCGTGCCATGACACTGGTCACACGGCACATATTTTTTGAGTTTAAATTTCTTTTCTACTCCGGTAGAGATCTCCTTCAACGTCAGCTTCACTTTCACACGAAGGTCACTGCCGCGATACCGGCGTTGCTGTGAACCGCCACCGCCAAATCCGCTAAACCCTCCGAAGCCTCCCCCGAAACCGCCGCCGCGGCCACCAAAGATGTCGCCAAACATAGAGAAAATGTCATCCATCGACATCCCCTCGCCACCGAAACCACCGAACGGACCGCCATTGCCTGCCGCACCGCTCACTCCCGCATGACCGAACTGATCGTAACGCGAACGCTTTTCCGGGTTACTCAACACGTCATAAGCCTCGGCCGCCTCCTTAAATTTCTCTTCTGCCTCCTTATCCCCCGGATTCTTGTCAGGGTGATACTGGATTGCTTTCTTACGGTACGCTTTCTTAATCTCCTCTACTGTGGCTGTCTTCGTCACCTCCAATATTTCGTAATAGTCTCTTTTTTCTGCCATGCTTCTTTAAAAATTATGAGTTTTATGGGTTGCGAATCCTTATTCCCCTACTACCACTTTGGCGTGGCGCAACACTTTGTCGTTCAGTGTATACCCCGTCTGCACACAATCCAGAATCTTACCTTTCTGTGCTTCCGACGGTGCGGGGATTACCGCGATGGCTTCATGGAAATCAGTATCCAGCGGTTGGTCTTTCGTCTCGATGACTTTCACACCATTTTGAGCCAGAACAGCCATAAATTTATTGTAAATCAGTTCCACCCCTTCTTTTACGGCATTGACATCCGTTGCCGTTTCCATCGTCTTGATGGCACGTTCGAAATCGTCCACTACCGGAAGAATACTGCCAAGACTCTTTTCGCCACCATTCAGGATCAGTTCGGCCTTCTCCTTTAAAGTGCGTTTACGATAATTGTCGAACTCGGCAGACAAGCGCAGATATTTATCCTTTTGCTCTTCAAGCGCTTCTTGAGCCTTTTCCAGTTCCTTTTCCAACTCCTCTTCATGAGTCAGCGGAGCGGTTCCCTCTGCTTGTTCGTTTTGCGGTTGGTCTTCCGCAGGATTGTGAGTTTCCTCCACATTCAGTTCCTCTTCCTTCACTTTTTTTTCTTTCGGATCCATCTTGGTATTTACTATTTTATTATTTACTATTTAGAAACACACGTTATCTATGCAAGATACCGCTTATAAACATACCGGACTGACCGGATGTCACAGATTTCGTCTGCAAAAACTTTGCCAAGTTGGCCGTTTTGCCAAAAAACGCAGCAAAGGTAACACTTTTATGTCAGATTGGCACATATCAGATAGCTCATAATTCATTTTAAATGTCTACCTTTGCACGCTCAAATAAGTAAATAGTAACTAGTAAAATAGTAAATAATAAGATGATTACAGTTTCGAACGTATCGGTTCAGTTTGGTAAAAGAGTGTTATTTAATGACGTAAACCTGAAGTTTACGAGTGGTAATTGTTATGGTATTATCGGTGCGAACGGTGCGGGAAAATCTACGTTTCTTCGTACGATTTACGGAGATCTGGACCCGACAACAGGTACGATTGCGCTCGGACCGGGCGAACGTCTCTCGGTGTTGAGTCAGGACCACTTCAAGTGGGACTCATATACCGTCATGGATACCGTCATGATGGGACATACCGTGTTGTGGGACATCATGAAGCAACGCGAAGAATTGTATGCAAAAGAAGATTTCACAGACGAAGACGGACTGAAAGTATCCGAATTGGAAGAAAAATTTGCCGAGTTGGACGGATGGAATGCGGAAAGCGACGCAGCCATGCTATTGAGCGGACTGGGCGTGAAAGAAGATAAGCATTACGTATTGATGGGTGAATTGAGTGGTAAGGAAAAAGTACGTGTCATGCTGGCGCAGGCATTGTACGGAAATCCGGACAACCTCTTGCTCGATGAGCCTACCAATGACTTGGATATGGAAACAGTGACCTGGTTGGAAGAATATCTTGCCAACTTCGAGCATACCGTATTGGTGGTAAGCCACGACCGTCACTTCCTCGACTCTGTATGTACACACACCGTAGACATCGACTACGGAAAAATCAATATGTTTGCCGGTAACTATAGTTTCTGGTACGAATCCAGCCAATTGGCTCTCCGTCAGCAACAGAACCAGAAGGCGAAGGCTGAAGAGAAGAAGAAAGAACTCGAAGAGTTTATCCGCCGTTTCAGCGCGAACGTAGCGAAGAGCAAGCAGACAACGAGCCGTAAGAAGATGTTGGAGAAACTGAACGTAGAAGAAATCAAACCTTCTTCACGTAAGTATCCGGGCATCATCTTCACTCCCGAACGCGAGCCGGGCAACCAGATTCTGGAAGTTTCCGGATTGAGCAAGAAGACGGAAGAAGGCGTAGTGCTCTTCAACGACGTGAACTTCAACGTAGAGAAAGGTGACAAGGTGGTATTCCTGTCACGCAATCCGCGCGCGATGACTGCTTTCTTCGAAATTATCAACGGAAACATGAAACCCGATGCAGGTACTTTCAACTGGGGGGTAACCATCACCACTGCTTACCTGCCGCTGGATAACACTGATTTCTTCAATTCCGACCTGAACCTGGTAGACTGGTTGAGCCAGTTTGGAGAAGGCAACGAGGTATATATGAAAGGCTTCCTCGGCCGTATGCTTTTCTCCGGCGAAGAGGTATTGAAGAAAGTAAGCGTACTCTCCGGAGGTGAGAAGATGCGTTGTATGATTGCCCGTATGCAGCTGCGCAATGCCAACTGCCTCATTCTGGACACTCCGACCAACCATCTGGACTTGGAATCTATCCAGGCATTCAACAACAACCTGAAGACGTACAAAGGAAATATCCTCTTCTCGTCTCATGACCACGAATTTATTCAGACCGTTGCCAACCGCATCATCGAACTGACACCGAACGGTATCATCGACAAGATGATGGAATATGACGAATATATCACTTCCGACCATATTAAGGAATTGCGGGCGAAGATGTACGGAGACAAATAAGTGACCGGACGAATAAAAGCCCCTGACTCCCATACATGAAGTCTGATGAATAACCAATTTAACAGCAACCTATTCTCAACAATGGGTTGCTGTTCTTTTTAGCACTATGGAAATAAAATATTTTGAAAACAGAGAAGATTGGCGAAAATGGCTGGCAGACAACTTTGAAAACGCCAATGACGTTTGGTTTGTATTCCCCTCCAAATCTTCGGGCGAAAAAAGTGTTACATACAACGACGCTGTCGAGGAAGCCCTTTGCTTCGGATGGATCGACAGCACCATAAAGGCGCTCGACAAAGAACATAAAATCCAGCATTTCACACCCAGAAACCCTAAAAGTTCCTACTCGCAAGCCAACAAAGAGAGACTGAAATGGTTGCTGGAACATAATATGATTCACCCTGATAGGGAAGATAATATACGAAAAGTATTGTCAGCCCCTTTTGTCTTCCCGAATGATATTATCGGAAAACTGAAAGAGGATAAAACTGTATGGGAGAATTACCAACAATTTTCTAATGCGTATAGACGTATCCGAATTGCATACATTGAGGCTGCCAGAAAACGGCCGGAAGAATTTGAAAAGCGATTGAACAACTTTATCAATAAAACGAAGGAAAATAAAATGATAAAAGGATTTGGGGGAATTGAAAAATACTACTAATCCCTATGTCTGTAGTTGTAACTTTGATTGTAATAACAGGACAGAAGCATTATGCGCATAATTGATATTCAATTCTCTTTCTCGAACGTAGTTATTTTTCTGCCCTTCACCTTTCTTCCAGATTCCTGATAAATAGTGTGTTTACGGGTGAAGGGGCGCTCTTACACCGTCTTTTTACCGGTAAGCGTCTCCGCGATTCTATATAGTGTATTAAAATAAAAAGGCTAATGATCCCTTTTTAGTCATTAGCCTTTTCCCATCTGTCAGGAAGCAGTTCCCTGTATTTTTCAATTGGTGTGTTCGGTTGCCATTCGGCTGTTCTGTTTATCACATCCGTGAGATACTCAAATAAATTCACTTTATGCATCCTACAAGTGAGTGCTATTGTATAGAGTATGGCGCCTCGTTCGGCCCCCTTATGGCTGCCGAAGAACAATGAGTTTTTTCTTGATAAGGATATGTACCGGTTCATCCGTTCAACCATATTGTTGTCCAGATAAGTGTCACCATAATTAAAGATGTCCACCACTGCATTCCACTCATTGCGAAGATAGGT
>NZ_GG774955.1:0-38898 GCF_000162555.1 Bacteroides sp. 3_1_23
AAATTTGCGTGGCTCTGACACTAGTACGAGAGGACCGTGTTGGACTGACCGCTGGTTTACCAGTTGTGCCGCCAGGTGCATTGCTGGGTATCTAAGTCGGGATTGGATAAGTGCTGAAAGCATCTAAGTACGAAGCCAGCCACAAGATTAGATTTCTTAGGGTCGTCAAAGACGATGACGTTGATAGGATGCAGGTGTAAAGGTGGTAACATCAAAGCCGAGCATTACTAATTGCCCGTTCACTTTCTTTCTGACATGTACCGGTTGGGTATATACGTTTAGCTTGCTATACACTATGATTTTACTTTTCATCATGTCATAACCTTATTCAGGTGGTTATAGCACGAGGGTTCCACCTCTTCCCATTCCGAACAGAGAAGTTAAGCCTCGTCACGCTGATGGTACTGCGTAACAGTGGGAGAGTAGGTAGCCGCCGTTTTTAAGAAGCCTCGCTTGTCTATTGGACGGGCGAGGCTTTCTGTTTTTTATTACTTTGGTATTTATATCGCCGTTTTTAACAGATACAAACCTCATAATACCTATTAAAAAAGTGAATATTTACTGATAATTTGTATGTTATGAGGATATTTATTTGTATCTTTGTCGCCCGAATTGTAAGCTAACGATTTAAAAAAGAGAGAAGCTTTGGGAAAGTTTGATAAATACAAAATTGACTTGAAAGGAATGCAAACAGACTCTGCTAAGTATGAGTTTGTATTGGATAACCTTTACTTCGCTCACATTGATGGTCCTGAAGTTCAGAAAGGAAAGGTGAATGTTACATTGACCGTGAAAAGAACCTCTCGTGCTTTCGAGCTGAGTTTTCAGACTGAGGGAATGGTATCAGTACCATGTGACCGTTGTCTGGATGATATGGAGCTACCTATCAGTTCTTCTGATAAACTGATGGTAAAGTTTGGACATGAATATGCAGAAGAAGGTGACAACCTGATTGTGATTCCCGAGGAAGAAGGGGAAATCAACGTTGCATGGTTCATGTATGAGTTTGTTGCGCTCTCTGTACCCATGAAGCATGTACATGCTCCCGGTAAGTGCAATAAAGCGATGACTGGTAAATTGAACAAGCATTTGAAAACAAATGCGAATGAGGATAGCGATGATACTTTCGACTCAGGTGGAGATGACATCGTAATTGAGGAAGAAGTGGAGGAACAAATTGATCCCCGCTGGAATGAATTAAAAAAAATATTAGATAATAATTAAAGTTTTAAGAAAATGGCACATCCTAAGAGAAGACAATCAAGTACGAGACAAGCGAAGAGAAGAACTCATGATAAGGCAGTAGCTCCTACATTGGCTATTTGTCCGAATTGCGGTGAATGGCACGTTTACCACACTGTATGTGGTGCTTGTGGCTATTACAGAGGCAAGCTCGCTATTGAGAAAGAAGCAGCTGTATAATTAGTACAGTTATACTGAAAACAGCCTGGGGGTGAAACTCTCCGGCTGCTTTAAGTATTATAGTATTGCTAATTTAAAATAGGTTTGATGGAAAAAATAAATGCAGTAATCACAGGAGTCGGCGGGTACGTACCCGATTATATCTTGACTAACGACGAGATATCAAAAATGGTGGATACCAACGACGAATGGATTATGACTCGTATCGGAGTAAAGGAAAGACATATTCTGAATGAGGAAGGATTAGGTAGTTCATACATGGCACGCAAAGCTGCCAAACAGTTGATGAAGAAGACTGGTGCTAATCCTGATGATATCGATTTGGTTGTTGTTGCTACCACTACTCCTGACTATCACTTCCCTTCTACAGCTTCTATTCTTTGTGATAAACTCGGACTAAAGAATGCTTTTGCCTTCGACTTGCAGGCTGCTTGTAGCGGATTCCTGTATTTGATGGAGACAGCTGCTAATTTCATCCGTTCGGGAAGATATAAGAAAATTATCATTGTCGGTGCCGATAAGATGTCGTCAATGGTTAACTATACAGATCGTGCTACATGCCCTATTTTCGGTGACGGTGCTGCTGCCTTTATGGTGGAGCCCACTACGGAAGATTACGGAATCATGGATTCGATACTGAGAACAGATGGCAAAGGTTTGCCTTTCCTCCACATGAAAGCTGGTGGTTCGGTTTGTCCTCCGTCTTATTTCACAGTAGACAATAAAATGCACTATCTGTTTCAGGAAGGAAGAACAGTATTTAAATATGCTGTATCCAACATGTCGGATGTCTCTGCTGCAATCGCAGAAAAGAATGGTCTGACGAAAGATAGTATCAACTGGATTGTTCCGCATCAGGCGAATGTCCGTATTATCGAGGCTGTGGCTCACCGTATGGATGTGCCAATGGATAAAGTGTTGGTAAATATTGAGCATTACGGTAACACGAGTGCCGCTACACTTCCTCTGTGTATCTGGGATTATGAAGATAAACTCAAGAAAGGCGATAACATCATTTTCACTGCATTCGGTGCCGGATTTACTTGGGGCGCAGTGTACGTGAAATGGGGTTATGATGGAAAGAAGGAATCGTAACGTAAGTTACTGAATTATAACACTCAAAAACGCATCCTATTTCGATTCGATGCGTTTTTTTGTCTCAACCAATAAAATAAAGAGAAATGCATAAAGCAGGTTTTGTAAACATCGTAGGAAATCCGAATGTCGGAAAGTCGACATTGATGAATGTCTTGGTGGGCGAACGTATTTCGATCGCTACCTTCAAAGCGCAGACTACTCGTCACCGGATTATGGGAATCTATAATACGGATGAGATGCAGATTGTTTTTTCTGATACTCCGGGTGTGTTGAAGCCCAATTATAAGCTACAGGAGTCTATGCTGAATTTTTCTACTTCGGCATTGACGGATGCGGATATCTTGCTTTATGTAACGGACGTGGTGGAGACGCCGGATAAGAATAATGAGTTTATGGAAAAGGTGCGTCAGATGACGGTGCCTGTTCTCTTGCTCATCAATAAGATAGATCTTACAGATCAGGAAAAACTGGTAAAGCTGGTGGAAGAATGGAAAGAGTTGCTTCCCCAAGCCGAAATTATTCCGATTTCTGCTACATCAAAGTTCAATGTAGACTATGTGATGAAGCGGATCAAAGAACTGCTGCCCGATTCTCCTCCTTATTTTGGAAAGGATCAGTGGACGGATAAGCCTGCCCGTTTCTTTGTGAATGAGATTATCCGGGAAAAGATTCTGCTCTACTACGATAAAGAGATTCCCTATTCGGTGGAGGTTGTCGTGGAAGAGTTTAAGGAAGAACCGAAGAAGATTCATATTCGGGCGGTGATTAACGTGGAACGTGATTCGCAGAAAGGAATCATTATCGGTAAACAGGGAAAGGCGTTGAAGAAGGTGGCTACCGAGGCTCGCCGTGAACTGGAACGTTTCTTTGGAAAGACTATTTTCCTCGAAACGTATGTGAAAGTGGATAAGGATTGGCGTAGTTCGGATAAGGAACTCCGCAATTTTGGTTATCAGTTAGATTAAGAGTATTCATGCGACTGTGATAGTCGTGAAAAAACAAGGTATTGAACTATGGGTAATTTAGTTGCAATTGTAGGACGCCCGAATGTGGGCAAGTCTACCTTATTTAACCGTCTGACGAAGACTCGTCAGGCTATTGTGAATGAAGAAGCGGGTACAACCCGCGACAGACAATATGGCAAGTCTGAGTGGCTGGGCCGTGAATTCTCTGTGGTTGACACCGGTGGATGGGTGGTCAACTCGGATGATGTCTTTGAAGAGGAAATCCGTAAGCAGGTATTATTGGCTGTGGAAGAAGCGGATGTCATTCTGTTTGTAGTGGATGTGATGAATGGAGTGACTGACTTGGATATGCAGGTAGCTGCTATTCTGCGTCGTGCTAATAGTCCGGTGATTATGGTTGCCAATAAAACGGATAATCACGATTTGCAATATAACGCTCCCGAATTCTATAAACTGGGATTGGGCGATCCGTATTGCGTTTCTGCCATGACAGGAAGTGGTACGGGTGATTTGATGGACTTGATTGTCAGCAATTTCAAGAAAGAATCATCAGAAATCCTGGATGATGATATTCCCCGTTTTGCTGTGGTAGGACGTCCGAACGCCGGAAAGTCTTCCATTGTAAATGCATTTATTGGGGAAGAACGTAATATCGTAACAGAGATTGCCGGAACTACCCGCGACTCTATCTATACTCGTTACAATAAATTCGGATTTGATTTTTACCTGGTGGATACAGCGGGTATCCGTAAGAAAAACAAGGTAAATGAAGACTTGGAATATTATTCAGTCGTTCGTTCGATTCGTTCTATCGAAGGTTCGGATGTTTGTATTCTGATGTTGGATGCTACAAGAGGTGTTGAGGGGCAGGACTTGAATATCTTCTCTCTGATTCAGAAGAATCAGAAAGGTCTGGTAGTTGTTATAAATAAGTGGGATTTGGTGGAAGATAAATCTGTGAAAGTACAGAAAGCGTTTGAGGAAGCTGTTCGCTCGCGTTTTGCTCCGTTTGTCGATTTCCCGATCATCTTTGCTTCTGCACTGACTAAGCAACGTATTCTGAAAGTGCTTGAAGAAGCACGTAGTGTGTATGAGAACCGGACGACAAAAATCCCGACCGCACGTTTGAATGAAGAAATGCTTCCGTTGATCGAGGCTTATCCGCCTCCTTCAAATAAAGGTAAGTATATCAAAATTAAATATATCACACAGTTGCCGAATACACAGGTGCCTTCATTTGTATATTTCGCCAACTTACCGCAGTATGTGAAAGAGCCATACAAACGTTTCCTCGAAAATAAGATGCGTGAGAAATGGAATCTGACAGGTACTCCGGTTAATATTTATATTCGACAGAAATAAATAAAAAAGACACGGATTGTCTCAATTATATAGAATATATAGAGAGACAATCCGTGTCTTTTTATAAATATATCTCTGTGAGATCTTGTATTACTTTGTAGTAGACTTATTTTTCCAACTGGAAATCTTTTCGGCGTAACACGAAGCTGTTACTCAAGTATTTTTCACGTACAATCTGATTTTCCGATAATTCTTCCGGTGTTCCCTGGAAAAGGATCTTTCCTTCGAACAGCAGATAGGCGCGGTCTGTGATACTAAGCGTTTCTTGTACGTTGTGGTCGGTAATCAGGATTCCGATATTCTTGTCTTTCAGTTTCCATACAATTTGCTGGATATCTTCTACGGCAATCGGGTCGACACCGGCAAAAGGTTCGTCAAGCATGATGAATTTGGGGTCGATGGCAAGACAACGGGCAATCTCTGTACGGCGGCGCTCACCTCCCGACAACTGGTTACCTTTATTTTTGCGTACCTTTTGCAGACGGAACTCTGCAATCAGGCTTTCGAGTTTCTCTTTTTGATATTCTTTGGGCTTGTTGGTCATTTCCAGTACAGAGGCGATATTATCTTCCACGCTCATCTGGCGGAAAACGGAAGCTTCCTGTGCAAGGTAGCCGATTCCCGTTTGTGCGCGTTTGTAAACCGGATATTTGGTAATCTCCAGGTCATCGAGGAAAATACGTCCTTCATTAGGAGTAATCAGCCCTACAGTCATATAGAATGAAGTCGTCTTACCGGCACCGTTCGGTCCCAGCAAACCTACAATCTCACCTTGCTTCACATTGATGGAAACGTGGCTTACAACGGTTCGTTTACCGTACTTCTTAACCAGGTCTTCCGTGCGGAGCACCATCTTGCTTTCTTCCATATTCTAGTTATTTTGCGGCAAATGTAGTAAAAATAAGCTGAAATAATGTACATTTGCAGACAAATAGTGTGAGTTATGATAAAAGCATTGAGAACCGTCGGGAGATATTTCATGCTGATGGGTCGGACTTTTTCCCGCCCCGAACGTATGCGTATGTTCTTCCGGCAATACCTTAACGAGTTGGAGCAGCTAGGTGTGAACTCCATCGGTATTGTGCTGTTGATTTCGTTTTTCATCGGCGCAGTGATTACCATTCAGATTAAGTTGAATATCGAAAGTCCATGGATGCCCCGCTGGACAGTGGGATATGTGACACGTGAAATTATGTTGCTGGAATTTTCTTCTTCCATCATGTGTTTGATTCTTGCCGGAAAAGTCGGGTCGAATATCGCTTCGGAATTAGGAACGATGCGGGTGACGCAACAGATTGATGCGCTCGAAATTATGGGTATCAATTCGGCGAACTACCTGATTTTGCCTAAGATTACGGCGATGGTGACTGTTATTCCTATTCTAGTGACGTTTAGTATCTTTGCCGGAATCATCGGTGCCTTTTGCACGTGTTGGTTTGCCGGGGTTATGAATGCTGTCGATCTCGAATATGGTTTGCAGTATATGTTTAACGAATGGTTTATCTGGGCGGGTATCATCAAATCCCTCTTTTTTGCGTTTATCATTGCAAGTGTGTCCGCTTTCTTCGGATACACGGTAGAGGGAGGTTCGATTGCTGTAGGAAAGGCTTCTACGGATGCCGTAGTGTCCAGCAGTGTATTGATTCTGTTTTCAGACTTGATATTAACTAAACTTTTGATGGGATGATTGAGATTAAAGGACTTTATAAATCATTTGATGACAAGACAGTATTGAGTGATATCAATGCTGACTTTGCAAATGGAAAAACAAACTTGATTATCGGTCAGAGTGGTTCCGGTAAGACGGTGTTGATGAAATGTATTGTAGGATTGTTAACTCCGGAGAAAGGGGAAGTCTTGTATGACGGACGTAACCTTGTCCTGATGGGGAAGAAGGAGAAGAAGATGCTTCGCAAGGAAATGGGAATGATTTTCCAGAGTGCGGCTCTTTTTGACTCTATGACCGTATTTGATAATGTGATGTTTCCACTGAATATGTTTAGCAACGATATCTTGCGTGACCGGATCAAACGGGCGATGTTCTGTTTGGATCGTGTGAATCTGGGGGAAGCGAAAGATAAGTTTCCGGGAGAAATCAGTGGTGGTATGCAGAAGCGTGTGGCTATTGCGCGTGCGATTGCCTTGAATCCGCAATATCTGTTTTGCGATGAGCCGAACTCGGGGCTGGACCCGAAAACGTCATTGGTGATTGATGATCTGATTCATGATATTACGCAGGAATATAACATGACGACCATTATCAATACGCATGATATGAACTCTGTATTGGGAATTGGTGAGAAGGTGATTTATATTTATGAGGGACATAAAGAGTGGGAAGGTACGAAAGATGATATCTTTACTTCTACCAATGAGCGACTGAATAACTTTATCTTTGCTTCCGACTTGCTCCGTAAGGTGAAGGACGTCGAAATGCAAGGAATGGAAGGGTAATAAAAAAACTTCTGTCATCGGGTGACAGAAGTTTCTTTTTTTTCTTAGCTATGTTAGCGTCGGCAATTAAGCTCTAGGTCTAGCTTCTTTAACTACCATTGTACGGCCCATGTATTCAGCTCCGTTCAATTCAGCAATAGCTTTTGCAGCTGCAGCGTCGTCTTCCATTTCGATGAAAGCGAATCCTTTGGATTTACCGGTTTCACGGTCCATAACAACTTTAACTGATGATACTGCTCCGTAATCTTCCATCACTTGTTGCAGATCTCCTTCCTTAACACGGTAGTTAAGGTTTCCAACATAAATGTTCATAATGAAAATGATAAAAAATAAATAAATGAATAAAACTCTCTGGATAGATGGCTACTAATAAAAAGATTAAAACGACAGAGAGTTTACAAATGCGTTTTGGTAACGGAAGTAAAAACCTTGTAATCAAATCGAGAAACTAATGGTCCATCAATCCGCAACAAAGAAAAGAATAATTTTTGGATTAACCATCTTTTTGGAAAGTTAATTTGCGGATTATCAGAAAAAAAGTAGGCCGGGGGAACCTGGCGGGGTGGGTGTTGATGGTGATTTTATCTTGTTTATAGATGGAATATCAGTGAAATATCGATAAAAGATGTGTGAAAGATGGGTGGCGTTGCTGAAATAAATCTGCAATGTCTTTTGAAATTTGAAAGATTAGCACTAATTTTGCACCCTCTTTGAGTATAGAACAAAGTATAAATCAAATAAATAATTGTCAGAATGAACGTTTCATTACAAAACATTGACAAAGTAAGCGCAGAGCTTACTGTAAAGCTTGAGAAAGCCGATTATCAGGAGAAAGTAGACAAAGAGTTGAAATCACTCCGTCAGAAGGCACAGATTCCGGGATTCCGTAAAGGTATGGTTCCGACAAGTCTTATTAAAAAGATGTATGGTAAGTCGGTAATTGCAGAGGTTGTGAATAAGGCACTGCAAGAAGCTGTTTACAATTATATTAAAGAAAATAAGGTGAATATGTTGGGCGAGCCGTTGCCTAACGAAGAAAAGCAACAGAATATTGATTTCGATACAATGGAAGAATTCGATTTCGTATTCGACATCGCTTTGGCACCTGAATTTAAAGCAGAAGTAAGTGCTAAAGATAAAGTAGATTATTATACTATCGAAGTTTCTGACGAAATGATCGACAACCAGGTGAAGATGTATACTCAACGCACTGGCAAGTATGATAAGGTAGACGCTTACGAAGATAATGATATGCTGAAAGGTCTGCTGGCACAGTTGGACGAAGAAGGCAACACAAAAGAAGGTGGTATCCAGGTAGAAGCTGCAGTATTGATGCCTGCTTACATGAAGAACGACGATCAGAAAGCTATTTTTGCTAATGCAAAAGTAAATGATGTATTGGTGTTCAATCCGAATGTGGCTTATGACGGACATGCTGCTGAACTGGGTTCTTTGTTGAAGATTGACAAGGAAATTGCAAAAGACGTGAAGTCTGATTTCAGCTTCCAGGTAGAAGAAATCACTCGTTTTGTTCCGGGTGAATTGACACAGGAAGTATTCGACCAGGCATTCGGCGAAGGTGTTGTGAAGACTGAAGAAGAATTCCGCGCTAAGATTAAAGAAGAAATCGCAGCTAGATTTGTGGCTGACAGCGATTATAAATTCCTGATCGACATTCGCAAGGTGATGATGGAAAAAGTAGGTAAACTGGAATTCTCTGATGCCCTGCTGAAACGTATCATGTTGCTGAACAACGAAGAAAAGGGAGAAGAATATGTTGCTGAAAACTATGATAAGAGCATTGAAGAACTGACTTGGCACCTGATTAAGGAACAGTTGGTTGAAGCAAACGATATCAAAGTAGAACAGGAAGATGTTCTGAAGATGGCTAGAGAAACAACAAAGGCACAGTTTGCTCAATACGGTATGTTGTCTATTCCTGACGATGTGCTTGACAACTATGCACAGGAAATGTTGAAGAAGAAAGAAACTATCAATAATTTGGTAAGTCGTGTGGTAGAAGTGAAGCTTGCTGCTGCTCTGAAAGCACAGGTTACTTTGGAAAACAAGAACGTTTCGATCGAAGAATTCAATAAAATGTTTGAGTAATCATTCGGTTGAATAAAATATAAAGTCACAGAAACACAGAGTTTTTATAAAATTATAACTCTGTGTTTTTTTGTGTCTCTGTATTCTTTTTCGTTTCTTTGTACTTACGTTTATTTTTAATTTATAAGAAAGGAACAATTAACATGGATGATTTTAGAAAATACGCAACCAAGCATTTAGGAATGAATGGCATGGTATTGGATGATGTGATTAAGTCGCAGGCCGGGTATTTGAATCCCTATATTCTGGAAGAAAGACAGTTGAACGTAACTCAACTCGACGTTTTCTCCCGTTTGATGATGGACCGCATCATTTTCCTTGGTACACAAGTTGATGACTATACAGCTAATACGCTCCAGGCACAGTTGTTGTATCTGGATTCTGTGGATCCGGGTAAGGATATCTCTATCTATATCAACTCTCCGGGCGGAAGTGTATATGCCGGACTGGGCATTTATGATACGATGCAGTTTATTTCAAGCGATGTTGCTACCATCTGTACAGGTATGGCAGCTTCAATGGCAGCCGTATTGCTGGTTGCCGGTGCTGAAGGCAAACGTTCTGCATTGCCTCACTCACGTGTGATGATTCATCAGCCGATGGGTGGTGCGCAGGGACAAGCATCGGACATTGAAATCACAGCTCGTGAGATTCAGAAATTGAAGAAAGAACTTTATACGATCATCGCCGATCATTCGCATACTGATTTCGATAAAGTATGGGCGGACTCTGACCGTGACTACTGGATGACAGCTCAGGAAGCGAAAGAGTACGGTATGATTGATGAGGTATTGATTAAGAAATAAAAATGGCTGATTCAAAAACAAAGAAAAGGTGTAGCTTCTGTGGACGGTCGGAGAATGAAGTCGGATTCCTGATTACGGGAATGAACGGTTACATCTGCGACAGCTGTGCTACCCAGGCTTATGAGATCACTCAGGAAGCATTGGGAGAAGGCAAGAAAAGTGCAGGAGCTACCAAGCTCAACTTAAAAGAACTGCCCAAACCGGTAGAAATCAAGAAATTCCTCGACCAGTATGTGATCGGGCAGGATGATGCGAAACGCTTCCTTTCTGTATCGGTCTATAACCATTATAAACGTCTGTTGCAAAAAGACAGCGGTGATGATGTGGAGATTGAAAAGTCGAACATTATTATGGTGGGTAGTACCGGAACCGGGAAAACGTTGCTTGCACGCACGATTGCTAAGTTACTGCACGTGCCGTTTACTATTGTAGACGCTACAGTGCTGACGGAAGCCGGTTATGTGGGCGAAGATATCGAAAGTATTTTAACCCGTTTGCTTCAGGTGGCAGATTATAATGTACCTGAAGCTGAACAGGGTATCGTGTTTATCGACGAGATCGACAAAATTGCCCGTAAAGGAGATAATCCTTCCATCACTCGCGACGTGAGCGGTGAAGGCGTACAGCAGGGATTACTGAAATTGCTCGAAGGTTCTGTGGTGAACGTACCTCCCCAGGGAGGCCGTAAGCATCCGGACCAGAAGATGATTCCGGTAAATACCAAGAATATTCTCTTTATCTGCGGCGGTGCGTTCGACGGTATCGAGAAGAAGATCGCCCAACGGTTGAACACCCATGTCGTAGGTTATACGGCATCGCAGAAAACAGCGACGGTAGACAAGAATAACATGATGCAGTACATCGCTCCACAGGATTTGAAGTCATTCGGACTGATTCCCGAAATTATCGGACGTCTTCCGGTATTGACTTATTTGAATCCGCTGGACCGGGATGCGCTTCGTGCGATCCTTACCGAACCGAAAAACTCAATCATCAAACAGTACATCAAACTGTTTGAAATGGATGGTATCAAGCTGACATTTGAAGATGATGTCTTCGAATATATCGTCGACAAGGCGGTAGAATATAAGCTAGGTGCCCGCGGATTGCGCTCTATTGTGGAAACAATTATGATGGATGTCATGTTTGAAATCCCTTCAGAGAACAAAAAAGAGTATAAGGTGACGCTGGATTATGCAAAGATGCAACTGGAAAAAGCGAATATGGCACGACTACAAACCGCTTAAAATCAAAGAGTAAGGCTACAGAAAATGATCGTAACTGTATTTTCTTGAAAATATTAGTCGCATTTTGCTTGGTAATTACGAAGTTGTTTATAACTTTGTTTGGCTCTCTTGAAGAAGAGAACATACTTAAAGTTAAACCATGAACTGAATAAAACAACCTTAGTTAAGATGGCAGGGAAGATTAATTTAACAGATGAACTGAAAAAGTATTTCGGATTTAATAAGTTCAAGGGAAACCAGGAAGCGATCATTAATAACTTGCTCGATGGTAAAGATACCTTTGTACTGATGCCTACCGGTGGCGGGAAATCTTTATGCTATCAGCTACCTTCGGTCTTGATGGAAGGTACGGCAATCGTAATTTCTCCGCTCATTGCGTTGATGAAGAATCAAGTGGATGCAATGCGCAATTTCAGTGAAGAAGATGGCGTCGCCCATTTTATCAATTCTTCATTAAATAAAGGCGCGATAGACCAAGTGAGGTCGGACATCCTTGCCGGAAAGACAAAATTGCTATATGTAGCGCCGGAGTCGCTGACGAAAGAAGAAAACGTAGAGTTTTTGCGTTCGGTAAAGATTTCGTTCTATGCAGTGGATGAAGCTCACTGTATTTCTGAATGGGGCCATGACTTTCGACCGGAATACCGGCGGATTCGCCCTATTATCAATGAAATAGGTAAAGCTCCGTTGATTGCGCTTACCGCAACGGCGACACCGAAGGTGCAGCATGATATCCAGAAAAATCTGGGAATGGTAGATGCTCAAGTCTTCAAATCTTCGTTCAACCGTCCGAACCTTTATTATGAGGTACGTGCGAAGACCGCTAATATTGACAGGGATATTATCAAGTTTATCAAAAACAATCCGGAGAAATCGGGCATTATCTATTGCCTTAGCCGGAAAAAAGTGGAGGAACTTGCTGAAATCCTGCAGGCAAACGGTATCAATGCGCGTCCTTATCATGCTGGAATGGATTCGTTGACCAGGACCAAGAATCAGGATGATTTCCTGATGGAAAAAGTGGACGTTATTGTAGCGACTATCGCTTTTGGTATGGGAATTGACAAACCGGATGTGAGGTTCGTGATTCACTACGATATTCCAAAGAGTCTGGAAGGGTATTACCAGGAGACCGGGCGCGCCGGTAGAGATGGCGGTGAAGGTCAGTGCATAACCTTTTATACAAACAAAGACTTGCAGAAACTGGAAAAGTTCATGCAAGGAAAACCTGTGGCAGAGCAGGAAATTGGCAAGCAGCTTCTGTTGGAAACCGCTGCTTATGCCGAATCTTCCGTATGCCGACGCAAGACGTTGCTGCATTATTTCGGTGAAGAATATACGGAAGAAAATTGTGGAAATTGTGACAACTGTTTAAACCCTAAAAAACAAGTGGAGGCTCAAGAGTTATTGTGTGCCGTGATTGAAGCGATTATCGCGGTGAAAGAAAATTTTAAGGCAGATTATATTATAGACATACTACAAGGTAAAGAAACTTCCGAAGTACAGGCGCATTTGCATGAAGACCTCGAAGTCTTCGGCTCCGGTATGGGTGAAGAGGATAAGACATGGAACGCAGTGATTCGTCAGGCGCTGATTGCAGGTTACTTGAGCAAAGATGTGGAGCATTACGGACTCCTGAAAGTGACGGAGGAAGGACATAAGTTCCTGAAGAGACCGAAGTCATTCAAGATTACCGAGGACAACGATTTCGAAGAGACGGAAGAAGAAGTACCGGCACGCGGCGGTGGCTCCTGTGCAGTAGACCCGGCTCTTTATTCCATGTTGAAGGACTTGCGGAAGAAACTCTCGAAGAAACTGGAAGTACCGCCTTATGTGATCTTCCAGGACCCGTCTTTGGAAGCAATGGCTACCATTTATCCGGTGACATTGGACGAGTTGCAGAATATACCTGGCGTAGGTGCCGGAAAAGCAAAACGTTATGGTGAAGAGTTCTGTAAATTAATCAAACGCCACTGTGAAGAGAATGAGATAGAACGTCCGGAAGACCTGCGGGTACGTACGGTTGCCAATAAATCTAAGATGAAGGTAGCTATCATTCAGGCAATTGACCGTAAAGTGGCGTTAGATGATATCGCTCTTTCCAAAGGGATTGAATTTGGTGAACTGCTGGACGAGGTAGAAGCGATCGTTTATTCGGGAACCAAACTGAATATAGATTACTTCCTGGAAGAAATCATGGATGAAGATCATTTGCTTGATATCTACGATTATTTCAAGGAATCTACCACTGATAAGATTGATGATGCGCTTGACGAATTAGGCGATGACTTCACGGAAGAGGAAGTTCGTTTGGTACGTATTAAGTTCATCTCTGAAATGGCTAATTAAAAAAGCGAAAAAAATAGGCGTGCAGGTATGCGGTTTTGAATAAAAACCGTATATTTGCACGCAATAATTTTTAAACGCATAGCCCTATGTCATTTATTGCTGATAAGATTGTAATGGATGGGTTGACTTACGACGACGTATTGTTGATCCCCGCTTATTCTGAAGTTTTACCGCGCACTGTCGATCTCTCGACTAAGTTTTCAAAAAACATTGAGTTAAAAATACCTTTTGTGACGGCTGCCATGGATACGGTTACCGAAGCGAAAATGGCGATTGCCATTGCTCGTGAAGGTGGTATCGGTGTGATTCACAAAAATATGTCTATCGAAGAACAGGCAAGACAAGTTGCTATCGTAAAGCGTGCCGAAAATGGTATGATTTATGACCCTGTAACGATTAAAAGAGGTTCTACTGTTCAGGATGCACTGGACATCATGGCGGAATATAAAATCGGTGGTATCCCTGTGGTAGATGATGAAGGTTATTTGGTGGGTATTGTAACCAACAGAGATTTGCGTTTCGAAAGAGACATGGCAAAACATATTGATCTTGTCATGACTCCGAAAGAAAGATTGGTGACTACTAACCAGTCTACTGACTTGGAATCTGCTGCACAGATTCTTCAGAAACATAAGATTGAGAAACTTCCGATTGTCGGAATGGACGGAAAGTTGATCGGTCTTGTCACTTATAAAGATATTACAAAAGCAAAAGATAAACCGATGGCTTGCAAAGACGCCAAAGGGCGTCTGCGTGTAGCTGCCGGTGTAGGTGTTACTGCCGATACGCTGGAACGTATGCAGGCATTGGTGGATGCCGGTGCAGATGCAATCGTGATTGATACAGCTCACGGACACTCTAAGTTTGTGATTGAAAAACTGAAAGAAGCAAAGAAACGCTTCCCGAATATTGATATTGTGGTAGGTAACATTGCTACCGGAGAAGCTGCCAAAGCTTTGGTGGAAGCTGGTGCAGATGCTGTGAAAGTAGGTATCGGCCCGGGTTCTATCTGTACCACTCGGGTGGTTGCCGGTGTAGGTGTTCCACAGTTATCGGCTGTCTATGATGTAGCAAAAGCGTTGAAGGGTACAGGTATTCCTTTGATTGCCGATGGTGGTTTGCGTTATTCGGGCGACGTGGTGAAAGCATTGGCTGCCGGAGGATATTGCGTAATGATCGGATCATTGGTTGCCGGAACAGAAGAATCTCCGGGTGACACTATTATCTTCAATGGTCGTAAATTCAAATCCTATCGTGGTATGGGTTCATTGGAAGCAATGGAGAACGGTTCGAAAGACCGCTACTTCCAGAGTGGAACGGCTGATGTGAAGAAGCTTGTTCCCGAAGGAATCGCTGCCCGTGTTCCTTATAAAGGTACGCTTTTCGAAGTTGTGTATCAGCTGACTGGTGGTTTGCGTGCAGGTATGGGATACTGTGGCGCTGCTAACATTGAGAAACTTCATGACGCTAAGTTTACCCGCATTACCAATGCAGGTGTAATGGAAAGTCATCCGCACGACGTGACGATTACCAGTGAATCGCCTAACTATAGCCGTCCGGAATAATAGATAGATACGGTGAACTATTAACGGTGAACGGTGAACAGGCTGTATAATCAGCAGGGTGTTCACTGCTCACCGTTTGTTGTTTGAAAAATAAAAATTGATGATGAAAAGAAGCCTGTTGTTGGGATGTATTTCTCTCTTTGTAGTCGCGGTCTTTGCACAGGAAGATCCGGTATTGATGCGTGTTAACGGAAGAGAGATACTCCGTTCGGAATTTGAATATGCATACCGCCGTTATGCGGAACGTTCAAATGCCAGACTTTCGTCCAAAGAGTATGCGGCACTTTTCGCTCAATCAAAGTTGAAAGTGGAAGCAGCCAGGGCTGCCGGACTTGATACGACCTCTATTTTTCGTAAACAACAGGAGAAATGCCGGACCGAGTTGGTGGAATCTTATCTGATAGACAGGCAAGTGATGGATAGTTGTGCCCGTGCTATCTATCAGAAGATGGGGTTGAAAGCACGTAGCGGCAGGGTACAGGTGATGCAGATTTTCAAACGTTTGCCACAGACAATCACTTCCCGGCATTTAGAAGAAGAAAAAACGCGGATGGATTCTATATACCGGATGATACAGAATCAGCCGGATTTGAACTTTAACCGTTTGGTCGAAATATACTCGGATGATAAGCAAAGTAGATGGATCGAATGTCTGGAAACAACGAGCGAGTTTGAGAATGTTGCTTTCTCTCTGGCAAAAGGTATGGCATCGCAGCCCTTTTTCACTCCTGAAGGGATTCATATCTTGAAAGTGATGGATCGGGAGGAAACAGCTGCTTACGAAAATGTCAGTGCCAGGTTAATGGAACGGTTACGGCGCAAGGAGATTTTGGACAAAGGTACAGGCGCGGTGCTCGAACGCTTGAAAAAAGCATGGCAGTATGCTCCCAATCAGGCGGCAATGGAAGAACTGCTGGCGAAAGGCCGTACAGAACAAACTCTGTTTACGATTGACGGACAAGCATACACCGGAACTATGTTCACGCATTTTGCCTCTTCTCATCCTCAAGCTGTCAAACGGCAGTTGGAAGGATTTATAGCTAAGTCATTGCTGGATTATGAAAGCCGGAATATCGATAAAAAGCATCCGGAAATTCCTTATGCCTTGCGGGAATCTGATGAAAACTATTTGGTGGAAGAGATAACACGTCAGAAAATAGATTTGCCCGCAGCTAATGACCGGGCGGGATTGGCTACTTATTTTAAATTTCATTCGTCGGATTATCGGTGGGAGAGCCCCCGGTATAGAGGAGTCGTGCTTCATTGCGTTGATAAAAAGACGGCAAAGCAAGCCAAAAAAATGCTGAAGAAAGTGCCGGAAAAAGAGTGGGCGGACAAGCTTCGGCAAACTTTTAATACATCCGGGGAGGAAAAGATACAAGTTGAACAAGGAATTTTTGCCGACGGAGACAATAAATATATAGATAAACTGGTTTTTAAGAAGGGTGATTTTGATCCTTTGATGTCTTGTCCTTTTACTATTGTTGTAGGCGAAAAAATGAAAGGTCCAGATGATTATCGGGAAGTAATTGATCGGGTTCGAAAGGATTATCGAAGCTATCTTGACACGTGCTGGATGCGGGAATTGAGTGAGTCCGGTAAGGTTGAAATAAACCAAGAGGTTTTAAAAACAGTTAATAATAACTGATGTAACCGATTATTCACTATCTTCGTACCTTAAATAAGTAGATTTTAGTTGCCGATGCGAATATTAGTCCTCTTACTGATTACCCTTCTTGGTTGTGGAGCGTGCAAGGAACAGCACGACCACAAAGGAAAGACTCCTTTGGTAGAGGTGGACGGTAATTTTTTATATAAAGAAGATTTGATGTCCGTGCTTCCGGTCGGATTGTCAAAAGATGATAGCATTCTCTTCACCGAGCACTATATTCGTAGTTGGGCGGAAGAGATTTTATTGTATGAGAAAGCTGCGAACAATATCCCCGATAATGTGGATGTAGACAAGCTGGTGGAGAATTATCGGAAAGCGTTGATAATGCATACTTATCAGCAGGAGTTGATTAGCCAGAAGTTGGCGAATGATATTTCCGAACACGAGATAGCAGAGTATTACGGCAAAAACAAGGAATTGTTTAAACTGGAAGGTCCGTTGATTAAGGGATTGTTTATTAAAGTGCCGTTGACAGCTCCCCAGTTGAACAATGTGCGCAGATGGTATAAGTCGGAAAAACAGGATGCTATCGAGAGCCTGGAAAAATATAGTTTGCAGAATGCGGTGAAATATGAATATTTCTATGATAAATGGGTGTCCGTGACCGATGTCCTGGACATGATTCCGTTGAAAGTAGAGGCACCGGAAGAGTACGTAAACAAACACCGTCAGGTAGAATTGAAAGATACGGCTTATTATTATTTCCTGAATGTGAGCGATTATCGCGGAGTTGGTGAGGAGAAACCGTATGAATTTGCCCGCTCGGAAGTGAAAGACTTACTGGTAAATCAGAAACGGGTGAGCTTTATGGAACAGGTAAAGAACGACTTGTATCAGCAGGCGGTAAGTAAGAAGAAGATTATATATAATTATTAAATACAAAGAATGAAGAAGTTTGTGAACTTTAGATTTGTTGTTACCCTTGTCCTGGCAATATTTGCTAATGTGGCAACCTATGCACAAGATAATGTGGTTGATGAAGTAGTTTGGGTAGTAGGTGACGAAGCTATTTTAAAATCAGATGTAGAAGAGGCCCGTATGGATGCCTTGTATAATGGACGCAGATTCGAAGGCGATCCTTATTGTGTAATTCCTGAAGAGATTGCTGTGCAGAAGTTATTCCTGCATCAGGCAAAGTTGGACAGTATCGAGGTTTCCGAAGCGGAAATCATCCAGCGTGTGGATATGATGACCAATATGTACATCCAGCAGATCGGTTCCAGAGAGAAAATGGAGGAGTATTTCAATAAAACATCCACCCAGATTCGTGAAACTTTGCGTGATAATGCACGTGACGGATTGACGGTTCAGAAGATGCAGCAGAAACTGGCAGGAGATATCAAAGTGACTCCGGCAGAAGTACGCCGTTACTTCAAAGATCTTCCACAGGATAGTATCCCTTACATTCCTACACAGGTGGAAGTGCAGATTATTACTTTGCAACCCAAAATACCCGTTTCGGAAATCGAGGATGTAAAGAGGACACTGCGTGATTATACGGATCGTGTGACAAAAGGAGAAATCGACTTCTCTACATTGGCCCGTTTGTATTCTGAAGATAAGGCTTCTGCCATTAAAGGTGGTGAATGTGGATTTATGGGACGTGGTATGATGGACCCCGCTTATGCGAATGTGGCATTCAGCTTGCAGGACCCGAAGAAAGTTTCCAAAATTGTAGAATCGGAATTTGGTTTCCATATTATCCAGTTGATTGAGAAGCGTGGTGACCGTGTTAATACCCGCCATATCCTGTTGCGTCCGAAAGTCTCGGAAAAAGAACTGACCGAGGCTTGTGCCCGTCTGGATTCTATTGCAGATGATATTCGTGCTAACAAATTCACATTTGATGATGCCGCTGCCGTTATCTCACAAGATAAGGATACCCGCAACAATCACGGTATCATGGTGAACATCAATGAACATTCAGGTATCACTACTTCTAAGTTCCAGATGCAGGATCTTCCTCAAGACGTTGCTAAGGTAGTGGATAAGATGAATGTTGGCGAGATTTCCAAAGCTTTTACAATGATTAATGAGAAAGATGGAAAAGAAGTATGCGCTATCGTGAAATTGAAAACTAAAATCAATGGTCATAAAGCAACCATCGCGGAAGACTATCAGGATCTGAAAGAAATCGTAATGGATAAGCGTCGCGAAGAGGTGTTGCAGAAATGGATTCTGAACAAGCAAAAACACACTTATGTACGCATCAACGAAAACTGGCAGAAGTGTGACTTCAAGTATCCGGGTTGGGTCAAGAATGACTGATATAACCTTGCTTTGACTTTATATGCTGAAAAAGAATAAGAAAAATAAACAACAAGACAGGCATAGATGGCTCCTTATAGGCTTTCTATGCCTGTTTGGTGTATGTCTTGTGGCACAAGTGAGGCCGACGGGACAGAAACCCACGGCAGGGACTTCGACAAAATCGACTGCGGATACGTCTAAGACGGCTCCCAAAACCAAAACGCCGGCGGGTAATAAGAAACAATCGGACAACAAGAAGCAACCGGAGAATAAAAAGACCAAAGTTTACTTGCTCCATGCTGACGAAGGACAGGCGGATAAGCTGGCACGTCCGGATGTGCAGGTGTTGATTGGTAACGTGAAGTTGCGCCATGACAGTATGTATATGTACTGTGACAGTGCACTGATTTTTGAGAAAACCAACTCCGTAGAAGCCTTCAGCAATGTGCGTATGGAACAGGGAGATACCTTGTTCATCTATGGTGATTATCTTTATTATGACGGAATGACGCAAATTGCGCAACTTCGTGAAAACGTGAAGATGATTAACCGGAACACGACCCTGCTGACGGACAGCTTGAACTACGACCGTCTCTACGATCTCGGATATTATTTCGAGGGGGGAACTTTGATGGATGAAGAGAATGTACTGACTTCTGACTGGGGCGAATATAGCCCTGCAACAAAACAGTCGGTATTCAACCATGATGTGAAGTTGGTGAACCCTAAGTTTGTGTTGACCTCCGATACATTGAGGTATAATACCGAAAACAAAATAGCAGTGATTCTCGGACCTTCAAATATTGTCAGTGATAATAATCATATCTATTCGGAACGGGGATTCTATAACACATTGACCGAACAAGCGGAATTGTTGGACCGTTCGGTCCTGACCAATCAGGGGAAGAAACTTGTAGGCGACAGTCTGTTCTATGACCGGGTAATCGGTTACGGAGAAGCATTCGATAATGTGAAGATGACAGACTCCATCAATAAGAATATGCTAACGGGCGATTATTGTTTCTATAATGAATTGACGGACTCTGCGTTTGCAACAAAACGTGCTGTTGCTATCGATTATTCACAGGGAGACAGTCTTTATATGCATGGGGATACTTTGCAGATGGTGTCCTATAATCTGAATACCGATTCTTTGTACCGGTTGATGAAGGCTTACCATAAAGTACGTATGTATCGTACAGATGTTCAGGGAGTATGTGACTCACTGGTCTATAATTCGAAAGATTCTTGTATGACCATGTATACTGACCCTATTCTTTGGAATGACGGACAGCAACTGCTTGGTGAGCAGATCAAGATTTATATGAATGACAGCACGATTGACTGGGCGCACATTATCAACCAGGCGTTGACAGTGGAGATGAAAGACTCTATTCACTATAATCAAGTGTCCGGCAAGGAGATGAAAGCCTATTTCGTTAATGGAGATATGCGCCATATTGAAGTGATCGGTAATGTGCTGACAGCTTTTTATCCTGAAGAGAAAGACAGTACGATGACCGGATTTAATTGTCTGGAAGGTAGTATGCTGCATCTTTATATGAAGGATAAGAGAATGGAAAAAGGACTTTTTATCGGTAAATCCAACGGAACGATGTATCCGATGGACCAGATACCGCCTGATAAACTGCGTCTTCCTACTTTTGCCTGGTTCGATTATGTCCGTCCGCTAAATAAGGACGATATTTTCAACTGGCGCAGCAAGCGTGCGGGAGAAACATTGAAGCCGACTACCGACCGGCGACCAAAGACAGAAAAGCGAAACTTAATAAATATGAAGTAGTATGGGAATGTTTAACTCAATGAGAAAGCCCCGGGGCTTTAATCATCAATACATTTATGTAGACGAGCGGAAAGAAAAGCTCGCTAAGATGGAGGAGAACGCCAAACGTGACTTGGGGATGCTGCCGGAGAAAGAATTTAATCCGGAAGATATTCGCGGTAAATTCGTCGAAGGTACTACACATTTGAAAAGAAGAAAAGCAAGTGGCCGCAAACCGGTTTCTTTCGGAATCATACTGATAATCATTGCCTTCCTTCTCTATCTGTGGCATTATTTAGCAACAGGAAGCTGGAGTTTTTAATTGTTAATTTACGAAGTATGAGCGATATCATTCATTTGTTACCTGATTCGGTAGCTAACCAGATTGCTGCCGGTGAAGTGATACAACGTCCGGCATCTGTTATCAAGGAGCTAGTGGAGAATGCGATTGATGCAGATGCGCAAAATATACATGTGTTAGTGACTGATGCGGGTAAAACCTGTATTCAGGTGATTGATGATGGAAAAGGAATGTCCGAAACGGATGCCCGTCTCTCTTTTGAGCGGCATGCTACTTCCAAGATACGGGAAGCTGCGGACTTGTTTGCTTTGCGTACCATGGGATTTCGTGGGGAAGCATTGGCATCCATCGCAGCAGTGGCGCAGGTAGAACTGAAGACGCGTCCGGAATCGGAAGAACTGGGAACGAAACTGGTGATTGCGGGTTCTCAAGTGGAGAGCCAGGAGGCTATATCCTGTTCTAAAGGAAGTAACTTCTCTGTAAAGAACCTGTTCTTTAATGTGCCTGCCCGTCGTAAATTTTTAAAGGCTAATTCCACTGAATTGAGCAACATCCTTGCCGAATTTGAGCGTATCGCTTTGGTGCATCCGGAAGTTGCCTTTTCGCTTTATAGTAATGATTCGGAACTGTTCAATCTTCCGGTATCACAGTTACGCCAGCGTATTCTTGCTATTTTCGGTAAGAAGCTCAACCAGCAATTACTGAATATAGACGTGAACACTACCATGGTGAAAATCTCCGGATACGTAGCCAAACCGGAGACTGCCCGTAAGAAAGGAGCCCATCAGTATTTCTTTGTCAACGGACGTTATATGCGCCATCCTTATTTTCATAAGGCAGTCATGGAGGCTTATGAACAGTTGATTCCCGCCGGTGAACAGATTTCCTATTTTATCTATTTTGATGTAGATCCGGCTAATATTGATGTGAATATTCACCCGACAAAGACCGAGATCAAGTTTGAGAATGAGCAGGCCATCTGGCAGATACTTTCAGCATCCGTTAAGGAATCGTTGGGTAAGTTCAGTGCTATCCCTTCCATTGATTTTGATACGGAGGATATGCCTGATATTCCGGCATTTGAGGAAAAGATATCTTCCGAACCTCCGAAGGTACATTATAATACAGATTATAATCCATTTAAAGTCTCTGCCGGTGGCGGTGGTGGCGGATCGTATAGTCGTTCGAAAGTAGAATGGGAGGATTTGTACGGAGGGCTGACAAAAGCCAGTAAGATGAATAATCCGCAGCCGGAACCCGAAATGGATTGGGAGGATTCTTCTATTGGAGGCGAACCGGCCTTCGTGGAAGAAAAGATAGAGACGGTGACATCCGCCGCTTCTTCTACTTTGTATGCCAACGAACCGGTGATGGAAAAAGGAAATCAGCATTTGCAGTTTAAAGGGCGGTTTATTTTGACTTCAGTTAAATCGGGTCTGATGCTAATCGATCAACACCGGGCACATATACGGGTGCTTTTTGATCGCTATATGGTACAGATTCAACAGAAACAGGGAGTATCTCAAGGCGTTCTCTTCCCGGAAATATTACAATTACCGGCTTCAGAAGCTGCTGTTCTTCAAAGCATTATGGATGATTTGTCGGCAGTCGGCTTCGATTTGAGCAATCTGGGAGGCGGTAGCTATGCCATCAATGGCATCCCTTCGGGTATTGAAGGACTGAATCCGGTCGAACTGGTGCGTAATATGCTACATACAGCGATGGAAAAAGGGAATGACGTTAAGGAAGAAATCCAAAATATTCTGGCATTAACATTGGCGCGGGCAGCGGCTATTGTCTACGGACAGGTGTTGAGTAATGAAGAAATGGTAAGCCTTGTAGACAACCTTTTTGCCTGTCCCTCACCGAATTACACACCCGATGGGAAAACCGTTTTGACAACCATTAAGGAGGAGGACATCGAAAGATTATTCAAATAAAACAAATAAATTCATCTTTTCCTAAAACCTTTTAGTTCAGTTCGTGTTATTTAAATAGTTCAACAAAGAAAAAGATTTAAATAACCACTTAACTATTAGGTATATGAAAAAGATTCTGATGTTGCTGGCATTTGCCGGCGTTGCGTCTGTCGCTTCTGCGCAGCAGACAATGACTGTAACTGAATACGAAGTGATTCAGGTGCAAGATAAATATCAAGTAATAACTAATCCTTTCTGGAGTAACTGGTTCTTCTCTGTAGGAGGAGGTGCTCAGGTATTGTATGGAAACAATGACCATATCGGTAAGTTCAGAGATCGTGTTGCTCCCACATTTAACGTGTCTGTTGGTAAATGGGTAACTCCGGGATTCGGATTGCGTTTGCAGTACAGCGGATTACAAGCCAAAGGATTTACCACCAGCGAAAATGCTAATTATGTGGTTGGCGGTCCGAGAGAAGATGGTTCTTACAAACAAAGATGGGACTACATGAACTTGCATGGTGATTTGATGATTAACCTGAATGCACTTTTCGGTGGATACAATCCGAACCGTATATATGAAATTATCCCTTATATTGGTGCCGGTTGGGCTCATGCTTATTCTCGTCCTCACACTAACTCCGCTACTTTCAATGCAGGTATTATCAACCGTTTCCGTTTGTCGAATGCTGTTGACTTAAATCTGGAGTTGAGTGCAACAGGTCTGGAAGGCAAGTTTGACGGAGAACATGGAGGTAAACCCGATTATGATGGTATTTTAGGTGCTACCATCGGGGTGACTTATTATTTCCCGACTCGCGGATTCCAACGTCCGGTTCCACAGATTATCTCTGAACTTGAATTAAACCAGATGCGTAACCAGATGAATGCAATGGCAGCAGCTAATATGCAATTACAACAGCAGTTGGCAAATGCACAACAACCGGTTGAAGTAGAAGATACTGAAGAAGTTGTTATAACAGATACTAATATTGCTCCACGTACTGTATTCTTCAAGATCGGTTCTGATAAATTGTCTCCGCAGGAAGAAATGAACTTGTCATATCTTGCCAGCAAGATAAAAGAATCTCCGAACGCTACATACACAATCAACGGATATGCAGACTCTGCAACAGGTACTCCGGCTTTCAACCAGAAGTTGAGTTTGGAACGTGCACAAGTTGTTAAAGACCTGCTCGTTAAGAAGTATGGCATCTCTGCCGATAGATTGAAAGTTGCAGCCGGTGGTGGTGTTGACAAATTCGGTCAACCGATTCTGAACCGTGTAGTATTGGTCGAATCAGCACAGTAATCATATAATTTCAGTATTCGGCGATTCTTTGTGATCGCCTGCTGAAAGAGAGAAGGCGGCTGAAAGCGAATCCTGAAATAAGGTATTTTCGCTTTCAGCTGCCTTTTCTTTTCTTATTTTAGGACCATTAATACTTGCCTGGGCTTTTGATTATGAGTTTGAGGTATATGGAAGCGCTTACACTGATTATAAATGTAGGTTGTTTTACCTTGAAGAAGCATAGCTTTAGGGAACGTAAAGCATAGCTTTTGCCTACCTAAAGCTACGCTTTAGAGGGGGAATAAGAGGTACTCCACACTTCCCCTGCAAATAGCTATTTTTTCAATCCTCTTCACCTTTCTTCTGAACTCTCGATGAATAAACTGTTTGCGGGTGAAGGGAGGGCTTCTCATTACCGTATTCATCACATTACATATCGAAAAAATGTCATTACAGTGCTTTCTAAAATCATTGCATTAATTGTGGCAAACACTGCAATGTTTTTTTAATCATCCCAATGAAAAAAATAATCTATTAGCATATTTGTTTTTGCTATTAGCATCTTCCTTTTAGCTATAATGATATTCTGATTAGCTATAATGAAATTACATACAAAGCAAAGTGAAAGGGCTTGAATCTCTGTTAATTCACTCTTGATTTGAATCATTCTTACTGGAATAATCGCTCTGTGTAGCAATATTTTATATATTTGTGATATGGAACTCAAATCTAAAATATTATGGACGATATAAATACCGTATACGCACTACTCGTTTTAATTATGTTTTTTGTTTTATTGAGTAGGCTGGATAATCGTTTTGGGAAGATAGAAAGAGAACTGAACGAGATAAAAAAACGGATGGATGATTATCTCAAAGTTCAGCAAAGAGGGGTTACTGAAAAGGTAAAGCCTGAAGGAGAAGCATTGAAAAAGGAAAACGAAGATATCTCTGCATCACCTCAAATAATAGAAAAAACTTCGACACTAGAGACTAAACAGCAAAAAGAAACTGTACCGGAAAAACAGAAGCCGGTTGTTGAAACAGTTATCCGTGAGACACTGGAAGAAACACCTGAAAAGACGGTTGAAACAGAATTGGAAGATGTTGTTCCAAGACAAAAGAAACAAGTGAACTATGAGAAGTTCATCGGTGAGAATCTCTTCGGAAAGATCGGTATCCTTATATTCGTCATCGGTGTAGGTTTCTTTGTGAAGTATGCTATTGATAAGAATTGGATCAATGAGACTTTCCGTACCGTACTTGGTTTCCTGACGGGAGCTGTATTGCTGGCCGTTGCCGAACGGTTGCAAAAGAAATATCGTACATTTAGCTCGTTACTTGCGGGTGGCGCTTTTGCTGTATTCTATCTTACGGTTGCCATTGCATTCCATTATTATCATATCTTCTCGCAGACTATGGCGTTTATCATTCTGATAGGCGTCACTGTATTTATGTCTGTTCTGTCTGTGGTGTACAATCGGCGTGAACTGGCTATCATTTCACTTGTCGGAGGATTTCTTGCACCTTTCATCGTAAGCAGTGGAGAGGGAAGTTATCTGGTACTGTTCACTTATGTAAGTATCCTGAATCTCGGTATGTTCGGACTTTCCATTTATAAGAAGTGGGGTGAGCTTCCGATGATCTCATTTGTCTTTACCTGGCTGATAATGGGAATCTTTCTTTTATTTAGCTATACCTCCAGTTCTACAGTTATTTCGGGGCACTTGTTTTTGTTTACCACTCTGTTTTATTTTATCTTTCTACTTCCGGTGTTCTCTATTCTTCGTGGGGAAGATATGCGAACAATGAGTCGGGGGCTGGTATTCGTCATTATAACGAATAACTTTATTTATCTGCTTTCGGGAGCTTTGTTCTTGCGGAATATGGGATGGTCTTTCAAAGCAAGCGGTTTGTTGAGCCTGTTCATTGCTCTTGTTAATTTAGGACTGGTGCTTTGGTTATGGAAGAGCCGGAAAGACTATAAATTCCTGGTGTATACCACTCTGGGGCTTGTGTTGACATTTGTCTCTATTACCGTTCCGATTCAGTTGGATGGAAACTATATAACATTAGTTTGGGCGTCAGAAATGGTGTTATTATTATGGCTTTATATCAAGTCGAGAATCCGGGTATATGAATATGCGGCAAAGATACTGGTGGGACTCACCTTTATTTCTTACCTGATGGATATATATAGTGTAGTAATGCATGAGCATCATGCTGTCAGCACTATTTTCCTGAACAGTTCATTTGCCACCTCTTTGTTTGTAGGGCTGGCTATGGGAGCATTTGCTCTGTTGATGGGGTATTATAGACCATTCTTCTCTACAGCCCGTCAACTGAAATATGGTTTCTGGAATCCTTTCATGCTTTTTGTCTCTGTAGCCATACTTTATTATACATTTATGATGGAGTTTCACCTGCATTTTGAGGGAGCTACGAGGAGCGGAGCAATGTTTTTGTTTACTGCCATTGCCATTTCGAGTGTTTGTTATGCTTTTAGAAAACGATTCCCGATCACCCAATGTCTGACTTTCTATATGTTAGCTATTGGGATAAATACGCTTGTATATATCATAAATATATGGGGAGATCAATGGGAGAACATGGCTTTTGTGCCTGTTGTACTACGATGGTTCACGGCAGCATTTGTAATAGCGAATATATGCTATGTGGCACGCCAATACTATCTATTAATCGGCATCAAGAGTCGTTTCACTATTTATCTCAATATTCTGGTCACTCTTCTTTGGGTGACAATGGTACGCTCTTTCCTCTGGCAGGTAGGAGTGGATGATTTCAGTGCCGGACTTTCGCTTTCATTAAGTATTGCCGGATTTGTTCAGATGGGACTAGGGATGCGTTTGCATCAGAAAGTCATGCGCATGATAAGCCTTTCGACTTTTGGAATCGTTCTGCTTAAACTTGTATTTGATGATTTGTGGGCAATGCCTACTATCGGTAAGATCATTGTATTCATCATTCTCGGACTGATATTACTGATACTTTCATTCCTTTATCAGAAATTAAAGGATGTATTATTCAAGAATGATGAAGATGAAGTTAGCTAAATCTTAAATTATATATTATAATAAAGGCTGCCATTCTTTCTTAGAGTAGGCAGCCTTTACTTTATATGATACGTTTTTATGCAAACTTCCTTATTCCTGTGAGAAACGTTTTACTTGTTCCTCGATTAACTCCTTGTCATCGAAATAATTAATCTTCATTGCTTTTTTCACATCTGCCAAAGTCTCGGCAGCAGCAGCTCTGGCTACTTCGCATCCTTGCTGAAGCATGTCATAGATAGCCGGAATATCTTTGCTGAACTCTTTACGACGGTTACGAATCGGTTCGAGTATTTCTTGCATAATAGAGTTCAGGAAACGTTTTACTTTTACGTCGCCCAGTCCGCCGCGTTGATAATGTGCTTTCAATTCTGCCAGATTCGGATAATCCGGTAAGTAGCGTTCGAAATGTTCGGGGAGGCAGAAGGCGTCAAGGTAAGTGAATACGGTGTTACCTTCAATCTTTCCCGGGTCTTGTACACGGAGATGTCCCGGATCGGTATACATACTCATGATCTTCTTCTGGATTTCTTCCGGTTCTTCCGAAAGGTAGATACAGTTTCCGAGTGATTTACTCATTTTAGCTTTACCGTCAGTTCCCGGAAGACGCAGGCAGGCTGCATTGTCCGGCAACAGGATTTCCGGTTCTACCAATGTCTCACCATATATATAGTTGAAACGGCGAACGATTTCACGAGCCTGTTCAAGCATTGGTTCCTGGTCTTCACCCACAGGGACAGTTGTTGCACGGAATGCTGTGATGTCCGCTGCCTGGCTGATAGGATAAGTGAAGAAACCTACAGGAATACTTGCTTCAAAGTTGCGCATCTGGATTTCCGATTTCACAGTCGGGTTACGTTGCAGGCGAGATACGCTTACAAGGTCCATATAATAGAAACTAAGCTCGCATAATTCCGGAATTTGCGACTGTATGAAGATGGTAGCTTTAGACGGGTCTATGCCACAAGCCAGATAGTCAAGGGCTACTTCAATTACATTCTGACGCACCTTTTCCGGATTGTCTATATTGTCTGTCAATGCCTGCGAATCGGCAATGAAGATAAACATCTTGCTATAATCACCTGCATTTTGCAGGTCAACTCTGCGTTTCAACGAGCCTACATAGTGACCGATATGAAGTCTTCCGGTAGGACGGTCGCCCGTCAATATGATTTTTTCTTTTCCCATATTTTATTACCTTATTATATAATGGCGACAAAGATAAGGATAAAAACTGAAAGATACATCAAAATGCAGTTACTTCATGATTAATGCTTACTACTGTTAGTCTTGAAAATGAGCTTTCTATTAGAAAAAACAATTATTAAAGAAAATATTCTGTTTACCGGATTAATTCAATATCTTTGTCGGTATCTAAAAACTTTTATATTATGAAAACAGGAAAACTACTAGGAATGTTGCTATTCGTTTTAGGTATATTCAGCCTGATGGGTTGTAATGATGAAATGACTGATGAGGAAGAAGGCTGGTATGATAGCATCCCGGATGGAAATTTCTTTTCGAGAGGAAATACGGTACGATTCTACTATATAGATGGGAATGGAAACAGTCTGATAAATCCGGAGGATAAAAATACACTCCCTGTGTCATGGCGTGAAGAATTAGTTAATCCGATAGAACGTACAGAAGACTATAATGCGGAGCATGGTAACTATAATGGTAATCATAACTGGGTTGTTTATGATGAGGAAGAGGGGGTGTATTATTGCACAGTGAGCGCTTATGGAGATGAAAGACAGAGCACTTATTCTTTTCCAATTTATGTAAATGGCGAAAAGGATGCAATGCAAATCACCTATAAATATACGGATAGAGACGTTATCGGCGGTAAATATTGGGCGAAAATGATATCCTGGAAATATAATGGCGTGCATGTTTACTCGGACGACGACGAACCATACAAGAAAGTATTCATTAAAAAAGCCAATGGAAAAACAACCGTTTCATTGACGCGGTAAACTATTTCAGTAAAAAATGAACGTTTCTTTTTGTCATTTGCAAAATATGTCGTTACTTTGCACAAATTTTGATATTAACAATGAATCAACAGGAAATCAGAAGTAAGTATTATCTACATTCGGATGTTTTGCACCCGGAAACGGCAGACTTCTTCTCTTTTCTCCAAAAACGATATTTTAGTTCTTTGGTAATGCGTTAATCCTTTTTTGAGGGTAACGCATTTTTTTTATGGACGAACTTAGAAATAACAACTTATTATAACAACAAAAGAAATGGAAAAGGAAATCAAGAAAGTTCTCGTTTTGGGTTCTGGAGCACTCAAAATCGGACAAGCCGGAGAGTTCGACTACTCTGGTTCACAAGCACTGAAAGCTTTGAAAGAAGAAGGTATCAGCTCAGTATTGGTAAACCCGAACATCGCAACCATTCAGACTTCTGAAGGTATTGCCGATAAAGTGTATTTCCTTCCCGTAAATACTTATTTTGTAGAAGAAATTATCAAGAAAGAACGTCCTGATGGTATCTTGCTGGCATTCGGCGGACAGACTGCGTTGAACTGCGGTGCGGAACTCTACACACAGGGTATTCTTGATAAATACGGAGTAAAGGTGCTTGGTACATCGGTAGAAGCTATCATGTATACAGAAGACCGTGATTTGTTCGTGAAGAAACTGAACGAAATCGAGATGAAGACTCCGGTTAGCCAGGCAGTAGAAAACATGGAAGATGCCATTGCTGCTGCACGCAGAATCGGTTATCCTGTCATGGTACGTTCTGCTTATGCATTGGGTGGTCTTGGTAGCGGTATCTGTGCCGACGAAGAAGAATTCCTGAAATTGGCTGAAAGCTCCTTTGCTTTCTCTAAACAGATTCTGGTAGAAGAATCGTTGAAAGGCTGGAAAGAAATCGAATTTGAAGTGATCCGTGACGCTAACGACCATTGCTTCACAGTAGCCAGCATGGAAAACTTTGACCCGCTGGGTATCCATACCGGTGAATCCATCGTAGTGGCTCCTACCTGTTCACTGGATGATAAAGAATTGACTCTGTTGAAAGAACTTTCTACTAAATGTATCCGTCACCTCGGTATCGTGGGTGAGTGTAACATTCAGTATGCTTTCAACTCTGATACGGACGACTACCGTGTGATTGAAGTAAATGCCCGTTTGAGCCGTTCTTCTGCATTGGCGTCTAAAGCTACCGGTTATCCGTTGGCATTCGTTGCTGCTAAAGTAGCGCTTGGCTATACACTCGACCAGATTGGTGAGATGGGGACTCCGAATTCTGCATACGTAGCTCCGCAACTTGACTACTATATCTGTAAAATCCCTCGTTGGGACTTGACTAAGTTTGCCGGTGTATCTCGTGAAATCGGTTCAAGCATGAAGTCGGTAGGTGAAATCATGTCTATCGGCCGTTCTTTCGAAGAAATCATCCAGAAAGGTCTTCGTATGATTGGTCAGGGTATGCACGGTTTCGTAGGTAACGACGAACTGCACTTTGACGATTTGGATAAAGAACTTTCCCGTCCGACTGACTTGCGTATCTTCTCTATCGCACAGGCCATGGAAGAAGGTTATACTATCGAACGTATCCACGACCTGACTAAGATCGATCCCTGGTTCCTTGGCAAACTGAAAAATATCGTAGACTACAAAGCTAAATTGTCTGCTTATAATAAGGTAGAAGATATACCTGCCGATGTAATGCGTGAAGCTAAAGTGTTAGGTTTCTCCGACTTCCAGATCGCCCGTTTCGTACTGAATCCAACCGGAAACATGGAGAAAGAAAACCTGGCAGTGCGTGCTCATCGTAAATCTATGGGTATCCTCCCGGCTGTAAAACGTATTAATACAGTTGCTTCCGAACATCCGGAACTGACTAACTATCTGTATATGACTTATGCAGTGGAAGGTTATGATGTAAACTATTATAAGAATGAAAAATCAGTAGTCGTACTGGGTTCGGGTGCTTACCGTATCGGTAGCTCTGTAGAATTTGACTGGTGTTCGGTAAATGCCGTTCAGACAGCCCGCAAATTGGGTTACAAATCTATCATGATTAACTACAACCCTGAAACGGTTTCTACTGACTATGATATGTGCGACCGTCTGTACTTCGACGAGCTTTCGTTCGAACGTGTACTCGACGTAATCGATCTGGAACAACCTCGCGGTGTGATTGTCTCTGTAGGTGGACAGATTCCGAACAACCTGGCTATGAAACTTTACCGCCAGTCGGTTCCTGTATTGGGTACTTCTCCGATCTCTATCGACCGTGCTGAAAACCGTAACAAGTTCTCTGCTATGCTTGACCAACTGGGTATCGACCAGCCGGCATGGATGGAACTTACCAGTCTCGAAGAGGTGAAAGGATTCGTAGAAAAAGTAGGCTATCCGGTATTGGTTCGTCCTTCTTACGTTCTTTCGGGAGCTGCTATGAATGTTTGCTACGATGACGAAGAATTGGAAAACTTCCTGAAGATGGCTGCCGAAGTTTCTAAAGAATACCCGGTAGTTGTTTCTCAATTCCTTGAAAATACAAAAGAAATTGAATTTGATGCTGTTGCCCAGAATGGTGAAGTGGTGGAATACGCAATTTCTGAACATGTGGAATTTGCCGGTGTTCACTCCGGTGACGCTACACTGGTATTCCCGGCACAGAAGATTTATTTTGCAACGGCACGCCGTATCAAGAAAATCAGCCGTCAGATTGCTAAAGAACTTAATATCTCCGGTCCGTTCAATATCCAGTTCCTGGCTCGTAACAACGAAGTGAAAGTAATCGAATGTAACTTGCGTGCTTCTCGTAGTTTCCCGTTTGTTTCTAAAGTACTGAAACGTAACTTCATCGAAACAGCTACCCGCATCATGTTGGATGCTCCGTACTCACGTCCGGATAAATCTGCATTTGATATCGACTGGATTGGTGTAAAAGCATCTCAGTTCTCTTTCTCTCGTCTGCACAAGGCTGACCCGGTATTGGGTGTGGATATGTCTTCTACAGGTGAAGTTGGATGTATCGGTGATGATTTCTCTGAAGCATTGCTGAATGCAATGATCGCTACCGGATTCAAGATTCCTGAAAGAGCAGTAATGTTCTCTTCCGGTGCTATGAAGTCGAAAGTGGATTTGCTGGATGCCAGCCGTATGCTGTTTGCTAAGGGATATCAGATTTATGCTACTGCCGGAACTGCTGCATTCCTGAATGCTCATGGAGTAGACGCGACTCCGGTTTACTGGCCGGATGAGAAACCAGGTGCAGAGAATAATGTAATGAAGATGATCGCTGACCATAAGTTTGACCTGATCGTAAACATTCCGAAGAATCATAGCAAACGTGAATTAACGAATGGCTATCGTATCCGTCGTGGTGCAATCGATCACAACATTCCATTGATTACAAATGCTCGTCTGGCAAGTGCCTTTATCGAAGCATTCTGTGAATTGAAATTGGGTGATATTCAGATCAAGAGCTGGCAGGAATATAAATAAACTGCTTTAGCTGTTTATCAAAATAAAAAGAACTCCCTCTTTGGAATGCCAAAGGGGGAGTTTTTTGTTTAAGTTGTCTTGTTGCGAATAGATGTTTTCTGTTATTTGCTTACACGATAATTGTGTACTTTCAGATTCTCTATCCGGCTATTGAAGTTTCCGGCTTTCTCGAGCGGGAAAACCAATGTGCGTATATAACTCATAGAATCTTTTCCTGCATTGAAATAACATTTCTGTATGTTCATTTCTTCAACAACCTTTCCGTTTACTCTGAGTGTGGTACTACGATGATCGCCTTCAATCTGAATGGTCGCTTTCTCTCCCGGATTCACTTTATATGGGAACGTATTCAAATAACCATCGCGTGCAAAACCCATCATCCCTCGAATTGGATCTGCTAGATAGAATACGGCATTGGGTGAACGGAACAATTCTGTTCCGCTTTTCTCTGGTGCTCCGGTAATGTCGAAGCTGACTGTATAATTATAGCCGATTTCCGGGTAAGTGGAAGTGCTGCCGGGAGCAACGGTAGAACGCTCATATACCAATGCCGGACTCTTGCCGATTCTTCCCAATTGATTGACTCCGGGGGCTTCACTGATAGCACTACGCTTTTCATTATACACTTCGAATGGCAGACTGGTTTCTTTCCCTGTCCATGTCTTTACTGCTAGAGTTTGTAACGCAGGGAATACACGGTGATGAATGTCTTTCACGGAAATTCCATTACCTGCATGGTCGTTCCAGATGGCAAACATGCCACCGAGAATAGCAGGGTGCTTTTCTTCGAATACGGCTTTCCCGATATGTGCCGGTGTCCATTCTTTATATAAAAATACCTCGTTAAGATAATCCTGATAGTAACCAGCTAATGGAACAATGTAAACCATTGCATCCGGAATGCTGATTAGCTGGTAGCCGTCTTTTATCATGGTTGCTGGGTCGGCATATCCGTTATACCAGGCATTCATAATGATATTTTCTGATTTGACAGGGGTGTCTCCTTTAGCATGAGTGAGAGCGCCCCATATCACGGCTTGTTTGCCAAAGCCTTCTATCAGCCGGATATAATGGTCGGTGAAAGCCCGGAATTTTTCTACTACCTCTTTCTTGGCATTCGAGTATTCGTCGGTACCGATATGCACACGCTTGCCTACGAATACAGGGTCGTCACCTTTCAGGTATTCTTTGAACAGATCGTCTGCAAATTGATAGGTTTCCGGTTTGAATAAGTCAAGATGATCCATTCCGTACTCCTTGCTCCCAATTTCCGGTTTGTAATGAGTGAATGCTAATGAATGTGCCGGAATATCAATTTCCGGTATAATCTCTACAAAGTTGGTTGCAGCTTGTTTTTGAAAATCAATAAATTCTTTTTTAGAATAAGAACCGTCGCGGGCTGTGAGTCCCGGATAAGTTTCGGACTCCAGACGGAAAGCAGCATAAGTCTTGTCCCAGTTGTTATCAAAATATTGCTTGAATCCATTATCATTCAGATGGACTTGCAGGGTATTCATCTTGTAATAAGCCATTATTTTTACCAGATCCTGAAGATAGCTCATCGGAATGAATTTACGACCGCAGTCTATCATGAATCCCCGGATGGAGTAGTCGGGGTAGTCGCGGATTATTCCTTTGGGAAATGAGTGCTCCTGGCTTTGTTCTGCTATTTGCAAGAGGGTACGTGTGCTCCAGTAAAGCCCTGTCGGGGTGGGAGCAGAAGTCGTGATCCGATCGGTAATCTTGATTTCATAACCCTCTTCTCCCAGCTTTTTGTCAGCTGACAGTGATAGGATGAAGTCTCCGGGTGTGGCTTTGCCTTGAGTTACGCTTAATGTTTTTCCGAACATTTGCTGATAATCGTCGGCAAACATTTGGGCTATTCTCAGCAATTCTGGATTTGCAGAGGTGCATACTATCTTCGCATTTGTTCCCGGAGTGAAATTACCATCTTTTCCTGTCCATTGTTTGAGTTCGGGGACAACAAAAGGTTTAGAGTTTACGCTGGCATAGGATAAACTGCCATACAAACAGAAGATTGTCAATAAGCATAACACTTTCAGGGGGATTAGTGTGTATGTCATAATGGGGGTGTTTTTGTTATTAATAAATGATTAAAGTTAATTATTGGCTGAATTTAGGGATAATCTGTCTATTAGCCAGCAAGAGAAGCGATTTATTTTTTATTTTTGTTTTTCGAAAAGATAAAATCAGATTTAACAATGTTAGTACTTCTATCTTGTGCCAAGACTATGAGTGAAACTTCAAAGGTGAAAGTTCCTTTGAAAACGGTTCCACGATTTCAAAAAGAAGCTTCCGGGATTGCTTTGCAGATGTCACAGTTTTCGGTGGACGAACTGGAACGCCTGTTGCGTGTGAATGCTAAAATAGCTGTGGAAAATTACAAGCGTTATCAGGCTTTTCATGCGGAGGGTACACCGGAACTGCCTGCTTTATTGGCTTATACCGGAATTGTGTTCAAACGGTTGAATGCAAAAGATTTCTCGAAAGTAGAATTTGAATATGCGCAGGAACACTTGCGGCTGACTTCTTTTTGTTATGGACTGTTGAGGCCTTTGGACGTTATTCGTTCCTATCGGTTGGAAGGAGATGTAGTGCTGCCTGAACTGGGTAATCAGACGATGTTTTCTTATTGGCAGTCCCGTTTGACGGATGTGTTCATTGAAGACATCAAGAAAGCCGGCGGCATACTTTGCAATTTGGCCAGTGACGAGATGAAAAGCTTGTTTGATTGGAAGCGGGTGGAAAAAGAGGTGCATGTCATCACTCCCGAATTTCAAGTATGGAAGAATGGAAAATTGGCTTCGATAGTGATATATATCAAAATGTCCCGTGGTGAAATGACACGGTTCATTCTGAAGAATCGAATTGAAAATCCGGAGGATCTGAAAAGCTTCTCTTGGGAAGGGTTTGAATTTAACGAATCTCTTTCGAACGAAAAGAAGTTTGTATTTACTAACGGCAAAGAAATATAAGGTATGACGGAAGTTGAGAAGATGCGTAGTAGCCAGTTGGCTGATATGTCTGCACCGGAGTTGCAGGTACGTTTTGAACATGCCAAAAAACTATTGGCACGTATGCGGGGAATGAGTACGTACGATGAGGGTTATAGAGAATTATTGGATAAGTTGGTACCGGGGATTCCTGAAACTTCCATTATATGCCCGCCTTTCCATTGCGATCACGGGGACGGAATCAAGTTGGGTGAACATGTGTTTGTTAATGCCAATTGCACTTTCCTGGATGGAGGATATATCACAATTGGTGCTCATACACTGGTCGGTCCTTGTGTGCAGATTTATACGCCTCATCATCCGATGGATTATCAGGAAAGAAGAGGCTCTAAGGAATATGCTTATCCGGTGACGATTGGCGAAGACTGCTGGATTGGTGGCGGAGCTATTATCTGTCCCGGTGTGACGATTGGTAATCGTTGTGTGATAGGAGCGGGGAGTGTTGTGACGAAAGATATTCCCGACGACAGTGTTGCAGTCGGGAATCCGGCACGGGTGATTCGTAAATAAGTTGCTTTATCTGGTAGACAGACTGGACGAAGTGAAAGTTGTGAGAAAAAAACTTTTTTGTATTATTTGTTGATAATCAGAGCTTTTCTTTATTGTGCAAAAACTTTCTTGAAAAATAATACATGAAATGTTTGCAGAATTCAAAAAATGCCGTACCTTTGCATCGCTTTTGAAACGGAAGTGTACGGGCGTTTAGCTCAGCTGGTTCAGAGCATCTGCCTTACAAGCAGAGGGTCGGCGGTTCGAATCCGTCAACGCCCACTATAAAACAGAGTCTTACGAAGAAATTCGTGAGGCTTTTTTTATTTCTTACCGCTTTTATACAAACTTTCTCTATCCTTTTGCTCTATAACTCAGGAAAAAGAGTTAATTTTGCAATCTGATAATTATCTAAGAAAACGTATGGAACTTGATGTATTAACGGCCATATCTCCGATTGATGGTCGATATAGAGGCAAAACTAAAGCTTTGGCAGCTTATTTCTCTGAATTTGCACTGATTAAATACCGTGTACAGGTAGAGGTGGAATACTTTATCACCTTGTGCGAACTCCCTTTGCCGCAATTAAAAGGAATCGATAGCAATGTGTACGAAACTTTACGGAATATCTACCGTAACTTCTCTGAAGCAGACGCACAGCGCATTAAAGATATCGAGAGTGTAACTAACCACGACGTGAAAGCTGTAGAATACTTCCTGAAAGAAGAATTTGACAAGATGGGCGGAATGGATGACTACAAAGAGTTTATCCACTTCGGATTGACTTCTCAGGATATTAACAATACGTCTGTTCCTCTTTCTATCAAAGAAGCATTGGAACAGGTTTACTATCCGTTGATTGAAGAACTGATTGCACAGTTGAAGACTTATGCAACAGAATGGGCTAACATTCCAATGCTTGCCAAAACTCACGGTCAACCGGCTTCTCCTACTCGTTTAGGCAAGGAAGTGATGGTATTCGTTTACCGTCTCGAACGTCAGCTGGCTATGCTGAAGGCATGTCCGATTACCGCTAAGTTTGGTGGTGCTACCGGAAATTATAATGCGCATCATGTAGCTTATCCTCAATATGACTGGAAACAATTCGGTAATCGGTTTGTTGCAGAGAAACTGGGATTGGAGCGTGAAGAATATACTACACAGATTTCGAACTATGATAACCTTTCTGCTGTTTTTGATAGTATGAAGCGTATCAATACGATTATGGTCGATATGAATCGTGACTTCTGGCAGTACATCTCTATGGAGTACTTCAAGCAGAAGATCAAAGCCGGAGAAGTGGGTTCGAGTGCCATGCCGCATAAAGTGAATCCGATTGACTTTGAAAATGCGGAAGGTAACCTGGGTATAGCAACGTCTATCCTGGAACATTTGGCTGTGAAACTTCCTGTTTCCCGTTTGCAGCGCGACTTGACAGACTCGACAGTGCTGCGTAATGTAGGTGTGCCTTTCGGTCATATCGTGATTGCTATTCAGAGTTCTTTGAAGGGATTGCGTAAACTGTTGCTGAACGAACCAGCTATCTATCGTGACTTGGATAACTGTTGGAGCGTAGTGGCAGAAGCTATTCAAACCATTCTGCGCCGTGAGGCTTATCCGCATCCGTATGAAGCTTTGAAAGCTTTAACCCGGACCAATCAGGCTATTACAGAAAGTTCTATTAAAGAGTTTATCGAAGAATTGAATGTAAGCGAAGATATTAAAAAAGAGTTAAGAGCAATCACTCCCCATACATATACGGGGCTTTAATTGTTTACTTATATAATAAACGTGTTTTTAAATAGGCCGTGAGGCCAAAGTCTAATTTTATTCGAATAAAAAAATGAGCACAGAAAACGAAGAATGGCGCGAAAATTCTTTCAATGAAGAGAATACAGGTGCCGGCCGTGATGGTAACAGGTCTTACAACAGAGAAGGTGGAGAACGTCCGTATCGCCCTTCTTACAACCGTGAAGGCGGGGATCGCCCGTATCGCCCGCGATTTAATGCCAACAATGAAGGAGGCGAACGCCCGCAGCGTTCGTATGGTGACCGCTCTTATGGCGATCGTCCTCAACGTCCTTCTTACAATCGTGAAGGTGGCGATCGTCCGTATCGTCCTCGCTTCAATAACAATAATGAAGGAGGCGACCGTCCTCAACGTCCTTACAACCGCGAAGGTGGTTCTTATGATCGTCCTCAACGTCCTTCCTACAACCGTGAAGGTGGTTCTTATG
>NZ_GG774955.1:39181-48859 GCF_000162555.1 Bacteroides sp. 3_1_23
TACAACCGCGAAGGTGGTTCTTATGATCGTCCTCAACGTCCTTCCTACAACCGTGAAGGTGGTTCTTATGACCGTCCTCAACGTCCCCGTTTCAATAGCGGCGAAGGTGGTGATCGTCCTCAACGTCCTTCTTACAACCGTGAAGGTGGCGACCGTCCTTACCGTCCCCGCTTTAATAACGGCGAAGGTGGCGACCGTCCTCAACGTCCTTCTTACAACCGTGAAGGTGGTGACCGTCCGTATCGTCCCCGTTTTAATAACGGCGAAGGTGGCGGCTATCGCAGCAATAACGGCGGTGGGGGAGGTTACCGTCCGAGATACAACAATGACCGTTCACAAGGAGGCTATCGTCCTCGTCCGCGTACCGGCGATTATGATCCGAATGCTAAGTATAGCGTAAAGAAACAGATCGAGTACAAGGAACAGTTTGTTGATCCGAATGAACCGATCCGTCTGAATAAGTTCCTGGCTAATGCCGGTGTTTGTTCACGTCGCGAGGCTGATGAGTTTATCACAGCAGGTGTGGTTTCTGTAAACGGTGAAGTAGTAACGGAATTGGGTACAAAGATCAAGCGTTCGGATGTGGTTAAGTTCCACGATGAACCGGTAAGCATCGAACGTAAGGTATATGTATTGTTGAATAAGCCGAAAGATACGGTTACTACATCGGATGATCCACAGGAACGCCGTACAGTAATGGATTTAGTGAAAGGTGCTTGCAACGAACGTATCTATCCCGTAGGACGTCTTGACCGTAACACGACTGGTGTACTCTTGCTGACGAATGACGGTGATCTGGCTTCCAAGCTGACACACCCGAAATTCCTGAAGAAGAAAATTTATCATGTTCATCTGGACAAGAACCTGACCAAAGCGGATATGGATCAGATTGCAGCTGGTATTCAGTTGGAAGACGGTGAAATTCATGCAGATGCGATCAGCTATACAGATGATTTCAAGAAAGACCAGGTAGGTATCGAAATTCACTCCGGTAAGAACCGTATCGTTCGCCGTATTTTCGAATCACTGGGTTATAAAGTAGTAAAACTCGACCGTGTGTTCTTCGCCGGACTGACCAAAAAAGGTCTGCGTCGCGGAGACTGGCGTTACCTGTCGGAAGCAGAAGTAAACTACCTCCGCATGGGTTCGTTTGAGTAATAAGTCAATAAATAACAACTTGACAGAGGACGGGGAAAGAAAGCAGGAAAGAATTCATCCTGCATTTGAAACCTCGTCTTCTTGTATCTAAAAAGAAAAAGTTAAATGGAAAAGATTGGTAGAACAAAAATTGTTGACCTGTTGAAGCGCACAGATATTGGTGCTATGGTCAATGTGAAAGGATGGGTTCGCACCCGTAGAGGTAGCAAACAAGTAAACTTTATCGCACTGAATGACGGTTCTACAATAAATAATTTGCAGATCGTAGTAGATTTGGCTAATTTCGATGAAGAGATGCTGAAACTGATTACTACCGGCGCTTGTATCAGCGTGAACGGAGAAATGGTAGAATCAGTAGGTTCCGGTCAGAAAGTGGAAGTACAGGCTCGTGAAATCGAAGTGCTGGGTACTTGTGATAATACATATCCATTACAGAAGAAAGGCCACTCTATGGAATTCTTGCGCGAGATTGCTCACTTGCGTCCGCGTACCAATACATTCGGTGCAGTGTTCCGCATCCGTCACAACATGGCGATTGCTATTCACAAGTTCTTCCATGAAAAGGGCTTCTTCTATTTCCATACGCCGATCATTACGGCTTCCGATTGTGAAGGTGCCGGACAGATGTTCCAGGTGACTACGATGAACCTGTATGACTTGAAGAAAGACGAGAGAGGTTCTATCTCTTATGAAGATGATTTCTTCGGTAAGCAGGCAAGTCTGACTGTTTCCGGTCAGCTGGAAGGTGAGTTGGCAGCTACTGCTTTGGGAGCTATCTACACATTCGGTCCTACGTTCCGTGCCGAAAACTCCAACACTCCCCGCCACTTGGCAGAGTTCTGGATGATTGAGCCGGAAGTGGCTTTCAACGACATTACAGACAACATGGACTTGGCAGAAGAGTTCATCAAATATTGTGTGAAATGGGCGTTGGATAACTGTGCGGATGATGTGAAGTTCCTGAACGATATGTTCGACAAAGGCTTGATTGAACGTCTGCAAGGTGTATTGAAAGATGATTTCGTACGTTTGCCTTATACAGACGGTATCAAGATTCTTGAAGAAGCTGTTGCGAAAGGACATAAGTTCGAATTCCCGGTTTACTGGGGCGTGGACCTGGCTTCCGAACACGAACGTTTCTTAGTGGAAGAACACTTCAAACGTCCGGTGATTCTGACTGACTATCCGAAGGAAATCAAAGCCTTCTATATGAAGCAGAACGAAGACGGTAAGACTGTACGTGCCATGGACGTTCTTTTCCCGAAAATTGGTGAAATTATCGGTGGTTCCGAACGTGAAGCCGACTATAACAAGCTGATGACCCGTATTGAAGAAATGCATATCCCGATGAAGGATATGTGGTGGTATCTGGATACCCGTAAGTTCGGTACTTGTCCTCACTCCGGCTTCGGATTAGGGTTCGAACGTCTGTTATTGTTTGTAACAGGTATGGCGAATATCCGTGACGTGATACCGTTCCCGCGTACACCAAGAAATGCTGATTTCTAATATTTCGGTATATTTATGTAAAACTCGCATAATCTTCAGGTTATGCGAGTTTTTTTATGCTCTGAATTGCTGTATTCTCAAAATAAATCTTTATATTTGGAAATACGCATTCGAGAGTGTTAACTAAAATAATACAACAATGAAAAAGCTCTATTTCTTTACCATGCTTTCAATAATGTTGTTAGCGGTAACAGGTGCGACGGCCCAGAAGAAAACCAAATTCAAAGCGGCCGATTTGAAAGGTATTTGGCAGCTCTGCCATTATGTATCCGAGTCTCCCGATGTTCCGGGAGCGTTGAAACCCAGTAATACATTTAAAGTATTGAGTGATGACGGACAAATCGTAAACTTTACCATTATTCCCGGTGCGGATGCGATTATTACTGGATATGGTACTTATAAACAACTCACGGACGATTCTTATAAGGAAAGTATCGAGAAGAACATTCATCTCCCGATGCTGGACAATCAGGACAATATTTTGGAATTTGAGATTAAAGACAATGATTATCTCCATCTGAAATATTTTATCAAGAATGATTTGAATGGAAATGAGTTGAACACCTGGTATTATGAAACTTGGAAGAGGGTGGAGATGCCGGCTAAGTTTCCGGAAGATATTGTGAGATAAAAGAGCGTGTACTTTTTAGTGGAGGCACGGATTTTGCAAAAGGCTGCATAGTTGTTTGGTTATGCCTGACAACAGCTTATTTGGTAAAATCCGTGCCTGTTTTTCTATAAAAGATAAAAACAAAGCACTTTTGGACAAAATCAAAGTCCGTAGAAATAGAAACGAAAATGAAAAAATAGATTTGCAAAGGGTCTGTTCGCGACTTGCTCTAACTTTGTTGCCAGTAATAGAATACAGTAACAAAATAAAGTGGAACAATGAAAAACAAACTTTTACTGGCGGTAGGGAGTATGGCGCTCCTGACTGCTTGCGATGCTTCAAAAGGAAATGAGATGGAATGGTTCGACCATGCAGTGAAAACAGCGGGACATCAGTTGCTCTATATGGCAGAACAATTGAAGAATGAACCGGATACCGCCTGTTTTCCCCGTTCTATCAAAGAAGGAAAGTACAGACTGGAGCACCCCACAGATTGGACGAGTGGTTTCTATCCCGGTTCCATGTGGCTGGCATACGAGTTGACCGGTGATGAGGCTCTCGCAAAAGAGGCGCGTAAATATACGAACCGTCTGCAGGATATGCAATATTATACGGGTAATCACGATTTGGGTTTTATGATGTTTTGCAGTTATGGGCAGGGCATCCGTTTGAAACCGGAGCCAACGGACAGTTTGATTCTGATTCATTCTTCAGAAAGCTTGTGCTCCCGTTTTCGTCCGGAAGTCGGACTGATTCGTTCGTGGGATTTCGGTGATTGGAGTTATCCGGTGATTATTGATAATATGATGAACCTTGAAATGTTGTTCTGGGCTTCGGAACAAACCAATAATCCGAAATATCGTGAAATAGCCATCTCTCATGCTAACAAAACGTTGAAGAATCACTTCCGGGAGGACATGACTTCCTATCATGTGGTAAGTTATCTGGCGGATAGCGGTGAAGTAGAGTCGAAAGGAACCTTTCAGGGATATGCCGATTCTTCCGCTTGGGCGCGTGGACAGGCTTGGGGAGTGTATGGATATACCATGTGTTATCGCTTCACCAAGCAGCAGAACTATCTGGATGCCGCTCATAAAATAGCGCGGTTCATTATCGATCACCGCCCGTCCGAAAATGACTATGTACCTTATTGGGATTATGATGCTCCTAATATTCCGAATGAACCGCGGGATGCTTCTGCGGCTGCCGTAACAGCTTCTGCATTACTGGAGTTGAGTGGTTATGGCGACAAGAAACAAGGGGAAGAATATTTCCGTTATGCGGAGCATATCCTGAAACAGTTATCCTCTGATGATTATTTGGCCCAAGAAGGAGAAAATCATGGTTTCGTCCTGTTACATTCGGTTGGTAGTTTCCCGCACGACAGTGAAATTGATACTCCGCTCAATTATGCCGATTATTATTATCTGGAAGCCTTGAAACGTTATAAAGATCTGAAAGAAAAATCAGAAAATCCGTCTTACTAACTTGAAGAGAAACCGTAAAAAAAAATTAAAGTTCAGGGCAACCGCATCTAAAATATGAATTCATAACTGTCGGACTTTGGCGCGGTTACCCTGTTTTGAGCCGATACCGGTCCTTTATATGAGTTAAAAAACGGGATTCATTTATCAGATTGAATTGAAAATACTTATCTTTACGATAAATTCTTCAATATTAGCTCATGAAAGACCGACATTTGCTATTTAGATACCTATTCGGATTAACCGTTTGCATTTTATTTTTTCCTTTGGCTGTATCGGCCGCCGACAGCTTCATTCATTTTAAGCGATTATCCGTGGATGACGGGCTGTCGCAAAATACTGTGCTTGCTCTGACACAAGATCATAATAATAAGCTTTGGGTAGGCACCATAGACGGACTGAACTGGTATGAAGGTTCCCGTTTCGTTTCGTATTATAAAGCGCCGGATGATACGACCAGTCTGGCAAACAATCATGTCTATTCACTTCATACCGATTCGAAAGGTACGGTATGGGTAGGTACACAGGTCGGTTTATCCCGTTATAATATAGTAGGGAATAATTTCACCAATTATTCTTCACCGGACAATCAGCCGATGCAAGTATTGGCTATCGGAGAACCGGAGGAAGGCGACCGGCTTTTGCTTGCTACCAATATCGGTCTGGTGGTTTTTGATAAAAAGACCGGGCGGATGAAAGTGCAGCCGGAACTTGCCGGAAAAACGATCTATTCAGTTTGCCGGATGAATGACGGTTTCCTGTTGGGAACTTCGGAAGGTGTCTATTTCTATTATGTACGCAACGAAAACGTGACCCGGCTTCTTCTCCAATTGAAAGGAGAAACCATCTCCGATATGCTCTATGACGACAAAACCGGCAACTGTTGGCTGGCTTCATTGACAAACGGCGTGTATTGTGTAGATAACAACTTTCAAATAAAACATCATTATAACAAGCAAAATACTCCTGCTTATTTCCTTACGAACTCGGTCAGGACATTGTCCGGAGATGATAAAGGAAGGGTTTGGATAGGAACCATGGAAGGTTTGCTTATCCTTGAACCGGAGACGGGAACTTTCCGTATCTGCCGTTTTTCTCCTGAAGATCCGACTACCTTGGGGCATAATTCCATCCGCTCTATCTTGAAAGACAATCAAGGGGGAATGTGGATCGGTACATTTTATGGCGGGCTTAATTATTATCATCCCCTTGCTCCGGCATTCGGACGCTTGCAACATTCCGCCTGGCGGAATTCGTTAAGTGATAACACGGTGAGCTGTATTGCCGAAGACCCGGATAATGGCAATCTCTGGATCGGCACGAACGACGGCGGATTAAATTATTATAACCGGAAAACCGGAGTCTTTTCATATTACCGGACGGGTACTTCCGCCAACGCTTTAAAGTCGGACAATATAAAATGTATATGGACGGACAAGGATGGAAGTGTCTATATCGGCACTCATGGAGGGGGAATGAGTCGTCTGCATCACCGGAGTGGCAGGATAGAAACATATTCCTTTCCCCATTCTACTTCCCTGACTAACAGTTGTTACTCCTTATTGGACGGAACGGATGGAACGCTTTGGGTAGGCGGCATGAGCGGACTTTACCTTTTCGACAAACAGACCGGCGAACTTTCGCAGCATCCGTTGGCTAAAAAGCATAAAAAGTTGGAGAATGTATTGATATATACGTTGTTCCGTGATTCCAAAGGAAGAATCTGGATCGGTACGGAAGAGAGCCTGTTTTTGTATGCCGGCGGGAAACTGGAAGAACTGCATCTTTCCTCTTCGGCTTATCTGCATGGGTTGATACAGGCTTTCTTTGTACAGGAGGATAGCCGTCATGAAATCTGGATTGGTTCTTCCACAGGATTATATTGCTATAAGGAAGGAGCACCGACTGCCTGGAAACACTATACGATGAAAGACGGTTTGCCAAACGACTTTATTTATAATATACTGGAAGATGAACGGGGGCGTTTATGGTTGACAACTAACAAGGGACTGGCTTGCTTCAATACGGAGGAGGGTACTTTCCTCAACTATTCAAAGCAGGACGGATTGCCTCACGATCAGTTTAACTATTTCGGAGCTTGCAAAGCGCACGATGGTACATTCTTCCTGGGGTCTCTTGGGGGCGTTGCCTATTTCAAGCCATACGAATTGGGTGATAATCCATATTCCCCGGATGCGGTGGTAACAGGAGCCGTTGTCTTAAATCAGGTGATTACGGATATGAAAAGTGAACGGGTGCGTTATTATCAGGACGAGCAAGGGCGGATGCTGGGTATGTCGTTCCCTTCCGATCAGAAACTTTTTAATATCCGGTTTGCCGTTATCAACTATTTAGCTGGTAAGCGGAATCAGTTCGTTTACAAATTGGAAGGCTTTGAAACAGAGTGGAACTACTCCCGTCATGTTTCCTTTGCACGGGCGAGTTATTCTAATCTTCCGCCCGGTGAGTATGTGTTTAAGGTGAAGGCATGTAACAACAATGGAAAGTGGAGCGAGGCGACCACTGAATTTTTTGTGCATATCATTCCGATGTGGTATCAGACTTGGTGGGCAAAGACACTTTTCATCTTCTTTTCTTTAGGGCTTCTCGTCTTTGTGATCTATTTCTTTATTGCCCGTGCCAAAATGAAGATGCAAGTCCGGATCGAACAGATAGAACGAAACAAGATAGAAGAAATCAGTCAGGAGAAAGTACGTTTTTACATGAATATGTCTCATGAGTTGCGTACTCCGTTGAGTCTGATACTGGCTCCGTTGGAGGAACTCTTGGGGCAGAGCAATCTGAAAGGTACTCCGGTACAACAGAAACTAGATTACGTTTATAAGAACGGTCGTAAGTTGTTGCACATTGTCAACCAGTTGCTGGATTTCCGTAAAGCTGAAGCAGGTGCAATGCCTATTCATGTTGCGCAGGTAAATGTGGAAGAACTGTTGCAAGATGCTTTTGCCCTGTTTAAAGAAAATGCGCAGAAACGTGCTATCAGCTTTCATATAAAATCTGATCTGGAAGGACGATTGTTTCCTGCGGACCGGACGTATGTAGAGACCATCTTGATGAACCTGCTGTCTAACGCCTTTAAGTTTACACCGGACGGCGGAAGTATTTCGCTTTCCTTATGGACAGAGGGAGATACCTATGGTTTCACGGTAAGAGATAGCGGAATCGGTATGTCTCCGGAACAGCTAACCCGCATTTTCGAACGTTTCTATCAGGTAGACGGTCAGCGAAAGGGGACGGGTATCGGATTGTCATTGGTGAAGATGCTGGTAGAAAAGCATCACGGCACTATTACGGTAGCAAGCGAACCTGCTCAATATACGGAATTTAAAGTCACACTACCTGCTGATATGGCTGCCTTCACGGAGAAAGAACGTGAATTGCCGGCACATGAAGTCGAAACATCTGCTTCTCTCCGGGATCTTCCGGTGGCTGATGAATATTTCTCTGGTGATGCGTCGGCTGTGGTTTCAGAAGAGAAATCGGACGACGATCAGATAGAAGTTGGCAGCGAGGAAGAACGGCCTACTATCTTGTTGGTAGATGACAATAAAGAGATGGTGGATTACCTGAAAGATAATTTCCGGCAGAACTATGTGACGCTTACCGCCGGAAACGGCGAAGAAGCATTGGCTATTATGAAAGAGCACCGTGTGGATATTGTTCTTTCCGACGTGATGATGCCGGGTATTGACGGTATCAAACTTTGCCAGCTTATTAAACGAAATCTGCAAACCTGCCATATTCCCGTCCTGCTGTTGTCTGCCAAAGGAAGTGTCGATGCACAGACGGAAGGCATTCAGGCTGGAGCGGATGATTACATTGCCAAACCGTTCTCGATTCATTTATTGAAAGGAAAAATTGCTAATCAACTGAAAGCACGCCAGCGGTTGAAACACTATTATTCGAATACGATTGATATAGATACTGCTAAAATGACTTCGAATAATCTGGATGAGGAATTCATGAGCAAAGCTATTCAGGTGGTAGAAGAAAATATCAGTAATGAAGACTTCACCTCTGATGAGTTGGCCAGCCAGCTTTGTATGAGCCGTTCGTCACTGTATCTCAAGATGAATTCCATATCCGGTGAACCGCCTGCCAACTTTATCCGGCGCATCCGTTTTAATAAAGCGTGTAAATTGTTGCTTGAAGGGCGCTACTCCATTTCGGAGATTAGCGGAATGGTAGGCTTCGGATCTTCTTCTTACTTCTCTACCAGTTTCAAGAAGTATGTCGGTTGTCTGCCATCGGAGTATGTGAAGCAGCATACTAAGTAGTTGTTTTGCGGTTATGCATTTGTTCACCACAGAGGACGCGGAGGACACAGAGGTGAATCTTGTTCATGCCGGTACAGAAATGAATGAGAGTTTTTTGTCTACTATAAAGTTGAAGGTTCTTCGTCAAATTTGGTGGTACTTCTTCTATTGTGAATAAATAATCTTCGCTCTCAGTAGTTTAATTCCTGCCCTATTGTACATCTGTCTTTTTACCGCTTTAATTTTATTCACTGTCCCCTCCAGTAATCCGTTACTGAAGGGGATATCAATAGCTGCCTGTACTGCCTCCCAGTCTTTTTCAATACCATATGCAAAGTTCGTCAGTGCCATATTCCGTGTTGCCTTCGCTTTTTCAATCCACTTTCTAATATCCTTATCATAAGTGTTCCCATTAATCATATCTCTGAAATTCTGACACACGCTTAAAAGTTCTTTAATCTGCGGTGAGGACTTATACAGTTCCGCTAGTTTAGGATTATCCGATTCTCCCTTTAGAATGTATTTGCGTATCTGATTCTGTGAAACTCTCTGTATTTTACTTCTGTTTTCAATGCTCTCATTATGCTCCTTGACTTCCTTCCTCTTTTGTTGATACCTTTTTCGCAAGCTGGATGTTATC
>NZ_GG774955.1:49338-218734 GCF_000162555.1 Bacteroides sp. 3_1_23
TGTGCAATCGGTGACTGAAATGTCCGCAATAAGGACAGGAAGCCCCTTTGCCAGCCGTATGTAGAAAGACCGTCAATGAGCCAACAGCTTCAGAGATACCATCTTGTTGCAGATTATCGTAGCCAAGACTGAATCTGAAATCATGGAATAATCCCCTATTTGTAGGAGCATTTTCTTTTTTTGATGTATATTTGTACGTTGTAGATATGACTTGTTGCATTGTAACTCTTAATGATGTGGTGTCTTTAAAGTTACTAAAAAGCAAACATATCTACAACTTTTAATAGGATTAAGAAAGAAGAAGACAGTTGAAATAAAAAAGAGATTACCACCAAATTTGACGAAGAACCATTTTTTCAACTTTATGGTAGGAGGATTACGCATCAAAATTAGGGTCACCACTGTAAGTCATAAACCAAATTCACCTCTGTGTCCTCCGCGTCCTCTGTGGTGAAAACCTAAACAAGAACTAATAACCTTCATCTTTCTATCAATTCCAGTCATTCCGTTTTGGGGGCTATTTTACCCTTTTACCCTCTTTGTAGCTTCCTGTAACGCTTGTTTTGGACGAATTTTAAGTTGAAATGAACGAAAACAAAGTCCTGTTAGACAGTATCAGAGAAGGAAGAAATGAATTGAAAGTTCCGTTTCGGACGGTTTATCTACATTTGCCTACAGAAAAACCAATCATTTGATATCATGAAAAAAGTATTATTGATTTCATTCGTAATCTTGTCTGTGACTGCACAGATGACACATGCGCAAAAACAAGCAGTTATTAAGCTGACGGAGAAGACATTGATGCACGAAATGCGTGCCACTCCTTATCCTCTTGATAAAGCGGTGGTTAATGACCGCGCGGTTTCTTTCCAATGGCCGCTCCGTTCGGACATGAACTCGCAGGACAGTCCGTTGGATGGATTCGAACACAAAGTAAAGAAGGTAGATAAAACAAAGATTACCTATCGGTTACGTTATTCGCAGGATGCCGGATTGAAGTCGGGAGTTGTTCAAGTGGAAACTCGCTGGCCGTTCTATAATCCGGAACAACCGCTTGCACCGGGTGTATGGTACTGGCAGTTCGGTTATGTAGAAGACGGACAAGTGACTTGGGGAAGCACACAGCAAGTCACCGTAGAAGATCGTCCGGGCAAATTCTGTCCTCCTTCATTGAAAACAGTGTTGGCAAAACTACCAGCCGACCATCCGCGTGTGTGGATCATGAAGAACGAATGGAAGGACTTTATAAATCACAGCAAACAAAAGGCAGAAAGACAATGGTATCTTGAGCGTGCAGATCAGGTACTTCAGACTCCAATGAAATCAGTGAAAGATATTAATGTCTCGCAGGTGAAGAATCTGAAGAACGAGATGCAGATAAATTCATACCTCACTCGTGAAAGCCGTCGCATCATCGATGCGGAAGAGGGCAACACCGAAGCATTGATACGGGCCTGGTTGCTGACGCAGGATACTAAATATGCTGACGAAGCCATCAAACGGGTATTTATCATGGCCGACTGGGATAAAGATAAGAATGTGAAAGGAGATTTTAATGCTTCTAGCTTATTGTCTCTCTGCTCTATGGCTTATGATTCTTTCTACGACCGGTTGAATACATCACAAAAGAAAGCATTGCTGGAAGCCATCAAAAATAAAGGTGGTGAAATGTATGAGAACTTTAATAACCGGATGGAAAATCACATCGCCGACAATCATGTGTGGCAGATGACACTTCGCATCCTTACAATGGCGGCATTCAGTGTATATGGCGATCTGCCCGAAGCCAACACATGGGTGGATTACTGCTATAACGTCTGGTTGGCACGTTTCCCCGGATTGAACAAAGACGGTGGCTGGCACAATGGCGATTCTTACTTTACGGTCAATACCCGTACATTAGTAGAAGTACCTTACTATTATAGCAAACTGACCGGTTACGACTTCTTTTCCGATCCTTGGTATCAGGGAAATATCATGTATACCATCTTCCAGCAACCTCCTTTCTCCAAATCCGGAGGAAACGGAAGTTCTCATCAGAATGTGGGACGTCCAAACAGTATCCGTATAGGATATTTGGATGCGCTGGCACGCCTTACCGGAAACACTTATGCCGCTGATTTCGTCCGCCGCACATTGAAAGTGGAACCGGATTATATGAAGAAAGCCTTATTGAATAAGCCCGGTGATCTTGCCTGGTTCCGCCTGCAATGTGATAAACCTCTGCCGGAAGGTGAAGGATTGACTGCACTCCCTGCAGGATACGTCTTCCCCGCAACAGGACTTGCCTCTTTCCAGACGAACTGGGATAGAGTAGGTGGAAATGCGATGTGGAGTTTCCGGTCAAGCCCTTATGGTTCTACCTCTCATGCACTTGCCAATCAGAATGCTTTCAATACGTTCTATGGTGGAAAACCATTATTTTACAGTAGCGGACACCACATTGAGTTTACCGACGTACATAGTATGTTGTGCCATCGTGCCACACGTGCTCACAATACGATTCTGGTGAACGGTATGGGACAACGTATCGGTACGGAAGGATATGGATGGATTCCCCGTTATTATGCCAGCGAGAAGATCGGGTATGTGCTGGGTGATGCTTCCAATGCTTACGGAAAAGTGATTTCACCGCTTTGGCTGACACGCGGCGAACAGTCGGAGGTGCATTATACGCCCGAAAATGGCTGGGATGAGAATCATGTGAAAACTTTCCGCCGTCACATTGTCAATTTGGGAAAGACAGGACTCATCTTTATCTATGACGAACTAGTGGCAGACGAACCTGTAAACTGGAGTTATTTGCTGCATACCACAGAAAATCCCATGACAGTGGATAAATCGAATCATCGCTTCGTGCATATTCAAGCCACGAACCGCGGAGGAGCATCAGACGCTTATCTTTTCTCCACCGGAACATTGCAGACTGATACGACGAGCCGTTTTTTCTATCCGGCAGTCAACTGGCTACGTGCTGATGACAAAGGGGTGTTCAAGAAGTATCCTAATCACTGGCATTTCACCGCTACATCGGAAAAGGCACAAGTATATCGTTTTGCCACTGTCATCAATACACATGCACTGAAATATCCTGCCAAAGATCCCGAAATCTTGTCCGACGGACGTATCAAAGTAGGCGGATGGCTGATTAGTGTAAACCTGAAATCCGACGGTGCTCCTTCATTCTTTATCCGCAGCACTCAAGAGAAGGTGAATATCACTTATAAAGGTGAAGCTACTGTCATCAATGAGGATGGGTACGAAACGGTAATGAGGGATACAGTGCCCGAACTGGAAATCTAATCAATGAACATGAAAGATACGAATATATGAGACACTCTACTTTTAATATGAGAACTATATGTCTGTTGGCTGCATTATCGGGCATAACCGTCTTGTCGGCACAGACTCCCGGTAAACCCCGTGTACAGACTTCGGCAGCTCCGGAGGAAACTACGGTTTACAAGTCCGGCGGAAAAAAGCAGGAAACAGCAGTTGCGACTTCTTCAAAAAAGGAGGAGGATAAACGCCAATCCGGCAAAGAGAATACAGGAAAGAAAGCGGCTGCCTTTGATGGTCAACGCTATCTGGCACTGAAAACGAATGTAATATATGATGCTTGTGCTTTGCTGAACCTTGCCGTGGAAATGCAGGTACATAAAAAGATCACAGTAGAGTTGCCATTGACTTGCAGTTTGTGGGACTTGGGAGATAAGCACGGCGTGCGTACGGTAGCATTGCAACCTGAAGCCCGCTGGTGGATAGGAAATGAGACAGGACGGGGACACTTTGTCGGACTACACGCCCACGTGGCATGGTTTAACGTAAAGTGGAACGATGACCGTTATCAAGATACTGATCGTCCGCTGTTGGGAGCCGGAATAAGCTACGGTTACAAACTCCCCCTTTCCAAACACTGGGGAGCGGAATTTAATCTGGGAGTGGGATATGCCAACATGAAGTATAACACCTATTATAATGTAGACAACGGCGCACTGCTGGATACGCGTGTCCGTCATTACTGGGGGATACCCCGTGTGGGAGCATCGTTGGTCTACCGCTTCTAACCTAAGATAGGAACATACATATAAATAAGATAACAATATGAGAAGAAATTTATATATACTGGCACAGTGCACTTTCCTGTTGTTCATCACCCTGCTGGTGAATGGATGCAGCCTGCACGAAGAACCGGAAATGACTCCCGAAGGAGAACTGGGAGTGGACCCGACAGCTGTAACACTCAACCTTAATCTTGCAATGAATCTAAGTTTGGCAGAAAGAGCACCGGTGACTATCACCCGTGCGTCGGAAACCAACTATCTGCGTCGTTTCATCGTAGAAGCCTATCTGGATAGACAGGTGGCGGCACGGCAAACGGTATACGAAGAGGATTTTAACCGTGCCAGTCTGTCTGTTAGTATGAAGCTGCACGCCCGTAATTACCGCATCCTGGTGTGGGCCGATTATGTGAATGCGGAGACACCTGAACAGGGACTTGTTTACGATGCCAAGAATCTAGCTTTTATCCTTCCTGCCGGAAAGTATATAGGGAATAGCCGTTATAAAGATGTTTTTGCTGCTTCTGCTATGGCAGACCTGACTTCTTTCCGCAATCATTGGGGAGCTGAAACAAGTCTTGACGTTGAACTGTATCGCCCCGTAGCACGCTATGAACTGGTGGCTAAAGATGTGGCAACGTTCCTCAATAAACTGTCCACAGGCGGACTGAAAGGTGAAAGTTTTACCGCTCGTGTGAAGTACAGTGATTATTTGCCTACCGGCTACAATTTGTGGGACGATGTACCTAAGAACTCGCTCATGTACATGGAATATAAAGTGGCCTTTGAACGCCCTGCCGATGGTACGAAAGAGCTGATACTGGGATTCGACTATGTGTTAACCGATGCCGGAGAAACCGTTTCTATTCCTGTAGAACTGGAAATCTTGAATGAGAAGAATGAAGTGCTGGCACGTACTGCTTTCCGTATTCCTTGTGAACGGGGCAAAAACACAACGGTACGCGGTAACTTCCTGACTTCCGATGCCAATGGAGGAATAGGGATCGACCCCGATTATGACGGTGATCTGGAGGTAGACCTTGGAGAATTATAAAATAGACAAATCAATTAAGAATTGCTTAACCATAAAACAATTAAGATCATGAAAAAGAACTTATTTTATTCGCTAATGGCTTTGTTCGTAGTGCTTTTTGCATCCTGTGGACAAGAAGAAATCGTTTCGGACAACGGAACAGAAATCAATGCTCCTGTTACCATCTCTGTACAGGCTCCTGTAAATAACGTCTTTAGCCGTGCGGTTACCATCCCTGACGGTTATACGATGCAATGTATCATGCAATTACTGAATGCTGATGGCGATAAGATAGGCGATCAGGTAACTAAACCGGTTACAGACGGTAAGGTATCTTTCACTATTTCCGTAGATGAACAAAAAGAAGTGTCGAAAGCATTGTTCTGGGCTGAATACGTACCGGAAAGTGGTGCTGCTAATAAAGTATATAACACTGCTGATTTGAGAGCAGTAGGATATAATACTGCATCATTCGATCTTACAAATGATGCGTTGATGGCAGCCAGCGACGCTTTCTGCGGAAAATTGGAAACGATTGGCAATGCCAGTGTGACATTGAAGCGGCCGTTTGCCAATGTGAGCGTAAAACCGAAGAATCCGGAAGTAGCTGCGCAAGCTGATAAGCTGGAAATAACATACAACGCTTTGAGCGGATATGATATTTTAGAGGGTAAATGTTCTGCTACGACTCCTGTGACTTATACAAATGCAAATTTTGCTTCTGCGGATGGCAATTGGTTCGCTAATTTCTTTTTTGCTCCTTCAAATGTAGGTAAATTTACAGAAGAAATAACCATGGCATTGAGTGGCGGATATAGTAAAGAGATTAAAATACCGGCAAATACATTACCTTTGGATGCTAATATGCAGATTATGGCTAAATTTGAAATCGGAGATGGAAACTTTGACATTGAAGTAGGAGTGGATCCGGATTATGAAGCGTTGGAAATGAAGGTTGGTAGTTATATCAATGCAGAAGGTAGAGTGGTACGTGATGCAGCGGATGCTGTCGGTATTGTTTTCAAGATGGAAGCTATTGGTGATGATGTGCCGGCTAATTATCCTGTAGCACTTCAGGGCAAGACAATAGCCGGATATGCAGTAGCGATTGAAAATGTGGCGACTGGTCGTCAGACTCTTAATACGGAATTATTGACTACTTTGGCTGAAACAGCTGCAGGTATGACAAATGGAACACAGACTACGGAGGTTTTATTAACTAGTCTTGGAGATGTTGCGTTTAAAACAACTTATGAGAAATGGGTGGGAGAACATGCTCCTGCTAGTGAGAATTTGAGTGCATGGTATATTCCTACATTGTCGCAATTGAGTGCGTTTATGGGTACATTGTTTACAATGAAAGAGGTGCCTGCTACTGGTAGTGAGGACTTTAAAAATATTCCGGAGTTTGAATTTGTCAATGGCAAAATGTTTGATAGAACACCGATTAATACAGTGAATTATGCTTCCAGTACCATCAATAACCAAAATAATGTTTCTGGCGTACGTATTAATGTGACTGATGGTACCGTAACTAATGCACAGGAGGCGGGTATCAGTATTAAGACAGCTCTTAATCAACAAGCTCTTTGCCGTCCAATGATTACGATTTTTAAATAGTCACTATTCGACCTTACTCAATAGAAATTCAAGGAAAGTGGGATCCCCCATCCCGCTTTACCTTCTTCTTACATTGAAACTTTTGAAAATAGCCCTCTAATCTTATACCAAGAAAAGAAAATAATATGCACACCACATTTCGCCTATCGGTTTTTCTTTTGTTCATGGTACAGTTATTCTGTAGCTGTACATCTGACTCGCTGCCCGAACCGGACAGTACGCAGCCAGAGACGCCTGCCGGAATTCCCGATGCCTATCAGGATAAGATACGGACGCAACCTTATCCCAAAGCAGATAATGAATTGTATCTGAATCCTGCTCCTCTTATTGTTCCTCAAACCATGAAGACGGGCGAAAGACTGCAATTTTCCCTTTCACGTACTGAAGATTTCAGCAGTTCCGAAACGCTACTTTCCGAACCGCAGGAATGGTGTATGTATAATCTTCATCGTCGTTTGGAGGTCGGCACATGGTATTGGCGCTTTCGTTCCACCAACCTTAATGGAACTGCGCCCGGTGAATGGAGTGCTATCTATCGTTTTGAAGTGAAGAATGATACACCGGAATTTGTAACACCTCCTTTTCAGACATTCTTAGCAAATGCTCCCCGTCTGCATCCTCGTATTTACTGTTTTTTGGACGATCGTATCGGGGAAGCTCGTAACCGTGTGGCCTCACACCCTGAATATAAAGAACTGCAAAGCCGTGCTTCTTTGGCATTGAATGCCGAATACACCGGAATGACTGATTTATATAATCGTGCCGAAGAGCTCCGGCAACATGCCACTTATCTTTATCAGGCCTATCATCTAACCCAAAAAGAAATTTATGCCGAAAAGTTACGTCAGCTTCTCGAAGCGTTGATTGTCGCTCCCTCTGCTGATGGACAACTTTTTGCATCCAACTTTACTGCCAGCAACATCGCATGGTGTCTTGTTGCAGCCTACGATCTGCTTTATAATAACTTGTCTGCTTCCGATCGTACTGCTGCCGAAGAACTGATGATGCGTGTGGCACGTTACTATTACAAGGTAAATTGCGGTTTTCAGGAAAACCATCTCTTTGATAATCATTTTTGGCAGCAGAATATGCGCATCCTTTTTCAAGTGGCTTTGTCGCTTTACGACAAATCGGCCTATTCTTCCGAAGTGCTGCCCATGATGGAGTATTATTATGAATTGTGGACAGCCCGAGCTCCTGCCTCCGGCTTCAATCGTGACGGTATATGGCATAATGGCACAGGCTATTTCAGTGCCAATATCTTGACTTTGGCGTATATGCCGTCTCTTCTTTCATTCATCAGTCAGTACGATTATCTATCGCATCCGTGGTATCAGAATGTCGGACGCTCGCTGGTTTATACTTGTCCGCCGGGATCGAAAAGCAATGGCTTTGGTGACAATAGTGAAAAGGGTAGTGAACCCAACCGTCTGGTTGCCGCCTTTGCTGATTATCTGGCGTGTGAAACGGGTGATTCCTATGCCGGATGGTATGCCGGAGAATGTCGGGAGCTGTTGCGTCGGGATTATGAATTGCGTCTTTACCGGATGTGCACCGAGCAGGATTACAACACAGCTTTTCCTGCCGGGGCTGATAAAATGGTGTGGTATAAAGATGCCGGTGAAGTAGCCATGCACAGTGCACCGGAAGATGTAGAAAAAGATCTTGCACTCTCGTTCCGGTCCAGTACATTCGGATCCGGCAGTCACACTACTGCCAGCCAGAATGCTTTTAATCTGTTGTATAAGGGTGTCGATGTGTATCGCAGTACAGGCTATTATCAGAATTTCAGCGATGCTCACAATCTGATGTCCTATCGCCATACGAGGGCGCATAATTCACTGTTGGTAAACGGCATCGGGCAACCTTATTCTACCGAAGGTTATGGCAGTGTGATGCGTGCTATGGGCGGACAGCATATTAGTTACTGTTTGGGAGATGCTTCACATGCTTACAGAAGTATCAGCAATGACCCGATGTGGGTTGACTACTTCAAGCAGGCAGGTATTGAGCAGACGCCTGAAAATGGATTCGGTGCCACTCCGTTGACTAAATACCGTCGGCACGTGTTGATGCTTCATCCTCATACAGTAATAGTGTATGATGAATTGGAGGCATCGGAGGCTGTCCGCTGGGAGTGGCTGTTGCATAGTCCTACGGAATTTAAGATTGATGCGGTAAAGAAAACGTTGTCTACAGATAATAAGACCAAAGGATGGGTGGCTGTGACACAACTTTTTGGAGGACATGTTTTTACGCTGTCCCAAACGGATCGTTTTGTAGTGCCGCCCGCCATCACCGGAGCAGAGTATCCCAACCAGTGGCACTTGACTGCACGGGTTGACGGTTGTTCTGCCACCCGTTTCCTGGCTATTATTCAGGTAGGAGATGAGGCTGTTTCTATTATTAACCGTGACGGTGATACCTTTAACGTAGGCGACTGGACGATCAAAGCGGTTTTGGATGCTTCTAAGGCTCCGGAACTGACAGTGAGTCATCGTACCGAACAGGCGGTATTTAGTTATGGAACAGACAATCCTGCGTTGAATGGCAATTTTTACTCTCGACAATATACGGGTTCCTCGTTGCTTTACGACGAGATAGACGGAGCTTATCAGGTGGTAGAAATGACCGACCGGAGTCCTATATCTACCCGGGTAGTAAATCAATGATAAACAATGAAACATAGTGAATATAAATAACAAACAGAATATGATGAAAAGTAGAATTATTTGCATTTTGTTGCTTCTTGTCGGTGTATCCGGCATTTATGCCCAGAGTTTGACCGTTACCGGTAAGGTGGTGGACAACGAAGGCTTGGAAGTGATTGGAGGAAATGTGACCGTGAAAGGAAAACAAAACACGGGTACCATTACCGATATCAATGGTAAATACACCATTACCGTTAGTGATCCGCAGAAAGATGTCTTGGTTTTCTCTTTTATCGGACTGGAAAATATGGAAGTACCCGTGAAAGGAAGGAAACAGATTGATGTGACCATGAAAGCTGCGTCGGTATTGTTGGATGAGGTGGTAGCTATCGGTTATGCAACAGTAAAGCGTAAAGACCTGACCGGTTCCGTGGCTTCTGTGAGAAGCGACGATTTGCTCAAAGTTCCTTCGTCTGATGTAACCCAAGCCTTAGCGGGACGTATGGCAGGGGTACAGATTATACAGACAGACGGTCAGCCCGGTGCTACGATGTCAGTGCGTGTTCGTGGCGGTATATCAATTACGCAAAGCAACGAACCGCTTTATATTATCGACGGATTTCCGACGGAAGATGGTATGTCCAGCCTTGATCCTGCCGATATTGAAAGTATCGATGTGTTGAAAGATGCTTCGGCAACAGCAATTTATGGTGCCCGTGGAGCAAATGGCGTAGTGGTAATCACTACCAAAAGCGGTGCGAAAGGAGAAGGAAAAGCAACACTTACTTTCGATTCTTATGTAGGTGTGCGTACGCTTGCCAAACGGTTGGATGTATTAAGTGTAGAGGAATTTGTGTTGGCGGATTATGAAAGAACATTAGGCGATGCTACTGATCCCGAGGAAAGTATGCGGTCATGGCAAAATCGTTACGGTGGTTTTGTCGATCTTCATGAGAACTATGGCAATCGTAAAGGTATCGATTGGCTGGATCGTACGATGGGACGCACTACCGTTACGCAAAATTACCGGATAGGCGTCAACGGTGGTAATGATAAGTTGAACTACAATATGTCTTATGGTTACTTCAAGGATGAAGGTGCGATGGTATATAGCGGCAGCGACAAACATAATATTGCGCTTAGCGTGAAAAGCGAAGTGAATAAGCGGCTCTCCGTTACAGGACGTATCAATTTTGATTATTTGAAAGTGTATGGAGCAGGTGTTGCCGGAAATGGTACGAATGAGGGCGGAAGCAATGTAGATGCAAAGTTTAATAAAATGGTTCAGATTTTGCAATACCGTCCTACTATTGGTATACGTGGTAGTGATTCGGATTTGTTGGCAGGAGAAGATCCTGTATTAAGCGATGCGGATGGAAACGTGATGCAGAATCCATTGATTGCCGCCGCTGAAGAAAAGGATAATAAGGAAACACGCACTTTGCAAGCCAATGGCGGACTGACTTTCAAAATCATCAAAGGATTGACCTTCCGCAACAATACGGGTATGCGTTATCAACTTTATCGCCGGGAGCTTTTCTATGGCGACCAATCTATAATGGGAAGACGCAACGGTATTTACGGCTCTATCAGAAATACAGAGACCGGAAGTTTTCAAACCTCTAACGTCCTGACTTATGACAAACGTTTTCAGAAAAAACATAAAGTAGTGGTACAATTGGGACAGGAATTTGTAAAACGCTGGACTCGTGTGCTCGAATCCGGTGTCAGTGGGTTGCCTACCGATGAGTTCATTTTGGGAGATATGAGTCTGGGTACTCCGTCCGTTGCTTCGTCCGATGAAAACTATGATGATAATCTGCTCTCTTTCTTTGCTCGTCTCAATTATGACTTTACGGATAAGTATTTGTTTTCTGCGACGTTCCGTGCGGATGGCTCTTCTAAATTCGGAAAGAATAATAAATGGGGATACTTTCCTGCTGTATCGGCAGCATGGCGTGTAGGTGAAGAGGATTTTATAAAGAAACTGAATGTTTTTTCCGACTTGAAATTCCGTATCGGATACGGTTTGGCGGGGAACAACAGAATCGGTAGCTATAACAGCCTTGCTTTGATGTCTTCCATCATCACAGCTATGGGAGATCAGCTTACTCCCGGTTATGCTTCCAAGCAGATACCGAATCCCGACCTGAAATGGGAAGCGAACAAGACTTTTAATATGGGGGTCGATTTAGGATTTCTGAATCAACGCATCACTGTTTCGCCCGAATTCTATATAAATAGGAGTAGTAACTTGCTGCTTAACGCCCAGTTGCCTTATTCTTCCGGTTATCAGAGTATGTTGATTAATGCCGGAGAAACGAAGAATGTAGGTGTGGAACTGACTGTGAATACTGTGAATTTCTCTACAAAGAAGTTTAGTTGGAATACTACACTGACGCTGTCTCACAATAAAAATTCCGTGAAAGCATTGACCGGTGAGGCGGTGCAACTCTATGAAGCCAAGTTCGGCTTTAATCAAAATACCCATCGTATTGCTGTCGGAGAACCATTAGGACAGTTCTATGGTTACATCACCGAGGGGCTGTATCAGGTAGATGATTTCAATTATGATGCTTCTACGCAGACCTATACCCTGAAAGATGGTATACCTTATCATGGTGATAAAGGCCAGATTCGTCCGGGCATGTGGAAGTTTAAGAACTTGACCGGAGATGATAATGTGATTGATGAAAATGATAAAACGGTCATTGGTAACGCTCAACCGAAATTCTACGGAGGCTTGAACAATTCTTTTACTTACAAAGGATTTGATTTAAGTATATTCCTGACTTTCAGCTATGGCAACGAAGTGCTGAATGCGACCAAACTGGTTACCAGTAAGGTGGGTAGCCTGAACTACAACGCATTGGACGTGATGAATAGCTCTAATCGCTGGATGACCATCAATTCGGATGGACAGAAAGTGACAGATCCCGGAGAACTGGCTGCTCTGAATATTGGTAAAACCGTAGCCGCTTATCATGATGCTCAACAAGGAGATAATTATATTCATTCATGGGCAGTGGAGGACGCTTCCTATTTGAAACTAAGTAATGTGACTTTGGGATATACATTCCCTAAAAATCTGATTGCAAGGGTGGGATTGAAAAACTTGCGTTTGTATGTCACTGGTAATAATCTGTTGACTTGGACCAAGTATTCAGGTTTCGATCCGGAAGTCTCTACGATGAAAAGCGGTTTGACACCGGGTGTTGACTTTGGAGCGTATCCGCTTAGCCGTTCTTTTATTTTTGGTCTCAACGTAGCATTTTAATTCTTTAAATACATAGTAATCATGAAAAAGATACATCTATTATATGCCGTATTCGCTTTATTGGCAACAGGATTTTCCTCTTGCGAGGATTTGCTGACGGAAGAACCTAACTCAAAATATGACCGGGACCGTTATTTCGATTCAGAAGATAAAGCGGAAATGGCAGTGATGGGAATATATAGTTCATTGTCGGACTTTAATCATTACGGTTGGTACGAAATGGCTTCTCCCGCATCGGACGATACCTATTATACGGCTCGTACGCAGTCTGACAATCAGGTTCACGATATTGCACATTATCAGCTAAACTCCACGAACACATGGATTGAAAGTATCTGGAAACTGAAATATGAGGGAATCGACCGGGCTAACCTCACCATTGACGGAATCTGTGGCATGACAGGATACGCAGAAAATACCCGTCTGAAAGCATTGGAAGCAGAAGCTCGCTTTCTGCGTGCTTTCCTCGCATTTGATTTGGTGAGATATTGGGGAGATGTGCCTTTCAAAACATCTTATTCTTCATCTTACGAATCTGCTTTTGGTGAACGTGTGGACAGGGAAGTGATTTATGACGAGATTATATCTGACCTTACTTTCGCTAAGAACAATCTGGATTGGGCAACTGCTTCTTCCAGTCCCGAACGAGTGACGCAAGGAGCTGCCCGTGCATTGCTGATGCGTGTCTATTTGCAGCGTGCAGGATATAGCCTTCAGTCGAATGGACAGTTGAAACGTCCGGAGGACAGTAAGCGAATGGAATATTTCGATGCAGTGATAGAAGAGTGGGAGGCTTTTGAAAAGAAAGGGTACCATGATTTTTATGACGGTGGTTATGAGGCACTCTTTAAAAGCTACTCGCAGGGGGTACTGAATAATAAGGAGAGTCTTTGGGAGATTGCTTTCTATCATTCGCAAGGACGTCGTAATGGTGGAGCATGGGGGATTTATAACGGTCCGCAGGTGGCGGAACCTACCGGAGTTTCTGCATCTGAATCAAGTCAGTATATGGGACGTGCCAATGGTTTCTTTATAGTCGTTCCCGAATGGCGTAACTTCTTCGAAGCGAGCGATAAACGCCGTGATGTTGCTATTTGCACCTATCGTTATACCTGGAATGGTACTAAAAAAGAGCATGTAAAAGAAGAAAGAAGCGCAGGAAGCTGGTATGTGGGAAAATGGCGTCGGGAATGGATGCCGAAAGAATCGTGGAACAAGAATATCAATTATGCGGATGTGAACTATTGCCCTTTGCGTTATGCTGATGTGGTATTAATGGCTGCCGAAGCGTATAATGAAACGGGAACGGACAGACAGAAAGCATGGGATTTGCTGAATAGCGTACGTACACGTGCTGAAGCAACTTCTATTACAGAAGCGAATTATGATGAAATGATGAGCGCACGGAAAAAGACACATAACCTGACTTTCATCGATGATTCTACACCGGAAGGAAAGTTTCGTACAGTTCTTTACTGGGAACGTGGCTTTGAACTGGCTTTTGAAGGACAACGCAAATATGATCTGATACGTTGGGGAGTACTAGGCAAGGCTCTGAAACTGTTTGGTGAGATCAGTTCCGTCAATCAGAAAGAGAACAAACCATATCCGGCTTACCGGAATTTTACGGAGGGTAAACATGAACTTTTCCCTATCCCCCTGAAAGAGATACAAAGTAATCCGAAACTCAATGGAATGAATAATAACGGGTATTAAGAAGACTCTCAATAGAATAGGCGACTGGAAAAATATACAAAAATAGTTTGCCAATTCAAAGAAAAGCCGTACTTTTGCAAGCCGATTATTATCACAAAATGATAAGAGATTAATTCATAGCAAGTTAGTATTCCTTTGTCCGGGGAAGACTAATGAGTGGTGAAGAAAATTTTTAGTAGTAACATTTAAAAAACAAAATTAGAGTGGATACTTTAAGTTACAAGACCATTTCTGCAAACAAAGCGACTGTAACCAAAGAATGGGTTATCGTTGACGCTGCAGACCAGACTTTAGGTCGTCTGGGAGCAAAAGTTGCAAAATTGCTGAGAGGAAAGTACAAACCAAACTTTACTCCTCACGTAGACTGCGGTGATAACGTTATCATCATCAATGCAGACAAAGTAAAACTGACTGGTAACAAATGGAATGACAGAGTTTATTTGTCATATACTGGTTATCCTGGTGGTCAGAGAGAAATGACTCCTGCCCGTTTGATTACAAAACCGAACGGTGAAGAGAGATTACTGAAAAAAGTAGTGAAGGGCATGCTTCCTAAGAATATCCTGGGAGCTAAATTGCTGAATAACTTGTATGTTTACGCTGGTAGCGAACACAAACAGGCTGCTCAGAACCCGAAAATGATTGATATTAATTCATATAAATAAGATATAATGGAAGTAGTAAATGCATTAGGCAGACGTAAACGTGCTATTGCACGCATATTCGTAAGCGAAGGTACAGGAAAGATTACTATTAACAAGAGAGACCTTGCAGAGTACTTTCCATCAACTATTCTTCAGTATGTTGTAAAACAACCATTGAACAAGCTGGGTGCTGCTGAGAAGTATGACATCAAGGTGAACTTGTGTGGTGGTGGTTTCACTGGTCAGTCTCAGGCATTGCGTTTGGCAATTGCTCGTGCACTGGTTAAGATGAACGCTGAAGATAAAGCTGCTCTTCGTGCAGAAGGCTTCATGACTCGTGACCCTCGTTCTGTTGAACGTAAGAAACCGGGACAGCCGAAAGCTCGTAGAAGATTCCAGTTCAGCAAGCGTTAAAGTGCTGCCTGATAGAGGAATATGTTTAGTATCTAAACTACTGGGACTCTGCTCATAGACTACCCAGCGGTTGGTTTAAGAAAAAACAAAAAAGAAAGTAAACGATTTAAAGAAAAAACAAGATGTCAAGAACAAATTTTGATACATTATTGGAGGCTGGTTGCCACTTCGGACACCTTAAGAGAAAGTGGAACCCTGCAATGGCTCCTTATATTTTCATGGAACGCAATGGTATTCATATCATTGACCTCCACAAAACAGTTGCAAAAGTAGACGAAGCTGCTGAAGCTTTGAAACAGATTGCCAAATCTGGCAAGAAAGTTCTTTTTGTTGCTACTAAAAAACAAGCTAAACAAGTTGTAGCTGAGAAAGCTCAATCTGTTAATATGCCTTATGTAATCGAGCGTTGGCCGGGTGGTATGTTGACTAACTTCCCGACTATCCGTAAGGCTGTGAAGAAAATGGCTACTATCGATAAATTGACTAACGATGGTACATATTCTAACCTCTCTAAGAGAGAAGTTCTTCAAATTTCTCGTCAACGTGCAAAATTGGACAAGACTTTGGGATCTATCGCTGATCTGACTCGTCTGCCGTCTGCATTGTTCGTAATCGACGTAATGAAAGAAAATATCGCAGTTCGCGAAGCTAACCGTTTGGGTATCCCTGTATTTGGTATCGTTGATACTAACTCTGATCCTTCAAACGTGGATTTCGTAATTCCTGCTAATGATGACGCTACTAAATCAATAGAAGTTATCCTGGATGCTTGTTGCGCTGCAATGATCGAAGGTTTGGAAGAAAGAAAAGCTGAAAAGATCGACATGGAAGCAGCTGGTGAAGCTCCTGCTAACAAAGGCAAGAAGAAATCAGTAAAAGCTAGACTCGACAAGTCTGACGAAGAAGCTATCAACGCAGCTAAAGCTGCTGCTTTCATCAAGGAAGACGAAGAGGCTTAATATATAAAATGTGCCAATTTGCTAATGTGCAAGGGTATTGTTATACACTTGCATCTTGATTGGCAGATTGGCACATTTTTTGTTTCGAAAATTATTATTCATTTAAATAAAGGAAATTATTATGGCTGTAACTATGGCTGATATTACCAAGCTGCGCAAAATGACCGGAGCTGGTATGATGGATTGCAAGAATGCATTAACAGAGGCTGATGGCGATTACGACAAGGCAATGGAGATTATCCGTAAGAAAGGACAAGCTGTTGCTGCTAAGCGTTCTGAACGTGAGGCTTCTGAAGGTTGCGTTTTGGCTAAGACTACTGGTGACTATGCCGTTGTCATTGCTTTGAAGTGCGAAACTGACTTCGTAGCTCAGAATGCTGACTTTGTGAAACTGACTCAGGATATTCTTGATCTTGCTGTGGCTAACAAATGCAAGACATTGGACGAAGTAAAAGCATTGCCGATGGGTAACGGTACTGTACAGGATGCAGTGACTGACCGTAGCGGTATCACAGGTGAGAAAATGGAACTTGATGGTTACATGACTGTAGAAGGCGCAAGCACTGCTGTTTACAACCACATGAACAGAAATGGTCTTTGTACGATTGTTGCTTTTAACAAGAACGTTGACGAGCAGTTGGCTAAGCAAGTAGCTATGCAGATTGCTGCTATGAATCCGATCGCTATTGATGAGGATGGTGTTTCTGAAGAAGTGAAGCAAAAAGAAATCGAAGTAGCTATCGAAAAGACAAAGGCTGAACAGGTACAGAAGGCTGTAGAAGCTGCTCTGAAGAAGGCTAACATCAACCCGGCTCATGTAGACAGCGAAGATCACATGGAAAGCAATATGGCTAAAGGTTGGATTACAGCTGAAGATGTAGCGAAAGCAAAAGAAATCATTGCTACTGTTTCTGCTGAAAAGGCTGCACATTTGCCTGAACAAATGATTCAGAACATCGCTAAGGGTCGTCTGGCTAAGTTCTTGAAAGAAGTTTGCCTGCTGAACCAGGAAGATATCATGGACGCTAAGAAGACTGTAAGAGAAGTGTTGGCTGCTGCTGATCCTGAACTGAAGATTGTTGACTTCAAGCGTTTCACTTTGAAAGCTGAATAATCTGATTCAAATCTTGTTAAGTACTACTTACAAAGTCAGATTTATTATATGTAAAATTTGGGAAAAGAGTTCGGTATTGCACCGGACTCTTTTTTCTTTAAGGCATATCTTAGGATAGGGACTACTTCAATGCTTTATCTATTTGCTTCATCAGCGTATCTATGGCTCCATCTTCATAGCCGGTAGTAGCTGATATTACTTTTCCTTCTTTGTCTATTAAATAACTTCTGGGAATCATTTTGGTGGCAAATTTGCCTGTAACTTCCCGTTTGGGATCCGGGTAGAGGGGAAATGTAAATCCTTTCCTTTTATTGTATTCCGCTAATTAGTCGTCTGTATGTTCGCGACCGATCACTAACATGCAGAAATCCTTGTTGTTTTTATATTTAGGCCAAAGTATTTTCTGAACTTCAGCCAGTTCACTTTGGCAAGGGCCGCACCAGGTAGCGAAAATATTGATTAATACAACTTTCCCTTTTAGATCTGCAGAGTTTACGGTGCCGTTTGCTGTTGAATGAAGGGTGAAAGCAGGTATATTGTCACCTACCTTTACAATATCCGCATCACTTTCTTGTGCGAATGACAATAGTGAGAATAGTGTTGCCGCACAGAATAATATTACTTTTCTCATTTCTTGTATTATTTAATTTAACCTCCTATACCTTTGGTTTTAGTATATCCTTCTTTGATGAGTAGATCTATGATCTTGGTCTTGAAATCTCCTTGTACCATTATCTCTCCGTCTTTAGCTGAACCGCCTACTCCACATTTGCTTTTCACTAACTTGCCTAGCTCTTTCAAATCATTATCCGTACCCACAAATCCGGTAATTAATGTTACCACTTTACCACCCCGGTTCTTTTTGTCAATGGAAACTCGCAGGTTTTGCTTGTCTTTGTCGAGGGTAACCTGTTCTTCATCGTTATCCATTTCATAACCGAAGTCAGGATTCGTGGAGTACACAACGTTCAATCTATCTTTCCAATCATTATTTTTCATACTTGTCATTTTTAATCCTTTTCAAAAGTATTAAACTTATCGAAAAGAGCAAAATTTGAGTCTCTTTTCATCGTTTTGTTTAATCTCTATTAAGGTTTTCTGTTATAGGGTTGTCAGTCTCAAAAAATAATGTACTTTTGCAAAATACCAAATTTTGTAAGAAGTATGAGCACTTATATACGAAAAGAGGCGGATAAAGTGCCGGAGCCTACCTTGCGCAGACTTCCCTGGTATCTGTCCAATATAAAACTAATGAAAGAAAAAGGGGAGCAGTATGTCTCTTCTACACAAATCTCTAAGGAAATAAATATTGACGCTTCCCAAATCGCCAAGGATTTGTCATACGTCAATATCTCGGGGCGTACGAGAGTGGGGTACAATATTGATGCGCTGATTGAGGTGTTAGAGAGTTTTCTTGGATTTACCAATATGCACAAAGCCTTCTTGTTTGGTGTAGGTAGCCTGGGGGCTGCTTTGCTTCGGGATTCTGGTTTGCATCATTTCGGACTGGAGATTGTGGCTGCTTTTGATGTGAATCCGGAACTGGTGGGAAAAGACCTGAATGGTATTCCTATTTTTCATTCCGATGACTTTGAAGCAAAGATGAAAGAATACGATGTAAATATCGGTGTATTGACCGTACCTATTAATATTGCTCAGGAAATTACAGATAAGATGGTAGACGGAGGCATAAAAGCCGTATGGAACTTTACTCCTTTCCGAATCCGTGTACCCGAGAATATAGTGGTGCAGAATACGTCTCTATATGCTCATTTGGCTGTTATGTTTAACCGATTGAATTTTAACGAGAAATAATGAAGATTATTGCAGTAGGAATGAACTACGCCCAGCATAACAAAGAACTGGGACATACACAAGTAAATACGGAGCCGGTGATTTTTATGAAGCCTGATTCTGCTATTCTGAAGGATGGCAAACCGTTTTTCATTCCCGACTTTTCTAAAGAGATACATTATGAAACGGAGCTGGTGGTTCGTATTAATCGATTGGGGAAAAATATAGCTCCCCGCTTTGCTAACCGTTATTATGATGCAGTGACTGTAGGGATCGACTTTACGGCTCGTGACCTTCAGCGAAAGTTCCGTGAGCAGGGTAATCCCTGGGAGCTTTGCAAAGGTTTTGATTCGTCGGCTGCTATTGGAACTTTTGTTCCGGTGGAGCACTATAAGGATATTCAGAATCTTGACTTTCATTTGTTGATCGACGGTAAGGAAGTGCAGCGCGGTTGTACGGCAGATATGCTTTTCAAGATAGATGATATAATCGCTTATGTAAGCCAGTTTGTAACTTTGAAAATTGGTGACTTGCTCTTTACTGGGACTCCTGTGGGTGTAGGTCCTGTTAGTATCGGACAGCGTTTGCAAGGTTATCTGGAGGGAGAAAAACTGCTGGATTTCTATATTCGTTGATCTTTTTTTATTCATTAGTACTCATTTGTTATATAAAATATGAAGATAAGAGTAGGCTTTGGTTTCGACGTACATCAGTTGGTCGAAGGTCGTGAGTTATGGCTGGGTGGCATTCTTTTGGAACACACAAAAGGATTGCTGGGGCATTCGGATGCTGATGTATTATTGCATGCTGTTTGCGATGCTCTGTTGGGGGCGGCGAATATGCGTGATATTGGCTATCATTTCCCCGATACGGCAGGAGAATTTAAGAATATAGATAGCAAGATACTGCTGAAAAAAACAGTGGAGTTGATTGCTACCAAAGGATATAAAGTGGGCAATATCGATGCAACTATTTGTGCCGAACGCCCGAAGTTAAAAGCGCACATTCCTTTGATGCAGGAGACGATGGCAACTGTTATGGGGATTGATATGGATGATATTTCCATTAAGGCGACTACTACCGAGAAACTCGGTTTTACAGGTCGTGAAGAAGGTATATCGGCTTATGCTACTGTGCTGATAGAGAAGATTTCTTAACCCCCTAAAACAAATAATTATGATTCGTCTTTTTAAAATTTACTTAACACTTGCCTCCTTATTGGTAACGACTTTTTGTATGGCTCAAAAGAGTGAACTGAAATTTAGCAAAGATGGTAAATTCAAGATTGTACAATTTACCGATGTGCATTTTAAATATGGAAATCGGGCTTCAGATATAGCTCTGGAACGTATTAATCAGGTGCTTGATGACGAACGTCCGGATTTGGTGATATTTACCGGTGACGTTGTTTATTCTGCTCCGGCGGATTCAGGAATGTTGCAGGTACTGGAACCGGTAGTTAAACGTAAACTGCCTTTTGTGGTCACTTTTGGTAACCATGACAATGAACAGGGAATGACACGGGAACAGTTATATGATATCATCCGTCAAGTTCCCGGCAATTTATTGCCTGATCGCGGAACAGTTTTGTCGCCGGATTATGTGTTGACAGTGAAATCGTCTTCCAATCTAAAGAAGGATGCTGCTTTGCTATATTGCATGGATTCTCACTCTTATTCTCCTTTGAAAGATGTGAAGGGGTATGCATGGCTTACATTCGACCAGATAAATTGGTATCGTCAACAGAGTGCGGCTTATAAAGTGCAAAACGGCGGACAGCCTCTGCCGGCTCTTGCTTTTTTCCATATTCCTCTTCCTGAATACAATGAAGCTGCCCGTAGCGAAAATGCAATTCTTCGTGGAACTCGTATGGAGGAAGCCTGTGCGCCTAAATTGAATACAGGAATGTTTGCAGCGATGAAAGAAGCTGGTGATGTGATGGGTATGTTTGTAGGACACGACCATGATAATGATTATGCAGTGATGTGGAAAGATATCCTTCTGGCTTATGGACGCTTTACCGGTGGAAATACGGAATATAACCATTTGCCGAATGGTGCGCGTATCATCGTATTGGATGAGGGTGCCCGTACATTCACATCCTGGATTCGTCAGAAAGACGGTGTGGTGGATAAAATCTCTTATCCGGCAAGTTTTGTCAAAGACGATTGGACTAAACGTTGAGGCTTGCGAACTTCACATGGCTAAGGCGCGTGTATTTTGAACCATAGCTTTCGTATCGGCGCGATACTTTCGCCGATGCAACGTAGATAATATCTCCCAGTCGGTATTCATGTTCTATCCCGGATAGAGTGCATGAAACCGCACTGGGATTTTTTGATGGAATACTCATGGTGACTAAATTTCCACTGGCATCGGTCAAAGTCAGTACCTGCTTGACAAAAAACTGTGGGGTAGTGCCGTTCACTCTTGTTTTGTACGGATCGTCTTCCAATCTTACCCGGGTGACTTTTAATTTTAAGTCTGTCAGCTTTTCTCCTAATTCTCCCAGATAACGGCTGGATGAACGCTTCTCCCTCGATTTTCTTATCATTATATCCAGGTGTATGGAATGATAAGCTTGTGCTATTTTGACGAAACGTTCCTGTTTCGGTATTTGGGGAATGAATTTGTATGCTACCCAACTTAGGTAGGCGGGATCTATTTTGAGGATTTCATGTAGAAAATGTCCCCGGTATTTTCCGAAGAAGATAAGATCGTCACCGTTACTCTGCATTCTTTTCTCATTGTAATCTACCAGGATGATGCAACGCTTCGAATAATAAAACATCGTGCTGGCCATCCGCAGGGATTCGTTGATGTCTGGTGACAGGTCATGTATATAAAGAATGGATTGCTTTTCGGGCAGGGGAGAGTACAGCCAAAGGGAATAATTTGGTTTCCCCGGTCGGGGCAACACCACCAGGTAGACTCCTACCTCTTTAAAAGAGGCTCTGCCTCGGTTGTACTCATTCAATTTGGCATACAATAAGGCTTGCTCGTTTTCGGAAATGCCCGGTAATCTGGGGTTAGCCATAATTGTTCTCGCTTTTGGTATATTTCAAATATAAGGATTTTCTTTCAGAAAAGCAACTTTTCTCTTTGAAATCTCGTACATTTGTATCCATGTAAATTTTCAAAATTCGAATGGAAGAACGAAATAAGAGAGTATTGGTAGGTATGAGTGGTGGCATAGACAGCACCGCTACTTGCTTGATGCTGCAGGAACAAGGATACGAGATTGTAGGGGTTACCATGCGCGTATGGGGAGATGAGCCACAGGATGCCAGGGAGTTGGCTGAACGGATGGGGATCGAACATTATGTAGCAGATGAACGTATTCCTTTTAAAGAAACCATCGTAAAAAACTTCATAGACGAATATAAGCAGGGGCGTACACCGAATCCGTGCGTGATGTGTAATCCGTTGTTTAAGTTCCGTGTTTTGACGGAGTGGGCGGATAAGTTGAATTGTGCATGGGTGGCTACCGGACATTATTCACGATTGGAAGAGAAAAGCGGAAATATTTATATAGTAGCCGGAGACGATGATAAGAAAGACCAGTCGTATTTTCTCTGGAGATTGGGGCAGGATGTGCTGAAACGTTGTATTTTCCCATTGGGAGATTATACGAAGGTGAAGGTTCGTGAGTATCTTGCAGAGAAAGGATATGAAGCAAAGTCGAAAGAAGGAGAAAGTATGGAAGTCTGCTTTATCAAGGGGGATTACCGTGATTTTCTTCGTGAGCAGTGCCCCGAACTGGATAGTGAAATTGGACCGGGATGGTTTGTCAACTCTGAAGGAGTGAAGCTTGGGAAGCATAAAGGAGCACCTTATTATACGATTGGGCAACGAAAAGGATTGGAGATCGCTTTAGGAAAGCCTGCTTATGTGTTGAAAATCAATCCGCAGAAAAATACGGTGATGCTTGGAAATGCCGACCAGCTGGAAACTGAATACATGTTGGCGGAGCAGGATAAAATGGTGGATGAACGGGAATTGTTCGGATGTGAGAATCTGACGGTACGGATTCGTTATCGCAGTCGTCCGATTCCTTGCCGGGTGAAAAGATTGGAAGACGGACGTTTGTTGATACGTTTCCTTGAAATAGCTTCGGCCATTGCTCCCGGACAATCAGCTGTGTTTTATGATGGAAAACGGGTGCTGGGAGGAGCTTTCATTGCTTCCCAAAGAGGAATCGGGCTGGTGATTATGGAAAATGAAGAATTATGATTGATTAAAATAGAAAGATAACTTATGAAGAAGTTTATAGTATTGATTCTCGCTTTAAATATGTATTTGGGTGTGTTTGCCCAGTTTACTCCGGGAGATACCTTAAAATATCGAATTAGTCTGAAAGACAAGGCGGCTACTGACTATTCCTTGCAGAAACCGGAAAAATATTTGTCTATAAAATCTATAGAACGGCGAAAGAAACAAGGATTACCCATTGATTCCACCGATTTGCCGGTCTGCAAGAAATATGTAGATGCTATACGGAAGACGGGTGTTCATGTACTTGTGACGGGGAAATGGGATAATTTTGTTACTGTTTCTTGTAATGATAGTACTCTGATTGACGAAATAGCAAAGTTACCTTTTGTACATTCCACAGAAAGAGTGTGGAAAGGTATCACACAAAGAGCCTTTCAAAGAGATTCGCTAATAAATAAACCGGTGCGTACCGATAGCCTTTACGGTCCTGCAATAACACAGGCGACAATGAGTCGTGTTGATCTTCTGCATGATGCGGGCTTTAAGGGACAGGGAATGACCATTGCCGTGATTGATGCCGGATTCCATAATGTAGATAAGATTGATGCCATGAAAAATATCCATATTCTCGGGGTGCGTGACTTTGTGAATCCGGAGGCAGATATTTATGCGGAAAGCAGTCATGGAATGTCTGTATTGTCCTGTATGGCCATGAATCAGCCGCATGTGATGATTGGTACAGCTCCTGAAGCTTCTTATTGGTTGTTGCGTAGCGAGGACGAATATTCGGAGAATCTGGTAGAACAGGATTACTGGGCGGCAGCCATTGAGTTTGCGGATAGTGTAGGAGTGGATTTGGTGAATACATCGCTTGGATATTACTCATTTGATGATCCTGCGAAGAATTATAGATATCGTGACTTGAATGGTCATTATGCGTTGATGTCTCGTGAAGCTGCGAAGGCAGCCGATAAAGGAATGGTCGTTGTTTGTAGCGCTGGAAATTCGGGTGCAGGTTCGTGGAAGAAGATTACTCCTCCGGGAGACGCAGAGAATATAATAACGGTAGGAGCTGTCAATAAAAGGGGAGAATTGGCGCCGTTTTCTTCTGTTGGGAATACGGCTGACGGACGTGTGAAACCGGATGTAGTGGCTGTCGGTCTGAATTCGGATGTGATGGGAACGGATGGTAATCTTCGCCGTGCCAACGGAACTTCTTTTTCTTCTCCGATTATGTGCGGTATGGTAGCTTGTCTGTGGCAGGCTTGTCCGAAGCTGACAGCGAAGCAGATTATTGATTTGGTACGTCAATCGGGGGATAGAGCCGATTTCCCGGATAACATATATGGATATGGTATTCCTGATTTGTGGAAGGCTTATCTAAACTCTTCTTCCAAGGAAAAGAAATAAGGTGACTGTTGTATGATAAACGCTATAAACAAGTTGAAGCAATCTGACTCACCCTCTTTGGGAGAGGGTGGGGAGAGGCTTTCTCTTTTAGAACTGAATGCACTCGTGCGCCGTAGTCTGGAGCAATGCCTGCCCGATGAATATTGGATACAGGCAGAGTTGAGCGATGTCCGTTCCAATACGACAGGGCATTGTTATCTGGAATTCGTGCAGAAAGATCCTCGCAGCAACAATCTCGTAGCCAAGGCACGCGGTATGATTTGGAATAATATCTACCGCTTGTTGAAACCTTATTTTGAGGAAACCACAGGGCAGCTATTTACTTCCGGCATTAAGGTGTTGGTGAAAGTAACAGTTCAGTTTCATGAGCTATACGGTTATAGTCTGACGGTACTTGATATTGATCCTGCTTATACATTGGGAGATATGGCTCGTCGCCGTCGGGAAATATTATTGCAGTTGGAAGAGGAGGGAGTGTTGACGCTGAATAAAGAGCTTGAGATACCGATTCTTCCCCAGCGTATTGCTGTCATTTCTTCGGCTACTGCGGCCGGATATGGAGATTTCTGTCATCAGTTGCAGCACAATTCGGGCAGGTTCTTTTTCTATACGGAGCTTTTTCCGGCTTTAATGCAGGGAAATCAGGTGGAGGAATCCGTGTTGGCTGCTTTGGATCGTATTAATGCCCGCATCAATGAATTTGACGTAGTAGTCATCATTCGTGGCGGTGGAGCTACTTCCGATTTGTCCGGCTTTGATACTTATCTATTGGCAGCTGCATGTGCGCAATTTCCATTACCTATTATTACCGGTATTGGGCATGAACGCGATGATACAGTGCTTGATTCCGTGGCTCATACCCGGGTGAAAACTCCTACGGCTGCTGCCGAACTCCTGATTCATCAGGTGGCGGAAGTCGCGGAGCATCTGGAAGAATTATCTATGCGGATTCAACAGGGAGCTTATATGCTTCTTGATCTGGAACGACGAAGGTTGGAAACTCTCCAAACCCGTATTCCCAATCTTGTTCATCGCAAACTTGCGGACGCCCGTTTTTCTTTGCTGGCAGCAAAGAAAGATTTGTCACAGGTGACGAAAGCATTGGTGGCCCGTCAATCTCACCGGTTGGAACTTTTGCAACAACGAATAGCGGACGCTTCTCCGGATAAACTTTTGAGTCGGGGATATAGTATTACAATAAAGGATGGGAAAGCGGTGACGGATGCTTCTTCACTGAAGCCGGGAGACCATTTGATAACCCGGCTATCGAAAGGAGAAGTTCGATCGGTGGTAGAAAAGTAGCTATCCGTCAAACGTGTATTTGTAAAAACATTCATTATTAACCATTAAATATCAATCATCGTGGCAGCAAAAAAAGAAACATATTCCCAAGCAATGGAACGTCTTGAAAAGATCGTTCGCCAGATAGATAATAACGAACTGGATATCGACATTTTGAGTGAGAAAATAAAAGAAGCCAATGAAATTATAGCCTTTTGCAAGGATAAACTAACAAAAGCCGACCGGGAAGTCGAAAAATTATTGCAAGAAAAGAGGCAATCTGAAGAATAAAAGTTATTTTTGCGTTTCAATGCAATGGAAAATAAACTAATACATAACAATATGAAAGAAATAGACTGGGCGAATCTGTCGTTCGGATACATGAAGACAGATTACAATGTGAGAATCAACTTCCGTAATGGTGCATGGGGAGAATTAGAGGTCAGTAGTGATGAACACCTCAATTTGCACATGGCGGCAACCTGTTTACACTATGGTCAGGAAGCTTTTGAAGGACTGAAAGCATTCCGTGGAAAAGATGGTAAAGTACGTATTTTCCGTTTGAAAGAAAACGCTGCCCGTCTGCAATCTACTTGCCAGGGAATCCTGATGGCAGAACTTCCGACAGAACGGTTTAAAGAAGCAATCTTGAAAGTCGTAAAACTGAATGAACGTTTTATTCCTCCTTATGAAACTGGTGCTTCTCTTTACATCCGTCCGCTGTTGATCGGAACAAGTGCCCAGGTAGGTGTACATCCTGCTGAAGAGTATATGTTTGTAGTGTTCGTAACTCCGGTAGGTCCGTATTTCAAAGGTGGTTTCTCTACCAATCCGTACGTTATCATTCGTGAGTTCGATCGTGCCGCTCCTCATGGAACAGGTATTTATAAAGTGGGTGGTAACTATGCAGCCAGTCTTCGTGCTAACAAGAAAGCACATGATCTGGGCTATTCCTGCGAGTTCTACCTTGATGCAAAAGAAAAGAAATATATTGATGAATGTGGTGCTGCCAACTTCTTCGGTATTAAGGATAATACTTATATCACTCCGAAATCATCTTCTATCTTACCTTCTATTACCAATAAGAGCTTGATGCAGTTGGCAGAAGACATGGGGATCAAGGTAGAACGCCGTCCGATACCGGAAGAAGAACTGGAAACATTTGAAGAAGCTGGTGCTTGTGGTACTGCTGCAGTAATCAGCCCGATTCAACGTATCGATGATTTGGAAAACGGAAAATCTTATGTGATCTCTAAAGACGGTAAGCCGGGACCTATCTGTACGAAATTGTACAATAAGCTGCGTGGAATTCAGTATGGCGACGAGCCGGATACACATGGCTGGGTGACGATTGTAGAATAACTATATATTATGAAATAACACATTTATCAATTAATATTATTCACTATGTTAAAACAAAATTCAGAATTACGTGCTCAGGCGCGTGAGGCACTTCAAGGTAATTGGGTGATGGCAGCTGTAGCTGCTTTAATTTATTCAGCTATTGTTAGTGCAACAAGTTATTTACCTTTGGTAGGTACATTGCTAGTGGGTTTGCCGGTGGCATACGGATTCACGATTCTTATGTTTAGCGTGATAAAAGGGGCAAAAGACATTGACTTGGGAGTCTTGTTTGAAGGATTCAAAGATTACAGTCGAATCATGGGAACCGTAGTTTTAGTGTTTATTTATACTTTCTTGTGGTCATTGTTACTAATCATTCCGGGCGTCGTAAAACATTATTCATATGCGATGACACCGTATATTTTGAAGGAAGAACCCGAAATGAAAAACAATGCAGCCATCGAAAAGAGCATGGTCATGATGGATGGTAACAAGATGAAGTTGTTTCTGCTCGATTTGAGTTTTATAGGTTGGGCTATTCTTTGTCTCTTTACTTTCGGTATCGGATTTTTCTTCTTGCAACCTTATATGCAGGCTTCTCACGCTGCTTTCTATGAAGATTTGAAAGCACAACAAGGCGGAAGTGTAGAGGTAAACGTTGAAGTGAATGTTGAGATTTAATTAGACGAATCATTCGGTACTATAGAAGAATGGAGCATGGAGAAATCTGTGCTCCATTTCTTTTTGTCGGTTGCATCAAAATCAGTACCTTTGCGACCTAATCAGGATTGATATGGGAAAGAATAAATTAGAAAAGTTTGCCGATATGGCGAGTTATCCGCACGTGTTCGAATATCCTTATTCGGCGGTAGATAACGTGCCTTTTGACATGAAAGGGAAATGGCACAAGGAGTTTTTTAAAAACGATCATCCGATTGTGCTCGAGCTGGGTTGCGGACGTGGTGAGTATACCGTCGGCCTGGGTAAGATGTTCCCCGAAAAGAATTTTATAGCAGTGGATATAAAAGGCGCCCGTATGTGGACAGGAGCAACGGAGTCATTACAGGCCGGAATGAAGAATGTCGCTTTCCTGCGTACCAATATTGAAATCATCGAGCGTTTTTTTGCTGAAGGCGAAGTGAGTGAAATATGGCTTACCTTCTCTGACCCGCAAATGAAGAAAGCAACCAAGCGACTGACTTCTACCTATTTTATGGAAAGGTATCGCAAATTCTTGCAACCGAATGGTATTATCCACCTGAAAACGGACAGCAACTTTATGTTTACCTATACAAAATACATGATTGAGGCGAACAAACTTCCGGTTGAGTTTATGACTGAAGATTTATATCATTCTGATCTGGTAGATAATATTCTCGGTATTAAAACCTATTATGAACAACAATGGCTGGATCGTGGTTTAGATATAAAGTATATTAAATTCCGGCTTCCGCAGGAAGGTAAACTGCAAGAGCCGGATGTAGAAATAGAGCTTGATCCCTATCGTAGCTACAACCGCAGCAAGCGTAGCGGTCTAAGCACAAGCAAATAGCTTGCCGGGACAATCACCCTAAAGTGAACCGGCAGCCACCTGAACAGTGACTTTAAATAGTAAATTGTAAATCGTCAAATAGTAAATAAAATGACTCTCTATCCTAAATTGATATTGGATGCATTGGCAACGGTGCGTTATCCCGGTACGGGAAAGAATTTGGTGGAAGCGGAGATGGTTGCCGATAATCTCCGTATTGATGGTATGACTGTCAGCTTTTCATTGATCTTTGAGAAACCGACTGATCCGTTTATGAAATCAATGTTGAAAGCTGCGAAAACAGCTATTCATACGTATGTCTCTCCTGATGTGCAGGTAACAATCACAGCAGAGAGTAAGCAAGCCGCTCGTCCGGAAGTTGGCAAGCTCCTTCCACAAGTGAAGAATATAGTCGGTATATCTTCCGGTAAAGGTGGAGTAGGTAAGTCTACGGTGTCTGCGAACTTGGCAGTTGCTTTGGCTAAATTAGGCTATAAGGTTGGTTTGCTCGATGCTGATATTTTCGGTCCTTCCATGCCTAAGATGTTTCAGGTGGAGGATGCACGCCCCTATGCTGAACGTATAGATGGTCGTGACATGATTATTCCGGTAGAGAAGTATGGCGTGAAATTATTGTCTATCGGTTTCTTTGTCGATCCGGATCAGGCAACTTTGTGGCGTGGCGGAATGGCAAGTAATGCGTTGAAACAGTTGATAGCTGATGCAGCCTGGGGAGATTTGGATTATTTCCTGATAGACCTTCCTCCCGGAACCAGTGACATTCATTTGACGGTTGTTCAAACATTAGCCATGACAGGAGCGATTGTTGTCAGCACTCCGCAAGCGGTTGCTTTGGCAGATGCCCGTAAGGGAATCAATATGTTCACCAACGATAAGGTAAATGTACCTATTCTCGGTTTGGTTGAGAATATGGCTTGGTTTACTCCCGCTGAACTACCCGAGAATAAATACTATATCTTTGGTAAAGAAGGTGCCAAGAAACTGGCTGAAGAAATGAATGTTCCTTTGTTGGGGCAGATTCCTATCGTGCAAAGCATCTGTGAAGGAGGAGATAATGGTACTCCCGTTGCGTTGGATGAAGACTCCGTGACCGGACGCGCTTTCTTATCCCTGGCTGCCAGTGTTGTTCGTCAGGTAGATCGCCGGAATGTTGAGATGGCTCCGACTCAAATTGTGGAAATGCATAAATAAATGGAATCTGGAGTTGGATAGCTTTGCAGTAAGTTATCCATAGGATATAGAGCGAGCCTCTGTAGTCTTTTCAAAGACTATGGAGGCTCGTTTATTTATTAGGATCATATAGAATCCGTTGTTGGCGGATTCTCTTCTACAAAATAGTGACGCTATCCAATATAAATAGTGACGGTATATGACAACGATACCGTCACTATCCTAAGCATATACCGTCACTATTTTTTCTATATCAATCAGGAGTCTTGCATTTATTTATGGCGTATATCAACAACGATTTCTGCTTGATCTATTTTTTACGTTTGAATTATTTATTCAAAGCTTTCATGAGTTCTTTTTTCATGGTGTCTACTCCGGGAAATCCAGTTTGTTTGAAGGTGATATTACCCTCCGGATCAACAACAAAATAAGTGGGAACTCCTCGGATATTGAAGTTGGACATTAGAAAGCTCCATTGCTCATTTGTCACACGGAAATGCTCACCATGAATATCGGTAATCATGTTTTCCCAGGTACCTTTGGGGGAAGTTTCGCCTGTGATGTAGAGGTAGATAATATCCTTGTCTTTTAATTCCTCTTTCATTGGAGTGATGGCTTTATTAGCTGTGCGACAAGGGCCACACCATGTTGCCCAAAAATCAACTAACAGTGTGTGTCCCCGGAATTTAGAGATAATGGATGGGAATAAATCTTCATTGGAGACTTGTCCAGTCTCGTTAACAGTGAAGCCTGTCTTTCTTTTGTTTAATTCTATCTTTTTTATTATCTCTTTGTTAACTTGAGTAAGCATCTCTGCATATACCGGGGAAGAAAAAGTCTTTAATTCAACATTCTGTTCTGCTGTTAACGGGGTAAAATCCTTAATGGATTGATATAGCTTATTAAATTTAATGTTATCGAATAGAGGTCCCTGTCCCGTTCTTAGTGTCTCTTTAAGTACATCTAAAGAATTCGGCAGAAAGTTTATTAAATATATCGTTGACGCGTAATATTTGCCGTATAAAGCTTTAAGAGTGTTGATAGAACTGAATTCCTTCAGTATGTCATAGTAGCCTTTAGGAGTATCGATGCGGGTATTATAAAAATAATCATCAGCCTGCTCTCTATTCAGTTTGTTAACGGTAATATGTGCTGATTTTAGTTCTCTCTCCGTCATGGCGATTTTGCCGGTCGCATCCAGGTCTACCAGGATATTTAATAGCTCTTTGCACGCATTGCTGTATGGGGATTGCGCAATTTCTTTTCGAACGGATGGAAGGCGCTCAAGTACATAAGCTTTATATTCATCTGCACTTTTCCCGACAATGTCATTGTACATATCCATGTAATAAACGCTTTTTAATACAATATCTATATCTACTGAAGCTAATTCTTGTTGTAGGCTAGCCAGATAACCATTGAAGTATACAGGCTCTCCATACGTTTTATCTTTTCTTTGTAGATGTGCTTGTCTGCGGCAAAGTTCCTTTGTATTTATAATGAGTGATGTCTCTTCATTGGGAGCTATCAGACATTCAATCCAACCAAAAGGAAATTCCAATGCTACGCTTGTGACAGATGCAACCTTTACTTCCGCCAGGAAAGTGCCGTCCTCCTTGATTTTTATGATATTCTGTTCGTTGTGGATATTCAGTGCAGGACTTTCTATGTGCATCTTCACTTGCTTTATCATCTCTTTTTGATAGTCCAGTATTTTTCCTTTAAGGGTGGCAGTTCCATAGACTAACTTAGGAGTCGGCAATATCGCTTTCTTATTTATTTTGTGCACGACTGCTTCTTTGGGAAGTTTCTGTTTATAGAATGCGTCCTTATCCAGTTGTATGCCCCATATCTTATATGCTCCGTCAAAATCTCCTTCCGAGAAGTCCAGACTGGTTACATTTTCGGGTATGGGAGGAAATTGTAATTGGAATTCCGCTTCTCCTGATTCCGGCATCCAGAACTCTTTATCTAATGTGATTCCAACTCCTCTTCGAATGGGATAAAGCATTCCATTGTTGTCTTTCAGGAAACTGCCCGTAGCTATTTTTATCCAATATTTAGGATGATAGAAAGCCTTTATATACACTGTTGTCACTGTATCACTCATGACAATTTTATCGACCTCAATACTATTGGAACTCCATGCAAGAAAAGGAGGACGCTCGATCACTCTGTCTTTGGCTTGTATGGTGCAGGTTATGCAGAATATCAAACCGATAATCCATACGAATCTTTTCATGTGAATAATGTTTTATTACACGAACAAATATAAGGATCTTTTTATAACTATCCTTGTAAAAAACTAAAAAAGAAATGATTTTTTTGTACTGGAGAAGGATATATCCGGCTCCGGGGAGAAAGGTGTTTCCCACCGATGAACGCCCCGTTCCTCACCGATGAGGAAAGGGGGCGGCACCGGAGAGAGAAATTACTGTAACCTGAATACGATAGGAATGGTATACTTGACAGAAACAGGTTGTCCTTTTTGCATTCCTGGTTCCCATTTAGGCATATTACCCACTACGCGTACGGCTTCTGCATCCAGTGACGGAGATACACTGCGTAAGACTTTGATATTCGACAAACTTCCGTCTTTACTAATAACCATCTGTATGATGACTCTGCCTTGCTCCTTACTTTTTTGAGCGATGACGGGATATTTGATACTTCTAGCCAGATATTGGAACAGACCGGCTTGTCCTCCCGGAAATTTAGGCATTACTTCTACCATGGTGAATACTTCGTCTTCATTTTCTCCTTTTACACTGCCTCCCTCTGGAGTTGGATCATCTTTTGCAGCATAGCCCACCACCACTACTTCATCCATGTCGGACTGCTTTACTTCTTCTGCTTTGGGAAGTTCAGGACCGGATAGCCGGAAAGCAACAGGAACTGTAAATTTCACGTTCACTGCTTCCCCCCTTTGTTTGCCGGGTTTCCATTTGGGCATGGCGGCAATTACACGCATGGCTTCCTTGTCGAGATACGGATTGACACTTCGCTCCACTTTCGTATCGGCTATGCTTCCGTCCTTTTTGACAGTAAAGCTTACAATCACACGTCCTTGTGCACCGATTGCATGTGCTTCAGCCGGATATCTGACGTTCTTCGATAAGTAGTCCATCAGTGCCTGTACTCCTCCCGGAAAATCCGGCATTTCTTCTACAACCTGGAAGACAACGGAATCTGGTACACTTTTGATTTGAGTTTCCGCCATTTCCTTTTCTTGCTTATCCCGTGGAAGTGTAGTTCCTTGAATATCTTCTGTAGGAAGTTCCGGAATATCCGTAGTTTCAGCTTGCATGGCAACTTCTTTTGTTGCTTGTCCCATCATTTCTTTGGCAAATTTTTCAGTGGTACGTGCTACCATTTCGATGTTACTGACAATCATTAAGATAGCAGCCAAGGGAAGAAACATCAGATATTTTGTCCTTCCTATTTCTTTCGTTCTTCGTTTATTCATCATTTTAATACGATTTTTGAGTGGTAAAACATTGAAACTATTTGATAAATTTGCTGCAGCCTTGTGATGTGCCAGTCCCAACAAATGGTACTGGTATGATTTACTATCATGCCCCGTCTCTAATACACGGTGATCTGCCATGTATTCGAGGTTTCCTCTGACTTCCCGTTTCATCAGCCAGATAAATGGATTGAACCAGCAAAAGATACACATTATCTCGCTGATAAGCACGTCTACCGAATGGTATTGACGGGCGTGGGTCTCTTCATGAGTAATAATTTCACTGATTTCAGATTCCGTATGTGATTGTGGGTGTATGAATATCCAGTGGAAGAAAGAAAAAGGGCCGGTTTCTTTCTTTAATAGATGTACACGTACTCCTTGTATCTTGCTTTTTGAGCATTGGAAGTGTAACCGGATGATGCTGCCCAGTTGTACAAAGAAACGTGTGGCTAGTAATAACATTCCGCTCCAATAGATAACTTTCGCGAGCTGCATGATAAACTCTTGCCAGTTCATTGCAGGCTCTTGTAAAGGAGTAACTACTTGCTCCGGAAGGATGATGGTTGCATAAAGATCTGCCATTGCCACCATTGGTTCGTGAGCTTTTATCCATCCCTGAATATTCAGTAAAGGATAAAGCATGGAGATGACAAAGAAACATAGCAAAGCCATCCTACGCCAATGGAAGAAGGTGTCTTTATGGAAAAACAACCGATAGAATGCATAGAACAGAGCTATCGCTACATTTATCTTTAGAAAATAAGCTAGTTCCGGAGTCATGGTGATGAATGTTTTCTATTAATTTTCTTTTCCTTTTTCAATGAGTTCGATAATATCTTTGAGATCATCGGTCGAAATTTTCTGGTCTTTGGCAAAGAAAGAAACCATTTCTTTGTAAGAGTTCTCAAAGTAGTTACGAACTACGCCACTCATAAAATGGCGTTTATATTCATTTTCGCGAATGGCAGGAGTATATTGGTAGGTATTACCCACACGTTTCGGTGTGACATATCCTTTCCGCTCGAGGTTCTTTACGATAGATGCTACTGTGGTATAAGGAGGTGCCGGTTGCGTATACTTTGCAACAATGTCTTTTACGAAACAGCATTGTAACTCCCAAATGTAGATCATTACTTCTTCTTCTTGTATAGTTAACTTTTCCATGGAGATGTTGTTTAATTACGAATACTTCGCAAATCTACGAATATTTCGTAAACGAGCAATAGCTAGTCGGTTAATAATTGTAAATGTATAAATCTTGCAAGAATATTTTAATTGCATTGTTATTCGGAAATTATTTAAGCATAAAAAAAGACCGGATGAACATTATTTTTTTCTATATAGTCACTCTTTAATAACCTTTATGCAAAAAATAGACTATCAAGGATTTTTTTATATAAAATAAATGAAATATATTTGCGGCTACAAAACATACGTTAAATACGGAAGGGTGTGTTTCAATACTTTAATCGGTTGCGAATAATTCCCCACACTTCAAACAGAACTATTAACTAACAATGCCAACCAAAGGGAAGAGGAAGGCAAACTAAAAAATGAATGATATGAAAAAAGGTTTGATTTTTGTGCTATTTGCACTTGTTTCTATCGTTTCTTATTCTCAGATTTCTTGGAATGCCAAAGTTGGTATGAACATGAGTAACTTTACTGGGGATATGGATACTGACATGAGGATTGGATTCAATGTAGGCGTTGGCATGGAATATCAGTTCTCTGATATGTGGTCTATTCAACCTTCGTTGATGTTCACTCAAAAAGGTGCTAAACAGGATGAAGTGAAAATGAATCCAATGTATTTGGAGATTCCGGTATTGGCTGCTGCAAGATTTGCAATTGCTGATAACCAGAATATTGTAGTGAAAGCTGGTCCTTATTTTGCATTTGGTATTGCTGGTAAGTGTAAAATTGGTGATGAAAAAATTGATTTCTTTGGTGACGGTGATGATCAATTTGGAGCAAAAAGATTTGATGCAGGTCTCGGTGTAGGCGTTGCTTATGAAATTAATAAATTCTTTATTGACTTATCAGGAGAATTTGGTTTGGCTAAATTGGCTGATGGTGACGGTGCACCGAAGAACATGAACTTCTCTATTGGCGTAGGTTACAAGTTCTAAACTTATTATACTCTCTTTATAATATCTCTAAAATCCCTCGTTCTATACTCTCTTGGAACGGGGGATTTTTTTATATCCTTATTAATAAAAAGAAAAACGGCATATCCCATTGAAAGGATACACCGTTAATTCTCTCTCTTGTAATTCTTACTCATTAATCACTTATCTGCTTGGATAAGTTTGCTTTCTCTTTTAATTCTTTGTATCTCTCTATTGCATGTTTGCGACTCATCAGTATTTGCCAGCGGTATACCCAACAGGTGGTCAGGAAATAAATGCCGGCTTGCAACCACAAAGCCTTATATTCAAAAGCTACTTCACTAAGAGTGGCTCCCATATTGTTGATTTTTACAAAGCCGTTAATTCCAAACGTTGAGGGGAAGATGTAGGATACATACTTCCAAAACGGAGGAATAGCTGCTCCCGGCCAGGAAATTCCTGAAATAAATAACAGGGGGACTGATGTGAATACAAAAATCAGCATACACGTTTCCCGATTGCGAATGGCAATAGAAGCTGTCATCGCAAAGAAGATACAAGCCGCAAGATAGGGGACAACGAATAATATTAATGAACTGGGTTGCCCAATTTGGTTGAGGCTAAACAATCTTGGAACGACATAAAGTACGTAGAAAGCTACCAATATATAAACTAGGAAATAACTCAATCCTTTTCCTAATACAATTCGTAACGTCCCGTTATAGTGACGATTAATAGGTACAAGATCCTTAAATCTGTTGTTCTCACGAGCAGTTCCTGCAGCGAGACCGATGCCGAGCAATAATGTCTGTTGGATAATCAATACCAATACAGCAGGAATCAGGAAAGCGGCGAACCCGGCAGTGGGGTTGAAGATGGAGATTTCTTCATATTCTATCGGATAAGCAGTGATTTCATCCTGACGGTCGGTCGTGTTTCCGCTACGTGCAATTTTGATATCCCTGTTCATATCCAGAGAAACGGCAGTGTTGGCAAGAAGCATCGATTTATAGTATAACAATCCGCTCATGTCGCAATAGATACTGACTTGTGTCTGTTTTCCTTTGGCAATATTGTCGCTGAAATCCGAAGGGATATAAATGATACCATACGCACGCCGGTTCTTTAGCATTTGTTTGGCTTCTTCCATATCAGCACAGTAAGAGACGATTTGAATATCGGGTGTGGCATCTACCTTACGGAGATATTCACGACTAAGAGATGAATGTGAATCGTCTACAACAACGGCAGGAACTTCACGCACTACTTCGTTGTCATAAATGAAACTATACAACAACGGATAACCTAATGGGACGAGTATGAAAAATATCAGCACCCCCTGGTCGCGGAAAGTTGTCTGAAACTCCCGCTTCCAGATATAAAACAGGTCATTGATGCCTTGGGCTATCTTGTCTTTTAATTTTATATCTTTCATTTAGGGTATATATTTATAGTAAACCAATGCTTCCTTCAGGCGATGAACCACCAAGAAGGGGAGCATCATAAATATTAATAGTGCCATATAGTTGGTCCATGAGTAAGCCATACTATATCCGTTGAGTGCTTGATCGACGTAAATCAGGAAATAATGCCGCAACGGGAATAGATTACTCAAAGCCTGTAGAACAGGATGCATAGCCATGACCGGGAATGAAAAACCGGAAATGGAGAACGATATGACTCCCCACAGGGAAGCAAAACTTAATCCGAGTCGTAGAGTCGGCAGAGTTCCTATCATAACAATACCACAACATTGAGATGCTAGTACGAGACACAGTGTGGCGAATATCATCGGGAATATGCCGCTATTGCAAGGAAAATGCAGAAATCCATACAGGTATACATTATAAAATATACCCATAATGAAAAAGACTATTGTGTGGGGAAGCAGTTTTCCTGCCAATGCAATGTAAATGGAGTTGTTACTCATTCGTAGCCATTCGCGGGCAGTGCGATCCTTGATTTCCACACCGATTGAATAAACGGTAACCATAAATATTAATAGCATGAGTACTCCCGGTATCAGTGTATTACATAAGTATACTGAATAGTTCAGCCACGGATTATTTAGTGGGTGTGTATCAATTACGATCGGTTGCAGATAAGCCATAGCCTGATCCTCTGTCGCACCTTTGGCATACAGCATCGTCCGGGCTGCAGCTCCGGAGGTGAGTTCTCCCATCATTTTCATATCCCTGAACAATAGAGAGCCTGCAATCAGGTATGAGTAATTGGTATAGAAAGAGATCGTTGGCTGCCGTTGGCTTTGTGCCTCTGCCGATAAACCCTTGGGGAGATAGAAGAACCCGTAGATTTTTCCCTCCTGCATGGCAATACGCGCATCTGTTACATTGCTGTAATGAGCTACAACCCCTGTCTGCGAAAAAGCATCCAGATTGCGGACAATATTACGGGAAGTAGACGAATCATCCATGTCCACCACTCCCGCAGGAAGATCCTTGGGAAGCCCCGAATCCATTAAAGTGGTGAAGAATATATAACAAAACAGCGGGGCAATGACCATACAGAAGAGATAGAGCGGGCGTGATACCAATCGCCGGCACTCTCTTTGCATAACCTGCCACAAAGCTATATATTTCTTTTCTCTCTCTTTCATGGTTACTTGTCAATGATAACAGACATACCCGGACGGAGATTTTCCACTTTCTCTACCGGAAAAGCTTTCACCTCGAATGTTTTCAGATCAAATTGTCCGGTCGTTTTGGTTGCTTTCCAGGCAGCATAAGTGCCTAGGTCTTTCAGATAATATACTTTGAGCTGGATCTTTTTATTATCCAGAGCAGGAATGATAGCTTCGAACTCCGACCCCATCGTCAGGTTCTTGAGCAAATCTTCGCGTACATTGAATGTTACCCACATATCGTTGAGTTCAGCGATATTCATGATAGGAGCACCGGTACCAACCAATTCGCCTACCTTCGGGAATATTTCAGAAACTTCCCCGGCAGCCGGAGCAATGAGATAAGTCTCCTTAATATACGATTCAACTTCGGCAACAGCTCCTTTCGCCCGGTTTACCAAAGCTTCCGCAGCCATCTTATCTTCACGTTCCGCTCCATTCTTCGCCATGGTATATTGTGCTTTGGCAGCTTTCTCTGTTGCAATACTTGCGTCCCGTTGCGCAGTCACTTCATCCAGTTTCTGTGCAGGCATCACTCCCTGTTCGTAGAGATTCTTGATGCGTTGATATGATTTCTCGGCAATGGTAACGCCTGCCTGGGCTTTTTGCCACATTTCATAAGCCGCCTGGATTTGTTCCTCACGCGCGCCTTTGATTGCTTTTGCGTTTTGTGCCTGTGCGGCAGCTTCAGCAGCACGTGCCTGTTCCATTTTTGCTACCACGTCAGGAGCTTCCAAAATGGCCAGCGTATCTCCGGCATTGACACTTTGGCCTTCTTTCACGCGAAATTCCAGTATACGTCCCGGAACTTTACTTGAAACGCGATATTCGGTAACTTCAGCCTGTCCCTGTATAATTTCAGGACCTTTGCGGAGCATGAAGAAACCAACGACTGCAACGATTGCAATAACTCCCAACAGAGTAAGGAATGCAAGAAGCATATTGCTGTTTTGTGATTTTATAGGTGCCATATGATTTATGAATTATGATTTATGGATTGTGATTTATAGATTGTGAGTTGGTTAGAGATTGGGTTGTTTCTGATTGGGTTCTTAACTTTATTTTTCCGAATCTTATTTATTTCAGCGTTCCCAAAGACTTCTTCAGATAGATTTCCGTCAGCTTCACATCTATTTGCGCGTCAATCTTTTCTGAATGAGCAGACAACCATGCTGTTTGTGCTTCAAGAACATTGCTGGTGGCAATCACTCCTTCTTTAAAACCAAGTGTTGCATAGCGTAGATTTTCTTCCGCTTTTTCCATGTTTTTAGAAGACATTACCAGTTTCTTACCAGCTTCTTTTACCTTGAATGCAGCCTGATTGACCTGCAACTCTATTTTTTCACGAGCATCCTGAAGTTGGTACTGTGCAATACGAGCTTCGGCTTTTGCCGCTCTGGTTTTATAAATACCTTCTCCCCAGTGCCATATAGGTATCTGTACCATAACTCCCACATTCCACATACCTTTGAACTTGTTTTCAAAGCTGTTGAAAACAGAGGGATTGGTTACCATATAATTCCCCATCAATGCGATGGATGGAAGATGCTCCGCACGGGTTACATTTACTTTCTGTTTATAAATCTGCGTTGCCAATTCGAGGCTACGTATCTCCGGACGATTCTCATAAGCGGTGGATAGATCGAAATGAGGGTCCGTTGTCAGTAATGGAATGTCTTCCATATTTTCGTCTGCCAGTGTGATGGGAGAACTAAGATCAATACCACATAGTTGACACAGCAACATTCGCGCAAGACTCAATCCGTCTTCCACTTTAGTCAGTGTCATTTCGGCTTCATTTACCTTGACGCGTACAGACAAACCATCCGCTTTGGTGGCTACTCCTTCATTAATCATTTTCTCTACATCGCTGTCCAGCTGTTGCAGAAGCTTTAGATAACCTTCCGCCAACTTCTTCTTATTAACCAGTGAAATGACTTGCCAATAGGCTTGGTCCGTACTCATGATTACTTCCTGCATACCGCCGTGATGTTGTTCTTGAGCCAACTCTTCGGCATACTTTGTTATTTTGTTGTACGCCCGGATTTTCCCGCCCATGTATAAAGGTTGTGTCAATGTAATGGCACCTGCATAGACATTTCGGGTGTCTGTACGGAGTGCATCCACTAAAGAGTTTCCCGCTTGATCGAGGGCGGGCAGCACCGCTCCTAATTTTCCACTTAAGGAAGAAATAAGTGGTGCCAAGTCAGGATGTGCTGTTGCAATCTCGGTTGCAGCTTGTTGGATGGGGCCAGCCAGATTCGTTCCTAACCCTGAAAGCGCGGCTTTCTGGTCATTGTTTAATAATGAAAACTCTTTCTGGTTCCTCATGTAAGCTCCCGTTGCCGAGAAATTAGGCAAATAATTTGTAAATGCAGCTTTCCGTTGATAATGAGCCGCACTTATTTTTTCATTGCTTATCAACAAATCTTTGTTGTTGGCAAGAGCTAATGCGCGGCAACTATCCAGACTTAGAAAGCTCTGCGCTTTTACTGTAAAAGTGAAACTTAACAGAAATGTCAGAAGAAAAACTTTTTTCATCGCATCTTGCATATTAATAAGGTGGTACTTCTATTTTAAATAACCCTGTTCTTATGCAATTTGTTTATTAAAGTAGTCTGTTTTTTTGTACTTGTTTACTTAAACAATAATTGCATAAACAACGATGCAAATGTATGTGCTTTCTGTGAGAACTCAAAACGAATTAGCTTTTTTTAGAAATATAGTGGGGATGGATTCTGTTGAAAAGAAAGAAGGCTATTCCTCATGGCGAGGAACAGCCTTTCTTGATATATAAAGTAAGGGGATTTTAATTACAGAGCACCTACTTCTTTCAAAGCAGCGTTAGTTCCGTGAACAGCTTTTGCGCTAGCTGCGAACTTAGCTTTTTCGTCTTCGTTCAGGTTCAGTTCAACGATCTTTTCGATACCATTCTTGCCAAGGATTACAGGAACACCGATGCAAAGATCTGATTCGCCGTATTCACCTTCCAATAATACAGAACAAGGAACCATCTTCTTTTGGTCGTGAAGGATAGATTCAACTACGAATGCTCCTGCTGCACCCGGTGCATACCATGCAGAAGTACCTAGCAATTTAGTCAGCGTAGCACCACCTACCATAGTAGCAGCAGCAACTTCTTCCAATTTCTCTGCAGAGATGAAATTAGCTACAGGCATACCTTTGTAAGTAGCGAAACGAGTCAAAGGAATCATCGTAGTATCACCGTGACCACCGATAACCATACCTTCTACTTCGTTAGCGTTGCAACCGATAGCTTGAGACAAGAAATATTTGAAACGAGAGCTATCCAGAGCACCACCCATACCGATAACACGGTTTTTCGGCAAGCCCAGAGCTTTCAATGCCAAATAAGTCATTGTATCCATTGGGTTGGAGATAACAACGATGATAGCGTTAGGAGAATATTTCAACAGGTTTTCTGCTACCGATTTAACGATACCAGCGTTCACACCGATCAGTTCTTCACGAGTCATACCCGGTTTACGAGGAATACCTGAAGTAATCACAACAACGTCAGAGTTAGCAGTTTGAGCATAGTCGTTCGTGCAGCCTACCAATGTAGTGTCGAAACCCAACAATTGAGCTGTCTGCATCATATCCATTGCTTTACCTTCTGAAACGCCTTCTTTAACGTCCAGCATTACTACTTCGTCTGCTACTTCATTAAAAGCAAGTACATTTGCACATGTAGCACCTACGTTACCTGCGCCTACTACGGTTACTTTTGACATAATACTATATATTTAAAAAGTTGATAATTTGTTTTATCTTTTAGCGCGACAAAATTACAACGATAATCCTGATTAAAGAAATTTTTCCGTAATAATTTTAGTTAAAGGTCTAAGTTCTCCGGAATGGATAGCTATCATGAAAAAAAAGTGGTCGAACAAGCCGTTGGCAAGCGTGGAAGAGAAGCGGAGAATAAACAACGAAAACGATGCAAAAACGAGGGTGTTTGGAGAGGGGGTTACAAAGCGCTGAAACGCCCGCCAGTAAAGGGGAAAAACCCAATGAAAACCAGTAGAGTAGAGAAGAGTAAAGTAAAGAAGAGTAAGTAAAAGTATTATTTCTGTTATAAACAACAGCAATAATACAGGGCAGAGAAGATGGCTTTGGTTGCTGCCGTTGTCGGTTCGGATCACTTCGTCGGTGCCGTTTCTGTTCCCGTGTCCCTCATGAACTGTTCGTCCGGCAGATGACCGACTTTTGTCTGGTAGGTTGTTGATGCTCGCCCGGTGGGTAACGGACATTCACACGGTAGATAACGTACGTTTGTACGTTAGGTAAATTCTATATTATTTCTCGGGCTACCGCTTCACTAAAAAATAATTTCAATACTGGTTTGCTAAAGTGTCATTTGCTTCAAAACCAGTACGCAAACGAGGTAAAAGTCGCAAATAAGGCTGCTCCGATCAGGTAATGCCAGTGGCCGCTTAGGATCATAAAGGAGAATCAGTCGGGGTACTTTGCGTCTGTCGGTTCGGCCTGGTTGACTGGTTAATAAATTAAAATTGCATAGATTAGTCGGGAGTTTTTCAAAAACTCTCACTTTTTATACTTGACTTCTGTTGCGAAATGATTACTTTTGCGCACGTTATCAATTCACAACTGAAACTATGAGTAAAAAAAGCCTTCTTATTGCGGCCGTGGCTATCTTGGTGATAGCTATTATTGGTATTACTTATTTATTGTTTACCGAAAAACAAGCTAACCGGGAGTTAGTGCAGGAATTCCAATTAGATAAGGAAGATCTGGAAAACGAATATACCCGTTTTGCACAACAATATGATGAGTTAAAGATGACGATTTCTAATGACTCTTTATCTCAATTACTGGAACAGGAACAATTGAAAACTCAACGTCTCTTGGAAGAACTTCGTACAGTGAAGAGCACGAATGCTACAGAGATCCGTCGTTTAAAGAATGAGTTGGCTACTTTGCGTAAGGTAATGATTGGGTATATTAATCAGATCGACTCTCTGAATAAACTGACTGCACAGCAGAAACAGGTCATAGCTGAAGTGACTCAAAAGTATAATCAGGCTTCACGACAGATCGATAACCTTTCTGAAGAAAAGAAGAATCTGAATAAGAAGGTGACGCTAGCCGCACAACTCGATGCAACTAATATTCGTATCGAACCACGCAATAAACGTGGTAAAGTGGCGAAGAAAGTGAAAGACGTGGTGAAGTTAGCCATCAGTTTCACGGTCGTGAAGAATATAACCGCCGAAAACGGTGAACGTACCATCTATGTACGTATAACCAAACCCGATAATGATGTACTGACCAAGAGTGCATCCAATACTTTCCCTTATGAAAACCGTACATTGGTTTATTCAATTAAGAAGTATATTGAATATAACGGAGAAGAACAGAATATCAATGTGTTTTGGGATGTAGAAGAATTCTTGTATGCCGGAAACTACCGTGTTGATATCTTCGAAGGTGGTAATCTGATTGGTTCGCAGACCTTTATGTTAGATTAATATCGGGGTATTCTTTTTCTCTACCGATATTCTATTTTCTTCTATATTAGCTAACCCGATGGTCTGTTTTTAATATTTCTTCGGGCAACAGTTGTTCTTTTATGGATGAACTGGGGAAAGAACTGCATAAATAATTGCAATAATATACAGAAAATAGGGCGAGCGTAGCATGAATTTGCAGACAATATGCGGCTTTTTAATCATGGAAGCCTTCGTTGGATTAAAACCAACGAGATGTCCCTCACCGAGGAAGGATAAGTTCCTCGGTGAGGGACATCTCATTTCTCGGCGAGGAACTCATATAGGAATGATTGGAAGCTATTTTTTTCTCTAGTTTGTATGTAAATAAAGGTAAGGAGAAACTGATAAAATGAATGACTGTTGTCTATAAAAGAATGATTTGCAAGTGTAATCAGTATATTTTAATCTTATTGAGTAAATATAGGGGAAAATAATGTTAATCTGATTTCTGAAGATAGTAAATCCCGGCCCCTTTTCTCTTTAGTTGGAATCTATACCCAATTTGTTGCATTCCCAACAGCTTGAATGTCCCTTTTTTTAGAAGTTCTATTTTTAAGTACCGTATAGTTGAATCGGGTGATGAGGAATAACGGTTGCATAATGTGGACTGCTTACCGTCTTCCGTCAGCTCCCCACATCATCTTGCTGCGGAGTGTATCAAAAAAAATGTGATTAAAACGTTTCACTACCTTTACGCTGTAATCTGCCCGGCGAATGGTTAGTTGAGTCGTTTCTTTGCAAGTTTCGCTCCTCCCGTCAATGGCGACGAGGAAGTTGTGACTTCTGCTTTCTACATCTAATGTAATCTCCCAATCATCCCGAATAACGATAGGGCGGACGTTGAGACTATGTGGAGCCACCGGAGTGATGGCAATAGTGTTGGAATGAGGAACGATGATCGGGCCTCCTACACTCAAAGAGTAGGCTGTGGAACCTGTTGGAGTGGCAATTACTAATCCGTCAGCTTGATAAGTATTCAGATACGCGCCATTAATTGCTGTCCGGATACTGATCATTGAGGAGCTGTCCCGTTTGAGAATAGCTATTTCGTTGAGGGCATAAGGAGAATCTTGGAGATGTTTGTCGTTGCAGATTAACTGAAGTACGCTCCGTTCCTCCACACTATATCTGCCGTTTTGGATTTCATCAAATGTTTCCTCCATTTCTTCCGGTGAAATATCTGCCAGAAATCCTAAACGTCCTGTGTTAATTCCCAAAATAGGGATCCCTTTTCTTCCTACGCGGCGGGCAGCTTTCAGAAACGTTCCGTCGCCTCCGATGCTGATTACCATATCGGCAGTAAAATCATCACCATCAAATAATTGATCTGCTTCAATATCCATATTTTCAGAAACTAGGAATTGATAAAATTCCCTGCACATACCAATCTCTGCTCCTTGTTTCTTTAAAAGTTTAAACAAGGTGACAGCATGAGAAGACTTTTTAGCCTGATAAGTATTTCCAAAAATGGCAAATTTCATAAGCAACATCATTAGTTCAGGATGCAAATTTGGCATTTTTTCTTGGATTTCTACTTTAAATAACCAAAAAAGAGTAGAGAATGCGTTTCGTATTATTAGGCAACTAATAATAATATTTGTATTTTTGCGGCAAATATAACGTAGAACTATGACTAAATTAAGTGTAAACATAAACAAGATTGCTACACTAAGAAATGCTCGCGGGGGAAATGTGCCCGATGTAGTAAAGGTAGCGCTTGATTGTGAATCTTTTGGGGCTGATGGTATCACCGTTCATCCCCGTCCTGACGAGCGTCACATTCGTCGTTCTGATGTATATGACTTGCGTCCTCTGTTGCGGACTGAATTTAATATTGAAGGTTATCCGTCTCCGGAATTTATTGACTTGGTGTTGAAAGTAAAACCTCATCAGGTTACTCTAGTTCCCGATGATCCTTCACAGATCACCTCCAATTCCGGTTGGGATACGAAAGCAAATCAGGAATTCCTGACGGAAGTTCTCGATCAGTTTAACAGTGCCGGCATTCGTACTTCCGTTTTTGTGGCAGCCGATCCTGAAATGGTGGAATATGCAGCAAAAGCAGGGGCGGATCGCGTCGAACTGTATACTGAACCTTATGCGACGGACTATCCGAAGAATCCGGAAGCAGCTATCGCTCCTTTTATCGAAGCTGCAAAGACTGCCCGTAAACTGGGTATCGGATTGAACGCCGGTCATGATTTAAGTCTGGTGAATTTAAATTATTTCTATAAAAACATTCCTTGGGTGGATGAAGTGTCTATCGGACATGCGTTGATTAGCGATGCACTGTATCTGGGACTCGAACGTACCATTCAGGAATATAAAAACTGTTTACGCTCATGAATGCAATGATCTTGTTAGCCCAAGGGGCTATGAATATGGCCGACTCACTGGCTACTGCCAACCCCGTGCTGACGGAGGTAAACGCTCCAGAAATGAACATGCTTGATATGGCTGTCAAGGGTGGATGGATTATGATTGTATTGGGCGTACTGTCGGTTATCTGTTTCTATATCCTGTTTGAACGTAACTACATGATTCGCAAAGCAGGAAAAGAGGACCCTATGTTTATGGAACGGATTAAAGACTATATTCATAGTGGAGAGATCAAAGCGGCTATTAACTATTGCCGTACGATGAATACCCCTTCGGCACGTATGATAGAAAAAGGAATCAGCCGTCTGGGACGTCCTATTAACGATGTGCAGGTAGCTATTGAGAATGTGGGTAACATTGAAGTTGCAAAGTTGGAAAAAGGACTGACTGTGATGGCAACTATTTCCGGAGGTGCTCCAATGCTCGGATTTCTCGGTACGGTGACCGGTATGGTACGCGCATTCTACGAAATGGCGAATGCCGGAAGTGGAAACATTGATATCACTTTGCTTTCGGGAGGTATCTATGAAGCTATGATTACAACGGTCGGTGGTCTGATTGTCGGTATCATCGCTATGTTTGCCTATAATTATCTGGTGATGCTGGTAGACCGTGTGGTAAATAAAATGGAATCTCGTACAATGGAGTTCATGGACCTGTTGAACGAGCCTGCAAAATAATTGGCAGATGGGATTAAAAAGAAGAAATAGAGTATCGCCCAATTTCAGCATGGCCTCCATGACGGACGTCATCTTCCTGTTGCTGATATTCTTTATGATAACCTCTACGGTGGTGTCGCCCAATGCCATAAAGGTATTGTTGCCTCAAGGCAAGCAGCAGACTTCGGCCAAGCCGCTGACAAGAGTGGTTATCGATAAGGACTTGAATTTCTATGCCGCTTTCGGCAATGAAAAAGAGCAGCCGGTGGCGCTGAACGATCTGACTTCATTTTTGCAGAGTTGTGCAGAGAAGGAACCGGAAATGTATGTGGCATTGTATGCAGATGAATCGGTACCTTATCGTGAGATCGTAAGGGTATTGAACATTGCAAACGAGAATCATTTTAAGATGGTGCTGGCTACCCGCCCGCCTGAAAATAAATAAGAAACAATGGACAGAAGAAAAAAGGGTGAATACATAGGAGCGCTCGGTGCACTGTTGGTGCATGTGGCAGTGATTGCTCTTTTGATTCTGGTGAGCTTTACTGTCCCCCAACCGGATGAAGATGCAGACGGAGTGCCTGTGATGATGGGGAATGTGGATACAGCGAGCGGCTTTGATGATCCTTCTCTGGTAGATGTGGATATTATGGATGAAGATGCGGCAGCACCGCCTGCGGAAACAGAACCGCAACTCCCTTCTGAACAGGATTTACTGACACAGACTGAAGAGGAAACGGTCACTTTGAAGCCTAAGACGGAAGAACCGAAAAAAGAGACGGTGAAACCTAAAGAGGTGGTCAAGCCGAAAGAACCGGTGAAGAAGCCGGAAAAAACGGAAGCGGAAAAAGCTGCAGAAGCGAAACGACTGGCAGAAGAAAAAGCGGAACGTGAACGTAAGGCTGCCGAAGAAGCTGCCAGAAAGAGGGTGTCCGGTGCGTTTGGAAAAGGAGCGCAAATGACAGGAAATAAAGGAACAGCGGCTAGTGGCACGGGAACCGAAGGTAGCAAGGAGGGTAACTCTTCTACCGGAGCGAAGACCGGAACTGGTGGTTATGGAACATTTGACCTTGGCGGACGTTCTTTAGGTACGGGTAGTTTGCCGAAGCCTGCATATAACGTGCAGGAAGAAGGACGTGTAGTGGTGAATATCACTGTGAATCCCGCAGGACAAGTAGTGTCGACCAGCATTAGCCCTCAAACGAACACTGTAAATTCTGCTTTACGTAAGGCAGCGGAGGATGCAGCTAAGAAAGCCCGTTTTAATACGATCGATGGAGTGAATAACCAGACAGGGACAATCACCTATTATTTTAACTTGAGATAGTATCATTAACCAAATATATTAAGCATTATGGGAACTGTATACGCTTTTTTTGCAGATGGTTTTGAAGAAATTGAAGCCTTTACTGCTATTGACACGTTGAGACGTGCCGGACTGAATGTAGAAATCGTATCCGTTACACCGGATGAAATTGTAGTAGGAGCACATGATGTATCCGTTCTTTGCGATATCAATTTCGAGAATTGTGATTTCTTTGATGCTGAACTTTTGTTGTTGCCGGGAGGAATGCCGGGAGCTGCTACACTTGACAAGCACGAAGGATTGCGCAAATTGATCCTTGATTTTGCTGCAAAAGGTAAACCTATTGCTGCCATTTGTGCTGCTCCGATGGTGTTGGGTAAACTGGGACTGCTGAAAGGAAAGAAGGCTACCTGTTATCCGAGTTTCGAACAATATCTGGATGGTGCCGAATGTGTAAATGCACATGTCGTACGTGATGGAAACATCATTACGGGTATGGGACCAGGTGCTGCTATGGAATTTGCCTTGACAATCGTTGACCTGTTGGTAGGTAAAGAAAAAGTAGACGAACTGGTAGAAGCGATGTGCGTTAAACGCTAAACCGTCCATGAAGAAATATGTAATCATTGTCGCCGGTGGAAAGGGCTTGCGAATGGGAAGTGATCTTCCCAAACAATTCCTTCCCATGGGTGATAAACCTGTGTTGATGCATACCCTGGAAGTCTTCAGGAAATATGACGAGGCACTTCAAATCATATTGGTGCTTCCGCAGGAGCAACAAAGTTTCTGGAAGCAACTTTGCGATGAACATCATTTTACGGTAAAACATGTCCTTGCAGAAGGAGGTGAAACACGTTTCCATTCCGTAAAGAGCGGGCTGGCACTGGTGCAAGAGCCGGGATTGGTGGGAGTGCATGATGGAGTACGCCCGTTTGTATCAGTAGAAGTGATTCGCCGTTGTTATGAGTTGGCAGAGGTGCAAAAAGCAGTGATTCCTGTGGTGGATGTAGTAGAGACGCTTCGCCATTTGACAGATGCCGGAAGTGAAACAGTCAGCCGGACTGATTATAAACTGGTGCAAACGCCGCAAGTGTTTGATGTAGGGTTGCTGCAACAAGCCTATGCCCAGGAATTTACCCCCTTCTTTACAGATGATGCTTCCGTTGTGGAAGCGATGGGAATGCCCGTTTATCTGGCAGAAGGCAACCGTGAAAATATAAAAATAACAACTCCTTTCGATTTAAAAGTAGGGAGTGCTCTTTTATAAATGTTCGATTTAGCCACACGCGACATAAAATTTATCTCCGGTGTAGGCCCTCAAAAAGCCGCTGTATTAAATAAGGAGTTGGAAATCTATTCCTTGCACGATTTAATTTATTATTTCCCTTATAAATATATTGACCGGAGCCGCATCTATTACATTCATGAAATAGATGGCAATATGCCGTATATCCAGTTGAAAGGAGAAATCCTCGGTTTCGAGACCATTGGTGAAGGACGGCAGCGCCGTCTGACAGCGCATTTTTCGGATGGTACAGGAGTCGTGGATTTGGTGTGGTTTCAAGGTATAAAGTACATCTTGGGAAAGTATAAACTTCACGAGGAATATATTATTTTCGGCAAACCTACTGTTTTCAACGGACGTATCAATGTGGCGCATCCTGATGTAGACAAACCGGATGATTTGAAACTTTCCTCGGTGGGGCTGCAACCTTATTATAGTACGACGGAGAAGATGAAACGCAGTTTCCTCAACTCTCACGCGATTGAGAAGATGATGGCAACGGTGATTCAGCAGATACAGGAGCCTCTACCTGAAACACTTTCTCCCAAGTTGCTGGCGGAGCATCATTTGATGCCTTTGACGGAAGCGCTCCGGAATATCCACTTCCCAACCAATCCTGACGTCCTCCGTCGGGCACAATACCGTCTTAAATTTGAAGAACTGTTTTATGTTCAGTTAAACATTCTCCGATATGCCAAAGACAGGCAGAAAAGGTATCGTGGATACATCTTTGAAAAAGTGGGAGATGTGTTCAATACATTTTATACAAAGAATCTTCCTTTCCAACTGACGGGTGCGCAGAAACGGGTGTTGAAAGAGATACGGAACGATGTCGGCAGTGGCAGACAGATGAATCGCCTTTTGCAGGGAGATGTAGGAAGTGGAAAAACACTGGTTGCCTTGATGAGTATGTTGCTGGCATTGGATAATGGCTATCAGGCTTGTATGATGGCACCTACCGAAATCCTGGCAAACCAGCACTACGAAACCATTAAGGAACTGCTTTTTGGCATGGATATTCGTGTTGAGCTACTGACAGGTTCTATTAAAGGAAAAAGGAGAGAAGCAATTCTGGCCGGATTGCTGACAGGAGATGTGCAGATATTAATAGGAACACATGCTGTTGTTGAAGATACTGTCAATTTCTCTTCTTTAGGCTTCGTTGTGATTGACGAACAACATCGTTTTGGCGTGGCTCAACGTGCCCGTCTTTGGAGTAAGAATGTTCAACCTCCGCATGTGCTTGTAATGACTGCCACTCCCATTCCCCGTACGTTGGCGATGACTTTGTACGGTGACTTGGACGTGTCTGTTATCGATGAACTTCCACCCGGAAGAAAACCGATTACTACCATCCATCAATTCGACAATCGCCGGGAAAGCATGTATCGTTCGGTACGTAAGCAGATCGACGAAGGACGCCAGGTTTATATTGTCTATCCGCTGATTAAAGAGAGCGAAAAAATTGATTTGAAGAATCTTGAAGAAGGGTATCAGCATATTCTGGAAGAGTTTCCGAAGTGTACGGTTTGTAAAGTGCATGGTAAAATGAAACCAGCCGAGAAAGATGAGCAAATGCAGCTTTTTGTCTCGGGGAAAGCGCAGATCATGGTAGCTACCACCGTCATTGAAGTGGGAGTGAACGTTCCGAATGCTTCGGTTATGATTATTGAAAATGCAGAACGTTTCGGGTTATCACAGTTACATCAGTTGCGCGGTCGGGTAGGGCGTGGAGCAGAACAGTCTTATTGTATTCTGGTGACGAATTACAAGTTGACGGAGGATACCCGGAAACGATTGGAAATCATGGTGCGCACCAATGATGGTTTTGAAATAGCGGAGGCCGATTTGAAACTGCGTGGTCCCGGTGATCTTGAAGGTACACAGCAAAGCGGTATCGCTTTCGATTTGAAGATCGCGGATATTGTCCGCGACGGTCAACTGTTGCAATACGTTCGTGCTATAGCTGAAAGTATTGTAGAACAAGACCCTGCAGCACAAAGTCCGGAGAACGAAATCTTATGGCGACAGCTTAAAGCCTTACGGAAAACGAATGTTAACTGGGCTGCCATAAGCTGAAAAACGGTTAAACATGCAGTTTATTTGCGTAAATGTGTTGCAAAACATATTTCGGCTCTATTCTCCCTATTTATAGGAGTTTAACGACCTGATTCCTCTTCCTTTTCGTTCTAAGCTTCTGAAAAATAGTTAATAACTTCCTTGCCATTTCGTAGGAAAACACTATCTTTGGAAGAATTTTTTTAGTAAATGTATTGTTTAACCATTTGCAAAGTCGAGTATTATGCTTGAAAAAACGCTGGTCATTTTAAAACCGTGTACCCTTCAACGGGGATTGGTTGGTGAGATTACTCATCGCTTTGAGCGTAAAGGATTACGGTTGGCTGGCATGAAGATGATGCAACTGACTGATGAATTGTTGAGCGAACATTATGCCCACCTTAGCGGCAAATCCTTCTTTCAGCGTGTGAAAGATTCGATGATGACAGCTCCTGTCATTGTTTGTTGTTTCGAAGGTGTGGATGCTATTCAAACAGTCCGTACGTTGGCGGGACCAACTAATGGACGTCTGGCTGCCCCGGGTACCATTCGTGGGGATTACAGCATGAGCTTTCAGGAAAATATAGTTCATGCTTCTGATTCTCCGGAGACTGCGGCTATTGAATTAAAGAGATTTTTTAAACCGGAAGAAATATTCGATTACAAGCAGGCGACATTTAACTACCTGTATGCAAATGACGAATATTAAATAGAATTGATAAAAAAGGAATGAATTTCAATTGCATTATTAAAACAGGATTGGTCGCTGTTGCGGCTATGGTCAGCTTGAGCTCTTTCTCACAAGACCTGATTGCCCGCCAGGCACCGATAGACAAAAAATTAAAATCAGTAGATTCTTTGGCATTGCAGAAGCAAATCCGTGCCGAACAATCCGAATATCCCGCTTTAAGTCTTTATCCGAATTGGAATAATCAATATGCGCATTCTTATGGAAATGCGATTATTCCGGAAACATATACAATTGACCTGACGGGTTTTCGTATGCCGACTCCGAGTACAAAAATAACTTCGCCTTTTGGCCCGCGTTGGAGAAGAATGCATAATGGCCTTGATTTAAAAGTTAATATCGGTGATACGATTGTTTCTGCTTTTGATGGTAAGGTACGTATTGTGAAATATGAACGCAGAGGGTACGGTAAATATGTAGTCATTCGTCACGATAATGGATTGGAAACTATATATGGACACTTGTCTAAGCAGTTGGTTGAAGAAAATCAGTTGGTAAAAGCTGGTGAACCGATCGGGTTGGGTGGTAACACCGGACGTTCTACAGGTTCGCATCTTCATTTCGAAACCCGCTTCCTGGGAATTGCAATTAATCCGATTTATATGTTTGACTTTCCAAAACAGGATATCGTTGCCGATACTTATACGTTCCGCAAAACAAAAGGTGTGAAACGTGCAGGCTCTCATGATACCCAAGTGGCTGACGGTACTATCCGTTATCATAAGGTGAAGAGTGGCGATACATTGTCCCGCATTGCTAAATTGCGTGGCGTATCAGTCAGCACGCTTTGCAAACTGAACCGTATCAAACCGACCACTACTTTGCGTATCGGACAGGTTTTGCGTTGTTCATAAAAAATATAGCTTATAAAACAGTAATACAATATCTTTAGGAGAGGGCACTTTAATATAATTTAGAGTGCCCTCTTTCTGTTTTTACTTAATTATTGTTACCTTTGCGCACTATTTGGAAGAAGATGAAAGATACCAAGCAACAATTTGAACATGTCATCGCTTTGTGCCGTGACTTATTTTCCAAGAAGCTGCACGATTACGGGCCTGCATGGCGTATCCTGCGTCCGGCTTCGGTGACTGACCAGATTTTTATTAAAGCCAATCGGATTCGTAGTATTGAAACCAAAGGAGTGACCTTGATTGATGAGGGAATCCGTGCTGAATTTATTGCGATTGTCAATTATGGCATTGTCGGGCTCATCCAGTTGGAACTGGGTTATGCCGAGTCTGCCGACATCAGCAATGAAGAAGCGATGGCTTTATACGATAAGTATGCAAAAGAGGCATTAGACCTGATGCTTGCCAAAAACCATGATTATGATGAAGCCTGGCGGAGCATGCGTGTCAGCTCTTACACAGACTTGATCTTGATGAAGATTTACCGTACCAAGCAGATTGAGAGCCTGGCCGGCAACACATTGGTGTCAGAGGGAATTGATGCCAATTATATGGATATGATTAATTACTCTGTTTTCGGACTGATTAAGATAGAATTTGAAGGATAAGAACTTACATATCATTCAGGAGGTAGTGGCGAATACGTGTCGCTTTCTTTTGGCGGCATCGTTCATCTTTTCCGGATTTGTAAAGGCAGTTGATCCACTGGGGTTCCAGTATAAGATCCAGGATTATCTGACCGCATTCGGAATGGCTTCCTGGTTCCCTTCATTCTTCCCTTTATTGGGAGGCATCATCTTGTCAGCCGTTGAGTTTTTTATCGGTATCTCCTTATTTTTTGCTACCAGAAGAACATTGGCTACTTCGTTGGCTTTGATGCTGATGATTTTCATGACACCACTGACCTTGTATCTTGCCATCTTTGATCCGGTTTCGGACTGTGGCTGTTTTGGAGATGCCTGGGTGTTGACGAACTGGGAGACATTCGGTAAGAATATAGTTCTGCTGTTTGCAGCAATGATGGCTTTCCGTCACAGAAGGATGCTGGTTCGTTTTATCAGTGTGAAAATGGAGTGGCTGGTTTCTCTCTATACGTTGTTCTTTGTATTTACTTTGTCGTTCTATTGTCTGGACCGTCTGCCTGTTTTAGACTTTCGTCCTTACAAGATCGGAAAGAATATTCTGGAAGGAATGACAATGCCCGAAGGAGCGAAACCGAGTGTATATGAAAGCATCTTTATCTTGGAAAAGAACGGAGAGAAGAAAGAATTTACGTTGGATAACTATCCGGATAGTACCTGGACATTTGTCGACACACGGACAATCCTGAAGGAAAAAGGATATGAACCGGCTATTCACGATTTCTCTATGATTGATCTGAATACGGGCGAGGATATAACAGACGATGTATTGACGGATATAGGATACACCTTCCTGTTGGTTGCCCATCGGATTGAAGAGGCGGATGATAGTAACATTGATTTGATTAATGAGATATATGACTATTCGGTGGAGCATGGCTATAAGTTTTATTGCCTCACTTCTTCACCGGAAGAACAGATCGAATTGTGGAAGGACAAGACGGGAGCCGAATATCCTTTCTGTCAGATGGATGATATTACATTAAAGACGATGGTTCGTTCCAATCCGGGATTGATACTGATTAAGAACGGAACAATTTTGAATAAATGGAGCGATGAGGATATACCGGATGAATATGTGCTGACGGACAAACTGGAAAATCTGCCGTTAGGAAAGCAGAAGGTGAGCAGTGACACTCATACGGTAGGATATGTATTCTTATGGTTTGTTATTCCATTGTTGTTAGTGCTTGGGGTGGATGTTTTGGTCGTTCGTCGCAGAGAACGGAAAAACGCGAAGCGGAAGCAACAAGAGGAAGAGATGAAAAGCAAAGAATTAAAAACGGAGAATCCGAAAATAGAAGAACAAGAATAAAAAAAATAAATGATAACGAGCGGCCTCTGTAACGAACGCTAATTCCGATCGTTCAATTGTCAATCGTGAAATCGTAAATTTATTAACCCTTTAAAATAAAAAACAAAATGAGAAAGAACATTGTTGCAGGAAACTGGAAAATGAACAAAACCCTTCAAGAGGGTATCGCTTTGGCTAAAGAATTGAACGAAGCATTGGCTAACGAAAAGCCTAACTGTGATGTAATCATCTGTACTCCGTTTATCCACCTGGCTTCTGTTACCCCGTTGGTAGACGCTGCAAAGATCGGTGTAGGTGCTGAAAACTGTGCAGACAAAGCTTCAGGTGCATATACAGGTGAAGTTTCAGCTGAAATGGTTGCTTCTACAGGTGCAAAATATGTAATTCTGGGACACTCTGAACGTCGTGCATACTACGGTGAAACAGTTGCTATCCTGGAAGAAAAAGTAAAATTGGCTTTGGCTAACGGTCTGACTCCGATTTTCTGTATCGGTGAAGTGTTGGAAGAACGCGAAGCTAACAAGCAGAACGAAGTGGTAGCTGCACAGATGGAATCTGTATTCTCTCTGTCTGCTGAAGACTTCTCTAAGATTGTATTGGCTTACGAACCGGTTTGGGCTATCGGTACAGGTAAAACTGCTTCTCCTGAACAAGCACAGGAAATCCATGCTTTCATCCGTTCTATCGTAGCTAACAAGTATGGTAAAGAAATCGCAGACAATACTTCTATCCTTTACGGTGGTAGTTGCAAACCTTCTAACGCTAAAGAACTGTTCGCTAACCCGGACGTTGATGGTGGTTTGATTGGTGGTGCTGCTTTGAAAGTATCTGATTTCAAAGGTATCATTGATGCCTTCAATTAAATGATAGTTGATAAATGATAGTTGATAGTTGCTATGTAGTATAGCCTGCTATCGACTATCGTTTATCTTTTCAACTATCATTTTCCGACTGTTATTCTCTAACTGTCATTTATCATTTATCAACAATCAACTGTTTAATAATGAAAGTTTTACTTACCCTATTGTTTGTTTTGACAGCTACTTTTGCGCAAGCGCAAAGTATTATCAAGAGTTTGGAACGTAACATTCCGGGGCAAGGAAAGGTGACTATCCATCAAGATCCCCGCATCGAGGCTCTGATAGGTATGGAACGTCCTGCAACAGGTGAACAGAAAGTAATAAAGACTTCCGGATTCAGAATCCAGGCGTATGCCGGTAACAATACTCGTCAGGCGAAGAATGATGCTTATCATGTAGCATCGCGTGTGAAAGAGTATTTTCCTGAATTGACGGTATATACTTCGTTCAATCCGCCTCGTTGGCTTTGTCGTGTAGGTGATTTCCGTAGCATTGAAGAAGCGGACGCAATGATGCGTCGGTTGAAAGCTACCGGTGTGTTTAAAGAGGTTTCTATTGTAAGAGACCAGATCAATATTCCTTTATAATTGTATCATGTTAGAAAAAGAAGAAATTGTTTCTCCGAATCTGGAGGAGTTAAAGAGTCATTATCGTAGTATTATAACTTTGTTGGGTGAAGATGCCGAAAGGGAAGGGTTATTGAAAACTCCGGAACGGGTGGCTAAGGCGATGTTAAGCTTGACGAAAGGGTATCACATGGACCCTCACGAAGTGCTTCGCTCCGCTAAATTCCAGGAAGAATATAGCCAGATGGTGATTGTGAAAGATATCGATTTCTTCTCTCTTTGTGAACATCACATGTTGCCGTTCTACGGAAAGGCGCACGTGGCTTATATTCCTAATGGCTATATCACAGGGTTGAGTAAGATTGCCCGTGTAGTCGATATATTCTCTCATCGTCTGCAAGTGCAGGAACGCATGACACTGCAAATCAAAGAGTGCATTCAGGAAACGCTGAATCCACTGGGAGTAATGGTGGTGGTGGAAGCCAAACACATGTGTATGCAGATGCGTGGTGTAGAAAAACAAAACTCTATTACTACTACTTCTGACTTTACCGGAGCTTTCAATCAGGCAAAGACTCGTGAAGAGTTTATGAATCTGATTCAACACGGAAGAGTATAATCTATTTTCTGCTCACTAAACAAATAAGTTTATCGTAAAACGACGCGATCTCCCAACCGCTTTGCCATGATGCTTTGTACGGTTCTCAACTCATTATAGCGTTGCATAAGTGAGTCGCATTTCTCATTATCATGGGCAAGAGCAGGATCTTGGAGGGCATAAAGCATGTGCTTCAATTCCTCTGTTACGATTGCATACTTGAAGTTAATCATTAACATCGGAACCATTTCATAGAGCCGCTCTTCATCCGTCACAATCTTTTGGGACTTGGAGTGATACTTACTAAGCTGATAACGCACATTAATCAAGTCTACACTCAATTTACTGATTACCGGATCAGGATGTGCCAGGAAATAACGTTCGGCAATGAAGTTGGAATCGTGCATGTGTGCAGCAGCTTCCGATAACATTTGGCGGTGCAGCGGATTATGGAAGGCTAACTCGTCCTCTTTCAAATCATTAACCACATATTCTATGACGGTTACCGGAATTTCGTTTCCTTCTTCATCGGTCAGGTTACACATGATTTTCTCTCCATAACGAACTACCGCCTGTAATATCAGTCGCTCGAATTTGTAGAATTCCTGCCCTTCCTTTCCTTCCTGCGGAATAAAGGAAGCATAACTGTCTTCCTGCAGAGCAGGAGGAACATCTGTATATCCGCCATCCACTTCAGGAGGTAACGGAATATCTCCATTAGGTATTGGAACATCTTCAGGAGGTGTGCTGCCCTGTGACATCATAGCCGTTCTTTCAGCCATCCGGCGTTCCCGTTCCGTTTGTTCAGCTCGCTTCTCTGCTTGAGTTTCCCGTCTTTTGGCAACTTCTGATACTAGCAGCTTATCTTCTACATGAAGTAGCTGCGCGCATTCTTTGATATAGACGTCTCTGACAATTGCTTCAGGGATGACAGAAATACTTTGCACCAGATTACCAATCAGTTCCGCACGCTTGATGGGATCTTTTCCTGCATCCTCCAGTAGCAAGTTCGTTTTGAAGCGGATAAAGTCCGTTTCATGTTCCGAGATAAAAGTCTGAAATTCCGTTGAGTTGTGCTTGCGGGCAAAAGAGTCCGGGTCGTCCCCATCGGGAAGAAGACAGACTTTGATATTCATACCTTCCTCCAATAACATGTCAATTCCCCGGATAGAAGCCTTGATACCTGCTGCGTCGCCGTCGTAAAGCACAGTCATGTTGTTGGTGAACCGGTGAATCATACGGATTTGTCCCGGTGTAAGGGCTGTTCCCGAGGAAGCAACCACATTCTCTATGCCGGATTGATGCATGGAGATTACGTCCGTGTAGCCTTCAACCAAAAAGCAACGGTCTTGTTTTACAATAGCCTGTTTGGCAAAATATATACCGTATAACTCGTTACTTTTGTGGTAAATTTCCGATTCGGGCGAATTGACGTATTTGACTTTAACCCCTTTCGTTGCACTGGCAAGTACACGTCCGCCAAAAGCCACCACTTTGCCGGAAAGCGTATGTACAGGGAAAATAACACGTCCCCAAAAACGATCCCGTAACCGGTGGTCGTCCGTTTCGTAGCAAAGTCCTGTTTTTACCAAGTACTCTTTCTTATATCCTTTTTGGATTGCTTCTTTGGCGAATGCATCGTGGGCTTCAGTGCAGTAACCTAATTGGAATTTCTCAATGATGTCGTCGCGAAAGCCACGGTTGCGGAAATAGGCCATACCGATGCTACGCCCGTCTACATGATTTTTTAGTATGTTCTGGAAATAGTCGCGTGCAAAGTTATTAACGATAAACAGACTTTCGCGTTCGCTTTGCACAAACTTCTCTTCATCGCTTAATTCCCGCTCCTTGATTTCAATATTATATTTCTTGGCAAGGTACTTCAATGCTTCCGGATAAGACATCTGCTCGTGTTCCATAATGAAATGCACGGCATTTCCACCTTTTCCACAAGCAAAACATTTGCATAATCCTTTGGCGGGAGAGACATAAAAAGAAGGGGTTTTATCACTGTGGAACGGACATAAACCGACATAATTGACACCACGTTTGCGCAGGGTGACAAAATCCGAAACGACATCCATAATTTGTGCCGCGTCCAATATCCGGTCTATGGTAATTTGATCTATCATTCTTTCTCCTGTGAATCCGTTTTTGCGGATACAAAGGTACACATAAAAAAATCCCCTGCAAAGAACTTTTTTGCAGGGGATCGTTAAATCTTGGCACCGGTATTGATTATTTAATCTTTTCCCGGATCTTCGTCAGATACTTTTTCATACCTTCCGCATCCTTGTTTTCGATGATTTCGAGAAGGTTTTTCAATTCTGTCCGGATATTAGTCACTTGTCCCGGAGTGCGTGGGTTGAACAGTATTTCCTGAAGCAGGTAATCATCTTCGCTTAGCAGCCCTTTGGCGATTGCCATGTGCTTTTTGAACGTAGTTCCCGGGGCTTCCTGATGTTTCATTACGGCAGCAAATACGAACGTCGATACGAACGGAATAGAAAGCGAGTAGGCTACTGTTTCGTCGTGCTCATCGAAAGTATATTCAAAGATGTTCAACCGTAATGTCTGGTAGAGGTCTTTGAAGAATATTTTTCCCAGGTGGTCGCCTTCACTGATGATGATGGCATTTTCGCTGCTTAGATTGCTAAGACTTGCGAAAGTCGGGCCAAACATAGGGTGACTGGAAACGTAGCGGAAACCACTTTCTTCGTAGAACTTCTTCAATCCTGTTTTTACAGAGGCAATGTCACTAATGATACAGTCTTTCGGTAATACAGGCAGTATTTTGCGAAAGGCATCCAACGTGTACTTCACTGTAACAGCATTAATAACCAGTTCCGGTTCAAATTCCTTAATCTCCTCCAATGTAGTGAAACGATACGTGTTATAGACGAAACGCAACTGGTGCGGGTTGACGTCGAACACGGCCGTCTCGTGTTGAAAGCTCAAAATATCAGTAAAGAAGGAGCCCATTTTACCAGCTCCAAGGATTAATATTCTCATAATGTTTATTATTTAGTAGTCAAGTAGTAAGTAGTAGATACTACTTGACTACTCTAACTACTTATTAATAATTTCCATCTGTTGACGAACTGATTCTTCGTGGATGGCTTCGAAAATCTTCTTCATAAACTCGCTGTCCATACCGCATTGTTCGCCCTGCGCGCCACGTTTTTCCAGAATCTCATTGTAACGTCCGGCTTGAAGGACTGTGATTCCGTGCTCTTTTTTGTAAGTACCGATTTCACGTGCCACACGCATTCTTTTTGCTAATTCCTGAATGATATTGTCGTCACATTCGTCAATCTGTTTACGGAGCTGTGCCAGACTTTCGGTAGACTGTGTTTCCGTACGGATTACCAACAGATTGAGGATATAGTCGAGTACGTCCGGAGTAACTTGTTGAGAAGCATCGCTCCATGCGCAATCCGGGTTGCAGTGGCTTTCTACAATCAGACCGTCGAAATTCAAGTCCATAGCCTGTTGGCAAAGCGGTGCTACCAACTCACGTTTTCCACCGATATGGCTCGGATCACAGAAAATCGGAAGATTAGGGATACGGCGGCGTAGTTCGATAGGAATATGCCATTGGGGAAGATTTCGATAGATCTTTTTGTCATAACTGCTGAAACCTCGGTGGATAGCACCCAGACGCTTCAAACCAGCGTTGTTGATACGTTCCAGTGCTCCGATCCATAATTCGAGATCCGGGTTCACCGGGTTCTTAACCAATACAGGGATATCAACCCCTTTCAGTGCGTCAGCGATTTCCTGTACGGCGAAAGGATTGGCAGTGGTGCGTGCACCTACCCAAAGAATATCGATTCCCGCTTTCAGACATTCGTAAACGTGTTTGGCTGTTGCTACCTCCGTAGAAACATACATTCCAGTTTCTTTCTTCACCTCTTTCAACCAGGCAAGACCTTCTACACCGATACCTTCGAAACCTCCCGGTTTGGTACGCGGCTTCCAGATTCCGGCACGATATATTTTTTGTCCTTTAGCAGCCAGTTGTTTGGCTGTATCCATTACTTGTTCTTCCGTTTCTGCGCTACACGGGCCGGCAATGACAATCGGTCTTTTAGCTTCAACGCCCGGTAATAAAATTGATTCGAGTTCCATATTCTTATTTGTTTTTATTCTTTTAATAACTTGTTTTCATTGAAATTGTTCTGTCTCATTCTACTGTCGTTCTCTCTTTGGGAGAGGTTAGATTCTTTTAATTCTTTCCAGAGCTTCTGCCAGCTTATTGTCCTTGCAACAAAGTGAGATACGGATATACCTTGCTCCGTTACTGCCGAAGATAAATCCCGGAGTGATAAACACTCTTGCTTCATGCAGCACCTTTTCTGTCAGTTCCTCTACATCTTTGCAGGAAGCGGGAATCTTTCCCCAAAGGAACATTCCTACTTGTTTTTCGTCGTAGGTGCATCCCAATGTTTTCATAATCTCACCGGCGAGGTGACGACGGTTGCGGTAATTCTCGTTATTGCCTTCATACCAGTCCGCTTCGGCTTCAAGAGCAGTTGCTGCAGCCAGTTGCATAGCACGGAACATACCACTGTCGATATTACTTTTCACTTTCAGTATCCATTGCACGAATTCCGCGTTTGACGCCAGCATGCCGATACGCCAGCCGGGCATATTGTGGCTCTTGCTCATAGAGTTAAACTCGATGCAACAGTCTTTGGCTCCCGGTACACTTAGGATACTGATAGGCTTATCGTTCAGGATAAAGCTGTACGGATTATCATTCACAATTACGATATTCTTACGACGGGCAAAGTCAACGAGACGTTCATAGATTTCCGGAGTTGCATTGGCTCCCGTCGGCATGTTGGGATAATTGGTCCACATCAGTTTTACACGGCTAAGATCCATTTTTTCCAGTGCCTCGAAGTCAGGCATCCAGCCATCCTCTTCTTTCAGGTCGTAGTTGATAACTTCCGCTCCGAGTATTTTACTCAAAGAAGTATAGGTAGGGTATCCCGGATTCGGGACTAGCACCTGCTCACCCGGATTGACGAATGCCAGCGTAACATGGAGAATTCCTTCTTTAGAGCCGATTAAAGGCTGTATCTCCGTATTCGGATTCAGTTCCACTCCATACCAGCGTTGATACCAGGCAGCAAAGCCTTTGCGCAGTTCGGGGATACCTACATACGGTTGGTAACCGTGTCCGTTGGGATCATGAGCATTGTTGCACAATGTTTCGATGGTTTCCCTTGAGGGAGGCATATCAGGGCTTCCGATACCGAGGCTGATAACATCCTTTCCCTCTGCATTCATCTGTGCTACCTCTTTTAGCTTCTTTGAGAAGTAGTATTCGCTAACACTTACCAATCTGTCGGCAGGAGCGATTTTATACGTTTGACTTTCCTTCTGCATATTCGCCTAATAATTTAAGTTCTTTGGTTAATGGAGTGATTGCAGCAATAGACTGCTTGTATCTTAGATAATCGTTGAAAGCTACATCTACGTAAAACTGGTATTCCCATTCCCGTCCGATGATAGGCAACGATTGAATTTTTGTCAGATTGATATTATAGAACGATAGAATGGATAAAACCTGTGACAGGCTGCCTTCCGTATGTGGAAGAGTGAATACGATACTTGCCTTGTTGGTTGCATTGGCATGATGTTGACGGAGTTCGTCTACTTGCCAGGGATCGGCAACAACCAGAAAACGGGTGAAGTTGTGCTTGTTTGTTTCAATACCTTCCTGAAGGACTTTCATACCGTAACGTTCAGCTGCTGCTTTGGAGCAGATGGCAGCGTGTCCTTTCAGATTTTCATTCTTGATGATTTCTGCGCTGCGGGCCGTATCTTCACCTTCCACCACTTTCAACTGCGGATGTTGATTCAGAAATTCGCGACACTGCATCAGGGCGATAGGGTGGGAGTTGACTTCTGTCAGATCTTCCCAGTTCTCATCGGGGAGACAGACAAAACTGTGCGAGATGCGCAGTTTGTATTCACCGATAATCTGTGTGCCGCTTTGTCTCAACAATTCATTGTTGTGCAACAAACTTCCCGCAATCGTATTCTCGATGGCTAGCATTCCGATAACCTGGCTGTCTTTCCGTATCGAAGTAAACACATCTTCGAAGTTGGCACAACAGATTAACTCTATTTCTTCTCCCTCGAAGTACTTGTGTGCGGCGATATCATGATATGAGCCGAGTGTTCCTTGAATTGCTATCTTTTTCATTGTTCTAAATGTATTATATAAAAAAATCCCGCATCCATATTGGAGCGGGATTCATATGATTGATTTCTCTATTCAGTCCTTAAGCATCACTGTCACTTGATACATACAAACTCCCGCTCTACTTTGTTGCTAAAGTAAAAGTAAAAAAAGAAGTAATATGCATAAGTAAATGATTTCATTAGAATCTATCTTTTTTGCTTTGTTTTTTAATTCTGGGGCAAAAGTAATAATTTTCTGTTAGATGCAAACAAAAAACGATACTTTTTTTGTTTTCTTGCCTAAAATAGATGAAAAGGATACTTAAAAGATGCCGGGAAGTGCTTCAGGCTTTGGTCCCAGGTTCTTGAATTCTCCGTTCAGACCAGCTTCCTCTTTCGGATTCAATTCCAGAGATTTCTTCATGTCCTCTACCGAACCGTCCTTATCACCATTCAGTAATTTAGCACGTCCGCGTTCTTTGTAGGCTTCCGCAAAGTTCGGATTCAGCTCGATGGCTTCATCAAACAGGCCGATAGCTTCCGTCAGTTTTTTCTGGTTGATATAAAGTTGCCCTAAATAAAGGTATGCCTGTTCGTTGAACGGGTTTATTTCCGTCACCAGTTTGTAGTCCTCTTCTGCCTCTTCGTCCTTGCCGTCTGCTTCTTTCACTTTTCCGCGCAGGAGCATGGCTGTCTCTTCTTCCGGATTCTGGGCGAGCACAGCATCTATATCTTCCATCATATCTTTATACTGTTTCAGGTTCATCAATGCTTCCGCACGTAATAGGCGAGCTTCAATGAAATCATCTTTCAAAGTGATTGCTTTGGTGAGATGGGCAATAGTCATCAGGTCGTCATCCTGTCCCTTGCGGGCCTTCCCTAACAGATAATGAGCCACGACATTTCCTTCTTCGATGGCAATCGCTTTATTGGCAGCTTCTTCCATTGCCTGATAATCTTCTTGGATGAAGCATACATTGGCCAGTGTCAGGAAAGTACTTGTGACATCAGGTTCCATAGCAGCCATCTTTTCCAATAATTCGCGGGCCTTTGCCGTTTCCCCCATCTGGATATAGAGTTGGCTAAGATAGCCCATTGTTTCAAACTCTTCCTTGATGGCAAGAGCTTCAATAAAACATTTTACTGCATAATCCGGACGTCCCATGCGTTGCGCACGTAAACCGTCGTATTTGAAGATCTCGAAATTTTTCTGATCGTTTTTCTGTTTTTCACTTTCCGGAGTTTCCGACTTACCGGAGAAGAAAGATTTAAAAAAGTTCGGCATGGTGTGTTATTTTTGAGTTACCTTGCAAAGGTAGTAACTTATTTTGAAATATGTATCATTCCATCCTGCATCTTCCATTCACCTTCCTCCAATAAATATTGGATGACTTCGCTGATGCTCTCTTTCTCCGCTTCTATCTTATCGGCTATTTCTACCGGTGTCAGCGGTTTCTGGGTAAGTAATTCTGATATTTTCTTTTTCAGTTCCTCGAAATCGAAAGAATTCTCGGTCAGGGCACCAGTTGCACGGTGACTAAGACAAACATCGCATTGTCCGCAGTTGTGCTCGTTCTTCTCTCCGAAGTAACGGAGCAGCATCCGGCTCCGGCACACATTCTCCGAAGTGACATACTCTTCCATCGCTTTGATGCGGGCTTCATACCGGGCTTTGCGTTCTTCGTAGACGGAAGGAGGAATATGCACAAAACGAAGTTCCTGCCGTTCGCGGGTGTATATAATATAAGGTGTCTTTTTGTGCGGGATGTAATCCACGATGCGACGTTTGGTAAGCGTGACCAGTATATTGTAAATTTGTTCACGGGTCAGTCCGGTACGTATGGACAGGGTTGCTTCGCTGATATAGGCATAGTCGGTGAATACTCCGGTGTAAGAGCGGAGAATCGTCTGTATCAGTACTTCGGCTTCCGTTCCCATTTCCCGCAATTTGTATAGTTCGTCCCGGCGAATCGTGAAAAGAATACGGGAGGCATTATCCTGTTCGTCCGTATATTCCAGATAACCGGCTTGAGTCAGTATTTTCAGTGCACTGTCCACCGGAACCGGGAAGTATTTGAACTTCCGGCAAAACTCTTCCAGATTAAATTCGCGGACACATTGGAAACCGTCGCCCATTGCCATCTGATAGTAATACTGCAGATGTTCGTAGACATTGAGAATATACTCTTTGTCGGGAAAAGTATCCACAACGCGCCTGTGCAGCGTCGTTCTGTCCGTTTTGGTGTATAAGATCACAGCATACGCTTTTTCACCGTCTCTTCCTGCACGACCGGCCTCCTGGAAGTAAGCTTCGAGAGAGTCGGGGAGATCGAGATGCAATACGATGCGCACGTCGGGTTTATCAATCCCCATTCCAAAGGCGTTTGTCGCTACCATTACACGAACTTCTCCGCTTTGCCAGCGTTTTTGCCGGAGGTCTTTTACGGCATTATCCAGTCCGGCGTGATAGAAGTCGGCGGTAATATCTTCGTTTACCAGTAACTCGGTGATTTCTTTGGTGCGTCGTCTGTTGCGGACATAGATAATGGCACTGCCGGGTATCTTTCGTAAGATATGCAACAGCTCTTGAGTTTTGTTATCCGTTTGCCGGACGATATATGCCAGGTTTTTCCGTTCGAAACTCATGCGGAAAACATTCTCTTCACGGAACTCCAAACGGGCTTGAATATCCTTCACTACTTCCGGAGTGGCGGTGGCTGTAAGTGCCAGTACCGGAATTCCCGGTAGCAATGTCCGTATTTCGGCAATTTTCAGGTAAGCAGGGCGGAAGTCATATCCCCATTGTGAGATACAGTGACTTTCGTCGACCGTAATCATGGAGACTTTCATTAATCGCAGTTTGGTACGGAATATGTCCGTGTCCAGACGTTCCGGAGAAATATAGAGGAATTTATAATTACCGAAGATGCAATTTTCAAGAGCAGTGAGAATCTCCTGCCGTGTCATGCCTGAATAGACGGCAAGCGCCTTGATGCCGCGTTTACGCAGGTTTTGCACCTGATCTTTCATCAGGGCGATGAGAGGAGTAATGACAATGCAAATCCCTTCCTGGGCGAGAGCAGGCACTTGAAAAGTGATGGACTTACCGCCTCCGGTCGGCATAAGTCCCAGTGTATCTTTGCCTTCGCCGATACTGGTGATGATCTCCTCCTGCAAGTCGCGGAAGGAGTCATATCCCCAATATTGTTTTAATATCTCCTGATACTTATTCAATCGGCTTTATATCCTCGATTTGAAGTTGTACTTCACCACGCTTGTGCGTGTTTTCTTCAATGGTGTAACAGATGTCGAACGAGCGTTTCGTTTTGATATAACGTACGTGTGAGCTCTGTCCGAACGCGATACCGTTCATTACATTATTCGATTTATTATCGACCAGTTCGAGTTTGATATGTTCCTGATCGCGTCCCACCACTTTACTTGTTCCGTAATCATAAACATGGTGAGTGCAGAAAATAGGTTTCGTGTTATCAGGACCGAAAGGATTAAACTTTTTCAGGTCGTTGAAGAACTTTGACGAAATATCCCTGAAATCAATTTCAGCATCAATTTCGATCACAGCACTGGTTTGTTCCGGCAAGATATGCTGTGAAACGTATTCTTCGAACCGTTTGGTAAAGGCATTCACGTTTTCCACTTTCATCGACAGTCCGGCGGCGTATGTATGTCCCCCGAAGTTTTCCAGCAGGTCGCGGCAATGCTCGATTGCTTTATATACATCGAAGCCGGAAACTGAACGTGCGGAACCTGTTGCCATATCATCCGTCCGGGTCAGTACCACGGCAGGGCGGTAGTACACTTCTGTCAGACGGGAAGCTACGATGCCGATCACGCCTTTGTGCCATTCTTCGTTGTAGAGCACGATGGAGCGGCGATCCGCTAATCCTTCCAGATTGGCAACGATGTTGTTTGCCTCTTCCGTCATACTCTTGTCGAGGTCTTTCCGGGTTTCGTTGTACTGGTTGATTTGTCCGGCTTTCTCAAGTGCTACCGAGAAATCTTTTTCCGTCAGCAGGTCTACGGCTTCTTTTCCGTTCTGGATACGACCCGACGCATTGATGCGCGGTCCGATTTTAAACACAATATCGCTGACGGTGATTTCCTTTTCAGAAAGTCCGCATACGTCGATAATGGCCTTCATGCCGATGCTTGGATTACTGTTCAGTTGCTTCAGACCGTGGTAGGCGAGGATACGGTTTTCACCCATAATCGGAACGATGTCCGATGCAATACTCACAGCTACAATATCCAGCAAAGGAATCAGGTGGTGGAACTCGATACCGTTACTGATAGCGAATGCCTGCATAAACTTGAAACCGACTCCACAACCGGAAAGGTGAGTGTACGGATACGTATTGTCCAGGCGTTTGGCATTCAGAATAGCTACGGCAGGCGGAAGCACATCATCCGGTACATGATGATCGCAGATGATGAAATCAATCCCTTTCTCTTTGGCATAAGTGATTTCTTCTACTGCTTTAATTCCACAATCGAGTACAATAATCAGTCCTACACCGGTTTCTGCGGCATAGTCCACTCCTTTTTTAGAAATGCCATACCCTTCATTGTATCGGTCGGGTATGTAATAATCAAGGTTCGAATAGAACTGTTGAATAAACTTGTAGACCAATGCTACGGCAGTAGTACCGTCTACGTCATAATCTCCATAAATTAGAATACGTTCTTTCTTTCCCATCGCCCTGTTCAGACGTTCCACTGCAATATCCATATCCTTCATCAGGAACGGATCATGCAGGTCGGGCAATTGCGGGCGGAAAAACTTCTTGGCATCTGCTGCCTTTGTAATTCCCCGCTGCACCAAAAGTTGTCCAAGTATCGGGCTAATCCCTAGTTCCTGGGCCAATGTCTGGCTTGTCTCTGCCTGTTCGGGTGTAATGGGTCGATAATTCCATTTGTGATTCATTTTATATATTGTTTTTTCTTTTTCTGTTCTCAAGGGTTGAAAAGGCACTTCTTTCCAACAAGGGGTAAAAGTACGAAAAAAAGCGGAAGTGTATAGTAGATAAGACGAAAATATTTCAAGGCTGTAGAAAACAGAGGTTTGATAAAGGTAGCTTTTTTACTTGTGAAAGATATGGGATGCTGACAAGCAAGTGTGAAACTCTATTCTAACTAACTTGTCCTGTGGTCAGTTCTTTTTTTAGAAAGTCGTACACGTAACCGGCACTTTGGTAATAAAGTCCCGTAGTCGGATCACTCAAACGCTCAAAGGTGTCGGAATTGTAGTAGACTTCCATTGCTTGCGTCATATTATACTGCCATTCCTCCATGAGTATCCGTATGATTTCACTACTTAAATCTTCAATCATACATTCTATTTGTGTATTCGTCAGCTTCATAGTTTCTTTAGGTATGAAAGGGCATGTTCAGTGCCGAAGTAATATTGTATGGTCAACCCTTTGGCATATTTTAGTTCTTCAATCAATCTGCTCATTGAAATGTCTCCCATGCTGTAACGACGTAACTGATAGGTTACTCCGTCGTCGGCAATAGGACCAATGACTATATCGTAAGTGTGTGCAGGATGTGTATGGCTACGGTCGCGGTTGAGTAAAACGAACTGTGCCCATTCTTCACAGTAATCATCGAATATTTTTATTTGCAGATCTGAAGTCTTTATTATTTGATCTTCCAGTTCGAAGATGGTCACACATGGCTCTCCGGATTGTAATTGATCGGTTTTTTGTTTGGCTAAGGCATGTGCCTGTTCATAACCGGGAGAAAGATAAAATCCTTGGCCAAAGTCTTTGAAGGGCTTTGAACGAGATAGGTCCGGCTTGTCTATTTCCATATTTGAACCATGGTATAGCTTCATTACAGTTGTCCTCCATTTCTACGGCATACCATTGATAAAGCTTCAATAGAATCTTCGAAAGATTGTGTGTGCATTACTTCATAGTGTTTTTGTAAAAAAACAAGGCCTTTAAAACGATTCAAATAGTTGAATGCCTGTTTTTGCTTGATTTGATAAGTCGCTGCGAACTCTGCGATTAAAGCTACAGTAAAATTCAATTTGTTTTTCTCTATGCGAGACATCATGGTTCTCCTTTCTTCATTTGTATTACCTTCCGAAAACAAAGATAGGAAAAACTCTGCAATATCAAAAATAAGAAGCTATTAAAAGTTGACTTAAAGCTCTGTTGCTCACTCTGAATTAGATGCAGTCAGAAGATATGGATTATCTGGATAGTAAAAAAGGGAGGTAGAGAAAATGGAGCGAGCGGAAAGTTACAGGGATTTTTGGATGAATGGCGATTATTAACTAGCTTTAGCGGCCTAAATGATTCATTTCTCTATCTATGATAAAAAGAAACTTGTTAATTGCTATCTTGATTTTATGTTCTATCGGAACATTGAAAGGGCAAACCGCATCCGATTCTTTGGCAATCGTATCTGCCCAATGGAAGGTGGAAAGTCCTCAAAAAGGACTCATTTATAAGTATGCTTCTATCCCCCGATTGTATCAGGGACCCCAGTCTGTTAGTCTGATAGAAGTTGATCCCGGTGCGGGCTTGAAAGTTGATGTTGCCGTTTCGGATAAAATGAAAGAAACAAGTAAGATTGCTTCTGAATATAACGCCATTGCAGCCATTAATGGCTCCTATTTTGACATGAAACGGGGAAACTCGGTCTGTTTCCTGAAGACGGATCGCCAAGTTATTGATACAACGCTGCAGAGTGAGTTTAAACAGCGTGTCACAGGAGCCATTAGTGTGCGCAAAAGGGGAATGAAATTAATTCCTTGGAACAAACAGATAGAAAAGAATTATAAAGGCAAAGCAGGTACGATACTAGCTTCCGGTCCGTTAATGTTGAAAGACGGACAGGTTTGTGATTGGAACTCGTGTGAACCGAATTTTATCCGGACGAAGCACCCTCGTAGTGCTGTTGCTACTACTAAGGATGGAAAAGTCCTGTTGATAACGGTAGACGGGCGTTTTCCTGAACAAGCAGGAGGAGTGAATATTCCGGAATTGGCACATCTGATCCGGGTTTTAGGAGGTGAGGATGCATTAAATTTGGATGGAGGTGGATCTACTACTCTTTGGTTGTCCGGTGCATCGGATAATGGAGTCGTTAATTATCCTTGTGACAATGGGCGGTTTGACCATGCCGGAGAACGGAAAGTTCCTAATATTCTTTATATAACGCATCAATAACGTTTCCATTATTCTTCATTGTATTTAAGGTCTTTCAGTGCATAGATTAAGACTTTTCAGTGCAGAAACTAGTGACTTTTTATGCAGTCGGGTGGTCGTCCTGTTGTAACGGGACAATGGGCACTTTATAAAAAGACGAATGTCACCTTATAGGGTGACATTTATCATTCTATAAGGTGACTAGCTATCCTCAAAAGGATGAAAATTACTAAAGATACAAAATTAATTAGTGAAAAGCAATAGTAGGGTAAGAAATTTATCTGTATTGCAAACAGGCTTAGAATTCAAATCCGAATCTAGCTCCTACTCCATGTAACTCCCATGTATCATTCCAACTGTTATGATAATAATGCCCTCCATAGCTGTAACTATAATCTGTTGTGGCGTCATAATCTTGGAAGTTATACATCAAAGCTAAATTCAAGGCCTTTTTCCCTTTTAAAGAAAAACGTACTCCTACTCCTATTGAAGCATACGCTCCTTCTATGTCTCCTACAGCATATCCGGCTTTTACGTCGGCGAACGGAGTCACTTTTTTGTTGATGAAGTTAGCTCTGAAGTTAGCATAGATGGGGGCTGCATAAAGATCTGCATCGGTATAGTAGTTGAAAGCAACGCCACCACCTACAAAGAAATAATTGTTGAATTGATAACCATGTGTGGTTGATAATTCAATTTTAGAGGCATTGTAGTCGCTCACATCGCCAATATATGCAAAGTCTACGAAACCCTTATAGCCTTTTAATGTATTTCTTGCGGCTTTGCGGTCGTTGGTATCCTTACGATAACCTCTTGTGTACCGCTCTTCTTTTGTGATTTTAGTCACATCACTCATCTGACAGATGATGAGGCTGCCATCACCTGTTTTGATTTTTAAAGAGACATTGGGCACTTGTTCAATGATTACTCCTTTAATAATGCTGCCATTCTTTAAATACACTACTTCTGTGTAATTCTGTGCTGCGACATACGTACTGATACTTAATAATAAGGTCAGTACTAATAGTAGTTTTCTCATACTTGTATTTTTATTGTTTATAGTTTCTTGAGTGCGCTATAGATAGAGCCTGCCCAATAGTTGCGCAATCCGAAACCACGTGCCTTGCCGTCGGTAATCCATTCTTCAATGATTTCCTTTGTTTCGGTATTGAAGAATACGACTTCATACGTACCTCTATTGTTTGATTTGTCCAGGAACTGTGCGATAAACACCATACCTACTCCGGGTGTTTTCTGGATAGGCAATGCGTTGATGGCTGCTTTGATTTGCTCTTTACTAAGAGTATATTCTCTTTTAGCAGTCATTAGCTCGGTCAGGTCGATGTTTTCGTTCACCTGATTAACGGCATCCAGTGAAATCTCTGTCACTTCTTTTTTCAATTGTTTTCCTACGTTATACTTCTTAGCTTCTGTGATGAACAGTTCATTGATACGTCTGAAAGCATCTTTGAATTGTGCCGGTGATTCATCTGCACCGAAAATTTTTACTTGGGAGTAGTCTACCCCATAGAACTTAATAGACTGAATGTCTTTCAATGCACTCTTGCCTTGTCCGAAACAGAACAGGCTCGTGCTCAAGAATAAGAATAGAATAAGTTTTTTCATATACGTTAATGTTAAAGTGATATAGTTGGTTACTAACTTCCAAAAGTAGAAAATAATTATCGTAAATCAATGAATTTTATCGTTTTTCGACTCATTGGAGGCATTTGTATCTTGGCTATGTACTCTGCCGATTCAAAATTGATGCTTGGCGCCACTCTGACTTTCGAACGGAACAGATCTTTAATCTCTTTGGCAAAGGCTTCGCTACGGTTCTCGCTTCCGATACGAATCAGAATCTCATCCGTTCCCAATTCATTGGTATAAACTTCAATGATATAGTTTTTTACCGAAGGTATATTATCCAGAATGTCGAATAATGCAGGCGGATACAACGTCGTTCCTTTGTATTTAATCATTTGTCCTTTCCGGCCGAGGATGGAGCTTAGGCGGATGGTATTTCTCCCGCAACCACAGGGATCGGTGTGGTGGTAACAAATATCACCTGTTTTGAAACGGAGCAACGGCATACCTTTGACTCCGAGCGTCGTGATCGTCACTTCCCCTGCTTCTCCCTCTTCCACAGGACGATTGTTATCATCCAGAAACTCTACAATGATAAGTTCCGGTTGCAAATGCCCTCCGTGGAATTCATTACACTCGGTAAAGGACGACTGCATTTCGGTGGAGGCATAAGTGGAATACAACTGCAAGGCAGGCCATTTATCGTGTATTTTCTGTCCGAGCGTATTCAACTGGAATTCCTGATTGCGCAATGCTTCTCCGATACAGATGCACTTCTGCATGGAACAGGTATTATGGCTGATATGATTCTTTTCGGCAAACTCTATCAGTTTGATAAGGAAAGAGGGGACTACCATTCCACAAGTCGGATGTATCCGTCGAATTGTGTCCCATTGCAGTTCCGGGATGCCGTTGCCTACACGGATCACTCCCATACCCAGTTCGCGGGCTCCCATATAATATGCCAAGCCTGCCATGAAACGGCGGTCGATGGTAGTCATCAATTGAAGAATATCTTGCTTGGTGCATCCGGTGGTGGTGAAAGATAAGTATTCGTTGTAAGAAAGACGGTCCAGGTCTTCAGAGGTGAGAACGAAAGTGACCGGATCTCCCAATGTGCCCGAAGTCGTCACATAGTCGATAATTTTCTCTTTGTCTACGCAGATGAAATCATCGTTATGGAGTTGCAGGTCCGTCTTGGTAGTGACGGGAATCTGTTGCAAGTCTTCAATCGTCTTTATTTGATTGATATCAATGTGATGTTCGGCAAACATCTGTTGATAGAACTTGGAATGTGCTTGCAGGTAGGCTAACGCTTTGGCTAACTGTTCTTCCTGATAGCTTTTGATATCTTCCGGTGAGCGGAACTGAATTTCAGGATTCTTTTCCATCTTTGGATTGTTTTTGAATTTTCTGTTGGATACGTTCTTTCTCTTGCAACTTGGGAATAGGTCTCTTCAATGCCTGTTGCCAGTATGCAATAGCTTGTTGAGGTTGCTGCATGCCCTCGTAGTAATCTCCTATTACTTCATATACATAGTATAGGGAAGGATTGGAGGCTTGGTATGTTTTTAAAACAGATTCTTCTATCTTTTCCTTTTTTCTGATTTTCTTCAATAAAAGCGGAGTCAGTTTCTTATACGTGAGAAGATGCTGGAACTCCGGTGTGTCGATGAATTTATCTTCCGGAATGGTCAGGTCGGAACTGTATATTTCGTGTTGCCAATCAATCGTGTCCTTGAATATCTTATTCAGGTCATAGGCTACGTATTTCCCACATTGCCAAGGAGAGGTCGATACCCACATCAGCCGTTTCTCCGGTTGGAAGATGACGGAATGATGGGCAATAAACTGATTGATGGCCATTTCGTTGGCCAGTCCCAGGTCTGTGTTTTGCAGGCCTTTGTGGTCACGCAGGATAGAGGCGGCTTTGGAGACATTGATCGGAAGATTCTCATTAATGAGTTCCGTTAATCGTGCAAAACGGTATGGGCTGTCGGAAGTGCGGATATTTTCCATGTTTCGTTCGTCCTTGCTGAATTCTTCCGATTGGTAATGGTTGGTGCAGATGAGCCGATTGGCTTCTTTTCCGGTGAAAAGCACAGTTTTCTCCGGAGATTTCTCGATAATCGCGGTCTTGCCGTCTTTGGCAGAACCTATCAATATGGATTCGGAGACGAATGTTTCCCGTTTTTGGGCGATGGCAAAGGCTTCATCAATAGTGGCTGCATATTGCAGAATCTCTCTGGTCAGGATGGAAATGGGGGTAGCGGAACCTGTCGGGACAGCAGATTTGGCAGCATTAATTGTCACGGTAAGACCTGTCTCGTTCATGCCGGATAACACTCCTATCATACCCGGCCATCCCACGGAAGCAAACCTGTATCCTTGCTCCGGTACATAAAAAGCCACCTGCTTGTTCTCTGCGAAGGCATCTCCTACGTAGAAATCGAAGTTACGTCCGATCAGCAGGGATGAATCTGCACTTTGTGTTCCCCAAGTGGCGAACGAACTGCATCCCACTAACATATAATCTTGCATGGCATGTCCCAGGTCGTGTGCCGAATGGTAATTCAACTGGCGTTCGTAAGGAGTGCCGATGAAGTCGTATTCATGCGTACATGATAGCGAGATTCCGTAGATCTCGTCGCGGTATTCTTCGAGGACGTTCTCACCCAGATTACGGTTGAATAATACAATGAAGAACCGGAGGAATTTCAGATAACTGTCTGAAGGAACAATCTCACGAATCTGATCCACGAACACTTTCTCTTGATAGTGGAGCAGGTCGGAAGACAGTTGCCCGATAGCTTCTCCTCTCTGGAAAGCATCCCCTTTCACAAATAATTCCCATAAGCCGCTGTCGCTGTGCCGGAGAAAGTTATCTCCATAATACCGGAGGTGGAGACTGTCTATATCAATCACTTTGTCTGTGGTCATGCTTTGCTCATGTTTGGGCGTTTGCATATCCGCAGAAAAGTAGAGATAGCTGATTCCGGCTATCAATAGAACGATGAGCGACAGGAAAAGGAAGCCCGTGTATTGGAGTGTCTTTTTGACTATTCTATGCATTTCCTACTTTTTTAGCCAGATATTCTTGTCCTACAAACTCCGCACAAGTCAGCATGGCAGTTAGTGTTACCCCTAATGCACCATGCACATTCAGGTTTTGCCCGGTGAAAAAGAGATTTCCCAAGCGGCTTCTTGTAGATACGAAACCAATTTGCGGACATTTATAATCTTTGATGATCCCATACGCGGAACCATCCACTGTTCCTGTATAGTCCCGATAGCTTAATGGAGTAGTGTCATACATCTCTTCTATGTTTTCTGAAAGGTCAATGCCATGTCCTCGGATGAAGCGGAGAATCTGTTCTGCTTTCTCCTTTTTGAAGGATTGGTAGTCTTCTCCCCGATGTTCGGGAGTCGTGTCCTTCCAGGCAGACAGTTCATCTATATACATAGGTGTCAGGATGGAAATGACACTGGCATATTGACTGTCCTCGGAAGACGCTTGCATGGAAATCATACAGTTGGTGGTCCGTCCCGGATAGAGCAGTTTGTCATACCACACTTTATTGTTCGCATGCAGATACAGGTTGCGGTTCTGATAAGGAGTGCTTTTTTTCTTCATTACCAGGTAGAGCGTAAAAATGCCGTAGGTATTTTCCAACGAACGGATGCGGGAAATATAGGCATTCTTGATGCTACGGTTTTTATCCAGTATCTCCAATGTCCGTTGGGGATGCATATTGGAGATGACGAAGTCGCTTTCCAGTCGCTCTTCTCCATTGATGATAACCCCTTGTACCTTTTCGTTTTCAACGATGATGCGGGTGGCTTCACTGTTATTGAGCACGGTCCCTCCGTTTGCCCGGATTACATTGATTAGCTCCAGACTGACTTGCATACTTCCGTCTACAAAACGGTAGGCGCCTTCAATATAGGAGTGATTAATCATGGCATGCTGGTAGAAAGTGGAGACATCTTTCAAACCTCCGTAGAGTAAAGCTGAACCTGCCAGTACATTTCGTAAGGCGGGGTCCGGAGTGATATCCGCAATCAGATGGGCGGCAGAGGTACAAAAGTATTTCATACCCTCCAAAGCGAGTGTGCCTTGTTTCAGGTGGTCTACGCTAATCAGGTTTCCGACAGCCTGAAGCTGTTCGGCATAGCATTTCAAGTTTTCTTTCTCATGCGGGAAGGAACGGCAGATGGTTTCAATAAACTGCGGGTATCCCATTGCATAATCGTATGTTTTTCCTTTATAGTAGATCGTATCAAAAGCAGCATCGTCCAAGCGTTTTATTTTCAGCTTGTCCATGATACCGAAATAGCGGAAATACTGGTTCATCACTTGACCCTCATCCAGGCTTCCTACATAATGAATACCCGTATCCAACAGATGCCCTTTTCGTTGGTAAGTCTGGAAGCATCCGCCGAATTGCGCATTTTTTTCTACTACGCATACGTTGAATCCCTCTTTGCTAAGAATCGCTCCGCATTCCAGTCCGCCAAGGCCGCTGCCGATAATGATGATGTCATATTTGCTCATACTAGTTCGGTTTTCTAAATATGTAAATGGTGTTTGATGTATATTTGTCATTAGGAATGATTTCGACAGCCATTCCACAGGCGACTGCTATTTCCCGTAATTGGGTTTCAGTGGTGAAATACAGCTCTCCGGTTGTCCGGTTGAAGTTGAAGATACGGGTGGATAGTAATTCCGTGAACCGGGTTAACCGGTGCTTGGAAGCGTTGGCTGAATTTCCGTCGCGTATGATAATCATTCCTTGTGAACGCAAGCGACCGGCACATTTCAACAATAGGGTTTGTTGATGTTCGTAGCTCATATAGTGAAGCATGTCGTTCAGGATAAAGACATCACTTTCCGGCAGGGGATATTCCAATGCATTGCCATGCTTGAACTGGAGATGCTCGTTGCGTAACCATCCGTGCTGCGCCAGCGCTATCTTGTCTTCATCGTAATCAATACCCAGGATTTCCCGGTCCTCGGAAAGCAGAGACAGCATATAGCATAACGGGCCGAAGCCGCAACCGATGTCTGTGATTTGCCCTTGGACGGGAATCAACCGGTTGAATAGCCGGTAATTCTTTTCCATCTTTACTTTAATACGGATATACCATTCTACGACGGGACCTTTATAGATATAGTTCTGGATAAGAGCTTCGTAGAACGCCGGATTGTCCGTCGTGTTCTGTTCACGGCAGATACGGGCATAAACCTCTTTCATGTAAGCGGATATGCGTTTGGTACGCTCCTGATAAGTACTTCCGAAAGACAGATCGTCTAGTGGTATACGGGGAAGTATTTCTGTATAGATGATTCCTTTCCGGATATTGAAAGGCTGTGCTTTGGCAATGATTTTGTTATTACCGTAAAGCAGGATCGGCAGAATATCCAGTTTCAATGCTTCTGCCAGATAGAATGCTCCTTTGTGGAAACGTTTCATCTTTCCGTTATAGGTACGTGTGCCTTCCGGGAAAATGGCGATGGAGTAGCCCTCCTTCACTTTTTTCCGCATCCGTTCCATATATTGCTCGTATCCTTCGCCTATATAATAGAAGTCGACATAACGAATGATGGCTCCGAAGAAAGGAGAGTGCCATACCCAATGGTTGGTTACCATCAGGATTTTAGATGAAAGAGACAGCAATACCAGAATGTCGATGAACGACTGGTGGTTGGCAATGATAATTGCCGGATGCCGGAAGCGTTCGTTGGCTTTGTTGATATGTTCTTTTTTGACGGCGGTGGCCAGTAGCAAAATTCCTTTGCAGGTGATTTGTATCAGGCGGCACACCAAACGCTGCTTGCTGCTTTTGCGCACAGGCACCGGATAAAGCAGGATAATCAATATACGGAGGACGATGCAGCCGATAAAGAAAAGCAGGAAGAGCAACACGGTACGTATCAATCCGATAAGCGTATAAGGCGGTAATCCTTTGGAAGCGGGGCCTGCGATGAAGAACCGGAAAATGAGTGGCTGAATGGTATAAGCCACCAGTACCACTGCTATCATACCCAGAATGGAAATCAGGGAAATGGATTGCAAAGCCGGGTGTTTGGCAAACACAAGTGCTCCCATACCGACCACTGTGGTGAAGGCGGAGAAGAAGATGGCTGTTTTATGGGAATTCAACACCTTCTGACCTGTACGGTATTTGTTTTGTAGCCCGTCCATAATGAAGATACTGAAGTCATCTCCAATGCCAAAGATAAAGGTGGACAGGATGATGTTGATAATATTGAACTCAATCCCCAGAATTCCCATCAATCCCAAGATGATTACCCAGCTGATTAGCATTGGGAGAAAGCTCATCAGGGTAAGTTCGATACGTCCGTAGGAGAACCATAGTGCAAAGAATATGAGGAAAGAAGAGATGTACAGAATCAGGTAAAAGTCGTCATTGATGGCCGATACCCATTTGTTGGCAAAATAGGAACGGTCGAAGATGACTACATTCGGGTCTTTATTAAAGTTCTGGTACACAGCTTCCTTATTCGGTTCGCTGATCCGTATCTGGCTGATAAGCATGGTGATGGAATCGGCAGAGGTTTGCCATTCATTCAATAGCTTGCCGGATAAATCGTCTTCTTGCGCGGTGTAATGATATTCACCGAAAGGCTGGTTCATCCATTGATAAAAAGGTTCGAAGCTTCCCGGGCGGAAACGATATTCGGTGGCAACTGTTTCCAACTGTTCACGGACTTGTTGCTGTTTTTCATCCGTCCAGTAATCTTTCCATTTCTTCAGGCGTTTTTGCTGCTCTTGCGGAGAGATCAGAAACTGTGAGGCGGAGGCATACTCTTTGATGAGTCCCTGCTCTTTCAGTGCCGATAACTTCTGATTGGTCGTTGCATAAATTTCGGTAGCCTGATTCATGTCTTTGCCCACACTGACAAAAAGCACGGTCTTTTCGTCGTTGTCGAAGAGTTGCAGTAATTTTTCTTCCGATTGTTGGAGATGGCGGGGCTCATAGTTGAGACTCATCATATCGTTGTTGAAGCCTACCTTTTGCGAAGTAAACAAACAGATCACTGTAATGAGGAGGATGCCGCCTACCAGCCATTTATTCTTTTCGTAAGAATAAGCATTTATTTTCTCGATGATGCGTAGTATGCGTCCCTGTTTGACGTCTGCCTGTCCTTTCAGAAAATGAGGCAGGTAAATGAGACAGAAGAGGGTGGTGCCCACCAATGCCAGAGAGGCAAACAATCCGAAGTCGCGTAACAGATCGGAACTGGTGAATATCAATCCCAGAAATGCGCCGATAGTGGTGAAACTACCTACCGTAAGCGGATAGGCTATCTCTTTAATAAGTTGTTGAACGGTGGAAACATGGTTCTGGTGTGCCAGCATGTGAATGGAATAGCTTAGTGCAATACCCATCACTGCCGAACCAGCTCCCACTGCAATGGCGGAGATACTTCCTTTGATAAAGAAAATGAGAAACAGGGCAAATAATCCTCCGAACAGTACTGGAGTAATAATCAACGGTATCGATCTCTTTCGTTTAAAAACGAGTGAGATGAATACAATGATGATAAGCAGTGCCAGGGAGGAGGTCAGGATGGTATCTTTCTTAATCTGACGGGCGTTGTAGACTCCCACGGAGGGACCGCCGAAGTATTCAGCTCGAATGGTAGGAGATTTTTCCTGTACGTGCTTGAGCTCTTCTTCGAGTATCTTTATCAGTTCGTCGTTCTTTCCGGTGCTGCCTGTACTGAATACCGGGGTAATGAACATAAGTAAGGTGGAACCGTCTTTGGAGAAGATATGTTCGTCATAAATCTCGTAGTTGGCTTCCAACTGGAAATCTTGCAAATGTTTCAGGGTTTCGCTTCCCAGTCCGAGCGGGTCCCGGAGAATATAGTTTCTTAATGCAATTCCGGCAGGAGAGAGGAGGTTGGTATAATTCTTCTGCATGGTAGCCTGTATCCCTTTATCCGTCAGTAAGGAATCGAAGCGTTGATAGTCCGTATCTGTCAGGAAAAGCGGGAGATGTTCATAAACGAAGTCCGTGGCTCCTTGGATGAGGCTTTGGTCTACCTGTGCGAAAATTCCTTTAATCAGTTTTCCTCCGGCTTTTTCTGTCAGGTTTTGTTGCAGTTGTCCGGCTGCTTCTATCAGGGAGTCGGGTTCTACGCGGTGGCAGGTATCTGCAGAGGATAACATGATGATAATCTTATCCTTAATCTTGAGATTGTCGAACACTTTGATTGTGTTCTGGGAATCTTTAGTGTCGGGGAAAAATTGTGTGATGTTCTCTTCGAACCTTACTTGTAGTGCAAAGAATCCCATTAACAGGACACAACTGATGAGTGACAAATAGAACAGAATCTTGTGCCTCTCGAAATAATCATATAGTCCGATAAAAAACTGGGTCATATCTTTTTTTTCCTACACGCCGTGAGCAGAATGAACGCGATGGTTCCTGCCAGTATGCTGCATACGACTGCAAAGATAACACTTCCTATTAAATATTGCTCTATGACTGATTTTACATTTTCAAAAGAAAGTTCGTTTAAATGCAGATTGACAGGATCTCCCAGCACTTTACAGCCGGTTACGTAACTGCCGTACAGCAAAAATGGAATCATCGGAGGGATACTAATATTGGCTGCTACAATAGCTATGACTTTATTCAGTCTGAACAAATGTGCCAGAAATAACGTGATTAGCATTTGATATCCCCACATCGGAACGATACCCATGAATACGCCGAGTGTGATGGCAGCCGTGATCCGCAGATTAGATTCGGGGGAGTGGGTGACATGATCCGAGAAAAACTGCTTGCAGTTCTTCCAGGTCAGTTTACGGAAAAAGTTCCGGGGGATGATCCAAAGGAAAGTGACGAGCACCAGTACTGTGTTCAGGATACTGATACGGGTGAAATCGCGAAACGGTCGGAAATGAGAAACCCGTTCTTCCTGTGGCGGATAATAAACATGTACCGGAATGTTTTTAACGGTAATGCCTCCCCAGGCTGCAAAGACAAGTGCTTCCAGCTCAAACTCGTATTTGGCGGTGTAATACCACTTGTCCACATTCATTCGTTGGATGGGGTACAGGCGGTAGCCGGATTGTGTATCTTGCAGTTTGATACCTGTTTCGAGGGTAAACCAGAAGTTGGAAAACTTATTGGCAAATGTATTCTTTCCCGGCATATTGTCCGAGGCGAGGTTACGGGCACCTACCAATAATGTGTCCGGTTCCTTTTCTATGGCTTCGATCAATGCAGGGATATCCGAAGCGAAATGCTGTCCGTCAGAATCAATGGTGATAGCATACCGGAATCCTTGCTTTTTGGCAAAGGATAGTCCATGTCTCAAAGCTACTCCTTTTCCTTGATTGACAGGGTGGGTGATGGTATGTAAGTTAGATTCCCGGCTAAGTATTTCGGCAGTTTCATCTGTAGAACCGTCGTTGACAACAAGGATATCGGGGGCGTAGAAACGTACACTTTCTATGACGTCCGCCAGTGTCTTTCCATTGTTGTAACTTGGGATGATAACGATGATCCCTAATTGTTTCAACTTCTCGTGCCAATAGGCTGTACTTATTTGTTCCTTCATACTGTCGGGGTAAGTGCAGCTTTTAGTTTGATGAAACATTCGTTCTTTACGGTATTTTCCTCTACAGTGCTCTCTTTCACAGTACTCTTTTTTACAGCTTCCTTCTTTATAGTCCCTTCCGCTTGCAACTGAAGTGTACCTTCTTCTGTCTCTTTAAAAGTCAGTGCCACCGAAATATGCGGTGTTTCTATAGGATTGATAGCCGAAAGAAACTTGCAGGAAGACACTTGTGTTACTTGCAATTTTTGCTGGCGAATGTCTTCTACACATTCCTTGATAAGTTGTAACAGGCAAACTCCCGGAACTACCGGATGTCCGGGGAAATGTCCCTGATAAACAGGATGCCCGGGATTCAACTTTACCTGGATAGTCCAGATCGTTGAGTCCGATGATTCGGAGGAAAGGATGGTATAGAAGTTATCAAGTAGCATATATTAAATCTCTTTAGATAGTTTGTCCAGACGGATCGTTAACCGAATCCACGGATGTTTGATTTTTATTTGTGCGGGATCGCCCGGAGTATTGCCAATGATGTAGACCACTGACTTTCCAAAGCCTTTTCCACTGGTTCTTTTTTCAGTAGCACTGTCTTTAGTCGTTTTCACACGAATATCTTTCCCACTTAAGAACAGACGTCTGAAATCCATCTCCAGAAGTTTCAGCACCTTTTCCTTTTTCATGGGTTCAATGCAACTGTTGACAGTAAACTGATCGTTGCGTAGAGAAAAATCGAAAAGGCTTAGTCCGAAGTAAGTAGACGCTACGATCCGGATTTCGTTATCAGGCATACGGCGTACTATTAGCATACCGCTCATGTGATGTTTCATGAAATCCAGTTGGATATTGTATTTTTGCGAGCTTTCTCCTTGTGTTAGTTCGATAGCGGGGAGCACAGTACTTCCTTCCCCGCTCATCCGTGGAGAGCAGGAAGTCTGGATCTGTATCCATAAGAACAGCAGAACCATCAGACTAACGAATCGCAAACTTCGTCTCATTCTTCAGGGAGTTGAACTTTTTATTATAGAATTCGTATTCTGTATAGTTTGTGGCTGTTTCGGACAGACGGAGTTTGTGTACCGACATATCTTTCTTGTCCAGATAGATTTCTATACCGGCAATATAGGCTTGTACCGCTTTGTTGGTCGGTTTTATTTTAACCAGATAGTATCGTGCGTCTTCAAAATACTCCAGCAGGTAGTTGGACGACATTTTAGACAGGTCGCCTATCATACACGCGGTCAGCATATCCTGCATCTGTGCCATCATTTTGTTCGAACTAAGATTCATGATACTTTTCTTGCCATCCGAAACGATTTTGAGCTTACTGCCGTTTATCACGATGAGATAATCCATCGGGCGGAAATATTCCATGCAGATTTTATGGGTCTTCTGGTAGTAGAACTTCCCTTTGGAAGTAACCTTCTCATCGAATACATCGAGATATTTCACTTGGGTGAAATCGCTTTCGATGGACTCTACGGTTTGCGCCTCCTTTGCCAGGCGGCTTTCAAACTCTGTCTTTTGCGCCATCTTTTTCATGCTCTGGGCATGGATAGAGGCTATTGACAAGAAGAAAAGCGATAAATATATTAATAAAGTTCTCATACCTTTTTTTATTTTATGCCAATAGTTTGTCCGGACGGACAACGGTATATCCTTGTTCTTTCAGCAAATCCAAGATTTGTTTCACTAGCTGGTCGCTGTCAGGCATCCGGTCGTGCAACAGAATAATGGCTCCCGGTTCAAGATGTTTCCGAATCCTGGCAAGGACTTTATCCGGTGCTTGTTGTGTATCCAGTGTACGGATGCTCCATCCTATAGGGGTATATCCTAACTGTCGAACGGCTTTCGCAATCGTTGGATTAGTGACACCGAACGGCGGACGAAACAAACTAACCGGCTGCGAAGTTACTCGTTCTAGTTCACACTGACAAGTTTGCAAGTCTTTTTTCATCTTGGAGAGCCCGTATAGCGGGAATAAACCGGAATGGGTATGCGAATGATTTCCAATCAGATGACCTTCTGCCACCATTTTTTGCAAGATTGCTTCATTCCCTTTTACCTTATGACCGATACAGAAGAAACAGGCGGTTACCTGATATTCTTTTAGTACCTGCAGAACTTTGGGAGTCTGTAGGGAGTCGGGGCCGTCATCAAAAGTCAGGGCGACAATCTTTTCCGCAGTATGCTTTTTGCAAAATGACCGGAGGTAAATTCCCGATTGAATGCTATAAGAGGCATAAACGAGAAAAGACAGGAGCAAGAGCAAGCAAAGAAGGAGGCAAACGATTATCATACGCTTTTCCGGATTAGAATCAATGAATGATTGATGGAGTGGTGATGATTATAAATCAATATATGGGTCGAGGTAGTGCAGTTGGCCGATTCGTTCACTGCTTTCCATACCGCATACGATGTTGCGGTAGGATATTCACCACATTCATTCTTAAAACTAAGATGAACACTTTCCGGGAAAAGGTTTGTTTCAAGCTCTTCATAAATAGAGTTGCCATTGTCAACAGTTTGCTCGTGAGAGTCATCTTGATTGTGTGGCTTCTTGTTTTTCCCGGTAACCAACCACTGAATATCCTGACATTCTAAACCATTTCGTTGCAAAAAACGGATGATTCGGGAGCTGATTTCTTCTGTAGTCTGTTTCCCTATGAAAGTTTCGATTCCCTGTATTTCAGCCAACGGATGCTCTCCGGCTTCCCGACTTAACAGGAAGAATTGAGCACCTTCTCCTGCTGCTATCCCTTTCAGCACTCCCAGCCGTTGCTGAATCGTGTAACTGGTTTCTGTCATTTCATCGATGGCTCCCACAAGTATATTCTCGCTTCCTTCTCCTATTTTCATCATAGCGTCCAATAAAGCACTTTCAAAACTAAGACCACGGTGGACATAAGTCATGTTGTAGGCATGTATTTGATGAATCAGAGCTATTTGTGCACCGATTGTATTGAATGTCGACTGGATAAAAGGAGTAGGATTCAGCATCCGCTCTTCATTATCCAATAGGTTGTTCAGGAATTTTTCCGTATCTGTCAAGCAGCCCAATCCTGTTGCTGTGATGATTCCTTGTATCTTTTCAGGAGATAGTTCACCCATACATTCCAATCCGCAAGCCACCCCCATTTTTACGATACGGCTCATGCGTCTGCGCAAGGTCGCATTGGTGATAATATCCTTATAATCGGGTTCGCAAGCCTGAAGATAAGGGCGATTATTTCCTGATGAATGATCCTTTGGCGGATGAATGGAAGCGATGCGTTGAATATAAACTGGCTGCATAGGCTTAAATACTTAAAGGTGCGTTTATGCTGGAAAATTCGTTGCGGAAAAGAGGAGCGATGAATCGTTTCCTCCGAAACCGAAAGAGTTGGATAACACATGTCGGATGGGGATTCCTTCTTGAAAAGAGGTTTCCGGTATCAGTCCTGTTTCCGGCATCGCATCCGTAAAGTTCAGGTTGGGATAAATCAGCCCTTTATCTATTGAAAGAACGGAGTAAACAGCTTCAATTCCTTCGGAAGCTCCTAAGGTATGTCCGATAAAAGCTTTTACCGAACTAAATGGCGGAACGTGTTCTCCAAAGATTCTTCGGAGCGCCATGCCTTCTGACGCATCATTGCCGGGAGTACCTGTTCCATGTACATTGATATAATCGATTTCTTCAAGGGAAATACCACTGGAAGCGATAGCTTTACTCATTGACAGAAAGGCACCGTCCCCTTCAGGAGAACTTCCTGTTTGATGATAAGCCTCATTCGTATTGGCGTAACCGCTAAGTTCGCAATAAGGAGTTCTTTGGAGTGAACTTTCCGATTGAAGCACTAAGTAACCGGCACCTTCTCCCAGATTTAATCCGGTACGTGAGCGGTCAAAGGGACGGCAATGTGTTTTGTCCAAAATCATCAGGGAGTTGAATCCATTGAGCGTAAACCGGCAAAGTGCATCCGTACCTCCCACGATAGCAGCATCCAGTAGCCCGTGTTTAATCATTCTTGCTCCCAGCATGATGGCATTGGCTGCTGACGAGCAGGCTGTACTGATGGTGGTTATAAAATCATTGATACCCAAATACGAAGCAATCAATTCTGTACTGGCTCCGCAGTCGTGTGAAATTACTTCCCGTAACCGTCCCTGTCCCGGGTTTTTCTTGAAAGATTCATAGAAGTGCTCGCTCAAATCCATGCCGCCAACGGAAGTGGCGGAAATAAAACCGATACGTAATGGTGGTGTGAGTCCCGCATCTTTCATTGCTTCTTTGGCTGCTATCATTCCCAACAAGGCCGTACGTGATACAGTGCGTTGCGGAGGTAAAGAGATCAGTTGCTTTAGTTCCTCATTGCTACGTTTCACTTCGGATACGGGCACATCGAGAGCAGTCGGAAAAAGAGTTACTTTTCCGATGCCATGCTTTCTTTGTCTCAACGCTTCTATATTTTCGGAAACTCCGATACCGATGCCCGAAACAACTCCCAATCCGGTGACGTATATCTTCATCGGTTAAGCTTTGCGATTAGCAATGATGTAGTCTGCCAGTGTACGTACCGAGTAGAAGATTTGTTTTCCTTCACTGGGGTTCTCTATCTTTATACCGTATTCGCGTTCCAGAATCAGGATGATTTCGAGTGCGTCAATGGAGTCAAGGCCAAGACCTTCGTCGCCAAACAGAGGGGCTTCATTGTCAATATCTTCCGGAGTGATTTCTTCAAGGTTCAACTCTTCGATTAGTTTCCCTTTCACTTCGTCCATCAGTTCTCTTTTGGTTTGATCTAAATTATCCATAAATCGTTGATATATTATTAAGTTGTTTAAATTCTGCTTGATAATGTCCGTCCAGTAGTTCGCACCAGCCTATGATACAGGTGCGTAACTTGCCTTTTGCCATCACAATCCTTGCATAATCCTCTAATGAGGCAGCATCGGATTGCCGACGGACAAAGAATGTATTCTCTCCCTGAATCTTGTGCCGGATACAGATTTCTCCCAATACTACATTGGGGAGAGTGTAGACAAACACGGCAGGACTGGCTGCTTTGTCCCCTTCTTTACTGATGATTGCCTGATGTTTGCAGTCCGTATCCAGAGAGGAAGAAGCATTGGCAAGAATGATTCCAATCTCTTCCGGACGGTGGTGTGTATTTTTCAGTAAATATTCGGCAGCTACATATCCCAGCTTACAGAGGTTGTCCATCTTATAGAACTTCATATTGTTTTCTCCCAGATGCTTGTATGCTTCCCGGATGAACGGTGCAAAGTCAGTTTCCGAAGAGCTGAATACAGTTGTTCCTTTACTTTCTACTGCTCCTGGCCTGATTGTGACCATGTTGCCCGATTCCACCACTGCTTTGCAAACTGACGGAGCACTCGCTTTGTCGGTTGCCTGCAAGTTTACTTTCTGTTTCAGGTGAGCATCGGGGAGGGATAATACCAGTGCGGCATTACAGCCTCCGAAACCGGAAGCGGTTTTGATGCAGCATTTCATCGGCATCGGCTGATGAGTGGTATAGACAGTGATAGGCATGGGAACACCGAGTGTTTCATACCCTAAAGTTCCGTAGTATCTTCCTTCTTTTAGTTGCTCTATGCAAAGTATGGTTTCGATAATGCCCGAAGCTCCTAATGTATGACCGAAATAGGGCTTGAGGCTATTCACCGGAACTGCAGCTAATCCCGCCAGATGTATGGCTTTGGATTCCATTTCATCATTGTAAACCGTAGCTGTTCCGTGTGCATTGATAAAGCTAATGTCTTCGGGGAGTGCTCCGGCTTCTTCCATTGCCTGATTAATGGCTAGAGCTAAACCGTCCCCTGTTCGGGAAGGACCGGATATATGGTTGGCGTCATTGCTGATTGCTCCTCCGGAGAGAATAATATGATTCGCGTTTCCTTGAGTTTCTAAAAGAACAGCTCCACAGGCTTCGCCCAGACTTAATCCATCCCGTTGTATATCGTATGGTCGGCAAAGGTGTGCGCTGACAGATCGAAACGATAGAAAGCCGCTGGTAATGAAATGAGAAAGAATATCCCCACCTGCCACAATCACTCGTTTGTAACGTCCTGATTCTATCCATCTCTTAGCGACGATTAGTGCCGAGACTCCTGATATACAGGCATTGGAGATGACCTCTACCTGATTTGTCGCTCCAAAGAAATCTCCGATTCGTTCCGCCATTTTCCAAAGAAAAACCGGACTGTCAGCAGGTAATTCACTCAATAAATCTATATTTCCTTTAGTGGTAGATAATAACAAGGTACAATCCGGCTCCCGCAAGTCGGCTCCCGATTGAGAAATAACCTCTTGGATAGCCAGTATGAATAATTGCTCCATTCGGGTATAATCCGTAATCTGCATCAGCTTCGCCCGTTTTTCCAATTCCACAGAATCAATCATTCCCGCCAATAGGGGATGATCGGAAATTAGGCCGGCTTCTTGCATACGGATTCCGCTTCGGTAGTTATGGATGGCCTCCAGGTTTTCCGGGATGCCGAAACCTAACGAACTAATCAGCGTATGGGCTGTGATGTATATATTTAAAGGATATTCCATTTCTTTTTCCATTCCAGATAAAACGGAGGATTCATAAGCTCCAATTCTTTATTCAGGTTCAGGAACACTTGTATGGTGCTTCCGGTGGCTACTATACTCTGGTCGGTAGCCCGGTAGATAATGTATTCAAATTTTATCTTGGCTGCTTCACAGGCAATATAGCGCGTTTCGACAATCGCTTCTTCACCAAAAGATAGTGATTGTTTGAACTGACAGGTTAAATCCACGATAGGAACCATGTATCCCTCCCGGTAAATACTCATATAATCCAAACCATACTGTTTGCCAAAAGCTTCTCTTCCATCTTCAAAATAGCGCACATACTCACCATGCCATACAATCTGCATGGAGTCTATTTCGCTGAACCGCACTCTGAAGGTAGTCCGGTTAGTCAAAGCTGCAACCTGTTGATTCGTTTTCCGTTTCATTCTTTTTTTATAAATATTTTCATCCTGCATTCAGCTATCAGCTTGTCTTCCACTTTCACTTGTGCAGAAATCAATGTAATGTCGAATACCTCCTGTACAACGGTAATCTCCGTAAATAGTTTCATCCCGTTCTTTGGCAAATCGTAGATTTTAAGTTTGTCTACCGAGCCGATAAACCCTAACGGTACTTTTTCACCCTGCCGGGTATAAAGAAATCCGATACGTGCCGCTGCTGATTGAGCGATGTGTTCAATAATTCCTGCCTCTTGCAGTTTTCCGGTTTCGTAGAAAATATTATCAGCAGTAACAGTCAGTCCGGAATAAGAATGATTCTTTTCGATACCAAAGAAACTGTCCACCATCACGATGGGCGGACGCTGTGGAATCAAATTGAGTATTCCTTCTCCTTGTATGATAACTTCCCTGTTGTTCATTTCAATCTGCATTGTACAATGCTGTGTCCCATTCCTAAATGGTCATCTATCTTTTCAACTTCCAATCCCGCTGCTTTGATGCACCGTTCCATATCATCCGAATGATACATTTTGCTGTTACCATTTGCCATGGCTGTGAAATAAAGACTGATTTGTGTCAGGCAATAAGCGGCTGTGTCAAACTTTTGCCGGTTCCAGAAAGTTTCCATGATATAGAGGCGACTCTCCCCACTCATAGAACGGGCTGCACGGGTCAGTATGCTGGTTACTTCTTCTTCCGAGAAACAATCAAGGAACTGGCTCATCCAGATAGCATCGAACCCTGTCGGGAAAGGTACTTCGGGATCGAGCAGATTGGCGCCATACCCGTGAATACGCATTGCTCCGGGTAGGTCTTTAGTTTGTTGACGCATCATCTCCAATTGTTGCGGAAGGTCCATAATAGTTACTTCCACTGCATCGTCATAGCTTACGCATTTGGTCGCCCATCGACCGGTATTACCTCCCACATCCAGTAAAGTCTTGGGATGACGGGCGAAAACAATTGCCAAAGCTTCGTCAAACGAGCAATCCGAGTAATAATGATCGAAACCGAACCAGCTCTTTTGTACCTGTGAGGGCAAGCTTGACAGCCCTTCATAGATAGTGCTCCATTCGCCGAATACTTTCAGCCCTCCGGGACGTCCGTTGGTGAGAGCCTCTTCGAGATGGAACATTCCCAGATAGTTGACATCGTGGTTGAAATCCATATTGACACGTACCATCCTGTCGTTGAGCAGGAACCATCCGGCTTTGGCAAGGCGGTAAAGGTTTTCGTGCCGCAATACGGTACCGATCGTTAATGAGGCTTCCAGCAAAACTTGTGTTGCATAAGAAGACAGGCCACAAGCCTTGCTGATTTCTTCTTGTGTCATGCCTGCACGTTCGTCGGCTAGTAACTGGAAAATACCGAATTTGAGCATAAGGCGTGATACCTGAAACACGATGGGCCCGAAAGCTATTTCTTGTGCCAAGCGTTGTGCCTCTACCGCGGTCAACGGTTCCTTATCATATTGATTCTGTTGCATCTTTATTTTGTTATATCTTTATTTCAATCCTTTGGAGGGCGAACCGTCACTCGTGGTTTTCCAGAATGAGTAATAGTTGAACCATTGTTCCGGATAGCGTTTCAGTATTTGGTCCAAAGCGGCCGTATATTGTTCGAGCAGAGCGATCTCTGCTTTCTTTTCTTTGGTTCGTATGACTGGTTCCGTCCTTATAAAATGAAAACGGTAGGTTCTGCCCGGCTCTCTCATGGCAAAGTAGAATACCACCGGAACTTTCATTCGCGAACCAAGCAAGAAAGGACCGGCAGGGAAAGGAGCTTTCTGTCCCAGGAGTGTTCCTGTCAGCAGTTTCTCTTTATTCAGATAACGGTCGCCCTGGAAGCATACATATTCTTTCTTGTTTAACGCCTCGGTAATACGGAAAACGTGTGTCAGGTTATCTTCGTTGACGGGGATAATCTTAAAATCCTTGTCCTGACCATTTTTCTCCAATATCTCTTTGATTCTACGATGTTCGGCATCATACATCACGATATTGATTTTCTTTCCGTAATCGTCGAAGAAAGGAACGCCTATTTCCCAGTTTCCCACATGGGCACCAATCATAATTACTCCCTGTTCGCTGTTCAGCAATTGCAGAAATTCCGGATACCGTTCGAACTCAAACCGGTATTGATCGACTTTTCCGTTACCAATAGCTACTTTGTCAATCAGGATTTGCCCTAACCGGTAATAGTTGCGCAGCAACATACCCAAAGAGCGTATTCGGTTGTATTTCAGAATGTGGCGGGCATAAAACCAGGTGCTTTTAGTGGCTTTCGGAGCAAACGGTACGAAGTACAATACTACCAGACTTAGAAATATATAAGCGGCAGTAATGCCCAGATACTTAATCAGGTAAATAAAGAATAAGTATCCGAATGTTCCTCCCCGGGTTTTGCCTTTCCACGTCGACATATTTACTTGGCTTCCTGCATACGGGTGATAACGAGATCGTAGAAGTCCTGGAAGGTTTTGATACCCGCAAAATCTTGTCCGGTTACGTTGAAGCCGAAGTTCTTTTCTACCAGTACCACCATATCGACCAAGTCCAGGCTGTCCAGTTCAAGAGTTTCCATTAACGGTGCATCCGGCTGGATGACGTCGATGTCTACTTCAAACTCTTCTGCCAGAGTGGTTCTTATCTTCTCGATGATTTCTTCATTTGTCATATATCTGATTTCTTTAGTAAATTATGGATTGATTTTACGTATGATTAGCGTGGAATTGGTTCCTCCGAATCCGAATGAGTTGGAAAGGAACGTATCAAATTCCAGGTTTACCCGTTGGGTAGGTATATTTAATTGTGCAGAGGCCTCGTCCGGTTCCTCGAAATTGAGGTTGGGAGCGATGAAACCGTTGTTCATCATGAGGGTGGAATAGATCACTTCACTGGCACCGGCCATCCACATTTCATGTCCTGTCATAGACTTTGTGGAGGTCACATACGGGTGATGCCCTTCAAATACTTCCGCAATGGCTTTCGCTTCGTTCAAGTCACCTACCGGAGTTGAAGTGGCGTGTGCATTGATATAATTGATCTGTTCGAGTGCAATCCCTGCATCTTTGATAGCCATTTGAAGAGAACGTTTCGGACCGTCCACATTAGGCACGGAGATGTGATCTCCATTGGATGAAAAACCGTAACCGATGACTTCGGCCAAAATGGGAGCTCCTCTTTTTACAGCCGATTCATAACTCTCTAATACCAGACTGGCGGCTCCTCCACTTGGAATCAGTCCGTCACGTCGTTTATCAAAAGGTTTCGAGGCTTTCTCGGGGGCTGCTTCCTGGGTGGAAAATGCGCTTAGTCCGTCGAAACTTCCTACTGCATAAGGATTGACTTCTTGTGCGCCACCGCAAAGAATACAATCCTGTAATCCCGATTTTATAAGCAGGTAACCCATACCAATAGCGTGAGAACCGCTTGCACAGGCTCCGGCAATGGTGAAGTTGACCCCTCTTAGTTTGAAAATAACTGACAGGTTCATTGTCACGGTGGAATTCATCGACTGGAAAATAGAACCGGAACCTACCAGTGCAGTGTTTTTCTTTTCACGAATGATGTCCACTGCATTAATAACAGGAGCGGCACTACTATCATTGCCATACAAAATACCCACTTCATTGGCTTCGAGAAAATCCTCATTAATACCGGCATTACGGAAAGCTTCTAATGTAGCGAGATAAGCATATTCTCCCTGCTCCGGTAGACAGAGACGTTTACGGCGGTCCAACAACTTCTTCAAGTCGGGACGTTCCAATATCCCCGTTAATGCAGAAAAATAACCCAATTCTTTCCGTACTGGGTCTATGCCAATTCCCGATTTCCCATTATATAGTGAGTCTTTTACTTCATCCAGATTCTTGCCGATGCAAGAGTAAATCCCCATTCCCGTGATAACAACTCTTTTCATTATTTTGTCTATTCTATGCTTTTATTTTAAGTATATAGTCCTCCGTTGATGGAAATCACTTCTCCTGTGATGTAGGATGAGGCTGGAGATGTCAGGAAACCGACCAGGTCGGCAACCTCTTCCGGAGTGCCGAAACGTCCCGCGGGAATATGTTTCTTCCATTCGTTCTCATCAATTCCTTCCGTCATATCCGTACGGATGAATCCCGGAGCTACTGCATTGACTGTTACTTTCTTCTTGGCAACTTCCTGTGCCAGTGCTTTGGTAGCAGCTATTACGCCACCTTTGGCTGCGGAGTAATTGGCTTGGCCGGGCATTCCCTGAATGCCCGACAATGACACGATATTTACGATACGTCCATAACGTTTGACCAGCATATTCTTCAATAAAGGCTGTGTCACGTTGAAGAATCCGTTCAGGCTGATATCGAGCACTTTGCTCCATTCTTCTCCTGTCATCCAGAGCATCAGGTTGTCTTTGCGGATACCTGCATTGTTTATCAGTACCTCGATATATTCGTCAGGGTGTTGGGAAGCCCAGTTGCCCAAAGCAAGGGTGATAGCGGCAGGGTCGGTCACATCGAACTTCATCAACTCGCCATTACTTCCTTTTTCCTGTACTAACTGCAACGTTTTCTCCGCTTCTGCGTCATTATTCTGATAATTTATCAGTATAAAGTAGCCCATTTCCGCCAGTTTACAACTGACAGCACGGCCGATACCTCGGCTTCCTCCGGTTACTAATGCATATTTCATTTTATTTATCTTCTTTTTTGAGATAGTCTATCATCATTTCTATCTCTTTATATTTAGGTGTGTCATTGGTAAATACAGGGAAGAAACTGCGTATTTCTTCATAAACCTGCCTGCTTTTGGAACTTAGGCGATCCTGTATTTTCAGGTAGTCGATAGCTTGTGCCATTCCCATAAACTGGATAGCCATCACCTGATAAGAATTCTCAATGACTGTTTTTGCTAATAGAGCCGAGTTGGTTCCCATGCTGACAATATCCTGATTATCATTGTTGTTGGGGATACTGTGTACATACATCGGATTTGATAATGTCTGACATTCCGCTGTGGTGGAGGTTGCAGTGAATTGTGAAGCCTGTAAACCATAGTTCAATCCAAGCACTCCCAAATTTACAAACGGAGGCAGGATGCCATTGATACGGTCGTGGAACAGATAGTTAATCTGTCTTTCGCAAAGCATAGTCAGCTTGGTCACGGCAATTTTCAACTTGTCCATTTCGAAAGAAATGTAATCTCCGTGGAAGTTGCCGCCATGATAAATATTTTGTGTATCCGGATCGACAATCGGATTGTCACAGGCGGAATTTATTTCGTTTATTAATACTTCTTCCGCATTCTCCAGTTCATCGTAAATAGGACCGAGTATTTGCGGAACACATCGCAAGGAATAATAGGGCTGTACTTTGTGTTCGAAGATTTTCTCTTTATGCACCTGGTTGTATAGCTCGTTCTCTCTTTGAAGCACGCATTTACTGCCTGCCACCCATTCTCTCATCATAGCAGCTATCTCTTGTTGACCTTTATGATGCTTGGCCTCGTTTAATGACTGTGCCATAAAATCATCATAAGAGGCGGCAATCTCATTCATCATTACAGAGGCAGCCACCGACCAACGGAGTAGTTTTTTTGCATAAATCAGATTGACAATACCGATGCCTGTCATTACAGAAGTACCGTTTGTAACGGATAAACCTTCACGAATACGCATGGAAAAAGGTTTCAGGCCGTTTTCCTGAAGCACCGTAGCTGCGTTACACAATTTACCCTGATAAAAAACTTCCCCTTCCCCTATTAACGTCAGGGCGATATGGGCCAGTTGTACGAGATCGCCGCTGGCACCTACACTTCCGTGTTCGGGTATGAACGGATAAATTCCGCGGTTGATAAATTCACAGAGGAGAGAAACCAGTTCCAGATGCACTCCTGACTTCCCTTGTAGAAAAGTGTACAAACGGGCAATCATAGCTGCTTTTACATAAAGTTCGGGAAGCGGTTTGCCGGCACCGGTGGAATGGCTTCGGATGATATTATACTGAAGGTCGATCAATGACTGATCTTCTATTCTGTATTGTGCCATTGGGCCGAACCCCGTATTGATACCATAAATAATCTTATCGCTGGAAAAGGATTGCAGAAAATCGAAGCTTTCCTCTACTTTTCGAATACATTCTTCAGAGAGTTCCAGCTTCTCATTATCAAACAATACTTTATGAAGGGTATCTAAATTTATACTTTTGTCAGCTATCATTTTCTGTACTAGATATTTTATGCCTTAATAATAAGGTGCAAAAATAGGCAATTTCTGTTATATAGCGGACATGAATCAGGATAAAACTTTTTCTAAGGAATTGGTTTTGCTTGTTTTGTTTCTTATTCGTGGGAGATTTGTTCCCCGGTACCGCTCGATGCTTTCATTGGTGCCGGAGGGTGTCTTCATCGGTGGGGGGGAATCAATCTATGCTTTTTGCAAATCCCGTCCTTCATACTTGCAGATCGCTTCTATCCATTCCTTGGTTAGTGGCATGGACTCATGTCTTTCAAGATTGAAAGTAACCATGATGGACTTGCAAACACATTTCACCTCATTGGTTTTCGTGTCAATGACTTGTTGAACCAGATGAAAGCTTTTGGTACCTATCTTAGAGACGGCGGTTTGTACAGCGATGTGGTCCGATGCGAAAATTTGCTTAACGAAATTCGCTTCAATATGAACAACGACAATGCCAATCTTTTCCCAATCTACTCCCGGACATACCGAACCGAAGTATTCAGTCTTTCCCAAGTCGTAAAAGGAGAAGTAAACTGTGTTGTTGACGTGACCAAATTTGTCTACATCATTGAATCGCAATTGGATAGGTAATGTGTGATGAAATACGATTTCTTCCATTGTTTTCTCTTAAACGTTTTAAATTCGACACAAAAATAGCACTTTTGCTTTCTTGCTTGAAATTGGGGCAAAGATAGATATTTCTGATGATTCTGTTCTCGGAGACGGGGGAGAAATTAGTTAATAATCGTTTAAACTGGAGTTTTGGAACGTTTATTCTGACTTCTGATATGTGGAAACAATCAGAAGGATGGAAAGGAACTTTTAAATACGGATTATTCTTAACTTATTATCTTGTGGAATATGTCCACATTTCTGTGGAATTTTTGCACAGGATCGTGCTTGAAACTTAATCTGGTTATTAATGCTTTTTTTCTTTATTGCAAATTGTTTATGTATTTGAAAATTAGTGATATAATCTCTTTTGTTAAACTTGATAAGTCTCGTTGTATCAGTCTTTTGTTATGCTTTTGGCACATAAATTGCCCAATATTGATGGTAATCTATCCTAATAACTATTCTAATTTTAGAACAATAATGGAAGTAATAATGAAAAACAAATGGCTATTATGCATTCTTTTAATGCTGTTTCTGCCTTTCGGATTATTCGCGCAGGTTGCTCCTCCTCTTGAAAAACAGAAGACAGAAACACAGGAAGCCCCGGAAAATAACAATGAAGTTACGACAAACAGCGATACTAATACCGACGGGGATGCTGGAAAGACAATCAAAGGAGTGATTAACGACGAACAGGGAGAGACAATCATTGGTGCTTCCGTCATTATCAAAGGTGAAGACACCGGAACTACCAGTGATATGGATGGTAGGTTTACTCTCGAAGCTCCGGAAGGAGCGATTTTAGTGATCTCTTACATCGGCTATCATACGCAGGAAGTGAAAGTCAGAAAGAGATCTCTTCTTCGTGTTGTGTTGAAAGAAGACAATCAGTTATTGGATGAAGTGGTAGTGGTAGGATACGGAACCGTCAAAAAGAGTGACCTTACGGGTGCTGTGTCCGGTGTATCCAACAGACAATACAAAAATCAACCAGTACAACGGGTTGAAAATATACTCCAGGGTCGTACTCCCGGTGTAGAAGTCACTGCTACGAGTGGTATGCCCGGAGCAAGTATGAAGGTGCGCGTTCGTGGAACTACCTCTATTAATAAAAGCAGTGATCCTTTATATGTGATTGACGGTATCATCTCTTCCAGTGGCTTGGACGGTATTAACCCTTCTGATATCCAGTCGATGGAAATATTGAAAGACGCTTCCTCCACTGCCATTTACGGTTCCCGTGGTTCGAATGGCGTTATCCTGATAACCACCAAACAGGGTAGTGAGGGAAAAGCACAGGTAACATTCGATGCATCGATCGGGCTTTCGACTGTCAGAAAACAGTATGACCTGCTGAACGCCTATGAATATGCAACTGCACTGAATGATATTCGCGGATCGTCCACTATCTCTGCCGAAGACCTTGAGGCTTATAAAAATGGAACGAAAGGAATCAACTGGACTGATCTTCTGACTCGTACAGGTATCACTCAGGATTATCGGCTTGCCATATCCGGAGGAAATGAAAAAGTGAAATACCTTATTTCGGGAAATGTGCTTGATCAGGAAGCCATCACGATCATGTCCGATTATAAACGCTATGGAATTCGGGCAAACATCGACTCGGAAGTGAAACCCTGGTTGACAATCTCTGCAAAATTAAACGCATCCAGTCTTCACAAACACAATGAAGGTGGGGCGAACTGGTTGCATGTCACTAACTTTTCGCCTACCATGGAGCTGAAAGATCCCGAAACCGGCGTGTACAATACAGACCCGTATAATATGATCGGTTCCAGCCCTTACGGTGAAATGATAGTGAACAATAGCGATAGCTATAGCTATAATTTAAACGCCAACCTGACATTGCTGTTTAAGATCATGAAAGGACTGACGCTTTCCGTTCAGGGAGGTTATGACTACGATAATAGTCCTTCTTATTCTTTCCGGTCGAAACTGGATTCACCGGGTGCTATCAATAGCGCAAGCAATACCAACGCATTGCATAACTATTGGCAGAATACTAACAATCTGACCTGGCAAAAGCAATTCGGAGATCATAGCTTCACTGCCATGGGTGTATGGGAAATAAGTCGTTCGTGGGACTCACAACTAAAGGGAACCGGTTCCAATCTGAACAATGAAAGTGTTGGGTACTGGAATCTTGGCAATGCTGCTATCAGAGATGCGAGCAATTCATATACGGAATTTTCTTTGGCTTCCGGCATCGTGCGTGCTAATTACGATTATAAGAAACGATATTTTATTACTGCTGCATTAAGAGCTGACGGTTCTTCTAAATTTCAGGGAGACAACAAATGGGGATATTTCCCTTCCGCAGCTGTGGCTTGGGATATTGCACAAGAATCTTTCATGAGCAACCAGCACGTGCTCGATCAGCTGAAGCTGCGTGCCAGCTTTGGTGTCACCGGAAATCAGGATATTGCTGCTTACAGCACATTAGGTATGTTGTCGGGGGCATCTTACGGCTGGGGAACTTCCACTTCCTCTACGGGATATTGGGGATATCAGTTTGCTACACCCGGCATTACCTGGGAAAAAACTTACCAATATGATTTGGGATTGGATATGAGTATCGGAGGCTTTAATATTACAGTGGACTGGTTCAAGAAACAAACGAAAGATCTGCTTTTTCAGAAACAGGTGCCTAAATATAACGGAGGTGGTACTTATTGGGTGAATCAAGGAAAACTGAACAATACCGGAGTCGAATTATCCCTTACCACTTTCCCTGTAAAGGGGGCTGTGACGTGGGAAACCAGCCTGAATGCTTCTTATGTGAAGAATGAAGTAGCAGATCTCGCAGGAGATGACTTTGTACTCACTGCTAACTATAGCGATTTGGGAGGTCCTATGCAGATTATGAAGCCCGGTTATCCTATGGGATCTTTCTATGTCTATCAATGGAAAGGATTCGATGATAAAGGCACCAATCTTTATCAGAAAGCAGATGGTAGTCTGACAACGAATCCGACTTCCGATGATTTGGTTGTGAAAGGACAGGCAAGTCCCAAATGGACAGTAGGTTGGAACAATACTGTTACTTGGAAAAACTGGACGCTGAATGTCTTTTTTAATGCTGCCACCGGATATGACCGGTTGAATATCAGCCGTTTTATGGCGGCATCCATGACTGGCGTCTCTCGTTTCGTAACCTTGCGTGATGCTTACTTCAAAGGATGGGATCATGTTGCCAACAAAGCGGACGCTCTTTATCCGAGCCTTACCAATACCGACAACAAGAGTTATGCCAATTCAGATTTCTGGCTTGAAGATGCTTCTTTTATTAAGTTGAAGAATATCAGTCTCTCGTACCGCATTCCTCGCCGTGTATTAAAGTTTGCAAGTGTACAATTGTCTGTCAGCGCACAGGATCTCTTTACGATCACCCGCTATAAAGGAATGGATCCCGAAGTGTATACCAGTTATGACGGACTGGACTATGGCGCTTATCCGATTCCGCGGACGATTACTTTCGGTGCTAAAATCAGATTTTAAACCACCTATTAAGACAATAACCGTATGAAAATAACATATACCTTTATAATGAAAGTTTTGCCTGCTCTTCTGGCAGCTTTGTGTTGGACTTCGTGTAGTGATTTCCTGGAAGAAGATCCGAAAGGACAATTGCCTTCGGATACCTATTTCAGCAACAAGGAAGATTTGGATGCTTCACTGACGGCTCTCTATTCCGTGATAGCAAGTTCACAGGCTAGTAATAACCTTTGTGGTACGAACTTCTTGGTGGGAGACGATATTTCCACTCATCCTTCAAGTAATAAGCAGCCTCTCCGTGAGCATGATCAGTTTGATGTGAAAGACAATAACTCGTGGTTGTCCAGTATGTGGGAACAGCGTTTCAAAGTTATCAAGGCCGCTAATTTTATCATTAATAATGCGGAGCGTACGCCGGAGGTGTCGAAAGAGGATATTAAGGTGGCTATTGCACAGGCGCATTATTGGAGAGCCTACTCTTATTTTTATCTGGTGACGACTTGGGGACGAGTTCCCATTATGCTGAAAGAAGAAATAGATTATAATGCTCCCTTAAAGACAGAGGAAGAAGTGTACGAACTGATCCTGTCTGACCTGAAAATAGCCGAAACCGGTTGTCCCGCAATGTATACAAAAGAACCTTATGCCAGAAACGGAATGAATATTGCCGTAAGTGAAGGAGCTGTGAAAGCAACAATGGCTTATGTTTATATGTGTATGGCGGGGTGGCCGCTTAATAAAGGAGTTGAATATTATAAACTGGCTGCCGCTAAAGCCAAAGAAGTGATAGACGGTGCAGATAATGGCACTTATTATTATAAACTGCTACCGGAATATAGTCAGGTATATTCGTGGGAGTACAATAATAAGAATACGGAGCTGCTGTTAGGTATCTACTATAACAGGGATGCGATGGGGCAGGCCGCTCCTTTAACTGATTTCCTTCAGGATATGAAACAGGCCGGTTGGGGAGATACGAATGGGGAAATCAAATTTTGGAAGAACTTTCCTGAAGGCCCTCGTAAAGATGCTACGTATTTCCCTAAAATCATGTTTAGCGACGGGAAACTATATGATTGGTGGTATGATACCGATCCTGCTTCTCGTGAAGTAGTCGCCCCCGTCTTTATGAAAACTGCAGAAGGAGCGGTGCGTGGAACAGAATTTGATTATACAAATCCTACCGTAGTCAATGCGTCGGGTGAGAAAACATTCCAGTTGTTACGTCTTTCGCAAGTATATTGCTGGTATGCCGAAGCGACAGGGCGTGCGGGAGAGATCAATGATCAGGCGGTCAAAGTTCTAAACGAGGTACGCAACAGGGCAGATGGTGAAGATACTGATAAATATACGACGGATATGTCTCCTGATAAACTGGCGGAAGCGGCTTACGATGAACATGGCTGGGAAATGGCGGGATACTATTGGGGAGGAATCGCCAGCAGAGCCAGGGATATGTTTAGAATGTACCGTTATAAGGATCATTTTGAATCCCGTAAGCTAAATGAGCCTATTGAGGTGGCGCACGATGTTTTCAGGAAAGAAGCTGTAGCAGTCACCGGAACTTGGGATGACAGTAAGATGTATGTTCCTTATCCTTATGAAGACGTGATTTTAAATCCGAACCTGGATAACAGTTGGAAAAACTGACAGTATTTAGTATGACTTATTGAATGATCTGTTTTTATAGAACGATGTAGATTCTCACAATGGATTACATCGTTCTTTCTTTTTGTATGGCTTGTGGTATCAACCTATATCATTGTTCGATAGTTAAACTCTTGTCTTGTGTGCGAATAGCTGATTTGAAAGGGGAATTTAAAAACGTCGGGCTAGATTTCACTAAATGGAATAAAAGTGTTATTTTTGCATCTTGTTCTTAACGGAAATTAATCAAGAAATGATAGAAGATATTAAAAAAGCCTGTCAGGTGATGAATGAAGGAGGAGTGATCCTTTATCCCACCGATACCGTATGGGGTATAGGCTGTGATGCGACTAATGAAGAGGCTGTACGCCGCGTGTATGAGATTAAGAAACGCGCTGACAGCAAGGCTATGCTGGTCTTGGTAGACTCTCCGGTTAAAGTAGATTTTTATGTACAGGATGTGCCTGATGTTGCATGGGATTTGATTGAAGTTGCCGACAAGCCGTTGACGATTATTTATTCCGGAGCACGTAACTTAGCATCGAATTTGCTGGCCGAGGATGGCAGTGTAGGGATTCGGGTGACGAATGAAGACTTTTCCAGACGACTCTGTCAGCAGTTTCGTAAAGCAATCGTTTCTACTTCGGCTAATGTCAGCGGGCAGCCGGGTGCGGCTAATTTTAGTGAAATCAGTGATGAAATCAAATCGGCGGTAGATTATATCGTTGGCTTTCGCCAGGACGATATGAGCCGGCCGAGACCCTCAAGTATTATTAAGTTGGAAAAAGGTGGAGTGATAAAGATAATTCGCGAATAAATGAAGGGAGAAAAACTTAGTTTATTACAGCGTTGCATCAAATGGCGGGAAGCGAATATAAAGGAGAAGCAATTTATTCTGATATTAAGTTTCCTGGTCGGAATTTTCACAGCGTTTGCCGCATTAATATTGAAATTCTTTATCCATCAGATACAGAATTTCCTAACTGATAATTTTAATGCAACGGAAGCTAACTACCTGTATTTGGTATATCCGGTAGTCGGGATTTTTCTTGCAGGTTGGTTTGTTCGTAACATTGTTAAGGATGACATCAGTCATGGAGTCACCAAAATTCTATATGCTATTTCCCGTAGACAGGGACGTATCAAGCGACATAATATCTGGTCCTCTACCATTGCCAGTGCGATCACCATCGGGTTTGGTGGATCGGTTGGAGCAGAGGCTCCGATTGTACTGACAGGTTCGGCAATCGGTTCCAATTTAGGGAGTGTATTCAAGATGGAGCACCGCACGCTGATGTTGCTCGTCGGCTGTGGCGCGGCAGGTGCGATTGCCGGCATTTTTAAAGCTCCGATTGCGGGATTGGTATTTACATTGGAAGTCTTGATGATCGACCTGACCATGTCCTCTTTACTTCCCCTGCTGATTTCTGCCGTGACAGCGGCAACCGTTTCATATATAATCACCGGTACGGAGGCTATGTTTAAGTTTCATCTGGATCAGGCATTCGAACTGGAGCGTATTCCTTTTGTTATTTTACTGGGAATTTTTTGCGGACTGATTTCATTGTACTTTACGCGTGCCATGAATTCGGTGGAAGGTGTCTTTGGTAAACTCAACAACCCTTATAAGAAACTGGCTTTCGGTGGTGTGATGTTGAGTATATTGATCTTCCTTTTCCCGCCTCTTTATGGTGAAGGATATGATACCATTAATCTTTTGCTGAATGGAACGTCTGCGGCAGAGTGGGATACGGTCATGAACAATTCTATGTTTTATGGCTATGGCAATTTGCTGCTGGTTTATCTGATGCTGATTATTCTGCTGAAGGTCTTTGCTTCCAGTGCAACGAATGGTGGCGGTGGTTGTGGTGGTATCTTTGCACCTTCGCTTTATCTGGGATGTATCGCCGGGTTTGTCTTTTCTCATTTTAGCAATGACTTTGCTTTCTCCGCTTATTTGCCGGAAAAGAATTTTGCATTGATGGGGATGGCGGGAGTGATGAGTGGCGTTATGCATGCTCCGTTGACAGGGGTGTTCCTGATCGCCGAATTGACAGGGGGATATGACTTATTTCTTCCGTTGATGATTGTATCTGTAAGTTCATATCTGACCATTATAGCTTTCGAACCTCATAGTATCTATTCGATGCGTTTAGCTAAGAAGGGACAGTTGCTTACACACCATAAGGATAAAGCCGTGTTGACGTTGATGAAGATGGAGAATGTGGTGGAGAAAGATTTCGTTGTCGTACATCCGGAAATGGATTTGGGCGAATTAGTGAAAGCAATTGCTGCTTCCCATCGAAATGTCTTCCCGGTGACAGATAAAAAAACGGGTGAATTGTTAGGTATTGTACTTCTTGACGACATTCGTAACATTATGTTCCGGCAAGAACTTTATCACCGTTTCACTGTTAATAAATTAATGACATCTGCCCCTGCCAAGATATTCGATACGGATGGAATGGAGCAGGTGATGCAGACGTTTGATGATACGAAAGCCTGGAATCTTCCGGTAGTGGATGAAGAAGGGCGATATCAGGGGTTTGTTTCTAAATCGAAGATATTTAATTCATACCGGCAAGTATTGGTACATTTCTCTGAAGACTAACTGACAATCGGCAAGATGCCGGAGCCGGGTTTATGCAGATAACAGGTTGCTATGCAGATTATAAGACGATTATGAAAAAAGAAGATTTAAGAATAGTATATATGGGGACTCCCGATTTTGCGGTAGAGGCCCTGCGTCAATTAGTAGAAGGCGGTTATAATGTAGTGGGTGTGATTACAATGCCCGATAAGCCTGCCGGACGTGGACATAAGATCCAGTATTCTCCTGTAAAGCAATATGCGCTTGAACAAAATTTACCGTTACTTCAACCGGAAAGGTTAAAAGATGAGGTTTTTGTAGAAGCATTGCGTGAATGGAAGGCGGACTTGCAGATTGTAGTTGCTTTTCGTATGTTGCCGGAAGTGGTATGGAATATGCCACGACTGGGTACGTTCAATCTTCATGCTTCTTTGCTTCCTCAATACCGTGGAGCTGCCCCCATTAATTGGGCGGTTATCAATGGTGATACGGAAACAGGAATTACTACTTTCTTTTTGAAACACGAGATAGACACCGGAGAAGTCATTCAGCAAGTACGTGTACCTATTGCAGATACGGATAATGTGGAAGTGGTACATGATAAGTTGATGGTACTGGGAGGAAAACTGGTTCTTGAAACGGTAGACGCTATATTGAATGGAACGGTAAAACCGATTCCTCAAGAAGAAATGGCGGTTGTCGGTGAACTTCGTCCTGCTCCGAAGATCTTTAAAGAAACCTGTCGGATTGACTGGAATCAGCCGGTGAAGAAGATATATGATTTTATCCGTGGATTATCACCTTATCCTGCTGCTTGGAGTGAACTGATTACTTCTGAAGAAGGAGCAGCAGTGGTCGTGAAGATATTTGAAAGCGAGAAGATTTATGAATCACATCAATTAGCTACAGGAACAATTGTGACCGATGGAAAGAAATTCATGAAAGTAGCTGTACCGGATGGATTTGTATCTATTCTTTCTTTACAGCTTCCCGGTAAAAAACGTCTGAAAATAGATGAATTGCTTCGTGGATATCACCTGGAAGATGGTTGTCTGATGAAGTAATTAATCGGATGAGCAGATTAAAACGAGCAAGCCATTAGATTATAAATAGAATAAAGCGTCTCGAATAAGAGATGGCTAGAACCTAAAATAAAAGAATTATGAAACCGATTATCGCTCCTTCCATTCTTTCTGCCGATTTTGGATATTTGGCAAAGGATATTGAAATGGTAAACCGCAGTGAAGCGGAGTGGGTACATATTGATATTATGGACGGAGTATTTGTTCCGAACATTTCATTTGGCTTTCCGGTACTGAAATATGTAGCGAAGTTAAGTAAGAAACCGTTGGATGTGCATTTGATGATTGTGAATCCGGAAAAGTTTATTCTGGAGGTAAAAGCGTTGGGCGCTCATACGATGAATGTACATTATGAAGCTTGCCCGCATCTGCATCGGGTGATTCAACAAATCAGAGAAGCCGGGATGCAGCCTGCTGTAACTATCAATCCGGCCACTCCTGTAGCTCTTTTACAAGATATTATCCGGGATGTATATATGGTGCTTGTCATGAGCGTGAATCCAGGATTTGGCGGACAGAAGTTTATCGAACATTCAGTAGAAAAAGTTCGTGAGCTGCGTGCCCTGATTGAACGGACAGGTTCGAAAGCGCTCATTGAAGTAGACGGTGGGGTGAATCTGGAAACAGGTGCCCGCTTGGTTGAGGCGGGAGCCAATGCGCTGGTGGCTGGAAATGCTGTCTTTGCGGCACCCGATCCGGAAGCGATGATTAGTCAGTTGCACGAACTGTAACTCATCAGTTGAGTACTTTTTACATCCATCGATATCCCTATATACGCCTGATTATCCCTTGGATAACAGGCGTTTTTTGTGGAGATCATTTTTTTGACCGTTCATGGGAACTTTTTTGGAGTATTCTAGCCCTTGGATTTTGTATTGCTTTATTATTTGTGCTTTATTTCCTGAAACGCCATTCTTTGCGATGGTGTTTTGGATTAGCAGTCTCTATCCTTTGTTTTATAGGAGGATGGCTTGGAATAACTTGGCAATTACAACACGCTGTCTACTCTTTTCCGGAAGAAGAAACAGTGTATCGGGTTTTAATAACGGATGCACCTCAAGCGAAAGAACATACCTACCTCTGCCAGACATTATTAAAGGAACGTCGTGATACTGCCGGCACATATCCGATAGAACGTACTGCAATCCTTTATCTACAGCAAGATTCGGCCGTCACCCGGTTGAAAAGTGGAGATGAACTGCTGATTTCTGCCCGTATTTCTCCCCCTTTCAACAATCGCAACTTTGATGAATTTGATTATGCCCGCTTCCTGATGCGGAAAGGAATCAGTGGAACAGGATATGTTGCATCCGGGAAATGGACAAAACAGGACGGAATGAATAACCTTGATCTCAAAAGTATAGCCAGCTCTTGCCGAAGAAAGATGATTTCACTTTATCAGAAACTAGGGTTTTCCGGCGATGAACTGGCTGTACTTTCAGCACTGACCATAGGAGACAAAACGGAATTAAGTGATTCGGTTCGTGAGAGTTATTCGGTGGCCGGTGCAAGTCATATTCTAGCTCTATCCGGTTTGCATATCGGGCTTTTATATACATTGCTCTTTTTCATACTGAAACCTATTGCCCGAAGAGGAAATATAGGTAGAGTTATACGTTCTGTTCTTCTTCTTATCCTATTATGGGCTTTTGCCTTTTTCACAGGACTTTCTCCTTCGGTAGTACGCTCGGTCAGTATGTTTTCAATTTTAGCAATGGCAGATATGGTTGGTCGCCAACCGCTATCTCTAAATACATTGGCGGCAGCTGCATGGTTGATGCTATTCTGTAATCCGGCATGGTTGTTTGATGTTGGTTTCCAGCTCTCTTTCCTTGCTGTTGCTTCCATCCTATTGATTCAAAAACCAATCTATCACCTGATTACGGTGAAAGGTAGAATAGGAAAATATATTTGGGGACTGATGAGTGTGTCTGTTGCTGCACAAATAGGAACGGCTCCGCTTGTTATGTTTTATTTTTCCCGGTTCTCTGTACATTTTCTATTGACGAACTTGGTTGTTATTCCTTTCATTACGATTATCCTGTATGCTGCTGTCATTATGCTTCTTCTGACTCCTCTTTCGTGGCTTCAGATCGTAGTGGCCGAAGGTGTTAAGAAACTATTGGAAGGACTTAATTTCTTCGTCCGATGGGTGGAACAGCTTCCTTACGCTTCTATAGATGGAATCTGGCTTTATCAGTCAGAAATATTGGGTATCTATATCGTTGGCTTTTTGTTAACCTATTATTTCATGAACCGTCGATACCGGAATTTATTGATTTGTCTTTTTTCTATCTTATTACTGGGGACTTATCATTCAACATTATATTGGCTAGATCGTCCCCGGACAAGCCTGGTCTTTTATAACGTGCGCGGTTGCCCTGCAGTACATTGCATTGAGAGCGATGGACGTTCCTGGATAAACTATGTAGATACTATCTCCAATGAAAAACGTCTGAAGCGCATGGCTGCTAACTATTGGAAGCATCATCATCTTCTGCCTCCCAAAGAAATAACTGCCGATTGCCGGTATATGGAACTTAATCGTCAGCAGCAGATTATATCCTATCATGGCTGTCATATTTGTGTAATAAATGATAACCATTGGCGGAACAAAACCACCGTTTCTCCGTTATATATTCAGTATCTTTACTTATGCAAAGGATATGACGGACATCTGGAAGAGCTCACCCGAATCTTTTCTATCTCTTACGTCATATTGGACGCATCTCTCTCGGAATACCGCAGACACCTCCTTGAAAGCGAATGCAAGCAATCCGGTCTGCGGTTTATCTCGCTATCCGACGAAGGTTCTGTCCGCTTTTTGCTCTAAGTACAAAGATTTATCGTACATTTGCACCTTGATAAAGTATAAGAGTATGTTGACGAAAGTAATTGAACAAGCCAAAATAGATCATTTCACCAAATGGTTTGAACGAGCTGACAAAATAGTAATTGTATCTCATGTTTCTCCTGACGGCGATGCTATCGGTTCTTCACTGGGATTATATCATTTTTTAGATTCACAAGAGAAAACAGTAAACGTAATTGTGCCGAATGCTTTTCCCGATTTTCTGCGGTGGATGCCGGGCAGTAAGGATATCCTGCTGTATGACCGTTACAAAGACTTTGCAGATAAATTGATCGCCGAAGCAGATGTCATCTGTTGCCTCGATTTCAATGCACTGAAGCGTATCGACGATATGGCAGATGCTGTGGCCGCTTCTCCGGCACGTAAAATAATGATCGATCATCATTTATATCCCGAAGATTTCTGTAAGATAGTAATGTCCTATCCCAAAATATCTTCTACTTCCGAACTGATATTCCGTCTCATCTGCCGTATGGGATATTTCAGTGATATCTCTAAGGAAGGCGCAGAATGTATCTACACAGGGATGATGACAGATACCGGTGGGTTCACCTATAACTCGAACAACCGGGAGATTTATTTTATCATTAGCGAACTCCTTTCTAAAGGAATCGATAAAGATGATATTTATCGTAAGGTGTACAACACCTATTCGGAGAGCCGTTTACGTTTGATGGGATATGTATTATCGAACATGACTGTGTATTCGGAATCTAATTCGGCTCTAATCACCCTGACAAAAGCAGAGCAAAGCAAATTTAACTATATAAAAGGCGATAGCGAAGGCTTTGTTAATATTCCCCTTTCCATTAAAAATGTCTGTTTCTCTTGCTTCTTGAGGGAAGATACCGAGAAACCGATGATTAAAATATCCCTTCGTTCAGTAGGAACCTTCCCATGCAATCAGTTAGCTGCCGAATTCTTCCATGGAGGAGGTCACTTGAATGCTTCAGGCGGTGAATTTTTCGGAACGATGGAAGAGGCAAAAGCGGTCTTTGAAAAGGCGCTTGAGAAATATAAACCTTTACTAACAGCGAAAAGCTAAAGATGGAAGGTTAAAAGTGAATATGGAAAGGTTAAAAGATACGAACTTTCAACTTCCCCCTTTCAACTTTTAATGATTTTGAGATACATTTGTGCGGAATATAGCTAAATAACAGATAATGAAGAAACTTGTATTTTTATTTCTCTCTTTGTTAACCGCCGGAAGTCTGTTCCAGGCATGCGACAATTCGAAGACTTATGCAGAAATGCTGGAAGACGAGAAAAATGCGGTGAATAAGTTCATCAAAGATAATGATATTCGTGTCATTTCATTGGAAGAGTTTGAACGGGATACGATTACAGCTTCTAAAGAAGCGGGGAATGGATATGACGAATACGTTGCTTTCTCCAATGGCGTATATATGCAGATCGTAGATCGTGGAGGAAAAGAGGATAAGAATGGAGTTGAAGTTATTAATGAGGTAGATACTTTTGCTAACAATAATGTCATTTGTACCCGCTATGTAGAACAGGATATGATGACAGGAGATACTACATGTTTCAATGTTCCTTTGGAAAGATGGATGGATGTTCCTGATTATTATAAGTTTCCATTAACATTCCGTTATGTGCAAAACACGTCTACTGTTTATGGAATCGTTTTATCCGGTAGTTTGGATTACGATTTATTATGGAATAGTAAAGGTTATGGAACTGCAATTCCATCCGGATGGCTGATTGCCTTACCTTATTTGCGTAATAATGCCCATGTACGCCTGATTGTGCCTTCTAAGATGGGACATACAACTGCACAACAATATGTCAATCCTTATTTCTATGATATCCGGAAGTTCGAGAAAGCAAAAAGCTAAAGCACTAACATTAGATAAATCAAATCTTTAACTAAAGAACCTATGACTCTAATCAAATCTATCTCTGGAATCCGCGGAACTATCGGCGGAGGAGCGGGAGAAGGACTGAACCCGCTTGACATTGTAAAATTCACCTCGGCTTATGCTACTTTGATTCGTAGAACCTGCAAGGCAAAGAGTAATAAGATTGTTGTGGGACGTGATGCCCGCATTTCCGGTGAAATGGTAAAAAACGTAGTAGTCGGCACATTGATGGGAATGGGCTGGGATGTAGTAGACATTGATCTTGCTTCTACCCCGACCACAGAACTTGCTGTAACAATGGAAGGCGCCTGTGGCGGTATTATCCTGACAGCTTCTCATAACCCGAAACAGTGGAACGCACTGAAATTGCTGAATGAACATGGTGAATTTCTGAATGCAGCCGAAGGCAACGAAGTACTTCGTATTGCTGAAGCTGAAGAATTTGACTATGCCGATGTCGACCATCTGGGATCTTACCGCAAAGACCTGACTTATAATCAGAAACATATCGACAGTGTATTGGCTCTCGACCTGGTAGATGTAGAAGCTATCAAGAAAGCCAATTTCCGTGTAGCGATTGACTGTGTGAACTCTGTAGGCGGTATCATTCTCCCTGAACTTCTTGAACGTTTGGGTGTGAAACATGTAGAAAAACTCTACTGTGAACCTACCGGCAATTTCCAACACAACCCCGAACCGCTTGAAAAGAACCTCGGTGACATCATGAACCTGATGAAAGGGGGCAAAGCGGATGTAGCATTCGTTGTAGATCCGGATGTTGACCGTTTGGCAATGATCTGCGAGAATGGTGTAATGTACGGTGAGGAATATACACTGGTTACTGTGGCTGACTATGTGCTGAAACATACTCCGGGTAATACAGTTTCCAATTTGAGCTCTACCCGTGCCCTGCGTGACGTAACCCGTAAATATGGTATGGAATACAGTGCTTCTGCAGTAGGCGAAGTAAACGTTGTAACGAAGATGAAAGCAACCAATGCCGTTATCGGTGGTGAAGGAAATGGTGGAGTAATCTATCCTGCCAGCCACTATGGCCGTGATGCATTGGTCGGTATTGCTTTATTCCTTAGCCATCTGGCTCACGAAGGAAAAAAGGTTAGCGAGCTCCGTGCCACTTATCCTCCTTACTTCATAGCTAAGAACCGTGTCGACCTGACTCCGGAAATCGATGTAGATGCTATCTTGGCAAAAGTAAAGGAAATCTATAAGAATGAAGAAATCAACGATATCGACGGTGTGAAGATTGACTTTGCCGACAAATGGGTACATTTGCGTAAAAGTAATACAGAGCCAATCATCCGCGTATATAGCGAAGCGTCTACCATGGAAGCTGCCGAAGAAATCGGTCAGAAAATTATGGATGTAATTAATGAATTAGCAAAATAATATCCTGTAAAATAGGATCTTGTTTATAACATTGGAGTCTCGTATATCATAAAGATAGCTGAATGAGCTGTCTCACATGATATACGAGACTTTTTTATTAGGATGATATCCAATTGAATGATAGTTATTCTTCTCCTTGAGTATTAACAATAAAGTTTCTTTTGATTAAGTCTAAACTTCCTTTCGTCCAATAGTAAACTTCTCTTTTATTATTTACAAACTTAAAATGCAAGCTTCATTTTTATAAATGCAAGCATTGTTTTTAAAAACGGAACCTTTGTTTTTATAAATGAAGGTTGCATTTATAGATTGGAACGGATGAAAAGCAACTTTACTGTTAATAAAAAGAAAGTTTGGACTTAATCAAGAGCAACTTTTCTATTAATAGATTACATGAGAAGTAAGCAGTATTGAGAGAGAAGTAATCAATAAAGCTTATTTCTCTACTTCGTTAGAATAGATACGCCACAAGAATATCAATTGATATACAAAACTTTATAGGTCTTATATCAATGATAAACACATGGCTTAATTATACAGAATTGATATATGAAAAGCACAATTGAGGGAAAATTGTAGTATATTTGTACTGTTCTTTGAGGCGTCTTTATTATTAAGGAAGCGTTTAGTGCTTTTTCTCAAGTGCGAATCTGGACAATTCGAGCTGTGTTGAGGAAATAAACAAAACGTTCTTCCTTTGGTTTGTATGTTGCATCTAGGTACTGATATACAGTCAAGGGCGTGAGCTGTTTTTGCTTGTATCCAACACAGAGGTAGTTCAGAACCTGCACTTGGATATAAGTTTAGCGGTCTCGCGCTTCTTTTGTGTATACACTTCTGTTGAGACTAGGAAGGAACTAATAAATTGAAAAACATACAAACAGTACAAGTGTTGCCAGTAATGTTGCTAATGTCCGTAACAGTATCAGCAAGAGACCTAACAGGTTTTGAACAGCTTATTGATAAACGTACGACATGAAAATAAAACTGATTGCATTATTTATAATGATGGGATCGTTGGCTGCCGTAGCTGATAATGATACTTATTTCTTTTCAAAAGTAGATTATGGTTCAGTGTTCGTTGTTCAAACAGCCGATGGATTCTTGTATCAGATAATTTTAATTGGCAGGATTTTTTTCCGGTGTGGGGTGGTGAGACGGAGGCAAAGATTGGCTGTTTCGCGGATGGGAATTGGCAAGAATGAAAGAGGCGGAATCCTTGGATTGTGCGAATTAGTAGTGAAGTAGTTGCTGAAAAATAGAGGTACTTGATAAAATAGAGTTGCATTTTCCGTATAAAAACGTATCTTTGTGTAAAGAGAATTAAAGACATCGATTATTAATGGCTATTTTCTTTCGCACTACGAAACAGAACATATAAGCGATTGCCTGATATTTAATAGATGATATTAATGATTAACACAATGAAAATACGCTTGATTTTGTCTTTTGTTTTATTGATTTATTCATTGGTCTGTCAAGCAGATGGCGGTAAAGATTCATATATCTTCCGGAAAGTAGATTATCAGCAAGGATTATCCAATAGTGCTGTGCTTTGTCTTTTTCAAGACAATACAGGGTTGATGTGGTTTGGTACATACGATGGTGTCAATTGTTATGATGGCCGAAACATGGAAGTTTTTCGTTCTGATTTTTCAGCCCCCAAAGCTTTGAGTAATAATGTAATCCATTCTATTCAGCAGGCAGATAATAATTGTTTGTGGATTTCTACACATTTGGGTATCAATCGTCTTTCACAGGATTCGCGGCAAGTTGTCGGATATTATGACTTTACAGATGATTATTATCTACATTCCAATTCTAAAGGAAACACATGGGTGGTGAGTCATGGTGGAATTTTCTACTATAATACATCTTATAAACGATTTGTACAGATTAAGAATCTGAAAGTACCCGTAGAAGATATGGATAAACGGGCATTCGTAACGGATGATGGTGTTTTGTGGATTTTCACTCAACAAACAGGGGAGCTGTTACAGGTTTCGCAGGATGCTTTTGATTGTGACACATTATCAATTCATTCAACTGTTTCATCTACTGATTTTCATGCGAAACCTATTGAAGATGTCTTTTATCAGAATGGCGTTCTTTGTTTTATCGATAGTGAGCATGATCTTTATGTTTATGATATTTCCCGACAATCTAAAATTTATATTCGTAACCTTTCTTCATTAGTGCAGAAGAATGGAACTATTGCAGGAATAGCCCTTTTCTATGAAGATATTATTATTGGTTTTCGAACGAATGGGTTAGTCCGTCTCCGTACTTCACAAAAATATAAAGAAGAAGTGGTCGACCGGAATGTACGTATATATAGTATTTATCGAGATCCTCATCAGAATGTCTTATGGGTTGCTTCGGACGGACAAGGAACGATTATGTATGCTAAGAAATATTCTATTGCCACCAATTTGATGCTCAATCAACTGTCATCTAACTTAAGCAGGCAGGTACGTTCTGTTATGACAGACGATAGTGGTGGACTATGGTTCGGGTCGAAAGGTGATGGACTGCTGCATATACCGGATTATCGTGAGAATGAGGAGGCTTCTGCCGTTACAGTTTACTCTCCTGAAGGAAAGCAAAATGTTGTGTCTTATATACGATGGAATAAAGAATTTCCCGTTTATAAATTGGTTCAAAGCCGTTATATGGATGGCTTTTGGATAGGATCTGGAGATCCGGGACTATTTTACTATTCTTTTGAAGACAAAGCTTTGCATTCTGTGGAGAATCTGCCGGCACAACCCACTGAGATACATGGCATTTATGAGGAAAATGATAGTGTACTTTATGTGGTGACAGCCGGTTCCGGTTTTCATAAATTAATACTTGAGAAGCAGGCAGGTACCATTCGTTTCAAGTCGCAGAAAAGTTATCATTTTTTTCACGGTCAGCGGGAAATTACGATGTTCTATCCAATGCTGCCCGAGGGGGATTCTATTTTGTGGCTTGGCAGTCGGGAGAAAGGACTCGTACGGTTCGATAAGCGGACTGAAGAATATAAAGTGATTTCTTTGAAAGAAATGCTTCATAAGTCGGTAGACGATGTGCTCAGCCTGTATCGGACCAAAGAAGGGTTGTTATATGTAGGGACAACATCAGGATTGGTATGTCTGAATTCTAATGGAAAACAGATGAAAGCTACCTATATCGGACGGGAGCAAGGTTTGCTCAATGATATGATTCATGGTGTACTTGAAGATGAGAACGGACTCTTATGGCTTGGTACGAATCGGGGGCTGATTAAATATAATCCGATAAATGGCTCATCACATGCCTACTTTTACAGTGCAGGTGTTCAAATCGGTGAGTTTAGCGATGATGCTTATTACATGTGTCCATATACACAGGAGCTTTTTTTCGGTGGGATTGACGGGTTGCTTTATCTGGATAAAGAGGTGCAGGCTGCTCCGGAATTTTATCCGGATATTTTGTTACGTAAGTTGACTGTTGGACATACGCAAGTGGTTCAGGGGGATGGAGATTACTATACAGACGATGGTAAGGCATTACAGTTGAAGGGGACGGAGGTTTCATTTGCACTTTCTTTTGTTGTTCCGGATTTTTTATCAGGAGAAGATATAGAATATTCTTACCAGTTGGAAGGATATGATAAGGATTGGACCTCTTTTAGTAGTATTAATGAAGCCTCATATACAGGAGTGCCGGCAGGTGATTATATCTTTAAGGTACGCTATAAGAGGGATGTATTTGATACAGAATATCGGCATTTTTCTATTCCGGTATATATCCTTTCTCCCTGGTATCGATCGGTGGCGGCTTATTTTGTTTATTTGATCATTTTTTTGTTGTTGTTAGGGTACGTGATATATTTGCTACGTAAAAACTACCTTCAGGAACGGATGATGAAAACACTGATGGGGACAGAAAGTTGCCGGAAATCCGAGACTGTATATACAAACCGTAGGATGCTTGAAGATTTTACTCTTATTTATAATTATTGTGACCAATTGCGTGCAGAGAATCTTTCTTATGAGCAATGTCTTGAGAAAGTGTCACTGATACGCGAAACTGTGATGAGCGCACTTCTTAATCCTGACGCTCTGTTTTTGGAAGAACTTAAACAATTCTTTCCGGATCGGTTTATTGTTTCTGCGCGTATGAGTATACAGGGAGTTTCTCAAGAGGTGTTGCGTACGTTGGAAGAACAAGGGATTGATCATTCTTCTATATCGTCAATGATTCCGGAACACTTAACATTTCCAGTTTACAAGAATGCGTTATACAGTATTCTTTATTGCTGCTATCTCCGGATTACTGAAATGAAGGGTACTCATGGCGTAATAGTAGAAATGTCAGAACAGGATGGTAAGATGCAGCTACATTTTTCTTCTAAAGATGCTACTGCGAAAGCGTTGTATGAATATCTTTCAGATAAAGCTTCTTCAGTGACGGAGAAAAATTCCGATCATGTGTTTACTGTGCATTTACTTTTAGGTTTTGTACGGTCAGCTTTGGAACGTATTCATGCCGTTCTTCGTTATGATAATGATGGGAGTGGTAGTCGGTTGACGATTATCTTTGAACCGGCGGTCTTGACAGTGGCAGGTGAACAAGGGAAGAAAACTGTGCTTTTGTTGGAAGACAGAGATGAAATGACTTGGTTGATTAGTAATTTCCTGGCTGATGAATACGTGGTTCATCAAGTAAAGAGTGTGCAGCTTGCTTTTGATGAAATTCGCCGGTCGGCTCCGGCTCTATTATTAGTGGATATGACAATGTATGCCAATGCTGAAAGTACTTTTATGGAGTATGTTAGCCGGAATCGTACTCTGCTTTCAAAAACAGCTTTTATTCCATTGTTAACCTGGAAAGTTGGTTCGGCCATTCAGCGGGAATTGGTCTTGTGGTCTGATTCTTATATTGTACTTCCTTATGATATATTATTCTTGCGGGAAGTTGTCCATAATGCTATTTATGGAAAGCGGGAAGCGAAGCAGATATATATGGAGGAACTGGGAGATTTGGCGGGACAGATTATCTGTACAACTACCGAACAAGCTGATTTTATTCGCAAATTGTTAAAGGTGATTGAAGAAAACCTGGACAAGGAAGAACTGGGCTCAACGTTGATCGCTGATCGTATGGCAATGAGTTCCCGTCAGTTCTATCGTAAATTCAAGGAAATCTCCAATACTGCTCCCGGTGATTTAATAAAGAGTTACCGCATGGAAAAGGCAGCCCGCCTGTTACTTGATGAAGAACTTTCTATTCAAGATGTTATTATGGAGGTCGGTATTTCCAGCCGGTCTTATTTTTATAAAGAGTTTACCCGTCGGTTCGGGATGACACCGAAAGATTATCGGGAACAGCGAAAGGTATGCTGATTGTCAGGTTAAATTCTTTCGTATAGGTGATTGGTTGGGAAACATTATTATTTATTTGTTTGTCACAACCTTGTGCTCTAAATCCCTTTTGCTAATTTTATTGTATTGATTATTAGGGTATTAATCTGTGCTCTAATTTGCCATTCTGTGCTTTAAATATGTGTCTTTATTTTGCCGTTTTTTTGGCAAGGTAGAGCATTGGAGTTTTATTCGAATAGCCTTTATTTGCAACAATCTTTTTAAAGGGAATTAACCTTATTACTAATCAAATTTAAAGGAATTATGAATGAAAAACTAAAGTATCTTACCTTATTTGTAATAGGTATGATGTTGAGTTTGGGCATGAATGCTCAATCTGTAAAATCAATCTCCGGTACGGTAACCGATGATCAGGGAGAGGCGGTTATCAGTGGTACGGTGAAAGTCAAAAACGGCAGTACTGGAACAATCACTGACATTAACGGTAAATACACCCTCTCTGTTCCTTCCAATGCCACCTTGGTATTTTCGTATATTGGTTATATCACACAAGAATTTAAAGTCTCGGAATTAAAGAGCAATGTTCTGAACGTAGTTCTGCAATCGGATACGAAAGCACTGGACGAAGTAGTCGTTGTAGGTTATGGTACCATGCGCAAATCAGACTTGACGGGTTCCATTTCCACAGCCAAAGGTAAAGATATGCTGAAAGCACAATCATTCAATGCGCTTGACGGATTGAAGGGTAAAGTGGCCGGTGTGAATATCTTCTCTAATACCGGTCAGCCGGGTGGAGAATCACGTGTCATCATTCGTGGTATTTCTACTATTAACGCATCAGCATCACCGCTGTACGTAGTCGATGGAGTGGTGATGTCAAACTTCGAATTGCTTAATCCGAATGATATCGAATCTATCGAAGTATTGAAAGATGCTTCCTCTGCTGCCATCTATGGTGCCCGTGGTGCGAATGGTGTTATCATGGTGACTACCAAGCGCGGTAATGCAGGAAAAGGAGTCCATGTTTCCTATGATGGTTCATTGTCTATCGGTAAGATGGCTAGAAAAATAGACGTAATGGATGCTAACGAATGGATGTCTACCTTCAAGCAGGGATTGGAAAATGCCAACGAATTTCAAGGCAAGAACTTCACAACTGATCTGTCACAGATATTCACAGACGAACGTTTGTTCAATGCAGACGGTTCTCCGAAATATAATACCAACTGGCAGGATGAAGCATCCCGCACTGCCATCTCTCATAACCATCAGATCAGTATCCAACGTACGGGAGAAGGATCTTCTATCGGAGCATTCATCAATTATACCGATCAACAGGGAATTTTGTTGAATTCTTACTTCAAACGTATCAATGCAAAATTGGCGTATGATGACAAACCGACTGATTGGCTGTCTACTTCCGTTAATTTATTAGTAAATCATACTTGGGGTAATAGAACTTCTGATAACCCTTACGGACAAGGCGCATTGCGTACAATGATCGAACAGTTGCCTTTCTTACCAGTTAAGCTGGATGGTGAATATACGCAGACGAACATTATTAATACAAGCTCTATTCTCAATAATCAGACTGATCCTAATAGCGGAAAACAAGGATTCAGCCCGGAAGGTGTAGGTAATCCCGTTGAGTTGCTCGAACGGATGCAGGCTATGCAATATCGTACGCAGATTTTTGGTAATGCTGCTTTGACTTTCCATCTCATGAAAGGATTGGATTTGAAGACCCAGTTCGGTATCGACTACCACAATAATCGTGATGCTAACTATACGCCGTTCACTCCGCGTCCGATGATTAATCAAAGTTCCGAGGGAGCAGCTTCTGCAAATAACTCCAACTCTTTGTATTGGCAGGAAGAAACCTATTTGACTTATGTGAAAGATATAAACAAACATCACATTAATGCAATGGCGGGTATGTCTTGGCAAGAGTATAATTATACCAAATTCGAAGCTTCCGACAGTAAGTATATTGATGACTTCTACGGATATTATAATTTAGGTTCCGGAACGAACCGTCCTTCTGTTGGCAGTGATTACGACAAGTGGGCAATGAACTCTTATTTCTTGCGTCTGGCGTATTCTTATGACAATAAGTATATGGCTACCGTAACCGGTCGTTATGATGGCTCTTCCAAATTCGGACAGAACAATAAATATGCATTTTTTCCGTCAGTAGGTTTGGGCTGGATGATTTCTAATGAAGACTTCTTGAAAGACAACTTATTGATTAGCAAACTAAAATTGCATACTTCTTACGGTGTGACAGGTAACTCGGAAATCGGTACTTATAAGTCATTAGCCACGGTGAGCCAGTCAAATACGATTATTGGTGATGCTTTGCACGTTGTGTCTTATCTGGATAATATGCCTAATCCTGACTTGAAATGGGAAAAGACTGGACAGTGGGACTTAGGATTCGAGTTGGGTTTATTCAATAACAGACTGAATTTCGATATTTCCTATTATTATAAATATACTTCAGATTTGTTGCTCGACCGTCCGGTTCCTGAATCCACAGGTTACTCTTCCATTATGGATAATATTGGAGCCGTTTCCAATCGTGGTGTAGATATTCTGGTTACAGCATATCCTATTCAGACACATGATTTCCAGTGGACTTCCACTCTTAATTTAGGTTTCAACAAAAACCGTGTAGAGAAACTGGATGAAAGTGCATCTGTTGATCCTGTCACCGGTAAGCGTCAGATTACAACCGATGGTTTTGTGGGTTACGATATGTTGATCCGTGAAGGTGAAGAGCTTTCTTCTTTCTATGGTTATAAGCGTGCCGGTATTTACGATGGTATTCCGTCTAACTGGGATCCGGAGACAATGAACATACCTTCCACTATCGGTGAAAAGGTAACTTATAAGAAACGCGAAATTATCGGTAACGGATTACCAGACTGGATGGGCTCATTTATCAATACCTTCAATTATAAAGGTTTCGATTTGACTTTAGACTTCCAGTTTACATGGGGGGTAGACGTGATGCAAGAATATTATCACTCAACTGTAGCCCGTTTCCTGACTAACGGTATAGACCGTCTTTATAAGGAAGCATGGCATCCAACTCTCAATCCGTCGGGTAAAGAACAGGCAATTCGTCTGAATAACTTTGGTCAGGGAGCTAATAACCAGGCAGATGATGACTGGGTTTGCAATGGTTCTTATTTGCGTTGTAACATGATTCAGCTCGGGTATACCTTCAATCCGACACTGATTAAGAAGATCGGTCTGTCTTCATTGCGTTTGTATGCGAATGTGAATAACGCATTCCTGATTACTTCTAAGGACTATAACGGATACGATCCGGATAACTCATCTCGTTTAGGTGACAACAAATGGGGGGCTAACCGCCAATTCTTCACCTATCCGCGTCCGAGAACGTTTACGTTCGGTCTTAATGTAGCATTTTAATTCACCGTTATAAAAACTATAAGAATTATGAAACTATTAAAAGTATATATATCTGCATTTTGTATGTGTTCACTTTCTGTGTTGCTGAATTCATGCGACGATTTCCTGAAAGAAGAACCATTGGATATGAAGTCATCTGACCAATTCTGGAAGACGAAAGCTGATGCGGAGTCGGGTGTGAATGCATTGTATTTTGGTGGTGTGCCTTATTTACATAACACTGACGTAGGCGGTGGCTGGACTCCTAAAGCGACGATGTGGGGTGGTATTGTGTCCGGATTGTACGTTGATAAGCGTAAAGACAGAACATTTACTACGGCATCCGAAGGGTGTAACTTCAATATTGAATCTTTTGATGATATTGCAATGAAATACTGGCATGAGTTTTATAAAGGTATTTCACGTGCCAACTTTGTTATTGCCAATATTCCGACAATGACTGGGGTGCTGGATGAAGCTACTATTAATAATTATGTGGCTCAAGGTAAATTCTTCCGTGCATACGGATATTTCTGGCTGGTTAAAGAATTTGGTGGTGTTCCTTATATTTCAGAACCTTACACATCTACAGAAGGTATGTACAAAGAACGTCTTTCTGCTGAAGAGGTTTATAAGAAAATTGAAGCCGACTTGCTGGATATTGTCAACGGGGATGCATTACCCAATAAAACGTTTTATGAAAATGGCTGTTATGTCACTAGGGCAATGGCGCAGACTTTGCTGGCACAAGTTTATTTACAATGGGCTGGTGCACCGTTAAACGGGGGGGCAGACTATTATGGAAAAGCTGCACAGATGGCATTAAAAGTGATTAATGATAGTCCTCACGGACTTATTCATCCGAATGGAACGACTGATGATTTGAACTCTGCGTATAATGTGATTAAGACAACGAAAGAATCTGCTGAAATCATTTATGCTAAAGAATATAATTATAGTGATTATAGTGTAGGTAACTCTTATGCTTGTCGTTCTATTGGTACAGATGCTTTTCAGTGGGGAGTGTTCCATCCGGGAGGAGACGTGCTGTATAATGCATACCTTCCCTGTGATATGTTGCTTAACAGCTATGCCTCTAATGATATTCGAGGACATGAGAAACAGTTCTTCTTTAAGCAATATGCCGATGCTGAAGGAAATACTCATACTTTGAATAATGCAGGCAACTGGGCATGGTTTGATGAAAATGCTTTGATTAGCGGCCACGACGGTGATTATAATATGCCGGTATTCCGTTTTGCGGAAGTCTTGCTGATTGCGGCCGAAGGTCTGGCACGTACAAATCATGAAGATAATGCTGTCGGTGGAGCTAAATATTATCTCAATCAAGTGCGTAAACGTGCTGGATTGGCAGATGAGACGGCTACAGGAAACGATTTAATACAATCGATTTTGACTGAACGTTTGCATGAGTTACCGTTGGAATTTAAGATTTGGGATGACATTCGTCGTACTCGTTTGTATCCGGAAGCATCTACCGAATCAGGAAAATTGAAATGGACTGCTCTTGCATCGGCTCAAATCCAAAACAAGCCCGATGGAAGCACAAGAGCCGGCGCCATTCCTGAATATGCTTTGTTATGGCCTATCCCGTTAGATGAAATTCAGGCTAATCCTGCGTTGGAAGGACATCAGAACCCGGGATGGAATTAATTAGGTAATAATAAATATTTGTTTCTGATAGAATTGGAGAGAGGGTAAAGGCAAATTATCCTCTCTCTATTGCTTAAACAGTTAGTCCTCCGGTTGTACTCTCGTGGTATGCACATAAATATTACATCCTGATTCTCACTTATTTAACTTGTACTCTCGTTGACGCTCGTATCCTTTGGTTGACCATATGCTATTTTTTTCTTATTTTGGCGTATCAGAGGACTGATAATTACAGAAAGATGCTTTAATTTGTAACGTAAATAAAAAAGACTTGATAATCTAATTAATAGCTTAATTCGTAGACCATGAATAAAAAGAAACTACTATCTTTCGCAATAGCCCTGCTATTGGGAGCTTCTTCTACCTTTGCGCAAAAGCAACCGGTAGACTATGTGAATCCTTTAATGGGAACTGATTCGAAAATATCACTATCTAATGGGAATACATATCCTGCCATCGCGTTGCCTTGGGGAATGAACTTCTGGATGCCACAAACCGGAAAGATGGGTGACGGTTGGGCTTACACTTATGCATCCGACAAAATCAGAGGTTTCAAGCAAACCCATCAGCCTAGTCCGTGGATCAATGACTACGGTCAGTTCTCAATCATGCCGATGACTAAACAGTTGAAGATCGATCAGGACAGTCGTGCTTCCTGGTTCTCTCATAAGGCAGAGAAAGCCACTCCTTATTATTATAGTGTTTATTTGTCAGAGTATGACATGACAACTGAAATAGCTCCGACGGAACGTTGCGCATATTTCCGTTTCACTTTCCCTGAAACCTCCGATGCCTATGTGGTGGTAGATGCTTTCGACCGCGGTTCGTATGTGAAGGTGATTCCCGAAGAAAATAAAATAGTTGGTTATACGACACGCAATAGTGGCGGTGTTCCTCAAAACTTTAAGAATTACTTTGTGATAGAGTTCGACAAGCCTTTTACTTTCAATAAAGTATGGGCAGACTATCATTTGGTTGAAACACATCTCGAACTACAATCCAATCACGTGGGTGCTGCTATCGGATTTTCAACGAAGAAAGGAGAACAGGTACATGCAAAGGTGGCATCCTCATTCATCAGTCCTGAACAGGCGGAACTGAACTTGAAAGAAATTGGTAATAAGACCTTTGAACAGACAAAAGAGGCCGGTCGTAAGGCATGGAACAATGTCTTGGGGCGTATCAAGGTTGAAGACAGCGATGAGAACCGTATGCGTACGTTCTACTCTTGTTTGTATCGTTCGGTGTTGTTTCCTCGTATGTTTTACGAGGTAAACGGTAAGGGGGAAACTGTGCATTACAGCCCCTATAATGGTGAAATCCGTCCGGGATATATGTTTACCGACACTGGATTCTGGGATACTTTTCGTTGCTTGTTTCCATTTGTTAATTTGATATATCCTTCAATGGGTGAGAAGATGCAGGCAGGTCTGTTGAATACCTATCTTGAAAGTGGATTCTTTCCTGAATGGGCAAGCCCGGGCCATCGTGGTTGCATGGTTGGGAACAATTCTGCTTCTGTAGTGGCGGATGCTTTCATGAAGAATGTGACCAAAGCGGATGCAGAAAAAATGTACGATGGCCTACTGAAAGGGGCCAATAGCGTACATCCGAAAGTTTCTACTACCGGACGCCGTGGATATGAATATTATAACAAACTGGGCTATGTGCCATACGATGTGAAAATTAATGAGAATGCGGCACGCACATTGGAATATGCATACGATGACTGGTGCATTTACCGTATGGGTGAAAAATTAGGCCGTCCGGCAGAAGAACTGGATGTTTATAAGAAAAGGAGTCAGAACTACCGTAATCTGTTCGATCCGGAAACTAAGTTGATGCGGGGAAAGAATTCCGACGGAACTTTCCAGACTCCTTTCAATCCTTTTAAATGGGGAGATGCCTTTACGGAAGGAAATAGTTGGCATTATACATGGTCGGTATTCCACGATGTACAAGGACTGGTTGATCTGATGGGCGGCAAGAAGATGTTTGTCAGTATGCTTGATTCTGTATTCAATCTTCCTCCTGTATTTGATGATAGCTATTATGGAGGAGTGATTCATGAGATTCGTGAAATGGAAATTGCTAACATGGGTAACTATGCACATGGCAACCAACCTATCCAGCACATGATTTACTTGTATAACTATGCCGGTGAGCCTTGGAAAGCCCAATATTGGTTGCGTGAGACGATGAACCGCCTCTATCTTCCTACTCCGGACGGTTATTGTGGAGATGAAGATAACGGTCAGACTTCGGCTTGGTATGTATTTACTGCATTGGGATTTTATCCGGTATGTCCCGGCAGCAATGAATATGTAATGGGAGCTCCTTACTTCAAGAAAGCAACGATTACACTGGAGAACGGCAAGAAACTGGAAATCTCCGCCCCGAAGAATAACGATGATAATCGTTATATTCGTTCATTGAATTATAATGGCAAGAATTATACAAAGAATTATCTGAACCATTTCGATCTGTTGAAAGGCGGTCGTCTGGTGTTTGATATGGATAACAAACCGAATAGGGGAAGAGGTATCAACGAATCAGACTTCCCGTATTCATTCTCTCGTGACGCAAAGTAAGCTGATATGAATAATTTGAGAAAGAAAGTATTGATGATGACTATGGCGGCAGCAACTTTGTCCGCCATAGCTCAACAGCCGGTAGACTATGTGAATTCGATTATCGGGACCAATGGGATGGGGCACACTTTTCCCGGTGCTTGTACTCCTTTCGGATGGGTACAGTTGAGTCCGGACACAGACACAATTCCGCATAATGTAAATGGAGCTTATCAGAAAAATGCCTACGAGTATTGTGCCGGTTACCAATATAGGGACAAGACCATTGTTGGCTTCAGTCACACTCATCTTAGTGGTACGGGACATTCTGACTTGGGAGACATCTTGTTGATGCCTGCTGTTGGCGATGTGAAGTTAAATCCCGGTCGGGCGGATTATCCGGAAGAGGGATACCGTTCACGTTTTGACCATGCTACAGAAAAAGCTGTTCCCGGATATTATGAAGTGATACTGGACGATTATGGCATTAAAGCCCAACTGACAGCAACGCAACGAACGGGCATACATAAATATACCTTCCCGAAAGGAGAAGATGGGCATTTGATTTTGGATCTGGTGCATGGTATTTATAATTATGACGGCAAAGTTCTATGGGCCAACTTGAGAGTCGAAAACGATACTCTGTTGACCGGATATCGTATCACTAACGGATGGGCGCGTACGAATTATACCTATTTTGCTATCTCTTTGTCACAGCCGATTAAAGACTACGGATATAAGGATAAGGAAAAAGTATTGTACAATGGCTTCTGGCGTCGTTTTAAGTTGGAAAAGAACTTCCCCGAAATCACAGGTCGAAAAATCGTGGCTTACTTTAACTTCGATACCGCTAACAATTCGGAACTGGTTGTAAAAGTGGCATTGTCAGCAGTCAGTACGGAAGGGGCCATTAAGAATCTGCGTGCCGAGGCTTCCGGAAAGAGTTTCGAACAGTTGGCGGAAGCTGCTCGTACAGATTGGAATAGCGAACTGGAGCATTTCGAGATTGAAGGTACGCCCGATCAAAAAGCAATGTTCTACACTTCCCTTTATCACACCATGATTAATCCATCTGTGTATATGGATGTAGACGGTTCCTATCGTGGGCTGGATCATAACATACACCGGGCGAAAGGATTTACCAACTATACTATATTTTCCCTTTGGGATACCTATCGTGCGGAACATCCTTTCCTGAATCTGGTGAAACCGGGACGCAATGCGGATATGGTGGAATCCATGATTAAACATGAGCAACAAAGCGTGCACGGAATGTTGCCGATATGGAGTCTGATGGGAAATGAAAACTGGTGTATGAGCGGTTATCATGCTGTGTCTGTACTGGCGGATGCAATAACCAAAGGTGTCTTTTTGAATGTGGATGAGGCATTGGCGGCAATGGTCAGTACATCCACCGTTCCGTATTATGAAGGTATAGCTGATTATATGAAGCTGGGATATATTCCGCTTGACAAAAGTGGTACAGCAGCCTCTTCTACTTTGGAGTATGCATACGATGATTGGACTATCTATCAGACAGCTTTGAAGGCAGGTAACAAGGAAATAGCGGAGACTTACCGAAAGCGTGCCCTCAATTATCGTACTATCTATGATACAAGTATTGGTTTTGCACGTCCCCGTTATAGTGATGGTTCTTTCAAGAAAGAGTTTGATGTATTACAAACCTATGGTGAAGGTTTTATTGAAGGCAATTCATGGAATTTCTCTTTTCATGTGCCGCACGATGTATTTGGCATGATCGACTTGATGGGAGGAGAAGGGACGTTCGTGCAGAAACTGGATGAACTGTTCTCCATGCATCTGCCGGAGAAGTACTATGAGCATAATGAGGATATTACGGAAGAATGTTTGGTAGGCGGATATGTGCATGGTAATGAACCGAGCCACCATGTGCCTTATTTATATGCGTGGACTTCCCAGCCGTGGAAATCACAGTACTGGCTGCGTGAGATTCTGAATAAGATGTATAAGAATGATATTAACGGATTGGGTGGAAATGATGATTGTGGACAGATGTCAGCATGGTACCTTTTCTCTGTGATGGGCTTCTATCCGGTTTGTTCTGGTACAGACCAGTATGTATTAGGAGCGCCCTACCTGCCTTATCTGAAGATGACGCTTCCTAATGGAAAGACATTGGAGATCAAAGCGCCGGGTGTCAGCGACAAGAAACGTTACGTGCAGTCGCTGAAATTGAACGGCAAAGTATACGACAAGATGTATATTACACATGAAGACATTTTAAAAGGAGGCGTGCTTGAATTCAAGATGGGTGCGTCACCTAACAAACGCCGCGGATTATCACCGGAGGATAAACCTTATTCATTAACTAACGGAATCAACAAATAATCAATAAAGGAGTATGAAAAAGATACATTTAATCTATGCAGCCTGCCTGCTGGTAGGTATGGGGGCTTGTGCTGCAAGTGTGCAAAAACAGGTGAAGGATAATTTTGATGTATGGAAAGAGTACAATACAGGTGCTATATTGTTTGAGGATAAAGCACCGGAAACGTTGGGATCGGACATTTACCACCGGATTATTCCCGATGCTGAATCGTACATCAAGGAACAGGCACGTACTGTATTAGCTACTCTTTACAATTCTCCGGAAGATAGTATTCCCGCAGTGCACAAGATACATTATACTTTGGAAAATATCAATGGTATTTCTGCTAAAGGCGGTGGCAATGGTGATGTGACGATTTTCTACAGTACACGTCATATTGAAAAATCTTTTGCAGCGAATGATACGGCAAAGTTGTTTTTCGAAACGCGCGGGGTATTGTTGCATGAACTGACACATGCTTATCAGCTGGAACCGCAGGGAATTGGTTCTTATGGAACTAACCGTGTTTTCTGGGCATTTATTGAAGGCATGGCCGATGCTGTACGTGTGGCAAACGGTGGTTTCGATGGTCCTAATGCCCGTCCGAAAGGCGGGAACTATATGGACGGTTATCGTACAGCCGGTTATTTCTTTGTCTGGTTGCGTGATAACAAAGATCCTGAATTCCTGCGTAAGTTCAATCGCAGTACGTTGGAGGTGGTGCCTTGGTCGTTTGATGGTGCTATCAAACATATTTTAGGGAATGAATATAGTATTGACGAATTATGGCATGAGTATCAGGTCGCTGTAGGTGATATACAAGCATAATAATGTAAATATGGTGAGTGTAATGGGTAAAAGAGGATTGTTTTTAGTATGGCTGTGCCTGGTGAGTATTTTGCCGGGCATGGCTCAAACCGAGAAACTGATTGATTATGTGAATCCATTTGTGGGAACAGATGGTTATGGTAATGTGTATCCGGGTGCGCAGATTCCTTTCGGGGGAATTCAGATGAGTCCGGACACGGATAGTAAATACTATGATGCGGCTTCCGGTTATAAATATAATCATTCCACCTTGTTGGGATTCAGCCTGACTCATTTAAGCGGGACTGGTATACCTGATTTGGGAGACTTTCTGTTTATTCCCGGAACAGGAGAGATGAAACTGGATCCAGGGACACGTGAGGAGCCGGAAAAAGGATACCGTTCACGTTATTCTCATGAAAAGGAATGGGCATCACCTAATTATTATGCGGTGGAACTGTCAGATTATGGAGTAAAGGCTGAAATGACGTCAGGGGTACGTAGTGGTATGTTTCGTTTCACCTATCCTCAATCGGATAAAGCTTTTATTATGATCGATATGAACCATACTTTATGGCAATCTTGTGAATGGGCAAATCTGCGCATGGAAAATGATTCTACCATCACCGGATATAAACTGGTGAAAGGTTGGGGACCGGAACGGCATATTTATTTCACGGCTACTTTCTCTAAAAAGTTGACCGGCTTGCGCTTTATGCAGAATAAGAAACCGGTGATTTACAATACCTCCCGGTTTCGTAGCAGCTATGAAGCTTGGGGAAAGAATCTGATGGCTTGCATCTCTTTTGATACGAAAGCCGGAGAGGAAGTGATTGTAAAAACTGCTATTTCATCGGTCAGCACAAACGGGGCAAAAAACAATATGGCGGAACTTGCTGGACTCACTTTCGATGATCTGAAAGCTAAAGGAGAAGCACTATGGGAAAAAGAACTTGGAAAATATACCCTTACTGCCGACCGTAAAACGAAAAGAACATTCTATACGTCGGCTTATCATGCGGCTTTGCATCCGTTCATCTTTCAGGATGCAGACGGGCAGTTTCGAGGATTAGATAAAAATATAGAGAAAGCCGAAGGATTTACCAACTATACGGTATTCTCTCTTTGGGATACCTACCGGGCTTTGCATCCCTGGTTTAATCTGGTGCAGCAGGAAGTGAATGCCGATATAGCCAATTCCATGCTGGCTCATTATGATAAAAGTGTGGAGAAAATGCTTCCTATCTGGTCGTTTTATGGAAATGAGACTTGGTGTATGATTGGTTATCATGCAGTTTCCGTATTGGCTGACATGATTGTGAAGGGAGTGAAAGGATTCGATTACGAACGTGCGTATGAGGCTATGAAGACCACGGCGATGAATCCGAATTATGACTGTTTGCCGGAATATCGTATGATGGGATATGTGCCTTTTGATAAAGAGGCGGAGTCAGTATCTAAAACATTGGAATATGCGTATGATGATTATTGCATGGCACAGGCTGCCAAGGCTTTGGGTAAAGAGGATGATTACCGTTATTTCTTGAATCGTGCACTCTCTTATCAGACTTTGATTGATCCGGAAACGAAGTATATGCGTGGCAAGGACAGTCAGGGAAACTGGCGTACACCGTTTACTCCGGTAGCTTATCAGGGACCCGGATCTGTAAATGGATGGGGGGATATTACGGAAGGATTTACTGTACAATATACCTGGTATGTACCACAAGATGTACAAGGATATATGAACGAAGCTGGCGAAGATTGGTTCCGCAACCGGTTGGATGAACTGTTCACGGTAGAGTTGCCGGATGACATTCCGGGAGCACATGATATTCAAGGCCGTATCGGAGCCTATTGGCATGGAAATGAACCTTGCCATCATGTAGCATATCTTTATAATTACTTGAAAGAACCTTGGAAATGTCAGAAGTGGGTCCGTACGATTGTTGACCGTTTCTATGGCGATACTCCGGATGCATTAAGTGGCAATGACGATTGCGGACAGATGTCAGCTTGGTATATGTTCAATTGCATTGGCTTTTACCCGGTGGCTCCTTCAAGCAATATGTATAACATCGGTTCTCCTTGCGTTGAGGCAATAACAGTTCGGATGAGCAACGGAAAAGTTATTGAAATGGTAGCAGATAATTGGTCGCCGAAGAATGTGTATGTAAAGGAATTGTATGTGAATGGCAAGAAGTATGACAAATCTTATTTGAAATATGAGGATATACGTGATGGCGTGAAACTACGTTTTGTCATGAGCAGTAAACCGAACTATAAGCGTGCGGTATCGGATGAAGCGGTAGCTCCTTCTTTGTCGTTGCCTGGAAAGACAATGAAATATCAGGTAAATTTGATGAAAACGGGTATATCAAACCAGTGAAAATAACTTTTGAAGGAGTATTACCCAGTCCGTTTGATAGTACGAAGTGATGTTTTTATTACATTTGCCATTGTAAAACGATTATTAATTAAATATCTAAATCATGAGAAGATATTTCCTGTTAGTTGTGTGTTTGTGCTTGGCATCACTACTTCGTGCACAGAATAAGTTAGAGTTAATTTCTCCCAATGGAGAGCTGAAAGTGTCCTTGAATCTCTCGGATAAAATCTATTATAGTATAGATTATAACGGAGATGTATTGTTGAAAGACAATTCCCTTCAGTTGACATTGAGGAATCAGGTGTTGGGACAAAATCCCAAACTGCGCCGTCAGAAACGTACGAGTGTCGACGAGCAATTAACTCCTATTGTTCCTTTGAAATATGCGAAAGTCAATAATCGTTATAATCAATTGCTACTGACCTTTAAAGATTATTCAGTAGAATTCCGTGCTTTTGACGATGGAGTTGCTTACCGGTTTATTACCTCACAAAAAGGTGATGTTGAAGTAATGAACGAAGAGTTTGCTATCAACTTCCCGTCGGATTATCTTCTTCACTTGCAACAACCGGGAGGCTTCCATACAGCTTATGAGGAACCTTACACACATGTTCAAAGTAATGCGTGGAAGCCTGAAGAACGGATAGCTGTTTTGCCGGTATTGATTGACACACAAAAAGACTATAAAATATTAATTAGCGAGTCGGATCTGGCTGATTATCCATGTATGTTTCTCAAAGGAACGGGGACGAACGGAGCAATCTCTGTTTTTCCTAAAGCTCCGCTTGCGTTTGCCGAAAACAGTGATCGTAGTGTGAAGATTACTCAAGAAGCTGATTACATTGCTAAAACAAAAGGTACGAGAAATTATCCTTGGCGTTACTTTGTGATAAGTAAAAATGATAAGCAGTTGATTGAGAACACAATGACTTATAAACTGGCTGAAAAGAATCAACTTCAGGATGTTTCATGGATTAAGCCGGGACAGGTGAGCTGGGAATGGTGGAATGACGCTTCTCCTTACGGACCGGATGTGAATTTTGTTTCCGGTTATAACTTGGATACTTATAAGTATTACATTGATTTTGCTTCTAAATTTGGTATTCCATATATCATTATGGATGAAGGTTGGGCTAAAAGTACGCGTGATCCTTATACGCCTAATCCCAAAGTAGACTTGCACGAGTTGATTCGTTATGGCAAAGAAAAAAATGTAGGGATTGTGCTTTGGTTGACATGGTTGACGGTAGAAAACAATTTTGATCTCTTCAAGACTTTCAATGAATGGGGAGTAAAAGGACTTAAGATTGATTTTATGGACAGAAGCGATCAGTGGATGGTCAACTTTTACGAACGGGTAGCCCGGGAAGCAGCCAAACATCATTTGTTTGTCGATTTTCATGGCTCTTTCAAACCTGCCGGACTGGAATATAAATATCCGAATGTGCTGTCTTACGAAGGAGTGCGTGGCATGGAACAAATGGGCGGTTGTTATCCGGATAATAGTCTGTATTTACCGTTTATGCGTAATGCTGTCGGTCCGATGGATTATACTCCCGGAGCGATGATTAGTATGCAGCCTAATGTGTATCGGTCGGAACGTCCTAATGCTGCAAGTATCGGAACACGTGCTTATCAGTTGGCACTCTTTGTGGTTTTTGAAAGTGGTCTGCAAATGTTGGCGGATAATCCTACTCTTTATTATCGTAATGAAGATTGTACCCGTTTCATCACACAAGTTCCCGTAACGTGGGACGAGACTGTGGCACTGGAAGCTAAAGCGGGTGAATATGTCGTTGTAGCAAAACGGAAAGGCGATAAGTGGTTTATAGGAGGAATGACTAACAATGGTGAAAAGGAACGTGAGTTTACCATAAAGTTAGATTTCTTGAATAAAGATCGCTCTTATCAAATGACATCTTTTGAGGATGGTATCAACGCAGGACGTCAGGCGATGGATTATCGTTGCAAGTCATCCCAGGTGAAAGCCGGAGAGCAGCTAGCTATAAAGATGGTTAGAAATGGTGGCTTTGCAGCTGTCATTGAATGATGGCACATATTCTAACTTTCCATACGTAAAAATGGAAATCATCTTTCAATCTATCACCATCCTTCTGAAACGTATTGTTCATCGAGCTTTCAGGGTGGTGATAGATTGTTCTCCACCTGTCACCTAATCATTCATCTATCACCGTCTGAAATGAACATGCCTGCATATAAATATAAGCTGGTATGTAAATAGAAGTTTCAACAGGGGATACCTTTGGTTTCAAGGCGGGAAACTGCAGTTTCATAGGCTTGAAACAAAGTGTTTTGCGGCTTGAAACTCTTTGTTTCAAGCGTTGAAACCAATCGTTTCACGGCACGAAACACTTTGTTTTGCTATTTGTTCTAAGAAGGCAATGCCTCGGAATCAACGCTTTCTCTTAGAGAACCACTCTTTAAACTCTGCTACTCGGGCTTTACTGACAAGTATTTTTTCTTTGATTCCTGAATAATACAAGTTGATGGACAGTCGGCTGTTGAACCATAAGTCAATATCTTTGATAGCTTCTCGCGAAATAAGATATTGGCGGTTAGCCCGAAAGAAAAGAGAAGGATTGAGACACTCCGTAAGTTCATCTAATGTTTGAGAAAAACAGTATTCGGTTTCATCGGTTAAGACTACCTTGACCTGACAGTCCTTAATATAAAACAATTGTATCATATCTACAGAAACGGGCAATAGTTTGTCTCCTTTGCTAGGAATAAGGAAATGACTTTTATAGTTTTCTTGCTTTTGGAGTGAATGTATCAGTTTCAGTAGCTCATTCTCCTGTTGTGGAAAAGGAAACTGGTGTTTGTCAGCAGCATCCTGTAAACCTTGGAGCTTATCGAAAGCGTGTTCTATGTCTTCCTTACCGATGGGTTTTAATAAGTAGTCGATGCTGTTTACTTTAAATGCGCGTAATGCATATTCATCATAGGCAGTTGTAAAGATAATCGGACAAGTAATATTGATATGATTGAATATCTCGAAGGCGGAACCATCCGCCAGGTGAATATCCATGAATACCAGTTCCGGCATCGGATGAGAACTGAACCATTCGATAGTGGAACTGATACTATCCAGTATGGTCACGATTTCTCCATTCGGTTTTATCTCATTAAGCAGTGAAGTCAGGTTTCGTACTGCTGCTTTTTCGTCTTCTATAATGACAATCTTCATGGTGATTATTGTTCTAGTTGTGGTTTTTCAATCAAAGGAATACAAACTGTAAACTCTCTGTCCTCCGTTATTTGTATATCCCGTTTAAACAAAAGCCTGTATCGCTTGGCAAGGTTGGCAAGTCCGATACCGGTTCCGGAAGTTGCAGTCCATTTGGGCTGAATGTCGTTGCTGATAGACAAATTGCCGTTATCGTCCGTCGTGATATGAATAGTCAACGGCTTCCGGTTGCTGATTTCGTTGTGCTTTACTGCATTCTCAATCAACACTTGCACCGCCATTGGAGGGAGGAGATATTCTTCGTAGGCATTGCTTATCTGTATGTCGAATTGTAGATTGTTCTCAAAACGCATCTTTAATAGAAATATATAAGCGGAAACAAATTCCATTTCTTCCCGGAGACTGACACATTGTGACTCATTACTTTGCAAAGTATACCTTAGTACCCGGGAGAGTTCCTGAATGTAATCCTGCGCTTTATCCTGATTTTCGCGTACCAGCGAACGCAGGGTATTCAGCGAGTTGAACAGCATGTGTGGGTTCAGCTGATTCTTCAGTACTTCATACTGATTGCGGAGATTCTCTGCCTGAAGCTGTTCGTTTTCAATAAGTACCAGTTGCTGCTTGAATATAAGATGAATGATGCAGCAGCTACTGGTGACGAGACATGCTACAATGAAATCCCGCAATGGATGCAAATAATGATGTACCATGGCATCGATGGCCGGAATATCAAACGTTCTGTGAAGGAAAACAAAAAACTGTCCTGACAAGTTACTCAATATCCATGTCACGATAAAGGAAAGCAAAATCTTTGTCCCTGTAATTTTAATGGACGCCTGATTGAAATGAAACAAACGGGTATTGATGGCAAAAAGTAACAATAACGACAGAAAGGTAAACAGTATTTCGTTTGCCACATCTATAAACTTCATCCCTGAGAATAAGGAATGGCTTTCGAAACGGTCGAAAAGAGATACTGATTCAGGAAAATGAATCAGTACAGCAACGGCCAAGGAGATGATGACTGTGGAAAGTATATACTTATCTTTTTTTATTGCTTTGGCTATCATACAACAAAGATAGTGGTAAATTATGAGTTACCGGTTATAAAATGTGAATGCTGTTGGCGCAGTTGGTCAATTATTGTTTCTGAATGTGTGCCGTGACATACATACCGGGGCGGAATTGCACATTTTCCTCCTTGATGGAAGCATATACCTCGAGCGAACGATTGGTTTCGTCCACTTTTTGTCCGATGGAAATCACGATGCCGTGAAAGGTTTGTGTTCCCATTCCGTTTACACGAAACTGTACCGGGCTGCCGACTTGTATGTCTGCGAGATCTTTCTCGTAAGTAGTCAGGCAAAGCATCGGGTTGCTTTTATCGATAAGTTCGCAAAGGGCTTCTCCCGGATTGATATATTTGCCGATGTTCATCGCTACATTAGCGGCATAACCACTAATGGGGGCTTTGACTTCCAGTAGCGGTTGTATTCCGTTCTTAAGTAATGCCTCCGTTTGAACGCCTAAAAGAGAAAGTTGTGCAGCAGCGGCGTCCTGGCGACTCTTCATGGAGAGAAAGTCTGCTTTACTTTGCTGGAATTTCTTTTGAGAAGCTGCTTGTTCGGCAGACAGATTTTTTTGCCGTTCGTATTCAGCTAAGAGATATTCGGTTTGTGCGTGACTGTCCAGATAAGTTTGTTGCAGGGTGATGAACTCCGGATTCTCTAACGTGGCGATTACACTGTTTGCAGCCACCCATTGCCCTGGAAGCAGAGAAGCTTTTTTTACAATGCCTCCCATGGTTAAAGCAATGGTTGCCTGACGTTGGGGAGGAAGAACGATTCGTCCGTTGAACGAAACCTGATTAGGTTTTGAGGTAGCTGAAGTGATGGCATCCACTTCGGGTTGTGCGATGGTATCCGCTATTGTTTCGGCAACGGGAATTGCGGCGGATTCGTTATTTGTAGTTTGCTGGTTTCCTTTGCAAGCCGTTAGAACTAGTAAAAGGATGGGATAAACTATCTTTTTCATATCTTATGTTTTATAATAATTATTCTGGGTGATGTATGTCATTCAATGTCTCGATCTTCCACCTACTTGAAAAGTTCATATTCCAGTGCAGCAATATTGTATTGGTAGACTGTTTCAATATAGCCTCTGCGGATCTCTCTGGCGGTGGTTATTGACTGTATATATTCGGCAATGCCTGTTTCGCTCTGCTGCAATTGCAGGTTGGCTGCCTTTGTCAGTTCGTCCGCTTCTTTCAAGGCCGATGAAGTATAATATCGTAAACTCTCGTTATATCTGCGGAGGGATACTTCCAGTTCGAATGTCTTGTTTCTTAACTCCCGGATGTTGGCGTCTGCCTGTATTTGCGCTGAAGCGGCAGTTAGGCGTGCCTGCTTCACTTTGCTCTTTTGTGGCAGGAAGTAGATGGGGAAAGAAACCCCGATCATCCAGGCATTCAGATTCTTAAGTGGGAGAATGTCCTGACGTGTATACCCCACACTGATTTCAGGAAAGAAATGACTTTGCTCTACACGGAGCATTGCTTTCGCTTCATCTGCCTGGCTTTGAAAGTAAGCAGTATGTGCTCCCGACAGGTTTCCATCCGAAATGCCGGTATAGAATAAAGATAAAGTGGAATCCACCGGAATAATGGGATCGTTGGAGTAGCAACTCCATTGGAAACGTGCCAATGCCATTTTCTCTTCTTCTTTTGCTTGGAACCAGCGGTTATGCAGATCGGCAGCTATGGTGGTCATCATATTTTTTTCTAGCAAGGTGATCTCTCCTTGTTGGTATCGTAATTCTCCGATGCGCTGCAGTTCTTCTGCCATTTTATCCTGATCCCGATACATTGAACAGAGATTAGTGGCATATTGATAGTAGGCCCACGCCCTTTTCACTTCTGCTGTGATTTCTTTTTCTACCATCTGCCGATAATAGGTGTTCGTTTTTACCTGACGGTTGACTAACGCATTCTTGTAGAATGGCGTTAGAAGGGAGCCCAGGCTTTGCTCGAAAGCCAGTTCCTTGTCTTTTTTGTTTTCTCCGTTAAGTTGACCCCAGGAATAGCTGAACGAGGTAGGCGTTGCTTCTATCACTTCTCCGCGAGTGGCTTTGGCTTGTTGAATAGCATTATTGGCTATTTTCAGGCGAGGATGATTTTGTTTGGCTATTTCTATCGCCTGTTCGAGACTGACTGTTTGTGTCTGTTGAGCGGAAACGAACGCGGGAAGAAACAAGAACAGGAGACACAATCCCCCGAAAGGCCGGCGCAGTTTGATTCCCGGACGTCTCCAGGTAGCAAATGAATTTACAATTTTGTAAAACACCGGAATGATGAGTAAAGTCAGTACGGTAGAAATAATCAAGCCACCGATGACCACTGTTGCCAACGGACGTTGTACTTCTGCGCCGGCTGAAGTGGCTATTGCCATCGGGACGAATCCCAGAGATGCAACCAGTCCTGTCAGGAATACAGGACGGAGCAAGTGTGGAGTCCCTCTTTTGATAATCTGGTTTGTAGTCATGGAATAGGTATTTTGTTTACGAAGTTCGTTGAAGTGATTTACCATCAGGATACCATTCAATACTGCTACCCCGAACAAAGCGATGAATCCTACTCCGGCCGATATGCTAAACGGAAGTCCGCGTAGCCAAAGTGCGGCGATACCACCGATGAGCGATAGGGGGACGGTTGAGAATACCATCAGGGTATAGGTGATGTTCTTGAATGCGAAGAACAGAATCAATAGAATGAGCATTAATGCTACGGGGATGACCACCAGTAAGGTATTGATGGCATTTTGCAAGTTTTCGAACTGGCCGCCGTATTCGAAGTAATATCCCGGCTTCAGTTTGATGTTCTTGTTCAGTGTCTCTTGAATATTGGCGACAACTTGCTGGATGTCTGCGTCACGCACATTGACACCGATGACGATGCGCCGTTTGGTTGCATCCCGGTTGATTTGCAGTGGCCCACTGACAAGGTCGATGCTTGCTACCTCTCCAACAGGGATTTGAATTCCTTCCGAAGTGCGTACAAATAACTTATCAAGATTCAAGTCGGCCACTTTCTCCTGGTCAAGCCGGACCACGAGATCGAATCTCCGTTCGTTTTCAAAGATTACACCTGTTGACTCTCCGGCATAGGCAGTTCGGATAATGGTGTTAAGCTCTTGTATGTTGATGCCGTAACGGGCTATTTTGCCACGGTTGTATTTCACTACCAATTGAGGTAATCCCATCGTCTGCTCAACGATGACATCCGCTGCTCCCGGCACTTTTTCTACAAAGGTAGCTGCTTCTTTGGCTCTTTCATATAATTCGTGCGTGTCTTCTCCATATAATTTGATGGCAATATCTGCTTTTGCTCCCGTCATCAGCTCGTTGAAGCGAAGTTGTATCGGTTGCGAGAAGTTGAATTCGGCACGTTCGGAGAGCGGAGCAAGTGCATCTTTCATTTTATCCACCATTTCTGCACGGTTTCCGGCACTTGTCCATTCTTTGAATGGTTTCATGATAATCATCACATCAGCATCTTCCACTGCCATCGGGTCAGTGGGAACTTCCGCCGTTCCTATTTTGGCTACCACGTGTTTGATTTCAGGGAATTTATCCATTAATGCTTTCTCTGCCAAGCGGGAAACTTCGATACTTTCGGTCAGCGAACTTCCTGCGGGTAGTGTCATTTGCATGGCAAAATCACCTTCGTCCAAAGTGGGAATGAACTCTGCTCCCAGGCGGGTAAAGAGAAAAAGTGAACCGATCAGCGCGGAGAAGGCTATGATGACGGTACGCCATTTGTAACGAAGACAGGCGCGCAGGGTATGCTGGTAGATCTTGTTCAGTTTCTCGAAGAAGCGGTCGGCAAGGGTGGGTTTCACAACAATGGTATGCTTCAGAAAGAGGGAGGCCATCATAGGAACATAAGTCAGTGAGAGAATTAAGGCTCCGATAATGCAGAACACAAGTGTTTTAGCCATGGGGGTGAAGTATTTCCCTTCAATCCCGTTCAATGTAAGGATGGGGAAGAAGACGATAAGGATAATCAACACTGCAAAAGTGGCCGAACGTGCAACGCCGGAAGCTCCTTTTTCCACTTCTTTGTCCATCTCTTTGCGGGTCAGTGTGCGGCCTCGGAATTGTTTTCCGTAAATGTGGGCGAGGATACCTTCCAATATAACGATAGAGCCATCTACTACAATACCAAAGTCAATGGCACCGAGACTCATTAGATTGGCGGTGACATTGAATACACGCATCATGATAAAAGCGAAAAGCATTGCCAGCGGGATGACGGATGCGACAATCAGTCCGGCACGGAGGTTGCCGAGGAAGAGGATGAGTACAAGGAAGACGATAACCGCTCCTTCAATCAGGTTGTTGACAACCGTAGAGATGTTCCGGTTTACCAGTTCCGAACGGTTCAAGTAAGGTTCTATACTGACTCCTTCGGGTAATAGCTGCTGTATTTTTTCTACCCGTTTTTCGAGTTCTTGAGTCACTACATTTGCGTTGGCACCTTTCAGCATCATGGCAATTCCGCCGACACACTCGCCCTCACCATCCTTGGTCATGGCACCGAAACGCTTTGGAGAACCGAAGCGGACAACTCCTACATCACTGATATGTACCGGAATCCCATTCCGGTTGGTCACTACAATCTGTTCAATATCCTTGATGCGGGTAATCATACCTTCCGACCGGATATAGTAGGCGTTCTTTATCTTCTCAATGTAGCTTCCGCCGGTATTTTGGTTGTTGCTGCTAAGTGCTTCGAACACCTCACCGATAGTGATATTCAAAGAAAACAGGGCGTCCGGATCGACGGCTACTTCATATTGTTTCAAGTAACCGCCGAAACTATTGATTTCTACTATACCGGGTATACCGGACAACTGACGTTTCACCATCCAATCTTGAATGGTGCGGAGCTCCATTGCGTCATATTTCTTCTCATATCCGGGAGCTACCTTCAATATATACTGGTAAATCTCTCCCAGACCGGTAGTGATGGGCATCATCTCCGGTGTTCCGAGCTCGGAGGGAATTTCGCTTGTTACGCTTTGTATTTGTTCATTTATCAGCTGCCGTGCATCGAGTGTGGGGACACTTTCTTTAAAAACGACCGTTACGACCGATAGCCCGAAGCGGCTGACAGAACGGATATCTTCGACATTCATAATATTGCTCATCGCTATTTCGATAGGCATAGTGATGAGTTGTTCCACCTCTTGTGGCGCGAGTGTAGGAGATACGGTCACTATTTGTACCTGATTATTGGTAATGTCGGGCACGGCATCAATAGGTAGTGTCAGCATCGCATAGATACCTCCGATAAACAGGAAGAGAGTAGTGAGTCCTACAAATAGTTTCTTCTTGATTGAAAAACGTACAATAGCTGTAAACATGATTTTCGTTGTATTATTATTTCACAGTACAAAATTACTGCCTATCTTCATCCGTTATCACTAAGAATAAATGAAGCGGAAAGATTGTGGGGTGAAGTGACGGATTGGGGAATTGAAAGATGTAAAATCATAGTTCTTGTTTCACTGCTGAACAAACATTTCTTTCAGTTTACTCGTTTAATATAAAAACAAACTAAATGTATATTCAACATGAAAACATTCGTCTTGATGATGGTAAGCCTGTTGTTTGCAATTTCTTCGGAAGCGCAAAACAAGTCTTTTTATGATTTTACAGTGAAAACTATTGATGGTAAGGACTTTCCTCTTTCTTCACTGAAAGGTAAGAAAGTGCTGGTAGTCAACGTGGCATCTAAGTGTGGGCTGACGCCCCAGTATGCTCAACTGGAAAAACTATATGAGAAATATAAAGAAAAAGACTTTGTTGTTATCGGTTTTCCGGCGAATAACTTTATGGGACAAGAACCGGGTAGTAATGAGGAAATAGCCAAGTTCTGTTCTTTGAACTATGATGTTACTTTTCCGATGATGGCTAAGATTTCCGTTAAAGGAAAAGATATGGCTCCTCTTTACCAATGGTTGACGGAGAAAAAACAGAATGGGAAAGAAAATGCACCGGTTCAGTGGAACTTTCAGAAGTTTATGATTGATGAGAACGGACATTGGGCGGGAGTTGTGTCTCCGAAAGAAAGTCCGTTCTCTGAAAAGATTATTACTTGGATAGAGAAGGAATAAGAGAGACTTTTTTCAGCTCTTCTTCGAAGTTGGGAGTGAAGATTCCTTTACCCAGATTTTCTTTTATTTCTTCGATCTTCCAAAATCGTCCACCGTCCAGTTCGTCGCTGGGATGGATTTCTTCCTCATAAACGGTTTTGTGGACAAAAACAAGCTCTTTTTCACGGCTGGATTCAAAAATATAACTGGTGAGAAGCTCGGGAGTGAGGTCTGTGATGCCTAATTCTTCACGGACTTCTCTCTTTAGGGCGATTTCTACGCTTTCGCCCAAATCAATATGTCCGCCCACAGCCGTATCCCATTTTCCCGGTTGAATGTCTTTCCATTCGGGTCGTTTCTGTAAATAGATGTCTCCTTGGGCATTGAATACGTGAAGGTGAACTACCGGATGAAGCAGTTTGCTACCGCTGTGGCATTCTCCGCGAGTGGCGGCTCCGGTGATATTTCCCTGTTCGTCTACGATAGGGAACATTTCTTGGTTATTATCGCTTGGCATGGTGTCTTTTATATTGCGTAAAATCTTTCGGAGAGGAGAATATCTTATGGTATTAATAAAGAAGAATCTCCATAACTTAGGAACCGGAAATCATGCGCCAGTGCATAATCATAAATAGTGCGCCAATTCCCTTTTACAAAAGCTGAAACCAAAAGCAGCAAGGTACTTTGCGGCTGATGGAAATTAGTAACCATCGCTTTCACTATTTTATAATTGTATCCCGGTGCTATGATAATCTGTGTACTGGTGTGAAGGGTTTCCAAACCATTCCTGTCGAGATATCCCAATATCTTTTGCAGCGCAACAACGGGAGGAATCTGGTCGTACTTTTCATAAGGCTGCCATTGTTTGACACGTAGTTCTTCTTCCGTAGCATACGGATTTTCAGCCAATGTAACTCCAATGTGATACAGGCTTTCCAGAGTCCGTACAGAAGTAGTCCCTACTGCAATAGCACAACCGTCGTGGTCAATCAGTTTTTTGATGGTACTCCGATTGACCGATATATATTCCGTGTGCATCTCGTGACCTTCGATTTCTTCACTTTTTACAGGTTTGAATGTGCCTGCTCCTACATGTAGAGTTAATTCTTCAAGATCGATCCCTTTTTCTTGAAGAGCATCCAATACTCGTGGAGTAAAATGTAATCCCGCCGTAGGCGCAGCTACCGAACCTTTAATCTTAGAATAAACAGTCTGATAAGTCTCCTTGTCACTTTCTTCCGTATCCCGGTTTAAGTAAGGAGGAATAGGAAGTTCTCCGAATACTTCAAGGATATCGGCAAACGTCACTTCCGGATTATCCCATGCAAAATCTACCCAATGGCTGGTTCCTTTACATTCTCCTCGGGTAGCGGTCAGAGTAATAGGGAATCCTTTGACGGTCATTTCGCGTTTCAACTGTCCGTCTTTCCATTTCTTCAGATTGCCGATCATGCAAAGCCAGGCGGCATGTGCTGTCTGTTGGAAATTTAAGACATAATCGTTTGGCTGGATCGGTTCAAGACAAAACACTTCGATCAGTGCTCCCGTCTCTTTTCGAAAATGGAGGCGTGCCTGAATGACTTTTGTATTATTGAATATCATCAGGCTGCCTTGTGGCAGATATTCCGGCAAAGACGTGAAAACATCTTCACTAACTTCTCCACGACGGTATATTAAGAGTTTGGACTGGTCGCGGGTAGGCAACGGGAATTTAGCAATACGTTCATCCAAAAGAGGATAACTGTATTCACTGATATGGATATGTCTAGGATCTTCTTTCATTGTTTTCTAAAATAAAAAGAGGTTAGAACCCATTCGGTTTCTAACCTCTTTAACCAGTCGGGGTGACTGGATTCGAACCAGCGACCACACGCCCCCCAGACGCGTACTCTAACCGGGCTGAGCTACACCCCGAATTGCGGATGCAAAAGTACAGATTAATTTTTAATTAGCAAATAATCCGTTGATTTTTCTAGTATGAATTGTGCCGATTTATAGCTATTATTCTGATTATTAGTCTTTCTTGTGAACATACAAATCTTTATTTCAATGAGTTAGTAGTTTTTTTGATTGCCTCTTATGTGATATAAAAGTACATTTCTTTAATTTTGCTTGAATTAGAAAACAATCTGCTTATTTTTCATTTGAAAGCATTAATCCTTTTCCTGTCCTAAAAACACTATAAAAAACAGGTCAGTCTATAATAAAACGAAATAGGAAAATGATAAATGAACTAACAATCAGATAGTTTGTTTATAAATTAATGCAAATAAAAGGTGTTTGACTTCCTTAGTATGATACTATATTTCCATTTTTGGTGCGTGGTAAATTAGGAAGTTATACATTTGTAAAAAGACTTAGTTTAGAAAGGTGTTAAATGTTAGACATTAAAAATAGAGAGACATTAGAGATATACGTCCTGGGTGACGATTTTAAATTTTATCAAAATCTGAAGTATCTTCCTTTGACTTCTTATCCTTCTAATAATCAATCAGCTTTGATTATATATTGTTTAGGTGGAAAGGCCAAAATTACAGTGCATGAAGATGTACATTGGATACAACCGGAGGAATTGATTATATTATTACCCGGACAATTTGTCTCATTTAGTGAGCCAAGTGAAGATTTCTCGACCGTTACGATGGTTATATCTACTTCACTGTTTAGTGATGCGTTAAGTGGTGTGCCCAGATTTTCTCCGCATTTCTTTTTCTACATGCGGACTCATTACTGGTATCCGCAGTCAGAACGAGATATTCCCCGGATATATAATTATCTGGGTATGATAAAAGATAAAGTTACCTCTCAAGATATATATAGACGGGAGCTGATTATTCATTTGTTGAGGTATCTGTATCTGGAACTGTTCAATGCTTATCAAAAGGAATCTACCTTGATGACTGCCCGCAGGGATACCCGTAAAGAAGAGTTGGCTAATAAATTCTTTGGGCTTATCATGAAGCATTTTAAGGAGAATAAGGATGTGGCTTTTTATGCGGATAAACTGTGTATTACTTCCAAATACCTGACTATGGTAATTAAGGAGACAAGCGGGAAGTCTGCCAAAGACTGGATTGTTGAATACATCATATTAGAAATCAAGGCTTTGCTGAAAAATACCAGCCTGAACATTCAGGAAATAGCGATTAAAACGAACTTTGCGAATCAATCGTCGCTTGGACGTTTTTTTAGAAAGCATACAGGAATGTCGCTTTCACAATATCGAATGAGTAACTTAGAACAATAGTGCGGACAATTGCCTCACAATAGGCAATAATATCTATAGGGATTGGGAAGAGAAAGGGAATGAAGTCTATTTCATTCCCTTTTATTATGCGGTATATCTGATGTAGGATGGATTAAATTCCCATACATTCGCGATAGAAGTCGAGCATTTCGAAGATAGTGTCCTTATCGGCAGTCTGATTGATGCAAATGTCTCCAATATCTTTTAGTAATGTGAAATTGATAGTGCCTGAAGTATTCTTTTTATCATGCGTCATAAATGCATACAGTTGGTCATATTTTTTGCAGTCGAAAGTAAATATGCCATAATTATCCTTGATAAACTGGATCGTTTGCCGCATTTTCTCTTTCGGGAAACCTACTTTGAGATGAGAAAGATACAGTTCGCACACAATTCCCCAAGCTACTGCATATCCATGTAATACAGGACGGTTTTCTGCCAGTGCCATACTTTCGAACGCATGTCCTACGGTGTGTCCCAGATTTAATGCTTTGCGGATTCCATGTTCGAAGGGATCCTGTTCTACAATATCTTCTTTCACTTGTACCGATTGGCCTACCAATTGTTTGAGAGCTGCATAATCAATACTAGAGGAATCGAAATTGAGCAATTCTGCCCAATGTGCCGTATTGCTAATCAAACCATGCTTCAACATTTCAGCATATCCGGAGAAGAAATTGTGTGTGTCCAATGTGCGTAGGAATTCAGTTTCAATCAATACACTGTTTGCCGGAGCGAAAGCACCGATTTCATTTTTCAGTCCGTTGAAGTTGATTCCTGTTTTACCCCCCACTGATGCGTCCACCATGGCGAGCAGGGTGGTTGGTATATTGATATAGGAAATGCCCCGTTTGAATGTAGCTGCGGCAAAACCTCCGAGATCTGTCACCATCCCTCCTCCAAGATTGATAAGTAAAGAGTGGCGGGTAGCCCCTTGAGTGCTTAATGCCATCCAGACGGAAGCGAGTGTTTCCAGAGTTTTATGCACATCTTCTGCTCCGATACAGATTTCTACAGCATCTTTCAACAGACCCGATTCCTTTAGAGAGGGGAGACAAAGACGCTGGGTATGCTCGTCTGTAAGGACGAATAATTTGTCATGCGGACATAGCTCAATGGCACGACCGAGGCTCGTTTCCAAGCTTTCGCAGAGAATAACTTCTTGTTTACTCATGATTCTTTTGCTTTTTTACTCTGCAAATGTATATAAAATATCTTTTTTTACTTACTTTTGTCTCATTAAAACGTTTAATCATGAAAGCATTATTACCTGTATATTGTCGTCCTTTAGGATATGTTGTCTTGTTGGTAGCTCTGTTTATCCCTTTTATTTTGGTGATGCAGGGAGTAGTAACTGATACTAACTTGCTGTTTTATAAAGAATGTACAAAGTTGTTGATGATGGCAGGATGCTTGTTAATAATCTTTGCATTGAGTAAGAATGAAAGCCGTGAAACGGAGCAAATCCGGAATTCGGCTGTTCGTAATGCTATCTTTTTGACATTCTTGTTCGTCTTTGGTGGTATGTTGTGGCGTGTTATGCAAGGAGATGTGATAAACGTCGATACTTCCTCTTTCCTTACTTTTCTGGTTTTTAATGTGCTTTGTCTGGAGTTTGGTCTGAAAAAAGCGCTTGTTGATCGATTCTTTAAAAGATAATTTTCTTTTCAATTAAACCTTTTGCGATTCGATTTGTCAAAAAGACATTGTTATTGCTACTAATATAATCGTAAATAAGGTAAATGAAAAGATTTTCAGCAGGGTTGGTGCTGATGTTGCTATGCACCTTCTCAATTTTTGCACAGAATAAGGTTATTACCGTTTCGGGACGTGTGGTGGAATCCGATACTAAAGAGCCCGCAGCGCAGGCTACAGTTCAATTGCTATCATTACCTGATAGTGCTTATGCCGCCGGTATAGCCAGTAGTAACCAGGGATGGTTTACTCTCCCCAAAGTAAAAGCCGGAAAATATGTGTTGAAAGTTTCCTATATTGGATTCCGAACCAAGCTCGTACCGGTACAATTATCTGCTAACGCCACTGATAAAAAATTGGGAACCATTACATTGGACCCTGATGCTGTCATGCTGAAGGAAGCGGTGATTACTGCCGAAGCTCCGCAGGTGGTCGTGAAAGAAGATACGCTGGAATATAACTCAACAGCTTACCGTACTCCCGAAGGGGCGATGCTCGAAGAGTTGGTGAAGAAACTTCCGGGAGCAGAAATAGACGATGACGGTAACGTCAAAATCAATGGTAAAGAAGTAAAGAAGATTATGGTGGATGGTAAAGAGTTCTTTGGCGGTGATGTGAAAACCGGATTGAAGAACTTACCGGTCAACATGATCGACAAACTGAAGACGTACGATAAAAAGTCTGATTTGGCACGTGTTACCGGAATAGATGACGGAGAAGAAGAAACTGTTCTTGACCTGAAAGTGAAGAAAGGTATGAATCAAGGTTGGTTTGGTAATGCAAGTGTTGCCGGTGGTACAGAAGATCGTTACGGAAGCAACTTGATGTTGAATCGTTTTGTCGATAATAGCCAATTCTCTTTAATCGGTTCTGCTAATAATGTGAACGATCAGGGATTCTCCGGTGGAGGTGGCGGACCTCGTTTCCGGAACAGCAATGGTTTGACTGCTACCAGGATGTTAGGGGCTAACTTTGCTACCCAGACTGAAAAATTGGAACTGGGAGGTAGTGCCCGTTATAATTTCAGTGATCGGGATGCAACATCTACAAACTACTCGGAACGTTTCCTGCAAAATGGAAATTCTTATTCAAATTCGAACAGTAAAGGCCGCAATAAGAATACGAACTTTAATGCAGACTTTCGGTTGGAGTGGAAACCGGACACATTGACAAATATCATTTTCCGTCCGAACGTTTCTTATGGAAAGTCTAATAGTTATTCTATTTCCGAATCGGGAACTTTTAATGGAGATCCATTTAATTTGGTGTCTAATCCTAATGAGTTTTTGAATAAGATTTTCTGGGGAAGTACGGATGATCCTTTAGAAGCTATTCGTGTCAACGCCAGTAATAGTGAATCAAAATCTGAAGGGCAGAATCTCTCTGCAAATGCTTCTTTGCAAGTGAATCGTAGATTGAATAATCAGGGACGAAACATCACTTTCCGTGGTACATTTAGTTATGGAGATAATGACAGCGAACAGTTTAGTGAATCATTGACGCGTTATTTTGATGATAATGCAAAAAAAGAAGATGATGAGCGTAAACAATATACTACTTCTCCAACCAAAAATTATGATTATACTGCCGAACTGACCTATAGCGAACCGATTGCGAGAGCTACCTTCTTACAGTTCCGCTATAAATTTCAATATAAATATAGTGAAAGTGACAGAAGTACATACAGCTTGATTCCTGATGCCGATAAAGGACAGGATTGGTTTTGGAATTTTGGTGATGGTCTGCCTGTAGGATATGAAGAGAATAAAGATAGAGATTTGAGTAAGTATGCTCAATATAAATATTATAACCATGATATTAATGCAGGACTAAATATTATCCGCGAGAAATATAGATTGAACTTTGGAGTATCTTTGCAACCGCAGAACACCAGATTGGATTATAAGAAAGCCGAAGTAGATACTGTAGTAAAAAGAAATGTGTTCAATTTTGCTCCTAACGTTGATTTTCGTTACAGATTTTCTAAAGTCAGCCAGTTGCGCTTTACCTATCGGGGACGTGCAAGCCAGCCGAGTATGGAAAATTTGCTTGATGTAACTGATGACTCTAATCCGTTGAATATCCGTAAGGGTAATCCGGGATTGAAACCTTCTTTCTCTCATTCTATGCGTTTGTTTTATAATACTTATAATGCAGATAAACAGCGTGGCATGATGGCTCATGTAAACTTGAATATGACTCAAAATAGCATTACTAATGCCACTACTTATAATCAGAGTACTGGTGGAGTGACTGTTAAACCGGAGAATATCAACGGAAACTGGAATGCGATGGGAATGTTTGGATTCAATACAGCATTGAGAGACAAGCGGTTTACCATAAATTCTTTCTCCCGTGCTAATTATACCAATGCAGTTTCTTATCTTTTTAATGACGATACTAAAATAAATGACAAGAACACTAGTACGACACTGACTTTCGGAGAGAATCTGAATGGAACTTTCCGTAACGACTGGTTTGAATTTACCTTGAATGGTTCAATCAACTATAACTTTGAGCGAAATCAACTGCGTCCGGAAAACAATCAAGAACCCTATACATTTGGTTATGGTGCAAGTACTAATATCTCTTTACCTTGGAGTATGACGTTGTCTACCAATATCACTAATAACGCTCGTCGTGGTTATCGTGATGCCAGTATGAATAAGAATGAACTTATTTGGAATGCACAGATTGCCCAAAACTTCCTGAAAGGCAATGCCGCAACCATCAGTTTTGAAGTATATGATATTCTGCGGCAGCAATCTAATATCAGCCGTTCGTTAACAGCCGATATGCGTTCTGTTTCTGAATATAACGGAATTAATAGCTACTGCATGCTTCGTTTCTCTTATCGTCTGAATGTTTTTGGAAATAAAGAAGCTCGCGGCAATATGCGTCATGGCGGTTTTGATGGTGGTGGGCCTCGTGCCCCGCGTGGTGGCTTTGGAGGTGGCAGACCACACTAAAGCAGAGTAATAAGTTTAAATAAAAACAAGAAGTCCCGGCACAACGATTCAATGTTGTTGCCGGGACTTCTTTGTTAATCCGAGAATTTACTCTATATTTGTTGTTTAGTATCCGTATGAAAGGAGATTCCTATGATTGATTGGAACTATATGCTTAGCCAGATAGCAATAGTGGCTTTTGATATTCTTTATTTTGGAGCCATTATCGGTACGATTGTCATCATCATTCTTGACAACCGGAATCCGGTTAAAACCATGGCATGGATACTCATATTACTTTTCCTTCCTATTGTCGGACTTGTCTTTTATTTTTTCTTTGGGCGGAGTCAACGTCGCGAACGTATCATTGGGCAAAAAAGCTACGACCGCTTATTGAAGAAACCAATGGCCGAATATCTCGCACAGGATTGTTCGGACGTTCCTTATGAATACTCCCGTCTTATTCAGCTTTTCCAGCAAACGAATCAAGCGTTTCCATTTGAGGGGAACCGTGTGGCAGTCTATACCGAAGGATATACCAAACTTCAATCATTGTTGCGTGAACTGCAAAAAGCGAAGCAGCATATCCACATGGAATATTACATCTTTGAAGATGACGCTATCGGGCGTATGGTCAGGGATGTGCTGATAGAAAAAGCTTCTCACGGGGTTGAAGTACGGGTTATCTATGATGATGTAGGTTGCTGGCATGTGCCTAATCGTTTTTTTGAAGAAATGCGCAATGCCGGTATTGAAGTCAGGAGCTTTTTGAAAGTACGTTTTCCTTTATTTACCAGTAGGGTGAATTACCGCAACCATAGAAAGATTGTCGTTATTGACGGACGCGTGGGCTTCGTTGGGGGAATGAACCTGGCAGAACGTTATATGCGTGGCTTTTCTTGGGGGATTTGGCGAGATACGCATATCATGTTGGAAGGCAAGGCAGTGCATGGTTTACAAACGGCTTTTTTGCTTGATTGGTATTTTGTAGACCGTACGTTGATAACCGCTTCCCGTTATTTTCCGAAGATTGACTCTTGCGGAAGTTCTTTAGTGCAAATTGTCACGAGTGAGCCTATCGGGCCTTGGAAAGAAATCATGCAGGGATTGACTGTTGCCATTACCAGTGCAAAAAAATATTTCTATATGCAAACACCTTATTTTTTGCCTACAGAACCAATATTAGCAGCTATGCAAACAGCAGCATTGTCTGGGGTGGATATACGCTTGATGTTACCGGAACGTGCAGATAACTGGATAACTCATCTTGGATCGCGTTCTTATTTGGCAGATGTGATGCAGGCAGGTGTTAAGGTCTATTTTTATAAGAAAGGTTTTCTACATTCTAAGCTGATGGTTTCAGATGATATGCTTTCCACTGTAGGCTCTACCAATGTTGACTTCCGTAGCTTTGAGCATAACTTTGAGGTGAATGCTTTTATGTATGACGTAGAAACTGCCCTTGAAATGAAAGAAATATTTCTTCAGGACCAGCGCGAAAGTACACAGATCTTTTTGAAGAATTGGGGCAGACGTTCGTGGAGACAAAAAGCTGCGGAGTCTATCGTGCGTTTATTGGCTCCGCTGCTTTAATAAGGATGAAATTGTATTTGGATCTTATCTGAATAGTGAGAAGTTCACACTTCCATACACCCTTCTCTCAAGGAAATGTGGATTTTCTTCGAAATTATTATCTTTTCCATGCTCCAGTACCAATAATCCTCCTTCTTTGAGAAGATTATTCTGAAAGATTAATTCGGGTATTGTTTCCAACTCTTTTAAAGCGTAGGGAGGATCGGCAAAGATGAAGTCGAACTGTTCGCGGCCATTTTTGATAAACTTGAATACATCTCCGCGTATCGGCAGACATTTGTCTGTCTGCACCTCTTTCATAATTTTGCAGATGAATGAGTGATGTGCAGGATCTTTCTCAATGCTGATAACACGATCGCATCCACGGGATACCAGTTCGATACTGATGCTTCCTGTCCCGGCAAACAAATCAAGAGCTGTTATTCCTTCTTCAAAATCGATATAGTTATTGAGTACATTAAACAGATTTTCTTTGGCGAAATCTGTCGTAGGGCGTGCTTTAAATGTCCGAGGCACGTCAAATCTTCTTCGTTTGTAAATACCGCTGATTACTCGCATGTTAATAAGGCTTGCATGTCAATATTAGTTGCAGGATTCATGATGAATACCTGTAGGATAAACTTTTTCAATTCACTCATTAAAACGTCTTTCTCCAGAAGTATTCCGGTTAGGTGTAACTCATCCCGTTCTTGATTAAACTCCAGTTGTTTCCAGACGTACAATAAATAGTAAATACGGTCTTCTGTGTGCATACATTCAAAGGAATTAGCCAGAAGCAGATGTCCTCGTTCAAAGCAATAGATGTCAATGCCGTCTTTGCGTATAGAAGCATACATCTTCTTACTGTTTCCCAATCTGCTTTTTACAGAAAAATAATCGATGAATGGAGTAGATTGAGAATAGAAACGAGCTTCGGGATATTGTTCATTCAAAAAGGCCTGTGCGCTTTTGTCTATGCCGAAGATGACAGCTACATTATTCTTTCTTAGAATATTATAGAGCACCGTTTCATTTTCTTTTTTCTGATGATTATGATAAAACAGAAGTTCCGCCTGTTCCTCTTCAAACAATTCTAATGGCACAATCGTAAAACGCTTGCCTGCCATCATAATGTTTACTCGTTTGTAAGGATGATTGAGGAAATCCGATTCGTGAAAGAGTGTCTTTAGATTTGCTGTAAGGGATGAAGACGCATCTATCCCTTTCTCTATTATTGAAAGCGAATCGTCATGAATCGGGTTATAGATAGAAAAAGAAAATCCATCCGTACTAAGACGGATGGATAAAGTATATTGTTTTGATTTAGTAAAATCAATCATTATTCCCAGTTACCAGCACCATTGTTTGGAGTATCGATAGAACCTACCATCAAGCCGCTATATTTGCCTAGTTTAGAATCCAGGTCTTTTAGGTTGATGATTTCTTGTTTGTCAAGTCCGCTCAAATAAGTTTCGTATGGAGCTTTCACTTCGAACAAATATACCGGAGCACCAGACTTGGCAGTGTCATTTTTCACGTTCATTTCGAATTGAGCACCATTTCCGTGAGGAATATATTTCATAGAGTCGGCATTGAATCCTTTGGGATAGATAGTATCCAATACAGCTACCCACATAGTGTCACGTTTGAAGTTTTCAAGTCCCCATTTCTTAACTTCATCGTATCTACCGGTTTTCTTTGCTTTTTCGATGATAGCCATGGCTTTCTTTTCAGTCAGTCCATCTTCCAATTGCTTGTCAGTTAACATTCCCATCTTCATAACGAACGGCAATTTTTGATTTTTAACGAAATCAATCAGTGTGTCTAATTTGGGTGCATACATTCCGCGGTGCAGCGAACGGTATTCCTGCTGTGCCTTACGGATGTCGATCAAACGGGCAATGACTGCTTTTTCTCTTTCTTTTTTTGCGTTTTCAAAATTGATAGGACCCATAATGCTGGTGTAACAGATGTAAATCAGTGCAGCAGCACAAAGCACCAATACAATATTAAATACTGTTTTCATGATAAATTATGTTTTTAGTTGTTATATTCGCATCGCAAAAATAGAATAAATAAATTTAAATACGATAGTTCCTCGAACTTTTTTCTCGTACAAAAATGATAAATAACTATTTAGAAAGGCAAATTAAGGAAAATTTTCCTTATCAGCCAACTTTAGAGCAGGAAATTGCTGTAAAATCTCTTTCAGAGTTTCTGCTGTCCACACTGGCAGATGAAGTCTTTATCTTAAGAGGGTATGCTGGTACTGGTAAAACATCGTTGGTAGGGGCATTGGTGAAAACGATGGATCAGCTGCAGCAGAAATCTGTATTGTTGGCTCCTACAGGACGTGCGGCAAAAGTTTTTTCAGTGTATGCAGGACATCCGGCTTTTACTATTCATAAAAAAATATATAGACAACAAGCTTTTTCTAATGAGCTTAGTAACTTTTCGATCAATGACAATTTAGCTACCAATACATTGTTTATTGTCGACGAGGCTTCCATGATTTCAAACGAAGGACTGTCGGGCAGTATGTTTGGAACAGGACGTTTATTGGATGATTTGGTGCAATTTGTTTATTCAGGACAGGGATGTCGTCTCTTGTTAATGGGTGATACCGCGCAGCTTCCTCCGGTAGGAGAGGAGTTAAGCCCGGCACTTTTTTCCGATGCATTGAAGGGGTATGGACTTGAAGTACGTGAGATTGATCTTACTCAAGTAGTCCGTCAGGTGCAAGAATCCGGAATATTATGGAATGCCACACAGTTGAGGCAATTGATAGCAGAGGATGATTGTTATTCTCTGCCTAAGATAAAAATAGCAGGTTTTCCTGATATTAAACTGGTGCCGGGAACTGAACTGATAGAGGAACTAACTAATTGCTACGATCATGATGGTATGGATGAGACGATTGTTGTCTGTCGTTCCAATAAACGTGCAAACCTATATAACAATGGAATACGTGCTCAAATTCTTTGGCGTGAAGATGAATTGAATACAGGAGATATGTTGATGATAGCCAAAAATAATTACTATTGGACGGAGAAATATAAGGAGATGGATTTTATAGCTAATGGAGAAATTGCAGTTGTCCGGCGTGTTCGTCGAACTCGTGAAATATATGGTTTTCGTTTTGCCGAAGTTACTCTCCGCTTTCCTGATCAGAATGATTTTGAATTGGATGCGAATCTATTATTAGACACTTTACATTCGGACTCACCTGCATTGCCGAAAGAAGACAATGACCGATTGTTCTATACGGTACTTGAGGATTATATAGATATTCCAAACAAAAGAGACCGGATGAAAAAGATGAAAGCCGATCCGCATTACAATGCTTTGCAGGTGAAATATGCATACGCAATAACCTGTCATAAAGCGCAAGGCGGACAGTGGCAGAATGTGTTTTTAGATCAGGGGTATATGACAGATGAGTATTTGACTCCGGATTATTTCCGGTGGTTGTATACAGCTTTTACTCGGGCGACAAAGACACTGTATTTGGTGAATTACCCGAAAGAGCAGGTGGAATAGTTTTGTTTTTTGAATGACTCTTAATCTTTATATGATTTAGAGTTTTAAGGTTACATTGATTATATAATCAGTTGATTTCAATATTGTTGGATTCAAAAAGGTCTTTGAGTACTGGTTGTGGTTTGTTTATAGATGAAAAGAGTATTTTAAGATAAGAGCTAGCATTAGATAAAAATAGATAGCAATAATCCCTTTATTTGACTCTATTCACAGATTTGGAAAGAGTAAATAAAGGGATTCTCTATATATTAATTATTTGTAAACAATAGTAGTTGCATCATTCTTAGTTAACTTTGGTATCACTTGACCAGTCTTTAAATAAAGAGTCTTAATTTTGCTGCTACGATTGGCGTTTAAGTTTGTTAATGCTGGACATTCCGAAGCATCAATTGACGTAACATAATCATAACTTGCATACCAGGAAACAAGACTTAAATCCAAAGACTCAAGTTTACTACTGATGACTTTAAGACTTTCTGCCTCCGAATAAACATAGCTACCTCCTGCATTGAAACTAGTAATTGGATTATCTCCCAAATTATACTCTTCACAAATAGTAGGGCTATTAAATGTGAGTGATGATACCTTATGTAAACCTGAAATATCAAGCTTTTTCATGTTTGAACAATAACCTAAACGTAATGAAGTCAGGTTAGGGAAATACTCTATTCCGGTTAAATCTTTAATCTGGTTAGAGTATGAGGTGTTAGAGAATGAAGTTGCGTTTAATCCTTCTTCAAGAATAATACATTTGGTATCATCAATAGGGAGAGCCCAACCGTTAGATATACAAAGTGCTCGAAGAACGGCATCTGGAATTTCCACAGGGCTGGCGTCCGGATCTTTTTGAACAATAGCAATATCTTTTACTAATGTACCACTGGTTTGGGCAATATGAATTGTACCTCCACGCGAAGCTGGTGATGCGGATAGTTTATAAGTAACAGTAACCGTAGTCAAACCATCATCGCCTTTTTGTGGTTCGGAAATTGATTGATCAGTAATCCAATCTTTCCCTTTTGTTATGGAAATAGCGTAATTGACGTTGTATTTCACTTTAAAAGAGATAGTTCGTGCTGTTAGATCATATGTTAAAGTGTTACTTTCGGTGATAATTGCATCTGTTTGTTTTTGATTAATATCTACATTGACACTTTCAGTAACGAGTGGGCTTGAGATTGTAATTTTTGTACTACGATCTTTATATGTCTTGTTCTCGGCAGCAGTGAATGATAAAGTTACTTTGCCACCGAATTCATTACGTCTATCGAATGTCAGCCACTCTTCACCACCGTCACTATATGTTATCGTTGGGTCGGCCACATTGGTATTAAGTTGAATTCTCACAGTACTTTTTTCTTTAGTAATAGAAAGAGCTTCGTCAGAAAGTAAATCCATTATATATGCAGGTTGAGACTCTACTTGTAGTGGCACAACTGAAGAACCTGTGAAAAACTTGAAGGTTGCAGTACGCTTTTCATCTAATTTGTTAGGATCGATGGTAAAAGTAACTACATCACCATCTTTACCTGAAGTTATTGACGGATGTGCCCAATCACATATTCCTGACAACCGCCAGTTATCGGAGCTTGTTACAGTAACTGTAGCATCCCCTCCATTTTTATCCACTTGGAGTATATTGGTCGATAGTGAGATTGTTGAATTACCATTATTGATTGATTCATCATCATCAGAACAACCCCATAGTAGGAGGGATACCGATAACACTATCATTAAATTCTTAAATAATTTCATATCTATTCTTTTTAAGGTAAAATATACATTAATCAGTTAATAGCTTCACGTTCTGTACTATTCTTTTTATAATAGTAACTTGGATAAACTAATGTTTCATCGTACAAACCTTTACAAACGGATTGGCATCTATATACTTGTGAACCATATAATGATGGGTCAAGTGCGAAGAACATGTAGTATCCATAACCAGCTTCTTTTCTAGAACGCGCTGTAGATTCACTTGAGTTGCCACTGCCTCGTCTTAGTTCTATTGACATACCAGCACACTGTTTCAATGTCATACCGGTACCTGGCCCAGCAGCACCACCATAGTCAGCTACAGCATAATCGCAATACTGACCAGGTTCGATACCATCGATAACTTGGAGACTACTTGAATACATGTTGCCAAGGTTATAGAGCGAGACAATTTTTTCCGGCATGACAGCTTTACATTCATACATTAATCGTGAACCTGCATAAGCTGATGGGCTTGCAAGCCAGGGGTTTGAAAGGTCTGGTGAGTTCGAATATTCGTCATCGAAAGCGACGCCGTCCAGATTATAAGCACGGCAATAAGCTGCCAGTTCCCGGGCGAATTCCCTAGCTCCCATATCCGAAAGTTGAGCGACACCAGCTTCGTCATGATTACCAAGGATGCTGATAATAATTTTCATACCAGCTTTACGCAATGGTTGTAGATACTTATCATTATTGTCGAGCAAGAATTGAACATTTTCATTGTTCGCTAAATATACTCGTTGTTTCTCTGGATCCCAATTGATATTAGCAGCAAAAAGTACGATATGGTCGAAAAAATATTTACCACTTTCAGTCAGAAACTCAAGGGCATTGAGCGGGTTAGTATCATTAACTTCGAAATAAAGAACTGTTTGTACCGCATCTTCTCCTTTGTTAGTATTAGGTTTGTTGCGATAATCTTGAACGAGAAGCACCATATGCTTGGACGTTTCAGTAAATGTTACTCCTTCAGTAGAAGATGTTACTGTCAAAGGTACTATGTAGGTTTTATCCTCTTCCATTCCATCAAACGCAGTCAGTGTAACTTTCACGCTTGGGGTAACTTTATCATCTGGGGCAAGTACAAAAGTACCATTATTTGCGATTTTCACATTAGCGGCAGGAAACACTTCGAAATCCGTTTCATGGATAGTGTTGTATATAGCTGCATATGATTCCTCGACAGCTATTTGAACATCTACTCCTTTTTGAGGTAGTTTAGAAAGACGGAATACCACATTAGTGCTATATTCATTATTTCGGAGCTCGATTACCGAACTGTTTTTATTCGTATTTTCGTCCAATAATAATCCGCTCAGTTGAGTCGATGCCAAATAAGAAGATTCATCTATCTTGTTTCCTATTTCAATGTCTTCCTCACAAGATGTGAAGGTTGCCATAGTGAACATTACCACTGGCAGGAAAGCATATTTGATATTGTTTATCATATTCATATTCAATTCTTAGTTAAATGATTTATTATTGAGGCAATGAAACAGATTCCCATTTAGGTTCTTTTTCGATTGTCAAATCATAGCCACTCACGCTGTAATCTTTAGCTACTGTACCCGAACCTTCGTCGAATTTCCAATATGCAATGAGCCCTTCCGATTCAGGTTCTATTGTGTAGAAGTGATTTGTTGCCTGAATTTCTTCTGCTGTTAATGCACGATTCCAGATTCGTACTTCGGAAACGACGCCATCAAAATAGCGGTCATCTTTATAGGAATAACCTACCCAGAAACAACGTGAGCCGTCTTCCTCATTGGTATGTTTAGCACCAAGACTAACAGAACTCTTTCCCGTTGAACCGGAAAGCTTTTCTACGCCATTGATATATACTTTGACATTACCTTTATTGAATGCGACAGCTACATGATACCACTTGCCACTTTCAAGTTGAAGGTCTGCGCTTGTACAATTGTTAACAGAAGTAGCTACTTGAAGTTGGTTATTCGGAATGGTTGCGTCACCGATACGGAGCAAATAATTGCTTTCGATACCCATCAACGTGTTCAGAGTATTAGGGAATGAATTGGCCTTGAACAGTATCTCCATCGTATTCTCCGTTAGATTATTGAATTTGGAGTCATTCTTGAAGTCCGGATAAGCACGATTACGACTGATATTACATACCACATTAATAAGTGATGCTCCGCGGAATACATAATAATATGTCTTAGCACTTTGCAAAACGCCGATTCCTTCCACTGATTTAATAGTGACTGGAAGCACATAAGTGGTTTTGATATCAAGTTCTCCTGTATTAATGAATTCAATAGGCAATTCTGGACTAACTATACTACCTGATTTGATGGTAGTCGAAGTTTCTGGCATTGAATAATGTTCTTCAGAAAGAAGTACTGCAGTTTCATCGTAATATGCCAGTTTATAAGTTGATAAAAGTTCGGGAGCAGGTGACATAGTCACTTTGATATCATGTTCTTCAGGCTTTGCTATGGCTACTGAAAGACCAGTTTCTACATTTGTATCACCAGCTTTGAACAGTATTTCCTTAGTAAAGTTCGATGCCGAAATGAAGAGTTTATTGTCATAATGCTGTTCATTTTCATCGTTGTTCTGGCAACCGGCAAGAATTATTGAGAAACCGGCAAGAGCTGTAAATATTAAATTGTTTAATTTCATAAGGCAGTTTTTTATTTAACGGTTGGACTCAATATACTTATAGCTTCTTTTAAGGTTGGGTATACATTGCTGGCATTAAAATAGTCTTTTTCCGCTGCATCAATTGAAATTCCAGCTTTGGTGTAGTCAGGCGTCTTTGCCACTGCCCATTGAGCAGCTCCAATGATGGCAGATGAGCCATCTCCGAGTTCACCATTGTAACTCCCCGAATTGGTAAGATAAGGCGTTGTTACTCCCATGATGAAGCGGTCGGTTGGTACGTTTTTTGCTGATGCCATGAGTATGAGATAAGACATCTCGTATTGGTTTTTTGCTCCATGCGCATTGACAATGATGTATTTACAATCAGAAAGCAGACTTTTACCAATAACGTTCTGCGGGTAACCTTTGAAAAGCAAGTCCTTATTAGTATTCGCAACTTTCCAGTTAGCTACCGCGTCAAAGAATGCTCCTTGACGTGCTGTTTCAGCGGCAATTTCATTCTCTTCAACAAGCGAATTGAGGTCGAAGCCTGTATAATTCACTACAATTCCATCTACATCTAAAGCGTTACTTGCGGCGATTTGTTTAGTGATCTCACTTTTGCAGTATTCAATAAAACGTGTTGCATCGTCGACAGTCTCTTCTCCTTCTTCTCCATTTTCTGTTTCATCAGATTCGGGATTAGGTACAGCGTTGGCTGCTTCTTCTTCAAGAATCTTTTTCCATGCACTTTCTATAGCATCGAAATCAACTAATCCCAATACTTTTGTACCCAATCGACGTACTTCCTTCATCTCAGATATATTTGCCTGATTTACTTCCATTGTATTGTTTAGACAAATATAGTCGAGACTGTCAGGCATATCAGTAAGATGTTGACTGCGTGAGGTTGTTACAGTACTTACATTATTAACTGAAACAATTACTACCTGATGGTCTGTTGCTTTAAAGTTGTTGAGAGATTCCAGGTATTGAGCATAAAGTTCCGGATTTTGTTCCTCCATAGAAGGAGTATGTATATTGATGCTTTCTGGATCTGTCCAGTCAGAACACGAGAACTGCATCATAGAACATGCCAGCATTACAGGCATGAGATATTTTATTTTTCTTCTCATATATGCTATAATTAAGGTAATTTTATTTGTATAATTTAATATACTAAGTACTCTAAGTACTTGGTATATATTTTTATTTTTTGTTACTCATTGGTTGATTTATTTACAGTCCCACCATACGTGAGTTGCCATCGTATCTCCTCTTTTAGTCTTGGACTCTTGTGTCAATGTCGCAACTGCTGCTTCTACGCTTTCTCTATTTTCACGATATTCATCAGTTGGATATGGCATGCGTCGTGCACCTTCCGCATCATTAACAATTCCTCCACTTGCATTTGCTGCCATTGGCATTAATTTAGGATAGCCTGTACGACGGTACTCAGTCCATGATTCCATACCATTTGGAAAGTTTGCAATCCATTTTTGAGTAATAATCTGTTCTAAGCTTTTTTCAAAATCACCTCCAGACCATGCCACAGTTACATTTGTATTAATAGCTCCAGAGTAATCATAAGTTTGGGCACTTTGTCCTTTCAGTGGATCTTTATATGCTTCTACTTTTCCCGTACTTGCAAGATAATTTTCGACTCCACTGGTAATTCCGTTTTCTTCAAACGACAAACGGATTCCTTCCTCATAGAAGTCTTTAGCTGTTCCTCCCATGTTCCAGTTACGAAGAGCTCCTTCAGCACGCAAGAAAGCGACTTCTGATGCACGGAACACAACTATATTATCACTCGTAGTGACTTTCATACAAGAAGAGCCTTGTGACCAGGAGTTATATTGTCCTTGCAGAATACCCCGACGTAAACCTACATAACTTTCTTCTCCAGTATATGCATTTCCCGACACGGTGCCAAAAGTACTTTTATCATAATATGCTTCGCGACGAGGATCGTTGTATGCATTCATGTAGCAGGTTAAATCCGCTGAAATTCGTGCATCTGACCATAGTACCATAAAACGTTGCCATGGATTATGATCGGCAACTTTACGATAAGCGCCATCAGTTGCAGCAGTCATAACACCTGCTGCTACAGCTTCTTCAGCCAATTGCTGTGATGTTTTTCCATTCACGTTAAATCCTGCTACATAGCAAGTACGCATCGCCATTCTTAGCTTCAAAGAGTTGGCAAACTTATACCATGCTGATGTATTGCCATTATAAATTCTATCAGCACTTGAGCTGAAGCTTTGGTTGCCAAACTTTCCTAATACTGTAATAATATTATCCAAATCTTCTAGCATTTTGGCATAGACAGCTTGCTGAGAATCATAAGGGGATTTGATCGCATTAGCTGCACCTACTTTTGAATAAGGGATGGGACCATATGTATCTGTTACACGTAACATTACGACGATACGATATAACTCGGCCAACGATAAGAAAAGTTCATCATCGCTTTGATTTTTCAAATTGAAGTAATCAGGATAAAACTTTGAATAAAAATCATTGAATGGAATTTTTTTCCAATCGTCTGAAGGATTATAAGTTGCGTAACGACCAGACCAACCTGTACCCAAATTGGAGTCTGCTACATATCCCGAAAATGCTCCTGCCATCAAACAGTCTACATATTGAGAAAAGTTCTCTTGTTCTGGCATCATCAAATCTTGTAAATTAAGAGCTAATGATCTTACCAAATACCAATCTACTCCCATGTCATTTTGGTCTGGTTCATGAGGATTTTTATTGTAATCTTCAAAGTTTCCTGTACATGCAGTTGCACCGAAAAGAAACATACCAGTGGCTATAAACTGTATTATTGTATTTTTCTTCATCTTTTCCGTTTTTAGAATTTAAGTTTCAAATTGAATCCTACGCTACGAAGGCTAGGCATCATAAAGTAATCAATTCCCTGGTAATAGTTACCTGTAGTGGCTACAGATTCAGGATCGAAAGGAGCCTTGCAATAAATCATCCACAAGTTACGACCTACCAGCGAAAGAGTGATATCCATAATATTTTTCAATTTCTTTCTTGGGATAGTGTAGCTGACAGAAGCTTCTTGCAGACGTAAATTGGTAGCACTATAAGTGTAATATTGAGGAATACCGCTGTCGGCACCAACCACTGTATACCACTTTTGCGCGTCAATCATATCGTTGCCGTTTATCACGACTCCACCATTATCACGAGCTGCTGCTGTAGCTTCGGATACACCATAGGAGTCAAGAACGGCTTGAGTCGCAGAGTAAACGACTCCTCCCAAACGGGCAGTAAGAAGGAAGCCAAGTCCCCAGTTACCATATTGAAAGTCATTGCGCCATGCCATATTAGCTTTTGGAAAAACAGATCCTAAATAAATATCATCAGCTTTGTCATTCACTGCTACATTTCCATCGGCATTTACATAAATCTTATTATTTGAATCTCGAAGCAAGTCAGACTGTGAGTAGAGATCACCTAAAGATCCACCTACTTTTAGAATGAACCGTGCCTTTGATAAACCACCTACATCCATACGGTCTTTTGTTATTTCTTCACCGGTTACAGGGTTTATGTAACCATCAATCAGGCTTAAAATCTTGTTTTTATTGGCACTGAATGTGTAGTTAGAACTCCATGAAAACTTGTTCCATGTATTCTTGTAACCAAGTGAAAGTTCTACACCACGGTTACGTACGTTACCAGTCTGTGCATAGAATGTACTATAGCCTCCTGTTGGAGAAAGCTTTGCATCCATGGTTTGATTGTAAGTCTTGGTATTATAGAATGAAACATCAAAATTGAAATGTTTAAGGAAACGTGCAGTAAGACCTACTTCCCAAGAATCTGTACGTTCCGGTTTCAAATCATACAATGGATATGCAGACTGAGAAGAGTATGCTCCTGTTGAAGTATTCCATGAAAAAGTTGGATAAGCAAGGAAGCGTCCAAATGGTAGACCTACGGATGCCCAAGAAGCACGTAGTTTTAAGTATGAAATACTTTCAGGTAATTTGAAAAGTTCAGACAAAACAACAGAGCCTCCTACTGACGGGTAGAAAAAAGAAGACTGTTTTGAGTTCGGTCCCGCTAATTGACTTGGCCAATCATTACGTCCGGTAAGAGTCAAGTAGTAAGTACTTCTATAACCAACTTCTGCAGATGCAAATATAGATTGTGTTTGTTCACGATAACCAGTTTCTTCACGTTTCCCAGTTTCTTTATCCAATTGAGCAACTGTGAAAAAGTTAGGAAGTCCATTCGCTGCAATTGGTCCACTAACGGCAAGAGCTTCAGAACGATTGTCTGAATAAGATGCTCCGATATTAGCTGTTAAACTCCAATCCTCGCCAAATGTTTTATTTATATTCAACAATAAGTCTGCATATGTTTGCTTGTCACGAGTGTTTGTTACACCATAAAAACCATTTTCACCTTCAGCAATAGTTGCGATGGTAGAGGCATAGTATTTTTGTGTATATGTGTTGTATGAATTATCTAGACGTACACGTCCAGCTACGTTCAACCAACTTAGAATATCGTAACTTAAAGCTGCACTCAACATATAACGATCTTTGTCATTTTCACGCAAGTTACGATAATTAATCCAGTAAGGATTTTGTAAACGGAACGATCCCCCTCCTTGAGGCCAATATTGCGTATACATATTACGCTCTAAATCATAACGTTCGTACATTTTGTAATCTTCCCAGTCATTTCCACGCGGAAACAGGTAAGCAGAAGACAATGGGTTTGCATAAATACCTTGATTCACCATATTACGGTCTTTCTGCATAATATATTGAGCACCAACATCCAGTTTCATCTTATCTTCTAGAAAAAGAGTGGTGTTCCGGAATGTAAAGTTATAGCGGTCGTATTTGTTATTTGGAATAATGCCACGCGAATTAACGGCTGCGGCAGAAAGATATGTCTGATTGTGTTCAGTACCAGTAGAAAGTGTTACAGATTCTGTTCCAATAAGCCCAGTCTGAAAATAATCACTTGCAGGATCGTATCCGCGGTAATTAGCTTCATTCAATCTTTTACCCCAACTAGCATCTGTTCCAGAAGTTCCATAGCGATTCTGAAACTGTGGCATGACGAATGGAGATAACATTTCTGTATTACTAGATACGGTCAAGGCTACACGACCCACTTTTCCTTTTTTGGTTGTAATCACAATAGCACCATTAGATGCATTGCTACCATACAATGCGGCAGCAGCAGCACCAGACAAAACTGACATTGATTCAATGTCATCTGGGTTTATATCAGCTATAGCTTCTGTAGAGCCTTGCGATTGCATCTCTTCAGAACCACCAGAAGCGCTCAGGTTATACATTGGAATACCGTCGATAACATAAAGAGCATTAGACGATTGTTCGATACCCCTGGAGCCACGCATAACAACTTTACTTGCACCACCAATACCAGAAGAAGAAGAGTTGATATTTAAACCCGCAACCTTTCCGTTCAGTGAATTAATAAAGTTCGCATCTTTTACAGCTAAAGCTGATTCTGCATCGACCTGTGTGACATTATAACTCAAAGCTTTCTCTGAACGCTTAATACCCAAAGCTGTAACAACTACCTCGTCAATCACTTGGGTATCATCCATCATCGTAATATTAATGGCTGTCTGTCCTTTCAAAGGGATTTCTTGTGTCTTATATCCGATATAAGAATAAACAATAACTGGGTTATTGCTTTTTGTCACAATTTTGTAGTTACCATCCAAATCGGTAATAGCTCCGTCTGTTGTTCCTTTCACTAAAATGCTAACACCAATCAATGGTTCTCCTTTAGCATCTACAACTTGTCCGGTTATAGTACGTTCTTTCCCGCTTTGTTGTTGTAGTGAATCGGAATTTTCTTTTTCTGATAAATAAATTATATTCTCTTCTATTTTATAAGAGATATCTTTATTTTTCAAAAGTGTGTTTAAAACTTGCTCTAAAGAAGCATCTTTTACTTTTAAAGGTTCAACTGTGACAGTTGATAGCTTGTCATTGTAGAAAAATTGGTACTTTGATTGTGATTGAATTTGTTTAATTACAGTTCCTAAAGTTGTACGGGGAGTTGATAAGGTCAACTGTGCCGCAGCCCATTGTACAGGAACTGCTATCAACAAAAGAATCAATAAAGCTCGAAATAACTTCGACTTTCGAAGCGAATGTTTGCTTTCCATACATTTAATTTAATGGTTATACATTTTATTAAACTCAAAAAGAAGAGTGTCGACTTTCCCTTCCTTTGTTAATAAAACAATGCTAATATAATAAACACTTAGTCCATTTTCTCTTTTTTTCGAAAAAAGTAAGAAATATCTGATATCTCCTTGAATAACCTATATTTAGAATTTACCAAGTACTTAGAGAACTTGGATGAAAATAATGTGATTAAAATCTTTAAGTGATAATATATATGAAAAGAATAGTAAAAAACAGTTTGTTTACAGCAATATTGATGGTGTGGGGGATGATGTATTCCTCATGCGAAGGCTGGACAGACCCAGAAAGCATTAACATCCATTACCCTACATTTGAAGAGCAAAACCCGCAACTGTATGCTGACTATATCAGAGATCTGAAACGCTACAAGGATGGAGAACATAAGTTAGTCTTTGTCTCTTTTGACAATCCGGAAACTAATCCAATCAATCAAACCGAACGTCTCACCGCTATACTGGACAGTGTGGATTTTATCTGTTTGAATAATCCAGAAAAGCTCTCGTCTGAAACACAAGCCGAAATGGTAAAAATACGCGAGAAGAATATCCGCACGCTTTCCTGCATTAATTATGAGAGTTTAGAACAAGAATGGAACAATAAGGCAAAAGATAATTCCGAATTGACGGAAGAAGATGCACAAAGGTATCTGAATGAACGTACGGATGCTATGCTGGTTCTATGTGACAATTATGGATATGATGGTATCCTAATTGACTATACAGGACTTTCAATGGTGGGTATGCAAGAAGATGTGTTACAACAATACAAGGCACGTCAGCAAAACTTCTTCAGCAGAGTGTTGGATTGGCGGATTAAGCATACCGACAAAACATTGGTTTTTTACGGTTATGTGCAGTATTTGGCTCCAGAAAACATGGATATGCTGGATAAATACAATCATCTGATACTGAAAACCGCTTCTTCCAAAAACATGGAGGATCTGACATTAAATGTTTTTATGGCTATTCAAGCAGGCATAGACGTAGCAGGAACGAATGCGGATCTTGTTCCAAAAGATCGTTTTATTGCCTGTACACAGTTTCCTCAACAGGAAGATAAGGATATGATAATTGGTTATTGGGATACACGGGATGCAAATGGAAATAAAGTATTGGCTGCACAAGGTACAGCTCAATGGATTGTACAGGCATCACCAGATTATACCTGCACTGGTATTTTTATCATCAATATCCAAAAGGATTATTACAATAATACTTATGGAACAGTACGTGAAACTATTCATATAATGAATCCTAATAAATAGAAATACAATATGAAATTGCATATTTATCAATTAGCATTTATAGCACTTACTGCATTTACGGTAAGCAGCTGCAAGGATACGGATATTAATGATGAACATCATTATGACAATAAGCTTTATATAAGTTCGGTACCCGTAACAGAAGATTTACTGATTAAAGAAGATGTATTGTTTGACAGTCGTAAAATTACTTATCGGCTTGCTGCTCCTGTCGACAACGAAATCCAAGTCAGCTTTGATGCCAAACCATCTTTAGCGGCTACCTACAATCTAAGTTATGGAGATAATGCTACAGCACTTCCCGAAGAGTTTTATGATATTCCTGTGAAGAATGTTACGATTCAACCCGGAGGAATTTCTGGAGATGATATCATAGTGAATTTCGTTAATTTGAATCAATTGGACGACTCAAGACGTTATGTGTTGCCTGTTACAATCACAAATGTATCTGGAATTGGACTTCTTGAGAGTGCCCGTACTACTTATTTTATCATCAAAGGCGCTGCTCTTATTAATGTTGTAGCTAATATTAAAGAAAACTATTTTCCGATAAAATGGAATAGTGATGTAAGCAAGATGATTACTATTACAGTGGAAGCATTGGTACGAAGTGATGACTGGGTGGCCAAACGTGATAATGCACTAAGTTCTGTTTTTGGAATTGAAGGTAATTTCCTTATACGTATCGGTGATGGCGACCGTCTACGTGATCAACTTCAGGCATTTGTGCCAGGTGGAAGTTTTCCTCCAGCAAATCACGCACCAGGTATTGGACTTCCGGTAGACGAATGGGTACACATAGCTGTTGTGTATAACACTGTCAATAAAAACCGAATCTATTACAAGAATGGTGTGGCGGTGTATAAAGACCAGTCAGCAAATAGTACGGTTAATTTAACTAAGAATTGCTATATAGGCCGTTCTTTTGATGGTACCCGCTGGCTTCCGGGAGAAATTTCAGAGGTTCGTATTTGGAGCGTAGAAAGAACTGCAGAGCAAATTGCAGATAATCCTTATAAAGTAAATCCTGCCAGTGAAGGACTTGTAGCCTACTGGAAATTTAATGAGGGGTCTGGAAAGGTTGTTATAGATCGTACAGGTAATGGAAATGATATCACTGCGAGTAAAGATCCGATATGGGTTCCTGTAGAACTTCCTCAAATATATTAATCCTTTTAATTAAAAAGAATATTATTATGAAACAAAAATATCTGATAACAGGGTTGATGGTTGCCATATTTGCAGGCGGCATAACTTGCCTTACCTCTTGTGATGATGATCTTGTCATAAATAAAGCAATAGATGAGTCAGCATATACTGGCATTTATGAAAACAATGGATACTTGCGTGACGGAAAGTCCAATTTGTCCTCTAACGTAGTGGAGCTATACAAAGATACTTATACTACTTCTGTAAAAATGAGTCTTAGTAAAATGGCGAGTACCAGTACTTTTGCTCAAGTAATTATTGATGCAGACTATTTGGATACTTATAACAAAGAGCATGAAACCGATTTTGAATTGTATCCTGCGCACTTGGTTTCTTTTAAGAATGACGGGAAGCTTATTGTAGATGCACAAACAAAATCTGCTCAGACTGACATCACCATTCAGACGGACGGCACTTTGAAAGAAGATAAAACCTATGCTTTACCTATAGCTCTTACCCACGTAAGTAGCGACATTACCATAAAAGATGAGAAAGCTGGTCATTGTATCTATTTGATAAAAGATATGAGAAAGTTGGGAAACACTTACAAAGGGGAAGATGTAGTAAAGTCATTTGTCTTCTTTGATGGTACAAATCCACTGAATGCTCTTTCTTTTCAACTGGAAAACGGAAAATTGCTGTGGGATGTAGTATCTCCATTTGCTGCCAATATCAACTGGGACGCACAAGCCCAACGCCCTTATTTAAAATGTAATGCTTACATACAATATTTGCTAGATAATAATGAGAAATTTTTGCAACCACTTCGTAAACGTGGAACTAAAATAGTATTAGGAATACTTAGTAACGGGGATATAACAGGAGTGGCGCAACTTTCTAAACAAGGTGCCAAAGACTTTGCACGAGAACTAGCTCAGTATTGCAAAGCATATAATCTGGACGGGGTATGTTTTGATGACGAATATGAAGGTGCTTATGATCCGAATAATCCAGCATTAACAGAGCCTAGTGAGGAGGCTGCGGCACGTTTATGCTACGAAACTAAACAAGCAATGCCTGATAAAATCGTAGCAGTATATGCATTAAGAAGAATGTATAGTTCGAAGGCAACCGTTGTTGATGGAGTAACTATTAAAAACTGGATAGATATTGTAGTTGGTGATTATGGTAGAGATCCTTCTCAAGTTCCGTATGGGGACCTGACATCCAAAGAATGTTCCGGTCAATCCATGGAGTTTGTTAGAGGTACAGGTGGCGATTTACAGGGACAAAGACTGATAAACCAAGGTTCTGGATGGTTTATGGGCTTTTCACCGAAGCCGGAAAATTATGGCAATGTATTCCGGCGTCTGTCTGATGTGAGAACTCTGTATGGTTCTCCGTTACAAGCACCTACCGTGTTCTACAAAGACAATGATGCCACACCTTACCAATATCCCGATGATTTGCAATAAATTAAAAAACAATTGTAGAAATGAGAACACTTTATAGATTTTTCTTATTATTGGCAGTCGGTTCGCTGACAGCCCTTTCTGGATGCGGCGAAGATGAAACTCCAAGTCTGGCTACCTATCCGGATAACAATTTTTCTCTTGTGGCGGAAGACGGAGAAGGCTCGGAAATAACAGTGAATGCCACCTATAATAATGAGGGTATATTAGAATTCGATAAACCCGTAATATTCACCTTTCGTTTTAACGCTTCACCCGAGGACGCAATAGTTACTTTTGAGCCAATCGGAGAAGATGTTGAGTTAAGTGATACCAAATTGATAATTCCGGCAGGCTATACGGATGCCAGTGTTACTTTGGGTATAAAAAATATGGATGTTTTTCAATCTAATTACGATGAAGCTACCTGTAATTTAGGAGTGAGAGCTACTGTGCAAGGATATAAAATGCCATCTATTACCTTGGAGGCAAAAGCTTTGATAAAGAAAGAGGCGTATGTAGCTACAGGTTTCTTGGAAGGAAAAGTCGGTAATAAAACTACATTCGAACATACTTATTTCAACGGAGAATTTAAGGACACGGAGCGGAATCTATATACATTCAGTGTACAATTGGATCGTCCTGCTCGGAAAGATGTAAAGGTGAAACTTACAACGGAAGGAGTGGATGACGAATACCTGAAAGACATTAGTATTACTCCTGCAGAAATTATAATTCCTGCTGGTGAAAAGACATCAGGAGATATTACTTGGGAGATTACTAATGACTTTTTGTTGCGTACATCGGACGACTCGTCAAACACATTAAATATCACAGCTGTTTTTGAATGTGAAGATCCGGTCTTCGTGCAGGATGAGAAAAGAAGTTCTTTCACCTTGAATATAAATAAATATATAAGAGGATTTGAACACATATCTTACAAACGGCCTTCCGGTTGGATAGAATGGGCCAAACAGGGTTGGTCTGTAGATGTGGAAGATAGTAGTGATTTTTATCAAAACGATGGTGGCGGTTCGCTTATTGATGGTGAAACCAAAGGTAACTATGAAGGTATATGTTCTGATGGAGATATTTCATTTACACTCGATATGGGAGAGGAAAAAACAATCACTGGAGTAGGTCTTGATTATATATATTATTATGCTCCTCAAAATGTACAATTATCAGTTTCTTCTGATGGAAACACATGGAATTATCTAGGAAAAGTAGCTACTGCTGATGAGAATGCCGATTACTATCAATTCATTGAATCTATAACTGCACGGTATGTGAAATTTGATCTTTTGGCTTCTTGGGGATGTGAGCTTTATGAAATATACGTCTTTAAGTAGTATTGAGTCTAAAAAGAATATAGGTTAAAGTTTGTATTCGAGAGGCTGTCTCAAGATTGTTTTTGAGTCAGCCTCTTTTTAATTGCTTTTTCAAAGAACGGGCAGGCGCTAACTTTTCTAAGTCTAACGTTTGCTCATGTTCCTAAATATTTGAATTAAATGCTACATAGTGAAATAAAATATCTATCATAGTATCATTTATTTCAATAATCTTTTAATTATCAAAGGAATAAGTATGATAGATAGCTTTTAGAAAATGCATCTATCATACTTTTACCAGTAAAAACAGGTTATCTATCATTGTGCAAAATAGCCATATAAGGGTCATAATAGGTGTAAGATAGCTTGTTTTTGTCACAAGGGAGCCATATAAATCTGATTATCGTGGCTTAATAATGTAAATGTAATGGCGATAAGTTTATAGCCCACGTATGTGTGCTGTACAGTCCGCATGTGTGGGCTGCACGGTTTACATACGTGGGCTGTACAGCCTGCACATGTGAACTATAGAAAGACAGCCGCTTCCAATAGATTATTAAGTTGTCAATACAGGTTATCATCCTATAAAGTGTGCATTCTTATGCCTTTAAATGGATACTCTCACCTAATGCTACACTAAATAGATATAGTATGGGTGTGATAGATACCCGTTTTTTGCAATAAAAGTATGATAGATGCATTTTCTAAAAGTTATCTATCATACTTATTCCTTTGATAATTAGAAGATTATTAAAATGAATGATACTATGATAGATGTTTTTCTCACTATGTATTCAAACCTGTATCATTTTACTCATTTCCGTACGGTGCTGAATCAATTGATATTTTAGCAAATAAGTATTGAAACGCAGATTAACGCAGATTTTCGCAGATTATTAGAAGGCTGCGCCATGTTTGAGAACTTTTTTATTCTTT
>NZ_GG774955.1:218869-367042 GCF_000162555.1 Bacteroides sp. 3_1_23
AAATCTGCGTTAATCTGCGTTTCAATAAATGTTCATTTGGCTCATTTCGGTGCAATACAGAAAGACTCAAACCAAGATTAGGGCTAAATTATCCCGCAAGGATTATTGTTGCTTAGAGAAAGAATAGGGCATATCTTCTTCTTTAGTTCCTCTATTCTGATTAGGTTGATTACTCATTTCAACATTGATCGTACCTCCCTTGAGCAAATTTTCGTGTCGGAGATAATTTTTAGTGTAATCAGCACCATTGACATTCATCGAATTGACATAAAATTTTTTCTTACTATTATTCGGAGCATCAATAACCAAACTATTGCCATTTTCAAAATGGAGTGTAGCTTTCTTGAATAACGGAGCACCTATAATATATTCATCCGTTCCCGGACAAACAGGATAGAAACCTAATGCCGAGAATACATACCAGGCAGAAGTTTGTCCGTTGTCCTCGTCGCCACAATAGCCGTCCGGAGTAGGAGAGTACATACGATCCATTACTTGACGCAACCAGTATTGGGCTTTCCAAGGTTGTCCTGCATAGTCATATAAATAAATCATGTGCTGAATCGGTTGATTGCCATGTGCATAGTTACCCATATTCATCACAGTCATTTCACGGATTTCATGAATCACTTGGCCGTAGTAGCTATCATCAAAAATAGGAGGTACGGCAAAAACAGAATCCATCATGGTGATAAACATCTCTTTTCCACCCATCAAGTCAATCAATCCTTGAGGATCGTGGAATACAGACCAAGTATAGTGCCAGCTATTTCCTTCCGTAAAGGCGTCCCCCCATTTCAGCGGAGAGAAAGGAGATTGGAATGTACCATCTTCGTTGCGTCCACGCATTAACTTAAATTCCTTATCGAAAAGATTCTTGTAGTTCATGGCACGTTTTGCGAAAAGATTAATCTCTTTTTTCGGACGTTTAAGTTCCTTTGCCAGTTGGTAGATACACCAGTCATTGTATGCATATTCCAACGTGCGTGCGGCGTTCTCATTGATTTTTACATCATAAGGCACGTAACCCAGTTTATTGTAATATTCATATCCCAGACGTCCTGTTGATGATACTTGTGGATGTACATTCTCCGTTCCGTGAATCAGCCCTTCATACAATGTTTTTATATCGTCCACTTTCACTCCTTTCATGTAAGCATCCACTAAGACAGAAGCAGAGTTGTTACCAACCATACAGCCTCTGTGCCCCGGACTTGCCCATTCCGGGAAGAAACCGCTCTCTTTATATGTATTGATCAGACCTTCCTGCATTTCCTTGTTGACTGACGGGTACATTAGGTTCAATAACGGGAATAGGCAACGGAAAGTATCCCAAAAGCCTGTGTCGGTATACATATACCCCGGTAATACTTGCCCATTATAAGGACTGTAATGAACCGGTTGGCCGGCAGCATCCAGTTCGTAGAATTTGCGTGGGAAGAGCAATGAACGATATAAACAAGAATAGAATGTGCGATATTGATCGAGATTGCCTCCTTCTACTTCTATCTTGCCTAACACTTGGTTCCACGCTTCTTTTCCTTTTTTGGCTAGCTGTTCGATATTATCTTTGCCCAACTCTTTCATATTCAAAGCTGCCTGTTCAAAACTGATGAAAGAAGAAGCAATCCTTGCATGTACTTGTTCGCCTTTATGTGTTTGGAAACCAATAATGGCTCCGGCATGATCCGTTGTCTGTTCGGTAACATTTTCCTGCAGATTGTCATTGGCTACCGTAGCTTTATAAGTGAAAGGCTTGTCGAATTCAATAATAAAGTAATTTTTAAAGTTTTCGGGAACTCCACCGCTGTTGCGAGTCGTGTAACCGATAATCTTGTTTTCTTCCGGAATAACCTTAATATACGATCCCTTATCAAAGGCATCCACTACAACATACGAATGATCGTTTTCCGGAAAAGTGAAACGGAAAAGAACGGCACGCTCGGTTGGAGCCATTTCTGTCACTACATCATGCTCTGCAAGATATACTTTATAATAATAAGGAGTGGCGGTTTCTCCTTTGTGGGCAAACCAACTGGCACGCTTCTCTTCATTGAATTCCGGTTTGCCTACTACGGGCATAATAGAGAATTGTCCGTAATCATTAATCCACGGACTGGGTTGATGTGTTTGTTTAAATCCACGAATCTTATTAGCCGTATAAGTGTATTGCCAGCCGTCTCCCATCTTTCCTGTCTGTGGAGTCCAGAAATTCATCCCCCATGGACGGGCAATGGCCGGATAAGTATTACCTGTTGATAACTCGAAACTAGATTGAGAACCCATAAGCGGATTGACATACTGCGTCCAGTCTTTAGCTTTTGCAAAGACGATACAACTTAATGCACATACTAATAGGAGATACTTTTTCATGGTCTTATTTATTATTTATGGCTCAATCGAATCAGAAATCAATTGAGCCAATTTCTTTTTCAAGGTTTTGTTTTTTTATTCAATTTGAACAGCCAGTAGTACCAACTCATTCCTCTTTTTTGGAGGAGAGAGCCGGAGAGAGGACTCCCCATTTCGTAGGATGATCGGTCATCTTGATTTCCATCGTTCCTCCATTCGCAATATCCTGATGGTTAAAGAATGGAATGTTTAGAGCCTTACCGTTCAGCGATACACTTTCAATGTATTTATTCTTTTTCCCATTATTCTTTACTACAATACTGAAAGTCTTTCCTTCAGGCAGATTGATAACTGCTTTGTCGAAGGCAGGACGTCCGATGGAATATACCGGCTTGCCGGGACATACCTGATAGAATCCCATAGAGTTGAGTATATACCAGGCAGACATTTGACCACAGTCCTCATTGCCCGAAAGACCATCTATACTGTTGGCATACTGGCTCCGGTAAACACTATCTACCAACTCTTGAGTTCTCCAAGGGTGGTTAACGTAGTTATATAGATGGATCACATGGTGACTTGGTTCGTTTCCATGTGCATATTGCCCGATCAGTCCGCTGATATCTGATGAGGTTGTCTCACCTTCAAGTGATGAATCGGCCGAGAATAAGGAATCGAGTTTTTGGACAAAAGCATCTTCTTCACCCATCAGATTGACTAACCCTTCTACATCATGCGGCACAAACCAAGTCCATTGCCAAGCTGTTCCTTCACAATAATCATCGCTGCGGTGAGTAGATGCGCGTGGATTGAATGGAGTACGCCATTCACCTTTTGAGTCCAGTCCACGCATGAAGCGGATTGATTTGTCGAAATAAAATTCGTACGCCTTGGCGAAGCGTTCATACTTTGCTTTGGATTCAAAATCACTCATCGCTTCTGCAAAGATAGAGATACACCAGTCATCATACACATATTCTAACGCTTTGGCCACTGATTCGTTTTCGCGGTCACAAGGGATATATCCGATGGCATTCTTATAATATTTTGCTTTAGGCATGAGATGAGGCAATACCAAATCCGGACATTTGATGCCGGTAGTGTCATATTCGGCGGCACGCAGGCAGGCTTTATAAGCCTCTTTGGCATCAAAATTGCGATACCCTTTCATGTAGGCATCCACGATGACCGGAACAGCATGATAACCAATCATAGTGCCGGTGTAATTGGAAGCCAAGTCCCACATGGGGTATATCCCACCTTCCTGATGTTTCTTAATTAGCGAATTGATAAAGTGATTATTCAGATCGGGATCAATGATAGTCATTAGCGGATGTAGCGCACGGAAAGTATCCCATAAAGAAAATACAGTGTATATCGGATTAAGGGTGTCTCCTTGATGCACTTCAAGATCCATTCCTAAATAACGTCCGTCTGCATCAGTGAACAGATTTGGACTGATTCCCGTATGATAGAGGGCCGTGTAGAAGATGGCTTTATCTTCTTTATCGAAAGTTGTAATATCAATTTTGGAAAGATATTCATTCCATGCCGTACGTGCGTCTTTACGTACTTTTTCGAAATCCCATCCGGGAATTTCTGATTCAACGTTCTTCCGTGCACCGGCAATATCGACAGCGGACACACCTACTTTAACAAGAACCTGCTCGTCTTTATTGGTGTTGAAATGCAATAATGCTTTGCAGACAGGAAGTCGTTTACCATTATCCATGGTGATAGAGTCCGTAACGAGCGTATAAGAGAATGGTTTGGAAAATTTAGCGTAGAAGTTGATATATTGGTCGAAAGCCCAATAAGTTGTTTTCTTGTGTCCACAGATTTCCGTATCGCTTATTACTTCTATTTCCATCTCGGAGTTAGTCTGTCGTTGCAGGCTGTAATCCAGGTCGATGATAAATCCGGATTCGGTGTTTTCGGGAAAAGTATAGCGATGGATTGCTCCTCGTTTGGTGGATGAAATTTCAGCTTTCACCTGATAAGTATCAAGAAAGACAGAATAATATCCTGGTTCTGCGATTTCATTCTTATGTGAGAAAGAGGAAGCGTATGCCAGTCGTTGGCTTTGGGGATCGGTTGTACGATATTGTTGCTTACCCACAGTTGGCATGAGCAAGACATCTCCATAGTCGCAACAACCTGTACCGCTGACGTGTGTGTGTGAGAAGCCATTGATGGTAGAGTCGGCATAATAATAACCGGAACAGGCATCCCAACCATCGATCCGGGTGTCCGGGCTGGGCTGAATCATTCCGTGGGGAACTACCGCTCCGGGGAAGGTATGACCATGTCCACCGGTACCGATGAAAGGGTTGACGTAAGCACTATAGTCTTTTACATTAGTGGGGGCTGTGCAGGAGCTAAGTGTGAATAAACCTCCTAAACATCCTACTATTAGGAATGTTTTTAATTTCATGGTATTAATAGCTTTTAAGTTTTAGCCGGTTCATCTTTTACTTCTTATTTGGGAGAAATGAAGATATTGTTTCCGACAATTTTATAATCAATAGGTATAGAGTTTTGCAATGATTTTAACACTGACTCGATATTCGATTTCCTTTTCAGTACACCGGAGTAAGTTTTACCCGTCTGAATGTCAGGAGATAGAATGATTTTCACATCATAGAAACGCTCCAGCGCTTTGGTGATGGTGAAGATATCAGCTTTTTGGAATGGAATCAGATTATCGTGCCAAACAGCATCCAATTTGGCATCCACTTGTTTCACGGTCAATCGTCCATTATTTTTGTTCAGTTCCGCACGTTGTCCCGGAGTGAGGATAATCTGCCCCTCTTCCTTATTGCCTTTTACTTCAATCTCACCTTCAATAAGTGTCGCCTCCGCTATCCGGCAACGCTTATCGGATTTTAAATTGAACGTAGTTCCCAGTACGCGTACGCGTATTGCATCACTTTGAACGGTGAATGGCTTATGGCGGTTTTTGGTGACCTCAAAATAAGCTTCTCCTTCCAGGTAGACATTGCGTTCCTTTTCGGAGAACTCACGTGGATATTTCAAGGTTGCTGCATTGTTCAGCCAAACCTTGCTACCATCCGGCAAGACTACCTCCTTAACAATGCCTTCGCTGGCTACTGCGACCATCATTTGTTGATTGTTTCCGCTTTGATAGAACCAATATCCGATTCCACCACCCATGACCAACATTGCAGCAATCACTGCGGCATATTTCATCCAGCGATGCATGCTTAGTATTTTGCTCTGTTTACCTTTCTCTTCGTCCAGCTTTTTATAGAGTTGTTTTTCCGCACGAAGTATCCGTTGTTCATCAGTGTACTGGTCGAATTTACCCAAATGATAAATTTCTTCCATACGAAAGAGCTGGCGGGCGTTTTCTTCCGATTCCTTCATCCAGGCATTGACCTCGATAAGCTCTTCTTCAGAACACTGTCCTGTCAGATATCTGTTTATTATTTCTTCACTCAGATTACTCATTTTCTTTTCCTTCATATTAGTAATACAATTCAAAACGCAAAAACACTTATTATAATCGCCATAAAAATAAGAAAAGAATCGCCCAAAGAGGATCGAGTCGGCCACGCAAGTATTTTAAAGCCTTATACATATGGGCTTCCACCGTGCGGAGTGAAATTCCGAGAATATCGGCTATTTCCTTGTTTTTCATATCATGCAGATAGCTAAGTTTGAAAACCTCTTTGCATTTGTCAGGGAGCTCATTAATTGCATCATGAATTTCCTTGCGGAGTTCCTTGTCTTCGATCCTCCGAATCACTTCGTTGTTGTCCGGTTGATAGAATTCTGCGCGTCTTTGGTTGATTTCTTCCATGGCAACACAATAACCGTCTTCCACACTGCGGTGTTTCAAGACATTAAGGGCACGGGTGTAAACGGCACGATAGAGAAAGGCCTGGATTTGGTCGCCTATCTCTATATGGTCTTTCCGCTTCCATAATTCTACAAATACGTCCTGCACTACATCCTCTGCTTCTTCTTCTTCTCCCACCAAACGGGTTGCATAGAAAATCAGGCTGGGATAGTACCGTCGAAATAGTGCTTTATAGGTTACATCAAAGTTTTCATTCATTCTCTCGATGGACTAAGTTCATGTTTCGTTTATGGGTTTTTATCTTCGAATATGACTCCAATTGCTTTAGGGGTGTTACTCATTTCGAATTCGACAGTCGCTCCACTCATGATTTGCTCGTGAGTAAGATATGTTTTGTCATACGGTTTTCCATCTATTTTGATGGATTGGATATAGATATTTTCTTTGTTTACTTTGGGGGCCAATACGGTGAAAGTCTTTCCATTTGCCAGATGTAATTGCATTTCCGGGAATAGGGGAGTACCTATCTCATATTTTCCACTGACGGGATTGACGGGGTAGAATCCCATCGCACTGAATACATACCATGCTGACATCTGTCCGCAATCTTCGTTGCCACAAAGACCGGCTGGTTCGTTCTTGTAGAGCTCGTTCATCACTTTGGCCACATATTCTTGTGTGCGATTTTCGTGTCCTATAGCATTGAACAGATAAATAACGTGATGGCTTGGCTCATTGCCATGCGCATATTGTCCTATCATGCCCGTGCTGAAGATCGGAAGTTCGTCATCTGCTGCCGGATGATAGGTGAACATACTGTCCAGTTTTTCGGCAAATCGGTTTTTACCTCCTACAAGGTCGATCAGTCCGTTAATGTCATGCTGAACAGACCAAAAGTATTGCCATCCGTTGCTTTCGCAAATGTGTGGTGTATAGTCATCGGCCTTGAAGTCCTTGATAAAGATGCCTTTGTCGTCACGTGGCTGCATGAAAGAAGTAGCGGGGTTATAAACATTCTTGTAGTTTTGAGAACGTTTGTAAAATTCGTCCGCAATGTCTTGTTTGCCCATCTTCTTCGCCATTTCGGCAATGCAATAGTCATCGAAAGCGTATTCCAGTGTTTTGGATAACGACCAGTTTTCTGCGTTGTAGTGGTCTGTTACGTTGTAAGGTATGTATCCTAATTCTCTGTAGAGTCCGATGCCGCGGTAATTATCCAGATTAGCCGTTGCTATGCAAGCATCCAAGGCTTTCTTTGCGTCGAAGTCGCCGATTCCTTTCAGATAGGCGTCTACAATAACAGGAACAGCATGATAACCGATCATCATGTCTGTTTCACTTCCGTAGAAGTTCCACACCGGTAGGCGGCCATTCTGTTCGTAGAAGGCGATGAAGGATTTCACCATGTCGTTTACACGCTCGGGTTCGGTATAAGTAAAGAGCGGGTGGGCGGCACGGTATGTATCCCATAGGGAGAAAGTGCTATAATTAACCCAGCCGTTGGCCTGGTGTACTTTCTTATCGGGGCCGTAGTAAGCTCCGTCTACATCACTGTAAATAGTTGGAGCAATCATTGAGTGATAGAGAGCGGTGTAGAAGTTCACTTTATCGTTCTCATTATCACCTTTTATTTCAATCTTTCCGAGCTGGCGATTCCAGTTTGCTTTTGTTTCCGCCAAGTATTTGTCGAAGTCATTTTCGGGGACTTCAGCTTGTAGGTTTTTGGCTGCTCCTTCCATACTGACACCGGAAATGGCAGTGTTTACCAATATCTGTTCATCCTTTTGGGTATTGAAATCGAAGCGGGCGATAACAGCTGTGCCGATACGTTTATTGTCTTTGATGATGGCAGTTGTGTCCAGTTCCATTTTCTCAAAAGGCCTGGAGAATCGGGTGCGGAAATAGATGTGTTGATCGCGTGCCCAGCCGTTGGAGAAACGGTAACCTTGAATGGTGACGGAGTCTACGACTTCGATATGAGAATCGTTGGTAAAATCCCAGTTCATGGCTTTCTTCAGATTTAAGAAGATAGTAGATTGGGCTTCCGGAAACGTATAACGTTGGATACCACAACGCTCGGTGGCAGTCAGTTCGACGTTGATGTTATAATCAGTCAGGCGTACTTGATAATAACCGGCATGAGCACTTTCATCCTTGTGGGAGAATTTAGAATGGATGCCAAGTGGTGCTTCCGCTTCTTTGTAGGGAAGAGTGACAGGCATGAAAGAGATGTCATACAAATCTCCCGCTCCAGTGCCGGAAAGATGTGTGTGGCTGAAACCGGCAATCGTACTGTCCGGATAGAAATAACCGGAGATACGGTCCCATCCGGGGAGTCCGTTGTCCGGGCTAAGTTGCACCATGCCGAAAGGAGCTTGGGCACCAGGATAAGTGTTTCCAGTGAAGTCTGTTCCGATAAATGGATTTACATAAGATGTGTAATCTATTTCGTGTTTTTCTTGCGTAGGGGTACAAGAAATGAGCATGCAGGTTAACAGCAGGCATAGATAAGCAGGTGTTCTCATCATTCTTTAGGTATTAGTGATTACTTATTTTATTTATTTGAAGGATAAGAAAAATAATTAATCTGGTCACAAAGGTAGAAAAAAACTGTGACAAGCCTAAATTATAGGCTTAATATTTTTTAAGAGAGACAAATAGACTTCTACATCCGGTCGATATTCCTCGGTGCCGGACAGTGCTTATCGGTGCCTCGATTAGTGTAATATTTAGGCGCGGATTTCGTAGATTACACGGTTTTAAGAATAAAAAATCCGTGTAATTCGCGTAATCTGCGCCTAATTTTAAATCTTTATGTAAAACGAGCCTATTATCTTTTTATTAGACTCCTTTTCATTTACTTTTAGATTCCTGCTAGCTCCAGTACTTTTTCAACAGCTGCCGGTAGTCCGTCAGTGTTTTTACCTCCTGCGGTTGCAAAGTGAGGCTGACCACCGCCACCGCCTTGAATTAGTTTGGCAGCTTCTTTCACTAAATTGCCAGCTTTCAGACCACTCGCAACCAGATTGTCGCTAAGCATGACTGTCAGCATCGGTTTTCCGTTATCTATATTTCCGGCAACGAAGAACAAGTTTTCTGTAATCTCACCACGAAGTTGGAAAGCGATATTCTTCACTACTTCTGCCGGTAGCGGAGCACAGAACTTAACCACTTTGATGCCGTGAATTTCTTGTATATTCTTCAACAGTCTTTCCTTCAGTGCTGCTTCTTTTTCTTTCATGAAGTCTTCCACCTGCTTCTTCAATCCTGCATTTTCATCCAGATATTTGCGGATTGCAATACCCAAATCAGGAGCATTGTTGAAGAGAGCCTTCAAGTCGCTAAGTGTATCTTGTATTGTATCCAGCATTTCTTCCACGCGTGCTCCAGTATAAGCTTCAATACGGCGAACGCCGGCAGCAACAGAACTTTCGGAGATGATTTTTACCATACCGATATTTCCGGTTGCAGCTACGTGTGTACCACCGCAGAACTCGATAGAAGTGCCGAACTGGATCACACGAACTCTGTCGCCATACTTTTCACCAAAAAGAGCGATAGCCCCCAACTCCTTAGCTTCCTCGATAGGAATATTGCGATATTCTTTCAATGGGATATTAGCGCGGATTCTTGCATTGACGATATGTTCAACTTTACGGATTTCTTCATCGGTCACTTTCTGGAAGTGAGAGAAGTCGAAACGTAATGAATCCGGTGTAACCAATGAACCTTTCTGTTCGATGTGTTCACCCAATACTTCACGTAAAGCAGCATCCAGCAAGTGGGTCGCCGAGTGATTAGCTGCGCAGGCAGCACGTTTGTCGGTATCTACACAAGCCATCATCGGAGCTTCCGGATGATCGGGTAACTTTTTGGTAATATGTATCGGAAGATTATTCTCTTTCTTTGTATCGACCACTTCAATCGTTTCGAACTCGCTTACCAATACACCGGTATCACCGACCTGACCACCACTTTCTGCATAGAATGGAGTATAGTCGAGTACAATCTGATACAATGTCTGGTTCTTTTGTTTGATCTGACGGTAACGAAGGATAGAAGCCTCGTATTCAGTGTAATCGTAACCAACGAATTCAGTAGTCCCTTCTTTCAGTACAATCCAGTCACCTGTTTCGATGGCGGCGGCATTACGTGCACGCTGTTTCTGTTGCTGCATTTCTTCATTGAACTCTTCAATGTTGACAGTCATTCCGTTTTCACGGAGAATCAGCTCTGTCAAGTCGAGCGGGAAACCGAATGTATCATATAAAGTAAAGGCGTCTTTACCGCTGATTTCAGTTTTTCCATTGGCTTTGGTATCTTCCATTGTCTTATCCAATAGACGGATACCAGTTTCCAAAGTGCGGAGGAATGATTCTTCTTCTTCCTTGATTACTTTTTCAATCAGTGTCTTTTGTGCAACCAGCTCAGGATAAGCTTCTCCCATGTTATCAATCAATACAGGAAGCAACTTATACATAAATGCCTGTTTCTGTCCGAGGAAAGTATATCCGTAACGAACAGCACGGCGAAGGATACGGCGGATCACATAACCAGCTTTCGCGTTAGAAGGCAACTGACCGTCTGTGATAGAGAATGCAATAGTACGGATATGGTCGGCAATTACACGCATGGCGATGTCCTGCTGCTTATCTTTTCCGTATTCTGTACCCGACATAGCTGCAATAGCTTTCAGCATTGGCTGGAATACGTCTGTATCGTAGTTGGATGTTTTTCCTTGTAAAGCCATACAAAGGCGTTCGAATCCCATACCGGTGTCAATAACCTTTGCAGGAAGCGGCTCAAGGCTGCCATCTGCTTTGCGGTTGTATTGCATGAATACGAGATTCCAGATTTCAATTACCTGCGGATGATCGTGGTTCACGAGGTCGCGACCGGAGATCTTGGCGCGTTCTTCAGCAGGACGGAGGTCGATATGGATTTCGGAACAAGGTCCGCAAGGTCCTGTATCACCCATTTCCCAGAAGTTGTCGTGTTTGTTACCGTTGATGATGTGATCCTTTGGCAAGAACTGTTCCCAATAAGAAGCAGCTTCGTCGTCACGGCTCAATCCTTCTTCGGGACTTCCTTCAAATACGGTTGCATAGAGATGTTCCGGATTCAGTTTCAAGACTTCTACCAGATATTCCCACGCCCAGCTGATCGCTTCTTTCTTGAAGTAATCGCCGAACGACCAGTTACCAAGCATTTCAAACATGGTGTGGTGGTACGTATCGTGTCCTACTTCTTCCAGGTCATTATGCTTTCCGCTTACACGCAAACATTTTTGCGAGTCCGCGACTCTTTGGTATTTCGCCGGATGGTTACCCAAAATAATATCTTTAAACTGGTTCATACCCGCGTTCGTAAACATCAGGGTAGGGTCATCTTTAATCACCATCGGAGCCGAGGGAACGATGTGGTGTCCTTTCGACTCAAAGAAATTCTTGAATGAATCTCTGATCTCTTTTGCAGTCAACATATAATGAAGAATTATGATTTATGAATTATGAATTATGGGCTGTGGGATATGAGAGAGGGGAGGAATCCCCAATAAATCATAAATCACAACTCATAAATTCGTAAAAACTGTGCAAAGATAGCTTGTTTTTACGACATAGCAAAAGTTTGTTTCAATATATTGTGCAAGGGGTTACAATACGGACATACCTTCTAAAATATCTCATTAATAACCAAATGTAATAACCGATTTTAATAACACTTGGTAATAACAAAGATGAGTGAACAGGTATTTTTAGATTTCAGTTTAAATTTCAATTTGCGGCAGACAAAGAAGAATATGCCAACCATTATTTACGCTCTGTTTACCTTTAGAGGGAGGCAATACAAGGTCAATATTGGCGCCAAGGTTTATCCAACGCAATGGAATAAGCGGAAGCAGATAGCCACTATCAGCAACGGGCAAACAAGGCTGGATAATCGCAATAATGAGATAGTCAATAAAAAAATAAGGTCGCTTCTTGCTATCTTTGAAGAGAAGAAGAATTATCTTTGTGAGAACTTGGAAAGGATAGATTTTCTTTTTGAGGAAATGAGACAAGCTATTAATCCTAAATTGAAATGTCGTAATTATATGGAGAAAGAAATGCATTTATCAGCAACTCTGGTATTTAGAAAAATGGTGGATAAGTATGTGAAGGAAGATAGTAGTAAGAAAATATATCTAGGTTATATTAGTGCTTTTGAAGCTTTCTTGAAAGTTAAAAGTATTCCTAATCGCTTATCCGCTATTAATGGAGATACTTTAACTGATTATCAACAATATTTATTAGATTTGAATCCTCGTCGTATAGCAACGCATCTAAACAAGATAAAAGGAATCAGAACATTAATCAATCATGCTAATAGAGACAAAGAGATAAAAGCTAACATAAATATAAATTCTTTTGTTGCTATCAGAGATGAACGTTCTAAAGAACAGAAGAAAAGTAAACAAGTTCCATTGACAGAAAAGCAATTACTCGCTATATATAACTATACAAACTTAAAACCTAGGGAAGTAGAAGCCAGAGATTTATTTATTTGTCAATGTTTGTTGGGACAGCGTATTTCAGATTTACCTAAAATATTTAAAGGAGAATATGCTATAACTCTGTTGGACGATGAAAATGAAGTGATTTCATTTACTGTTCAGAAGACTAGAGAAGAAGCTACATTGTATCTCTTTCCTGTAGTGAAAGAAATATTAGAGAGGTATAAGCAAACAGGTTTCAAACATATAGATTTACTTATAGAAGATGAGAAGATAGTTAGGAGAAATGAGGCTAAACTAAATAGAACTATAAAACAGGTCTGTAAAAAAGTTGGATTAGATAGCGATGTTATTTATGTTGAACAGATTGGCGAAGATGTAGTTGAAAAGAAAAAGAAACTATTTGAAATGATTCATACTCATATTGCAAGACATACTTTTATCACTTTGATGTGTCGTTTGGGTGTATCAAAAGAAGATGTTATAATAGCAACTGCGCATACAGATACCACAATGATAGACGATGTTTATTTGCACGAAACTGTAAATGACAAAGGGACAAGGCTCATTAATTCTTTAAAGAAAATCAAAGGTAGTACATTATTCAAGATTGAAGAGGCAAACAACATGGTAGATACTACTATGAATGAAGAAGAAACGGTTAAGAAACCAATTTCAACTGCAAGCGTAACTAATAATATCACCTTCGATACTCTGTTAGACACTCAATTTTTTGCATCTAAAATCAATAGGGCTGTTGAACTACAATCACAGGTAGGTCATTTGAAAAATGGGAAACTGTGTAGCTATGACAATGAAATCACGTCCCTTGTAAGCGAGATAGAAAAATTCTCCCAATCTTCCACTCCTGATTCTGATGTGGCAAAACAATATGTGAAACAGTTATCTGTTGGGAAGCAGTCAGACTTGCATGACAGTTTTAGAGAAATGATTATCAAGTGTGTTAAGATTGGTATCAGTAAGGATGCAATTATGCAGTTTATCAATAAGGCTTTGGAAATAGGCTTGTTGGATAATGAAAGATTCACCAATATAAAAGAAATCACTACAGCCTTATTGGATAAAAGAAACAAGGGCTGACGAGCTTTTTAGGAAATCAAGGCTTCTGGTAAGCCTGAACATCATATTCTCCCCGAACAGCTACGGTTATGGGGAGAATTTTTGCTTTATCGCATCCTCAACTCAAATATTCCACAATTTCGACTTGTTGTTTGGTGATGCGGTCGGGACTTTATACCTTTGCAACGTGATTGAAAGTCAGAAATGACCGAGTTTCTCGTCACCCAGATTCACCACTACAAACCTAAATCTACTTCAAATGAAAGAACTGACCTACGCAGACATTCGTAAAATGGCACTAGAGCACGGTATTAAGGACACAAGGCTTCACATCGGGCTTTGGGCTACTGACCGATACATCAAAAAGCGCAAAATGGTTCAAGGCAAGACTTACACAATCTATCTGCCATATCATAAGCCGGAGCAGAAACAGTTTTAAGTCCTAGACCTACTTTCAACTATTAAACAGAGTACACCATTGTCAACTAATCATCTAATTAGTAGCACTATCTACTAATGTGCTTACTAATACAGCAAAGTTATGTGCTGAAGTATTGATATTACCAGATTATAAAGGTGTGCTTATTTCCCCCTTTAGCGGTGTGCTTAATCCCCTTTTGGAGCGTGCTTATTCACCCCCTGTCTACACTCCTAGATACTACACTCCATACAGCCATACTGTAAAGTTCTGACGAACTTTCAGTAGGTGGGATAAGTAGGATATATAAATCAATAATATATGTGGCATTATAATAATAATTTATATGAGAAACTAAGCGAACTAAGGAAAGTGAACAGACTAAGTTCCACTAAGATGAGATTCTTGTTAAAGACCAATCAGATTATCTTGATTAACCATATTGAGCGTTTGCCTTATGAAAGACACGAAACTTCCATTCAAGGAGTACACAGTAATGAGTAATAATCTGATTCAGAATCTAAACTGTTCAGATGTGTACAGGACTTATACCTTGCTATTAACAGCAGATAAAGATTCTTTGGAAACCAATACTACATTAGAACAGCTTGCAGGATTTGTTGGGGATAAACCGGACAATTACAAGAAGAGTAAAGGTACATTATCTTTCAATGACAAATTAAGGGCTACAGGCGAGGTTATTATACGTGATATAGATTCCAAACGGAAGGACAGGCATTGGACTATGTACAGATTCAACCAAGTAGAGCCAGGCAATTATAGAAGAATTGGCAGAGAGTTCTACGATACTTACAATACTTTAGATTTGAAGCTAAGAGGATTCATATTAAAGCTATTCAGTGTAACAGAGCCGCATAGTTATGTTATCAAATTATCATCCATAAGGAAATTGAAGGAGCTTATTCACATGGGACATAATACTATTGGTAGGTACATAGAGCAGTTAAAGGATTTGGATTTATTGGATGAAATTGGTGACTGTCTGATTCTAAAGGTCAAAGGCTTAATAATAGACCAGCCTAAAGATAAGCAAGTAAAGAAACTAATTGCCATGTTCGACCACATGATAGACTTCAACGAAGGCAATAACAAACCATTATCCAGAGAATGTATGATTTATAAGAAGTATAAGGAGAATGGATTTAAAGATGTCAAGAATATCCACGCTTTTATGAAGTCAATACAAGCAGGTACAGTAGGTAGAAAGCGACCTGTTAAGGAAGATATACCTTATGAGATTATTCTGTAGTTAGTTTGTAAGCAATAAAGCTCCAGACCATTAAACGGGTTTGGGGCTTATGAATCTGAAATAATTTGGGACAAAATACATATTCCTTTAAAGAGATATTGATTATTTAGTTTTCTATACAATTCAATTGTATAAAATATCAATTTGCAAGAATATACAAGTGATAAATTAAGACCAGTCTAATGTTTTAAGTTGGTTATATTATAAAAAGAAACAAGATAAATTTTATTGTTATAAAGACAAGACATATTAAATGAAGAATCCTCCTAGAATAAATAATTGGTGATATTTATTTACTCTGATATATGTTTCTTATTAGCACATTAGCAGTTTTTAGTTATTATATACAATACCATATCACACACCATGACAAAGTTTAGAACTAATGGCAATTTTTCAGTATTTCTACAGTATATTCGTTTTATAAAATCATGAATTTACGTAGCTATATTTCAATATTTATTATTATTTATAAGATAATTGTTCAACAGTAGTAAAATAATGTACTTTGACTTTTGATAATTTATTATTTTGTGTAATTTTGATAGCAAATAACTAAAATGTAATATTATGTTAGCGAATGAGGTAATTTATATTGATATTGATGATTTTGTAAGTAATGTTGAAACACTAATAAATCAGGGTATAGCTGATATAAGAGAAAGTGGAAATCTATTTAAGGTTTATGGAACTTGGTATAGAATTTATTCAGATTATGTAAAATATCAAGGTATGAGAGTCAATCTTAAAAAGGGCATTGATGGGAATAATATAGATATTTCTCTTTATAGTGCTTGGACTGTTGGTGGTAAACTAAGTGAATCGAGAATTATGGTTGGTAAACTGTATGATAAACTGCATGAAATATACATATTTCATCAATTATTTAATAATACAAATGTTGTAAAATCACTGAAAAAATATACCAGTATAATCAAAAGATGCACATCGTTAGAGAAATTCTCTGATAACATATTTATACTGTGTTTTAATAATAATAAATATTGCTTTACTAAAAAGGAAAGATATAATTCTCTATGCAATAATATAGAGCAGTATGTTGAGGTAGATAAGTATGATAAACACACACCATCATTAGTTTATAAAAGTGACAATATAGATTCAATCCAATCATTGTATTCTATTCTTAATACGGTTTACTATATTAATAAAACAAAACAAGGTTATGGCATTGATTATACATTAGCCTGTGCTTTAGGTATAGCTGATAATTAGTCCCTCAATATACAATAAATAATAACGGATTCGAGGATGTAAGTTATTAATATTGAAGCTCCAGACCATAACAGGTTTTGGGGCTTTTTATGTATATCCCCAACTCAAAAATATAGGTACTTGAAATTCATACCCCCGACCCTTTTATTGAGGAAGTGTTTTTTATTTGGAGTTTATGCAGTGATAGAGTGAAATATTTGATTTGTCAGTGAGCGTATCAGATGTATATCGTGCATAAGCCCCTTCTATTACCCTATAGTCCCCTCACCAATCATTAGGAAAAATGAAAGGATAACATGAATTGCCATTCAGCCCACAAACCTTTTGAACTTCTGAAATGTGCGGACTTATCAACGATTTGTATATGTCTACATATAAAGATGCACAAAGGAAAGTGAATGAATAGTACTTCATGTCAAACCCTCATTTTGTCCTTAAATACACTATTTACTAATCTATTATTATGCGTATGGAGAATTTAAAGATTTTATTGACGTTTGGAATAATTCTAATTGTGCCAGTAGTCTTAATGCCACAGTTCTTTATTGGATTATTAATACTGATTGTGGCTTGCTTGGCTTTCAGACAGAGGAATTTCTAATATTAACTTAATAAATTACAGATTATGGAATCAACATTACAGATTATGCCAGTACAAAGAACTAGTAGAAACTTTGGTGAATATGCAGAAGAAGCGGTAATAATTGAAGAGCCAATTATTAAGCAGAAACGACCTCTATTTATTGAAGCTAATACGATTGAAGCCAGTTTGGAGCATCTAAGGAATGATTGTATTATCCCTGTATTCGCAAAGGACAACGAAGCTACATTATCTCATGTGGCTTTTATCGAAGCAGTACAGGATGCAACCAATACATTCTTTAGCGGTGAACAAATTGAATCGCCAGATATTCGTGTTTCTCATGTAATCAAAGGCAGGATTCCCGAAGCAATTCATAAGCCCGCCAATCAGTTATTAGAGAGTGACAAGACTATCTACTACGAGAGGTGTGCTTTTGTTATTGAAGTTCCTACTATCTATGAGACAGTACACGGTAACAGGCTAACACTTACTATTGGTGGTGTCAGAGCTTATAACCATACCAATCTTTATTCAAAGAAAGGTGCAGAGCGGTTTAAAGTGTTTATTGGCTTTACTTGTAAGGTTTGCACAAATCTATGTGTATCTACGGACGGTTATCTTAGTTGCTTGGAAGTTACCAATACAAGGGATTTATATCAAGCGGTATTGGAAATGTTCCACAAATACGATGCAGCCAAACACATACATTTGATGCAGTCTTTAGGCAATACCAGTATGACGGAGCATCAGTTCTGCCAACTACTTGGAAGAATGAGACTTTATCAATCATTACCGCAAGGCTATCAGAAAGATATACCTAAAATGTTGCTTACTGATACACAGGTTAACAATGTGGCTAAAGCGTATATCAATGATGAGAACTTTGGCAGCTTGGGGAATGATTTGTCTATGTGGAAGTTCTACAACTTGCTCACAGGTGCAAATAAGAGCAGCTATATAGATTCATTCTTGGATAGAGCCTATAATGCAACAGAACTTGCAACGGGTATATGTTCCGCTTTACATGGTGATGACAAATACCAATGGTTTCTTAGTTAGTGGTATTACAGAGTACTTAAAAGGGGCATCCATATAATAAGGGTGTCCCTTGATTATTCATTACCTATTAATACTCAAAAGATTATGTTACAAGCGTTACTAGTCGTTATATCTTGGATTATCTTGTTACTTGTTATGTGTGCAATTTCACCTATTGTATTCTTCTTGATGATTATTTGGACTATATACAAGATTATTACAATGAAGTAGTACATTAAAATACAGAAAAAACAAAGAGCATCCATACAGGTGCTCTTTTTATTTATAAACCTCTTAAATATTTGGAATATGGTAATAGAAGGCAGTCGCGAATACAAGGCAGCGCAAGAACTTGAAAGAGCCTTGAACGATTATAGTTGGAATCCTAAAAGGTTTGCTGAAAGTACAAAGTGTTACCACCGTACACTACAGCAGGAATTAATGAAAACCATAGTGGAGATTATTCGCATGGTTGGTAATAAAAACTATGGCACAGACCTTAGAAATCAGGCATCGCACGAACTTTGCAAACGGATAGTTGACAGTGGCGTGTTGGATGAAGCCCACCTACCTTTTATATAGGTTGAATGAAGTAAGGACATTATTTGCTTAGTGTCCTTGCTTTATAATATTCACTTCTGTTATTAGTGAATGTTTAGCTAGTAATCAGTAAGTTAGATATTCCAACTCAAAATTAATATTCACTTTTATTAGTTTCACTATAAAACCGAACATTATGTCACTTAAATATTCAAGTACAACAGCAGATTATTTGCAATGGAGCGAAGCGATGAACTTAATAAGAAAGTTGGCAAGGGATAGTAATTATAAGATGTCACTTCTTATTGCTTTGGGTTGCTTCACAGGTCTAAGAATTTCTGATATTCTTGCTTTGAGGTGGAATCAGATATTAGATGCAGAAGAATTTACCATTACAGAGATTAAAACAGGGAAGCAAAGGACAATTAGGATTAATATGCAGCTACAGCAACATATCAGAGATTGTTATGAGCATATAAATCCAGTTGGCATAAATGCTCCTGTATTGATAAGTCAGAAGGGGACAGTGTACACAGTTCAGAGAATCAATGTCATGTTGAAAGAGATTAAGAAGAAGTACAAGTTGCATATAGGCAATTTCAGTTGTCATTCTCTTAGAAAGACCTTTGGCAGACAGGTCTACAACATGAATAACGATAATTCAGAGCTTGCACTTGTTAAGCTCATGGAGCTATTCAATCATTCCAGTGTATCAATTACTAAAAGATACTTGGGATTGAGACAGGAAGAGCTACTAAATACCTATGACTGTCTTAGCTTCTGATAATTGGGTTGGTATGAAAGTTCAGAATTTCTACTTATATAGGGATTTGGCAAGTTTCATACCAACCTTGAATTATTGAGTAGAGACAGCTCTCAACTTTTAATAAACAATAGTTCTTGCAAATTAAACAGCTTTTAGTAACTTTGTAGCAATTTCAGACTTCTATGGAGATAGTTCTGAAAGGACATAGTTAACGAAGAGCGTTTGATATTATCTTGCATTGGAATCTGGACAATTCTATTACCCAAGATAATAGGCAAGAACGCTCACGTCAGTATTATATATTCATCTTAAGGGATGAACTATATATTCTTCTGGCGTGGGCTATTGTTTATTATTGGGTAAGGGCAAGTCCAGAGCCTCAATGCAGTAATATTCAATAGTTCCCACGCTTCTTGCATGTAGTAGCTAACCATAGGGAACAGGTTGGCATAAATATAGGTATATAAGAAACAGACAGTCTATTTTACTACTCAACAGTTCTTTATTTAAGAAGTGTGCAACTCCGTGTTGTGTTCCTCACACTTATATCTCAATTATTAACGCTCTCTATTAGGAACGTAGAAGCACAAACAGATTATATAACAAATGAAGACATTAAGATTTATTGGTATGGCTATAATAGCCATTATTATGAGTGTGAACTTTGCAGCTTGCTCTGATGACGATGACGACAACCCCATTGTTGGTACATGGCGAAGTGAAGTGGATAACTATGGTTATAGTGATTCATATACATTCAATGCAGACGGAAGTGGTATATGGCAAGAGTTTAAAGATAACAAACAAACTGATTCTGAATCATTTAAATATTCTGTAGACGGTGATAAGATTACATTTACATGGACAGATGAGGTATATACATCTACCTTCTCTATTTCTGGCAATCGTTTAACGATTAAAGATAATGAAGATTCTGAAACTTATACCAAGCAGTAAATAATAAAATCCAACGATATATGAGGACTTTACGATTAATAGGTTCAGTAATCATGGTTATAATGATGAGTCTGAATTTTATTGCTTGTAGTGATGACGATGAAAACGATAACAGACCTCTTGCGGAGAAGCTTATAGGGCACTGGGTACTTACTTATGAGGAAGGGTTTGAGAAGGACTTTGAACACCCTGAATATGATGAAGCATGGAGCCATGCGCCTAAAGATGAATGTGAATATTTCGGTAACTTCACCTTTAGGGAAGACGGTACTTATAGTGAATATGATTTGGACGGTACAAGTAACCCGCAGAGTATTGAGAAATGGGAAGTGAATGGTGATGTTATAACTCTTATTGAAGATGAATATGAACAGTATGATTTAAAGGTTCTTGAAATCAGTTCCAATAAGCTAGTACTTGAATTTCATGATAAAGATGAAGCATCTGAACACTATGCTAAAATGACCTATAAGAGAGGTTGACCTCTTAGTCCAACAAATAAAGGCAGCATTTGAAGTAACATTCACTTGCTGCCTTATTAATTACCTCCTTCTCTTCTTAACTAATTTATGCTTATCCTTCTTAGCTGAATTTGAGAATAGCTGTTCTAACATTTCCCTTGTGATAGGTAAATATGTGACTTCTGTTAATCTAGTTTCTCTAATCTCTTGTGGTAAATAATGAATTGTGTTATTCTTCTTTGGTGTTACTTGCATATTTGTGTAAAAATAAATAAGTTGGTAATTGATTTATCTATAACAAAGGTACTGATAAGAATCAGGTAAATCTAATACAAGATATACATTCTGGATTATTGGAATATATGTGCGTATATCTTCAAAAGGATGCGATTTGAGGTAGCAAGTAAAGCAATTCTTGTCACTGATTCATGACAGATATTTATGATTTTATTTTTTGTACCTGTGAGATATGATGAAACTAAGTCATTGATAAGGTGGTAAGTGAAATTTCATTTACTGCCTTATTTTTTATAATACAGTGGACTGGAATATTGGATAAATTTGTTTCTTTGCAGTCATTGATTTTAAAAGATAATACCATGAATGAATATGTAGATTTTTATATGCAGAGATGCTTGCAGGTAGCCACAAGCATAGATGACAAAAGCAAACATATTATATTGAACAATATCAAGGCTATAAATTATGAGGAAGCTGTAAAACTCGCTGAAACCATAATCATAGATGATAACAAACGAAAATTATTGCTAAGTGAAGAAGTCTTTGTTAACGATAGTACTTTAGCTCAATATTTAGAAAGAGAGGAACTGGATGCGTTAAAATTATGGAGATTATCCGTATTGCTGTACGCTATGATAATGGGATGTAATGTTGCTGAACTATCCATATCTGTAGCAGACCAATATTTAGACTTGTTCAACCACCTAAACGATGGAATGAATGTTGCAAGTATTGAAGTAGTGGGTAGGTTGCCAACAGAAACGAAGAAAGGTAAATCGTCAACTAAAACCAAAAAGTTTACTATCTCTAGTCAACTACTGATTAATAAAATGAAACAAGCTTATTTAGAACTGCAAGATGATATTGTAACAGTAGATAACTTGAAGCATTATACAATTGAGAGGATTACCACTATGAATGAAATAGCAAACAAAAGAATCTTGAATTATTATTTTGCACAAGAATTGAAAGCCTTCTTGAGCAAATACAAAGGTGGAAAAATGTCCTCAAACAGAAAGAAGCTTGTTTTATACATCCTATACTTGTTTGGTCGTTTCAAGAACAATGTTCCAATAAATACAGATAATTATAGAGCATTAATACGCGACTATAATAAATCCCCAATAAAACTTTCTCTATTCACAGTAAACGGGCAGTCGTTCCCCTTAATCTTACTGCCTAATCCAGAAATTGAAAAAATAAGGTCTAAATATAGAAGGTTCATAGAGGAAATGTGAAATTTCGAGATAATCTGATTTTTCACGAAAAGTAATTTATGGTTTCTTACCTTCGCAGCGTTGGTAATATTGCCAATTATCTTAAATTTTTATAGATAATGAATAAAAATATTATTTCAGTAAAAGACCTCTATATTGGAGGCAAAATGATTGCTTTTATTAAAGGCAATCGTAGTGTTAATTCAAAGAACATTTCAAGAAAGAAAAAGTCCTTTGAGAAATTTGGAATGAATCTTGTCCCTTTAATGTATGTAGACGGACAAAAAGCGGTAAATGACGGCTGTACTTTGGTGCATCCTATTACGAAAGAGGATATACCGGATGAAGAAGCAAGTAAGTATGTTGCCATTGTTGAGGGACAACATAGATATACGGCAGCCGAAGAAACAGGTTTAGATGAAGAAAAGCTGTTCTTGTATGAATGTTACAGCAATGAGAACACTAAAGAGATTCTCTCTGAAACAAACACAATTACTGACCCGTGGAGTGGTGCAGATTATGCTAATGGCGCGGCACTATTTAATCCCCAAAATGAGTTGGCAAAATTTACAAAAGAACTTGCCGATTTAGGTTATCCAACCACTACGATAGGTTATATTGCTTGTTTTGCTCCTGGTAAGTTGGGAAAGACAGCATACTGTAATTTGATTGCAGGTAAAGAAATAAAAACAGATTATAATCTGGAGCGTGCTAAATACTTTTTGGATGCAGCACGAACTAAATTTGACAATTCCTTTATCGCTAAAAGATACTTGATTACTGTAGTTGCCGACCTGTCTACAGAACATGGGTATAAACTTGTTTGTGACGCTTTAAAACAAATGCCAGATGCTATAGTAAAAAGAGTCCTAGAAGCTAAAAGTGAAGAGAAACAAAGTATATTGAAAATGACCTTAGAAAGTCTACTCAATAAATAATTAGAATATAGCCAGTTGTCAGTGATGATAGCTGGCTTTTTTATCTCTATTACAAGTGATGCCAAGAAATTATAATAGTGAATTACCTAGTCACTGTTGTGTTGGAAAAATGTCGTATAGAATATTCTGATAGGATAAATGTTTTATTTTAATTGCTTTCTTTTCTTAAATAATTGGTTGTTATGGCTAGAAGATGTATTTTTGTAGTGGTTGAAATGAGATGTTGTCACAGAATTTAATAACCGATTATGTAATTGCTTGATAATCAATATAGGTAATAAAGATAGCTTGTTTTTATTACTTTTGCCGTATTAACAAGCGAAATATTTCCAAAAAGATGCGCAAAGTATACTACATCTATAATCCACAGACCCAGACTTATGATCGAATTTACCCTACCGTACGGCAGCGTGCGCTTAGTATCCTGCGTCGGCTTTTCTATGGAATGGGGTTGGGAGCAGGTTGCTTTATTGTATTGCTTTTGATTTTTGGTTCTCCGTCGGAGAAGGAATTAAGAATTGAAAACAGCCGTCTTTTGGCGCAGTACAATGTGCTTTCCCGGCGTTTGGACGACGCTATGGGGGTGCTTCAGGATATTCAGCAACGTGACGATAATCTGTATCGAGTGATTTTACAGGCAGATCCTGTTTCTCCGGCTATTCGTCAGGCAGGTTATGGCGGGACGAACCGTTACGAAGAACTGATGGATTTGGCGAATGCCAAGCTGGTGGTGAACACGACTCAAAAATTGGACGTGCTTTCCAAAAGGCTTTATATCCAGTCGAAATCTTTCGATGATGTGATTGATATGTGTAAGAACCATGATGAGATGCTGAAATGTATTCCGGCCATACAGCCTATTTCGAATAAGGATCTTCGTCAGACAGCATCCGGTTATGGTACACGTATCGATCCTATTTATGGTACGACAAAGTTCCATGCAGGCATGGACTTCTCTGCTCATCCGGGAACGGATGTATATGCTACCGGAAACGGAACAGTGGTGAAAGTGGGATGGGAAACCGGATATGGTAATACCATTGAGATAGATCATGGCTTCGGGTATCTCACTCGGTATGCTCACTTGCAGGGATTTAATACGAAAGTCGGAAAGAAAGTGGTACGTGGTGAGATTATCGGAAAAGTGGGTAGTACAGGAAAAAGTACCGGTCCGCATCTGCATTATGAAGTGCACGTGAAAGGGCAGGTAGTGAATCCGGTCAATTATTATTTCATGGATTTGAGTGCCGAAGATTATGAAAAGATGATTCAGTTGGCAGCCAATCATGGTAAAATATTCGATTAAAATCTTAAAACAGGAGTGTTATGCTTAATACAGACAAAGAATTGAAGCTATATTATTCAATAGGGGAGGTTGCCGACATGTTCGGAGTCAATCCGTCATTGCTCCGTTTTTGGGAAAAGGAATTTCCGCAAATCTCTCCTAAGACAGCGGGAAGAGGAATACGTCAGTACCGCAAAGAAGACGTAGAAACGATCGGTCTTATCTATCATTTGGTAAAAGAAAAGGGCATGACACTTCCCGGTGCCCGGCAACGTTTGAAGGATAATAAAGAAGCTACGGTCCGTAATTATGAGATTGTAAATAAGCTGAAAGCGATAAAAGAAGAGCTTTTGGCTATTAAACGCGAATTGGATGGACGGGAATAAATAAATGCTAATCGATCATGGATTCGATAGGCAAGAAACCTCATAACAAAATGAACGGTGAACAATTTGCATGATACTGCAACTTATTCCCCGTTCATCGTTTTCTTATTTACCGTTTGAAAGCTATTCTTCTACACGGCTCACCTGTTTGATATTCTGTATTTTCTTCAGATTGTTGCAGATGGTTTTTACATCATCTACATCATGTACCCACAACTGAATTTTTCCTTCAAAGATGCCATCTTCGGTTTCGATGGTCAGCTTACGGATATTTACATTGAGCTGTCTGGAGATAACTTGAGTGACTTCATTCAAAAGTCCCATATTATCTATACCTTTTATATATATATATACCAGGAAAGACAGTTCTTTGTGTGTATCCCATTCGGTCGCTAATATGCGGTTGCCATAGCTACTCTTCAATTTGGCAGCAACAGGGCATTGGCGCTTGTGAATAATGATCCGGTCGTTTTCATCCACATATCCCAATACATCGTCACCGGGAATAGGATGGCAACATTCGGCCATGATATATTTCTTCTGCAAACTTTCTTCCGTCAGTTTGAGCACCTCTTTCGGGTTGATTTTTTCTTTTTCCTGCGGTTCTTTCTCTTCCTGCTTCTCTTTGCTATTGCCGAAAGAGAAAGTCAGATATTTCTTCCAGTTACTGGTTTGCTTTTCTTTCAGTTCATTCTTGTCCGCTTCTCCCAAAACGATTGCTTTACTGCCAATGGCAGCCAGCAGTTCTTCCTCATTCTTGGCATTATGCAGTTTGCGTAGCTTTTCGATAACAGCTTCTTCCGGACGGACTTCCTCCTTTTTCAGAAACTCACTAAGGATTTCTTCTCCTATCTTCTGGTTTGCTTTACGCTCTTTGCGGAGAATGGCTGCTATCTTGGCGCGGGCACGGGCAGTGGTTGCAAAAACTTCCCATTGCGGTTGTACGCGTTGCGATTTTGAAGTAAGGATTTCAACTTGGTCACCACTTTGCAATTTGTGGCTCAACGGCACTAATTTATGATTGACTTTGGCGCCAATACAATGGCTACCAATATCCGTGTGCAGGGAAAATGCAAAGTCGAGAGCCGTAGAGTTCTGCGGCATAGTCTTCAGTTCGCCTTTAGGAGTGAACACGAATATTTCAGAAGCAAATAAATTTAGCTTAATGGTATCCAGAAAGTCAATGGCATCCGGTTGCGGATCATCTAATATCTCCTTAATCGTTCTTAACCATTTTTCCAATTCACCTTCATCCTCGCTGCCTCCTCCTTCTTTGTATTTCCAGTGGGCTGCGAAACCTTGTTCGGCAACGTCATTCATCCGTTCACTACGAATCTGGACTTCAATCCATTGTCCGTTGTTACCCATCAGAGTGACGTGCAATGCCTGATAACCATTAGCTTTAGGATGGCTGACCCAATCGCGCAAACGGTCCGGGTGGGGTTTGTATATCTTGGAGATAGAAACGTAGATATCGAAACAGTCATTGAGCTCTTCTTCTTCATTACGTGGTTCGAAGATGATTCGAACAGCCAGTAAATCGTATATTTCTTCGAAAGGAACATGTTTGGTCTGCATCTTGTTCCAGATGGAATAGATTGATTTTACACGGGCAAGTATTCGGTATTTCAATCCCATCTTATCCAGTTGGGTACGAATCGGGGCCGTGAAGTCGTTGAAAACCTTGTCACGTTCAGCGGCAGTAGCATTCAACTTCTCTTCTATTTCCGCATATTCTTCTGGATGTTCATATTTGAAGCTTAGATTCTCAAGCTCCGTTTTTATCTTATAAAGCCCCAAGCGGTTGGCAAGTGGAGCATAGATGTAAAGCGTTTCGCCTGCAATCTTATATTGCTTGTTGGGTAACATGGAACCAAGGGTACGCATGTTGTGCAAGCGGTCTGCTATCTTGATAAGAATGACCCGGATGTCGTTCGACATGGTGAGCAGCAACTTCTTGAAGTTCTCTGCCTGTGCCGAAGCGCGGTCACCGAAGATTCCACCGGATATTTTAGTCAGTCCGTCCACAATCTGGGCGATCTTCGGACCAAAGATATTCTCGATGTCTTCCACTGTGTAATCAGTGTCCTCTACCACATCATGCAGCAAGGCTGCACATATAGAAGTGGAACCGAGACCTATTTCATTGCATACAATGCTGGCAACGGCAATCGGGTGCATAATATATGGTTCGCCCGAACGACGTTTGATACCTTTATGCGCCTGATTGGCGAAGTTGAAAGCCTTCGTAATGATTTCAACCTTTTTGCGATGTTTAGTGTTGAGATAATCATTCAGTAGTTCGTGGAACGCCTGATTGATCATCTCTTCATCACTTATTTCTTTAGGGGGCAGATTATCCATAATTGTTATCCTTTCACTTGCTTAGTTCTGCAAAAATAAGCAAATTTCCGAACGATGCAAGCAGGAAGCTGTTTATTTGTATATTTTCAATCGTTTTCCTGCAGCAATTTTGGTGTTGGACATTCCATTCCACCTTTGTATATCCTTAATTGTGACGCCATACTTTCCGGCGATGGTTGACAAAGTGTCTCCACTTTTTATTGTGTAGTAGGTCAGTTTGCCTTTACCGGCAACGGCTGTTGTCGTTTTGCGGGTTGAGGGGGTGATTTCCTTAATAGCAACGGTTTTCCGGTTGCGGAACAATTCGTCGGCGCGATGTGCATAGATTGTGTCTTGCTTATCTATAAAGGTACTGATAGCATCGATAGGAAGTCTTAAAGTATAAGGCTTGCTGTCACCCGGAATCATTTGCTTCTTATATTGCGGATTCAAACTCTTGATTTGATCCAAAGGTACGTTGCAAAGATCAGCAATCTGTTCGAAGTGCAGATTCTTGTTCACTTGTACTGTGTCGGTACTTGCCGGGATATTTGTTTCCATCGGACAAATATTATGGTCACAATAGTAAGTCATCACATAATTAGCGGCGATAAAGGCAGGTACGTAACCACGTGTCTCTTTAGGCAGGTAATTATAAATTTTCCAGTAATCCGTTTCGCCATTGGCACGGCGGATTGCCTTGTTGATAGTACCGGGCCCACAGTTATAAGCAGCAATCACAAGATTCCAGTCTCCATAGATATCGTACATTTCTTTGAGGTAACGTGCGGCAGCCCAAGTCGCTTTAATCGGGTCACGGCGTTCATCTACCAGGCTGTTTGATTCCAAACCATAGATCTTACCTGTACCAATCATAAATTGCCACAGACCGGAAGCACCTGCACGTGATACGGCTGATGGGTTCAACGCAGATTCGATAATCGGCAGATATCTTAGTTCCAGTGGAAGTCCGTATGCATCCAGTGCTTCTTCAAAGATCGGCATATAGAAGTTGCAGGCACTTAGCATGAAAGAAACCTGATTGCGCAAGCGTCCTGCATACATATCGATGAATTTGCGGATAATATCATTATAAGGCATTTCCATGATGGCCGGGATGCGTGACAAGCGGTCGATATAGACAGAGTCACTGAATAAAGGATTGATTTCAGCCGTACTGCAATCCTTGCCTAAATCAATATAATTTTTAGCTTTCCAGTCATTCAATAGACTGTCAAGTGGATAAGTCATACTTTTAGGCAGGTCGATGCTTTCTTTGCGTTCAGTTCCATTTTCACGAATCACTACATCTACACTTTGCGCTTTTACCTGCGACGTGGCCACTAGTAAAAGAAAAATAATCGAACAATAGTTAACTAATTTCTTCATGCTTCAATAATAAGATCAATCTAAATTGTGTTTTTTAAAATCGTAATACGCATTGCAGACCAACCGACTTGTTTTTAAAACTGTTGGAGCGGAACTGGTTGTTATTATCAATAACGGCCGGCTCTACTTTCATACTCAAGTCGGGGGTTATATCGAAGTTGGATAACTCCGCATCTACATAAGCGTCGATGATAGAGATCAGGTAAACTCCGATAAATGCAAATATACTAAGGTCCCGATAACGACGGAACATATCTTTTCTTCTTTTTAGTGTGTTTTTTAGCTGCTCCTCATTATAAGTGGAGTTCGGGGGCAACAAATCTTCGTAACTTTTCGTATTCGGATTGCTGTCCATAATGTCCAGATAGGCTTGCGAATAGTCTTTGTACATCTTACCGTTCCAACTTAAGGCGTAAGCACAACCAGCAAATCCTCCATATATAATAGGTAATTTCCAGTATTTACGGTTGTAAATCTGTCCTCCACCGGGGAATACGACTGCCAGCCACGTTGCTTTGGTCGGATTCGGGATAAATATTTTCTTGTTAATATCTTGAGCAGGTGGCGGCACAGTGTCGGTCTTTACAACAATGGAGGCAGGTTGCTCTATCTTTTTCAGCTCTTTCTTGTTGGCTGCATCCAAGCTATCCGCTATCTGTATTTTAGCAGCTGACAAACTGTCGATGGCCGGAAGTTCTTTGGATGGTATGATTTGGATAGAATCCTTCTTCACCGAGTCCTGTATGATCGGATCACGATGCCTTCGTGCACGGGCTTTCGGCGCTTCGCGCTGTATGATTGTTGTATCTTTCCGTGCCGGAGTAACAGTGGATTGTGCATACACATCAATCCCTGCCACCTGTAAAAAACAGAGAAGCAGGGCGCTGACTAGTAACTGATATTTCTTACTTTTTCTTGTCATTTACTTCTTTAGCGTATCGAAGATTTCCATGATACGTTCCAGTTCCTCCTCGTTCCCGAAAGGAATACTGATCTTGCCTTTTCCCTTTTCAGAGCAGGTGAGTTGTACCTTGGTGTTGAAAAAGCCGGAGAGTTGTTGCTTCAATAAGTTGAATTCTTCAGGAAGTTTGCCACGTTTGGGTGTTATTTTCCGTGTGCCGCTTTTCACAGCTTCTCCTTCGCTTAATGATTTAACAATTTCTTCTACTTTGCGGACTGAATATCCGTGTTCTTGTATTTCTTCGAATATTTTAACTTGTAGTTTAGGGTCGCCTAATGAAATCAGCGCACGGGCATGTCCCATGTCCAGCTGCTTGTTTTGCAGGGCCATCTGTATTGGAGCCGGCAATTTCAGTAAGCGCAGGTAGTTGGCGATCGTCGTTCGTTTCTTTCCGATACGTTCGCTAAGACGTTCCTGTGTCAGTTCGTACTGATCGAGCAGATGCTGGTAGGCAAGTGCGATTTCTACGGCATTCAGGTCTTCACGCTGGATATTTTCAATCAGCGCCATTTCCATCATGTTTTCGTCGTCGGCAGTGCGTATATAAGCAGGGATTGTTTTCAGTCCTGCTCTTTGTGATGCACGATAACGACGCTCTCCCGCGATGATCTGATACTCATCGTCCGAGAGTTTGCGTAAAGTGATAGGTTGGATGATACCGATTTCCGCAATGGAATCAGCCAGTTCCTGCAATGCTGTTTCGTCAAACTCACGGCGGGGCTGGTTGGGATTGACAGTAATCTTTGCCAGCTCTATTTCATTAATGGAAGAAGACCCTTCGGTTTTCACATCATCCATTGAGAGCAAGGCGTCGAGACCACGTCCTAATGCATTTCTTTTTTGTGTTGCCATATCTTCTTCTTTCTTTTATTTATTTCGGTTGATAATCTCTTTAGCAAGGGCCAGGTGATTTTTGGCGCCGGTAGATTCCGCATCGTAAAGGATGGTCGGGACACCGTAGCTGGGAGCCTCGCTCAATTTCACATTTCGTTGAATAACGGTGTTGAATACCAGTTCCTGGAAATGACGTTTCACTTCATCGTAAATCTGATTAGCCTGACGCAGACGAGAGTCATACATTGTCAGTAAGAAACCTTCGATTTCTAAAGCCGGATTCAGTTTCGACTTGATGATTTTGATGGTATTCAACAATTTGCTAATACCTTCAAGAGCAAAATATTCAGCTTGAACGGGGATAATCACGGAGTCGGCTGCCGTTAGGGCGTTGATCGTGATTAGTCCTAATGAAGGAGAACAGTCTATCAGAATATAGTCATATTCTTTCTTCAAAGGCGTGAGTACTTCTTTTAGTATCTTTTCTCGGTTTGGGAGGTTCAGCATTTCAATCTCTGCTCCTACGAGATTGATGTGCGAAGAGATTACTTTCAAAGAATCAATCTCCGTATCAAGGATAGCGTCCTGTACGTTGGCTCTGTCAATAATACATTCATAGATAGTGCATTCCGACTGCTTGATGTCTACTCCCAAGCCGGAAGAGGCATTAGCTTGCGGGTCGGCATCTACTACGAGTACCTTTTTTTCCAGTGTAGCAAGTGAAGCTGCGAGATTAATCGTAGTCGTTGTCTTTCCTACACCGCCTTTTTGATTGGCCAAAGCAATAATTTTTCCCATATTCTCTAAATTTATTGGCAGCGAAATAAGTGATAAATCCTTAGAGCGCCTACGAAAAAAGAGAAACTTTGCAATTTCTGTTGATAAGTCGCCTGTTTTGTTAATAACTGTCGGACGAAACGGTTACAAAACTTCAACAGGTTCATCATCTTCTTTTCTCTTTAACGAGCTTGCAAATATACATATTTATATTGGATATCTATTTCTTTTTTTGCTCGCTTGCAGAAGATTAAGATTTGTAAACGGGTAGGAGTGGGGCGGAAAGAGACTTTTCGATCTGATGTAGGGAGGTGTTTGGCGGTACGGCTTCTTTTTGTTACTTTTGTGCGAATATAAAAAAGGAAAGGATTGAAGATATGGAAAATGAAAAGCCGTTGATACTTGTTTCAAATGACGATGGCGTGATGGCTAAAGGGATTAATGAACTGGTGAAGTTTCTTCGCCCTTTGGGAGATATTGTGGTAATGGCACCTGATGCTCCGCGCTCGGGCAGTGGTTGTGCGCTGACGGTGACGCAGCCTGTTCATTACCAGTTAGTAAAGAAAGAAGTAGGTTTAACTGTTTATAAATGTTCGGGAACACCGACCGATTGTATCAAATTGGCACGGAACACAGTGCTCGACCGGACACCGGACTTGGTAGTCGGCGGTATCAATCATGGAGACAACTCTGCCACTAACGTGCATTATTCCGGCACAATGGGAGTGGTATTCGAAGGCTGTTTGAATGGAATCCCTTCTATAGGCTTCTCTTTGTGCAATCATGCACCCGATGCCGATTTTGAAGCTACCGGACCTTATATTCGCAGTATTGCCGCCATGGTACTGGAAAAAGGACTTCCTCCTTTAACCTGTCTGAACGTAAACTTCCCGGATACGACCGATATCAAAGGAATCAAAATCTGTGAACAGGCAAAAGGTCGTTGGACGAACGAATGGGCTGCCTGTCCCCGTCTGAACGATCCGAATTATTTCTGGTTGACCGGTGAATTTACCGATCACGAACTTGAAAATGAGAGGAACGATCATTGGGCTTTGGCAAATGGCTATGTTGCTATCACTCCGACCACGGTTGATGTGACAGCTTATCACTTTATGGATGAACTTAACAAATGGTTTAGTTAACTATCAACTATCATGAAGTATTATCTGATTGTCGGCGAAGCTTCCGGCGACTTGCACGCTTCTCATCTGATGGCTGCCTTAAAGGCAGAAGATCCGCAGGCTGATTTCCGGTTTTTCGGAGGTGATTTGATGGCTGCCGTCGGAGGAACGATGGTGAAGCATTATAAAGAACTGGCATACATGGGTTTTATTTCCGTGTTGCTCCATCTGCGCACTATCTTTGCAAATATGAAGCGTTGTAAAGGAGATATTGTTTCCTGGCAACCGGATGTTGTTATTCTGGTGGACTATCCGGGATTCAATCTGGATATAGCCAAGTTTGTTCATGCAAAGACACAGATTCCGGTTTATTATTATATTTCTCCGAAGATATGGGCGTGGAAGGAGTATCGTATCAAGAATATAAAACGAGATGTAGACGAACTTTTCTCCATTCTTCCTTTTGAAGTAGAGTTCTTCGAAGGAAAGCATCAATACCCCATCCACTATGTTGGTAATCCTACCGTGGATGAGGTGGTGGCTTATCAGAAAGCTCATCCGAAAAATAAGGATCAGTTTATTGCGGAGAATCAACTGGAAGATAAACCGGTAATAGCTCTTCTTGCAGGTAGCCGGAAACAGGAAATCAAAGATAATCTGCCGGATATGTTGAAGGCTGCTTCTGCTTTTTCCGATTATCAGCTTGTTCTGGCGGGTGCTCCTGCCATTGCTCCCGACTATTATAAAAAATATGTAGGAGAAGCGAAAGTGAAAATCATTTTCGATCAAACCTATCGTTTGTTGCAGCACGCAGATGTGGCTTTGGTCACTTCAGGCACGGCTACTCTTGAGACGGCATTGTTCCGTGTTCCCCAAGTCGTTTGTTATTACACTCCGATAGGGAAAGTGGTTTCCTTCTTGCGGCGTCATATCTTGACCGTGAAATTTATTTCGTTGGTTAATCTGATTGCCGACCGTGAAGTGGTAAAAGAGTTGGTGGCGGATACGATGACCGTGAAGAATATGCAAAATGAATTGAAAAATATCATTGAAAATGAAGCATATAGAAATGAAATGCTTTTGGGATATGAATATGTGGCGGAACGGTTGGGACCTGCCGGTGCTCCCCGTCATGCAGCTCGTGAAATGCTGCGCTTGTTGAAAAAATAACTTTCTTTTTCTGAATAAACGTAAAGCCGATGCAGTAATTGCACGGCTTTTTTATTTATTAAGCAGAAGACTAAAAAAGAAAGGAAAAAGATATGAAAAAATTTAAGTGGCTTTTAGGAATGTTGTTATTGGCATTAGTGCCAATGTTGCAATCATGTGATGATGATGGTTATTCTATCGGAGATTTCAGTTGGGATTGGGCGACCGTTCGGGCAACCGGTGGAGGAGGTTATTATTTGGAAGGTGATCGTTGGGGATTGATTGATCCGGTTGCTACTTCCATACCTTGGTTTAAACCGGTAGACGGTGAACGTGTAGTGGCCTTTTTCAATCCTTTGTATGACATGGAAGGAGGAAAAGGAGTTCAGGTGAAAATGGAAGGTGTACAGGAATTGTTGACAAAGGAAGTGGAAGATATGACCACAGAGGAAGAAGCGGTGGAATTCGGCAATGATCCTATCCTGATTTATCAGGGTGACATGTGGTTGGGAGGAAAATTCCTGAATGTTATTTTCCGTCAGGAGCTGCCTCGCTCGGAGAAACATCGTATCAGCCTTGTGCAAAATAAGATAGAAACGGGAGAACCATCAGAACCGGGAACATTGAATGTAGCTGAAGATGGTTACGTACATTTGGAACTGCGTTATAATACGTATGAGGATGTGACTGACTATTGGGGATGGGGACGAGTTTCTTATAATCTGGAAAAGTTCTTCCCAACGGAAAAAGATGCCGAATCAACAATGAAAGGTTTTAAAGTGACTATAAATTCAAGAGAACATGGAGAAGGAAGAGTGATCGTTCTTGATCTGGAACATCCGGTAGGTGTGCCGGAAGCTGCGAAGGATGTACACTCCACTTCTTCGATCCGATAACCTAACTATGATTTACTGTGTGTGAAAAAGGTCGGGATACTTCTATCGAAGTTCCCGACCTTTTGTATTGTGTGCAATTCTAATCGATGAGAAAAACTCCTGTTAGGACCACGTTAATGCATATAGGTAAACGACTGCTGCCGGTATGGCCATCAAAGAACTATCAAACCGATCGAGCATCCCTCCATGTCCCGGAAGAATATTTCCCGAATCCTTTACGTGCAATTGGCGTTTTAGCAATGACTCCGTCAGGTCGCCCCATGTACCGAATATAACCACAGCTAATGCCAGTCCTGCCCATTCCATCATTGACATAAATGGGAAGTAGTGAGCAAGTATAAAAGACACTCCGATTGCTACAACTCCGCCGCCGATAGAACCTTCCCATGATTTCTTGGGAGAGATGCGTTCAAAGAGTCGGTGTTTGCCTATCAGTGACCCGATGCAATAAGCACCCGTATCATTCAGCCAAAGGAAAATAAAGATGGATAACGGTAGAATCGGATTATAGCTTATGCTACTGAATTCCGATGCCGGATCATTATGGAAAGCCAATACATTCAGCAAAGCAAAAGGCAGACCGATATAAAGTTGGCTAAGCATCGAATAAGCCCAGTTAAGTACCGGGTTCTCCTTTTTCAGATACAACTCGCTAATCATCATGTAAAGCAATAAAAGCACATACGGGATGAATATTTTCGAATCGGCTGCATCAATGCAGAATCCCATGATTGCGAGGAATAAATAAGCCCCGCCGAGCATATTAATGGTCTTGTTTATCTTGACTCCTTCTGCGCGCATATTTACCAACTGTGCAAACTCATAAATAGTCAGTGCACTGATAACGGTGAACAGAATGCCAAAACTGAATGCGTCATAAAGGATGCACCCTACCAAGATGGCAACGAAGAGTACACCCGTAATAGCTCGTTTTATGAAATTGTTAATCAAAATCTATTCGTTTTAATTAGTTGGACCCGTTAGCTTGTTCTTCTCCATTGGACTTACCCTCTACGGTAACTTTGCCTTCCACTGTAACCTTGTTACCTGCTGCGGCAACTTTGGTGTCAATGGGGGCTTGCTCCTCTGCAGTATTTTCAGCTTCTTCTTTGATTTCTTTTTCTTCTTTTAACTTTTGGGCAAGTTCCCTTTCAGCTCTTGCGGCATCCAGGCTTTCTTTAGCAGCCATGATTTCTTCCGAACGCGAAGCCCAGGGGCGTTTGCCGAAGATACGTTCAACGTCTTCCGCAAAGATTACCTCTTTGTCAATCAGTAATTGCGTCAGTTCGTTGTGACCTTCTTTGTGCTCTGACAGAATTCTCTTGGCGCGGTCATACTGCTCGTTCACCATTCTCTTGACTTCTTCGTCAATTAGTTCGGCTGTCTTTTCGCTGTATGGACGGTTGAAAGAATATTCATCGTTGTTGTAATAACATAAATTCGGCAGCTTGTCGCTCATACCTAAATAAGCAATCATACCGTATGCCTGTTTAGTCACTCTTTCCAAGTCGTTCATGGCACCAGTTGAAATGCGGCCGAGGAATAAATCTTCAGCGGCGCGTCCTCCTAAAGTAGCACACATTTCATCCAACATTTGCTCCTTAGTAGTAATCTGACGTTCTTCCGGCAGATACCAGGCAGCTCCTAATGCACGTCCGCGGGGAACGATAGTTACCTTAATCAACGGATTGGCATATTCCAATAACCAGGAGATAGAGGCGTGTCCTGCTTCATGCAAAGCGATGGAACGTCTTTCAGCTTCCGTAGTAATCTTGGTTTTCTTTTCCAGACCACCGATGATGCGGTCTACCGCATCCAGAAAGTCTTGCTTGCCTACAAATTTCTTTCCGTGGCGGGCAGCGATCAATGCAGCTTCATTGCAGACATTGGCGATATCCGCACCCGAGAATCCCGGAGTTTGGCGAGCCAGCAAGTCTACATCAACACTATCGTCTATTTTGATCGGGCGCAAATGCACACCAAATACTTCTTTACGTTCATTCAAGTCGGGCAGATCCACATGTATCTGACGGTCAAAACGTCCTGCACGGAGCAATGCTTTATCAAGTACGTCTACACGGTTAGTAGCAGCAAGGATAATTACACCGCTGTTGGAACCGAAACCGTCCATCTCTGTCAATAACTGGTTCAAGGTGTTTTCGCGTTCGTCATTTCCTCCCATTGCAGGATTTTTGCCACGAGCACGTCCTACGGCATCAATCTCATCAATAAAGACGATACAAGGAGCTTTCTCTTTGGCCTGTTTAAACAAGTCGCGAACACGGGATGCACCTACACCCACAAACATTTCCACGAAGTCAGAACCTGCCAGTGAGAAGAAAGGAACATTAGCTTCACCCGCCACAGCTTTGGCAAGCAAAGTTTTACCGGTTCCCGGAGGGCCTACCAGCAATGCTCCTTTGGGTATCTTACCTCCCAAATCCGTATATTTCTGCGGTTCCTTCAAGAACTCTACAATTTCCTCTACCTCTTGTTTCGCTTCTGCCAAACCCGCTACATCCTTAAATGTAATCTTGATGGCTCCACCTTTTTCAAAAAGCTGGGCTTTTGATTTTCCTACGTTAAATACACCGCCGGGGCCACCACTGCCACCTCCGCTCATACGGCGCATGAAGAAGATCCATAACGCTACAAGCAAGACAAGCGGGAGTATCTGGATCAGGATTGCGGGAAAAATATCCGATTTGGGCGGATAGTCGGAAGAACCGTCAAAATGACCGGCTTCCTTTTCTGCCTGCAAAAACTCTTCCAGTTTATCGGTAGATGGCGTTCTACTTGTAATGATAGGGTTACGTCCCACTTTGGTAGAGTCCGCTCCAAAAACAGCCCCTACAGCAGTCGGTTTAAGAAAAGCTTCTATTGACTTATCTTCATAACCCAATACTTTGCTTACATAGCCCTTTTTTACGTAGTCCTGAAACTCACTGTAAGTTACAGCTTTGCTTCCAGCTCCCTTTGAATCACTGCCCCACCAGAGGCCGAGAAGCATAAGGGCAATAATCATATACATCCAGTTCAGGTTGAACTTAGGCATATTAACCTTATTGTTAGGTTTATTGCTATTGTTATTATTGCTATTATTATTGTCCATAATCATTAATTAGTCTAAATCGGGGATTTGAGTAAGTTTGGCATCTGCCCAAAGGTGTTCAAGATTATAAAAATCTCTTGTCTCCGGTAAAAAGATGTGTACCAGTACATCGGCATAGTCCATTGCCACCCATTCAGCATTCCGGAGTCCATCGATTGCATAAGGTTTGCTATCCGCACCTTTGCGTGTAAATTCCTTGATTGAATCTACAATGGCACTCACTTGACTGGGAGAATTTCCCTGACAGATAACGAAATATTTACAGATGGTATCTTCTATGCTGGTTAAATCGGCAACGATTATCTTTTTACCTTTTTTCTCTTGAATTCCTTCTTTTATTTTTTCAATTAATACTTTAGTATCGTTCATTCCTGTAATTGGGATTAATAATTCATGTTCTCTATTTGTTTATAACAAAAAAAGGTGACCCTTTGTTTCTGATAATAAACGTGATATTTTTGACAAATATACGCTGATTTATTGGATACAAGAAAGTTATCCCTCAATTTTTGTGTTTTTTAGTGGAGATACTTTTGTTTGGAAAGCTTATTTGGACATTTTTGCAAAAAAAATATCGGATTTGTTTTGAATTCCCAAAATATTTGTATCTTTGCACCCGCAAACGAAAATCATTGGGCTATGGTGTAATGGTAACACTACAGATTCTGGTCCTGTCATTCCTGGTTCGAATCCAGGTAGCCCAACAAAACACCAGCTTTTTACTGACAAAAACCCGCTAAAAATGCAATTTTAGCGGGTTTTTTTGTGCTTTGACAAATACCATCCGAAAAAAGTTGACGCTAATTCGGTGGCTAATTCGGTGACACGAATGCTCTTTTTTGATATTTTTTTGAGCGGTTCTCAAAAAAAAAGCAATGATGAGCCAAAAAAAGCAAACTTTCAATGTTCTTTTCTGGATAAGGAAAGGAAGAACGAATGAAAAACTGTCACCTCTTTCATGTCGGGTTACGATTTCGGGACAAAGATACGAAATTCCCACGAAACTATACCTACGGTCTGAATCATGGTCGGCAGTTGCGCAAAAGTCACTTGGTAAGACCGCCAATGACAAAGAAGCCAACCGGTATATCGAAGATTTGAAAATCACGATCGAAGATACCGTTACCAAAATCAGACAGAAAAACTACCCTCTCAACATTGAGAACTTCAAACTCATGTTTCAGACACAGGATAATGAGTTCTCTACCATCAGCACACTGTTTGATTACCATGAAATCATGGAGAAGAAAAATCTCCGTGCCAGTACATTTGTCGGCTATCACGTAACGAAGAAACACCTGCTCAACTTTATACGTATCAAATACCATGTCTCTGACTATGATTTGACCGCCATTGACAAAGCTTTCGTTTATGAGTTTTACGCCTATCTGCAAGGCTATAAGAGGGAAGGGGAGACCGTATGCGCTGTCAATGGTGCATTGAAGCATATCCAGCGTTTCAAAAAGGTGATGAATGTCGCCCTGCAAAACGAATGGATAAGCCGGAACCCTGTCTGCCTGCTCAACGCCAAGAAAACGAAAGTAGAAAGAGGATTCCTGTCCGAAAAGGAACTGAAGAGCATCGAGGAAGTCCCTTTGCCCGTCAACCTCTCCATCGTGAGGGACGTGTTTGTATTTGCTGTCTACACCGGACTGTCATTTGTCGACATCAGTAACCTGACGAATGAAAATATAAATGTCGGTATCGACAAAAGCTTGTGGCTGAACTACTATCGTCAGAAAACGGACATACACGCCATGCTGCCTTTATTGCAACCTGCTGTCTGTATATTAAAGAGGTATGAAGCATACCACAAAGGAAAACGGACTAATCATGTATTCCCGGTACCGCCCAACCAGGTGGCAAACCGATACCTGAAAAAAGTGGCCAAGGAAGCGGGAGTAGAGAAAAATATTACCTTCCACCTCGCGAAACATCATACAATCTCTATCTAATTGAAAATTAAACAGTTATTTCTGTTTAATTAATATCAGGTAACGATTTAGAAACGAGCGAATTACAATATTCTGTTTTCTTTTGCCTCTGTCAAAGAACGATTCTTTCAATGCAAATATACACTTTACTTGTGACAAAAGCAATCTTTTTCTACATTTAATCGACTTACAGTCAGCCTTAAAGAGGGTATCTGGTCTCATTCCATCTTCTTCCTCAAAAATAACATAGCAGTCTAAATTGGTTTATGTATGGGATAGGTCTTGTTCATTCGATCCGGTAGACTACTATACATAAAAGTATAAAGGCGAGATACGACAAGGAGATGCCATGCTTTTGTGTAAGGGGAATCTCTCTTAGCTTATCGCAGACCATGTATAGCTAAGTGTTTTGAGAATAAACAGTCTGTAAAAAACGGAAAGACACCGATTATGGGCCGTATCACCATCAATGGAACCCAAGCCGGTTTCAGTTGTAAGAAAGAAGTGTCCCTCGCTTTGTGGGACGTCAAAACCAACCGGGCCAAAGGCAAGTCCGAGGAGGCCCGTACACTCAATCAGGAGCTTGACAATATCAAGGCGCAAATCACCAGGCACTACCAGTACATCTGCGACCACGACAGTTTTGTTACAGCCAAGAAAGTCTATAACCGCTATGTCGGCTTCTCAGAGGAATGCCACACCCTTATGAACCTTTTCAGGGAACAGCTGGAACCGTATAAAAAGAAAATCGGCATAGAGAAAGCCGAAAGCACCTACTGCGGTCTGGTTGCCGATTACAAGAGTCTCCTGCTTTTCATGAAAAGCAAGAAGAATGCAGAGGATATTGTCATCGAAGAACTTGAGAAATCATTCATCGAGGATTACTACAACTGGATGCTCGGTACATGCGCTTTGGCAAACTCCACTGTCTTCGGGCGTGTCAATACCTTGAAGTGGCTGATGTATATCGCGCAGGAAAAAGGCTGGATACGGGTTCATCCGTTCGCATCATTCGAGTGTATGCCCGAATACAAGAGGCGTTCTTTCCTTTCCGAAGAGGAACTGCAAAGGATAATCCATATAGAACCGAGATACAAACGCCAGCGTGCCATGCGCGACATGTTCCTGTTCATGTGCTTCACCGGTCTTTTCTATGTGGACTTGAAAGCCATAACATACGATAATATCCATACCGACTCCGACGGCGGTACATGGCTGATGGGCAACCGTATAAAAACGGGAGTGGCGTATGTCGTAAAATTATTGCCCATTGCTATCGAACTGATTGAAAAATATAGGGGTACGGATGAAAAGAAAGACTCCCCGAATGTGTCTTTCCGGTAGGTGAATACAATGCCATGCGGCTCAGTCTTGGAATCATAGGCAGGAAATGCAACTCCGGGGCGAGGTCACCCCGCACATCGGACGCCACGCATTTGCCGTTCTGGCCATACTCAAGGGGATGCTGCTGGAAACTCTTCAGAAAGTGTTTGGGCATAAGTCCATCACATACGTCCTGCGCATCCATTCACTTGTCCGGCGCAGGCGGGGCAATCTTTTTCTGGAAGTCGCCCATCTGTACGACCAGCGTGCTGACCAGCTTTCTCAACTCCTAATACGCGCTTGTTTCAATAATTGTCAGTTCCATACTAAAATTCTTTTTAAGATTCTGAATATGCGACAAAGTAACGCACATCCTATATCCTTTCCAAACAGATAATATCAGAGTCTTCCGTTGGCGTGCATTGGCGTATCCAACGTTAAAAGAGAAGGTCCTTCACCTGCATCCATGCGGCAACGGAACTTCCATTCCCTTACTTGTTTTCCATAAATTTATAGGATTAATTTCTGGTGCATGATATTAATAGTCATTATTCTGTCTGCTTTTTTTGCTTGCATAATTGCAGCTAACAGTTATCTATTCCAGAACGCATTGTTATGGAAAATGGCAAGCTGTTTTGTTGGTTTATGGATATTGTGTATGATAATTACCGTCTTCGTTTGTCGTAAACTTGAATGCTCTAATTAAAACAGTACGGTTGTCATGCTTTGTGTGTTTTATTATAAATATTATGAATTATTTGGAATTGATATGTAATATAGATAATTTTGCAGTCGGGAAATGGTTTCGGGAGGTTTACGCCTTCCGAATGAAAAGGGAACCCGGTGAAAATCCGGGACAGTACCCGCTGCTGTGAGTCCACAAAAACGGACATCGAACTTTTGCCACTGGTGTAATACCGGGAAGGCACGATGACCGGGACGAGTCAGAAGACCTGCCATGACCGGAATGAGATTTACACCTGCGGGATATACGGGTCGTAATCAAATAAGGAATAGCTCATCGGCCATTCAATATTTGAAGACAGACATATTCCCGTTCGTGTAAGTCCGCACGAACGGGAATTTTTTGTGTTTGTTAATAATATGTTTTACATTAAAATGAGTGACCTATGAAAAGAAAATTACGCTTTCTGGCAGGTGCCTGTCTATTTACCGCAACCGCCTTGTTCTCTGGCTGTAGCTCGGACGATGACTTTTTGATGGACCCGGTTGATTCCGGAACTTCGCAAACCCGTGCTGTGACAAATTCGGACGGTACTTTAACTATCACTTTCGATGATTTCGATCCCGGCATGTTAGCAGGACCTACCTCGGCCGGAGAAAATCTTTATTCGTACCAAGGGTATCCTCAAGTAACCACCATTTACGACAATACTCCGGAAGAATATCTCTTCCTTTCAATGTTTAATACTGTAGGTGGAAGCACAGAGTATTCCAGCGGCGGCATCGCACTTTCCAACTGGAACATCCGCTCCAATCAGTCGGGAAATACCGGAGACTGGTGGTATTCTTATCTAAACCAATGTTCTGTCTATAACACTGCGGTGGAAGCGGAAGGACAGAATAAGGAAGCCGGGCACAGCGGTTCCAATTTCGGTGTCGTTTACGGATATGTGGATGCTTACAATCAGGCATGGATGGCTAAACCAGAATTTTATTTCAATGTTCCCCGGAAATTGGTCGGCCTGTGGATCTGCAACACCTCATACACTTATGGTGTCATTACTTATGGTAATCAGTTCGGTTCTACGGGGGTAGCGACTCCTCTGAAAGAGATGAAAGGGTATTTCCAAGTGAATCTGGAATGTTATGATGCGAATGGCGGTCTGATCCGCACTTACAAACGTCTTTTAGCCGATTATCGTAACGGCCAACAACAGGTTGATCCTATCACGACATGGGATTATTGGGAAATCAATGCCGAAGGGGTGCAAAGTGTGAAATTCAACTTCGAGGGTTCGGATTCGGGAGCATACGGTTTGAATACTCCGGCTTATATCTGTATTGATGATATCACCATACAATAAAAAGAATACAAGGATATCCCTTCTGTCGGGGGTATCCCTGTTATTTTTCTAAAATCCACACATCATGCATCGTTTTCACTATTTTATTATTTCTGCCTGTATGCTGTTCACCTCCTGCAACAAGGATGAAGTCATTACCGAAGAAGTAGGAGGACAACCTATAATAGAACTTGACAGCGAGACCGGTATTTACACGGTCAAGGTCGATCACGAATTGACTATCGCCCCGACATACCAGAATGTTGAAGATGCTCTTTTTGCTTGGACGATAGACGGTACGCTGGTTTCTTCGGGTCCGTCTCTTCAACGTACATGGAATGAATGCGGGGATTTTTATGTCAAACTAAGAGTAGACAATGCGGAAGGCTATGCCGAAGAGGAACTGAAAGTAGAAGTGAAAGAACTCACCCCTCCGGTCATCTCACTGGCACTACCTTCGCAGGGGCTAAAAGTCGTCCGGAATACCGATTACACATTTACTCCCGATATTCAGCATTCGGATGTCGAAGGGTTCAAAATCGAATGGGTACGGGAAGGAAAAATCGTTTCCACCGAGAATACTTATACTTTCAATGAAAAAGAACTCGGTGTTTATACGGTGACAATCAACGCTTCCAATATAGATGGGACAACAACGAAAGACGTAAGCGTAGAGGTCGTGGAAACGATGCCCTACGTTGTCAAATTCCCGACCCCGTCTTACCTGCAAACATCCACGGACAGGTACACTTTTGCCGACCGTCCTGTTTTCCTGCGTCCGTTGTTGGAGTATTTCGACAATCCCCGTTTTGAGTGGAGTGTGGACGGTCAGGTCATGGAAGGAGAAGTGGAACGCATGTTCAAGTTCACGCCGTCCGCACCCGGAGAATACACCGTCTCCTGTACTGTGTCGGAAGACACACCGACGGAAAAAATAAGCAAGAATATCGACAAAGGGAAAACGGCTGTCACTGCCACCGTAAAAGTCGTTTGTGTGGACAAAAAGGAACAAGACGGCTTCCGGGCTTCGGGAAGTTCCAAGCTCTGGAATAAAGTCTATGAATATACCCCAGCTCCCGGCCAATTTATCAACGAGACGAGCACGATAGGCGGTATGACCGGCAACGAAACATCCCCTGAAGCGGCTGTCGCATGGGCAACACAGCGTTTGAAAGACAAACTGCACGTCTCTTTAGGTTCTTTCGGGGGTTATATCATCGTCGGCTTCGACCACAGTATTCCCAATTCGGGTAACCAATATGATTTCTGTGTTCAGGGGAACGCCTTTGACGGCAGTTCCGAACCGGGTATCGTATGGGTCATGCAAGATATAAACGGAAACGGATTGCCGGATGACGAGTGGTACGAACTGAAAGGATCTGAAGCAGGCAAGGAAGAAACAATACAGAATTTTGAAGTGACCTATTACCGTCCGGAAGGCAAAAAAATGGATGTCCAATGGATCAGTTCCGACGGTAGAAACGGCTGGGTAGACTATCTGTCCGCTTATCATACACAAGACTATTATTATCCGGCTTGGATTTCGGAAAACAGTTATACCCTGACAGGCACTTGTCTGGCCGCCCGCAACACCCAAGATTCTCAAACCGGTTATTGGGATAATCAGAGTTATGACTGGGGGTACGTGGATAATTTCGGAAACGACCAGATAGAAGGCGGCAGTACGGTGGATGGAAGCGGACAAAGGAACGGTTTCAAAATTTCCAATGCCATCCATGCCGATGGAACGGAAGCCAATCTGCAATATATTGACTTTATCAAAATACAATGCGGTGTTCTGGCCAAAAGCGGCTGGCTGGGCGAAGTTTCTACGGAGGTATTTTCTTTTGAGGATCTAACCAAATAATAAAAATTACAAGTATGAAAATTTATTTTCTTCCCATGCTCCTATCCTTGTTCTTTTTGGGAGCGTGTGACAAAAACGATGAAATTATACCTGAAGATGCAGATGAAAATTTCATCACATCGGTCGTGATGACCGTGGACGGGAAATCGTACACGGCCGACATTACGGACAATACAGTAACAATAACCGTTCCCTATACGGTATCGCTGAACAACGCCGAAGTGGAATTCAAGTACACAACTTCTGCAACAATCATACCTGATCCTGAAACGGTAACGGACTGGGATAACGAACGAACCTTCCGGGTGACATCCTATAACGGAGATGCCCGCGAATATACCTATAAGGTCGTGAAAAGCGAGATAGAATCTGACGGAGATGTGGAGTTGAAGACCACCGAGGAGGTAGCTTCTTTTGCCGCAACCAAAACAACCGTTGTCAAAGGGAACCTGATTATCGGCTCTGATGCGGAAGAGGCAGAAAAAATCACTGACATATCTGCATTGGCATCTTTGAAAGAGGTTACTGGCAACATTGTCATTCGTAACAGTTACAACGGTGCAGACTTGACAGGGTTGGATAATATCGTTTCTGCCGGAGGTTTACAGGTAGGTTCGACCGATGTCGCCTCGAAAGCTACGGAACTTCACATGATTTCCATGAAAGCATTGGAAACGCTCTCCGGAGACATATCGGTATATAACGACCAAGTGACGTATGTCCTATTCGAGAAACTGGCAACTATTGAAGGAAGCGTGATGTTCAATGCGTCGTCGTTACAGAGTTTTGAGTTTCCGGTTCTGACTACTGTAGGTCAGGATCTGAATCTTCAAGGACTCAATGAAGAGAACACAGCAGCCGGTTCGATTGCGTCTTTGGAAATACCGGAACTGACAAGTGTCGGAGGGGTCTTGTCCGTAAACAATCTTGCCAAGCTGACTTCCATGAGCTTCCTTAAGCTGAAAGAGACCGGTGGCCTTGATTTCCATACCGTCCCCGTGATGTTGGAAACCATCAACCTTCCGGAAATCGAAACAGTAAACGGAAGTATTATTATGGAAGCCAATATGGAAGCTCCTCCTACCGGTAGTTTTGTTCCCCAACGAAATGACGTGCTTCAGGCTTTCGGTGGAATGGACAAACTGACAACGATAAAGGGACAGATAAAGATAAAGAATTTCACGGCACTCAAACAACTTCCCGACTGGAGCAAGATCACCACACTTGGAAGCATCACGCTGGATTATCTTGAAGATGTGAGCGGAACACTGCTGTTGCCGAACGCCCGATTTGAAACCTTCGGAGAAACAGCGCCCCAGATTGAAATTATAAACAAGGTGCAGCTCTCCAAAATTGAAACAGCCGAAGATTTGTCAAATGTAAATTTTGTCATCACCAGTCTCACGAATAATAAGTTCCCTGAAATCACGTTCAAGAATATCAAAGACTTCACTTGTAAGCCAACCACCAACAATACCGATTATACCATATCGACAATTCAACATGTATATGGAAATCTAAATGTGACAGGCCAAATGCGAAGCAATGCCAAATTTCCCGACTTGGAAATCATAGATGGATATGGATATATCCAAATACCCATGTTTGCTTCAATCACAATGCCAGTCTTGAAAGAAGTGGGAGGACAGTTCTATTTATCTGGAAATTTTACCAGTTGTAACTTGCCCTTACTATCCAAAGTTTGTTGTTCAGCTTCTCCTGTATATTATAAAGAGGGAGAGGGTTCGTTAGCAATATCTTTACAAAGTAAATCGCTGGATATTCCGGAATTGCTTCACGTAGGAGGTGAAGGGTTGTTCGTTAATAAAGCAACAGGCATTACTTGTGATAAATTACAGACTATAGATGGTACGCTACAGATAAAAAGTGCGACTTCTCTTTCTCAGGAAACACTTTCCATGGAGAAGTTGGAGACCTTGCATGGGGTTGTTTTTGACGGTTTGACGAAATTTACCGACTACACTTTCTTCGGCAAGTTTATAGAAAACGGAATGATTACGGGGGAAAGTTGGAGCGTGACGAAATGTGGGTATAACCCAACCTTCCAAAATATGAAGGACAAACAATATACGCAGCAGGATTAAACCTTATACCTTAACCAGAGTACCCGTAATGATTCGGGTACTCTTTTTTATCCGAATGACAATGAGCAGAACAATACAACGGATTTGCCTTTTTCTTTTCTGCCTGCCAGTTTTCGGCAGTTGCATGAAATGGGATTACGGAGAGATGGAAGATTTCTCTGTATCGGCCTCTGGTCTTTTCATTACCAACGAGGGGAATTTCCAGTACAGCAATGCCACGCTTTCCTACTACGATCCCGCCACGTGCGAAGTGGAGAATGAAGTGTTTTACCGTGCCAACGGGTTCAAGTTGGGCGATGTGGCCCAGTCTATGGTTATCCGGGACGGTATAGGCTGGATCGTGGTGAACAACTCGCATGTGATTTTCGCCATCGACATCAATACTTTCAAGGAAGTGGGCCGTATCACAGGTTTCACCTCACCCCGGTATATCCATTTTCTGTCGGATGAGAAAGCCTATGTGACGCAGATATGGGACTACCGTATCTTCATCATCAACCCCAAGACATACGAGATTACCGGCTATATCGAATGTCCAGACATGGACATGGAATCGGGTTCCACCGAACAAATGGTACAATACGGCAAGTACGTCTATGTGAACTGCTGGTCGTACCAGAACCGCATCCTGAAAATCGACACGGAGACGGACAAGGTCGTGGACGAACTGACCATCGGCATACAACCTACTTCGCTGGTCATGGACAAATACAACAAGATGTGGACCATCACGGATGGCGGTTACGAGGGCAGCCCATACGGTTACGAGGCACCGTCTCTCTATCGTATAGACGCCGAGACTTTCACCGTAGAGAAACAGTTCAAGTTTAAGCTGGGCGACTGGCCTTCGGAAGTCCAGCTCAACGGTACACGGGATACACTTTACTGGATCAACAACGATATTTGGCGAATGCCGGTGGAAGCCGACCGTGTTCCCGTCCGGCCTTTTCTGGAGTTTCGGGACACCAAATACTACGGCCTTACGGTCAATCCCAACAACGGGGAGGTATATGTGGCCGACGCTATTGATTACCAGCAACAAGGTATCGTGTATCGCTATTCGCCGCAAGGCAAGCTGATCGATGAATTTTACGTGGGAATCATTCCGGGAGCTTTCTGCTGGAAATAACGAGGAAGGAGGACAAAAATGAAAAGACATCTTATTCTATTGTTCGTGGGGGTAAGCCTGCCCTTTCTGCTTGCCGCCCAGCAGAAAAATTCCGTCAGCATTACCAAAAGGGTACTACGTATTCCGGAGGTTACGGTGGTGGGCAAACGACCTATGAAGGATATAGGCGTGCAACGAACCCGTTTCGATTCCATCGCCATGAAAGAGAACATCGCCTTGTCTATGGCCGATGTGCTGACATTCAACTCATCCGTTTTTGTCAAGAACTACGGACGCGCCACGTTATCCACCGTGGCTTTCCGGGGTACCTCTCCCTCGCATACCCAAGTGACGTGGAATGGTATGCGCATTAACAACCCGATGCTGGGCATGACGGATTTTTCCACCATCCCTTCTTACTTTATCGATGATGCCTCGCTGCTGCACGGAACGTCATCGGTAAACGAAACGGGCGGCGGCTTGGGTGGTCTGGTCAGGCTCTCCACTTCTCCGGCCAACCATGAAGGGTTCGGGTTGCAGTACGTGCAGGGAGTGGGGTCGTTCAGCACGTTCGACGAGTTTCTCCGCCTGACCTACGGTGACAAACACTGGCAGTCCTCCACCCGTGTGGTGTATTCCTCTTCCCCCAACGACTACAAATACCGAAACCGGGACAAGAAGGAAAACATCTATGACGAGGACAAGAACATCATCGGTTCCTATTACCCGACGGAACGCAACCGCAGCGGGGCTTATAAGGATCTGCACGTCTTGCAGGAAATTTATTATAACACGGGCGAAGGCGACAAGTTCGGGCTAAACGCCTGGTATATCAATTCCAACCGGGAACTGGCGATGCTCAGCACGGATTACGGGAACGACATGGACTTCGAGAACCGCCAAAGGGAGCAGACGTTTCGCGGCGTCCTCTCGTGGGATCGCGTGCGGGAGAAATGGAAGGTCGGTGTAAAAGGCGGCTATATACACACATGGATGGCCTATGATTACAAGCGGGACAAGGGAAACGGCGAAATGGCTTCGATGACCCGCTCACGCAGTAAGATTAACACGTTCTACGGAAGTGCGGACGGGGATTATGCTCCTTCAGAGAAATGGCTGTTCACGGCCGGTGTTTCCGTACACCAGCATTTGGTGGAAAGCGCGGACAAAAATATCATCTCGCAGGAAGGTAACAAGGCTGTTGTCGGGTATGACAAGGGACGTGTCGAGTTTTCCGGTTCCGTTTCTGCGAAATGGCGGCCTGTCGATCGTTTTGCCGCCTCGCTTGTCCTTCGCGAGGATATGTTCGGTACGGAATGGGCCCCGGTTATCCCGGCTTTCTTCATCGACGGGGTACTGTCGAAAAAAGGCAATATCGTGGCGAAAGCATCCATCTCCCGGAACTACCGTTTTCCCACGCTGAACGACCTCTATTTTCTGCCGGGCGGTAATCCCGACCTGAAAAGCGAGCACGGCTTCACATACGACGTGGGGTTGTCGTTCTCGGTGGGGAAAGAAAATGTATATGCTTTGAGCGGTGGTATCAACTGGTTCGATTCGCACATCGACGACTGGATCATCTGGCTACCCACAACCAAGGGATTCTTCTCCCCCAGAAACCTCAAAAAGGTACATGCTTACGGGGCAGAGACCAACGCCCACCTTGATATAATGCTCGGAAAGGACTGGAAACTGGATATGAACGGAACTTTCTCGTGGACTCCCTCGATCAACGAGAGCGAACCGATGAGTCCGGCAGACCAATCCGTCGGCAAACAGTTGCCATACGTGCCGGAGTTTTCCGCAACGGTGACCGGACGTCTGTCATGGCGGACATGGAGCCTGCTTTACAAATGGTGTTATTACAGCCAGCGTTATACCATGTCGAGTAATGACTATACCCTGACGGGCTATCTGCCCCCTTACTTCATGAATAACGTGACACTGGAAAAACAGCTCTCTTTCCGATGGGCCGATCTGTCGCTAAAGGGCAGCATCAACAACCTGTTCGATGAAGAATACCTTTCCGTATTGTCCCGTCCCATGCCGGGCATCAATTTCGAGATATTCATCGGCATAACACCCAAGTTCGGAAAAAACAAAAATAGTAAACGATAATCTGCATCAATATGAACGCATTAAAGAATTTAAGCCTGATTTTGTTGCTTTCTCTGGCATTTACAGGCTGCCACAACAAAAGCTCAAAAATCAATGATTTCAACCTGCTGCTTTATGCTCCCGAATATGCCTCCGGCTTCGACATCAAAGGGGCGGGCGGGAAGGAAAGCGTACTGATAACCGTCAGGAATCCCTGGCAGGGAGCGGACAGTGTAACCACATGGCTGTTTATCGTCCGCAACGGTGAAGAGGTTCCCGAAGGGTTTGCAGGACAGGTACTCAAAGGAGACGCCAAACGTATCGTGGCGATGTCTTCCACTCATATCGCCATGCTTGACGCAATCGGTGAAGTCCGGTGTATAACCGGCGTTTCGGGAATCGACTACATTTCCAACCCAGACATCCAAGCCCGCCGCGACAGTATTGGCGATGTCGGCTATGAAGGGAACATCAACTACGAGTTGCTGCTCTCGCTCGATCCCGACCTCGTTCTGCTCTATGGGGTGAACGGCGCAAGCGCAATGGAAAGCAAACTCGAAGAACTCGACATACCGTTCATGTATGTCGGCGATTATCTTGAAGAGTCGCCTCTCGGCAAGGCCGAATGGATGGTAGTGCTTTCAGAAGTCACAGGAAAACGTGAGAAGGGTGAAAAAGCCTTTGCCGCAATCCCGGTCAGATACAACGCCTTGAAAAAGAAAGTGGCCGACAGTACCCTCGGCACTCCTTCGGTTATGCTTAATGTTCCCTATGGCGACTCGTGGTTCATGCCTTCAACCCAAAGTTATGTAGCCCGCTTGATTACTGATGCGGGAGGCCGCTATATCTACCAGAAGAACACGGGAAACGCTTCTATCCCCATTGACTTAGAAGAAGCATATCTGCTCGCGTCGGATGCGGACATGTGGTTGAACGTGGGAATGGCGAACTCCCTTGACGACTTGAAGGCATCATGTCCGAAATTCACCGATACCCGATGTTTCAAAAATGGAGAGGTGTATAACAACAACGCCCGTACCAACACAGCCGGGGGTAACGACTATTACGAGTCTGCCGTCGTGAATCCTGACATCGTGCTCCGCGACCTCGTGAAGATATTCCATCCTGAACTGGTGCAGGAAGAGTGTGTGTATTACAAGCAACTGAAATAGATGCGTTCCCGTTCGACTATATTATTCTCCATATTGATTACGCTCACGGTCGGTCTTTTTTTACTGGACTTGGCCGTGGGAGCTGTCAACATTCCGATCCGCGATGTATGGGCAGCACTGACCGGGGGAAATTGTTCCCGTGCCACGGAAAAAATCGTACTCAACATACGCCTCATAAAAGCTATAGTGGCACTGTTGGCCGGGGCTGCCTTATCGGTCAGCGGTCTTCAGATGCAGACCCTCTTCCGTAATCCTCTTGCCGGTCCCTATGTCCTTGGCATCAGTTCCGGTGCAAGTCTCGGTGTGGCACTTGTGGTACTTGCCGGGATCGGTTCATCAATAGGCATTGCCGGAGCAGCGTGGGTGGGTGCGGCTGTCGTGTTGCTCGTGATAACTGCCGTCGGACAGCGAATAAAAGACATCATGGTAATCCTGATTCTGGGCATGATGTTCTCATCGGGCGTAGGTGCTGTCGTGCAGATATTGCAGTACCTCAGCAAAGAGGAATCGCTGAAAGCCTTTGTCATTTGGACGATGGGGGCTTTGGGTGACGTCACCTCCGGACAACTTCTGATTCTTGTTCCATCGGTGTTTGCCGGACTGCTGTTGGCTGTACTGACCATCAAACCGCTTAACCTCCTGCTGTTCGGAGAGGAATATGCCGTAACAATGGGACTGAATATTCGGCGTTCACGCAGCCTGTTGTTTCTCTCGACAACGCTGCTCGCCGGAACGATAACCGCTTTTTGCGGTCCGATAGGTTTCATAGGTCTCGCTATGCCTCATGTCACAAGAATGCTTTTCCAAAATAGCGATCATCATGTCCTTCTGCCCGGAACAATTCTTTCGGGAGCATCGATATTGCTTCTTTGCGACATCATTTCTAAAATATTCACCTTGCCGATCAACGCCATTACAGCTCTATTGGGAATCCCAATCGTCGTATGGGTGGTTTTACGCAACAAATCCATCACCGCATGATAGAATTACAGCATTTTTCCATAGGTTACAAAGAAAACTCGTTGCTCCACGAGGTAAATGCCACGATAAAAAAAGGTCAACTGACAGCCCTTATCGGAAGAAACGGGACAGGAAAATCGACGTTGCTCCGCGCCATAGCCGGTCTGAACCGGTGTTATTCCGGAAAAATCATTCTCGACGGGCACGACATCGCCTGCATGAAAACCGAAGATATGGCAAAAACGCTGGCTGTCGTCACGACCGAGCGCACGCGCATCGCCAACCTGCGGTGCAAGGATGTCGTAGCCATAGGCCGTGCTCCTTATACCAACTGGATAGGTAGGATGCAAGAAACAGATAAGGAGATAGTCATGCAATCGCTCATTTCGGTGGGAATGGAGGCTTATGCAAACCGCACGATGGATAAAATGTCGGATGGCGAATGCCAGCGTGTGATGATTGCTCGTGCATTGGCACAGGATACTCCTATCATTCTCCTTGATGAACCGACTTCCTTTCTTGACATGCCTAATCGCTACGAACTTGTGGCGTTGCTTCGTAGGCTTGTTCACGACGAGAAAAAATGTATCATGTTCTCGACACATGAACTTGACATCGCGTTGTCCATGTGCGATTCGATAGCATTGTTAGATACCCCGAATTTAAGTTGCTTGACCGCGTCTGAAATGCAGAAAAGCGGATACATTGACAGACTTTTCCAAAATGAAAACATCCGTTTCGACTCCTTATGCGGTACAATGATTTTGAAACAATGAGTATATACACTGTAGAAAATTTTACTTCAGACATCACTGTTGAAGGATACATCGCCGAATTCCGTGACGAACCACATTTTCTTGAACTTTGCAAACAATGTACCAATTACGGTAAAAGTTGGGGGTGTCCTCCATTTGATTTTGATACGGAATCGTTTCTCCGACAATACAAGTATGCACATCTTATGGCAACGAAGATAATCCCTGAAGACAAAGATATTCCGATTGAATATACACAAAAACTCATTTTACCGGAACGGATACGAATCGAGAGCGAATTATTGGATATGGAACGGAAATATGGAGGGCGTTCATTTGCCTATATAGGTAAATGTCTTCACTGCTCAGATAACGAGTGTACGCGTAACTGCGGCACACCATGCCGACACCCGGAAAAAGTGCGTCCGTCACTCGAAGCCTTCGGATTTGACATAGCCAAAACGCTTTCTGAACTTTTTAACATCGAACTTCTTTGGGGAAAGGATGGCAAATTACCTGAATATCTTGTTCTCGTAAGCGGATTTTTTCATAATGAATACGAACTTTGCAACATAGCATACTAATGATTCGGACATGAAATAAACAGACAAACTAACCACATTCGGTTCAATCTGTTTTGTGATTTCAAATGAATTATAATTAGATATGTAAAAAGCGACGCTGGAGCTTGAAATAAGTAACGGTTTATCGGTGTATTCTCCGTTAAACCGTCCTGTTTTCGTTAAACGAAAACACAACTTGCTGTCCGCAGGAGCGGACCACATTTATCCAATAATTATTGTGTATTAGCCCATTGTATGGCTATTCTCCTGTGATTTACGAGGCATTTCCATCAGGTGTTTGCCGGCTGCTCTCCCCATAAAAGGGTGGATATCTCTCCATAATCATATGACTTACGTCCATAATTCGGGAATAAGGAGGCGAATATACGGGAAATCTGCCCTTTACATGCCCTATTGTCCATTAATGGATTGTTACTTCTACACATCTACAAATGGAGAGCGGCAGTGAGCCGTATATGGTTTATGGTTTTTCTGCATTATCTTCATTAATGGATTACTACTTCTACACTTCTGCAAATGGAGAATGTAGCCGTGTACACCTTATGGTCTTCCTTCATAATTCTCCATTAACGGATTAATACTTTTACACTCCCATAGACCGATAATTTAAGAATCCGTATCCGGACGGATGCGCGCTCTCACGCCTGCCCATAAGGATTAAAAAGGAACGGTGGACAAGGAAACGGAATCCCGCTCGCTTTTCCACACCACTACGGGCCTCTGATGTCGCCTCCGCATAGGAAGAACCGTCCGAACGGAACGGCATCTCCGTCCCCCCCGTCATGTGTATCATGACAATAACTGACTTTGGATGACTATAAGTGACAGGTGGTTTCATCCTGTTCTCTTCTTCCTTTATTTTGTATTCCGAGACAATACCAGTTGTGTAATTTAATAATTTAAGATTTTAAAATATGGATTCAGAAAAGGAAAAGAACCGGCTTTCCGATATCGTTCTCGAGAGGGTCGGACTCACGGGGAACCTTCTGTCAGCTCCCGTTTCCCCATCCCTGGAACCAGTGGTGGAGATACCAAGTCATGGAAGTCAGGTCCGGGCAGGGAAAGTGACAGGTCCGGAGGAATACAAGAGGAGGTTTCTGGTTCCCGCTCCCAGAGCCGCTGAGTGGAAGACCGCCTACATTGATGGGAGACTGCACCGCCGGATCGCCATGCTGGTCAGGGTCGCCGGCTGCGGCAGCATCTCCGGTTTTATCATCCGGTTGTTGGAACTCCATATGGAGGAACACAGGGAGGACATCGCCTCCCTGCTCGGTGAGGTCTACCGTCCCTGGGATGAGGACGGACAGCCGGGAGGAACACCTCGCCGATAAAACGTTGTCATTGTCCAAGAAGGCATATCATGACAGGAAAGAACGTAAAAGAGCGGATTGGTCTTGGCGGGATGGACGCGGACCGCATCCGTGAGATCATGGGGGAAGCGCCTGCCTGTCCCCGGAAGAGACGTGGAACGTCCGGTAACGACATTATACGTCCCGCAAGGAAAAATGGCCCCATGCAACCGTCCGTCTACGGGGAGGAATACCTGCATGGCATTGCGGGCGTGCAGCGTCGGTCGCTGCATATTCCCGCCGCCCTGCACCGGAAACTGTCCATCCTGGCGGGAGCCTCGAGAAACGGAAAGGTCACTCTGGAGGGGTTCATCAACCACCTTGTCTCGCGGCATCTGGAAGAATACAGGGAAACGACGGACATGATTCTGGAGGAGTCCCTGCCCGGCCCGGTCATAAAGGCTCGTCCCCCATGACAGGGGATCTCCCCCGATGGGAGCATTATTTTTGTTTCTGAAACAATAGTGTTTAACTTTTAATGAAAAAGAAGTATGATGAAAAAAGAAAAAGAGTTGTTGGTTGCCATCGCCAGCCAGAAGGGTGGCGTGGGAAAATCCGTCTTTACGGTACTGCTGGCCAGTGTCCTGCATTACCGCAAAGACGTGCGTGTGGCGGTTGTGGACTGTGACTCCCCGCAGCACAGCATCGCCCTGATGCGTGAGAGGGACATGGAGAATGTCATGAAAAATGACGACCTGAAGGTGAACCTGTACCGGCAGTACGAAAGAATCCGTAAGCCTGCCTATCCGGTCATCAAAAGCGACCCGGAAAAGGGGGTGGAAGACCTGCGGCGTTATATGGACGAAAAAGGGGAGACTTTCGATATCGTGCTCTTCGACCTTCCCGGAACGCTCCGCAGCGAGGGGGTGGTTCATACCGTTGCCGCGATGGACTATATCTTTGTCCCGCTCAAGGCGGACAATATCGTCATGCAGAGTTCCCTGCAGTTTACCAAGGTGCTGGAAGAGGAGCTGATCGCCAAGGGGAACTGCAACTTGAAAGGAATCCGGCTGTTCTGGAACATGGTGGATAGAAGGGGACGGAAGAATTTGTATGATGCCTGGAACCGGGTCATCCACAGGATGGGGCTGCGGCTGCTGTCCTCACACATTCCGAACACCCTCCGCTACAACAAGGAGGCGGACCCTGTCTGTAAGGGTGTCTTTCGTTCCACGCTGTTTCCACCCGATCCCCGTCAGGAGAAAGACTCCGGCCTTCCTGAACTGGTGGAGGAGATATGCCATGCCATCGGTCTGGAGGAATCCGATACCGAGCGGTAGCGGATGATAGGATACAGACACCTTGAATAAGGGCTTTTAGCCTAAGATAAAGTAAGATAATTGCATGATAATAAGTTTTTTACAGATGTGACTTCTCCTATAAAAGCATTACCTTAGTAGTGTAATGTGCGCCAAGAGGTCACACAAGTAATTGTTCAGCATCGTGTCTGAACCTATTGTTCCATCAATAGTAGCCTGAAGAGGCGTACGTGACTGGCAACGGTCGGGTGCGAAGCCCTCTTGACAACGACGTTCCAACCTAAGCATCATAGGCGAAGAATGTCAAAGCTGACTGATATGAGTAACCTAAGTGAATCGCCGTACCATCGTGACTATGAATTAGCTCACGGATATTTATGGGCCATTCCAAAAGGCAAGCAGTCAGGATAGTACGCTGTTACATCGTGCTACACGGATGTCGCACTGCTGGTGGATAGGCGGAGTCTAAGTCGGTCGTCAGTTATTTGTGCGAAACTTGGTAAGCCCGTATCTCTCCCGTCAGCCAATAACCGATGGGTGGCCAATTGTAAGAGCGGCCGAATGAGGTGCGGGTAAAGGATTGTGGAGAAAGCGAATGCCATGGTGTAATGCCCTGGATAAAGGTTTCAACGTCACCCTACGCGAAAGCGGGCAGACTTCCACAGGGTAATTCTTTGTGAAACGAATTGTAGAACTTCAAGTATAAAGAAACAGCAAAGGAACAAGGCGCAAGCCGAGTGTGCATCTTCAGCCGGACGCAAAACCGTGTGGAAAGGAATAGACTTCGCACGATGCGAACGTAAGGTATCAATCGTTCACTGACTGCTATGTTCGGTATTAATGCAGACTGAATCCTTAATCATTTATCCAAACTCTTGAAATATCAAAGCCTGATTTAAGTGCAGATAACTGATAGAGTTTGGATAAATGGAAAGTTTGAATAAAATACATTATTATCAATTTCTACAGATATTTTTCCTTGCGCTCACACCCCACTGCATATTTGAGAAAACAGAATGATTTAACATACTATTTTTCATATCCAATCTTTTTTAATACTCCCCATGATAATACTCACTATAAAAAGTCCAATCGAATAATTTTACGCGGTGATAAATGAAATTAATAGAAAGCGATTACCTTTGAAGAAAAAGTCTGTAATTTGGTCAAGAGAAAAGTACAATAGGTCAAAACATGGATATTATAATTCGCTTTATTTGCACTACCATTTTAAATCTAATTGTATTAATCCTTATTATAAACTTTAATATCTGCACTATGAAGAGAAAAGTACTATTAAGCATATTGTTTCTAATACTACATTTCACTGTAGCATTAGCACAGCAAGTAACTATTTCAGGGCAAGTGTTGGATGAGAAGAGTGAACCTCTTATCGGTGCCACGATAAATATCGAAGGTACCACCAATGCAGTAATCACCGATTTAGAAGGAAAGTTCACGATAAAAGTACTTCCTTCTGAAAAACTGGTCATCAGTTATCTGGGATATAAGCCCAAAACTATCACTATCGGAAAGAACCGAAGATTTGATATCATTCTAGACCCTTCAGTCACAGAGATGGATGAGGTGGTTGTTGTAGGCTATGGTAGCCAGCGAAAAAGTGATATTGCAACCGCCGTTGCTTCTGTGAATATAAAAGATATTGTAAACAGTAGTTCTACGCAGACGTTGCAAGCACTACAAGGCAAAATCAGCGGAGTACAGATTATCCCCACAGACGGTTCATTGTCAAGCGGAATGACTTTCAGAATCAGAGGTGTCAACTCCGTCACAGGAGGAACCCAGCCTCTCTTCGTCATTGATGGTGTACCAATGCCTACTCAACAGATCACCAATGAAGATACCGAAACGGTAAACAATCCTCTGCTGGGACTGAATCCAAATGATATTGAATCCAATTTGAATTATTGGAATCCTCGTCCTATCAAAAAGGATAATCCATATTTGACCGTCCAAAGGAAGCTCTCTCCACAGACTGTGGAGGATTTCGCCAATAGACTGTTCATCTACCAGGTAGGAAAAAACAATCATATCGGCTTTCCATTCCGCAAACCCTCCCAGATGGAAATCCTTAACTTTGAAATGAGGAACTATTTTGCAGAGACCAATACCAATTATAAAGCCTTTGCCACGGGTGGTGACAAGGCGCAAAGCTGTTGGATGGCCAATTTTGTTCCTTTTGACAAGGTTACAGACATATATCTCTTTGAATCCGCTATTGACGCAATGAGTTTCTACGAAATAAACCATTATACTAAAGAAACCACATGCGCATTCATAAGCACGGGGGGATATGTCACCAAATCCCAAATAGAGAATATAAGCCGTATATTCCCATCTGATAAGGTAAAGTGGAATTGTTGCTATGACAATGATGCCAGCGGTAATGGTTTTGACATCACCACAGCATATTATCTCAAAGGTGAGGAATGTAAAGCTTTTGCAAGGACCAACACTGGAGACACATATAAGACCATCTATTTAAGTTTCCCGGATGGAAACACACAGACCTTCAAAGAAGATGCATTTTCCTCCGGCGAGTATCTTAAACAACATGGTATAGACAATGTAAATATCATCAAACCTTCACGGTACAAAGATTGGAATGAGCTTCTTGTCTATTACAAAAGATTTGATTTGAACCTGGGTCCAGGAATGAAATTCATCCCGGCTATCGAAAAGACCATATCCCAACTGAATCTAAGAGGATATGAACAATTGGCCAATAGTATCAGTTCTTCCACAAAAGAACTGGTGGATTCTCTGCTTGAGCAAGCCAATTACTGCATTTCCGCACCTCTTGCCGAGAGCGGCGCTTATACTCTTATGGTAGACTGTAATATCTTCATGGGGCTGGACACGATGGTACCGGTACCAAGCAACTTATATGTTATAGAAAAGTGCACGCAAAAAAAGATATCGGCACATGCCATAAATGAATTTCTTAAAAAAGAATATATAAACATTTTTAGAGACATGAGTTCATCTGATTTCAAAAATTTTCTAGAGAAAGACATCCTAACTTATACAAAGGGTGCTGTAGAAAAGAATTTTGAGAAAGTGATATTGACTTTCGGATGGAGCCTTAAACCTTCAATTCTAAAAAAAAAGAGTTTTGACTTAGAACATGGTATATAGCATAACAATACAGCATGATACCATAATAGTAGCTGTTTCAAGCAGACATGTTGTCACAATTCCTGCCAGGTTTAATGGAATGATTCTCGGGCTTTGGAACTTGATACAGATTTTCGTTGCCTACTGTAATGAGAATCCGAATTGGGTGAGTAATGTCCGGTCACTGTGGGGTGACCGATTCAAATAGGGACAGGTATGGAACGGATGCCTATTCATGCCCCTATTATAGCTGACACATGGACTTTTATACATTCTTGCACTTTTTAAGTGGGTAAAAAAGTACTATTTGTATTTTATACAAAAAATTGTTTGCTTAATGAAATGGAACATACATTGCCAATGATATTTAATACCTATATATAGGTATTAGATGCGTTTTTATACCCAAAAAATGGTATTTTTATAATCTTTTGTAATATCTAATTTTGCGTCCTAAAATAGATCTTTTATCGAAGAGAGATACAGTTTCCTTATATTTGAACTGGGGCTTCTGTAAAGTGCGATAAATATGAGGCTGGAACGGAGCTATCAGAAGAATTTTGGAGAAAATCCGTTTTTTAACTTAGTTAGATCTATCAATGAAAATATAAGTATTTATCTGCGTTGTATTAAGATATAGCATATCAGAACTACAACCATCCCGTTTTTTATTTAGATTTGCAGTTTGCTTTTAATCACTCAAGATCCGTATTACTATGTATGGAACTTAAATAAAGTACTAATATATATTGGATTTTCCTAAATATAATGCAGTTGCTATATTGTTAGACAACAGACGGTTGAGGTCTGTGAGATTATGCAACGGCACCAACAAAAACAACATGTATTTTTAATAATTTTAGTTTTGTTACACACAATGGTTTGTTTTAATTTAAAATTTACATATAATTTTGCATTATTAATAAATATGATGTTACTTATGAAAAAAGGTATTTTGGGGTGTAATATTATATACTTGTTTATACTTATTTGCATAGGAATTGCCCTCCCTATCAAATCGCAAAACAATTACAAAGTAAAACTTACAGGCACTGTTTATGAGTACGACCACAACAACAAGCGTTTGCCTTTAGAATTTGCAGCTGTGTCTATTCCTGAAATTGCACTAGGGACAACCTCTGATGAAAATGGTAGATACATACTGGAAAACGTACCTACTGGTAAAATTCGTATGCAAATTCAATATTTGGGCAAAGTCTCCATTGACACCTTAATAAATGTAAATAAGGATTTGGTTCTTAATTTTACAATGAGGAATGAGGATTTTAAGTTGAAAGAAGTTACAGTAACTGCAACCAACAGCCGTTCAGGCAAATCCACATCTTCTCACATTTCCCGCTCTGCTATGGACCATATGCAAGCGACCAGTTTATATGATGTAATGTCATTGATGCCAGGTGGAATTTCACAGAATCAAGATATGAGTTCGGCACAACAGATTAACATCCGTCAAGTTTCCAGTTCCAGTGGTCCGGAAGCTCCGATGAATGCTATGGGCACCGCAATAATTCGTGATGGTGCCCCCATCTCAAATAATGCTAATCTATCTGCGATGAGCCCTACGGTATTAAGTGGTACGGAAACACCCGCTTCATTGGCCGGAGGTGCCTCGCCGGCTGGTGGAACCGATGTTCGTAGTATTTCTACTGAAAATATAGAGTCTATACAAATCGTTCGTGGTATCCCTTCTGTTGAATATGGTGATCTGACCTCAGGAGCAGTAATTATTAATACAAAAGCTGGTCGTGAGCCGCTACGTGTCAAAGCAAAAGCCAATCCCAATATCTATCAGGTGTCTATGGGAACCGGTTTTGAACTTGGAAAAAAGAAAGGCGCTTTAAATGTAAGTGCAGATTATGCTTATAATACGAATAATCCAATATCCAGTTACCAGCACTATCAGCGTGCCACAACAAAGTTGCTCTATTCAAATACTTTCTTTAATAATAAGTTACGTACCAATTCCAGCTTTGATTTTATTTATGGTAAGGATCAACGTGAACGTAATCCTGATGATGAACAAACTAAAACAGCTTCGGAAGGCCGCGATATAGGTTTTACTTTGAATACCAATGGTACATGGAATATAAATAAGGGCTGGTTAAAAACACTACGCTATGTATTGTCAGGTACGTATATGGATAAAGACAGTTATTATGAAACCGTATACAGTTCTGCTACATCTCCTTATTCCATGACCACTACAAACGGTGCGGTACTTAGTAACTTTGCAGGTCAGCATATCTATGATGCCAATGGTAATCAAATTACTAATTTTGGACCGGAAGACATAAATCATTATGCTGTTTATCTACCAAGCAGCTATTTGGGACACTATGAGATCGATAGTCGTGAAGTTAATTTGTTTGCTAAAGTGACGAGTTCTCTATTCAAGGCGAGCGGTCATGTAAACAACCGCATCTTGATTGGTGCGGATTTCCGGAGTGACGGTAACGTTGGTAAAGGAAAAACTTATGACCCAAGTACTCCTCCTTATCGTAGTCAATACGGTCATAATTCATCTTTCCGTCCACGTAACTATAAGGATATTCCTTTCATTAACCAATTTGGTGCATATGTGGAAGATAATTTCAAATGGTCCATAAGCGGTACGCATGATTTGAACATTCAGGCTGGTGTGCGTTATGATCATACCTCAGTAGTAGGAGGCATTTTCTCGCCACGTGTAAATGCATCCATTGATTTGATTCCGAATCTATTAAGTCTTCAGGGAGGTTACGGTATTGCTGCAAAGATGCCTTCTCTTCTCTATTTATATCCAGAAAATGCATATTTTGAATATATCAATATAAATGAGCTTACCAATGAAAATATTCCGGAAAGCCAGCGCTTGTTTATGACTACCACAGAAGTTCGGCAAGTAGATAACTCAGATTTGAAGATTGCCCAAAATCATAAAGCAGAAGTCGGTTTTAATTTACGAGTGGGTAAAACCAATCTGAATGTAATAGCTTATAAGGAGCGTCTGAAGGATGGTTATGTAATGAGCCAAACCTTCAACACCTTCAATACATTTATCTACAATGAATACCAGCGCACAGAAAACGGGATAGAGCTTAGTAGTAGCCTACCGGTATTGTCTACTTATGCAAAACCAACTAATAATTTAAATATAGAAACTAAAGGTTTAGAATTTGATTTGAATATCGGACGTATTGATGCTATCCGTACGGCCTTCCAAATAAATGGCTCATGGATGCGTACTAAGAGTTGGCGTCAGGGTTATAGCTTCTATGACAATAGCGAAGATGCTGCTTCAGCCCGTAAACCGGTGGCCATTTATTCTCAAGAAGGCAATGCAAGTTACAAACAACAATTTGTAACGACTTTACGTGCCACTCACAATATCCCGCGTATCGGTTTTGTTGTTACGATGACAGCACAAGCTATTTGGCAGCAGTCTAATTGGAATACATTTGGAAACGATTCTATACCTGTGGGCTATTTAGCATTGGAAGATGCGTCTGTAAATATGTTTCCCAAGGGGAAATATACCACTACCCAGCAAGTAAAGGATGCAGGATATGGATATATGTTGAATAATGTAAGTCATAATAATGCTATAAAAGAATCATACAGTCCTTATTTTTGTTTTAACTTGAATGTAACTAAAGAAATTAGCAATATGCTACGTGTTTCTTTCTTTGCCAACAATATGTTCAGAAGTTATCCGCGCAGAGAATCCAAACGTAATCCGGGTTCATATATTCAATTGAATAACCGATTTTTCTTTGGGCTGGAATTATCACTCACTTTATAATGTTTAGGAAGTTATGAAAAAATATTTAATATATTTGTTTACATTGGCAAGTACCCTTTTGATAGGATGCGATTCGTTCAGGGACATGTCTGGCACAGCAGAAGTGAATCCTATCACAGTGGATGTATATTTGGATATTACCGTTGAAAATATATCCACACTGAAAGATCTGACTGTAAAGTTCGACAATTACGATGAAGATTTACATTATGTAAAAGAAGTAACTGATAATAGTGTGAAAGTTGACGGAATTATCCCCGGAATTTATTCGGTAACAGTATCCGGTACAGCGATCGATACAGAAAACAATGAATACTACATCAATGGCAATTCTGTAAATGCGGCATTATTTAAGCATGGTAGCGCATTGAATATTGAAGTACAAGGGCTTAAAGTGAGCCCATTAATATTCAAGGAGATTTATTATTGCGGTAGCCGTCCGGAAAAAGGAGGAGTCTATTTCCGAGACCAGTTCTATGAGATATACAATAACTCTGCTGACATTTTGTATTTGGACGGTATTTATTTCGCAAATTTAACTCCGGGTACAGCTACCACTAAATTACCTATTTGGCCGGAAGCGGACGGTAATAATTATGCATATGGAGAACGTGTGTGGAAATTTCCAGGAAATGGAACCGAATATCCGTTAGCGCCAGGTGAATCTTGCATCATTTCTCAATTTGCCGCTAACCATCAGTTGGACATCTATAACCCTCAAAGTCCTATAGACGGCAGTAGTTCTGAGTTTGAGTTTAATATGAATAATCCAAACTTCCCTGACCAGGCAGCTTATGATATGCAACATGTTTTCTACCAAGGAAAAGCAGAGATGGGAAGTATACCACAATATTTGACATCCGTATTCGGAGGTGCTTATGTGATTTTTCGTGTTCCTGAAGGAGAAGCTTGGGATCCGGTCAACGATGAAAATATGAAGACAACAGATCTTAGCAAACCGAACAGCAATGTTTATTATGCAAAAATACCTATTAAATATGTATTGGATGCTGTTGAAGCAGTAAACAATGAGTCAAAGATGAATGCAAAACGTGTCCCCGGTGTACTTGATGCAGGTATTACTTGGGTAGGAGCTACTTATTGCGGTTTAGGTATTGCTCGCAAATTGTCCACAGACGAAGAAGGTAATCCTATTATTCGCGAAGAAACAGGTACATATATATATCAGGATACAAACAACAGTACGGATGACTTTGAACGTGGCGTTGTTCCTGTAATGCGTCGTAATGGAGCAAAAATGCCTTCATGGAATCACACATTGTAATAATTAACTAAAAAGACAGAACAATGAAAAAACAATATATGAACTATATGAAAAGCTGCCTGCTGGTAATGATAGCCTGCCTTGTAAGTATGGTGGGAGCGGCACAGGGCTTCTCTCCCGCCGCTATGGAACAATTGAAAACAAGACGACTATGGTCTCATTCACAGAATGCTGCCGGTATGCCATTCGATGATATTCAGAATTATTCGAATGTTATATTGGGATATGACTTACAGGACGGAAACTATTGCCGTCCGCAAGAGGGGCAGAAAGAGGCTATCGTAGGTGTATCCAGTGAAGGCTTTATCAATCTGAAAAATGCATATGTGTGGGGAGCATTTAATTTTGCACAAAAAAATCTGACAGATGCCGGATATAACGCCTCCATTGCCGATCCATTCAGGGGAATGCCTTACTATGTCGCAGACCAGCACTTAAGCAAATGGAGAAATCAATATTACGATCTGAAGTTTCGTGCAGCTACTCCTTTACTTGGTAATCATTGGGCATTGGGGTTGGAAGGTAATTATGTAGCTACATTAGCTGCCAAACAGCGCGACCCGCGTGTGGATACCCGTTTTTATACGCTGGGACTGACGCCGGGGATTACTTACAAGTTGAATAATTCACACAAGTTTGGTGCAAGTTTCAAGTATAGTTCTATCAAGGAAGACTCAAGAATGAGTAATGTCAACTCTTATGTGGATCAGGACTATTATATATTATACGGTTTGGGAACAGCCATAAAAGGAATAGGCAGCGGTGTAACCAGCAATTATATTGGAGACCGTTTCGGTGGAGCTCTCCAGTACAACTTCAGTATGCCCTCTTTCAATTTACTGCTTGAGGGCAGTTACGATGTAAAAGCGGAAACTGTTCAGCAGAGCTATACGACTCCTAAAAAAATAGCCGGTGTAAAAGATAAAACTGCTCATGTTTCTTTAACGATGATTCAGGAAGGAAAGGACTATACCAATTATATGAGAACCACATATACAAATCGTAACATCGATGGTATTCAGTATATTTCTCAACGCGATAACTCTGAATCACAAAGTGGCTGGGTGGAATTATATAATAACATCCGTTCTACGTACAAGGCACAAACCGCTTCTCTTAATTATGCATTAAGCAGAAACCGCGGGAATGAATATAGTTGGAAAGCAGAATTAAATGTGAATTATACCAAGCAAGACGATGAATATTTAATGCCTAATTCTGTACAGAATGCAGAAAATTTATCTTTAGGCTTAGGTGGCAAAAAAAATTTTGTTTTAGGCAATAGTTTGAATCGCAGGCTTTTAATAGATGTTCATGTTGCGTATAACAATAATCTGGGAGGTGAATATGTATATGGTGGCAGCCATGCAGACTATCCAACTGTAACCGAATTACAACAAGGGCTGACTAATTATTATACCTGTGATTACTATCGTATTGGCGGGTCGATAACGTATTCGCAACAAGTCAGAGAAAACAGACGTATGAACTTATTTGCAAAAGTTGTATTCGATCGTGTAAATACCTCTGACTATGATTATGATGGGCGTACTCATTTATCGATAAGTTTAGGATGTAATTTTTAATGCTACATAACGAAATCTATATTACAAAACATGCGTAAATTAATAACTGGAAGTTTGATGCTCTGCAGCATATTATCTCTGCGGGCACAGACATTTGTTAAACCGGCTGTGAAAGTAAAGGACACCTCTTTTGCTGTAATTACAGATAAAGGGACATTTCAGGCTTGTGAAGCCGAGCTTAAAGCCTATCAGGAGATTCTAGGAATGGAAGGGTTGCCTACGTTCATCGTATACAATGAATGGAATAAACCGGAAGATGTAAAGAAAGTTATTGTTAAGCTCTACAAAAAGGATAAATTGGAAGGAGTGGTATTTGTCGGTGATATCCCTATTCCAATGCTCCGCAAAGCCCAGCATATGACTTCCGCTTTTAAAATGGATGAGAAAAACAATGACTGGAGAGATTCTTCAGTGCCCAGCGACCGTTTCTACGATGATTTCGACCTACAATTCGATTTTTTGAAACAGGACAGTGTCGAAAATAATTTCTTCTATTATTATTTGGCTATAAAATCTCCACAGCAAATTCGGTGTGACATATATTCTGCACGTGTCAAAGCTGTTGATAACGGCGAAGAACCGCATGCGCAAATCAGCCGCTATTTTAAAAAAGTGGTGGCTGAGCACCAGATAAACAATAAATTAGACCAATTCTTCTCCTATACAGGTGATGGCTCTTACTCTAACTCATTGACTGCATGGACACCGGAAACCTTTACTATTCGCGAACAAATGCCGGGCGTATTCGATAAAGAGGGACGGGCCCGTTTCATCCGTTATAATTTCAGCGATTATCCCAAGGACGATGTCATTAATATGCTGAAACGCACAGATCTGGACTTGTCTATTTTTCATGAGCATGGTATGCCCGAACGTCAATATCTTTCCGGTAGTCCCGCTACTAATAGGTGGAATGCTCATGTAGATGCAATGAAGTACTATTATCGTGGTTTAGCGCGTAGAAAGCAAAACAACAAAAAGTCTTTCGACGAAATGCTGGATATGATGAAAAACACATACGGTTTGGACACTACTTGGATTGCAGGCTATGATGATCCCAAAGTAATTGCAGAAGATTCTTTACTAGACCTGCGCACCGGTATTATCCTGTCGGAAGTTACAGAGTTTAAGCCTAATAGCCGTATGGTAATTTTCGATGCATGCTATAATGGTGATTTCCGGGAAAAAGATTACATTGCCGGACGTTATATCATGTCGGAAGGAAAATGCGTAACTACTTTTGCCAATTCAGTCAATGTACTGCAAGATAAAATGGCAAACGAGATGCTCGGCCTGTTAGGTATGGGAGCACGAGTGGGGCAATGGGCTAAATTGACGAATATTCTCGAATCGCACATTACCGGTGACCCTACTCTACGTTTTCAATCTATCAATGAGGTAGATGCCAATGCTTTGTTCAAAGAACCATATAGCGAGTCCCGCATGTTGGAGTTATTACAGTCGCCCTATGCCGACATACAGAATTTTGCTTTGCACAACCTTTATCGCAATGACTATCCGGGTATTTCTGATTTATTAAGAAAAACTTTTGAAACTTCCTCGTTCATGATGGTACGTTTCACCTGCTTGGCATTGCTTGAGAAGATTAGTGACAAAAACTTCCGGGAAGTCTTACACTTGGCCATTACGGATTCCTATGAATTTATTCGTCGCACCTCTGTTCGTATGATGCAACATGTGGGACTGAACGAGTATGTTTATCCGCAAATCAAAGCCTATGTAGAAGACAACCTATCCGAGCGTGTGGCATTTAATGTGAGTTTGGGGCTTCAAGTCTTTGATCAGGCAGCCGTACAGGCGGCAATTGATAAAGTAATGGCTGAGACCTATGTGTTGCAAGACAAGGAGGAGATGCGTAAGGTTTTGGAGAATGCCAATAATAGTCGTAGCATGCAAAAAGAGTTATTAAGCAAAGAAACTTCCGAACGTTGGCGCATCCTTTATTGCAATTCTCTGAAAAATCATATGGCACATGCCTGTGTAGACGGCCTCTTGGCTTTACTTACCGACTCCAGTGAAAGTGAAAAGCTAAAAACCTGTTTATTGGAGGCTTTTGCTTGGTTCACTCATTCTTATCGGAAGCCTGACATCCTTCGGGTATGCGATCAACTGAGAAAAGATAAGAGCTTATCCGAGAACCTTCGTGAAGAAGCCGACCGTACATATTACAGACTTAAAAATTAATTGGCCATGATTAAAAAAATAATATATCTGGCATTTCTTTTGCCATTGGCAGGAAATGCACAAACAACAGTCATAAAGCCATTGGTCAAACAACCTACCGCTTTTGCTATCATAACAGATAACCAAACTTATGCAAATACCAAAGATGCCATGCATCAGTACAAAACTGCGGTTGAAGATGATGGTTTGGCAACTTATCTGATCAGCGGTGACTGGCAAAATCCAGATCAAGTCAAACAGATAATCATCAAAACATATCAAGAATGCCCTTCATTGGAAGGTCTGGTTTTAATCGGCGATGTGCCTGTCGCATTGGTACGTAATGCGCAACACATGACTACTGCATTCAAAATGAATGAGAAAGCCTTTCCTTGGGATCAGTCTTCCGTACCTACCGACCGCTTTTATGATGATCTGAACTTAAAGTTTGAGTTCATCAGGCAAGACTCAGTAAATCATCAGCATTTCTACTACAAATTGACAGAAGACAGTCCCCAGCGGCTAAATCCTACTTTCTATTCAGCTCGTATCAAGTATCCGGAAAAAAAGGAAGGGGATAAATATGCGGCCATTGCCTCATATCTGAAGAAAGCTGCTGCTGCCAAGGCAGATAAGCATAATCAATTAGATCGGGTATTCTCATTCAATGGTGCTTCTTACAATTCCGATTGCCTGATTGTATGGATGGATGACGAAAAAGCTTATATGGAGAACTTTCCATTAGCTTTTGGTCGTCAAATGGGATTCAAACATTGGAACTTCCGAATGAAACACCCTATGAAATATAAGTTATTCAGCGAATTGCAACGAAAGGACCTTGACTTATTTATGTTTCATGAACATGGAATGCCAACAGGGCAGCTTATTAATGATGAATTGGCATGCACTGATTTCAATAATCGTTATAAAATGTTGAAGAGTACACTTTATAATGCAGTCATGTCCCATGTTGGAAAACGTGACAAAGACACCTTACGTATTCAGATGCAGGAAAAACGACAAGTGAATGAGGTGTTTTTTAAAGACCTGGACAATCCTAAGTTCTGGGAAGCAGACTCTCTTCACTACGCTGATGAACGTATCGTAACGGAAGATTTAATGAAGAGAAATCTTTCCACTAATCCGAAGATGATAATGTTTGATGCGTGCTACAACGGTTCTTTTCACGAAAACGACTATATAGCAGGACAATATATCTTTAATGACGGTCAGACATTAGTAGCACAAGGAAATACCCGTAACGTATTGCAAGACCGCTGGACTATTGAAATGATTGGTTTGTTGTCCCATGGTGTACGAGCCGGGCAATACAATAAGCTAATCGTATCACTTGAAGGTCATTTGTTTGGTGATCCCACTTTCCGTTTTGCTCCTATCGAAGCCAATACTTTAAGTACCGATATAACAATACACAAAGATGACAAAGCCTATTGGAAGAATTTGTTAAACAGCCCATACGCTGATGTACAAAGTTTGGCCATGCGTATGCTGGCTGACGCCGATACCCAAAAGGAATTATCTCCGTTGCTCCTGAAGAAGTACCGGGAAAGTGGCTTCAATACGGTTCGTATGGAAGCTATCAAGTTGTTGAGCCGTTATCAGGACGACAACTTCATCGAAGCATTACGCGAAGGTTTGAACGATACTTATGAAATGGTAGCTCGCCAAAGTGCCATTTATGCTGGATTTGTAGGTGACGATTCCTTATTGCCCGCTATTGTGGAAGCATTGGTCGAACATAATGAACGCTTACGCGTACAAATGAGTGCCAACAAGGCTTTAAGCCTTTATCCGAAAGAGAAAGTAGAAAAGACAATAGAAGACTTTTATGCAAAAGTTGACCGTTTGAATGAAAACGAAGAGAAAAAACGATTACTAAGAAGCCTGGAAAGAATGTTTGTACAAGAGGCAAAAGTCCATCAGACCTTGATGGATGTAGCTGCACCGGAAGCAAAACGTATCAGTGCAATCCGCAATGTGCGTAACTATACATTCCATTTCCACGTGGATGATTATTTGAATGTAATTCGTGATGCCGGTAATCCACAGGAAGTACGTGTAGTAATGGCCGAAGCATTAGGTTGGTTTACTAATTCTGTACAACGGCCACACATTCTTGAAGAAATAAAGAAGATGCAACAAACAGCCAATCTTCCGGAAGATTTAAAAGCAGAGCTTGAACAGACAATCAAAAGATTAAGTTTATAAATATGAATAAATACATCCTTTTGGCAATTACCGCTTTGTGCTTACAGGATATGCAGGCGCAAACAGTTGTACATCCTAGTATAAAAACAAAGACTACTTTTGCAATTGTAGTCGATCAGAAAAGTTATGATGAAGCGAAAAGTGAAATTGATGCTTATCGTACCAGTATAGAAAAAGAAGGTTTAGGTACTTACTTGCTAATTGATGATTGGAAAAGGCCCGAACCTATTCGTGAGCAACTTGTCAAATTGCATGAGAATGAGAAAACGCCTTTGGAGGGTTGCGTATTTATAGGTGACATCCCTATTCCAATGATTCGTGATGCACATCATCTATCTTCGGCTTTCAAAAGGTCTCCCAAAGCCAATTGGCAGAAATCAAGCGTTCCTTCCGACCGTTATTATGATGACTTCGGATTAAAATTTGATTATATTAAACAAGACAGTTTGATACCTGACTATCATTATATGACATTGCGTGCTGATTCTAAACAGTATATTTCACCGGATATTTATTCGGCCCGTATCCGTCCATTACATTTAGAAGGTGAGAACCGTTATCAGATGCTACGCGATTACTTAAAAAAGGCAGTTGCCGAAAAAGCAAAGCAAAATGCATTTGACCAACTGACTATGGCCCGTGGCCATGGTTACAATTCTGAAGATCCTTTGGCATGGAGCGGTGAGCAAATAGCCTTACGTGAGCAATTGCCGCAAATATTCAAATCGGGTAATACAGTGAAGTTCTATGATTTTAACATGCGCTATCCGATGAAACCATTATACTTGAACGAGATTCAGCGCGAAGGATTAGATGTCATGCTATTCCATCACCACGGTGGCCCCACCATGCAGTATATCAATGGCTATGAAAATGGTTCCGGTATTAATTTGAGTATTGAGAATGCCAAAATATTCTTGCGAAGCAAAGTGCCTTCATACGCCAAGAAACATGGGCGTGAAGCTGCTATCAAAGAATATGCCAAGCAGTATGGGGTGCCTGAAAGTTGGTGTGCGGAAGCTTTCGATGAGGAGAAAATAAAATCGGATTCCATTGTAAACCGTAATATGGATATCTATACTGAAGATATTCGTCTTTTGACTCCTAATGCGCGTTTTATATTGTTCGATGCTTGTTTCAACGGTTCTTTCCATTTGGATGACAACATTGTAGGCTCTTATATATTCAATAAGGGTAAGACCATTGCTACTATGGGATGTACGGTTAACACCATTCAAGATAAATGGCCGGATGAATTTCTCGGCTTGTTAGCTGCCGGTATGCGCATCGGGCAGTTCACTCGTTTTACCTGCTTCTTGGAAAATCATCTGATCGGTGACCCGACTTTTCACTTCACCAATAATGCCGGGCTGGATATGGACATCAACCAAGCTTTAGTTGCGCAGGAAGGAAATGTTACATTCTGGAAAAAACAGCTGAATTCCCCTATGGCTGACATGCAGGCAATGGCGCTCCGTCAATTGTCAATGGCAAATTATAGTGGTCTCGTTGAGTTGCTGAAGAAAAGTTACCACGAATCGAACTATTTCGTTGTGCGGTTGGAAGCATTACGCCTATTAGCTTTGAACTATCCGACAGAGGTTGCCGATGTATTGCAGACAGCCATGAACGACAGTTATGAACTGATCCGTCGTTATGCGGTGGAATACGTTGAAAAGAATTGCAATCCGGAATTGTTGCCGGCATGGATAGAAAGCTATTTATTACGCGGACATGAAAACCGCCATCGTTTCAGAATTTTTAGTGCTATCAACACGTTCGACCATGATATGGCTTTGAATGAATTGAAGAAACAGGCTGCCGATTGGTCTTTCTACGATTCTTCCTATGTGAATGAATTGTTAGAATACCTTCCTCGCCAAAAGAAAGGACTTGAAAGAGATTTTGCACTTATTGACAGTCCGGAAAGTACTACCAAACAGATACAAAGCGAAATAAGTAGGTTCCGAAATAAACCTATTGCTAAAGCTATTGAGCCATTACTGAACATTATAAAAAATGAAAGCCAAGAAGAAGAACTTCGCATATTGGCTGCTGAAACATTAGGCTGGTATAATTTATACTATAATAAAGCAGATATAATCAAAGAACTTAACACATTTAGAACTTCCAATCAAAAGCTAATGAACGAAGTTACCAAAACAATTAATAGGCTGAAAAGTCAAAATAGGTAGAATCATCCAAACGATGAGATAGACCGGATCCAAAGGGCGGTTCTGCCATTCCTGAGCAGCCTGGTTGACTTTGTTCGTGATGATGGAAATAGCTGATGTGGACAGTTCTATCTCATAGATTTCACGCATCTCCTCTTCTATGTCTGACACGCTCATTCCTTTGGCATATAGGGAGATAACAAGTTTTTCTTTAATATTATCGACACTATACAGGGACATTCAGTAAATGTCTATAGTATAACTCCTCAACCAGTTCCAGACACCAATCATTAAAACAGGGATATTCCTAAAATAATAAAATTTAAGGCAACTAATTCATTGCGAGTTAGTTGCCTTTTTTGTATCTTTAAGCATTCCCCCCAAAAAACGGTTTGACGGCCAAAACGGGGGTAATCTAAAATAAAAACACATGGTAAAGATACAAAAAATCTCAGAAATCGAACCTCGTTTAGGTTTTACCGAGTTCGATATGCTAAAAAAATATCGTCAAAGTTTTGCAACGAGTGAATTAGGTCGCCTCCATGCTCTGTTTCCTTTCTCGGAACTGGCCCGACAAATGCATTTGAAGTCCTCTGCTTTGGGTCGTAAAAGTTATTTTTCTCCCGAAGGTAAAATAGCCTTGATGGTCTTGAAGTCCTATACCAACTTTTCCGATGCACAACTGATTGAGCATTTAAACGGTAATATTCATTACCAGTTGTTTTGTGGTGTTCAGATTGATCCGCTTCATCCACTAACCAATCCTAAAATCGTTAGTGCAATTCGTCAGGAACTAGCGCATCGCCTTGACGTTGAGCCCCTCCAGCTCATTCTTGCCGAGCATTGGAAACCTTATCTTGAGAACCTTCATGTCTGTATGACCGATGCCACCTGTTATGAAAGTCATCTGCGTTTTCCTACTGATACCAAACTCTTATGGGAAGGTATTGTATGGCTTCATCGTCATCTGTGCAAACATTGCCAGACCTTGCACATACAACGTCCCCGTAACAAGTATCTTGATGTACGCCGTGCCTATCTTGCTTATAGCAAACTGCGTAAACGCAGGAAATCACAGACTCGTATGATTACACGAAGGTTACTTCAGTTATTGGAAAATTCAATACTGCCAACAGATAATCCAAATGATCGCCTGTCATAATATAACAGGCATTGTTCATTACATAATTGTTGGCATCATATGCAAAAGCCATTTGGTTTCCGATTATTTTCCATACAATTTTTGGCTTAGAAAAATCCTCCCAATAACTGATGCTATCTTGTGTTTCAAACCACTCGTTACTAGTTTTCTTTCGGGCTTTTATTTTTTTGCCATTAACAATATGAGTTTCTCCTGTTTGTTCTAAACGCTCTATGCCAATTGACAGAAGATAATTTTTCACCGCAGGATAACTTTCTATATCATAATGCCGCGAAGGAAATGTGGCTATAATCCACAAGTCCGCCCATTCATATTCATATCTCTTGATATCCCTGCCACGAAGAATCGGTCGTATAAGTTCAGCCGTCCGAACACGTTCATCTTCTGTTTGACAATTCGCTAGTATCTCATCACGCTTTTCGGTAGAAATGATAAAAGCATCATTGAAACCAGTTTTTATCCCATAGTTGATTTGGATGTTCCAATCCTTCAAGGGTATTCCCACAGACTCAATCTTCTGCTTGATGCTCTGTTCAATGGGAGACAATATCACCCATGGGATAGAATCTGCAAAGTTACACTTTACGCCTTGTTGCTGCACGAAATCGCTCAAATTATTCAAGCCATTCGAATCTTGTACCAAACAAGCTTGTGTGTTAAAAATATTTGCTGCTTTTTGAGATAAAAGAATATTTGCTTCTACCGTTATTGCATCGAATATTTTTATACCTGCAAAATCTACCAACATAATAGGATTGGTCTTGCTTGCGAAATAACCTCGCAAGGCTTCACCATACCCTGCACGCATCCATTTATTAGACGTGATATAGCAAAGAAAACCATTGGGAGTAAGCAGGTTCATACCCAACTCATAGAAGAGGCAGTAAATATCACCAGTGCGTGCATAAGTTATGTAACCCATGCATTCTAATACATCGGCACTCTTACCCATAGATTGTAACTGAATGTAAGGTGGATTGCCAATGATACAGTCAAATCCCAAGAAGTTGCCTTCGGCATCGAGTACTTCTGGAAACTCTATACGCCATTCGAATGCACCAAGATAAATTTTGTTGGAGCGTATTTCCTCAAATATATTTTCTAAAGTCGCAATTTCTTTCTTTAAATCGGCAATGCGCTTGTCCGACGCTTTCTTTTCCTTTTTTGTCGGTTCAAACAGTTGAGGCGCTTGTAAGTTTGCCAACTCAGAGCGGCGTTTGTTCAATCTAACCAATCGTGCATCCCGGCGGTTGATCTCTGTTTTCAGTTTCGACTTGATTTCTGTTATAAACGTTTCCAAATCCTGCTTTTCGCTTTTACTTTGGGCATTTTTATATTTAGCTACAGCCTCCTTATATTGGCTGATGCTGATACTAGACTCTCGCAGTACGGTCTGAATACTGTCTGTCAAAGCGAATCGGTGAAGCAAAGAATTTCCACATTTGATGTTAATGTCGATATTTGGTAAGGTTTCTAAATAAGTGTAATTACTTTCAGCCGTATAGTAAGCATTCTTCAACAATTCAATCCACAGTCGTAGGCGGCAAATCTTCACAGAGTTGGGGTTAATATCAACGCCAAATAAACAGTTCTCAATGATTTGACGCTTCTCCTTGAAAAGAGTTTCCTGCATGCGGCGACTTTCCGCATTGAGTGGGTTGTAAGCAAATAAATTACCTTCGGTATCGGTAACAATCAGCTCGTCATTTTCAATGGCAAGTTGATAGTCCGCTTTGCGGATACGCTTACCGGTAGCATCTACCAAAATACCTAATTCGTATTTCAAGAGTATCAGTTCATTGAGAGCAGACACAAGAAAGTGACCCGAACCAACAGCTGGATCACACAGTCGCAAACTGTTAATTAGTTCATTAGCTTCGACTATATTGTCAATATGGTTGTATAGTTCTATACGGGTGGTACAATTCCAGCCATAATAACCATTAAACTTTTGCAACACGGTCTTGGTGATTGCTTCACGGCACATGAACATAGTGATAAAGCCTGGAGTGAATACTGAACCATCCTTGTGACCATTTATTTTCTCGAATATAAGCCCTAAAACAGAAGCATTGATGAGTGTTTTAGCCTCTTCTTGCACTTCTTCACTGCCTTCGCTCGCAAAGTTATAAGCGTCGAGAAAAGCAAACAAATATTGCAGGGTGGGTAATGCGTTGACTTGTAGATTGCGTTTTTTATTTCGTAATACGCTACTCGCCAAGACAGGAAGTACCGTACGTTGTGAAAGGCTGTTTATCTTAATTGTTTTACTTTCCAAATCTGTCACCTCGAAAAGAGAACTGTTAAGATAGGGAACGTAAGCAAAATCACGCATAATGGAGTGTGTGCGGCTGCCCATGTCACGTGCAAGCACTTGGAAAAAGAGTGTGTTGAGATCATCATAGTCATGAATCTTAGTTATTGAAAGAAATTTATAGATTGCATCTCCATTGTGGTATTTCAACATCTGAGCCTCCAACAGTTTCAAGAAAAGGATACGATTCATCCAAGTAATACACAATTCCATTGCAACATTGAATAACCGTTCCTCATAATCATTCCCATACAAACGACCATTTATGTGACGCAAACAATCTTCTGCATCCAGTTGGTTAATAGTATTCTCTAGTAATGAAGCCTCGTCACGCCGTTCCACAGCTTTGCGTACAATCACGGTTTTATTATTCTCTTTGCGTTCCTCAATACCAATAATGTGTAGCAGCTCAGTGTAGAATCCACGGTTGAGCGAATTGCTGTCATTTTGGAACGATAGCTTCAAAAGATGTGTATCGCTGAATATCTTATAAAGTTCGATAAGTTTGCGTGAAGCGCTACTGTCTGTTCTATCAAGCAGGTGTTGATAGTCTTGTAAGTTGAAGTAAGTGTATTCAAGGCTATCTTTCACCTCCTCAATATAGGTTGTTGCAATTTCAGTATAGAAGAAATCGGTTTTGTTACTGGTTTTGCGTCCATCCACAAAGTCTTGAAACTCACGACGTAATTGTTTGTTCTGATAGAATTTGCGTTCAAACTCATGGGCATCAAAAATAAAGAATTCATGAATATTAGTAGCGATGAGATATTTAATATCATTGTTCTTCTTATTGACACGTTCTTTAAGATAGTATAGCAATAATTCCTGCAAAGCCTTACGATTAAGATTGTCATTAGAAATCATCTCACCTTTGTTGGTGGTACTCTTTACTTCAATCAATAACCCTATATTGGACTTGATAGTTTTATCCAATCGGATAGCCAAATCAATATCTTCTTCGGGAGCCATGTAGTATGGCTTGTAGAACGTTTCACTCAGAAAATTACGTAAATGTTCTTTTTGCGTGTGTTCTCTTTGCCCATCCACAATATTGTCTCTCAATGTGCGAAGGGCATTTTTGAATAAGTCAAAATCTGTTGTTTCAATCGCAACCTGTCTATATGCTTTGTTCAAAACTTGATTCGGTTTGAGTAGTCCCATAATGTTTGGTAAATGAGTTAATAAAATACAAAGGTAGTCTAAAAACTTGATAATAAAGAATGAACGTATTGGTTTAACGAAAGTTTGTTCTACTGCCAGCCATTATCAACAAACAATAGCAGCAGTAGATTTGACATGATTCTACTTATTATATTGTAATAGCCAGCCAAAGTAATCTTTTCACATCCGGATCTATCACAGGTTGGATAAGTTGTTAACCTGAAGGTAACCGACCTGATGGTATAGGAACAGGAAGAAGTCTGTAATCATGGCATTTACCCGGATAGAGAAGCCACATTTTTTATTGCCGGACTTCCGGCATTGCCTCATCCATGTGTGAAAAGGAGTTTTTTCTTTCACCACAACGTTCCTTTCACATACCCAAAGGGGGTAGTGGATCCAGACCTGCTTCGGCTTTCTTTTTCCTTCCCATATGACAAAAACCGACTATCCATGACTATTCCTGCCAGTGTGCCGGTCGTGCTTGCCTCTCATGGTTTCTTCCCTTATATTCGCACTGATATTTAAACGAGTTGAAAATATGGAAATATGCTACATCGAGGCCGGTGTCCTTGAGAGGATGCTGGCGCGCGCCGAGAACCTGTCCGCACGTGTGGACAGATTGTATGAGAGAAACCGCTGTAAGGAACCCGGAGAGTGACTGGACGGCCAGGATGTCTGCCTGCGCCTTGACATCTCGCCGCGTACCCTGCAGACTCTCCGCGATACCGGACGGCTGGCGTTCACCCGCCTCCAGCGCAAGTTCTATTACAAGCCCGGGGATGTGGAGAAGTTGATGGTCTACGTCGGCATCAGACGCAAGGAGAAGGAGGTGAGAGAAAGAAGGAAGAACGGAAACCTTTAAAGAGCGGAAGAGATGGAAGGCATTATCGACAAGGAGAACGAACGTGTCCGCAGGTTCTTTGCCCTGCTGGACGACATGGAGAAAAAAGTGGAACGTCTTGCCCGTGACAACCGTCCTCCCTTCAACGGGGAACGGTTCCTGACCGACAGGGAGCTTTCCGGGATGTTGAAGATCAGCCGCAGGTGCCTGCAGGATTACAGGGACCAAGGACGGATTCCCTATATCCAGCTTGGCGGGAAGATCCTGTACAGGCAGTCGGACATCGAGAGGCTGCTGGAGGAGAACTATCACCCTGCATTGGTATAATATCGTATTTAAGTTTAAGGATTGTCGCCGGAATTGCATTTACGATTCCGGCGGCAGTTTTTATTTAGCCTGCGGCTTCCTTGCCGGCCGCGGGCTTTCTTCTTTCCATCAGCCGGTTCATGTCCGAGGATATCTTCCGGTCGGTGACCTGGGCGTAGACCTGCGTGCTGTCGATGTTCGTGTGGCCCATCATCCTGGCGATGCTCTCTATCGGAATACCTGCGGTCAGTGTCAGGGTCCCGAACGAATGCCGGGCCATGTGGTAGGACAGGTTCTCTTTCATGCCTAATGCCACGCCCATTCCATGTACCTCATACCAGAGGACGTCGCGGACCGGCAGCGGGAATACCGGCCTGTCGTCATCCGTGGTGTTGTAAAGCTCCAGTATCTGTCCGGCTATGGGATGCAGCGGGATGAACGCCTCCACGTCCGTTTTGGCGCGGCGGATGCGGATATACCTTCTTCCTTCCGAAGTCGTTCCGATGTGACGGGGATGGAGAGCCCTCGTATCCGCGTAGGCCAGACCGGTCAGCGAGGAGAAGATGAACGTCCTGCGTGCCAGCTCCATCATCGGGTCGGGCAGCGGGGTTTCCATCATCCGCTTCAGTTCACTGCGGCTGATATGCCTTAGTTTAGGTGTTTCTTTCCTCTCGTATGCCACGTCCTCTATCGGATTGGCTCTTAGTATTTCCCGGTCCACGGCGATGTAGATGAGCCGGTTGAGCCAGCACAGGCAGTGGTTCACGTGTCCGTTCCTGTGTCCCAGCTCCTTCTTGAGAAAGACCTTGAACGATTCGGCGAACTCCTCGGTGATGTCCGAAAAGGCGATGTCCTTCATCCCGCGGGATTCGATGAACTGCCTGAGGTTGAGCTGGGTGGTCTTCGACTGGCGGTAGGTGGAAGTGGAGTTGATCTCCTTGGAGCGGACCCTGAGCCGTTCGCGTTCCACCTCTCCGGCCTGCAGGAGGTATTCCGGTACGGAATTGGCGCCTGACACGGTGGTCTTGAGCAGTTCGGCCGTGACCACTCCCTGGTTCCTCAGCAGGTTCCCGTACGCCTCTTCCAACCGGCTGCGGAAGGCGGCAAGGCGGTTGTTCTCCCTGGCTGTTTTGATTTCACACTTCTTGCTGTCCCAGTCCCCGGGTTTGCAATAGACGCCTGTCGTGACTGCCGATTTCTTTCCGTCGATGCTGATCCGGCAGAGGACGGCGGTCGTGCCGTCCGATTTCACCTTGTTACGGTTGATGTAGAATAAGAGCTTGAATGTACTGCGCATGATAATGATTGTTTAGGGATTAAAGGATAAGTTTCAAATCGCGGGTTGCCTCGACGAACCTGTCCATGTCCTCGAACAGCTTCTTCGGGGTTACGCGCGCGTATATCTGGGTGGTCTTTATGTTGGAGTGTCCCAGCATTTTGCAGATGGTCTCTATCGGCACTCCCTCCTCGAGCGTGACCAGCGAGGCGAAAGAATGCCGTCCCATGTGGTAGACAAGGTCCTGGCTCAGCCCTGCCATCAGGCGCAGGGATTTCATATTGGCCCTGAGCGTGTGGTAGTCCTGCGGCGGGAAAAGAGTCTCGCGGGTATCGTCCCGGTATTTCTCAATCAACGCGACGGCTTCCGGAAGCAGCTTGACACGTCCGAGGTAGTCGGTTTTCTTTCGCTGGTATTTCAGCCAGAGGCTGCCCTCGTCATCCCGGAAGAGGTTCTTCCGGGTGATGCTTACCGCATCGGCATAGGCGGTGCCGGTGTAACAGGCGAAGAGGAAGAGGTCCCGGGTGATGACATGTGACCTGCGTTTTTCCGGTATCTCCAGATCACGCAGCTTCTCGAAATTCTCACGGCTGAGTGCTTTCGGTGTTGTCTCCTTCTGCTTGGGCAGCTTGAAGTGGCAGAAATGGTATTTCTCCGAGTGGCCCTCCTTGTAGGCGATGCGGCAGATCTTTTTCAAGATGGCCAGGTAGCCGCGAAGCGTGTCCACGGCATATCCCTTTTCCAGAAGGATGAAATCCTGATAGTCGCGGATGAACTGCTCGTTGAGCTGCCCGAAGACAAGGTCCGGAACCTTGAATTTCGCCTTGATGAATTCGGAAAGCGTGCGGTAGGTGAAGAGGTAGGTCGAGAGTGTGGTGGGCGCACGGTCCACACCGACACGGGCCTTCATTTCCCCGTTATGCCGGTCGAGAAGTTTGAGCAGGGTCATCTGCATGCCCGCATTGCCCTGGAACATGTCCCTGACCGCGGCGGCATCGAAATCCCTTTTTCTTTCCATGAGGGAATTGAAGGCCGAGTGTACGGCAAGCAGCAGTCTTTCTATTTTTTCATTGGTCTCCACCGCTTCCCGGCTCTTGCCGTTCAGCCGGCTCTCACGCGCGTTCCACAGCCCGGGGGTGCAGGAGAGCTTGCAGCTGAACTGCGCCATCGTGCGGTTGAGGGTGATCCGTCCCATGATCGGGGCTTTGCCGGTCTTGTCCGGCTCGCTCTTTTTCAGGTAGAGCAGCACCTTGAATTTTTCCACTTTCATAACGCTCTTTTTTAGGTTGTAAAAATACTCCTTTGAAAAGCGTCCTTTGGCATGCAAAACATTGAGAAACAGTGAATACAAATCCGCTTTGTTCTTATCGGTAAAAATTCGGTTACCTGCCGTCGTTTCCGAAACAGGCGGCTAACAGTCTGGTAACTGAAACGTCGCAATATTTTGTTTTCTTTTGCAGGTCTGTCTGTTCTGCAATTCTCGCAAAATGCTTAATTATAAACGTTTTACGTTTAATTATCGTCATTCTGTTTTTTATTGCATTTCTAAATATTACTTACATGGCCCGACACACTTTTGCCACCACTATCACCCTGTCTCACGGCATACCGATTGAAACTGTGTCAAAAATGTTGGGACATACCAGCATCAAGACGACGCAAATCTACGCTAAGATTCTGGACACGAAAGTCATGGACGACATGGCGGCTCTCAAAGAATTGTACACCAGAAAGGAATCTCAAAAATCACCAGATAATAAAGCCGTAAACGGATGAAAACAACCGCAACCATCAGCCAGGAAGAACTGGAGCAGAAAGCTGTCGATAGCATGATAGCATACGAGAAGAGCCTCATTTCCGGACAGGAAATGAAGGATGCAGTCACCCGCGCGCTGCATCACTACGCCAACAGGGAAGGACACCGGGAAATCGTCCTGAAAGGGTGGATTATAAAAACCATCTACGCCCTCGACAGCAGCCAACTGAAAGACCTCGACCGGGTAGCTTTCACCTGCATGGATAAACAGCCGGTTAACCCCTGATAATTAACTCACATAAAAAACAAAATCATGAAAACAGAAACCAACAGCATGAGAATCGTGAAACCTGAAAAGGAATCTGAAAAAGCAGTCGTGGAACCCCAAAAGGAGAAAGCCACCGGAAAACCGAAGTACAAACCCGTGGAACCCGTCACACTCGAAACTGTTCCGGAAGATGCCGTGTTCATCCGCTCCACGGATGTATGCAAATTGCTCAACATCAGCAACTCAACGTTAAGGAACATGCGTGCGGAGCACGCAATCCCATTCTACAAACTGGGTGGGATATTTCTCTACAGCAAAGAAGAAATCATGAATTACCTCGCATCCAATTACAGTAGAAGAATCTAGCGAAAATGGCAAAAACAGGATTATCATATTATCAGGCGGAAACCGACCGCTTTCAGGACATCAAGGTAAAACGCCTGAAGAAGCGGTACGGCTGCGAAGGGTATGCAGTGTACCAGTATATCCAAAACGAGATATACCGGGTTGAAGGCTGTTATATCCGTTTCACGGACGACCAGCTTTTTGATGTTTCCGAATACTGGGGCATTGAAGAGCAACGGGTAGAAAAAATCATTGAATATTGCACGGAAGTGGAATTGTTCGACACCATTACCTGGCATACGAATCATGTACTTACTTCCGTAGATATTCAGCAGAGATATCTCGAAATCTGCCGGAGAGCCAAGAAGAAGATTGTAATACCGGAAGATATACGGCTTGTCGAGATACAAGACGTGGCTTCCGGTGTGACAGGTGCGCCGCTACCTCTTTTCTCCGGTCAGGAAATTGAGACGAAAACCGGAAAAACAGTTTATGGTTCTCCCAAACTGGATACCGGAAAACAGACCGCAACCGATATCGGAAAAGAAACCGTAATCACTGCCGGAATATCTTCCGGCGTCATTATTCCGCAGAGTTCTGCGGAAATTCCGGAAACTCCGCGGAATTCTGCGGAAAAACGGCACAAAGAAAAAGAAAGTAAAGAAAATTCCCCCTCTATCCCCCGGACTATTCCGCCGGCAAGGGATGATGAGGACAAAGTTTCACTCTCTCCGGACGGGAATAGGGGAAATGTTTCCGCAGAATCCTGCGGGAAACGTCCGGAACATGGCGAAGAATACCGTTTGAAGTTGCAGCGGCTGGGTGAAACCTGCTACAATCTGGGGTGTTCGAAAGGAGATATCCGTAAGGTTCTGATGATAGAAAATATTGCCCTGGACGACAGCCCGATATGGCAACTGATTGAAGAGTTGAAGGCGAGCGGCGGACGTTATTCGTTCACCGGAGAGGTGTTGCCCGCCTTGTGGGGACTGGTGAAGACGGGACGCCTGCGGATGATGGAAGAGCATACGGATGAGGTGAAAGAGGGCGTTCATAACGTCAGGCAGATGCTGTCGGGTATCGGCGTGCCGAGCTACGACATGGACGAATTATGCGGAGAGGCGAAAGGCAAAGAAGATGTCCTGCAAGAGGTTATACGGGAAATACGACGATCGAAAGGGCGGATTCTTTCGGTGAGCTGTTTCATCAGGTCACGGTTGAAAAAAGCGAAGAAAAACGAATTGCAAAAAACGGCGTAAGCCACACAGTTATGAGTGAAGATAAAAACAAGACGCCGCTCTACTACCCCCGCAAAATGCGTACAGGGTGGTGCGTGGCGCACGAAGTGACAGCCGCGGGCGTCACTATCGAGAGATACGGAATACACTGCCAGACGTATGCGGAAGCATACCGACGGGCGGAAGTGATGAACCAGCAGCAACAGGCGCAAGCCCTTCAACCAGCCAACTCTGACGGCAAGAGAGGGGGTGAACGATCATGAGCGAAAAAGTAAGCACGATCACCTTGCGACTGACAGCCGAAGAAGCCGCCCAACTGGAGATACTCAAAGACATCATTGGGAAGAAGAGCGGGAGCGAAGCGATTAAATACGTCGTCAAGGAATACCCCCGTTTCTGTACCCACTACAAGCAGGAAGCGAAGGAACACGGAGAACTGAAACGAAAGTATCGGGAGCAGGGCGAAGCAGTGCGGGGTTTTCTGTCGGCACTCGACAGGTTGGAGAAAGCGGGCAGGGAGAAAGAGTAGGGGGAAACGATTGCTAGCAAAATACGCTCCGGAAGATCTTGGCCAATGAAATATTTGCTAGCAGATGTTTCCGGATCGTGTACTCGAGCTGCGTAAAAGTGCTAGCGGATTCTTGTTCCCGGTTCGTTCCGGAGCAACTAATTTGCTAGCAATTAACGGGGATATCAGGTTGATGGAGTCGGGATCCCGACAGGTATGTGATAGCAAGTGAAGGTAATGGGCAAGTGCCGAACCAAGCGGATTACTTTCGCGAGCGGCTTATCGTCTGATTGCTCACCGTGCCGCCGTGTGGTTCGTGGCAATGCGTGCAGCGGGAATACCGCCGCCCACACAGCCCCGTCCCCCGCAGCAGCACTCCGTCAGTGTTTAATAGCAATATTCCTTCACCGGCAGCGTTTCTCGGACGGGCGGTGTTTCTGTGCACCGTGCCGCTTTCCTTGCTTTCCCGTAGCCACCCAATGGGCGCAAAGAAAGCCGCCCTCTGACAGTGTTTCTATGGAACGTTCTTGGGGGAAGTCTTCCCAAAAGTTACTCCTGTGTGTAACAGTCGAGGCTGGCAAAGTGGGTGATTACGGAAGTTACTACCGCCTGACGCATACGGCTCCGGCTTCCGCTCACACCCCGGCACAGCCGGACTACAAGCGACAGCCTATGCGGTGGAAACCCTTGCGGAAGGGTATCCCCTGCGGAACGGGTGACAGCTGTGATGCCCGGTGCGGTTTCGCTCCGCCCGGCACTAACGCCGGGACTATGGCGAGAATCCGCTACCTCTTTTCGGCTGACTATAGGAACGGAAGTGTTAGCCAGGAGTGCAGCCCTGCGGTGCGGGGTTCCCGGGTTTACGGTTGAGCAAGTTTGTATTGTGGAAGTAAGCACCCTTCGCCGTCCTTCGGGCGCGTACAGACGTGATGCTGCGTGCGCCGTGACAGCAATTGTTTTCCTTCCGTCTTCCTTTTTGGGGGACACCCAAAAAGAGACCGGCAGAAAAACAAAGGGGTAGCGATATTCAACATAACGGGTCATTATGCCCGCACGCCTTGCCATTCAGGCAAGTCGGGTGCATAATGCGTGGTTATGTTTAATATGGATTGTTTTATTTTTCCGCCCCCAGGCGAAAAAAAACATGCGGAGTGGAAACGCCACCACTATGGCGGCAAGCCGCCACCCCGACCACCGCCCCTTAGTTACTTCTGCCACTCCCGAGCCGTGCGGTTTTCTGACCTGTTGCGGGTGTTTGTGCTTCCTGCGGGTTGCGCCTGGCGGCGTGCCCGGCTGACTGTTTACGCCTTTCGGAACATTGGAAATTCCCGGCGGTCGGCTTCGCCGTCCGCTCCATGAAGCGGGGCGAAGCGCCCCGCCGAAAAGTGCAAATAACAAATCCGTGACAATCGGGCAAATGTCACAAAATAAAATAGTAAAAAACGTAAGTTCTCAAAACTTATATTAAACAGAATAGAAATGAAAGAATCACATACAGGTATTGGTATCTGCCGTTGCTACCAATGCCGAATGAAAAAAAAGAACTGCAGCACATCGGGACGTAAATCGCTCAAACGGGCAATCAACAAGTTTCGCCGCAAGCAATTGAAGTTAGACAAAGTAACCAGGCACAATCACTTCGGCGGATATTGGGCCTAAGACTAATACATGCTTTTATCCGCCCCACACTGCACAGGAACACATTTTTTTCCTTTTTTCATCTACCTCTCCAAGGGCATGGATGAACGGCAGACAAGAAATTTCAGATAAAAATACCGCACGACGTAGGAGCGCAGGATATTTTTATCTGAAATAGCGTAGCGGTTCTTGACTGACGGACGGCCGTGACCTATCTTTGTAGAAGAAAAGAGGAAAAATACGCTGTAAAACAGCAAACTTATCATTTATACTTTCCCGTCACTTTATAGATAATTGCGTTTCTGTCTGTGTCATTCTGTTTATTTACGGATAGAACCATACGGGAATAAAACGTAAAAACTCCCGAAAACAGCCGGAAAAGAAGCAAAAACGTACTTGAAACCCTTCGAGTTGTTTTCAAAAATTCATCAGACGTTTTTTTTATTTCGTCAGACGTTTTTTGAAAAACTCCTGATGTTTTCTATGAGACTTTCAGAAGCATATTCCGTTCACCAAATACCCGCAAATGAAAAGCCCGGTGAAATGATTTCTCATTCATCGGGCTTTTTCCTTGGTTTGTTTGCGATGTACGAAACGAGGATAATGCGCTAGCAGGCGTTTTCTTCGTTACCGGTCATTGTTTAAGCTGCCGGGTCTGGAGCTTCTCCGCCGCCTTCGTCAGGTTTCGGATTTGGTTTCTCATCTCCTCCTTCGCCATCTTCGTTCGCTGCGCTTGCTCCTGCCTTGGAGAAAGAATACATTGAAACGGCTTCCTTGATTTCGGCAGAAGGAACATAGATAACACGTGCTTTTTTCACACTGCTTGCTCCACACTTGCTGGCATCCTCGGTGCCTTTACCGGAAACGGAAGGACGGAATGAACCGAGATCTCCCAGGCGGACGGGTGAACCGTTTGCGAGGTTGCGCTTGATAACGACCATCAATGCGTCAAGAACTGCCTTGATGTCAGAGCCGGTCAGTGTACAACGGTCTGCGATCTGGTCAACGATTTGTTTTTGTTTCATTTCTGGAGCGAGCACTACCTGCGCATAGTATTTTGCTGCAGCGGCTTTGTCCTGCGGATTCTTGCGCAAAGCGGGTTTGATTGTAATTGCCATGTTAATTAGTGTTTTAATGATTAATAATGTTGCAAATCTACATATACGTGCGTGGGCGTGCGGACGTATGTTCTTATCTGTGATGATACGTGTTTCATCATACGATTATGTACATGAAAAAAGGGCTGCGGTTTGTATTCCGCAGCCCTCCAAACAGGGGTTTTCACTCCGATCGTAAAGTTTACTCCTTAATCGTTTCTCTTTTCATCGTCTTTCACGGGACTGTCTGCCCCGGTGAGCCAAACAAAAATTTTACCGATAACTTTCAATACCTTCAACGTCGTTCTCCAAAATGGTTTCATAATGACCTCCTTTTTAATTGTTTCCCGCAAAGGTAGAAGAGAGCGATGAACGGTTAATGGTTACCGATTAGTGGCTGCGCTTTCGTGCGTATATCTACGTGTTCATCACTCACCGTTCACTGCTAAATACCCGTATTCGACGGAGACACAGAAGCAGGGGCATTGTTTGATGTACTCGCAGGGTTCTATGGTACCGTTGTGGTTGAGGTCGGGCGAGAGGTCGCGGTGACCGCAAATCTTTGCTCCGTGGTAGGTGAGCAGCAGGAAGCGGAGAAGGGTTTCAAGGCTTTGTTTTTGTGCGTCGGTGCGGGTATCGGCGGCATGTCCGGAAGCGTCCAGGCCTCCTTCGTAGGCAACTCCTATCGACGGAGTGTTGTAGCCTTTGGCGTGGGCGCCGACATGGGTGATGTCGCGCATGTGATGTATTGTTCCGTCTTTGGTGATGTAATAGTGATAGCCACATTCGGCAAAGCCTTGGCGTTTGTGCATGGAGTCGAGGGCTTCCGGGGTGAGGTTGCTTGTGCAACGGGATGCGGTGCAGTGCACCACAATCAGGGTGATGTTTCTTTGTTTAATCATTGTTTTTTGTGGGTGATTATGTGGATGATTTTTAGTTGTGTATTCTTGTTCTACCCCCTTCCGTCCCCCTTTGGGGGAGACGCTTGTCGGGGGAAGTGCTCTTCCCCCTTGCCGCAGGGCGTTCCCCTAGCGAAGAGGGTTCGGGCTGTAGCCGTAGGAGCTGCTGCGCTAGGGTTTAAAAGGGTGAGCCGAAAGAGATGGTTATCAGTTCCTTTTGTTTGGGGGTGAGGATGCGGTTACTTAACTGGTAGTTTGTTTCTTGCAATGCTTCGAGTAGTTCGGTGTCGTCCTTTATCCACTGTTTGAGGCGGATAGAAGCGGACGCAGGTGCAATATTCGGGAAATAGAGAACGGCCAGTTCTTTGAAACCGTAGCTACGGTTGGTCAAACTTTGGCAGTTGTTTTGTTGGTGCATGTTGGTATACATAATTATAGTGTTGGTTTACAGATGTAAAGATAGGCTTTTTAGTGGCTGGTTGTCACCTGTATACTTGGTAGATATAGTTATATATGTTTGTTGGCAGAGGAAATTTGTGATATTCGGGCAATTGTCACGAATTTCTTTTGTCCGTAACTTTTCGGCGGGGCGTCTGCCCCGCTTCGTGAAGCGGACGGCGAAGCCGACCGCCGGGAATCTCCGATATTCTGCAAAGACTGTCCGCAGGGTGCAAACAGTCAGCCGGGCACGCCGCCAGGCGCAGCCCGCAGGAACAGGAAACCCGCAAGAAGTCGGAAACCCTGCCGGAAACCGGGAAAGGCAGGAGTAACTAAGGGGTGTGGTCGGGGTGGCGGCTTGCCGCCACAGTGGTGGCGTTTACATTCCGCAGGGCGCAGTCCGCAAGGGTGGACATTAAACGGAGTAACTTTATGCCCGTTCCTGAAACAACGGAAAAGCCCGCAAACAGCAGGAATATTTGGAAGATGCTGTTATGTTGAATTAAAGCACAAAATCCGGAACGGTTTTGTGACTAATTAAACATAATTGCTCTTCCGGATTTCCTGCGCAAAAGCTGCACTCCACTAGAAAAACCGGAAGACCACGGCGCTAGCAACATCACGTCAGCACGGCGGCGAAAGCTTTCGACGCCTCTAGTTCAAACGGACAAACCCGCTCAATCATAAAACACGGGAACCCCGCACCGCAGGGCTGCACTCCTGACTAACAGCCCGTTCCTATAGTCAGACGAAAAGAGGTAGCGGATTCTCGCCTTAGTCCCGGCGTTAGTGCCGGGCGGAGCGAAACCGCACCGGGCATCGCAGCTGTCACCCGTGCCGCAAGGGATTACATTCCGCTAAGGATATCATCCGAAAGGGTGCCCATCGCATAGGGTGCTGCTTCCTTTGCTGTATTCGGCAAGTGAGGGAGCGGCAACCGGAGCCGGATATAAGACGGTAGTAACTTCTGTAATCACCCACTTGGCAAGCCTCGACTATTATACACCGGAGTAACTTTAAAGAAACTTTCCCCAAGAATGTCCCATAGAAACACTGCCGTAGGGCGGCTTTCTTTGCGCCAGTCCGACGGCTACGGGAAAGCAAGGAAAGCGGCACGGTGCACAGAAACACTGAACGTCCGAGATACGCTGCCGGTGAAGGAATGTTCCGATTAAACACTGACGGAGTGCTGCTGTGGGGAGCGGGGCTTTGTGGGTGGCGGTATTCCCGCTGCACGCATTGCCACGAACCACACGGCGGCACGGTGAGCAATCAGACGAAAAGTTTCAAGCATGACTTTTTTCCAGTTTGCTAGCACATACCTGGCAGGATCCCGGCTTCATCAACCTGTTATCCCCTGCCAACTGCTAGCAGAATCCGGCAGCCGGCTTCTTCCAGGACGAAACATTTGCTAGCACTATTCCCGAGCTGCAGTAGTTGATCCGGAAAAATCTGATAGCAAATCTTTCCTACTGCAGCCGGGGTGAGCTATACAGCCATCGGTTCCTCTTTGATAATCGAGATTTCCAGTGCGTTTTCAATCTTGGTCAAAGTTTCGAGTGAAAGGTTCTCCCGTCCTCTCAACACCTTTGAAATGTATTGCGGGCTGCAATTCATTTTTTCAGCCAATTGCTTTTGGCTCATTCCTAATTCTTCCATCCTGTCCAGCATCAGCATGGCAATATTTTGCGAATGTCGGAGCCAAGACTTGTTTGTTTCAAGGAAGTCAAACAGCTCACGCCATTTCGAAGGCGTTGGAGAAGAATGTTCTTCAAGCCTTTGTGCGATAGATTTCATACTATTTTCCATACTATTCCTCCCAAATTATAATTCACTAATATACTCTATAAACCCTTCGTCATCAATAATTCCTTCTTCCAGCAGGTAGCGTCGGACTTTGTCTATTTTCACAAGTTCCTGCCTGGTGTGCTCTCTTTCCTGCATCGTAGCCGTCAGCTTGATGGCGCCTCCGGTGATGATGTAGTTGCCTTGAATCAATTTGATAGCGTATAGCCGGAGCCATGACGAGTGACCGTATTTACGTTTTAACCGGGCCTTTTCTTTTTGCAGCATCACATCCGAAGCCTGGTTGTTGTCCAGCGGGCGGAATATTTTGCTTAAATCGGTTTCCGGGGAGATGTCCATTATGATGTATCGAAGGCGTTCACTATCTTCAATCGTATCGCTGATAGCTTCTTTTATGTCTGTTATTTTAAAGTAGGCGTTCAAGTCGTCAATGTTCTCCTTGAAGAAAGCACGTAGCCAAACCACGTCCGCCCAGTTGTTGAACACCTTATAAAGTTCGTTATCATCCTCGCCTTCAAAGTGTACAGCCCATAATTTTCTATCTCCAGTAATGTCGTCAAATGTCATATCTCCTTGTTTTATAGTAAGACAAAGATACGCAAAAATAACGAGATAATAAACTTATAGGTTGATTATTTAGCAAGAAAAATGTTTTATTTAGTTGGTTTAGTGGTTGTATGGTAGATGGTGGTGTCTGTGTCCCAGTCATTAATTTCATCATTCGTGTTTATTTGCAGGCTGTCAATGAGAGTTTTTCGATGAGTTATTTCCGGTTGTTCGCAGCCTCCTATCAGTTGTATAATGAATATTATTCCTGCTATAACGATTCCTGCTATGGTATTATTGATAACATTTCTTTTTAAGCCTTTAATATAAGAATTCTGATACCTGTTATTTTGCATAATTTATATTTTTTACGCTGTGAAGTTAATAAATTAAATGCGATATTTATCGTTATTTGTCACTTTAATTAGGTTTATCCGATTAAAAACGATACCTTTGTATTACAAAACTTGAATCCTCAATGGGATATTAAAAGAGGGTTTTTGCCAAAGTCGGTGTCTAATTCGGTGACACTACGAAAATAGGAAGCTGTTAATTCATTATGAATGAGACTATAAAGGAATTAAAGTTTGAGGGCAGGTAGCCCAACAAAACACCAGCTTTTTACTGACAAAAACCCGCTAAAAATGCAATTTTAGCGGGTTTTTTTGTGCTTTGACAAATACCATCCGAAAAAAGTTGACGCTAATTCGGTGGCTAATTCGGTGACACGAATGCACGTTGATAGTTCGAAAAATGCTAATCTTATGAAAAGCCGTGCGGTTGATTGATAAAGAATAAATCCTTAAACTGGCTGTCGTCTTGTTTAGTAGAAAAGAAAAACAGGTTTTATAGCTCAAGTGAGTATAAAACCTGTTTCTAATTTTTCTAAATCGGGCAGAACTCTTATTCTTCTGCTTTTATTGATTCATCGATTACTTTGATCTTTTGTAATACCAGTTCCAAGTCTGCTTTCAACTTATCTACCTTGCGGTTCAATTCAGTCAGCAGGCTGCTGCCTTTCTTAGAAGTAGAAGTCAGGAAGCCTAGATTGTTCTCATAAGTCTGAAGCTCATTCTTCATATTCTCATAAGTACGTACCAGCTTTTCGCGTTCTCTGTACAGAGATTGAGTGCCGCTTCCCTGAATATTGCTGATATTCGAACGGAAGCTACTTAACTTCTTGTTGGAAGCATTGATGTTAAAGCGGTCGAATAGCTGATCGATGATTCCGTGATACTGCTTGTATAACTTATCTTTTTCTTTGAACGGCACATGACCGATAGAGTTCCACTCTTTCATTAAATCCCGAACCAAGGTACTTGCTTCTTCGGTATCCATGCTTTCATCAATAGCGGATAACTTCTCGATCAACGCTTTCTTCTTTTCCATATTCTCTGTTTCTACGGAGCGTTGTGAAGAAGTAGCTTTGTTCTTTTGTTCGAAGAAGTAGTCGCAAGCTGTGATAAACCGTTTCCAGATAGCATCCGAGTGTTTCTTGGCAACCGGTCCGATGGTCTTCCATTCTTTTTGAAGTTTGGTCAGTGCATCGGCAGTTACTTTCCAGTCTGTACTGTCTTTCAAGGCTTCCGCTTTTTCGCAGAGCGCTTTCTTCTTTTCCAGATTCTCGTTCATTCCTTCTTTCAGACTCTTGAAGAATTCTCCTTTCTTCTTGAAGAAATCATCGCAGGCATGGCGGAAACGCTCGAAGATCTTCACATTCATCTTTTGGGGCGCAAAACCAATGGTTTTCCATTTGTTTTGCAGGGCAATCACTTCCTGGGTCTTGTTTTCCCAGGCAGAGAATGTTTTCAGTTCATCATACTCAATCGCTTCAACGATTTCGCAGATGACGGTCTTTTGATCCAAATTATGCTGTTCGGCTTCTTTCAGCGATTCAAAGTGCTGCTGATGGCGGCGGTTGACAGCGGTAGAAGCTGCTTTGAACCGATTCCAGATTTCATCACGCAGTTCTTTGGCTACCGGACCTGTATCGCGGAACTCCTGATGCAACTTCTGAAGTTGGTGGAAAGCGGAAACAACATCTTCCTCGTCAGCCAACTTTTCGGCAGCTTCGCAGAGATGCGTTTTGATTTCCAGATTCTTTTTGAAGTCATATTCGCGGAATTCATTGTTCAGTTTCAATAAATCGTAGAACTTCTCTACATATAATTGATAGTTTTTCCAAAGTTCATTCACTTTACCTTGCGGCACCAGTTTTGTGTCATTCCATTGCTGTTGCAGCTTCTTGAACTCCGTATAAGATTTGTTGGCGTCATCTCCGGATTCCACCAATTCTTTCAGTTCTTCAATAATGGAAAGTTTCACTTGCAGGTTTTCTTCCTTTTGGCGTTCCAGCTCGGCAACCTGTTTGCTGCGTTTTTCCTTGATAACCCCCATCAGGCGTTTGAATTCTTCTTCCGTCGGGTCCTCTTCGGCAACAAAATCTTCAATGTTTCCACCGTTGTCTGTAAACTGTACCTTAGCAGCTTCCAACTCGGCATTATGTAACTTGTAGAATGATTGTTTCAGATTGTCAATTTCCTGCTTGTTCGCATTTTCAGCGTCTTGCGCAAGCTCTTTTAGCTGGTTTAGTACATCTTCCTTAGTGGCAGGTTTAGGAGCTGCTTCAGGTTGAACTTCGGCAGTAACATCTTCAGCCGGAGTCTCTGTAATAGCTTCAGAAACCTCGACTGTTTTCTTTTCTTCTTCTAATTCCCCTTGGTTCAAGGGTTGATTAGTGTCATGAGCGTCCATCATTGTATATTAGTTTTGGGTCACAAATTAATGAAATAAAACGATTACTTCATACTATTTTGCTTATTTTTTTTTGTTTATCGTGTTTTTATGACAATAAAACGGTTATTCCCATGTACAACATCATTCCGATGATGTCATTTGTAATGGCTATAAACGGACCTGTTGCAATGGCTGGATCGATTTTGAACTTCTCCAGCGTCATCGGTACCAGTGTCCCGAAAATAGAAGCGAACATTACCACGGCAAACAGGCTGATGGATACGGAATAGGTGACCGTAGCCGTTGCGCCGAACCTGATAAAGTTGTAGGTGTATACTAATAAGGAGATAATAGTGGCATTAATTAAAGCTACTACCGATTCCTTGGTTATCTGCTTGAACGTGTTTTTAGCGTCCAGCGAGCTGTTTGCCAAACCCTGTACGATGATTGCCGAAGATTGTGTTCCGACATTTCCTCCTGTACCACCGATCAGCGGTATATACAGTGCCATTTCGGGATGGGCAGCAAAGGTGGAGTCGAAATTACCCAATATCATAGAGTTGCCGATTCCGCCGATCATACCGATTAATAACCAGGGGAGGCGGGCGGTGGTCTGTCTCAATACATTATCGTCTGTTTCTACGTCCTGCGAAAGACCGGATGCCAACTGATAGTCACGTTCCGACTGCTCACGGACTTCATCCATGACGTCGTCGACGGTGATTTGTCCCACAAGCCGACCGATACTGTCGACAACGGGGATAGCCACCAAGTCATACTTCTCAATCGCCTGTACTACCTCGTCAATGGGAGTATCTACGTGTACCGAAATCGGATCTTTCTGCATCACGTGTTTCACTTTCGATACAGAAGGGGAAGTAATCATCTTTTTGAGCGGGAAGATACCTCGCAGACGTTCGTCATCGTCAATGACATATACATAATAGATTTCGTCCAGTTCTTCCGCCTGTTGCCGCATCTCTTTCAGACATTCGGGCATACTCCAGTTTTCGTTGACAAGTACCATTTCCGTACCCATCAAACCACCGGCGGTATTTTCGTCGTATTTCAACAAGTCGACGATGTCTCCTGCCTGTTCGATGTCCTCGATGTGCGAAAGAACCTCTTCCTGCTTGTCTTCATCGAGTTCACGCATCAGGTCTACGGCATCATCCGTGTCCATGTAGTCAACGAAGCGTTTGGCGATTGTCTCCGAAGGAAGCATTTCGAGCAGCTCTTTACGAGCATCTTCGTCCATTTCGACAAGCACGTCGGCGGCAATTTCGTTATCGAGCAGGCGATAGACGAACTTAGCCTCTTCCGCATTCAGGTCATTGCACAATTCGGCGATGTCGGCCGGATGGAGGTCGATGAGAAGACCTTTTACCTTGTCGGCGTCTTTTTGCTCAATAAGGTGTTTAACGTTGTCAATGTATTCCTCGTTCATCGTTGTCAATTACAAATTACGAATTACAAAATCCAGTTCTCTGCTCACTGTTGCCCGCCAATTATTGGGCGTTGCCGGCTGTCTTTAATGCTTCTTCCACTTTATTGGTCAGATCGATAAATTCGGCTACCGATAGTTGTTCCGGGCGTTTATTAAATAAGATGTCCTCCGTGAGCGGACAATCTTTGCCTAAAATAGGTTTGATGGAGTTGCGCAATGTTTTCCGTCGCTGGTTGAAGGTCGTTTTCACTACTTGCTTGAACAGTTTTTCGTCGCATCCCAACTCTTTAGTCTCGTTGCGTGTCATACGGATAACAGCACTTTTCACTTTGGGAGGCGGATTGAACACGTGTTCGCTGACAGTGAACAAATATTCCACTTTATACCATGCCTGTATCAATACGCTAAGGATACCGTATGTCTTGCTGCCCGGTCCGGCTGCAATACGTTCGGCTACCTCTTTTTGAATCATTCCCGTGCAACAGGGGACGATATCTTTGTTGTCCAGCATCTTGAAAAAGATTTGGCTGGAAATATTATACGGGTAATTACCAGTCAGTACGAAAGGCTTCCCGTCGAACAACCGGTGAAGATTCATTTTCAAGAAGTCATCCTCGATGATGTGGTCTTCCAGTGACGGATAGGCTTCGCGAAGATAAGCAACCGACTCATAGTCAACTTCTACGACCTTTACCAATCGGTCTTTCTTTACTAGAAACTGGGTCAATACTCCCATACCCGGCCCCACCTCTAAAATAGGCAGTTCGGGGAAGGTGTCGACTGTATCGGCAATATCTTGCGCAACTTTCAGATCTTTCAGAAAGTGTTGTCCGAGAAACTTTTTAGGCTTTACTAATTTCATTTACCAACTAAATAATTACTTTTGCAGCTGACAAAGGTAATTCTTTTAAATGAAGAACGTACCACTATTTATTAAAAAATAAATGATGTGTCAGCGAAGCTAATGAAGAATTAAGGATGAAGAAACTATTAAAAAAGACGCTGAAACTGATATTACCGGTTGTTTTAGGCGGCTTTATCTTATTCTGGGTATATCGCGACTTTGATTTTACAAAAGCGGGCGATGTGTTGTTACACGGTACAAATTGGTGGTGGATGCTCTTCTCGTTATTGTTCGGAGTGTTTGCACAAGTCTTTCGTGGTTGGCGGTGGAGACAAACATTGGAACCGTTGGACGCTTTCCCGAAAAAGAGCGATTGCGTGAATGCTATCTTCATTTCATACGCTGCCAGTCTGGTGGTTCCCCGGATCGGGGAGGTGAGCCGTTGCGGAGTGTTGGCGAAATATGATAATGTCTCGTTTGCCAAGTCGTTGGGAACAGTCGTTACGGAGCGGTTGGTCGATACGTTGACTATTCTCCTCATCACAGGCATCACTGTATTGCTCCAATTACCGATATTCGTCACTTTCCTTCAGCAGACCGGAACGAAAATCCCTTCATTAATCCACCTTTTGACTTCGGTATGGTTTTATATCATTCTGTTTTGTTTTATTGGTGTGGTGATACTTCTTTATTATTTAAGAAAAACGCTGTTCTTCTATGAACGGGTGAAAGGATTTGTATTGAATATATGGGAAGGAATTATGTCTTTAAAAGGCGTGCGCAACATTCCCCTCTTTATTTTTTATACACTGGCTATTTGGGCTTGTTACTTTCTCCATTTCTATTTTACATTCTATTGCTTTGCCTTTACGGCACATTTGGGTATCCTTGCGGCATTGGTCATGTTTGTCGGCGGCACGTTTGCCGTAATTGTGCCTACCCCTAACGGAGCGGGACCCTGGCATTTTGCCATCATTTCTATGATGATGCTTTATGGAGTAAACGTGACGGATGCCGGAATATTTGCCCTGATTGTACACGGTATTCAAACCTTTTTGGTTGTTTTATTGGGTGTGTACGGCTTGGCTGCTCTGCCGTTCACCAATAGACATCGGGCGTAAATTTTTAGCTAAAAGTGTATATTCTTACATGTTTTTGCCAACCTCCTTTGTCATCTGAAAACTTTTCCATAACTTGGCACTGTTTAATTATCAGATTTAAAATAGTTTTAAAATATTTATTATGAGTACCATTCTTTCTTTAGCTCCACAGAACGTGTGGAAGCATTTTTATTCGTTGACACAGATTCCCCGTCCGTCAGGACACATGGAAAAGATTACAGCATTTCTTTTAGGTTTCGGAAAAGAGCTGGGGCTGGAGTCTTTTGTAGACGAAGCAGGTAATGTGATTATCCGTAAACCTGCCACTCCGGGTATGGAAAACCGGAAAGGTGTGATTCTTCAGGCGCACATGGATATGGTTCCGCAGAAGAACAACGATACTGTACACGATTTTGAAAAAGATCCGATTGAAACTTATATAGACGGTGACTGGGTAAAAGCAAAAGGCACTACTCTGGGTGCAGACAACGGACTGGGTGTAGCTGCTATTATGGCCGTGTTGGAAGCAAAAGACCTGAAACACGGTCCTTTGGAAGCTCTTATCACGAAAGACGAAGAAACCGGCATGTACGGTGCGTTCGGCTTGAAACCGGGTACACTGAACGGAGAGATTCTTTTGAATCTGGATTCGGAAGATGAAGGCGAGTTGTATATTGGTTGTGCTGGAGGTATGGATGTAACTGCTACCCTGGAATATAAGGAAGTAGCTCCCGAAGCAGGAGATATCGCAGTGAAAGTTACTTTGAAAGGATTACGCGGCGGACATTCGGGATTGGAAATCAATGAAGGACGTGCCAATGCCAATAAGTTGCTGGTTCGTTTCGTTCGTGAGGCGGTTGCCAGCTATGAAGCCCGTTTGGCTAGCTGGGAAGGTGGTAATATGCGTAATGCTATCCCACGTGAAGCACATGCGGTTATTGCCATTCCGGCTGAAAATGAAGAAGAACTGCTGGGCTTGGTGAAATACTGCGAAAACCTGTTCAACGAAGAATATTCAGCTATTGAAACTCCGATCAGTTTTACGGCTGAACGTGTAGAACTTCCTGCCGGTGAAGTACCTGAAGAAATTCAGGACAATCTGATTGATGCAATCTTTGCTTGTCAGAACGGTGTGACACGTATGATCCCTACTGTTCCAGATACGGTAGAAACTTCTTCCAACCTTGCTATTATAACGATTGGTGAAGGAAAGGCAGCCATTAAGATTCTGGCTCGCAGTTCAAGCGATAGCATGAAAGAATATCTGACTACCAGCCTGGAGTCTTGTTTCTCTATGGCAGGGATGAAGGTAGAGATGGCAGGCGGATATTCCGGTTGGCAACCTGATGTAAATTCTCCGATTTTGCATGCGATGAAGTCATCCTATAAACAACAGTTTGGTGTAGAACCTGCAGTGAAAGTGATTCACGCTGGCTTGGAATGTGGTATTATCGGTGCTATTATTCCGGGATTGGACATGATTTCTTTTGGTCCGACTTTGCGTTCACCGCATTCACCGGACGAAAGAGCGTTGATTCCTACCGTACAGAAGTTCTATGACTTCCTGGTGGCAACTTTGGAGCAAACTCCAATGAAATAACGTATTTCTCTTTATATAAATATTCTCCTATTATATAATAGGTGACCATAGTGAAGGCACGGATGATATTTCATCTGTGCCTTTTTTTCATATTTATTGCAGCGTATATTACAATTCTGCTTTATAACAAATAAATCAATTGATGCAAATCAAGAAATATGCTATAAAACATAAATTTCTCTCTTTTTTAGATCAATGTATAAACAAAGGCTGTATTTTTGTGTTGTAAAACATGTAATTAGGAGGATAACAAAATGAAAAGTTTAAAAAGATTGTTTAGAAAGATCGGCGAAGCCGATGTACATGTTTGGGGATATTCAACAATTAATACCAAACCAAACAAGTAAGTTTTATTTTTAGTTTTCAGGAATTAGTAATTTAAAAGATTTAAAGATTATGGCAAAGAAAATGGGTTCTTTAGTTAGAAAAATCCTTAGTGAAGTAGGTCGTAATGAAATGCTTTCATGGGGGTACAGAATTGAGAAATGAGAACAAGTACATTAACTAAGTTTAGAGTGGGGATACGTTATTAAATACGATATCCCCATTTTTTATATCTAAAATTTTATATAGAGTTGTTTTAGCTAACAACTGTGGCGGGGGATCTGTTTCAGTATCAGTTCCTCCTTTAATTTCTGTGTTTGGGTACACTGTCTTTTGCCACTTGGGCTGGAATGTATCACATGCGAGTTTGGCTGATTTTACTATCACACCCTCACCGAATCACTTGAAAGCCTTTGTTCATCGATGTTACAAAGGGTGAGGGTAACTGTGATTGTAGGGTGAGGGTAATTTTTACTCTCACCCTACAATTATACCTGTAATAAGTGCTTAATAGTTGATTTATAGTAAGTTGTATGCTGATTTGTCTGGTACTAATACATGAAAGATGATGTATTTGTGTCTGATAACTGGCGTAATATTATCTGGAATAACAGGCTGAACGAGATAATAGATACGGATGAATTAATTGTATTCCGTAAGGTTTCGATTGGCTTCTCCATAGGGGAAAATCAGTTTCAAGCTTGTGAACAGTTTGTTTCATACGCTTGAAACACTTAGTTTTCCGGTGTGAAACTGGTAGTTTCATTACTTGAAACTGTTGGTCTCAAGGCATAAAACAGCTTATTCACCGGCATGAACAAGTCATTTTATGTAGAGGTGCTGCAAATTATTGAGTGTCTTCTATGAATATGCCCGGATTCTTATAAACGAGACAGTGTGTAAGATACCTCTATCTTGCACGCATCTGCAACGGTATCTTGCACTGCTTCAAATACTTGTATATCAGTTGACTATCGCTGGTTTAGTGTAAGGTGCAAGATACTTTTGCATTTATGAACTTGTAAGAGATAGGTGAATCTTATTGCAGAAGATAAACTTTTCAATTAAATAATAAACCGAGTGGCAGTTTTTGGACTTTTTATTTTATTCCAGAGCGAGTTGATTAATAGGCTAATGTTTATACAATATGGTATGGGGCTGATAGCTTGATAAAAGCTTTTTTTAAGCTAAAAAGTACAAATCTTTAAACTTTATTTCCTTACTTTGTTATTTATAAGAGTGAGACTTATAGCAAACTTAAACTAGAAAGATTATGAAAGTAAAGCAAATTTGTATGATGGTGCTGCTATGGTTGGGAGTGATTCCGGCGGTACAGGCACAAACTTTCGACAAATTATGGAAAGAAGTGGAGCAAGCGGAGAAAAAGAGCTTGCCTAAGACTGTGATAAAACTGACTGATGAGATTTATCAGAAAGGGGAAAAAGAGAAAAACTCTCCACAAATGCTCAAAGCATATACGTGGCGGATGAAATATCGGGAAATGTTGAATCCCGACAGTCTTTACGCTGATTTGAAAGGACTGGAACAATGGGTGAAACAGACTGACCAACCAATGGATCGCGCCATCCTACACTCTTTGATAGCGGGAATCTATGCAGATTATGCAGCCAGCAATCAGTGGCAACTCCGCCAACGGACAGAAATCGTAGACCAGACACCTGCTACCGATATGCGTGAATGGACAGCCAATATGTTCATCGAAAAAGTGCGGACAAATATAAAGGAGGCATTGGCCGATTCTGTATTGCTGCTCAAAACGTCCTCACGCGGCTATATTCCTTTTGTAAAACTGGGGGAAACGAGCGAATACTATCACCATGATATGTATCATTTATTGGCTTCCCGTAGCATTGAAGCACTGCAACGGGTGGAAGAATTGGGTAACAGGATTACTAATGACGGTACTGTGAATCCGGTCAAACAAGATATAATAGCTATTTATGGGAAAATGATTTCCGCTTATAAAGCAACCGGATTAAAAGAAGGTTATGTGTTGACAGCACTTAACTACCTGGAATGGAGATGGAATGCTGATCGGAATATTCGACCTCTGCAGGCTAAGGGCGAACTTCCGGTACTGACGGAAGATACTTATCTGAAAGCTTTGAACACATTGAAAAGCAAGTATGCTTCCGAACCGATCTGTGCCGAAGTCTATTTGGCAGAAGCCCGGTATACTATTGGAAAACAACAGCAGCTCAATGCATTGCAGCTTTGCGATGAGGCAATCCGCCTTTATCCAGGCTATCGCAGAATCAATGCTTTGAAGAATCTTCGGGAAGAGATATTGGCTCCTTATTTGAATGTTAATGCATCCGATTTGGCTTTTCCGAACGAAGAGATAGAATTAAGGGTCTCACACAAAAATCTGGATGGTTTCACTGTCCGTCTTTATCAGGCGAAGAAACTGATAAAGGAACAACATTACGCTGTGCTTCGTCCGAAAGATTATCAGACGCAGGACACTGTGTTTACATTCAAAGCTCCTGAACTTGGATCTTACGTGATGCGTATCATACCGGATATTCGTGCGAAGAGAGATAGTGAAAGCAAGTTTGATGTAACACGTTTCAAAGTGCTGACATGCCGTTTGCCGGACAAACAGTATCAAGTGGTGACGCTGGATGGACAGACAGGGTATCCTATTCCCCATGCGAAAGTGACGATGTACAGTAATGACGAAAAAGTGTTGCAGGAGTTTACGACAAACGAAGAGGGTAAGGTCGTATTTCCCTGGAAATCCGAATACCGCTATCTGAAAGCTTCCAAGGGGACGGATACGGCAATGCCGAAACAAGGCATTTATGCAGGAAGTTACGGATATTACGGCGACGAAGATAAAGTGACTGAAAATATGACTTTATTGACCGACCGTTCTTTGTATCGTCCCGGACAGACTGTGTATGTGAAGGGAATTGCTTATTCTCAACAATCGGATACGGCGAATGTACTTCCGAACAAGGAATATACGGTGACTTTATTGGATGTAAACAATCAGGAAGTAGGGCAGAAGTCGGTACGTACCAATGAGTTCGGTTCGTTTACCACCGATTTCGCATTGCCTTCGGCCTGTTTGAACGGAATGTTTTCTTTGAAAGCGGGAAGAGACCATACAGGCATTCGGGTAGAAGATTATAAACGTCCGACATTTGATATCACTTTTGAAAAGCAACAAGGAAGTTACAAACTGGGTGATGAGGTACAGGTGAAGGGTAAGGTACAATCTTATAGTGGTGTGCTGCTTCAGGATCTTCCGGTGAAATATACGGTAAAGCGTTCTGCATACAGCCTTTGGCGGTTTGCGGAATCTGTGCAGATTGCTTCCGGTGAAGTGATGGCCAATGAGAATGGAGAATTCACGATACCGGTTCGTTTGCAGGAAAGTGACTCTTATAAGAATAATGATAAGGTATATTATCGTTATTCCATTGAGGCCACTGTTACCAATGTGGCAGGTGAAACACAATCTTCTACGGACGTGATTTCGGCAGGAAACCGTTCGTTGATTTTGCAGGTGGAATTGCAAGATAAGACTTGCAAGGATCAACCCTTCGAAACAATGTTTAAAGTGCAGAACCTGAATGGACAACCTGTGGAGGTGAAGGGGAATTATTACTTGTACCCTGCCAAAGACAAGGACTTTAAGCAGTTGGAAGAGAAACCGGTTGCAACGGGAACCTTTACTTCTAATGAAGACATGACGCTCGACTGGAAGAATCTTCCATCGGGACCTTATGTGCTGAAAGCATCAGTGAAAGATAATCAGGGCAAGGAAGTGACTGCTGACACCAACACGATTCTTTTCTCTGTTGAGGACAAACGTCCGCCTGTAGAAACGACGATGTGGTTCTATGGTGCAAATACGGAATTTGATGCTGCCCATCCGGCCGTGTTCTGTTTCGGTACGTCGAAAAAAGATGCTTATGTGATGATGAATGTATTTTCCGGTGATAAATTGCTGGAGAGCAAGACGTTGAATTTGTCAGATACGATTGTACGTTTCGAGTATCCATATCGGGAAAGTTATGGGGATGGTGTCTTTGTGAATCTCTGTATGGTGAGGGACGGACAGGTTTATCAGGAACAGGTGCGGCTGACCAAACGGATTCCTGATAAGACACTGACTATGAAGTGGGAAGTGTTCCGTGATAAATTGCGTCCGGGACAAAAGGAAGAATGGAAGCTGACGATTAAAACGCCGCAAGGACAAGCTGCTAACGCGGAAATGCTGGCAACGATGTATGATGCTTCCTTGGATAAAATATGGAATCGGCAACAGAATTTCCAAATCTATTATAACCAGATTGTCCCATATTCTAACTGGATGAGTGGATATTCCGGCAATAATTCATTCAACTACTGGTGGAATACGAAGAGTCTCAAAGTGCCATCACTGGAGTATGACCATTTTGTGATGCTATCGGACTATTATAATAATGGAAGAGATTTGGGTGAAGTAATAGTGAGAGGATATGGCTCGACGAGAAAGTTGACGGTGACAGGTAGCGTTTCGACATTGGACGTTGCAACTTTAAGGAGTAATGCGCCAAAGATGAAATCGGCTATGGCTGCTGATGCCATGACTAATGTTGAATTTCAATCGGAAATGATACCCACGGGAGAAAAAGCGGATGAGGCATCTGACAACGAAATGCTTCCCGAAGCATCTGCTGACTTGCGTACCAATTTAGCAGAAACAGCATTCTTCTATCCTCAACTTCGCACCAATGAACAGGGAGAGATCTCTTTCTCATTCACGATGCCTGAAAGTCTGACGCGTTGGAACTTCCGTGGATATTCTCATACAAAGGGAATGTTGACGGGAACATTGGATGGCGAAGCTACCACAAGCAAAGAATTTATGCTGACTCCTAATCTCCCTCGTTTTGTGCGTGTGGGTGATAAGACTTCTCTGGCAGCTTCTATCTCTAATATGACTGGTAAGCCGCAAGCCGGAACGGTCAGTCTGGTCCTTTTTGACCCGATGACAGAGAAGGTTATCAGTACACAAAAACAGAAATTCAGCCTTGCTGCCGGAAAGACAATGGGTGTGGACTTCCAGTTTATCGTTAGTGATAAATACGAAATAGTGGGATGCCGGATGATTGCCGACAGTGGTACTTTCAGCGATGGAGAACAACAGTTGCTTCCGGTTCTTAGCAATAAAGAGCATTTGGTGGAGACACTTCCAATGCCAGTGCGTGGAGAAGAAACCCGTACTTTCTCACTCGATCATCTGTTCAATCAACAAAGTAAAACAGCCACAGATCGTAAACTAACTGTTGAATTTACAGGAAACCCGGCTTGGTATGCCGTTCAGGCATTGCCTTCATTGAGTCTTCCGACAAGTAATAACGCTATTTCCTGGGCTACTGCCTACTATGCCAATACATTGGCTTCGTTTATCATGAACAGTCAGCCGAAGATCAAAGCGGTATTTGAAAGTTGGAAACTGCAAGGAGGTACGAAAGAAACGTTCTTGAGCAATCTGCAAAAGAATCAGGAAGTGAAGAATATCATTTTGTCCGAGTCTCCCTGGGTACTCGAAGCACAGACGGAAGAGCAACAGAAAGAGCGCATCGCCACCTTGTTTGATTTGAATAACATCCGTAGTAATAATATCGCAGCTTTGACTCGATTGCAGGAGTTACAGAACTCAAATGGGGCATGGTCCTGGTATAAAGGAATGAACGGGAGTCGATCTGTAACTACCTATATCGCCGAACTGAATGCCCGTCTGGCTATGCTGACAGGTGAGAAATTAAGCGGATCGGCTCTTTCCTTGCAACAGAAGGCTTTCGCTTACCTTCATCAATCAGCTTTGGACGAGTATAAGGAAATCCTGAAAGCACAGAAAGACGGTGTGAAGTTTACTGGCGTTTCGGGCAGTATTCTGCAATATTTGTATCTCATCGCTATTTCGGGAGAGCAGGTACCCGCAGCCAATAAAGCGGCTTATACCTATTATCTTTCTAAGGTAGGAGAATTGCTGACTTCTCCTTCGATGGATACAAAAGCGATTGCCGCCATTGTGCTTGATAAAGCCGGACGCAAGAAGGAAGCGCAGGAATTTGTCGCTTCTCTGAAAGAACATCTGACGAAGACAGATGAACAGGGAATGTTCTTTGCTTTCAACGAGAATCCATATACATGGGGCGGAATGCAGATGCAGGCTCATGTAGATGTGATGGAAGCGCTGGAACAGACAGGTGGCAATACCGATACAGTGGAAGAAATGAAACTTTGGTTGTTGAAGCAAAAGCAGACACAACAGTGGAATTCTCCGGTAGCTACTGCCGATGCGGTATTTGCATTGCTGATGAAGGGCGCTAATTTACTCGACAATCAGGGAGATGTACGGATTGTGATTGCTAATGAAGTGCTGGAAACTGTTAGTCCAAGTAAAACGACTGTTCCTGGATTGGGATATATCAAACGTTCTTTCACACAGAAGAATGTGGTGGATGCCCGCAAGATTGAAGTGGAAAAGAGAAATCCGGGTATTGCTTGGGGAGCTGTGTATGCAGAATTTGAATCTCCTGTCAGTGATGTGAAACAACAGGGCGGCGACCTGAATGTTGAGAAACAGTTGTATGTGGAGCGTACGATGAATAACGTGCCTCAATTACAGCCTATTACTGCCAAAACGGTTCTTCAGGTAGGTGATAAAGTCGTTTCCCGTTTGAGCATCCGCGTAGACCGTCCGATGGACTTTGTACAGTTGAAAGATCAGCGGGGCGCTTGTTTCGAACCGATCGGCAGTATCTCCGGTTATCGTTGGAACAACGGGCTTGGCTATTACGTAGACATCAAAGATGCATCGACTAATTTCTTCTTCGATCATTTAGGAAAGGGTGTATACGTGTTGGAATATAGTTACCGTGTCAGTCGTGCAGGAACTTACGAAACAGGTTTGGCAACTATGCAGTGTGCTTATGCACCGGAATACGCTTCGCATTCTGCTTCGATGACAATTATTATTAAATAGTTCCGGCAGGGGATTTTTATTCTCACCGACGAGCGAGGCGTTCCTCACCGATGAAGAGGGTGTTCCTCACCGAGGAAGGCATCCTTCGTCGGTGAGGAACTTTTTTCTTATAAACAGGGGCTTACAAGGACTGCTATTAAGTAAAGTCTTTTCCCAATCTGTGTTAATCTGTGTAATCTGTGGTGAAAAACTCATCTAAAACCCCTACATTTGTGCACCAAAATAAAAAATATCGCATGAAACGTAGTTTACTATCTATATTATCTTTACTTACTGTCGCTTTGGCAGCCGTTGCCCAACCTCGTATCTCTTCAAATAAAGAGACACATAACTTCGGACAAATTGAGTGGAAACGTCCGGTGACAGTGGAATATACCATCACTAACACGGGAAACCAGCCATTGGTACTGACCAACGTCACAACCTCTTGTGCCTGTGCCGTGGCCGACTGGACCAAAGAACCGATTGCTCCGGGAGGAAAAGGAGTCGTAAAAGCTTCTTTTGACGCAAAAGCGTTAGGACATTTTGAAAAGTCGATAGGAATATATAGCAATGCCAGTCCGAGCTTGGTCTATCTGAAGTTTACCGGTGAAGTAGTGCAGGAAATAAAAGATTATACAAAGCTACTTCCTTATACAATCGGAAATATTCGTTTAGATCGTGATGAGTTTGCTTTCCCCGATGTCTATCGCGGACAGCAGCCTTCATTGACCTTTGATATCGCCAATCTTTCGGATCGTCCTTACGAACCGGTATTGATGCATCTGCCTCCTTATCTGAAAATGGAAGCGGAACCCAAAGTCTTGTTGAAAGGCAAGAAAGGAACTATCAAACTGACGCTGGATGCAAGCCAGCTAAAAGATTACGGATTGACACAGACTTCTGTCTACCTTTCCCGTTTCTCCGGTGATAAGGTGAGCGAAGATAATGAAATACCGGTTTCGGCCATTCTTCTTCCCGACTTCTCACGTATGACGGAAAAAGATTCTTTGAACGCTCCTGCCATGCACATTTCGGAAACGGATATTGATCTTAGTATCCCGTTGATAAAGAAGAATAAGGTAAGCCATGATATATTGATAGCTAATTCCGGAAAGACTCCGTTAGTCATCAGTAAGTTGCAGGTATTCAATTCATCGGTAGGAGTGAGCCTGAAGAAGACAGTCCTTCCTCCGGATGGAATGACGAAGCTCAAAGTAACTATTCGTAAGCGTGACGTAGGTAATAAGAAGCATCATTTACGTATCCTGATGATAACAAATGATCCGTTACGCCCGAAAGTCGAAATCAATATCAAACGCTAAATCCTATGATTATGGAACATCCTGAAAATAGTGAAGAATATAAGGGGCTTGTTGTCAATAAAGGCATTGAGCAACCCTCATCTGTGAATCCCTACTTAAAGCGGAAACCTAAGAAACGCCAACTTTCAGTAGCAGAGTTTGTAGAAGGTATCGTAAAAGGTGATGTCACTATATTGAGTCAGGCTGTGACATTGGTGGAAAGCGTAAAGCCTGAACATCAGGCTGTCTCACAGGAAATCATTGAGAAGTGTCTGCCATTTTCCGGTAATTCGATACGGATTGGTGTCAGCGGCGTTCCCGGTGCGGGAAAGAGTACATCCATAGATGTATTCGGTCTGCACGTGCTCGAAAAGGGGGGTAAACTGGCGGTATTGGCCATCGACCCTAGCAGTGAGCGTAGTAAAGGCAGTATCTTGGGAGATAAAACCCGTATGGAGCAGCTTTCCGTACATCCTAAATCGTTCATCCGCCCTAGCCCGTCAGCCGGTTCTTTGGGAGGAGTGGCACGCAAAACACGTGAAACGATTATTCTTTGTGAGGCTGCCGGATTTGATAAAATTTTTGTGGAAACAGTAGGAGTGGGACAGAGCGAAACGGCTGTTCACTCGATGGTTGATTTTTTCCTGTTGATTCAGTTGTCCGGTACGGGCGATGAACTGCAAGGGATTAAGCGTGGTATTATGGAGATGGCGGATGGTATCGTTATCAATAAGGCCGATGGAGATAATCTGGAACGTGCCAAGTTGGCTGCCACTCAATTCCGTAATGCATTGCATCTGTTTCCTGCACCTGAATCCGGATGGATTCCCAAAGTATTGACTTACTCCGGTTTTTATAACCTGGGAGTAAAGGAGGTCTGGGATATGATTTACGAATACATTGACTTCGTAAAAGAAAACGGCTATTTTGAATATCGTCGCAACGAGCAAAGTAAATATTGGATGTATGAAAGCATCAATGAACAACTTCGTGACAGCTTTTATCATAATCCGAAGATTGAAACAATGCTCTTAGAAAAAGAACAGCAGGTATTGAAAGGCAACCTGACTTCGTTTATAGCTGCAAGAAGTCTGCTCGATACTTATTTTGAGGATTTGAAATAAGACTTTAAATGATAATAAGATTCTGATTCTTAAAGAATACATTTAGCATAAGCGGGTAGGAAACGTCAGTCTTTCTACCCGCTTGTACTATTAATGAGGCTTTTCTGCTTTTTCAAGATCAGCTCTTGATTTACTTTGAGTCACAATATATACTCCCAGGAATACGAGCGCGATAGCGATTCCTTTCTCCCAGCCGAAACTTCCGATACCCATCGCGATTGCCGCAATCGTAGCCACGATCGGTTGCATATAATTGTACATACTGACTACCGTAGGACGGAGCAGCCTCTGTGCAGTCATAATGCAGAGATACGCGAGGAAGCTACCTCCTAATACGACATAAAGTACCTGTAGAATGGCGACAGTGGAAACAGAAGTCCATTGAATCGTAGAAATATCATAATAGGAGAACGGAATGTAACACATTGAAGCATATATGAACATCCATTTATTAATCGTTACTGCCGAATATCGTTGAGACAATCCTTTGAATACAGTCAGGTATATGGAAAAACTGATTTGCGCAACGAGACAAAGCAAGTCGCCAATCAGGCTTCCATTTCCGTTGCTTCCTGCCTGGCTACTCATAATGAGAATGAGCGCTCCCATAGCACCTATAAAAATTCCCAGTACTTTCTTATTGGTAATAGGTTCTTTCAAGTAAATGGCCGCTACAACCATTGTTACAATCGGTAGAGTGGTAGTTACGATAGAAGCATCAATAGGAGAAGTCATAGAAAGTCCGAAGATAAACACTCCTTGATTGAATACTAGCGCAAACAGTGAAGCAAAGAAGATTTTCAGCATATCTTGATGATTCACATGTTCCTGTTTGCAAAACATGGAAAGGATCCAGAAAGCGGCTGCTGCCCCCACCATGCGGAATGTAGTGACAGAAATTGGAGAAAACTCTTGAAGAGCCGACTTACCGATGGGAGACATTAATCCCCACATAACGTTTGCTGTAAGCGCAAACAAATGACCATACAGGTTCTTACTTTTGTCCATGTTGATACTATTTATTTTACCATATCTCTGATATCATTAACAATCAAATAGAGAAAACGGTTGCAAAGGTAGTCTTTTATCGTATGATTTGTTTATATTTGCCTTGATTAAACTTGAATATTATGGAACAACAAGCCAATTATATCCGTCGTATCGAGATACACGGACTATGGGAACGCTTTAATATAGGATGGGATTTGCGTCCCGATGTGAACATCCTCTCCGGCATCAACGGAGTGGGGAAGACTACCATTCTGAACCGTTCGGTGGGATACCTCGAAGAACTTTCCGGTGAAATGAAAAGTGACGAGAAGAACGGAGTGCGTCTCTTTTTCGACAATCCCCAGGCAACCTATATTCCTTATGACGTCATCCGAAGCTACGACCGTCCCCTGATTATGGGTGACTTCACAGCCCGCATGGCCGACAAGAATGTAAAGTCTGAACTGGACTGGCAACTCTATCTCTTGCAACGCCGTTACCTCGATTATCAGGTCAACATTGGTAATAAGATGATTGAAATGCTTTCCAGCACTGATGAAGAAGAGCGTCGTAAAGCAGCTACATTATCTGTAGCCAAACGTCGTTTTCAGGATATGATTGACGAACTGTTCAGCTATACACGCAAAAAGATAGACCGGAAACGGAACGATATCGCTTTCTATCAGGATGGCGAACTATTATTCCCTTATAAACTGTCGTCCGGTGAAAAGCAAATGCTGGTTATCCTGCTGACCGTACTCGTGCAGGACAACAGCCATTGTGTGTTGTTTATGGATGAGCCGGAAGCCTCCCTTCATATAGAATGGCAGCAGAAACTGATTGCTATGATACGTGAACTGAATCCGAATGTGCAGATTATCCTGACTACCCATTCGCCTGCCGTCATTATGGAAGGCTGGCTGGATGCCGTGACAGAAGTAAGCGATATATCTACCACCGTAGGGCACAAGCTCGACAAGGATTCTCCCAACTGTAATTTGTAATTCGTAACCTGTAATAGAACAAATGGCAACTTCACTACGAGATAATCTGACTTCTTCTTATTTCAATGCCGCCCATAAGCTTTATCCGAAGAAAGCCCGCCGACGTATCATCGCTTACGTAGAAAGCTATGACGACATCGCTTTCTGGCGCACATTGCTTGAAGAGTTTGAAGACGACGAACACTATTTCCAAGTGATGCTTCCTTCGGCCACTTCCCTGGCAAAAGGAAAAAAGATGGTACTCATGAACACGCTGAATACAGCCGAATTGGGGAGAAGTCTGATTGCCTGTGTGGACAGTGACTATGATTTCCTGTTGCAGGGAGCTACCAATACTTCCCGTAAAATCAATCGGAACAGGTATATTTTTCAGACTTATACCTATGCTATTGAAAACTATCATTGTTTTGCCGAAAGCCTTCACGAAGTATGTGTGCAGGCTACGTTGAATGACCGTTCCATTTTAGATTTCAACTTCTACCTGAAGAAGTACTCTGAAATAGTATATCCGCTTTTCCTCTGGAACGTATGGTTCTATCGCCAACGGGATACTTACACTTTCCCCATGTACGATTTCCATACTTATACTTCTTTGCGCGAGATTAATCTCCGGCATCCGGAAAAGAGTCTGGAATCCCTTCAACAACGGGTTAATCAGAAGTTGGCAGAGTTGAAAAAGAAATTTCCCCATAACATCAATCAGGTGAATGGATTGCGGACTGAATTTAAAGAGCTGGGCTTGGTGCCGGAAACTACTTACTTGTATATGCAGGGACACCATGTGATGGATAATGTGGTAATGAAACTACTGATTCCAGTCTGCACCGTATTGCGCCGTGAACGGGAACAGGAAATCAAGCGGCTGGCCGAACACAATGAACAGTTCAAAAACGAACTGACTTGTTATCAGAACAGCCAGGTGAACGTAGAAATCATGCTCAAGAAGAATGTAGCCTACAAAAGGCTCTTCCATTATGATTGGCTACGGCAGGATATCAGTGAATATTTGGAAGAAGGAAAGAATAAAGAAGAAAAGAAACAGAGATCATAAATAAAAGAAAAACTAAAAAAGAGAGAGACGATTGCTTATGAAAGAAGTAAAAGAAGTGGTTGATACAGTGAGTGTGGCATTGGCAAACGGGCAACCGGAAGAAGCAGGTAATGTGGTGATGCAAGAAGTGAATCATGCTTTGCTCTCGATGGGAGTGGATGAAGCTATGGCTGATAAGATTGATAACTTTATCATCTTATTGTTTATTATTGGAATAGCATTACTGGCCAATCTGATTTGCCGCAAGATTATTCTGCGTACCGTGGCTAAATTGGTGAGACAGACAAAAGCTACTTGGGATGATATTGTATTTAATGATAAAGTAATGGTGAACATCAGCAGGATGGTGGCGCCTATATTGATTTATATATCTATTCCTATTGCTTTCCCCGAACATGCAGACTCTGCTTTGCTTGATTTTCTTCGAAGACTTTGCATGATTTATATCCTTGCAGTCTTTCTTCGCTTCGTCAGTGCTTTGTTTACGGCTGTGTATCTGGTATATAGCGCGCGTGAACAATATAAAGACAAACCTTTGAAGGGGCTTTTGCAGACAGCGCAAGTCATTCTCTTCTTTATAGGAGCTATCATCATTATCAGTATTCTGATAAAGCAAAGTCCGGTGGTGTTGCTGACCGGATTGGGAGCTTCCGCTGCGGTTCTGATGTTAGTTTTCAAGGACAGTATCATGGGATTTGTCTCCGGTATCCAGCTTTCCGCCAATAATATGCTGAAGGTGGGCGATTGGATCACGATGCCGAAATACGGTGCGGACGGTACGGTGATAGAAGTAACATTGAATACCGTAAAAATACGTAACTTCGATAATACCATCACCACCATTCCTCCTTATCTATTGATTAGTGATTCTTTCCAAAACTGGCAGGGAATGCAGGAATCCGGCGGACGTCGTGTGAAACGTTCCATCAATATAGACATGACCAGTGTGCATTTCTGTACACCGGAGATGTTGGCAAAATACCGGAAGATACAACTGTTGAAAGACTATGTGGATGAAACGGAAAAGGTAGTGGAAGAATATAATAAGGAACATCATATCGACAACTCTGTGTTAGTGAATGGACGCCGGCAAACAAACCTGGGAGTTTTCCGTGCCTATCTGACTAACTATCTGAAGAATCTGCCTACTGTCAACCAAGACCTGACCTGCATGGTACGTCAGCTTCAGCCTACCGAAACCGGTATCCCGTTGGAACTTTATTTCTTTTCTGCCAATAAAGTATGGGTTGCCTACGAAGGCATACAGGCAGATGTTTTCGATCATGTGCTTGCCATTATTCCCGAATTCGACTTGCGTGTCTTCCAAAACCCGTCGGGGGCAGACCTGCATCAGATAGGGGTAAAGATAGAAAACTAATCAAACGATAAAACGCTTATAAATTGTAATTACTATGACTACACCGTTATCCAACCAGATTATCCGTGAAATCACTCCTTTGTCAGATAAGGATTGCTTTTACATTGCGGAACGTTATAAAACGGAATTCACTTATCCTATACACAACCACTCCGAGTTTGAATTGAACTTCACCGAAAAGGCAGCCGGAGTAAGGCGGATTGTAGGAGACTCTTCCGAAGTGATAGGTGATTATGATTTGGTATTGATAACAGGAAAAGATTTGGAACACGTCTGGGAACAGAACGACTGCCATTCGAAAGAGATACGGGAGATTACGATTCAGTTTTCTTCCGATCTTTTCTTCAAGAGCTTTATCAATAAGAATCAGTTCGACTCTATCCGCCGGATGCTGGATAAAGCACAAAAAGGGCTTTGTTTCCCGATGTCTGCCATACTCAAAATATATCCGTTGCTGGATACGCTTGCTTCCGAGAAGCAAGGATTTTATGCGGTCATTAAGTTTATGACAATCCTGTATGAACTTTCTCTCTTTGAAGAAGAAGCGCGTACCTTGTCCAGTTCGTCTTTTGCCAAGATAGATATTCATTCGGACAGCCGGCGTGTGCAGAAAGTGCAGGAGTACATCAATACACATTATCAGGAAGAAATACGTCTGGGGCAGTTGGCTGATATGGTTGGGATGACGGATGTGTCATTCAGCCGCTTTTTCAAACTGCGTACAGGCAAGAATCTTTCTGATTATATCATTGATATTCGGCTGGGCTTTGCTTCCCGGTTGCTGGTAGATTCTACGATGTCTATCGCTGAGATTTGTTATGAGTGCGGTTTTAATAACCTTTCCAATTTCAACCGGATCTTCAAGAAGAAAAAGAGTTGTTCGCCTAAAGAGTTTCGTGAGAACTACCGGAAGAAAAAGAAATTGATTTAGCGCATTCTCTTTTATGAACTCGGTGATTAACTCCCGAGTTCTATCTTCCATTCACCAATCGTTCGTGTGGCACTGTCAAAGTTTACACCTACTTTAACTATTTTCCTGTGATCCGCCTGATACGGAATAGCATACTTTTTGCTGTTAATCTGCGTTAATGCTTCTTCGGGTGTACCATCTACTTTAAATTCAAAAACATAGATGGTATCTTGAAGTTTCACAACCGCGTCTGCTCTTCCAATGGCTGTATCCACTTCCACATCTATATACTGTCCCATCAGCCGGAAAAACAGATAAAAGATAGTTTGGTAATGTTTCTCTTCCTTGTTGTTCAGTTTATTCGGGATAGACGCAAAGAAAGATTTCAGTCTTTCCAGACATTCCTCTAAATGACCGATACGCAAGTCTTTAATAAAGGACACTACATAAAATGTATTCTCTCGTGCAGGCAGATGCACATAAGCGGGCATCAGCGATTCGATAAATCCTTTTCTTACTTCTTTGTTGGGATAAGCCAGTGTATACAGTTGGAAATCCGGATCATATCCCTTAATTGTGAGATAACCGCTTTGGTAGAGCACCGGAAGAGGATCGGTGATTCTATTGCTAGGTGCATCAAACTGTTCGGCGGTGGCGGTCGTGTTATCCAGTTCCCGGATATCAAAATCGCTTTCTTGCAGAATATCTATCAGGAAAGTGGGAGTACCAGTCGAAAACCAAAAATTCTCATAACTCTTTTGCGCAAATGCATTGAATAGACTAAATGGGTTATAAATGTCTACACAATTCTTACTGAAATGATAACCGTCATATTGTTGTTTCAAATGTACACAGGCTTCCTCGTATGTTTCCTTGTTGGCTTGGGCCATTTGTTCAATATCAATTTGCAATTGCGTGCGCAGTTCTTGTTCGGTGATGCCACAGATAGCACTGTAATCATCCCTCATGCTGATATTCTGCAAGTTATTCAACTCGCTGAAGATACTCATTTGGCTGAATTTGCTGATACCTGTCAATAATAAGAAGCGAAGATACTGTCCCTGGGCTTTCAGTGGACTAAAGAAATCCCGCATGATATTACGTATTTCCTTTTGAACTTCATCATTATGATTGCTGTCCAGCATTGGTGAGTCATACTCATCTATTAATACCACCACCTGTTTACCCGTCTGTTTGTAAGCACGACGAATAATTCCTTCAAAACGTAAACTGAAAGTCGTTTCTCCTTCTTCCCGTTGATAAATTTTCTCCCATAAAAGCAATTGGCGGTTAATAACGGCTGACAGCATATCAGCGGTTATATATTTACTCACACTAAAATCAAAGTGTAGTACCGGGTAGACCGTCCAATCCTTTTCCAGAGTCTCCATAGCCAAGCCTTGAAACAGTTCTTTTTTTCCCAGGAAATAAGCTTCTAGTGTAGAAACCAGCAAACTTTTCCCAAAGCGTCGGGGACGACTTAGAAAATAGACTTTATTTGTATGAGTCAAACGATAAATCAATTCTGTTTTATCAACATAGACACAATCATTATTGCGTAAATCTTCAAAGTTCTGTATTCCTATCGGATATCTTCTGAAATTCTCTTCCATGACGCATATCTGTTTTTAGCGTGAAACATTCACAAAGATAATGATATTTAGTTTCAAGTCAATTATGCCTGTTCTTTTTTTAAGAAAGTCCAACGTTGGATATATACTTAGTGGGAAAGGAGCTATCGGTGTTTCTTTGCGTAATGCATTGAAAAGCGGTGAAACATATCTTTGACGACAAGCGGGTGGAAATACACTATCAGCCAAAATTTTCACCTTCTCACAACTGTCAGCCGATTAATTTTATGCATAATGAGAGATAAAAGAGTGAAGTTCCGGTCTTAAATTTGCTTATAAACAAGTTAAACTAATAGCGTAACTGATTGATAATACGTTTGTAACATCTTGTCATCATCTTGCAATGACTCTTTCAATAGATTGTATTTTTTTCGTCTTACGGTTGTAATGCTCACCCTCTATCTTTGCCGACGTAATTAAAACGTAGAGCAAAGTTAGATGAAAAAACTATTTCTTATCCGATTTTCAGTGGCGGCCTTCTTTTGCCTGTTGTGTGTACTTCCTGCATTGGCTGCCAATATCAAGATTAAAGGAGCTGTGAAAGACAAACTATCCAAGGAACCTTTGATAGGAGCTACGATACGTTTGCTCGGAACTCAAGCCGGAGCAGTGACCGATATGGAGGGTAATTTCGAATTGAACAGCATGGGCGTTCTGGAAGGTATGTATGATATTGAGATTAAATATGTAGGTTACAAAACGGAAGTGCGCCGTAAAGTGCGTGTGGAGAATGGAAAACTGGTGATACTGAATCTGGAGTTGGAAACCGATGCACAGGAACTTGCCGATGTGGTGGTTGTAGCTAAGAAGAATAGGGAAAATGAGAATATGCTGTTGCTCGAACAGCAAAAAGCAGTCATTGCCGTACAATCTGTTGGTGTCAGGGAGCTTTCCCGCAAAGGTGTTTCGGATGCAGAAGGTGCTGTGACGAAAGTTGCCGGAGTGTCTAAACAAGACGGAGTGAAAAATGTCTTTGTCCGTGGATTGGGAGACCGGTACAATGCAACTACTTTTAATGGATTTGCTCTTCCTTCCGAAGACCCGGAATATAAGAATATCTCTCTTGATTTCTTCGGTACGGACATTATTCAGTCTGTAGGTGTAAAGAAAGCATTCAACGCGGGGGGCAGCAGCGATGTCGGAGGGGCAACCATTGATATTGTATCCAAAGAACTAATTGGTAGCGGTCATCTGGGATTCGGCATTTCCGGTGGCTTGAATACACAAACGGTAGCAGCCGATTTTCTGAAACAGGATGGAGTGAACTTCATGGGCTTTGCCAATCGTACCGAACATGCCGATGAAAACTCATGGAACTTCAGAAATAAGTTAGACCCTTCCGCTCAACATCTTCAAATCAACCGGAGTTACAGTATTTCCGGAGGTAAACGATTCTATGTCGGAAAAGACAAAAATCCGTTTTCTTTCTTCCTGACCGCCGGACATACGACGGACTATCAGTATACGGATGAAATCATACGTAATACAACTACCAGCGGTACGGTCTACAAAGATATGAATGGAAAGAAGTATGCGGAGAATATCAGTCAACTGGCACTTGCCAATGTGGATTTCGATATGCAGAACCGTCATCACATCAGTTATAATTTGATGATGATTCATGCCAATACCCAGTCGGTGGGCGATTACAACGGCAAGAACTCGATTTTTAGTGACGACTATGAAAACCTTGGATTCACCCGTCGCCAACAAACGAATGACAATATGCTGATCGTTAACCAACTAATGACTAACTGGGGATTGACCAAATCATTAAGTCTTGATGCAGGTGCTTCCTATAATATGGTGAAAGGCTATGAACCAGATCGTCGAATCAATAACCTGACTAAAGCGGAAGACGGCTATACGTTGCTAAGGGGCAACTCACAACAGCGCTATTTCTCAACTTTAGATGAAGACGACTTGAATGTAAAAGCAGGCTTGGTCTATCGTCTGAAAGATAATATAGAAGAGATTTCGAATGTCCGTTTCGGATATACAGGCCGATTCGTAGATGATAACTTCAAAGCCACGGAATATAACCTGACCGTAGGACATGTTTCTGCCATCCCTTCTTTAGACGACTTCTCGCTTGACGATTATTATAATCAGGAAAACTTTGCTTCCGACTGGTTCAAGATACAAAAGAACTTAGATGAATATATCGTAAAAAAGAATATTCATTCCGCTTATGCCGAGGCTACCTACCAGTTTACTCCCCGTTGGATTGTGAATCTGGGACTGAAATACGACAAGGTAGATATTGAAGTGGATTACAATGTGAATCGTGGAGGCTCTAAAGGAAACAATACCATCCAAAAAGATTATTTCCTGCCCAGCTTGAATCTCAAATACAATCTGAATGATAAAAACTCGTTTCGTCTGGGAGCTAGTAAAACATATACGCTTCCGCAGGCAAAGGAAATATCTCCTTACCGTTATGTCGGCGTGAACTTCAACAGTCAGGGTAACCCCAATCTGAAACCTTCGGATAATTATAACCTTGATCTGAAGTGGGACTTTAATCCCACTCCGACCGAGTTGATTTCTCTTACGGCTTTCTATAAATTGATTAAGAATCCGATATCCCGCATTGAAGTGGCAAGCGCCGGAGGTTATCTTTCTTATGAGAATATAGCGGATAAGGCAACCGTGGCAGGAGTGGAGATAGAAATACGTAAGAATCTGTTTGTCCGTCCGGTGAGTAATGCTGCGCACGGAATGAATAAACTCTCTTTGGGATTGAATGGCTCTTATATCTACACGAATGCAAAAATGCCTTTGGCAACGGTTACCACCGGTTCGCAACTGGAAGGAGCCGCACCGTGGATTGTCAATTTCGACCTCTCGCATAACTTCACGAAAGGAGAACGCAGTTTTGTCAATACATTGGTACTTAATTATGTGAGTGATAAGATATATACCATTGGCACACAGGGCTATCAGGATATAATGGAGCAGGGAGTACTGACACTGGATTTTGTGTCCCAAGCCAAACTGAACAAGCATCTTTCGCTTAACCTGAAAGCCCGCAACCTGCTGAATCCCTCTTATAAGTTAAGCCGCAAAGCGAACGAAAACGGGGAAAAGGTGATATTGAATGATTATAAGAAAGGAATAAATATAAGCCTGGGAGTGTCGTGTACATTCTAAGCCGGGTGATGAAATAAGATTATTAACTAATAATGAAAGCAAAATGAAAAGATTGTTTGTGAACTTTATGACGTTTGCCGTTATGGCAACAACACTTACATTAACTGCATGTAGCAGTGATAGTGACGGAGACGGTGATGGTAACGGAGATGGTGGAAACAACGGTGGGACCGGTAGCTCTATTGTTGTGGGCGAAAATATCCTGTCCGGCACGCTGACCGGAGAACAGACACTGGAAGCTAAGGAATATATTCTGAACGGAACGGTAGTCATTGAAAATGGAGGCCGTCTGAATATCCCTGCCGGAACAACAATTAAGGCTCGCGAAGGTTTCAGCAGTTATCTGCTGGTAGCACAAGGCGGTAAACTTTATGCTGACGGTACAGCTGATAAACCGATTGTTTTCACTGCCAATTCAACAACCCCTACATCCGGCTATTGGGGAGGAATCATTATCAATGGTAAAGCTCCGATTTCCGGTTCGAACGCCAATAAGAGTGATACAGGTCTGACGGAAATCGACAACAACTTAAAATACGGTGGTAATGTTGATAATGACAATTCCGGTTCACTGACTTATGTGAAAATCTGCTATGCCGGTGCCCGCTCTACTGCTGATATCGAGCACAACGGATTGACACTGAACGGTGTTGGAAACGGTACCAAGATCGAGAATATCTACATTCTTGAGAGCGCGGATGATGCCATCGAATTCTTTGGCGGTACGGTGAATGTAACCAACCTGTTGGCTGTGAACCCGGATGATGATATGTTCGACTTCACTCAAGGATATTCCGGTAAATTGAAAAACTGCTATGGTGTTTGGGAAAGCGGTTATACTAGTACGGAAGCAGATCCGCGCGGCATTGAAGCAGATGGTAACTTGGATGGCATTTATCCGGATCATTTACGTCAGTCAGACTTTGCGGTTGAAAATATGACAATCGTAAATAATGCTGCCAATACAACGGATAATGCAGACCGTATGCAAGACGTGATTAAAATCCGTCGTGGAGCAAAAGCTACGATCACCAATGCCCTTGTCAAAGGTTCCGGCGGTACAATCGATTTGATTGATATGAATGACAGTAAAGGGGCAGGAAGTGCAGCTTCCAGCATCAGCATCACCCATACATTGAGTTTTAAGAATAAGCTGAACGGTACATTGAATACATTTACCGAGCCGACTACGAATACTGGTGCAGATGCATCCCTGTTTACTTGGACTGGATATAATATTTCCTCATTATAATAAGATATAGGTTAGCGGAGTCCGTATTTTTCAATAGGAGGTGTGGGAGAATTTGTAGCAAACAGATTCTCCCATATTCTATTTATTTATTTTCGTAATCTTCTTTTAGCTTTTTTATTTGCTCCTTTATGGTATGAGTGATTACCTTTTTTGTATATTTGTCAACCTATTGTTTTACAATGATACAAAATATGCAAACAGACAACGAGCGATACAGAAAAATGGCTTCTCTTGCACAAATCGGGTGGTGGGAAGTAGATTTAACGGCAGGATATTATTTATGTTCCGATTATCTTTCTGATCTTTTGGGATTGGACGGCGACACCATCTCTACTTCGGATTTTCTGAACCTGATACGTGAAGATTATCGCAAGCAGATTGCCCAGGAGTTCCGGGCAAATTCTTCTATCCATAAGGACTTTTATGAACAAACTTTCCCTATTCATTCAAAATATGGCGAGGTCTGGTTGCATACTCGTCTGGCTTTTCGTGAGAAGGGTACAGGTGTTGATGGAGGTGATAAGGCTTTCGGAATAATCCAGCGCGTTGAGGCTCCCAAGGAAGAAGATCAAAGGGATGCATTAAGGCGTGTGAATGATTTGCTTTGTCGTCAGAATTTTGTTTCGCAATCGTTGCTTCGTTTCCTACGTGATGAGGCAGTAGAATCTTGTATCGCAGATATTTTGAGAGATATTCTGAATCTTTATAATGGAAAAGGACGTGTTTATATTTTTGAATACGACGAAATTTATGCCCATCATAGTTGTATCTACGAAGTTGTTTCTGAAGGGGTATCGGCAGAGATAGACAATCTGCAGGACATGCCTGCCAGTGAGTCAAAATGGTGGAGTGAACAGATATTATCGGGCAAGCCGATTATTTTAAATACACTGGAGCAGTTATTAGAAGAGGCTCCTGATGAATATCAGATTCTTGTAGTTCAGGGAATCAAATCGTTAATGGTGACTCCTTTGATGACAGGCGACCGCGTTTGGGGATATATGGGGATTGATTTGGTTGAGACTTACCATGACTGGAGTAATGAAGATTTTCAATGGTTCTCCTCATTGGGAAATATTATAAATATCTGTATCGAGTTGCGTAAAACTAAGGACAAGGTAATCCGTGAACAGACTTTCCTAAATAATCTGTTTCATTTTATGCCGATGGGATATATACGTATGTCCATTATCCGTGACGAGAATAATAAACCTTGCGATTATCGGGTGACGGATGCGAATGAGGTCAGTTCAACCTTTTTCGGGCTTCCTTTGGAGTCGTATATTGGTTCTTTGGCATCTGAAAAGCATCCTGACTATCTCCAAAAACTTAATTTTCTGGAAGAAATACTGGATAGTAATTCTTATAGGGAGAAAGATGAATATTTTCCAAGAACGGAACGGTATACGCATTGGGTTATTTATTCTCCCGGAAAAGATGAAATAGTCGGTTTGTTCCTCGATTCTACAGGATCGGTACAAGCTAACCGGGCATTGGACCGTAGCGAGAAGCTCTTTCAGAACATATTTGCTAATATTCCGGCAGGAGTAGAGATCTACGATAAGGATGGCTATTTGATAGACCTGAATAATAAGGATTTGGAGATATTCGGTGTAGTGAATAAGTCGGATGTGATCGGAGTTAACTTCTTTGATAATCCGAATGTGCCGCAGAACATACGTGATCGTGTACGGAATGAAGATTTAGTAGATTTTAGGCTTAATTATTCTTTTGAACAGGCGGAGGGATATTATGAGACAAATCGTTCTAATGCGATAGAACTGTATTCGAAGGTTAGTAAATTGTATGATAATGAGGGCAACTTCAGCGGATATATATTAATAAGTATTGATAATACCGAACGGATTGATGCAATGAATCGTATCCGTGATTTTGAGAATTTCTTCCTGATGATATCCGATTATGCAAAAGTAGGTTATGCCAAGTTGAATCTCTTGAATCGCAAAGGATATGCTATAAAACAGTGGTATAAGAATTTAGGTGAGGAGGAAGATACGCTTTTGGATGAGGTTGTGGGTGTTTATACCCAAATGCACCCTGAAGACCGTAAGCGTTTCCTTGATTTTTATGATGAAGTCAGAGACGGAAAAAGAAGGCATTTTCAGGGTGAGATGCGTATTCGTCGTCCCGGAACGAAGAATGAATGGAATTGGGTGAGTAGTAATGTGATGGTCACTAATTATAAACCGGAGGAAAATGAAATAGAAATCATCGGTATCAATTATGACATTACAGAATTGAAGGAGACTGAAGCCGAATTGATTCAGGCACGCGATAAAGCAGAGATGATGGATCGTTTGAAAAGTGCTTTCCTTGCCAATATGAGCCATGAAATCCGTACGCCGCTGAATGCCATTGTCGGTTTCTCCGATTTGTTGGTGGAAACTGAAGAGTTGTCAGAACGTCAGGAGTATATTAAGATTGTACGTGAGAATAATGATCTTTTGTTGCAATTAATTTCAGATATACTCGATTTGTCGAAGATTGAAGCGGGTACATTTGAGTTTACCAACGGAGATGTAGATGTAAATCTGTTATGTGAGGATATTGTCCGCTCTATGGGGATGAAAGCGAAAGAAGAGGTGGAACTGGTACTTGATAATCACCTTCCGGTTTGTCATGTCATTAGTGACCGTAACCGTATACATCAGGTGATCTCTAATTTTGTTAACAATGCAATGAAATTTACCTCTGAAGGTAGTATTCATGTGGGATATAAACTAAAAGATGGCGAATTGGAATTCTATGTTGAAGATACAGGCATCGGTATTGAAAAAGAGCAGTTGCCACATATCTTTGAGCGTTTCGTGAAGCTTAATTCTTTTGTACACGGTACAGGATTGGGACTTTCTATCTGTCAGAGCATCGTTGAACAATTAGGTGGGCGGATTGGTGTTGATTCTGAAAAAGGAAAAGGATCAAGGTTTTGGTTTACTATTCCCGGGGTGATCGTGACGGAAGAGGTGGGCTGTGCCCGGTAGAGTGGTAATGAGGCAGGTGAATATCTTCCTTCCTCATTAATAAAAGTGGTTTTTATATAGAAGAAACGGTCTTGGTTTTGATGTCGATTGATACTGACATGAAACCAAGACCGTTTCTTTGGTGAAAAGGTGTAGTCCGTTTAAATTCCGAACGACAGTTTATCGATTGATTGATATACAATACTTGCAATACCCAGTCCGATGATACCCAGCGTGCAAAGTGCCAGTCCCCATTTTGTGCAGCGGTCGCTGCGGAAAGTAGGAATTGGGTTGTCGGAAGGAGTGATATACATTGCTTTTACAATCAATAGATAGTAATACAACGAAATCACTGTATTTACCAATGCGATGAATACCAGCAAGTGGAAACCTGCATCGAAAGCAGCCATGAAGATAAAGAACTTAGAGAAGAATCCGGCAAACGGAGGAATGCCTGCCAATGAGAACAGAGACAGAGTCATCAAAAGAGCGATTTTGGGATTCGTTTTATAAAGTCCTGCGTAATCTTCGAGTGTAAATTTCTGACTGCGTAATGCCACAATAGTAATTACGGCAAATACTCCGAGGTTGGCGGCAGCGTACACTAATACATAATATACCAATGCCGTCATGCCTTGTGCTGTACCACCGATAACGCCTAACATAATATATCCCGCTTGCGAAATACTGGAGAACGCCATCAAACGTTTCAGGTTTTGCTGACGGACAGCAAATATATTGGCAATAGTGATAGAAGCGATGGTTACCCAATAAAGTACTTCCTGCCAGTCATTAATCATTGGAGCGAATACTTTGATAAGGACGGCCAATAATACAAATGCTGCCGATCCTTTTGATATAACACTCAAATAAGCGGTAACTGCACTCGGAGCGCCTTCGTAAACGTCTGCTGTCCATAAGTGGAACGGAACCAGTGATAACTTGAATGCCATTCCTGTGAAGAAGAATATAAATGCCATGATCTGTAACGGACTTCCGTTGATATGGGCAGGGAGGTCATCGAAATAAAGAGTCCCGGCAGAACCATAGATCATGGACAGACCAAATAACAGCAATGCACTGGAGAAAAGAGCTGTCAGAATGTATTTGGCACCTGCTTCGGCAGAGTTGTGACGGTATTTGTCAAAGGCAATCAGTGCTGCCATCGGGATAGAAGCAGTTTCCAGTCCGATGAAGAACATCAGGAAGTGTCCGGCGGAAATCATGAGGTACATACCAAACAAGGTAGAGAGGGTAAGTACATAGAATTCTCCTTGCTTGAATGAAGTATCTTCTCTTTTCATCCATTCGTGCGCCATCAGGAAAACAATCAGTGTGCCGACGTTCAGAATGGATTTAACCACTGTGTGCATCGGTACATAGTGATACATGCCACCGAAGGCATCGGCAGCAGTCCCCGGAATTAAGTTGATAGCTGTATGGATAGCCATCAGAATAACGGGCAACATTGTATTCAGGCGTGCTTTCCCACCATTTTTGTGTGCATCCGGACTCATGAAGAGGTCAGCTAGAAATAGCAGCAGTAGGACAGCTATGAGCGACAGCTCTTCTCGCATATATAGAAATTGTGAATAATCCATATTTACAAATTAATTATTAAAGATTAAAAATTAAAGGTTATGGAATCAGTTGTGAGACTACGGGGAGTACACTTTCACCAATCATGTGGCTAACCCAGAAAGGAGCCATACCTAGTCCGGCTACACAAACGATGAGGCAGATAACGGCTACACGTTCGTCCCAAGTCGCATCAGTCAGTTCGAGATGATGTTTGTTGGTGCAGGTTCCGTATAGAATTTTACCTACCAGACGCAGAATGTAGACTGCAGTAATCACAATCGAAGAACAAGCGATGATAGTCAGTACACGGTGGAACTGGTCGTTGTTCTGGAAAGAGCCGACGAAAATAGTCATTTCAGCAATAAAACCACTTAATCCCGGCAGACCGAGGTTGGCAAGACCGGCAATTACATAACATACACTAAGGAACGGCATCACTTTCATTAAGCCGGCAAGCTCGCGAACGTCACGTGTGTGTGTACGTCCATAAATCATACCGATAAGAGCAAAGAATAAGGCTGTCATCAATCCGTGTGAAAGCATCTGAAGGATAGCTCCTGTTGCTGCTGTCTGATTCAGCATCAGAATAGCGAAAAGAACCAGTCCGCAGTGAGATACGGATGAATAAGCATTAATATATTTCAAGTCGGTCTGTACGCAAGCGGAGAATGCACCGTAAACTACAGAGATACCTGTCAATATCAGGAATATCCATGAAAGTTCGTTAGCAGCTTCCGGCATCAGATACATGGCGATACGGAAACATCCGTAACCTCCCAGTTTCATCAATACTCCGGCATGAAGCATAGATACGGCAGTCGGGGCGGAAGCGTGACCGTCAGGGCTCCATGTATGGAACGGGAAAAGGGCACCTAATACACCGAAACCAAGGAAAGTCAGCGGGAACCAGATGCATTGCTGTGCAAAAGGTATGTTGTGCAACTGTGCGATTTCAAGAAGATTCATGGTCGTTGCTCCCGAACCAAAATAGATTCCGAGAATACCGATCAGCAGGAAGGCAGAACCACCCATCAACATGAGGGTCAGCTTCATGGCTGCATATTCTTTACGTCCTGATCCCCATACACCAATCAACAGGTACATCGGTATCAATGCGATTTCGTAGAACATGAACATGGTGAATAAATCGACGGATATAAAGAATCCGAATACTCCCATAGACAATAGGGTGAACCAGAGGAAATATTCTTTTGTCAGCGGTTGCAGACGCCAGGAAGCGAATGTACCGGTGAACACAATGACAGCGGACAATAACAACATGGCTACCGAAATTCCGTCAACACCTACTGAATAGGATATGTGAAGCGGGGCATACCAAAGCGTATCTGCACGGAAAAGCATTTCTGCCGTGTTTCCGGCACTACGCTCTCCCAGATACAGGAATGTAAGTACGACGGAGGCAATCAGAAGTGCCGATGCGCCAGTAACCATAACCCCTCGGATGGCTTTGATTCCTCGTGCTGCCCAGAGTCCGGCCAGCATCAATAAGGGGATAAGTACGAATATTGATAAGAAATTCATATCGTTCTGTGCTTTATAAGATTAATAGTAGGATAAGTGCCAGTGCACCGCAAAGGAACACATACGCATATTGTTGTACCTGACCACTTTGCAAACCACGGATCTCGTCGCTTGTTGTGTTGGTTGCCCATGCCAGGAAATCAAAGAATCCATCCACTACATGACGGTCGAACCATGCGATAGGAGTAGAGATGCAGCGGAAGATAATCTTATGCGTGATAAACTGGTATATATCGTCAATATAGAAGCGGTTATAAGCAGCCTTGTGCAGACCTTTGAACTGTTTTTCCAATGAATCGGCAACTGGTTGTTTGGCATTCTTGTACATCCATGTAGCGATTGCAATCGAAATAATCGCAATGACAACACTTGTAATAGCCACCGACGGATCGAGATGGATAGAATAAGATTCACCATTCGAACTGATGAAGTGTCCGAAAGGAATAAATCCGGCTCCACAAGTTACTACTGCCAGGAACATCAGCGGGAAAGTCATAGCCAGCGGACTTTCATGTGGTGTGTGGTGTGCGTGGAGTTCTTTGTTTTCCTTGCCCCAGAAAATACCGTAGTACAGACGGAACATATAGAAAGCAGTCATCGCAGCAATTACTGTCATTACCCATCCCATTACAGGGCTGTATTGGAAGCAAGCAGCCAGAATTTCATCTTTCGAGAAGAAGCCCGAGAACGGAGGAATACCGGCAATAGCAAGACAAGCAATCAGGAATGTCCAGTGAGTGATCGGCATATATTTGCGTAAACCTCCCATCGCGGACATTTCGTTAGAATGTACAGCATGAATGATACTACCTGCACCGAGGAAGAGCAATGCCTTAAACATAGCATGTGTGAAGAGGTGGAACATGGAAGCCATGTAGCCCAAACCTCCTTCGTGAGGATCCATGGAAGTACAAACACCCAGAGCTACCATCATGAAACCAATCTGTGAAATGGTAGAGAAAGCCAGTACGCGTTTAATATCTGATTGTACGCAAGCCACACTTGCTGCATAGAATGCGGTGAATGCACCTACCCAAGCAACCATGTGCAACGTATTCGGTGCATAGGCAATGAAAAGCGGGAACATACGTGCCACCAAATATACACCGGCAACGACCATTGTAGCCGCATGAATCAATGCACTGACCGGAGTAGGACCTTCCATTGCATCCGGCAACCAGATATGCAACGGGAACATGGCACTTTTACCGGCACCACCGACAAACATCAATCCGAGAGCCAACGGGAGCATAGAAGCTCCACCGCTTATCAAGGATACCGTGTCCGGGGTAAATCCGAATGTACCACCATAATATCCGTAAATCAGGATACCGATCAGGAAACCCAAATCAGCAAAGCGAGTAACAATAAACGCTTTCTTGGAAGCAGCGATGGCAGCCGGTTTTGTATAATAAAAACCGATTAGCAGGTAAGAACTTACCCCCACCAGTTCCCAGAAAAGGTACATCTGGAAGATGTTGGTTGCAACGACCAATCCCAGCATAGACATGGTAAACAGGGATAGGAAAGCGTAATAGCGTTGAAAACCGACTTCTCCTTTCATGTAACCGAAAGAGTAGATATGTACCATCAGTGACACGGTAGAGATAACAATCAACATCATTACTGATATAGGATCGAGCAGGATGCCCAAATCAAAGTGTAAGGTCTCTGTAAAAGGAAGCCACGTGAAGTTGTAAGGTATCAGTGTGGCGAATGTTCCGTCTTCCAGTCGTGGAGCCGAGAAATATTGGATAGCTGTAACGTAGGATAGTACCGCTACTGCTCCCAGTATCAGCGTGCCAATTGTGCCCGCTGTCCGGTGGGACATCCATTTACCTCCGATTCCCAGTATGAGAAAGGAGAAGAAAGGAAGAAGGAGTATTAGAATTGTTAGTTCCATACAGTTTTATTTTTATTACTTGATTTATTATTATTTGTTCTTGGTGAGAAACAAATCACCACTTCAACTCGTCCAAGTTGCGCACTTGGATGCTTCGGAGATTACGATAAATGTTAATCATGATGGCGATGGCTACTGCAGTTTCCGCAGCCGAGATGGCGATGGAAAAGAGTGCAAAGAAATAGCCTTCCATTCCCTCCGGAAAGAGAAAACGGTTGAACACGGCAAAGTTGATGTCCGTGGCATTCAGCATTAACTCTACAGAAATCAGGATAGCCAGTGTGTTCCGGCGGGTAAAGAATCCATAGATTCCTGCAAACATCATGATGGTAGAAACTACCAGATAATATTCCATGTGTATCATATTCGAACTCTATTTTGATAGTTAATACTTGTTTATCTCTTACGTGCAATTATGATACCACCGATGATACAAGCCAGCAACAGGATGCTGACAGCTTCGAAAGGTAATATATAACCGTATTTGTCGCTACTAAGCAAAGCGTTCCCGATAGCATGAATGTTGATCTCGTGCGGGGCAAGATTAGCCGTCTGCATGAAATTATGTTTCAACGTGATAGTCAGGATAATTGCTAAACCGGCAATCATGGTAATGAGCCCGGCCAGGAGCTTACTTCGTTTTGCTTTCTCGGCGCGATCACCTTCTCCGCTGGTCAACAGGATGGAGAATACATAAAGAACGACGATACCACCGGCATAAACCATTATCTGAACAGAACCCAGGAAGGTGTAACCCAGCAAAAAATAGATGCCGGCCGTGCCGAAGAGCACGAAGAGCAGGTAGGTAGCCGAGCGTACGATACGTTGGGTAGTCACCGTCATGATGGACATTGCAATAATAAATGCTGCCAAAAAGTAGAATACTACTGTTTCAAGTGTTGATCCCATATCTAAACTTCTTTTTTCTTTTCTATTACTTTACTACCGTCATGATTTAATTTCAGGACAAGTTTCGTCCGGTCGAAGACTGCATGTTCGAAGTTCTGGTCGAACGTGATGGCATCGTGCGGACAAGCATTGACACAGAGCTGGCAGAACATACAGGCGCCCAAATCATATTCATAGGTTGCCAGGATTTTCTTTTTCTTTCCATCTTCTGTTTCGACGGTTTCGCTGGTCACTTTGATGGTATCGTTCGGACAAGCCATTTGACACAGTCCGCAAGCTACACAGCGATGTTCATTATTCTCATTGTGGGGCATATTCAGCGTACCACGGAAACGGTCGAACATTTTCAGCTCTTTCCGGTTTTCGGGATATTGCTCGGTCACTTTCTTACGGAAGTATACCTTGATGCTGGTTTTCATACCCGTTGCCAGTGTACTGATGCCATGCATCAGACCACCTAAGTACGTATATTTTTTATCTTTATATTCCATAATTTTCATTTATCAAAAGTGGAAGCCGAAAGCTACGCAGCATGCCATTAATAATAGATTTACCATAGAAATTGGAACCAGATATTTCCATTCCAGATTCAGAATCTGGTCGATACGTAAACGTGGGAACGTCCATTTGATCCACATCAGAAGGAACACCACGAAGAATGCTTTAGCGAAGAACCAGATAAAGCCCGGAATATAATCCATTACAGCGTTGAATCCATCCAGCCCGACGATGTGTAACGGCATCCAGCCTCCCAGGAAGATAGTGGCGGCAACACTGGCCACGATAAACAGGTTCAAATATTCTGCCAGATAGAAGAAACCGAAACCCATACCGGAGTATTCTGTGTGGTATCCGGCAGTCAGCTCACTTTCCGCTTCGGGAAGGTCGAACGGTCCACGGTTACATTCTGCATTTCCCGCAATCAGATAGATGATGAAAGCTATTACCGCAGGGATATGTCCCTTGAAGATGAACCAGCCATCAGCTTGCCCTTCTACGATTTCAGAGAATTGCATGGTTCCCGTCAGCACTACCATCGTCATAATACTCATACCAACCGAAAGCTCGTAACTGATAATCTGTGCACCGCTTCGCATGGCACCGATCAAAGAGAATTTGTTGTTACTACCCCAACCGGCCAGCAAGATACCGACCACTCCAATGCTGGAAGCTGCCAGCAGGAAGAACACGCCTACATTAAAGTCGAGAATCGCTGCACCTTTATTAAAAGGAATACAAGCGAAAGTCAGGAATGAGGCGATAATCACCATGAATGGAGCGAGATTGTAAAGGAAATGGTCGGCACCCTTCGGCATGAAGATTTCTTTGGTCATCATCTTGAGTACGTCGCAGACCACTTGAATAGAACCCCATTTACCAACGCGGTTCGGACCAAGACGACACTGGAAGAAACCGCAAACTTTACGCTCCATGTAGATCAATATGATAGCCAGGATGGCATATAGTGCTACGAGGCACATGCCGACAGCTACACATTCTATAAAGATGGCTAATCCCTCCGGCATAATGGAGAGTAGTAGCTCATGTATCCAGTTTGTTACTATACTAAAGTCGAACATATATTTTTTAATGATTAGGTTTTAAGTATTAAGTATTAATTCCATGCAGGAAATGACCTTTTATATTATTGTATAGTCGGTTAATACTTGATACCTGTTACTTAATACTTGTTTTTTATCTATCAATATCCGGAACGACATAATCAATTGTTCCGCCAATAGCAATTAAGTCGGCAATCTTCGTTCCCCGGCAGATGGTGTCGATTGCGGCAACAAGCGGCAATCCCGTAGCACGGTAGTGCAGGCGGTAGGGCATTTTGTCACCCTGGCTTTCAAGGAAGACACCAAATTCACCACGACTTCCTTCTACTGCAGCATAATAACTGCCTTCCGGAACACGGATGATAGGCTTCATCTTCTCCTGATAAGGTCCTTCGGGAATATTGTCTATTAATTGTTCGATGATGTTCAGACTTTCCATGATTTCATCCATACGTACCAGGTAACGGGCAAAGCAGTCACCCTCCGTATAAACAATTTCTTTGAAATCTACTTTGTCGTATACACCGTATGGCATCCGTTTACGTACGTCACACGCCCACCCTGAAGCACGGCCTGTACCTCCGGTACAACCGAAAGAGATGGCATCTTCGCGGCTTAACACACCGACGCCTTTCATACGGCTTTGTGCGATGATGTTACCCGTAAATATATCGTGATATTCGTGGATGATTCCCCTCATATAAGGAATGAACTCTTTTACTCGTTTGACGAAGTTAGGATGAAGGTCAGCCTGTACACCGCCAATGGTATTGTAGTTCATTATCAGACGTCCGCCACAAGTCTCTTCAAAGATGTCGAGAATCTTCTCACGGTCACGGAATCCATAGAAAAATGCCGTCAACGCTCCTAAGTCCATGGCAAGACAAGAATAGAATAGCAAGTGAGAGTCGATACGTTGCAATTCATCCATAATAGTACGGATATACTTCACACGTTCGCTAACCTCGACGCCCATGGCTTTTTCAATACACATACACAATGCATGGCGGTTCTGGTGTGCACCCAGATAGTCAAGACGGTCTGTCAAGGCCAATGTTTGAGGGTAGGTAAGGCTTTCATTCATTTTCTCGATGCCCCGGTGAATATAACCGCAGTTCGCATCAATCTTACGAATGATTTCACCTTCCAGAGAAACACGGAAACGCATTACACCATGAGTAGCAGGGTGTTGCGGACCGATGTTAACTACATACTCTTCTTCACCGAACAGCTTCATCTCTTTGTTTTTGATGGTTCCGTCGGGGTTCAGTTCTATTTCTTGAGTCGTATCAAACGTCTCTTCATTGGTCATGCACAGTGGGTTATCCTTTTCCGGATCGTTATCTTTACGCATTGGATAACCGATCCAATCATTACGCAGGTAGAGCCGGCGCATATCAGGATGACCGACAAAGGTGATGCCATAAAAATCAAAAACTTCACGTTCGTAGAAGTCGGCTATCTTCCAGATGTCGCTGACAGACGGAATTTCCGGTAGCTCGCGGTTGGTTGTCGCTGTTTTTAGTGCTATCCGTTCGCCTGTAATGGTAGATTCCAGATGGTAGACTACGCCTAAACCGCGGAGTTTTTCCGGAGCGTCTTTCTCATCGGCTACTCCCCAGTCCATACCGGTGAGGCTTTCGAGAAAGTCCATCTGTTTTTCATTTCGCAAGCGCAGCATCTCGTCGTGTAACGCTGCAGGAGCTATAAATTGTATTTCTTGCATAAATCCTTAAAATTACAGAATGTAGAATCATTCTTCATTTTTTAAATAATCCGGTTTCTTCTCTTTTCTGTTTACTCCACCAAAGAACTTCTCTATTTTCACTTTGCGTTGCAATTGCATCATGCCATAATAGAAAGCTTCAGGACGTGGCGGGCATCCGGGAATATATACATCTACCGGAAGAATCTTGTCCACTCCGTTCACTACGTGATAGGACTTCTTGAAAGGACCTCCGCTGACAGCGCATCCGCCTACGGCAACCACATACTTCGGATCGGGCATCTGGTCGTAAAGTCGTTTCAGTACCGGAGCCATTTTATTGGTGATTGTTCCGCATACCATAATCATATCAGCCTGACGTGGGCTGGCACGTGCTACCTCAAACCCAAAGCGGGCCATGTCATAACGCGCGGCACCCAGTGCCATAAATTCGATACCACAACAACTGGTTGCAAAGGTAAGCGGCCACAGTGAGTTGCTGCGTCCCCAGTTGATAAAGTCGTCAAGTACTCCGAGGGCAACATTGGCTCCTCCTGCATTAAGTTCCTTGACCAACTTTTCCAATGATTCATTGTCGATAAACTCATCATACGGAATAGATTTTATTTTTGGCTTTTTGGTTATTTCCATTCCAAAGCTCCTTTCCTCCAGGCATAAGCAAGACCCAGAACTAAAATGATAAAGAAGAAGAGAACACTAATAAGTCCCTGTGGTCCCATGTCGTGCATAACTACTGCCCATGGGAACAGTAAAGCAGTTTCGACATCGAACATAAGAAATAGGATGGCAAACAGGTAGTAACCTACGCGAAACTGCATCCATGATTTACCACGTGTCGGTATACCACATTCATAAGCCTCAAACTTTTGCAGATTGTATGAACGGGGAGAAATAGCACGCGAAAGAGCTACTACTACACCGACAAAAGCAAGCGCTGTCAGTAGAACAACAACTAAAAATGTAAAATTCATAATTCAATAGCTGTTTAGATTGAATATTATATAGAAATAAACAATTAGTCTATTCGCCCTGTGGAGAATAAAACCAACTGTAATAAATGACGAGTAAAAGAGTCTACTGTACTGTAGGCTAAATGACTATCTTTCTTAACCCATATATATAATAGGAGATAGGATCATAATAGCACGTTGGGGGATGAGAAGATGAAGAGTGGTACGGTCTTTGAGAATTGTGATGTTCTCCGGAAAAAGCAACTGGCAACAGTACGCTTTTATTTGTCGGGACATGCGTGACGTCCGTATGACTCATATCACAAGATTGGGTAGCGTAAAGGTTGTAAAGACGTTCTAAAGCATTTTGTATCGGACGATCTTGCGACACATAGCATTTCTCCTGCCGATAAGTCGGGGAGGAAACTTTGCACATATCTTCCATTGCTCCGTTAGTTGCACAATGGATAAGCAAAGCCAATACTAAAAGTAGTCCGAATTTTAAGTTTTGTTTCATCTTTCTCCTTTAACGGCTGCAAATATAGAACTAATATTTATACTTTTTGCAAAGTCCGAGTGGCAAAAAAGCTTTTTTTAACTCCGCTTCTTTGCGATTCGTTTTTTAGTCAGTATGGTTTCACAAATCTCGTTTTAGAATAGGATAATCTCTATTATCTTTATTTGTTAAAAGATGCAATAAAAAGAATGATTTATGCTCTTTTTTGCGAATTACACAAATAAAATACATTTTTTTGCAGATTAAGAAAGAATATACTAATATGAAACGCACACTTTGGTTTTTATTTTTCCTTCTAAACTCCTTGTTTTATCTCTATGCAGATAGTGAGAATGATTCTTTGTTGAAGGTGTTGGACAAAGTGATTTCTGAACGTTTGATATATACCCAGAAAAAAGAAGCCACCATAAAAGAATTGAAGAAAAAGAAGGTTGGTCTTAATTCATTGGAGGATATATATAATTTAAATAAAGAAATTATCCACCAATATGAGACTTTTGTTTGTGACTCGGCGGAACAATATATTCATGAGAATATTGATATAGCAAAAATAATTGGTAATAAAGAATATCTTTTGGAAGAGCAGCTTCGGTTGGCTTTTGTCTATTCTTTATCAGGTTTGTTTATTCAAGCTAATGATATTTTTAAGTCGATTAGGTGTGCCGATTTACCCGATCATCTTAAAGCTTTGTATTGCTGGAATCGTATACGTTATTATGAAAATCTTATTAAATACACGGACGATGTACGATTCTCAAATGAGTATATAGCAGAAAAAGAAGCTTATCGAGATACTGTTATGAGTATTTTATTTGACCAGTCGGATGAATATAGAAAAGAAAAAGCTGTAAAGCTTCAAGATAAAGGGAGTACAAAAGAGGCTCTTCTGATTCTGAAAGAGATATATAATAAACAGGAACCGGCATCTCATGGATATGCTATGATGGCTATGGGACTTGCAAGGGCCTATCGGTTAACAGGGAATTATATACTGGAGGAAAAGTTTCTAATGCTGGCTGCTATGACAGATACAAAATTAGCCGTAAAAGAGAATGAGGCTTTGTTGACATTAGCAGTTAATTTATATCATAAGGGAGATATAGACAGAGCGTATAATTATATAAAAGTAGCGTTGGATGATGCTATCTTTTATAATTCCCGTTTTAAGAATACGGTCATTGCCCGTATCCATCCGATTATTGAAAATACATACTTGATCCGGTTGGAAAAACAAAAGCAGAACCTCCGTTTCTATATATTTCTGACTAGCTTGTTTGTGGTAGCTCTTGCTATCACCCTGTATTTTACATATAAACAAACAAAAATTGTATCCCGGGCTAAACGGCATCTTAAAGCTATGAATGAGGAACTGGTCGGGCTGAATAAGAATCTCGACGAAGCTAATCTGATTAAGGAAAAGTATGTGGGGTATTTCATGAATCAATGTGCCGTTTATATTAATAAACTCGATGAGTACAGGAAGAATGTGAACAGGAAAATCAAGACCGGACAGATTGATGATTTATATAAGTCATCCTCCCGACCTTTTGAAAAGGAACTTGAAGAACTATATCATAACTTTGATAAAGCGTTCCTTAAATTGTATCCTAACTTTGTGGAAAAGTTCAATTCTTTGTTGAAACCGGAGGAGCGTTATAAACTGGAAAAGGACCAACTGAATACAGAATTACGCATATTTGCATTGATTCGATTAGGAATTACCGATGTTGGACAGATTGCTGTATTTTTGCATTATTCTGTGCAGACAATCTATAATTATAAGAGTAAAGTGAAGAGAATGTCCACTCTTGATAGTAATATCTTTGAGGAGGAGGTAAAAAAGCTTGGTTCTTTGTCTCAAAAATGATTCTATCCGGTTTACCAAAACTAAAAAATGGTCTTATTATAAACTATTGACTATTAAGTGTATATGTAATAATTGATCTATAAAACGTTTACTTTCCCGCCTACTTCCATTAAGAAGTAGGCTTTTTTCATCTCTATATTTGCATCACAAGATTTTTGATAACTGAATACTAATCTAAAGAAACACACAACTATGAGTTTTTCAGAATTGTATCTTATTTATTATCCCAAACTAGTTCGGTTTGCAAAAGAATTTGTGATGTCGGAAGAGGATGCGGAGAACATAACACAAGATGTGTTTACAGACTTATGGGAAAAGAGAGAGTCAATGAATCATATTGAGAATATGAATGCTTATCTTTTCAGGCTTGTAAGAAACAAATGTTTGGATTATTTAAAGCATAAAGTATTCGAGCAAAAGTATGTCGAGAATGTGAAGGCTTCTTTTGAGATTGAGTTGAATCTGAAATTGCAATCTTTGGATCGTTTTGATGTATATGATATATCAGAAAGAAATCAGATGGAGAAACTGATACGGGATGCTATCAATAGTTTGCCTAAAAGATGTCGTGACATATTTTTGTTAAGCCGCATGGAAGGATTGAAGTATAGGGAAATATCCGAACGTTTGGGCATTTCGGTAAATACAGTGGAATGTCAGATGGGAATAGCACTAAAAAAGTTGAGAGCAAAACTCAATGTGACATTGGCTGCATAACTTTTTAATGAATTTATCGGTATTTTTTAGGGGTATTTATTGAGATAATCGTTCTTTGATAAAAAAGGACTGTGTATATGGAGAATTGTCTGAATAAATATTTTGCGGATGAATTTACTTCTGATGAAAAAACAGAGTTTCTCATAGAAGTGGAAAACAACGAAAGGCTGAAAGAAGAATTTATAGAAAATCAGAATTTGCTGGCACTCGTTGATTGGATATCTCCGGAATATGAAAATAATAAAGAAGTTGTCCAACATAAATTATATGAATTTATGTGTAGAATGGAGCAACATAAAGATAAATAGGTTTAGGATACCATGAATAAAATTTATATCATATTACTGACTGTTTTCTTTTATGCAAATGTTTATTCTCAACAAGCTTATTTTGTTGATGGGTATCATGGCGGGATATATGGACATTATCCGGTAAAGTGGAAAACTCAATTTATTGTGGATCAGCTGGCTATGCATCCGGACTGGCGAATTTGTATGGAGATAGAGCCTGAAACATGGGATACAGTCAGAGTACAGACTCCGGAGGCTTATTTACGTTTTAAAGAGATGGCTACTAGTAATCAGGTAGAGTTTACGAATCCTACTTATGCACAGCCTTATTGCTATAATATCTCGGGAGAGAGTATAATAAGACAGTTTCAATATGGTATTGCTAAAATAAACAAACATTTTCCGGAGGTAGATTTTGTAACCTATTCGGTAGAAGAACCTTGCTTCACAAGTTGCTTGCCACAAATCCTTAAACAATTCGGCTTTAAATATGCTGTATTAAAATGTCCCAACACCTGTTGGGGAGGGTATACTGCTGCGTATGGCGGAGAATTGGTTAATTGGGTAGGACCGGACGGGACTTCAATATTGACTGTTCCCAGGTATGCTTGTGAAAAACTGGAGCCGGGATCAACCTGGCAGACAACTGCTTGGGGAAATTCGGATGCTTATTTAAAAGATTGCCGTAACGCAGGTATCAAACACCCCGTTGGTATGTGTTTTCAGGATGCGGGATGGAAAAACGGCCCATGGCTGGGAAGTGGAAAGAACACAAAAAATAATTCTATATATATGACATGGAGAGATTACATTGAAAATGTCTCCATCGGAAAAACGGATGATAATTGGTACTTTTCACAGGAAGATATACATGTGAATCTTATGTGGGGAAGTCAGGTTTTGCAAAAAATAGCGCAAGAAGTACGCGTTTCAGAAAATAGAATTGTCATGGCAGAGAAAATGTCTGTAATGGCTTATCTGGAAAATAAATATATTTGTCGACAGGCAGATATGGATGAGGCTTGGCGTACACTGATGTTGGCACAACATCATGATTCATGGATTGTGCCTTATAATGGACTGAATAGGAAAGGAACATGGGCTGATCAGATTAAGCGATGGACAGATAGTACCAATCATATTGCAGATGGAATTATTGAGGCATCTATGCAGAGCTTTAATGAAAAGTTTATTCCGCAAAATAATGCTCAACAGCAATATATACGTGTTTTTAATACATTAGGAATGAGAAGAAAGGAAGTCGTAAGTGTTCTTCTGCCTACGGAATTTGAAAATGCGGATCTAAGTGTTTATGACTGGAAAGGTAAAGATATAGGTTCTTTGGTAGAAAATGAAGGTAAAGAGATAAGATTATTTTTTGAGGCAGAGATTCCTCCCTTTGGTTATTCCACGTATTGTATAAAAAAGAAAGAAGCCGGTAAGAAAGAGGCTTCGGAGAGTAGATTCGTTTTGGAAGGTAATAAGGTGAATAAACAGGAATACGTGGTTGAAAATGATATGTATAAAATTGTTTTTGACTTATCAAAGGGAGGAACCATAAAAAGCCTGATAGCTAAAAAAGAAGGGAATAAGGATTTTGCAGGTAAAACGGAGAAATATGCTTTAGGGGAGCTACGAGGCTTTTTTTATGAAGAAGGTAAATTTCGTTCTTCTATAGAGACTCCGGCCAAGCTGACAGTAGTAAGGGATAATGTATATGAGCAAAAAATTAAGATAGAGGGTGAGATTGCTTCCCATCCGTTTACACAAGTAATCACTCTCACTAAAGGAACGAGACGGATCGATTTTGATTTGACGGTTGACTGGAAAAAGAATGTAGGTATTGGTGAATATAAAGAGGAACGTTGGCGTGATAATCGTCGGGCTTATTGTGACGATCGGTTTAAACTAAGTGTATTATTCCCGACTGATTTACATTCTCCCCGTGTTTATAAAGATGCACCGTTTGATGTATGCGAAAGCAAACTGACTGATACTTTCTTTGGTTCTTGGGATCAAATCAAACATAATATTATACTTCATTGGGTTGACTTGGCTGAACAGGAAGGCGACTATGCTCTGGCTTTATTATCAGACCATACTACTTCTTATTCTTATGGAGAGGACTATCCGCTAGGACTGACTGCTCAATATTCGGGTGGAGGACTTTGGGGACCTGATTATAAAATAACACACCCTTTGAGGATGAAGTATGCAATTATACCTCATCGTGGCAAATGGGACAAAGCATCAATCGCAGATGATAGCGATTGTTGGAATGAACCATTGCTGTATTCTTGCTATCCAGTGGCAAAACCGGAATCGAAATCATTTATTGATTTACAGAATACTGGTTATCAAGTGAGTGCTCTTCAAATGAAAGATGGAAAGGTACTATTGCGCCTGTTCAATTCTGAAGGAGACGAAAAATTACAAAAGGTTACCATTGACATGCCATTATCCGGAGTGGAGGAAGTTGATTTGAATGGACGATGTATCGAAAGAAAGAAGATAAAAACACGTGCAGGTAAATCGGAAATGATGATTTCAATGCCTCGGTTTGGTATTAAGACTTTCGTTCTTAGTTTGACTTAAAATAATTAGATTATTGTTATGTATAAAGCGACTGCTAATCTTTTAATTGTTTGCTTTTTGTGTTGGATGACGGGTTGCTCATCAACCAATACCGTATCGGAAGATTGGGTTCCGACCGATTATGTAAACCCGTTTATTGGTGCCAGTACTAGTGTAGGGGCTGCCGGTGTTTATCACGGATTAGGTAAAACTTTTCCCGGAGCTACGACTCCTTATGGTATGGTACAGGTTAGTCCTAATACAATAACGGGAGGTGATAACGGTTCCGGATACAGTGATGAACATAAGACAATCGAAGGATTTGCCTTTACCCAGATGAGTGGTGTGGGATGGTTTGGTGATTTGGGCAATTTTCTTGTGATGCCTACAACTGGTGAATTATATAAAGTGGCAGGTAAAGAGAATAATGATAGTATAAAAGGATATCGTTCGGCTTATAACAAAGCCACTGAAACGGCTAAGGCCGGATATTATTCGGTAGAATTGACTGATTATCATATCAAAGTAGAAAGTAGCGCAACACCACATTGTGGAATTTTACATTTTACTTATCCTTCTAGTGACCAATCGCGTATTCAGATTGATTTAGCTCGCAGAGTAGGGGGAACATCTACTTCGCAGTATATTAAAGTTGTAGATGATTACACTATTCAAGGATGGATGAAGTGCACACCTGATGGTGGTGGATGGGGTAATGGTGAAGGAAAAGCCGATTATACCGTTTATTATTATGCACAATTTAGTAAACCTTTGACTAATTATGGCTTTTGGAGTGCAGATATTCCCGAGCATTGGGTTCGGAAACGTGATGAAGTAGTGAGTATTCCTTATTTGACTCGTGTATCACAAGCTCCGGTTATAAAAGACAAGAAAGAACTGACGGGTAAACATCTGGGCTTTTTTACTGAATTTCCAACGAAGGAGGGAGAGACTGTAGAGATAAAAGTTGGTATCTCTTTTGTTGATATGGAGGGTGCTGCAAATAACTTTGAACAAGAAATAGCCTCTAAAAATTTTGGACAAGTAAAGCAGGAAGCTACTGAATTGTGGAATAAAGAACTTAATCGTGTCCGGATATCCGGTGGTACGGATGATGAAAAAACGATATTCTATACTGCCATGTATCATACGATGATTGATCCTCGTATCTATACAGATGTAGACGGACGTTATGTAGGCGGTGATTATAAAATACATACGGCTGACAGCACTTTTACAAAACGTACTATATTCAGTGGATGGGATGTATTTCGTAGTCAGTTTCCTTTGCAGACTATAATTAATCCGCGTTTAGTAAGTGATGAACTGAACTCATTGATTACTATGGCAGATCAGAGTGGGCGCGAATACTATGAACGTTGGGAATTGCTGAATTCCTATTCCGGCTGTATGTTGGGAAATCCTGCTTTGTCTGTTTTGGCGGATGCTTATATCAAAGGGATTCGTACGTATGATGCAGAGAAAGCATATCGTTATGCCGTTAACACATCCCGTCGTTTTGGTAATGATTCATTGGGGTATGCTCCGGAACCATTGAGTATTTCAACCACTTTGGAGTATGCTTATACTGATTGGTGTATATCTCAATTAGCGAAAGCTATGGGGAAAGAAGACGATGCCAAATGTTTCTATGAAAAGGGACAGGCATATCATCATATTTTTGATAAAGAAAAGGGATGGTTCCGTCCCCGTAAAGCAGATGGTACATGGGTAGAATGGCCGGAGAATGCACGTCTTAAAGAATGGTATGGGTGTATAGAAGCAAACTCTTATCAGCAAGGTTGGTTTGTACCTCACGATGTTCCGGGAATGGTGAACTTGATGGGTGGCAAGGAGAAAGTTATTGCGGATTTAACAGATTTCTTTAATAAAACTCCTTCTAATATGCTGTGGAATGAATATTATAACCATGCGAATGAACCTGTGCACTTCGTTCCTTTTTTGTTCAATCAGCTTGAAGTTCCCTGGTATACTCAAAAATGGACACGCTATACATGTGAAAAGGCTTATGCAAACAAAGTTGAAGGGATTGTTGGCAATGAAGATGTAGGTCAGATGTCAGCGTGGTATGTGTTGGCTGCTTCCGGTATTCATCCTTCCTGTCCGGGAAATACACGTATGGAGATTACAAGTCCGGTTTTTGATAAAGTAGAGTTCAATCTTGATCCCAGCTATTATACTGGGAAGAAATTCACGGTAATAGCTCATAATAATAGTATAAATAACGTCTATATACAAAAGGCCTTGTTGAACGGTCAGGAATACAATAAATGTTATCTTGATTTTGCGGACATTGCAGCCGGAGGTACATTGGAGCTGTTTATGGGTGATAAACCTAATGTTGAGTGGGGACTTTGATTGAATAACATACTCTAAAATAAATTGTTACTTTAAAATCTTGATAGTATGATGAATAAACTTGGGCTTATCATTGTATCGGTTATATTGGCTCTAATCCAGACAGGGTGTGCAGAGCAGAGTACATGGATGTCTTTGAACAGCTCTAATCCTCGGATTATCTGGGAAGTGAAACCCCAGGCAGATTTAGAGAACATAACCGGAGAGCAGATTTCTACTCCGGAATTTAAAATGTCCGATTACGTTAAAGGTGTGGTTCCCGGAACTGTTTTTACTGCTTATGTTGAAGCAGGAATCGTTCCTGATCCTAATTATGCCGATAATATTTATAAAGTAGACGAAACGTTTTATAACCGTCCTTTCTGGTATCGTACGGAATTCGAACTCCCGTCTTCTTATTCGGAGGGGAAGCGGGTATGGCTTCATTTCGACAATACGAACCGCTTTGCCGATTTCTATTTTAATGGCGAGAAGATATCAGGAACAAAAACATCTACTAAAGATGTAAGCGGTCACATGTTACGTTCGAAGTTTGATGTAACTAATCTGATAAAGAAATCCGGTAAGAATGTGATAGCTGTTCTGATTACCGATGCCGATCAGAAAAAGACGCGTAAGGCTAAAGACCCGTATGGAGTTGCGTGTAGCCCCAGTTATCTGGCTGGTGCCGGTTGGGACTGGATGCCATACGTACCGGGACGTCTGGCTGGTATCACAGGCAATGCCTATCTTGTGGTAACGGGAGATGTAGTGATGGAAGATCCTTGGGTACGTTCAGAGTTACCGACCTTGCAGAAAGCAGAGCTTTCTGTCTCAGCAGATATTAGAAATGCTTCTTCTTCCCCAAAAGAAGTCGTTGTATCCGGAGTGATTCAGCCGGGGAATATTTCTTTCTCTAAAGACATTCGGGTAGAAGGAGGAACAACAGCCAGACTATCTATTAACAAAGATGACATAGCGCAATTGGTTGTTGATCATCCGAGGCTTTGGTGGCCGAATGGTTATGGTGATCCCAATCTCTATACTTGTAAGCTGACTTGTTCTGTAGATGGAAAAGTGTCGGATGTAAAAGAAATGACATTCGGTATCAAGAAGTATGAGTATAAAATGGTCGATAATGTAGTGGGATATCCTGTTCTTACATTCTTTATCAACGGACAGAAGATCTATCTGAAAGGTGGAAACTGGGGAATGAGCGAATATCTGCTTCGCTGTCAGGGCAAAGAGTATGAAACGAAAATCAGACTTCATAAGGAGATGAATTACAATATGATCCGTCTATGGACTGGTTGTGTTACAGATGATGAGTTTTATGATTATTGTGATAAATATGGAATTATGGTATGGAATGATTTCTGGTTATATGTAGCATACAATGACGTGGCGCAACCGGAAGCATTTAAAGCGAATGCCCTTGATAAAGTCAGACGCCTCAGAAACCATCCTTCTATTGCTATTTGGTGTGGAGCTAATGAAACGCACCCGGCACCTGATTTGGATAATTACCTGCGTGAAATGATTGCGAAGGAGGACAATAATGACCGTATGTATAAGTCTTGCTCCAATCAGGATGGATTGTCCGGAAGTGGTTGGTGGGGAAATCAACCTCCAAGACACCATTTTGAAACTTCAGGCAGTAATCTGGCATTTAATACACCGGCTTATCCTTATGGCATTGATTACGGTTACGGTATGCGTACAGAAATAGGAACAGCCACTTTCCCCACATTTGAAAGCATTAAAGAGTTTATCTCGCAAAAAGACTGGTGGCCTCTGCCTACTGATGAGCAGTTGAAGAATGATGATGACAATGTATGGAACAAACATTTCTTTGGTAAGGAAGCGTCTAATGCCAACCCGGTTAATTATAAGAATTCAGTGAACACACAGTACGGAGAATCATCCGGACTGGAAGAATTCTGCGAGAAAGCGCAAATGCTGAATCTCGAAGTGATGAAAGGTATGTATGAGGCTTGGAACGATAAGATGTGGAATGATGCAGCCGGACTTCTGATCTGGATGAGCCATCCGGCTTATCCCTCGTTTGTATGGCAGACTTATGACTATTATTATGATCCTACAGGTGCTTATTGGGGAGCAAAAAAAGCTTGTGAACCTTTACATATCCAATGGAATGCTTCCAATAATAGCATAAAAGTAATAAATACTACAGCAAAGGATTTGAAAGGTGCAATAGCTACAGCTACAATTTACGACTTGAATGGAAAAGAAGTGCCTGCATACGGACAGACAAAACAGGTCGATGTGGCAGCCAGCAACATTGCAGAAGCATTTTCTTTGAACTTTAACCCTTTCAATCTGGCTTATGGAAAGAAGGCTGTAGCTTCTTCTTCAACAGGTGCCTCTAAAAGTGCTTCAATGGTTACTGACGGAGGAGCCGGAAGTCGTTGGGAAAGTGCATACAGTGATCCTCAATGGATATACATTGATCTTGGTAAAGAAGAAAAGATAGAAAAGGTTATTTTGAAATGGGAGGCAGCTTGTGCTAAGAAATACGAACTGCAAGTATCGAATGATGCGCAAGAATGGAAAACCGTTTATACCAACAAAGATGGAAGAGGTGGTACTGAACAGATTGAATTGGAACCTGTTACAGCACGTTATGTGAAATTGGCAGGCATCAGCCGTGCCACACAGTTTGGATATTCATTGTTCGAATTCGAAATCTACGGTGAGAAACCAAAAGAGATAGAAGAACTAACTCCGCTTCATTTTATCAAGTTGGAACTGATAGATGCCAAAGGTAATCTAATCTCTGAAAACTTCTATTGGCGGAATGGCGTGAGAGCTCTTGACTATACATTGCTGAACACACTTCCGGAAGTTGCTTTGTCTTGTCGATTGGTGGATAAATTGATGTCTGACGGAAAAATGAAGATCGCTGTAAAGAACAATTCCGAGACTGTGGCTTTTGCTAATCGGGTGAGGCTTGTTAATAAGGCTACGCAGAAAAGAATACTTCCAATTATTATGTCCGATAATTATGTGACGTTGATGCCGGGCGAAGAAAAGGTTATCACTATGGAGGCGACTCCCGAACTGTTGAAAGGAGGCATAAGTGTATTGGTGAAACAGTATGGGAAAGCAGAGAAGAATAAGCTGGATATAGCAGATTGATTGTTGTACGGTTATCTTTATGGTTTGATTAAAAGAATAAAGAAAATGGCTAATAGACTAAAAATGAGGATACTCTTGTTGTTATCTTTAGTTTATATAAATTGCGATTACTTACAGGCACAAACAACAATACCCCGGTTTGAAGAAGGGGAACGTGTCGTATTTGTAGGAAACAGCATTACTCACGGCGGACATTATCATTCATTTATCTGGTTGTATTACATGACTCGTTTCCCGGATAAACCGATTACTATCATGAATGCCGGAATTGGTGGAGAGAGTGCGTGGGATATGAAGGATCGTTTGGACTATGATGTTTTCAACAGGAAACCAACTTATGTGACTCTAACTTTCGGTATGAACGATACCGGTTATGATATTTACATGAAAGACAATGCAAAAGAACTGTCGGAACAACGGATTGCAAAGTCATTGGAAAGCTATCGGGAAATAGAAGAACGCTTACTGGCTAAAAATAAAATAAAGAAAGTATTGATTGGTGGTTCTCCTTATGATGAGACTTCTAAGTTTAATAATTTTATATTGCGTAATAAGAATAACGCTATTTTAAAAATAATAGATGCCCAACGTACATCGGCTAAAAAGAATGGCTGGGGTTTTGTTGATTTTAACCAACCGATGCATGAGATAAGCAGAAAAGAGCAGGAGGCAGATTCTACATTTACATTCTGCAGGATAGATAGAATTCATCCGGATAATGATGGACAGATGGTTATGGCCTATTTGTTTCTGAAAGCACAGGGACTGGCTGGGGATGAAGTGTCATCAGTATCTATTGATGCATATCATTCATCTGTAATAACTCATAAGAACTGTAAGATTTCAAAACTGAAAAAGAACGGAGCTGATCTGACTTTTGATTATCTGGCGTATGCTCTTCCTTATCCGCTGGATTCAATTTCTAGAAGTGGCTGGGGAAATAAAAGGTCACAACGCGATGCAATGCAGTTGGTTCCATTTATGGAAGAGTTTAATCAGGAACGTTTTCAGGTAACAAATTTAGAGAAAGGAATGTATCGGTTAACTATAGACAATCAGTTTATTGACAATCTCTCATCCGAAAAGTTGGCGAATGGAGTGAATTTGGCAGATTACCCGAATACTCCCCAATATCAACAAGCTGCGAAAATCATGTATCTGAATGAAGAACGGTTTGAAGTGGAGAAACGCTTCAGAGAATACTTGTGGACCGAATATTCATTCTTGAAAAAGGAAGGATTACTGTTTGCTGATGATCAGAAAGCTATCGATAAACTAAAAGAATATTTACCTAAAGACGGGTTTCTTAGGATGAGCTACGACTGGTATATAAAAGCGATGAATCCCGAAATACGGGAGGTTTGGAGCAATTATATGAAGAATCTTGTTGAAACAATTTATAAAATCAATAAACCTGTCACTCATAAAGTGAGGCTGGCAAGAGTTGAATAATAATAGAAAATGAATAGTATGAAACGGTTATTATGTTTAGTTTGTTGTTTCTGTTGGCTGTCTGTGATAGTGTATGGAAGTAAGAAAACATCTACTTTTTATTTGTCAGAGTTGAAATGTGAAAATCTTATTAATCCTTTGGGGATTGATAATGTGACCCCTCACTTCAGTTGGAAGTTAAAGGGGGACGGCTGGAAAGGCGGGCAAACTTATTATGAGATACAGGTAGCTTCGGATAGTATTCTGTTGGCACAGGATAAAGCTGATTTATGGAATACTGGGAAATTGAAATCCGATGTTTCTGTTATGGTGCCTTATCGAGGGAAGACTTTAACTTCTCGTTCTTTGTGTTATTGGCGGGTACGCGTTTGGGATGCTAAAAAACAAATTTCTTCATGGAGTCCTGTTGCTCGTTTTGGGGTTGGTATCTTAAATAAATCACAGATGCAGGGAGAATATATTGGGGCTTCTGCTGAAGGTGGTAAGATTTGTGCTCCTATTCTTCGCAAAAAAGTGAAGCTGACTCAAAGGGAGACTTCTTTCCTGCATGTAAACACGTTGGGGTATCACGAAATTTATGTCAATGGGAAAAAGGTCGGAGAAGATGTCCTTACGCCTGCTGTATCACATTTATCTAAACGTTCATTGATTGTTACTTATGATATTACTCCTTATTTACGAGAAGGAGAAAATGATTTGCTTATCTGGCTGGGACAAGGTTGGTATAAAACGACGACTTTCGGAGCTGCTTATGAAGGTCCGCTGGTAAAAGCAGAATTGGATGTGTTGAGAAATGGTAAATGGGAAGTCGTAACGAAGACAGACGGATCATGGTACGGACGTGAAAGTGGCTATTCGGATACAGGTACTTGGCGTGCTTTGCAGTTTGGAGGTGAGAGGGTGGATGGAAGGATTCTTCCGCGAGATCTTTCAACACAGGCTTTAGACAAAATGGAATGGATTCCTGTTGTGAAAGTGAATGTTCCCGATCATATCGCTTCCCCTCAAATGTGTGAGGTAAACAAGATACATCAGATTTTGCAGGCTGTGTCTGTAAAGAAGCTGGGTGAAAGTCTCTGGCTGGTAGATATGGGAAAGGTTCAGACCGGATGGTTTGAGATGCAAATGCCTATATTGCCGGCAGGTCATGAAGTTATTATGGAATATAGTGATAATTTGACGAAAGACGGTGAATTTGACAAGCAAGGTGAAAGTGATATTTATATATCTGGTGGTAAGCAAGGAGAATACTTCAGAAATAAATTCAATCATCACGCTTTTCGATATGTGCGCATCTCCAATCTTCCACAGAAACCGGAAACAGGTGCAATGAAATCTATGCAAATTTATGGAGATTATAAACAGACCGCAACTTTTGAATGTTCGGATGCCGACTTGAATGCTATTCACCGAATGATTCAGTATACGATGAAATGTCTGACTTTTAGTGGATATATGGTAGACTGTCCGCATTTGGAACGTGCAGGATATGGTGGGGATGGAAACTCCTCAACGATGTCTTTGCAAACGATGTACGATGTAGCCCCTACTTTTGAAAACTGGGTACAAACATGGGGAGACTCCATGCGTGAAGGAGGAAGTTTGCCGCATGTTGGTCCTAATCCGGGTGCCGGTGGTGGCGGTCCGTATTGGTGCGGATTCTTTGTACAGGCTCCCTGGAGAACGTATGTCAACTATAATGATCCCCGCTTGATTGAGAAATATTATTCTCAAATGAAAGAGTGGTTTAAGTATGTTGATAAGTATACAGTAGATGGTTTGCTGAAACGTTGGCCCGATACCAAATACCGTGACTGGTATTTGGGAGATTGGCTGGCACCTATGGGGGTAGATGCTGGTAATCAGGCTTCTGTGGATTTGGTAAGTAACTGTTTTATCAGCGAATGCTTGGGCACTATGTATAAGACAGCCTTAACATTAGGCAAAAAAGAAGAGGCGGAAGAGTTTGCTATCCGTAGAGAAAAACTCAATAAGTTGATTCATCAGACATTCTACCGTGCGGATGAAGGGATCTATTCTACCGGCTCACAGTTGGATATGTGCTATCCTATGTTGGTAGGTGTTGTACCTGATTCTTTGTACAATAAAGTGAAAGAGAATGTCGTTACGATGACCGAAGAAAAATATAAAGGACATATTGCTGTTGGTCTGGTTGGAGTACCTATTTTGACAGAATGGGCTGTTCGGAATAAACAAGTGGATTTCTTCTATCAAATGATGAAGAAACGTGATTATCCCGGTTATCTGTATATGATTGACCATGGTGCGACAGCGACTTGGGAATATTGGAGCGGAGAACGAAGTCGTGTGCACAATTGTTACAATGGAATTGGTACTTGGTTTTATCAGGCTGTAGGAGGAATACGTCTTGACGAGGCTAAATCTGGATATCGTCACTTCTATGTCGATCCTCAAATTCCAAACGGTGTGACCTGGGCAAAAGTAACGAAAGAATCACCTTATGGCACAATTGTTGTTAATTGGAAGTTGAAAGATGATAATCAGTTGAATCTTCAATTGACAGTTCCTGCCGGAACAACGGCTACAGTTTGCATCCCTAATAATGCTGTCTCATGTAAAAAGAATAAGAAGAAAGTGAGCGTTAAGGAGCAGACTGTTGATGTAGAAGCAGGGCATTATGATTTTCTATTTAATTTGAAATAGATACCCTACTAGAGTGTATTTATGGTTCTTCGTCAAATTTGGTGGTACTTCTTCTATTGTGAATAAATAATCTTCGCTCTCAGTAGTTTAATTCCTGCCCTATTGTACATCTGTCTTTTTACCGCTTTAATTTTATTCACTGTCCCCTCCAGTAATCCGTTACTGAAGGGGATATCAATAGCTGCCTGTACTGCCTCCCAGTCTTTTTCAATACCATATGCAAAGTTCGTCAGTGCCATATTCCGTGTTGCCTTCGCTTTTTCAATCCACTTTCTAATATCCTTATCATAAGTGTTCCCATTAATCATATCTCTGAAATTCTGACACACGCTTAAAAGTTCTTTAATCTGCGGTGA
>NZ_GG774955.1:367638-461020 GCF_000162555.1 Bacteroides sp. 3_1_23
GTGCAATCGGTGACTGAAATGTCCGCAATAAGGACAGGAAGCCCCTTTGCCAGCCGTATGTAGAAAGACCGTCAATGAGCCAACAGCTTCAGAGATACCATCTTGTTGCTGATTATCGTAGCCAAGACTGAATCTGAAATCATGGAATAATCCCCTATTTGTAGGAGCATTTTCTTTTTTTGATGTATATTTGTACGTTGTAGATATGACTTGTTGCATTGTAACTCTTAATGATGTGGTGTCTTTAAAGTTACTAAAAAGCAAACATATCTACAACTTTTAATAGGATTAAGAAAGAAGAAGACAGTTGAAATAAAAAAGAGATTACCACCAAATTTGACGAAGAACCAAAATAAACTCATAGAGAGTATGAAAAATATGAAAACACTTAGGGTTAAAATGGTAGGGCTATTGGCTGTGGCTCTCATTCTTTTTTCTGCGTTTCGTGCAGACAAACCGGTCATCACTATCTTTATGATAGGCGATTCGACGATGGCTAACAAGAAAATGGATGGAGGAAACCCCGAACGTGGTTGGGGAATGGTGCTTCCCGGATTCTTCTCCGAAGATATACGGATAGACAACCATGCTGCCAACGGTCGAAGCTCCAAGAGTTTTATCAGTGAGGGACGTTGGGAAAAAGTGATTTCCAAAGTGGAAAAAGGAGATTATGTCTTTATTCAGTTCGGCCATAATGATGAGAAAGCAGACTCTACCCGTCACACTGATCCGGGGACAACTTTTGATGAGATTCTTCGCCGCTATGTAAATGAAACCCGTGCCAAAGGTGGAATACCGGTATTGTTTAACTCTATCGTCCGTCGAAACTTTGTGCAGCCGAAGGATGATGCCATCGCAAAAGATGTCCGTCGCACACCGGGGGAAAAGGAACAACCGAAGGAAGGTACTGTTTTATTCGATACGCATGGTGCTTATCTGGATGCTCCCCGCAATGTGGCAAAAGAATTGGGAGTAACTTTCATCGATATGAATAAAATCACTCACGACCTGGTGCAAGGACTTGGACCTGTAGAATCTAAGAAATTATTTATGTTTGTCGAACCCAATCAGGTGCCTGCTTTTCCGAAAGGCCGTGAAGACAATACTCACTTGAATGTATACGGAGCACGAACCATTGCCGGATTGGCGGTGGATGCCATCGGCAAGGAAATTCCGGAACTGGCGAAATATATCCGTCAATCCGATTATGTAGTGGCTCAAGATGGTAGCGGTGATTTCTTTACCGTGCAGGAAGCGATCAATGCAGTTCCTGATTTTCGCAAAGAAGTGCGTACCACAATTCTGGTTCGCAAGGGTACCTATAAAGAAAAACTGATTATCCCTGAATCTAAAATCAATATTTCCCTGATTGGAGAAGAAGGTACGGTATTGACTTATGACGGTTTTGCAAACAAGAAAAACGTATTCGGTGAGAACATGGGAACTTCCGGTTCGTCCAGCTGTTACATTTACGCTCCCGATTTTTATGCAGAAAACATCACCTTTGAGAATTCATCAGGTCCCGTAGGACAGGCAGTTGCCTGCTTTGTATCTGCCGACCGTGCTTTTTTTAAGAACTGCCGTTTCCTCGGCTTTCAGGATACTCTCTATACATACGGGAAGCAAAGCCGCCAATATTACGAAGATTGTTACATCGAAGGAACAGTCGATTTTATTTTCGGATGGTCTACCGCTGTTTTCAATCGCTGCCACATTCATAGCAAGTGCGACGGTTATGTCACTGCTCCCTCTACCGATAAAGGGAAAAAGTATGGCTATGTCTTCTATGATTGCAAACTGACTGCGGAACCGGAAGCTACAAAAGTATATCTGTCTCGTCCCTGGCGTCCGTATGCGCAAGCTGTATTTATCCGTTGCGAACTGGGTAAGCACATTCTCCCTGTCGGCTGGAATAACTGGGGCAAGAAAGAGAACGAAAAGACAGTCTTCTATGCCGAATATGAGAGCCGGGGCGAAGGAGCCAATCCGAAAGCGCGTGCCGCTTTCTCCCAACAACTGAAAAACCTGCAAGGATACGAGATTACGACTGTACTGGCAGGCGAAGATGGATGGAATCCGGTAGCGGACGGAAACAAACTGATAACAGTGAAACGTTGACTTGACGAATATGTAAAGAAATGAATTACTAAGCAAAAAACAATGGATATATAAAAGACAATAGATCACTTGTCCTATAGAATGGCTCGATTCTGTTAAATAGCCGCTAAAGATTGCATAAAAGTACAACTATTTTTCTATCTTTACGGCACAGAACCTAGTTATATGATGAAGAAAACCTTAATTTCAGTAATTCTTTTGCTAGCTATTGTGTTCTCGACACATGCGCAGCAGCACTGTTTTTTCACCCACTATTCTACTGAAGATGGATTGTCCCAAAATACGGTGATGAACATCTTGCAAGATCACAAAGACAACCTTTGGTTTGCCACTTGGGATGGAATCAACCGTTTCAACGGTTATACCTTCAAAACATATAAGGCTCGTCAGGGAAATTACATCAGTCTGACCAATAATCGCGTAGACCGTATCTATGAAGACCGTTATGGTTTTTTGTGGCTACTGACTTATGATAATCGTGTCCATCGTTTCGACCCGAAGACAGAGACTTTCGAACAAGTACCTGCTGCCGGAGAGGAGGGGAGTGCTTTCAATGTGCATACCATTGAGGTGATGCCGAACGGAACCGTCTGGCTGCTGACAGAAAATGACGGAGCCATCCGCATCCTAACTCATCCGAATGAGAATAATCGTCTGACATGGGATATTTATTCCAGTAAGACGGAACTGTTTCCCTCTTTGCATGTATTCAAAGTACATCAGGATAAAGCAGGCAATGACTGGTTGTTGACGGATAACGGCCTCGGCATGATCCGCCCCGGCAAGAAAGAACCGGATTCCTATTTTACGGAGACAAAAGGGAAGTTTGGCGGCATGAACCAAGCCTTCTATGCAGTACAGGAGCGGGATAAGGACATCTGCTTTGCTTCGGATCATGGACGTATCTGGTCTTATCAGAAAGATAGCGGAGAATTTACGTTGATCGAACTTCCTACAAAAGGGCAGATCACTTCCATTCACCCCGTTGCACCGGACGTTTCTGTAATTACTACCGATTCGGATGGTTTCTTTACTTATAACCTGCGGACCAAAACAAACGTGCATTACTCATTTTTGACTTGTAAGGCTTTACCCGCAAAACCAATCCTTTCTGCTTATGTAGACCGTTCTTCGGAAGTGTGGTTCGAGCAGGAAGAACCGGGTGTTGTAGCCCATTTTAATCCCTCGACCGGAGTGGTGACCCGTGAACAGATTCTTATTGAATACAGTAATCCCGAACGTTCCCGTCCGGCCTTCCATATCCATGGAGATGTAAACGGGTATCTTTGGGTACACCCTTACGGAGGAGGTTTCTCTTACTTCGATCCTCAAAAAAAACGGTTGGTTCCTTTCTATAACGGACTGGGTAGCCGTGACTGGCGCTTCTCCAATAAGATTCATTCGGCTTTCTCCGACAAACAAGGTAATTTATGGCTTTGCACCCACTCCAAGGGATTGGAGAAGGTGACTTATCGGAATGTACCTTTTGCGATGATGACTCCCATGCCGCATGAACATGAATCATTGCATAATGAGGTACGTGCCCTGTGCGAAGACAAACTGGGTAATCTGTGGGTTGGCTTGAAAGATGGTATGCTTCGTATGTATGATGCCGATAAAGCTTATAAAGGATACCTGACCGAAAGCGGCATCGTTTCTACTACCGGTACTCCCATGTTGGGAACTGTTTATTTTGTTATTCAGGATTCGAAAGGAATCATCTGGATTGCAACAAAAGGAGACGGACTTGTCCGTGCCGAGCCGACTTCTTCCAACGGAATGTCTTATAAACTGACCCGTTATCTTCATCGTGAAGAGGATATGTACAGTTTGAGCGATAATAATGTGTATTGTATCTATGAAGATCATTATGGTCGTATTTGGGTAGCTACTTTTGCCGGAGGTATCAATTATATCACGCAGAATGAAGCAGGAAAGACATTGTTTATCAATCACCGGAATAATCTGAAAGGGTATCCGATTGATCCTTGCTACAAAGCGCGTTTCATTACTTCCGATAATAATGGACGCCTGTGGGTAGGTACAACTACGGGAGCTGTTGCTTTTGATGAGAACTTTAAGAAACCGGAGGATGTGCAGTTTTATCATTTCTCCCGTATGCCGAACGATACGCAAAGTCTGAGTAATAATGATGTCCATTGGATTATTTCCACTAAGAAAAAGGAACTGTATCTGGCTACTTTCGGTGGGGGACTCAACAAACTGATATCTATCAGTAAGGACGGCCACGGAGAGTTCAAATCATATTCCGTACTGGACGGTCTTCCTTCCGACGTCTTGCTTTCTGCCCGCGAAGATAGTAAGGAGAATTTATGGATTAGTACGGAGAATGGAATTTGTAAATTTATCCCGTCTGAAGAACGTTTTGAAAGTTACGACGAACGTAGTATTACTTTCCCAGTGCGCTTTAGTGAAGCGGCTTCCACATTGACGGCTAAAGGAAGTATGCTTTTCGGTGCCAGTGGGGGAGTCTTTATATTTAATCCCGACTCTATTCGTAAGAGTAGCTATATCCCACCTATCGTATTCTCCAAACTGATGGTGACTAATGAGGATATTACGCCCGGAGATAACTCCTTGTTGAAGGTGGATATTGACGATACCGACCCATTGGTGCTCTCACACAAAGAGAATATTTTCTCCGTTCACTTCGCTGCACTCGATTATACTAATCCGCAGAATATACAGTATGCTTATATTCTCGACGGATTTGAGAAACAATGGACTTTTGCCGACAAGCAGCGTAGTGTGACTTATACGAATCTTCCGAAAGGAGAGTATGTGCTCCGTGTTCGTTCAACGAATAGTGATGGTGTGTGGGTGGATAATGAACGTATACTGAACATTGTTATTCTGCCTTCTTTCTGGGAGACGCCGGTAGCTTATGTGCTTTATGTTCTTTTTATTCTGATTATTATTCTCGTAGCCGTTTATATCCTGTTTACTATTTATCGGTTGAAGCATGAAGTTTCGGTCGAACAGCAGATTTCAGATATAAAACTGCGTTTCTTTACTAACATATCGCATGAGTTGCGTACTCCGCTTACGTTGATAGCTGGTCCGGTGGAGCAGGTCTTGAAGAATGATAAATTGCCGGCTGATGCTCGCGAACAGTTAGTGGTGGTTGAACGGAACACCAATCGGATGCTCCGTCTTGTCAATCAGATTCTGGACTTCCGCAAGATTCAGAATAAGAAGATGAAGATGCAGGTGCAGCGGGTGGATATTGTACCTTTCGTCCGTAAGGTGATGGATAATTTTGAAGCTGTGGCCGAGGAACATCGGATTGATTTCCTGTTCCAGACCGAAAAGGAACATCTTTATCTTTGGGTGGATGCCGATAAGCTGGAAAAGATTGTATTCAATTTGCTTTCCAATGCATTTAAATATACGCCGAATGGCAAGATGATTACGATGTTTATCCGGGAAGATGAAAAGACAGTTTCTATCGGTGTGCAAGATCAGGGGATCGGTATCGCAGAAAACAAAAAGAAGTCACTGTTTGTCCGTTTTGAGAATCTGGTAGATAAGAATCTTTTCAATCAGGCTAGTACGGGTATCGGACTTTCATTGGTGAAAGAGTTGGTGGAAATGCATAAAGCGACTATTTCCGTTGATAGTCATTTGGGAGAAGGGAGTTGCTTCAAAGTCGATTTCCTCAAGGGAAAAGAACATTACGATAAGGAAGCCGAGTTTATTCTGGAAGATGCGGATGCTCCGGCAAGAATGGGACAGGTAGTGGATATTGCCAATTCTTCCATTCAGTCTGAAACGTTGGTAAGCGATGATTCGGAGAAGATTGATGATGTGTATGGGGAAGAATTTGCGAAAGAAGAGAACTCCAAAGAATTGATGCTGTTAGTCGAAGATAATCAGGAGTTACGTGAATTCTTGCGCAGTATATTTTCTCCGATGTACCGGGTGGTGGAAGCTGCTGACGGTAAGGAGGGGGCAAACAAGGCTTTGAAGTACCTGCCGGATATTATCATCAGTGACGTGATGATGCCTGAAAAAGACGGTATCGAAATGACGCGTGAACTGCGTGCGGATATGACGACCAGCCATATACCTATCATTTTGCTTACTGCCAAAACTACGATTGAAAGCAAACTGGAGGGATTGGAATATGGTGCGGATGATTATATAACGAAGCCTTTCAGTGCTACCTATCTGCAAGCACGTGTGGAAAATCTGTTGATGCAGCGTAAGAAACTGCAAAGTTTCTACCGGGATAGTCTGATGCATATCAATATTTCTACCGGTCAGGAGGAAGTGCCTGTGGCTACGGATATGCCGTCTGCTGAAGAAGATGTGTCCGAAACTCCACCTACAACTCTCGAAATGTCTCCCAACGACCGTAAGTTTATGGATAAATTGATTGAATTGATGGAGCAGAACATGGATAATGGAGAACTGGTGGTAGATGATTTGGTTCGGGAACTGGCTGTCAGCCGTTCTGTCTTCTTCAAGAAGCTGAAAACACTTACCGGATTGGCTCCGATTGAATTTATCAAAGAAATGCGTATCAAGCGGGCTACACAATTAATAGAAATCGGAGAATTTAATATGACCCAGATTTCGTATATGGTCGGCATTAATGATCCGCGTTATTTCAGTAAATGCTTTAAAGCACAGGTTGGAATGACGCCTACAGAGTATCGGGATAGAGTGGGGAGATAATAATAGGAAAGGAAAGAAATAGAAAGGGGGATGTTCAAAGCTCCCCTTTTATCGAAATCACCCTCACTACAACTATCTGTGGCGAGGGTGATTTTTTGTTTATGAGAGTTCCGATACATTTACCCTCATCTTGGTTATCCGAAATTATTTTTTAGGGTATAGATGATTCACAAGGCTGTTCATATACATTTCCAGGTTTGTATATTCCGGGCTTAATGTATATTTGGCTCCGTCTGAAGGATCATTGGGATTAAGGTTGTGTTTCTTTTCCCATTCATCGGGAATACCATCACCATCTGTATCAACAAGTGCTGTTTCTGATTTATATTCCGGCCATCCTCCTACATCAGACGGTTGGTCAATCATTCCATTCGTGCTTCCGTGAGAACCTTCGTAAGTATAAGTGCCTTTGAGAGTTTCATCTACGATGCGTTGGTCTATGGCGTCACGGCGATATGAAGCACCGGCAAACTCGAGAACATCTTTGTAGGCTTTCTTGGCAGGTTGCAAAGAAGTATGTTCGGCTATGTCAAATGCTTTTTTAGACAGTACTTCCTTTTCTGTGGCAAAGTCCTTTTTGATAACCAGTCCGTAAGAGTTATCCATATTCACTTTATAAAGAGCCTCTTTCTGCTTATCGGTCAGTTTGGGACAGGTAGGATCCATATAGTTACCTTTGAAATAGAATACACCATGAACACCTGCTTTATTGTTGTTTTTGCCATCATCGGCATACGCTGTAAACAAGCGTTTGAAAGAACCTTTTGTCGCACTGAAAGGTCCCGGTTTATAGTAGTTATTGATAAAGTTGTAGGAACCTCCTTCACCGGCATAAGCACCGTCACTGCCATAATTATAAATCACATTATTGAATAATTCCACTTTTTCATCTTCCGGACGACCCGTATAACGGCTTCCGCAAAGACGGGGTGTGCGGTTAGTGTGATGGGCGAGTAAGTTATGGTGAAAAGTAGCAGGTTGTCCACCCCAGATACCCCCATAACCATGTGCTCCCTTTTCGTGGATAGAATTGGCGAGACTTTCACTGATGATGCACCACTGAAGTGTGAAATTACGGTTATCATAGAATGTGGCACATTCGTCCGTACACCAACTCATGGAGCAGTGGTCTATGATAATGTTTTGGTGCGCTTTAGTACCATTCATTGAGTCGTCACCTTTTTGTTTGATGTCGACTCCCATACGGGAACGGATGAAACGGACGATAACATTGTCTGCCTGAATAGAGAATGTATAGTTTTTCAGGCAAATGCCATCACCCGGAGCTGTCTGTCCTGCAATGGTCACATCACCATTGCTGAGTTTTAATGCTTTTTGTAATTCAATAATTCCGCTAACCGCAAAGATAATGGTGCGGGGACCTTTCTTGCTGATAGCCCAGCGAAGTGTCCCTTCCGAACCGTCGTCTGCCAGGGACGTAACAGTGTATACAGTACCTCCGGCACCACCGGTGGTATATTTTCCTGCTCCGTCGGCACCGGGGAAGGCGAGAACTTTGGAACGATCCGGGGTAGGATAGTCCTTTGATGTTTTTTCAACCGAAATGGCAGGTTGCATGGCTTGTCCCACTAGAGGAAAAGCCAATATCAAACTACAGATTGCTAATATATTCTTTTTCATTACTAATTTATCATTTGGGTTTGAATTTACTAAAATTATTCTATAACACTGCCACCTGTCGCACCATTTACCATGATTTCGTGCACCAGACTATTGAGATACATTTCCAGATTAGTGTACTTCCCGTTTTTGTCAATAGTCGTTTCTTTTCCATCAGCAGATTTCTTGGGATTCAAACCATATTCTTCTTCCCAGTAGTCGGGAATACCGTCACCGTCCGTATCTTTCACGTTTGCATTGGTTACAGATTTCAGAACATCGTAGGGATCACTTACTCCTAAGGCTGTGCAGACATCTTTCGGGTCGTTGATATATCCACTTTTGTTTTGTGAGTAGCCGGAAAGACCTTCCCATTTGCTGGCATCTCCCGTGCAACTTGCTTTTCTGTTTTTAACGTCGCTAATTATCAACTCGTCGACTTTATCACGATAGTTGCTGGCTCCTGCATAGCTCATCACACGTTCATAAGCCTCATCCGGCGTATGAGTTCTTACATTTCCTGTCTTAACTACCGGTGAACTTGATTTTATCTGGGTATGTTGGTTCCAAAGCTCCGTAGTTGCACAGTTTTTATTATCCATTTGTTCAAATACGCCTTTTGTCCAGTTATCATTGCTAACAGTCGTATTGCCTACCACTTTATTTCCGTCGATATAAAACTTCCCCCAAGTTTGAAGCCATTTTTTGTAAGCTTCGCCGGAGTAATTTTCCGGATATACATCCGGCTTGGCGATACGGTAAGCACGGTCTGCTTTACCGCTTTCATCGGTTCCGGGGCCTGGCTTGTAGTAGTTGTTAACGATATTCACGTGTTGCGCTTCACCACCGTAGCAGCCTTCGCCTCCCCAATTGTAGTAAACATTGTTGCGCATATCCACTCGCTCTCCATCGTTGTTGTTCAGTGCTAATGTAGTATATCGGGGACCAAGGCGTGGAACACGGCTTTCGCAATGGGCTATCAGGTTATGGTGGTAAGAGGCATAGTTTCCTCCCCAGTTACCGCCATATCCGTGAGAAGCGAATTTACCTGTGGCAGCATTGATCTTTACATCAGTCACACGTAAGGCTTGATAAGCTAAACACCATTGTACGGTAGAATTTTGCATACCATAGACAGAAAGACATTCATCGCTTCCCCAGCTTACTGAACAATGATCGATGATTACATTTTGTTTGTCACAACCTCCTAATCCGTCGCAGTCTACGTTAGAGTTTCCGGGGCGAAAACGGATGAAACGAATGATGATATTGCTGGAATTAATCGTAAATGGGTAATTGGCGATACAGATACCGCCCGGTGATGTTTGTCCGGCAATGGTCAGATCATCTTTCTGGGTTTTTAATTCCGATTTCAAATAGATGGTACCCGACACATCAAATACAATCGTTTTAGGACCGTCTTGTTTCATAGCCCAGCGCAGACTTCCGCTGATACTTCCACTGGTGTCGTCTTCAAGGCTAGTCACATGATAAACTTTTCCTCCGCGTCCTCCGGTGGTATTGCGACCGTGGCCTTCGGCGTATGGGAAAGCAAGAAGTTCTCCATAATCCAGTTGCTTGACATCAGAAGATGTCCCACCTGGATTATTTGTTCCTCCACCTGTATCATCTACAGGATCGTCGGAAGAGCATGAGGTACATAATCCTGCGATGCTGAATGCAATAGCTACATAAAATAGAGATATTTTCTGCTTCATTATCTTTTAACTGTTTGGGGATATAGACGATTTATTTGTTGGGATACAACGTTTCTACCAGACTGTTGAGGTAAACCTCCAGATTGGTATACGTTTTACTTAGAGTATATTTGGCACCGTCGGCCTTACTTTTGGGGTTCAAACCGTTGGCAGTCTCCCATTCATCAGGGATGCCGTCGCCGTCGGTGTCTTTTGGACCGGTTTCCTTTTTATATTCCGGCCAGCCACCTACATCGCTGGCTTTATCAATGAGTCCCTTTTCACTGCCATTGCTGCCGTCTGCCGTATAATCTCCGTTGCGAACGTTGGCTATGATGCGTTTATCGACATCATCATATTTTAAGGAAGCACCGGCATACTTTAATACTGATTCATAAGCTTCTTTTGCCGATTGAGTGAATTCGGATGCATCTTCGGAAATAGTAAATTCGTTACTTGACTGAAGTGCTTTTTCTCCTCCATCGGGTAAAGGAACGGCTTCTGTTGCATTGGGGTGTAACCCTTGCCAGTTGTCATTGTTTACAGAAGTAAGCAGAGATTGATATTCGGCTTTCAATTCAGGACATGTGCCATCAAAATAGTTTCCTTTCAGATAAAAAGTACCCCATATACCTTTGGTGTTTTTATTTGTACCGTCATCACCGTTAGGTTGGAAGATACGGTTTACAATATTTTTCTTGGTATTGGTAACTGGTCCGGGCTTGTAGTAGTTGTTCACGAAATTATAGCTTCCTCCTTCTCCTGCATAGCCACCATTGGTCGGTCCCCAGTTATAGAAAACATTATTTCGTAAATCGAGTTTTTCATTTTCCGGTTTCCCTGTATAGCGGCTACCGCATAAACGTGGTGTACGGCTGCTGTGGTGGGCTAATAAATTGTGGTGGAATGTAGCGGGTGATCCTCCCCATATTCCTCCGTAACCGTGATTACCTTTGGTGTGTACCGAACGATTCAAACTTTCGCTGATGATACACCATTGCATGGTAAAGTTAGTGTTATCGTAGAAAGAAGCACATTCATCAGTGCTCCAACTCATCGAACAATGGTCAATGATAATATTTTTATGTTGCTTTCCCCACAATGCATCACCGCTGTCGGCTTCTGCTTCTGTTGTAAAGTTGTCCGATCCCATGCGGAAACGCATGAAACGGATGATTACGTTGTCCGCCTGTACGGATACGGGATGTCCTTTCAGGCAAATACCGTCACCCGGTGCACTCTGGCCGGCAATCGTTACATCTCCGTTGGTTATCCTCAAGGGGCTTTTCAGTTCTATCAATCCACTTACTGCAAATACGATCGTGCGCTTTCCCGTGCGATTTAATGCGTAGCGTAATGTTCCTTGTGTTGTCTTATCGTTGTCTTCAAGCGAAGTTACTATATATACATCTCCGCCTGCTCCGCCGGTAGTATAACGACCTGCACCGTAAGCACCCGGAAAGGCATAACGCGTTTCGGCAGGTGTCTCTTCTTCACCACCTTCGTTCTCATTACCACCGTTACCGGTATTCTGTCCCGGTGTTTCATCGGTGATACTTGGGTCTTCGCTGCTGCAAGCAACCGATAGGTTGATTACACAGAAGCACAATAATCCCATTTTAATAGATTTGAGCATACAAATTATCTTTTAAAAAAATAGAGTTCTTTGTCTCATACATTATATTTGCTGATGATGTGACAAAGAACTCTTTATTAAATCTTATTGGTTTTATTCGCTTACTGTACCGTACTGGCTTACAGTTTTCACTGTATAAATATTGCTTTCGTCAGTGTTGGTCAGTGTAACGGTAGTGTCTGTCGTTTGCCCTGCATAGTTACCATTCATAAAGATGAGGTAGCCGGCAGCACCGGATACTGCATCCCATGTCAGAGTGTTTCCCGACAGATTGACATTGGTAGGTGCTGCAAGGGGAGTTTCCATATACTCTTTCGGGTTCCAGCTGTCAATAGTTATTATATTCTCATATGTATATTTAGCAGCTTCGGATGCTGTTAGCACTGAACTAGTGAAGGAAACGTTTCCGGAGGTGATTGTTTTACTTTCCGCAATCATATTTCCATTCTTGTCGATAGTGTTATATTCAGCATATAGTGTAGGTACTTGTCCACCATATCCCCAGTGTGAATCTATAATATCCATTTTCAACTTGGTGTTGATCCAGACAGTTTTCGTGGTTGTGGCTTGGGAACGTCCGAATGAGAATTTTGTATCATCACCGTTTACCGTACAATCTTTTATAACATATCCGTATTTATCGCTTTCACTGGTACGCGAAGCAGTTATAACGCTACCACCGTCATTGCCTGTATTATAGAATGTACTGTTTTCGATAAGTACATCGCCACTTCCCCAGATATAATCTGTATGACCTTCAATCCATGAGTTATAAACGTATGCACGATGAGGGGTTGTATTGTTCCAATAACGGGTCCACCATGTATCCTGGTAGGAGACAAGCAAACAGTTATTCAAAGCAAAGCGGTCTTCACGGTTTATCAAGGCTTCTGCCTGTCCGTTTTTACCTAAACCACCAGTGTGACGATTTGAGAATGCACCATAAAGATTGATGATTGAAATATTTTCAGCATAAAAGTCTGTGGCTTCAATCAACACTACTGTGTTTTGGTCTTCACTATATCCGGCTTTGCGGGCTGGTGAATTTTCGTTGAAAATAGAATAAGGCCATGAGGTAGCATTACTTGAATCATCTACACGGTTTACTGCAAACTGGATTTTAACACCATCACGGCTCTCACCGATTAAATGAACAAATGGTTTATTCTTATTGATCCGGACACATTCATTATAAGTTCCGTTGGCAATGAAGATTTTATAAGGACTGGTAGGTGGGGTAGTGATGGCGTTGATTGCAGCCTGGAGAGTAGTGTAATCACCATTCCCTTTTGAATCAACAATTGCATCGAATACTTTTCCATCGCCCGAAATTTCAGATTTGGCAGTAAAGCTTAAAAAGAAGTCTTCGTCGTAAGCTCTTCCCTGCATATCCGTTAATGCTCCGGCAGGAACTTCGAAAGTACATTCTTTGTTTTCCATACCAGAGAAGGTATAACGTACTTTTTCGTAGTTGATGGATACACGCACTACTCCTCCGTTGAAATAGATTTCTGTATCCGGAGCCTGACGCATAGCTTTGCTGAAAGTCAGTTCTACATATCCGCTCGGACCTACTACATCACCATCATTGATATTCTGTGAAATCAGAACAGGGATGCTTGTATCTTCTGCATCATCGTTGTCATTACAGGAAGCACCTGTAAGAATCAACAAGAACAGAAGTAAGTATTTACTTATTGTATTGATTGAATTTGTATTCATAATATCTGTTGCTTTTTAGAGAAGATTCTCCGTCAAGTAAATGCAAATTCCAGACTTGACGGAAAACCTTGTAGTTTTATTTAGTTATTTGTTCCAACGTTGGTCACCGACTCTGTATTCTTCAGGAACATCTGCTCCAAAAGTCAAATCTTCACTTGAACCATTAGGGAATAGCTGATCGGAAGTCAGAGGAAGACTAGTATAGTCTTTTCCCCAGTCGGGTGTAACAAATGAAAAGTCAGAAGCCTTATACAAGCCGTTTACGTTCAGGGTTGTAGCTACGGAACTTGTGTTGTAGAAAGGTTTAACTCCACCTTTGGCAAACAGGGTGTTTGATATAGTTATTGTCATGTCTTTTGTATCTCTGCAGAAAGCATCACTTGCTGACATATCATAGAATGTACAATCTTTGATTGTTATTGTACCGGGTTGTCCTGACTTGTGTCTTATGAATTGAGACGCAGAAGCTCCCTTGGATACAATAATAGAAGTGTTGGAAACCACTAAATTGAGAGTTGTTAATGTTACCTTGTCAGAAAGAAGTAATCCATAATGATTGGATGTTGCTGCTCTTCCCAATCCTTTGATGATACAGTCGTCAATAGTAACAGACATAGCATTACTTGTACTTGCATTCATACGAACGATACCACGGATATTGGTAATTGTACACGAGGTAACTTCTATTTCTTTGATGCAACCTGAAGCACCGTTTTGATAAATAAGGGTTGTATTTCCTTCATCGGTAATATTCAGATTATGGAATTCTACTTTATCACATATTCCGCTGGCACCTATGCCTTTTTTAATAGTCATATTAACCTGTCCGTCTTGACTATCACCCCAGAAAATAAGGTGAGTCACGCCAGCAGCAATGCTTTCTTTTTCTTGTGCAAATCCTTCTGTTCCGGAAACATTGATTAATACTTTTCCTGAAAGATTATCCCAGTTGGCAAGGGCATCTTCCCATGTCATTTCAGTATACCCCGTCGGTTTACCTTTCTTAGTTGTAAAGGTGATACGAGAACATATAGAGCCGTTTGCGAAAGCATAAGCCGTATATTCCGTACTGGAAGCCAAACCTGTGATTGCCACCTTATGTGCAGCAATATCTGCTGGTGATAATTGGGTTCCTGATTCAGGTACTCCTTCGGTAGAAAGAACACAAGCATATTCATCTACATCCACCGTTTCTTCCCATGAGAATACAGCTGAATTTGCTGTTATATCACTGATGGTAGATTCGATTTCCAAACCAGGGATGGTAACAGTCTGTGAACCACGCGGATTATTTCCATTATAAATAGTAATCGTGTATTCAGTGAATGACTTCAAATTTTCAACCCATGCTTCACCTGCGGCAGCTTCTGTTGACGAAATAACACGTGAAGTTGCTTCTGTGGCACCCGTTTCCATGATTTCGAAATGATCGACTGCTAATCCGGCTTCCCATGACATACGTACTTTTCCTTGACCTTCAGGTAAGTCTTCAGTAGTTGGAATATTTAGGATAGCTTCTTCCTTAACTGAAGCAAAAGTCTTTTTATAATTTACCCAACGAGATTCCTTCTCTCCGGAAATAGACTTGATACGCATATAATAAGTCGTATTTACCGCCAGATTATCCATTGTGTAAGGTGACTGCTTGATCCGGTTGGCAGGATCATTTCCATAAACGATATTTCCATTTTCTTCTGATCCCATTGGAGTTTCGTCAGTCATCTCGTTAGGACTAATCTCGATAATGTAATAGTCGGTATTGGATGTTGAGCTCCAAGTTACTACCGCTCTGGCTACTTTACTGTCTGTTTCTATACTGATTCCGTTTTCATCAGTTCCGAAAGGACGGCTATAGGAAGAGTCAATATCCCAATCACTTTTCTCTGTACACGAAGATACAGCCAAAGAGGTCAGGAGCATGAAAGCTCCCATTCCCAATATATTTTTTATATTCTTCATCATTTTACGATTTTAAGATTAATCCGAATAACCATAAGAGTTATGTAATTTACCGTTTGAGGTAGAGATGGTTGTAGAAGCTATCGGCAATAAATAACGATTCTTCACAGCCTTGTTCAATCCGCCAGAAATACTAGGCAAGTTTACTTTCAGATTCTTTTGCTCCTTGTCACTGGTTTCAGCTCCGAAAAAGCTCTTGTTTTCATATTCTCCACCTACTTTAGCTCCAAATACGAGAGAAGTCATATCGATATACATCGGATTGTCCGTGCGATATTTATAGTTCACATACTGTGGATATGTACCATTATACACTGCATTTGTATATTCGTTTTTGAATTCGTCTATTTTTTCGCTCAACAGGTTCCAACGGATTAGGTCGAACTTACGAACACCTTCTCCTGCCAGTTCCCATGCATTTTCGTCAACAATTGCATCGAAGAAGTCTTTTCCCATTAGAGCAGTCCATGCAGCATCACGTTTGGTTGCATCGGTGAAAGCACGGTCGTGTACTTCTTTCAGGGCTGCTGTGGCTGTTAATGTACAACCTTCGGCTGTTGCACCCTTACCATAAAGTTCGTTCACAACTTCGGCATACATCAGCAATACTTGCGGATAACGCATTTTCACTACGTTGATACCGGAACAAACTTTCTGATCGCTGGCCAATACAGCTGCGTACCATTCAGAGTTTTCCATCATCTTACGATAATCCCATTTTCCACAATAAAGACCGAAAGGAGCATTTCCTAACATATATTCTTTAAATACTTTGGTGTTTTTGTCTGTAGAAAGTTGTGAAATAGCACAAGTCAGATCGCGGCGGATATCTCCTTCGCCAAATGACAGATAATAAGGAGCAGTCAGTTTCAACTTACCGGATGAGTTACCTTTCGGACCAAATAGGGAACTGGCACCGTTTATACGATATCCGATAGTATATCCCAGCTCACCACTTTTGTTTAGTCCCATTGGAATCTCGAACAGGTTTTCTTGATAAGTCTGATCTAGTTGTCCGATATTTATTAAACGCCAGTATTCTTCTACAGAAGGATTCAGTTTATGTTTTCCTGAACTGACAACAGCTGCCAGATGTTTTTCGGCCAATTCGAATAGTTCTCTACGTTTGGTATCGCTGCAACGTTGAGTAGGATAAGTAGCGTCACTGTTATCTCCGGTGATATATCCGTCTTTAGCTTGTTCGCGGATAGCATATCCGGCACGTGTCATTGCAATGTTAGCCAAGAGAGCGTGAGCATAGCCTTTGCTTACATGTTCGGTTGTATAACCGTCTTCACCAGCCCAAGGTAAATATCCGATAGCTTCCTCGAGTTCAATTATCAATTCATCCATGATATCGTCACGATCTGCCTTTCCAATGTAAACATTAGACAGGTCGCTGTTGGAAGATTCTGTTTTGAAAGGAATATCACCGAACAAGCGGATCAGATCGAAATAAATCATCGCACGCAATGTCATCGCTTCTGCACGGAATCTCATCATGCTGGTACGGGTTGCTCCTGCTTGTTGTATCAGTTGGCTATTGTTTATACCATCTACTACCAGATTCGCATTCTCGATTACTCCGTACATGGCATCCCATACTTTGGAAAGTTGTGACCATCCCGGATTAGCGTTGTAGTTCATATTACCACGTTCGCTGGACGTGTTGCTTGCATCCGTACCCAAACCGTCAATCAGTTCACAGTCGGTATTGGTTCCGGCAATGATAGGTAGGAAGTTAGAATAAGTCTGGTCTTGCGTCAGGCTGCCGTAAACTTTATTAAGTGCCAATTCTGTATAATAGGCATTATTAAAAGTTGATTCATTATCCAATTCAGACGGTGAGGTCTGATTCAGGAAGTCCGAACAGGAAGACAGGGCAATTAACCCCAGCCCCAGGAATAATGTCTTATATATTTTCATACGATCAATCTGTTTAATGTTTTAATTAGAATGTAACGTTAATACCACCCACAAATGTGCGGCTCTTAGGATAAGCGGCGTAATCTATACCCGGAGTCATCGCATTTTTCTTACTGCTTGTATCGACTTCAGGGTCTGCTCCGCTGTAGTTAGTCCAACAGAACAGGTTATATCCTGTCAGATAGATTCTCACATTCTGCATAAACGCTCTCCTTACAATTGTTTTCGGAAGAGAGTATCCGATAGTAATGTTATTCAAACGCAGGAATGAGGCTTTTTCTACTGCATAATCAGTCAGCTGCATGGTAGTAGCGCTGGCCGGATTGTACATATTGGCGTTAGCGTTTATTTCATTCAGACGTAATCCTGCTGTTGTCATGTCTCCATAGGTATTGAGGACATCTGTAGAGCTGGACGACAGGTTCAAACCAGTTTCCGGATCAATCCATGTGTAACGGTTAGACAATCTGAAATCATTGTTTAAGTTATAACCGGTTCTTGAACCTGAACGGAAAGAAGCTGCCAGTTTTGTTCCATTGACAATTACATTTCCGAGAGAGTAGTTAAAGAATACATTGAAATCGAAATTACCTACACGACCATCGAATCCAAAACCTCCGGTTGTAGGAGCGATAGTGTTACCCAAACGTTGTTTGAGAGGGTTACCATCTTTATCACATTCCAGTTTCAAACCACCCGGATAGTATTTACCACCGGTGATAGTAGGACTGTTATCTTGCATTCCGTCTTTTAATCCCCATTCGCTACCTGCCCAAACCAGTTCGCCGGTAGGGTTGGTGACAGGATCATATACAGTATAATAACCGTTTGTCTTATATCCCCAAACTTCACCCAAACGTCCGCCTTTCTCTACGCGGAAGTCTTCGTATTTGGCCATTGTACTACCTGACCAGTTACTACTTTGCCAGGGAGAGTCTGTATTCAGTTTATCAATGCGGTTGCGGTTGTAAGCAATGTTGGCATTGAAGTTCAAAGAGAAATTCTTTTTATCAAATAAAACAGCACTAACAGACAATTCTACACCTTTATTGGATGTCTGTCCGAAGTTCTTGTACTGATAGTTATATCCGGAGAGAGAAGGAATTTCAGTACGCATCAATAAGTCTCTGGTTGTATTCCAGTAAAAGTCGATAGCACCGGAGATACGATTGTTCCAGAATCCATAGTCAATACCGATGTTACGGGTGACTGTTGTTTCCCACTTCAAATCGGGGTTGTATAAGTTCGTTCCATGTTCCAACATGGTAGTGCTTTCTCCGTTGAAGAAAGGATTGCGTGCATCATTACCTCCCAAAGAGTAAGTGGTGGAAAGCAAACCGGAATTGATACGGTTGTTACCGGCAGTACCGAAGCTTAAACGTAGTTTCAAAGCTGACAGCCAGTCTTGAGTGTTACTCATGAAAGCCTCGTCAGAGATACGCCATGCCAAAGCTGCTGACGGGAAAACACCCCAACGATTTCCGGAACCGAACTTGCTCGAACCGTCTGCACGTACTGTAACAGCAAGCAAGTATTTATCCATCATAGTATAGTTCACACGACCAAAGAATGATAATATGTTTTCTTTTGCAGCAATGGTAGATTGGTTGGCTAAAGCTTTGCCCGAACCCATATTTGCTTTCATATCATCGAAATTCATAGTAACAGGGAAAGCTACAGATACATTTTCTATTGATTTCCTTTGGCTGCTGCTTACTTCATGTCCGATCAATACATTGAGTTTATCACGACCTTTGAACAGTTTTTTGTTATCATAGGTCAATGTGTTGGCATTACGCCAGCTCATCGTCTTTTCTCTCAACAGGTAGGCTTGTGGCTGACCGTTATATCCATATTTAGAATTAGATACTGCATCTACTCCCCAATACTGTTCTGTATCGTCAAACTTCCATCCATATCCGAATTCGGAACGGAATGTCCAGTTCTTGAATGGTTTCCAGTTTAAACCTACATTGTAGTTCTGGTTGAAAGTATTGCGGGTTTTATCCGTTGCAAGCAGACGTTCCAATGGAGATTTCTGTTGTGCCGAACTGTTTTCTTCGTCGTCATCACTGTATTTAAGTGAATCAACCGGACGGAATACGGTAGCATTAGCCACAGTTGAATTGGCAGCATTGGATTCATTGGTATCAGCACCACCACCTAAACCGTCAATGGTAGAGTAACTTAACCGGGCGTTAAAGTCCAGTGTCATCCATTTATTCAGTTCTGATTTAATTTTTGCATTTACATTGTCTTTTTTGAAGCCGGAATTAAGCATGATACTTTTTTCTTCATTATGGGCATAGCTGACACTATAAGTCATTTGCTTGGTTCCGCCACTTACATTAATGTTATATTGTTGCTGGTTTCCAGTACGTCCGAACATCTCGTCTTGGTAATCGGTACCATCAATAGAACGCCAAATATCCATATCGGCAAAGTTTCCATAATCCAGAGAACCGATTTCACGCTGATAAGCAACGAAATCGTAAGGACTCAAGACTTCAGTCAGTTTGGTTACCTGTTTAAAACCGAAAGAAGCACCGAAGTCTACTTGCGTTTTACCTTCTTTTCCGCTCTTGGTAGTAATGATGATTACACCATTTGCACCACGGGCACCATAAATGGCTGTGGAAGAAGCATCTTTCAATACGTCGATGCTTTGAATTTCCGAGGGAGCGATATCACTAATGCTTGAAACAGGGAAACCGTCTACAATATATAAAGGAGAGTTATCCTGTGATAGTGAACCACCACCGCGAACACGGATCTTTATATCTGCATCGGGAGAACCTTCAGTAGTAGTAACACTAACTCCGGCAAGTTTACCGGTAAGGGCTTCAGATGCACTTGCTACTGGTATAGCAGCTAAGTCTTTGGCACTAACAGAGGCTACAGAACCGGTTAAATCTCTTTTATTGACCGTACCGTAACCAATTACTACGACTTCGTCCAAAGCTTTCGAGTCGTCGACCATTTGTACATTAATTGTTTTTCTACCTTGAACGGCTACTTCTTGAGTTTTCATACCTATGTATGAAATAACCAATGTTTTTTTGCCATCAACTTTAATAGAAAAATTACCATCTAAATCTGTAATCGTACCATTGGTAGTATTACCTTTTTCTACAACAGAGGCTCCAATAACAGGCTCTCCGCTGGTGTCTTTCACGTTACCTTTTACGGTAATCGTTTGCGCAGATACGCTAAGCGATATTGCTGAAAATAGTATTAGCAATAAGGAGCGCATGTTTTTCACTTTGTTAGACATTCTTTGCATGTTTATTAATTAATGGTTGTTGTTTGATATTTCATAAAAAATCCCGATGAGAGTTCATTCATCGCTACAAAAGTATGAGAATGAAGATATAGTGATGTGCAATATTTGTTTTTCACCTCGTATTTTTTGTTTTTTAGTTTGTTGCGAGGTGTAGTTATTAGCTTTGAAGGGTGTTATTTGTGTTCTAAAGGCCGGCAAATATACGAATCAGAGATTTATAAATTGATTTTTTCACCGGTTTTTATCCGGCATTCATCGGAATTTATACCGTAAATCAACTGAAAAGCCTGTGGAAGCATAGGGAAATGATGTATCTTTGAACCATTAATCAATTAATAATAGAAACAATGGAAGAGAAACAAAATTTTCCCCGTGCTACAGGCTTTTCCGGTAAAATACTGATAGCTTTGCTTTTTATCCTTTCCGGGATTCTACTGTTTGCCCGTAATATGGGATGGATAACTTCAGAAGTATTTGATTTGATCGTATCCTGGCATTCACTCCTTATATTATTAGGTATATATGCAATGATTCGCCGCCATTTCATCGGTGGAATCATCCTTTTTCTGGCGGGTGTCTATTTTCTGATAGGAGGACTTTCCTGGTTACCGGAAAATTCACAGGCAATGGTGTGGCCCCTCGCTCTGATAATAGCAGGTGTTTTATTTATCTTCAAACCCGGCAGAAATAAGAGGGCGCAATGGGCTCGTCAGCATACAATGGAACATCGTCGGCAATGGATGAAGATGCATCAGGGTAGACCCGGCATGAACTTTGAGAGTGAGCAACAACAATCGGAATCAGTAGATGGCTTTTTGCGTTCGGAGAATGTCTGGGGAGCTGCACGTCACGTAGTACTTGATGAGTTGTTTAAAGGAGCTATGATTCGTACCTCTTTCGGGGGGACGACTATTGATCTTCGCCATACCCATATTGCACCGGGAGAAACCTATATTGATTTGGATTGCAGTTGGGGAGGAGTCGAGATTTATGTCCCGTCGGATTGGACAGTCGTCTTCAAATGCAATGCTTTCTTTGGAGGATGTGATGACAAACGCTGGCAAAATGGGAATGTAAACAAGGAGAATATATTGGTCATTCGTGGAACGCTTTCTTTCGGAGGCTTGGAAGTTAAAGACTAGCGTATGAAACCACATCCGATAATAGATTATCCATTCCGCTGGATTCCGATGCTGGTGCTGGCGTTGATTCTGGTTGCGACACAGGTGGTTTTAGTCTGTGGATATACCGGAAACGACTATCTTCCTGCTCTGGTAGATGGAGTGGCAACAATTGGTTGGCTGGCAGCCATAGCCTATTTGGCCTGGTTTGTGGTCGGTCTTGTTTCGTTGTTCCAGACGGATATAATCATGATAATCGTTGGAAGCCTGTTATGGCTGGCGGGTAGTTTTATGATCTGTGATATCATGGTGAGGATTGTAGGCATATCCTATATTCCTTTTGCGCAGACCATACCTTTCCGGTTATTGTTCGGACTGCCAACCTTGATTGCCATTACTTTATGGTATCGCCTGATTGTAACTAAAGAAGAAGTACAGAATCAGGAACTGGATAAAGAATTGGCTGCACATCAGCTAACTGTGACCGAACAACAAGGAGAACCACAGACAGAATTAATAGATCGCATTACGGTGAAAGACGGTTCCCGCATTCATCTGGTAAAGACAGACGAACTGATCTACATACAAGCCTGTGGAGATTATGTAATGTTGATAACCCCTACCGGAGAATATCTGAAAGAACAAACTATGAAATATTTTGAGACCCATCTGTCTCCTGATACTTTTGTGCGTGTGCATCGTTCTACGATTGTCAACGTAACACAAATTTCGCGGGTCGAGCTTTTTGGAAAAGAAACTTATCAGTTGTTATTGAAGACTGGCGTGAAACTTAAAGTAAGTCTTTCCGGTTACCGGTTATTAAAAGAGCGGCTGGGGATCTAAAATTTGTTCAATCTTATCATAAAAACTGATTTTTCCCCCATATCGGTCAAAAAATGAATGTCAGAATGAAAAGCTTCCACTACTTTTGTTTCCATCATCTAATAATGTGAATAAGGAAATGAAAAGAAAATTAGTTTATGTTTGTCTGCTGGCAATGGTTGCGGGAGGAATGATGTCCTTTTCCTATGACATACCCGAAAAACAGGAGACAGGCGGCCGGGAAGATCGAGTGATCTCTTTTCCCGGAGCTGAAGGACACGGTAGATACACGACAGGCGGCCGTGGTGGTAAAGTGTATCATGTGACTTCTTTGGAAGACGATGGTTCGCAGGGGACTTTACGTTGGGCTTTGAAACAAAATGGACCTAAAACGATTGTCTTTGATGTGGCAGGTACGATTCATCTGAAATCGGAATTACGAACAGGGAAAGATCATCTCACCATTGCAGGACAGACTTCTCCCGGAGGAATCTGTCTGGCTGATTATGGCTTTTCTATTAATTCTAATAATGTAATTATCCGTTTTCTTCGTTTCCGCCCCGGAGAAGCCAGTGGGAAAGAACCCGATGGGTTGGGCGGCTGTGATAAGAAAGATATTATGGTAGACCATTGCTCTGTCAGTTGGAGTGTAGATGAATGTCTTTCCGTTTATGGTATGGAAAACTCTACGGTACAATGGTGTATTGGCTCTGAAGCATTAAGAAAAGCGACTCATGTAAAAGGGGCACATGGATATGGAGGCAATTGGGGAGGACATAAAGCTTCTTATCACCATAACCTGATCGCTCACTGTGAGAGTCGCGTGCCTCGTCTGGGCCCTCGTCCTTCTACATTAGCTCTTGGCGAATGTGTTGATATCCGGAATAATGTTTTCTACAACTGGGCTGGAAACGGCTGCTATGGCGGGGAAGATCAGCATGTCAATATCGTCAATAACTATTATAAACCGGGACCGGCAACAAAACAGGCTTCCAAACAGGTGCAATATCGTATTGCCAAAGTCGGAGTTTATCCGCAAGCTTATGTTTACGTTGATGGAGAACCCAAAAAGAACTTGGCTTTTCAACCTTACCTGCAGAAATGGGGAACTTTCTATATTGATGGAAATAAGATAGAAGGTAACAACAAAGTTACTGCCGATAACTGGACGGACGGAGTCTATGCCCAGTTGAAGAATGATGAAAAAGTAGATTTCCTCTGGACAGAAGATGCCAAAGAATCTATCCGTCTGAAAGAACCTCTTGATTTTGGAGTAATCACTACTTATTCGGCTGACAAGGCTTATGAACAGGTGATGAATTATGCAGGTTGCTGTAATTATCGTGATGAAGTAGACAAACGTATCATTTCCGACACCCGGAAAGGAACGGCAACTTTCACCGGAGAAGGAAATAAACCCGGATTTATCAATAGCCCCAAAGACACAGGCGATTCTCCCTGGCCGGAATTATCAATAGCAGGTCTTTCGGCACCGGTAGATTCGGACGGTGATGGCATACCTGATGAGTGGGAAATAAAAAACGGACTTGATCCGAATAATCCCGTAGATGGAAATACAAAAACGAAAGATCCGAATGGACAATATACGAATCTTGAGGTATATTTGAATAGTTTGGTGCAACATATAGTCGATGCACAGAACAAATAGGTAATCAGCAATTCCCCGTTCAATGCGGAGAATTTAGATGATATGCCCTTCAGGTGTTTTATGATAACATTTGAAGGGCATATCTTTTTTGTGCATGGCTATACCAGAGGGGCACTTTTTTACCCCAGTCCGTTTTTTACTCCTTTTCTACTAAATCTTACTCTATCTTCTCTTGCTTAATCCTCAATTTTGCACTGGTGAAAGAACAAAAAAATCACTCTAGCGAAAAACATCATTAATGTACAATGAAAATCTAAACAAATGAGAAACATGAAGCCAGCACTTATAATAGCCAATCCTCCTTAGGCTTGAATCCGCCTTTTAAAGAAAAGGGCATAGAATTTTTATTCTTTTAATAATTGTATATCTTTAAATTATATATAAACTAATATTTATGAAACATCTAGCAAGTTTATTTCTTCTGTCATTTCTGCTTTGCTCTTCTTGTTCACAGCAAATGGATGATGAATGGAAACCGAATGAACAACTTCCCAATGTGCCCGAAACCCACCCGGTTGGCGTTTCTTTCAGTAGGGCTAGTCTTGAAACTTTTGCTGAACATGGAATTACAGAGGTCGGTGTTTATGTCTACCTGCAAGATTCCATGGTATATGGAAAAAATCTCCCTTTAAATAATGGAGATTTAAAAGTCGACCTTCCTTTAGGAGAAAATCTGCAAACCTTCATCGTGGCAAATGCCGATCATCTGGTGGATACAGATAGTCTTTCCAAAGTGGTAGTTTATCAGGATGCTCATATTCAAAAGCCGGTTTATATTTCGGATGTCGTAGGCTTTACTTCAGATAACTCGGTCAGTTCGCTCAACGTAGAATTGAAACGTTTAGTCGGGCAAGCAGTGTTCCAGCCGAAAGAGACGGAGGAGGAATTGAGTGCTATCACTCGTTTTGACCAGTTGAATGTCACTTTTACAAATGTGGCAATAGGCTATAAAGTAAAGAGTAAAGAATGTATTACAGAAAATGTGACTATCTCCACTAATCTTTCTACCGGCTTTGGAGCTTCCGTTTATTCATTTCCCACAGTGAATGGAGATTCCAGAACATCTATAGATGTGGTATATCTGAAAGGAGGCGAGGAGGTGAATCGCATCATCAGCCCTCTTGATACCGGTATAGGCTTTGAGTCTTCCAAGCGTTCTACCGTACATATGAAAATTACGGATGAGAATTACTTGGACGAGCCGTGGCCTTCGGTACGCACAGTCATGTATAAGAGTACATCCACTCAACCGTTTACAATAGAAGTTTCAGAATTTTAAAACAGGAGTTATATGAGAAATATATTCTATTCACTGACGGGAATAATGCTCCTGTTGGGAATAACAGCTTGTTCGGAAGAAGAACGATATGCCACTTCGGTAGTAAAAGAGATACAACTGTTTCTGGATGACGAACCGTGGGCGGTGAACACAGGTGCCTCTAACAAACCCCTGTTTATCTATACAGCCGATGGTGAGTATGTAGCCAACTATTCGTCGCTTTATCGCTTTCAGTTGCCCAATGGGAGTTATAACATTATTTCTACCACACAATCCGATTCTATTCCCAGTCCGAAGAATCTGAATGATATTGTGATACATCAGGATCCGACGGCTAAAACAAAATATGCCATTTCGGCACCGGTGACGTATAAATCCCCGTTCGACGAACCGCTTAGTGTGCGTATGTACAATCGTACAGGTGTGCTTCGTCTGAAGTCTACCGATCGTAAATCGGATAAAAGCTACTCGAAATTACGCGCAGTCGTTTCTTCACCAATATCAGGATATAAACTATCGGATGCTACTTTTGTAAAAGCTCCGACAGATGTGCAACGCGAGAAAGAGACAACAACCGGTGGAGTGAACTACACCGATGACTTTGTATTGTTTCAAACGCAAAGCGAAGGCGGAACAGTATCTGTGCGTATCGACTATCTGGATAAGAATAATACGGTAGTCCAATCTAAAGCTATCGATGGCACATTCCCCATCTTGCCTGATGATACGGTACAAGTGGCGTTTGCACTGAACAACGTAGATGAACCGATCATACAAGATTACACTGTAACAATTGCTTCGGAAGGATGGAACGAAGAAGATATCAATCCGGAAGCTCCGATGAGAATTCCTGACGGATACAGATATGTAAGTCCGGAAGAGAACCTTGAATCAATCTGTAAATCAATGCTGGCGGATGCTTCTGTAAATGAGGTGAAACTTTTCCTGAAAGCGGGTGCTACCTATAAATTAGGTACACAGACCGAAATACCGAAAGCTCTCTACATCATGGGACAGGCACCGGGTGATGGTGAAGAATTGGCATTTATGGAAATGGGCAACATGAGTATCAACTGTCCTGATGCCATTATTGAAGCCTTCCACTTCGAGAATCTGAAAATAAAGGTGACAACTTCCGATTTCTTTAAGTTTAAAAACCAAGCTTTCCATGTATCTACTATCTCTTGGAAGAACTGTGAAATCAGCGATTTGGTACGTACAATGTGGTATCAGGAAGTAGATGCTGCACAGAAACAGATTGCCGATCATATTGTGATTGAGAATTGTCGTTTCTTAGGTTTGAATTCCGGTGGAAGTGGCCTGTTCGGTCTTTCTACCAAGCAGGACGCGCCGGTACACAACTTTGTGTTCAAGAACTCTACGTTCCATGCCAACAATCTGACAAGAGCTTTGATAACCGGTTTGGGTAGTATGACAGGCGAATTGAATGTGACAATAGAGAATTGTACATTTGTGAGTATGGCTCCTGCTGCAATGACCTTCTTCGACTTAAACCCGAAGAATACCTCTTCATTCCACTTAGTTGTCCGTAATAATCTCTTTAGTGGTGTTTGTGAAGTCGGACAGGGAACTTGGTTCACTACAAGAAACGTCACAAGCAAGACTTTCGAGAATAACTATCGCACCAATGGCTTTGTAGTGGCTAACTGGGGAGTTGATACTGCTGAAATACCGGTAGAAACAGCTCTCCCTATGGAAACACTCTTCAAAGATGTGGCTGGTAGAGATTTCACTATTACCGATAAAAACTCCGAAGTATATACAAATGGAATTGGTGATCCGCATTGGATTAAATAATCAATAGAGTATTAACAATATAAAGATATAAAACATGAGATATTTTCTATTCATATTATTGGTAGGATTGTTGAGCGCATGTAGTTCGGACGACGAATCTAATGCGGGTGCAACAGCTGCCAAACTGGAAGTGTCGAAGAATGAGGTGAAGTTGAGTAACGTAGACGGTTCGTTTACAATCAACGTAACGGCTACCTCTACATGGACTGCCGAAGTGACCTCGACAGGCGACTGGTTGACTATATCAAAAAGCTCCGGAGAGGGGAATGGTGATCTCCGTTTGTTTTTACCGAGAATACAGACGGCCCCAAGCGCACCGGAACAGTAAAAGTATCAATGTCGGGTGCAGGCTCGACATTGGAACAAGAGATTAGCGTAGAGCAACTGGGGGCCGATCCCGATATTTTGTTTGATTATTCATCAGCCCCTTTGTCATTCCGGGGAGGTACATTCACCTGCAAAGTAGTGGCAAATGTGGAATGGGAACTGGAGATAGCAGCAGAGTACGACTGGATCAAGTTGAAGGAAGCAACTCCCAGAACCCGCAGTTTTGTGACGGATGAAGTAACATTTGCCGTAGATGCAAATGCAAACAAAACCAGAACAGCCGTCCTGATATTCAAATCCGTAGGAGATTATACATTGCAGCGTGTCCTGAAAGTGACACAAGACGGTGTAAGCGGTGAGGTGACGATAGAACAGGATGAGTATATCATTCCTTATAAATGTCCTAAACTGGTTATCTCGGCTCCGCAAGGAGAAAACCCGGTAGATTACGATGCTGTAATATCCGAGAGTTGGATTACGCAGGATAAGAAAAACTCTACTGCCAATGAAGTCGTATTGAATATCGAAAATAATGAAACAGTCTTTCCACGTACAGCAACGGTAGAGATGTTGGATAAAGTAATTACCATCTTCCAATATGGTAAACCCGATACAAGCATCGGTGACGATCATTCTACTTCTATACTCGCTTTCCCGGGTGCCGAAGGTGGCGGTCGTTTTACTACCGGTGGTCGTGGCGGCGAAATCTATCGTGTGACCACGCTGGCAGATTATAACAAAAACGAAACCCCTATTGAGGGCAGTTTACGCTACGGAATTGAGAAATCCAACCAACCACGCACCATCATTTTTGATGTATCCGGTATCATCGAACTGAAAAGAGGGCTGTATCTGAATGAATATCCTAATTTGAGTATCATTGGTCAGACCGCACCGGGCGACGGTATCACATTGAAGAATTACAACTTCACCTTTAACCTGTCGAAAGATCCGGCTATTGGTGCAGGTGGCAGTCTGAATGCTATTGTTCGTTTCTTGCGTTGCCGTCCGGGCGATCAGTTTGCCGATTATGGAGAAGATGCGATTGGCGGACGCTATTTCAAAGATGCCATTATCGACCATATTACAGCCGGATGGAGTGTGGATGAAACACTGACTTTCTATGGCGTACAGAACTTCACGGCACAATGGTGTATCGCTTCTGAAAGTATGAACCTGTCTAACCATGCCAAGGGTGCTCATGGTTATGGTGCTATGTTTAGTGGAGATAATGCTTCTTTCCACCACATACTGTTAGCACACCACGGTAGCCGCTGCCCGCGTATCTCCGATTTGTCTGCTCCCGGTACACAAGAATCTTATGACTTTACCGGATATTTCGATGTGAGGAATAATGTCTACTACAACTGGAGTGGAAGAGGACAAGGCAGTTATGGCGGAAAGTATGCTGCTTTCAACCTGACCAACTGCTATTATAAACCGGGGCCAGCTACCGGAACAAACAACCGTTCTTACCGTATCCTGTCAAGTGATCCTACTGCCAGAGCTTATATCAATGGCAATTATGTGTTAGGTAACACAGGTGTCACGGCTGATAACTGGACAGAGGGTGTTTGGGGACAATTCGATTCTTCACTGGGTACGGTTCCTGAAGCAGAAAAGCAAGCTATGAAGATGGCAGATTACCAACCTTTCAGCAAACTGACCAGTCACACGGCTGAACAAGCTTACGATAAAGTATTGGAATATGCCGGAGCTTCTTTGCGTAGAGATGTGATAGATCAGCGTATCGTTCGCGAAGTAAAGAATGGTACTTACACCTATATCGGTTCCAAACCCGAAGAAGACGGCAAAGCCAAGCAACCCGGTATCATTGATACAGTATCAGATACTGAAGGTTACATTAAGGTGAAGTCGTTGAATCCTTGGCCTGATACGGATGGTGATGGAATTCCTGATATTTGGGAAGAAGCTTACGGGTTGAATCCTAACGATCCGAGTGATGCACAAAAAATCAGTTCGTCGGTTGATCCTAACGGACGCTATCCGAACATCGAAGTTTATTTCCACAACCTGGTTCAGCACATTATCTATTATCAGAACCAAGGCGGAATAGTAATGGAAAAGAAATAAAGGTGTGGAGCAAATAAATCTATTTACAATAAAAGCATAGAATGATGAATAAAATAATCATAAGCATATTTATCCTGCTGTGGGTAGCAGTGGGTGCTATGGCACAGACTGCTACCGTGACCGGTACGGTGACCGACGATATGGGGCCGGTAATTGGTGCCACAGTAACGGTGCAAGGCACTTCAATAGGTGCAACGACCGATTTGGATGGTAAATTTACATTGACCAGTGTGCCCAATGTAGCCAAGGCCGTGTTGATAGTTCGCTATGTAGGTATGGAAGAAGCAAAAGAACCGTTGAAAGGACGTACCTCGAACATTAATATCCACATGAAAGAAGCTGTCGGAATGTTGGACGACGTAGTCGTAATCGGCTATGGTACGCAGAAAAGAGGTAACCTGACCGGTTCTATCGCCAGCGTATCCGGCAAGATATTGGAGAAAGTACAGACCACTTCTGCTGCTGAAGCCATCGTCGGTAAACTGCCGGGTGTGCAGGTGACAGCTGTAGACGGTTCGCCGGATGCTGAAATTAAGATTTTGGTACGTGGTGGCGGTTCTATTACACAAGATAACAGTCCGCTTATCATATTGGACGGATTTGAAGTAAGCAGTCTGAACGATGTTCCACCTACCGATATTGAATCTATCGAGGTCTTGAAAGATGCGGCTTCCACAGCTATCTATGGTGCGCGTGGTGCCAACGGTGTAATCTTGGTGACAACCAAACGTCCTGTTGAAGGACGGGTTGTCATTAGCCTGAACACTTATGTGCAGACCAAAGAACTTTCCAACAAACTGGATGTGATGGACCCTTACGAATTTGTATTGATGCAATATGAAAATGCGCGTCAGAAAAGCTCTAATCCTACAGCTTTTAATAATAAGTATGGACATGCTTACGAACACTACATCTATCAGGGAAATGCCGGAACTGACTGGCAGGACGAGGTGTTCGGTTCCAATCCGGTGGCCAAATATGTAGACCTTAGTGTGAATGGCGGTACGGAGAAAGCCAAATATAAACTATCCTTTATCCATCAGGACCAACCGAGTGTGATGGTAGGCAACGGACTGAAACAAAACAATATGAACGCTTCTTTCAACTTCAAACCTTTTAAATTCCTGACGTTGGAATACCGCACGCGTTTGTTGCATAAGGAAGTAGATGGATCCGGTACGGAAGGCGTTAGTTTGTTGACTGCTTTGCGTGAAAAACCGACTAAGGGTCTGGATGAATATATGAAACTTCCCGAAGACGATACGTATTTCGATCCCGATCAACTGGAAGAGGAAACTCTTTTTGATCCCAAAGAAGAATCGAAAAGAAATTATAAAAAGAGAATCAACAAGTCGCTCAATACGATGGGAGCCGTGACCTGGGATATTATGAAGGGTATGACTTTCCGTAGTGAATTTGGTTTCGAGAATAACTCTGAAGAACAACGCCGTTTCTGGGGTATGGAGACCAGTAAAGCTCGTAGCAACAATAACCAGCCGGTGGCGGAATGGAGCATGAAACAAGGTACCAAGTGGCAGCTTACCAACGTGTGGAACTACAACTTTATGCTAAAAGAAGCACATGATATCCGTCTGATGTTGGGACAGGAAATCAAGCATAACCAGACTACTACCAAAACTTACTCTACTCGTTTTTTTCCGGAAAATATCACGGCAGAAAAGGTCTTTGATAATTTGTCGCTGGGTACTCCTTACGAGAACTCCTCGTCAGCGGCCTCTCCCTCTCGTATTTCTTCATTCTTTGGCCGTATCAACTATGGCTATAATGATAAATACCTCGCTACGGTAACGCTGCGTGCCGATGGTTCTTCCAAGTTTGCCAAAGGTAACCGTTGGGGATTCTTCCCGGCAGGAGCGTTGGCATGGCGTATCTCTAACGAAGACTTTTTGAAAGATAATCAGGTCGTATCCAACTTAAAGTTGAGATTAAGCTACGGTTCTTCCGGTAACGACCGTATCGATGCCGACCTTTATCAGAAATTGTATGGGGTAAGCAGTTCCCGTCCTGCCGGATGGGGAGAAGTCAGCCACTATTACTATAACTTCTATAACTCTAAATATGTGTACAATCCTGATGTGAAATGGGAAACCACCATCACACGTAACATTGGTATTGACTTCGGTTTCTTTAAAGAACGCCTTAGCGGTACGATTGATGTGTACTGGAATACAGTCAAAGATTTGCTGGTGCCTTCGGATATTCCAGGTTACACAGGCTACACTAAACTGATGACCAATGTGGGACAGACATCCAATCGGGGTATAGAACTTCAACTGAATGCCTGGCTGATAGAAACGAAAGACTTCTCACTGAACGCCACATTCAATATCGGTCATAATAAAAACAAGATTGATAAACTGGCAAGTGGTGAAAAAGAATGGATTCTCACTTCGGCCTGGAGAAATGACGTCGTGAACTCTGATGATTATCGTGCCTATGTGGGTGGTACCAGTGGTTTGATTTACGGTTATGTCAATGATGGATTCTATACCGTAGCCGATTTTGAATCTTTCGACTCCAAATCCAGAACATGGAAACTGAAAGAAGGAGTGGTAGATTCAAGCCCATTGTCCGACACTCCGCGTCCCGGTAATGCCAAGTTCAAGAAACTCACTCCGGTAGATCCCAACAGCACCAATCCTTATCAGCTGACAGAAGCCGACCGTACTGTTATTGGCAACACTACTCCGAAATTCTCGGGAGGTTTTGGTCTGAATGCTACTTATAAAGGATTTGATATGAGTATGTTCTTCAACTTTATGTATGATTTTGATGTACTGAATGCCAACAAAATTATGCTGACCACTTGGGCGGACAATAAAGAGAACAACTTCCTGATGGACATCGCTTCAGATAAACGCTGGCGTAACTTCGACGACATGGGTAATGAGATCCGTTACAGTCCGGAAGTACTGGCAGAATTCAATAAGAATGCTACCATGTGGAATCCCACTTCCATCGGACGCCCCATCTGTATGTCGTATGCCGTGGAAGACGGTTCATTCCTGCGTCTTAATTCAGCTACCCTCGGTTACACCTTACCAAGTGTGTGGACGAAGAAAGTCGGTTTGAGTAAAGTGCGTTTCTATGTATCGGGCAATAATCTGTTTACCCTTACCGGATATAGTGGTTATGATCCGGAGGTGAACATCGCTACCGGTTTGACACCGAACATTGATTATAACCGTTATCCGCGTAGCCGTACCTATACATTTGGTGCACAGTTGACTTTTTAATTGAAATCTATAAAATGAAAGAACAATGAATAAGAAACTAATATACTCACTCATTGCCGGAACTATGTTCACTTTGACGTCTTGCGATGATTTTCTTGATGTGCAGCCCGCCTCCGGCTTTACTCCCGAGTACATATTTTCCAGCGAATCGGAGATGAAAGCGTTGATGACCCGTATCTACTCTTCCATGACGGAAGACGGATTGTACGGAAGTAACCTTGCCAGCGGTTTGAATACGAATACCGATGTGGAAATGAGTTCGTTCAAGAACAACACTGTCAGTACCAATGGCTCGGATATAGGCTGCTTTGATTCCCGTCCCACCTGGTCGGTATTGAACGCTACTTGGAACAATATCTATTATGCTATCAATTATGCCAACGACTTTTTGCAGGCTGTGCAGGAGTCACCATTGTTTTCCGATAAAGTAACAGGTGATACTCCTTCCGAAACACAACAGATGTATGGAGAAGTGAAAACTCTTCGTGCCATGCTCTATCTGGACTTGATCCGTACATGGGGAGATGTAGTGTTTATTATCAAACCAACGGAAGCGACCGATGACTTCTTCAGTCTGGGTACTACCGACCGCAATGTCATTCTGGAATATCTGATTGATGACTTGATAGCTGTAGAACCGATGATGAAATATGCAGTCGATTTGGATTATGGCGTAGAACGTGCTTCACGCGAATATTGCCAGTCGCTTATCGGACAGTTGGCTCTCTATCGGGGTGGTTGGACTCTTCGTGCCGACAAAGAAGATGTGACTCACGTAGGTTACATGGAACGAGGTGATAACTTTGAACATTATTATGAGATTGCCATCACTTATCTGGGGAAGGTAATCAAAGAAAGCAAACACGACTTGACTCAAAGTTTTGAAAACTTGTGGGTAAATGAATGTAACTGGAAGACTGCCAACAACGATGATGTCATGTTCGCTGTTCCGATGCTGAAAAGTGTCACCAGTCGTTATGGCTATAATATCGGTGTTACTATTGCAGAAGGTAAGCACTCTTATGGCAGCGCCCGCAACTATGTAACTTTCTGCGGTACGTATGTTTATTCGTTTGATAAGGATGATTTGCGTCGTGATATGACTTGTGTACCTTATAAATATGATAAAGACCTGAATCAGGAGATTGATATGGGAGTGACTGGTATGGGTGTTGGTAAATGGTCCAAACTCTATATGCAGTCTCCGCTGGGTGCTTCCAGTGGTTCTAATACAGGTATCAACAGTGTACGTATGCGTTTTGCAGATGTTTTGCTGATGTATGCTGAAGCAGTCAATGAACTTTACGGACCGCGTGACGATGCCAAAGAAGCACTGAAGCGTGTTCGCCGCCGTGCTTTCGATGCGGCTCAATGGACGGATAAAGTAGAAAGTTATGTAGAGAGCCTGACTAATGAAGCAGATTTCTTCCAAGCAGTCATGGATGAGCGTAAATGGGAGTTTGGTGGTGAAGGTATTCGTAAATACGATCTTGCGCGTTGGAATAAATATGGTGAAGTTATCTACAATCTTTATAACGAGATGACTAATTGGGGATTGGTAGCTAACGGAGCTTACGTACCAGGCATTGAGAAAGTACCGTCTAATATCTATTACAAGCAAGTGACGGACCCTGAACATTCTGATAGAAAGGTATTAGACATTGTAGGTATTGACGAATATGGTCCCGGTGTAGGTCGCCCTGCCGGTTACACAGTATTGGAGTATGCGTTGGGATGGAGAGTGTTGAACAAAGAAACACAGCTTTATGAAACGTTGGATGCTATTTCATGGAGTTTCCGTGGATTTATCAACAAGAACAACGATCAATTAGTGAAACCTACCGATCCTGTGAGATACCTGTGTCCTTATCCTGCAAAGGTTATAACAGACCATCGCGGATTGATTCGGAACTATTATGGATACTAATCAGTAAAAAGACAAACGTTATGATAAAGTTATTACGAAAACTTGCAACGGCTATGCTGCCCGCACTCCTTTGCGGCACCCTGTTCATAGGCTGCGAGGCAGATGATAAATATACGAAAGTGGACGACCTGTTCCAGCCCCGGTTTGTATTGGAGAAACCGGAGGTGAAAGCAAACTCTGTGACATTGGTATGGTATAAAGTGAACGATGCTATCTCTTATACGGTACAACTACATCAGGATCAATATTATACCAGCTTGTTTATGGAGATAGAAACCACTGATCCTTATGTGTTTATCGATGATATTCCTTACGGAACTACTTTCTATATTCGTGTACGCAGTAATGCTGCCAACGCTACCAACAACTCGCAATGGAAATACACCAGTGCCTCTACTGAAGCTCGTCCGGAATATGCCCAACTGGTGGAAGATGTTTCCAAAACCGAAATTACGGAATCATCGGCTATCATTCGCTGGAAGAAAGACAATAAACAGAATCCGGTGGATAGTATAAGCATTATCCCTATGATGAATACGACACTGCCTGGTATTAGCCGCTATCTGACCATTGAAGAAATGATGCAGGGATTTGCCGAGGTGGATGGTTTAACGAAGAATACACTGTATGCTGTCAACCTGTATGATACCAGTAAACCGCGTAAATATGACAAACCTTATAATCAGGTAACGTTCCGTACGGCAGGCCCGTCGGCTATGTCCATACCGGTAGGCTTGGATGACGATTTATCTGCGATGTTGCTGAACAACGATGTCGATCCTGAAGTGCCCGAAGGTACAGAATACTATTTGCCTGCAGGTTCTTCTTACCGCGTCACTCCGTTCGCTTTGATGAAAGGCTTCCGTTTGGTCGGTAGTCGTGATGGAGTTAAACCTATTGTTGTTTTGGAAGGTAGTTGGAGTATTGCAGAGGGTTCTTACCTCTCCAGTCTGGAGTTTGATAATATTGAATTCCGTCATGAAGCAAACAATAACTACTTTATGAATACCAGCAAGGCATACACAATAGAGAATGTCAGCTTTGTAAATTGCGATTTCATAAGTCTTCGCCGAGGTTTCTGGCGCCATCAGTCCGCTAATGCCAAGTACATTATGAATCTGGAAATGGAAGGATGCCGTTTCGAAGGTTGTGGATGGCAAACAAGTGCTTATGGTGCATTTAATCTTCAGTCTTTCGACAAAGATAACGGAGTTTCTTATGACCAGGTAGACCGTGCAATCTTCCGCAACTGTACATTTAGCAACGACAATGATGGAACCAATGGTTATGGCTGGGGTAACCTTTTCTATGCTCCTTATATGGATAAACCTATCGACCTGGAATATAAGAATGTAACTATTTACAACTACAGCCGTAATCAACGTCTGATTAACATTGAATCTGCCGTAGGTTCTAAATTGGTAATGGAAGGTATCTTGTTGGCATCCCCTTGCGGTGACTTGTTTGCTATCGGTGCTAACACTACTACTACATTCTCTAATAACTATACCACCGCAGACTATACATTGGGAGGTAAGAATATGAATGCGACCGATTTGAAAATTACGGCAGTCGAACTGTTTGCCGATCCGGCTAATGGAGACTTGACGATTAAGGATACCTCTTCTCCGATTGTAAGCAACCGTGCCGGTGATACTCGTTGGTTGCCTTAAATTTAAATTGAGAATATGAACTTACATGATTAAGAATAAATTAAAATATAATATTATGAATCTGAAACATTTATTTTTCTTAGCGGTTGCCGGAACGTTGGCAGTAGCTTGTAGTGAAGTTAATGAAAATTCTCTTACTGATGGCGATGGTCAAAGAATGCTTCGCACTATCAGTTCGGGCAACGACCGTTTCACTACACGATTGAATAGCGAAACCAGTGAATGGGAGAACGGTGATGCTATTGGTATATATATGTTCGATACGGAAGATAAGAATGTGTTGAACGATGCCCTTAACGTGAAATATACGACGATTGGCGAGGGGCTTACGGCGAACTTCTCGTCCGATCCCGGAATAGCAATCTATGATATGCCTACGAATTTCGTAGCCTATTATCCGCATACTACATCTGCAGATGTTATTGATGCCACAGCAGCACTTTATAAAGTAGATGTAAGCGATCAGTCTGACGGTATCTCTGCCCACGATTTAATGTGGGCAAAGGCTGCCAACCAGTCAACGGAATCATTGTTGGCAGGTGGATTGGCATTCACTTTCCATCATAAGTTAGTGCTTCTACGTGTTAAGATTACGAATGAAAACGTGTCGAATGTGACAAGTATAACGGTAGGGGGGATGAATACCACAGCTACTTTCAGCCTGATAGACGGGAAATTGACTAACATGGATACGCAGAAGTCTATTTCCCTGCAGAAAACAGGAGATAAATCTTTTATTGGTATCATGTTGCCTGCTGAAGAGTTGATAAATAAAATGTCGCTCACTATCATGGCAGACGGTGGTAAGTATCAGTACACAGTGCCTGAAGGCAGCAAGATAGATAAGTTTGTTGCAGGCTATGAGTATACCTTCAATATCAATGTAGGAAAAGAGACTAGCGGAGAAATAGGCGGTGGTTCCGGCAGCAACACACCTTGGGGTGATGGTGGCAGCGAGGATGGCGACGGTGATAAAGTTTCAGAGAATGAAGCAATTCCTGCTGATTATGCTCAAAAAGCGATTAATGCAGAAACAAACCTGTCGACAATATTGTCCGGTGCTTCCGGTAAAGTTGCGTTAGTATTTGCTGCCAATGCAGAAGGTTATACCTTTAGCGATGCAATGGTAGTGCCCGAAGCTGTAACAGAGTTGTTACTGATTGGTGATACAGAAAAACAAGTGAAGATGAATCTGAAACAGATACAATATACCAGTCTTCAAAAGATAGCATTGAATAACTTAGATATTACAGGTGATAACTCAACCGCTCTGCTGACTAACAATGAAACTGCCCAACTCGCTACTGATGCTGTGGTAGATTTCAAGAAGTGTAACTTTAGTAACATGAAGACTGTTTGTGACTGGTCAACCGGAGATAACGGGGCACAAAACTTACTTTCTGCTGTAGTGATCGATGATTGTCTGTTTGCCAATATGCAAAATGTCTTCAACTATTATGGTTCTAAAGCAATCACTATCACTAACTCTACACTTTATAAAATGACAGAACGCGTCATTTACGTGAAAGATGCCAATAGTGTAGTTATCACTGTCGAAAATTGCACATTGGCAGATATGGCAAAGACTCCATTTGAAAGCCGATATGCGAATGGTAATCTCTATTATAAGAATAATATTTCGGCCTGCTTCGTTACAAGTAACCCTAACATAGGCTATAAAATGGATGTACGGGAATTCTCCGGTAACTATGCAGCGGCAGCTACCGAAGCCGGACAGATGCCTGTATTGAATGTACATGGAAAAGCAATTGATACCAATACTTTTCCTAATGCCTGGATAGATACGTCCAAAACAGTTACCGAACTGTTTGAAGATGCAGGAAACGGCAACTTCAAACTGAGAATTGATGCTCAAGTAGGTGACCCGCGTTGGTATAAGAATGTAAAATAACCATTGAATTACTCTTGTAATACTGATTAAACATTACAGTTATGAAATTATTTCATTCATTATTATATCCCTTGTTAGGTGGTTTGTTTTGCCTCTCTTGTTCGGATGATGAGCAAGATTCAGGTACAAAACAACCTACTACTGCGGGAGAGGTTACCTTCGGTGTAGACCTCACAGGTTTCTCAACCCGTGTCACCCAAGACGGATCGTCATGGAATGACGGAGATAAGATCGGAACATACGTATTGGATATGAAGACTCTTGAACCTGTCACAGAAGCAGCGAATGTACCTTATGTCTGCTCGGAAGAGGGTGCGTCGGTTTCTTTCACTTCCACTACACCGCTGAAAGTGCAAAATGATGGAACACCGGTGAAGTTTGTGGCATACTATCCGTATAATGCCGATGTACGTAATTTTAATTATCCCGTGCAACTGGCCGCTCAAGAAAGAGGAAGTACGGCGTGCGACTTACTATATGCTGCCACGAAAGAAGAATACACCTACTCTCCGGAGAACGAACCCCATATCTCATTAAACTTTACCCATCGTCTGGCAAAAGTGATTCTGAAGTTTGTGAATATGGAAAAAGAACCGTTGGAAGTAAGTGATGTACGGATTGAGGGGATGCAAACTGCCGCTTCATTCAATATACAAACAGATGTACTGACGGTTGACGAAAGCTCTGTTGCTACAATCAACCCTTATCACAATGCTACAACAGGATTCTACGAAGCTATCATTCTTCCATCGGCATTGACAGACAGCTATAAAGTGTCTTTCGTATTGGACGATAGAGAGAAAGAGTGGATATTTACTAATTTGGACATTGCTTTGCCGCAATTCCACAAAGGTTATAGCTACACATTCGCACTCTACATAGACGACAGCGGCTTTGTAGAGATGGGACGTCTTGAAAATGTGGAAGGTGGAAACTCATCAGCTCCCTGGGAAGACGGAAGCAGTGAGGACGGAACGGCCGAAGGTGACAAGACTCCTGTATCAGGATATGCCTTCACACCTGCCGACGGCACGCAGCAAGCACTAGCAGATACCGAACTGAAAATAACCTTTGAAGGCACTGCACCCGAACTTGGCACGAGTGGCTACATCCGTATCTATCGTATGAGCGATCATAAACAGGTAGACGAAATTAATATGGCAGAGCGCAGACAGTCTATTGTAGACGGTCAGACCCAACTGAATACGTGGATGGATATTATCGGCGTTACGCCTACCGGTTCTTCCGTCAGTCGTCGTATCGTCAATTATTATCCGGCACGGGTGGAAGGTAAGAGTTTCATTATCAAACCTCATCAACAGCGTTTGCAGCCCGACACCGAATATTATGTAACCATCGAACAGGCAGCTGTGAAGCAAACAGACTTCAAGGGAGTATATGGTCGTGCATGGACATTCAAGACGAAGCCGACACCAGCATTGAACGGACCGAACTATGAGGTGAAGATTAGTCACACCGACCCTAATGCTGACTTTTATACTTTGCAAGGTGCTATTGATTTCTGTGCGGCACATGTCGATTTGAATGCTGCCAAGACTTTCCGGATGGATGACGGTATCTATCAGGAGATTATCTACTTGCGCGATCAAAGCAATATCACCGTAAAAGGAAATGCCAGTGATAATACGGCTGTCAATATTCAATATGATAACAGCAATGATATTAACGGTGGTATAGGTGGTGGAACCAATATCGATCAGTTTGCTCCTGCGGGCACTATTGTACCTTCTTCCGGAGGGCGTTCGGTGGTGATACTGGATGGCAACAGTGATAAAATCCGCTTTGAAAATGTGACGATAGAGAATGCTTACGGTTGGACGCTGGGCAAAAATGGCCAGGCCGAGGCGCTCTATATTAACAACAAATCGGCAGCTTTCATCAATTGCCGTGTTTTGAGTTTCCAAGATACTTTGCTTCCGGGTGGCGGTTACAACTGGTTCAAAAATTGTTTCATAGCCGGAGCTACCGATTTCATCTGGGGGTCGGGTAAGGTGGTACTGTTTGAAGATTGTCAGATCCATGCACCTACCGGCACACGTGCTGTAATGCAGGCGCGGGTCAGGGCGGGTTACTTGGGATATGTATTCCTGAACAGCCGTTTCACGGTAGGCGAAGGCGTTACTAACTCTACTTTGATTTATCAGTTCGAGCCGGACAACCTGACCTTCTTGAATTGTACGTTTGCCGATGTGTATGGGCCCAACTTTGTAGGCGAGAATAAACCGCTGACTCCGGCTGTACCTACTGTTGCTACCGGTTGTAAACTATACAACTGCAAGACGGAATCGGGTTCCGATATTTACCAATCCATTCCGATGGCGGTGAGCAATACGGTATTGCAACTTAGTAAGGAACAGTATGACCAATATTTCGGTACGCGTGAAATCATCATGAGTTGGGATGGCTACACCGATGCGGCTTGGTTCAAATAATAAAATATTTAAGGTAAAAAGAGACAATGAGTAGATTGAATCAAATGGCTGGTTTGGCACCGGTCATCTTAGGACTATTTTGTGCTTGTCAGACTACTGCCAAGCAGGTGGATATGGAGACTGATTTGAAGGCGATGTATGCAGACCTTCCTTTCTCCATGCCCACGATAGAGCGTCCTGTCTTCCCCGATTATCAGGTGAACATCTGCGATTTCGGGGCAAAAAGTGATGGTGTGACGCTGAATACGGAGGCTATTAATAATGCAATCAAAGTGGTGCATGATAAGGGAGGTGGCAAGGTAGTCATTCCGGAAGGCTTGTGGTTGACAGGACCTATTGTTTTGCAGAGTAACGTCAATTTGCATGCGGAAAAGAATGCGTTGATTGTATTTAGTAGTGATACTTCATTATATCCGATCATCACCACTTCGTTTGAGGGACTGGATGCCAAACGTTGCCAGTCGCCTATCTCGGCAATGAATGCGGAGAACATAGCCATCACCGGTTATGGAGTTTTTGATGGGGCGGGGGATAGATGGCGTCCTGTGAAGAAGGATAAGATGACGGACAGGCAATGGAAGAATCTGGTGAACTCCGGCGGCAAGGTGGATGAAAACGGAAAGGTGTGGTATCCTAATGAAGGAGCGCTGAAAGCCTCTGTTCTCATGGCCGGCAGCGGAGATAAACGGACTGAAATCACGAGTGAAGAATGGGAAGATATGAAGAGTTGGTTGCGTCCCGTATTGCTAAGTATCGTGAAGAGCAAAAAGATTCTTCTGGAAGGTGTGACCTTCAAAAACTCTCCGAGTTGGTGTCTGCATCCCTTGTCGTGCGAGTCTTTGACATTGAATGATGTAAAGGTATTCAATCCCTGGTATTCACAAAACGGTGACGCGTTGGATGTGGAATCATGCAAGAATGTATTGATTGCCAACTGTTTCTTTGATGCGGGGGATGATGCTATCTGTCTGAAGTCGGGCAAAGACGAGGATGGCCGCAGAAGGGGCGAACCTTGTGAGAATATAATCGTGAGAAACAACACCGTTTTACATGGTCATGGCGGATTTGTGATTGGCAGTGAGATGTCCGGTGGTGTGAAAAACGTATATGTGTCCGAATGTTCTTTTATCGGTACGGATGTCGGCTTACGGTTTAAAAGTGCCCGTGGACGGGGTGGTGTCGTGGAGAATATTTATATCAATAATATAAATATGATTGATATTCCTAATGATGCTTTGATTGCCGACTTGTATTACGCGGCCAAAAGTGCTCCCAGTGAACCGGTTCCGAGTGTGAGTGAGGAGACGCCTGCTTTCAGAAACATCTATATCTCGGATGTGTTTTGCAGGGGAGCAGGACGGGCAGCTTATCTGAACGGACTTCCCGAAATGCCGATTGAGAATATTTCCATCAAGAATATGGTGGTTACAGGTGCGAAAGAGGGTATTGTTGTGAATAAAGTGGCAAAGCTCAACATTGAGAATGTAGAAATTGACACTCCCGATCAATCTATGATACAGATAGAAAATACAACGGGTATTACTATTAACGGAAAAGAGTTGGGAAACATTTCGGAGAAGCGGTTGCTGACCAAGAACTAACTATACTAATTGTTTTTATACTGTTTTTATTGTCAATCTGTCAGGACGGCAGTTAAAGGTATGAATTACAGTATAATACATGCTGACAATAGAAGCTGACAATAGGCTGACAATAAGAATTGAGAATTCTATTGTCAGCTTGTTTTTTATTGTTTGGCAAGTAAGGATACAAGTCTGTCCATTCGTACATTATAGTATTGATAGGCTGATGAGGCATATATCAATATGCCTATATCATTCATTGATACTTTCATATCATTATTAATATACCGATATAGTTATGCGGACATCTTGGAATTATTGTTTCAAGGTTTTGATGTAGCTGCATTAATATACCTGTACAGTTGAGTAAGTATGCCTGTATCGTTTGGTTAGTGTGCCTGTATAGTTGGACAAAGGTGTCGCTATCTTTACCTTCCCACGGTCGTGGTAATATCTTCTCACGGCTGTGGGAAGATCCTACCACAGCCATGGGGAGATATTGTCACGGCCGTGGAGAATTAACAATATCGGTGCTTTAGGGGAATAATAGCGGCACTCTGGTTGAACGATAACGGTGTCTTAGCGGAATAATGCAGGCTTGGTAAATAAGGGATAATAGCTGCATAGTGTAGTTTTAAACAATAATAGGCTGACAATAAAAGACGGAAATCTTTATTGTCAGCCTATTGTCAGCTTCTATTGTCAGTAGGTAATAGCTTGAAAACAATCACTTTATGAAGCCATATCTCTTGGCCTGACAATAAACCCCATTTTTTATAAATTCTCAATGTAGCCTAAGTTCAACTTAGCCTCAAATTATATATGGAATGGTATTACCTATTGAATCTGAATACTGCACGTTTGCAAGTCATTTTCATTTGAACTGTTTCCGTAAAGTATCTTATATGTTCCGCTTAAAGGACGTATGGTATTGGTCGCTGTATCAAACCATTCGAAAGAATCGTAAGGAAGCTCTATATTGACATTCTGCGTCTTACCTTTAGCAATGTTGACCCGTTGGAAACCACGAAGAGTTTTTTGTGGACCTCCTTTGTCGTCAGGACGGCAGATATACACTTGCACCACTTCTTCACCGTCTCTCTGTCCGACATTACTTACCGGGATAGTAAGGATCGCTTTTTCGCCTTTGGCTAGCTTCGATTGGTTCAGGGTAGCTTTTCCATAAGAGAAACGGGTATAACTTAAACCGTAGCCGAATGGATAAAGGGGAGTTTCTGTCATAAAACGATAGGTACGTCCTTTCATTGAATAATCTTCATAATCCGGTAATTGTTGTATGCTTTTATAGAAAGTGATAGGCAGACGTCCGGCAGGATTGTAATCTCCGAAAAGAACATCGGCAACGGCTGTTCCACCTGCCTGTCCGGGATACCATGCTTGTAGAATCGCATCACAACTTTGAGTTTCGGGTACGATAGCCATCGCCGAACCGGAGAAATTAACAAATACCGTTTTCTTTCCATTCTTTTTCAATAGAGCGAGCACTTCGCGCTGGATGGCGGGCAATTCGATTTCCGTACGGTCGCCACCTTTGAATCCGGGATCAGATACCCGCATCGATTCTCCTTCCAACAGGGGAGAGATACCTCCGGCGAAGATAACTACATCTGCATTTTTCAACTTGTTTAGGACTTCACGGGCATCCATTGGAGTCTGTTTAGCCAGATCGAAATGAAGTGTAGGGTTGTCTTTTACTTGAATAAAATGCAATTGAATGTCATAACTCTTTCCAGCTTCATAATTGAACGAATACAGGTTGGTGTGATTCTTGATATTGGTTGCTTCCGCTATCTGCTTGCCGTTGAGGAATAAGGTAACCCCTCCATTCGTCATCACGCGGAAAGTGGCGGCGCCGGAATCTGTCGGACGGAAAGTAGAACGATAGATGGCGGTGAAATTCTTCAGTCCCACACCCGGAGCAAACACGGTAGAACCTTCTGCGCTGAAATGGAAAGGAGTAGTCAGACGGTCGGTTGCGGCAATCTTACCTTTATATTCGCGGTTATTCCAATAGGTAGCGCTGAATCCGGCCTTTCCGTCGATGCTGCATTGGTTGAACAAGCTGTGCAGGGTGGTATCGTTCGTGTATCCGCACACAGGTTCGTAGATGATTTGTGCGTCGGGGAGCTTGGCGCGTATTCCTTCCAGTAAAGTTACGGTGTGTGAAGGGAAACCGTTGTAATTACCCCATTGCATCACCGAGTCGTTGGCGTTGGGGCCGATCACTGCGACTTTCATTTGACGGTTTAATGGAAGGATATTGTTCTTGTTTTGAAGCAATACCAGACTTTCATGCGCCATTTTCAGTGCCAGTTCTTTATGCTTGGGGCAGTTGATAACAGAATAAGGAATGTTACTCCACGGATGAGTCGGATTCATTTCTCCCAGTTCGAAGCGGGCTTTCAGCAATCTTTTGACTGATGTATTGATTTTCTCTTCCGAAATCAGACCTTTTTTCACGGCATCGGTGATACTTTTGAAGTTACCGCCACATTCGAGGTCTGTTCCGTTTAAAACAGCGTCGGCGGAAGCGTGGGCGGCATCGGGATGCGTTTCATGTTTTTTGCGTTGGAAGAAATCTCCGATTGCTCCGCAGTCGGTTACTACGATTCCTTTGAATCCCCAATCGTTACGGAGAATTTGGGTTAACAGACGATTGCTGCCACAGCAGGGATCGCCCTCAAAACGGTTGTAAGCGCACATCACTTCTTTCACTCCTGCCTTCTGTACCAGTTCTTTGAAAGCTGGAAGGTAAGTTTCCCATAAATCTCTGGGAGCAATGTTCTCTGCATTGAAGCTGTGGCGGTTCCATTCCGGTCCCGAGTGAACGGCAAAGTGTTTGGCGCAGGCGTGAAGTTTGTCATATTCGGCATCTTCCGGTCCTTGCAGACCTCTGACTGCCGCCATTCCCATGCGTCCGCTCAAATAAGGGTCTTCGCCGTATGTTTCCTGTCCCCGTCCCCAGCGAGGGTCGCGGAATATATTGACGTTGGGAGTCCACATGGTCAATCCCTGATAACGTTTATACTGTCCTCTTTCATTGAATTGGCGGTTCTTGGCGCGTGCTTCGTCGGATACGGCATCAAAGACTTCGTATAATAGTTCGTCGTTGAAAGAAGCGGCCATACCTATGGCTTGCGGAAAGACAGTAGCCAGTCCGGCACGGGCAACGCCATGAAGAGCCTCGTTCCACCATTCATACGGCTTAATACCAAGCCGGGGAATAGCCGGGGAATTGTTTTGCATCAACGCTACTTTTTCTTCTAATGTGAGGCGTTGAAGTAAATCGTCCGCCCGTTGTTCCGCAGTCAGCTTCGTGTCCTGATAGGGATACTTGCTGGGTTGTTGTGCCTGTACATTTACCCCTTGAATTCCGATAAGACAGGCAATGATCCATTGCTTTTTCATTTTCTAGTTTTTTGGGTTTTTAGATTTGAGACTGCAATAGTACGCGCTTTTCATTATTTTTGTGGGGAATATCCGGTAGAAAAGGAGGATTTCCTATGCAAGGCTTATTTGGAGCCGATAAATCCATAGACCTGTTCAAAGATAAAACATTTTAGCCGAATAGGACGTGAACTTTATAATGTAAATAGAAAGATACCGAAATGTTTGTTTGAAAGGGTAGGTATGATTGTCCTCCTTTTGTACTGATTATTACTCTGGCAGGATGGAGGAAATGCTTAATGTTGCATTGTTAATTAAGCTCATCCGGGCGTTTATTTATTGATTAAAATGCGAATACTATGATGTATCATTCAACTTGTTCTTTTAAGTGTTTACCTTGTCTTTTGATTCTGGGGTGCATATTGACGTTCCTGCAAGCTTGTGCACCTGTTCAGAGACATATCCTGTTTTCCTCCGATAATGGTGACGGAACCTATACCAATCCGGTGATTAATGCCGATTATCCTGATCCTGATATTATCCGTGTAGGGGAGGATTATTATATGGTTAGTTCGTCCTTTGTGGCAATGCCGGGAATTCCGGTCTGTCATTCGAAAGATTTGATTAATTGGCAAATTATCGGTCATGCTTATGACAGTATCACTTTCCAGCCTCAATATCGGATGGAAAATGAGAAAACGGCTTATAGCCGTTTGTGCTGGGCCCCTACCATCAGATATGATGAAGGTATTTATTATATAGGAGTCAATATTGCGGATGATGGTTTCGTCATGTTTAAGAGTACGAGGCCGGAAGGTCCTTATACGATGCATAAGTTTGAAAAGCGGTTGTATGATCCCGGCTTTTTTATTGATGATGACGGTAAAAAGTATGTCACTCACGGGAAAGGGAAAATCTATCTGACGCGGTTGAAAGATGATGCTACGGGAGTGCTCGACCCTCAAGATAAGGGAACGCTCATTATAACAGCTCCCGAAGGTTACGGCCATTTGTTTGAGGGATGTCACACTTATAAAAGAAACGGATGGTATTATGTCTTTAATCCGGCGTTGGGGTATGATGGAGTGCAGATGATAAGTCGTTCACGGGACCTTTACGGGCCTTATGAAACGAAAGTTCTGATAGATGATGATATTAATTATGCCGGTGCAGGTGTTCATCAGGGCGGATATATAGAAACGGCTGAAGGAGAATCCTGGGCATACACTTTTCAAGATCGCGATTATATGGGGAGGTGTCTGATGTTGTATCCTATGAAATGGGAGAATGAATGGCCGGTTGTCGGACCGGAAGGCAGACCGGGGAAAGGAGTGGTTACTTATCGGAAACCGGCAGTCAGAGGTAAACATAAGATGAATTATCCTCATCATTCCGATTCTTTTGACAAACCGGAATTGGCTCCGGTCTGGGAATTTAATCATGTTCCGCATAAAGAGAAGTGGAGCTTGACGGACAGGCCGGGTTATTTTAGAATATATGCTCAACATGTCAAAGGTTTTTATTAGGCGAGGAACTCGTTAACTCAAAAGGTGACAGGACCGTATAGCACGGGCACGGTATTATTAGACTTGTCCGGCTTGAAGGAAGGTGACTTTGCCGGAAATGGGATTATGGGAAGAATGATGTATCAATTTGGAGTCAGAAAGAAGGACAACCGCTTTTGGCTTGAAATGAGAGAAGGGAACCGGGATGCGGCAGAGATGATTGTGGATAGTCTTGAATTGAATGATGTTCAGAGAATCTATCTGCGCACAGAAACAACGAAAGAAGGGGCTACCCGTTTTCATTATAGTTTGGATAATCGCCAATATCATTGTTTCGGTCCTGAAGATGTTTCTAATTTCTGGGGATTTCTAGGGATACGGCATGCACTCTGTTGTTATAATGTAATGAAAGGAAATCCTTGCGGATATGCCGACTTTGACTCTTTTGAACTGGAAAGTGCGCATCGCGGCAATCATTATGATGCATTTACGGAGATAGACTTCTCTCGTTATGACGACCGGGAAGGGATGACATTGGTTCGTCCTGTCGGCAAACGTCCGATGCAATTTCTAACGGATATAAAGGACGGTGATTGGCTTGTGTTTAATAACTTGACATTTAAGAAAAGACCCGGAAAGGTAACATTGGAATTGCAGGCTTCGAATCCGGGTGGAGTTCTTGAAATGAGAAGAGGCTCTTTACAAGGGGAACTGTTGGCTTCTTGCACTATTCAATCTACTAACGGGGAGTGGACGAAGCAGAGTTTTGAAGTGAAGAAATTACGGAAGAAAGAGAAAGTCTATTTTGTATTCAGAGGTTCAAATAAGGGATTATCTATTAAAAATTTCATATTTGAGTAGAATATCCAACAAGATCATATATTGAACCTTTATCGAAATAGAAAATCACTAAAGTAAAGGTTTTAGAGGATAATCATAGCTGGCTTATAGATATTTACTACATTTGCGAACGACTGGTAGTTCTTCTGGTTGTGTATAGAATATCCTTTTGGTACATTGTACGTTGGGGATATTCTCGTTTGTATAAGAAATAATCGTAAATAATGAATATTGGAGGACATAAATGAATAGTGATTATAAAGTTGGCGATTTAATTTATGATGCAAATATTTATGATGGAATGAATACCAGCATGGATGATTTGCAATTTTATAAGCGGTGGTTACCTAAAAACAAGGATGCCCGAATACTTGAGCTTTGCTGTGGAACTGGCAGACTTACTCTTCCTATTGCAAAGGATGGATATGATATAAGTGGGGTTGATTACACTGCTTCAATGCTCCATCAGGCTAAGATGAAAGCTGCCGAGGCTGGACTAAGAATCAATTTCATTCAGGCGGATATCAGGACTCTGGATTTACAGGAGAAGTACGACCTTATTTTTATTCCATTTAATTCGATCCATCATTTATATGAGAATGAAGATTAATTTAAGGTACTTCATGTCGTTAAAAATCACCTCAAAGACGGAGGCTTATTTCTGTTGGATTGTTTTAATCCGAATTTCGGTATATAGTTGAAGGTGAGAAAGAGCAGCAGGAAATAGACACGTATACAACTGATGATGGAAGAGAAGTCTCGATAAAGCAGACAATGCGATATGAAAATAAAACCCAGATTAATCAGATCGAATGGCATTATTTTATCAATGGTGAATTCAATTCTATTCAAAATCTGGATATGAGAATGTTTTTCCCTCAAGAGTTGGATTCATATTTGGAATGGAATGGTTTTAGTATTATTCATAAATATGGAGGATTTGAAGAAGAAGTATTTAATGATGATTCGGAAAAACAGGTGTTTGTTTGTCAATGTAAGTTTGGATATTGATGTGTTGTTGACAGGCAAATCTCTTTATCTTGTATGAAAAGTCCCTTTATATCAGTTTACTCTATCGAATTTTGATTGATCGAATAATGAGACAACCGGGTATAAAGGGACTTTTTATATTCTTATCAAAGAGTTATTTTTTTCTCTCTTTGTATTCTGACGGGGTAATTCCTATCACTTTCTTGAAGCACTTGCTGAAATATTTCGGATCGTTGAATCCCGTCATATATGCTACCTGGGAGAAGTTATATTCGTCGCTGTCAATCAGTTGTACGGCACGTTTGATACGTATTTCCCGTATAAAGTCAACAGGTGTCAGTCCGACGATTGATTTTAATTTCCGGTAGAAGATTGTACGGCTAAGCATCAACTGTTCTGCAAATTCGTCAATCGTTAGTTCGGCATTGTCCATCTGTTCTTCCATGTATGCCATTACTTTTTTCATAAATTGCTCGTCGTATGGAGTAATCTGTGGTTGTGAAGGAGTCAGAGGATCGGGAGAAGAGGTATTCTTTCCTTCCATCAGCCTATTCATATAGAGCTCCTGCAATGCTTTGCGTTGTCGTAACAAGGAGGCTACACGGGTCTTTAGATAAGTAGCACTGAAAGGTTTGGTGATATAATCGTCAATGCCTTGTTCCAATCCGGCGATACGGTCGTCCAGAGAGGCTTTGGCTGATAATACAATGATGGGGATATGGCAAATATTGTTGTTCTCTTTGATTTGCCTAATCATTTCTAAACCGTCCATCACCGGCATCATAACATCGCTGATAATAAGATCGGGCAGGTCGTCAACAGCATGTTGCAATCCCTCTTCACCATTGGAAGCTGTGATTACCGTATAATTCTCCGACAAAATACTTTTCAGAAAAGCCTTTAACTCTTCATTATCTTCTACCACCAATATGGAGAAACCATCCGAATTAGTCTCAAGGTCTTCTTTTTCTTCCACCTCTTCCGGCGCTTTCATGCTATCGACGGGATGAGGTGCTGAACTCTGACTATCATTCAGGATAAATTCGACTTGTACATCCTCTTCGAAAATTTCCCGTTGTAAAGGCAAGCTTACTGTAAAACGGCTGCCTATTCCGGGTTGACTATTTACTGTAATAGTGCCATGATGCATTTCCACCATCTCTTTCACGAGAGACAGCCCGATGCCGGAAGATGGTTGCAGAATATTCTGTTTTACCAATGACTCGAAGCGTTGGAACAAGGAATGTTGCTTTTCTACTGCAATTCCGATTCCTTCGTCTGCAACCTCTATCTCTACCGTCTTCTCTTTCGTTGTGATATTGACTGTAATCGACTTGTCGGCAGGTGTATATTTGAATGCATTGGAAAGCAGATTGAAGAATATCTTTTCAAACTTATCTCTATCCACCCAGCTATATACCGACTGGATGGTAGAAGTCAGCTGATAGTTTATGTTCTTTTCTTCAGCTATCAGTTTGAAGCTACTCATCACCTTTTGCAAAAGTGGGATCAGATCGGTCTCTTCAATCAGTAGTTTCATTTTCTGATTCTGAATCTTGCGGAAATCCAGAATCTGATTCATCAGTCGGAGCATGCGCTCTGTGTTCTGATGTACCAAAGTCAAATGCTCACGGGCGGAAGGAGAAAGCGGTTCATTCTCTAATACCTCTGTCACAGGGCTACTGATTAAAGTTAGCGGAGTACGTAACTCATGAGATATGTCAGTAAAGAATCGCAGTTTGATATTTGCTAATTGTTGTTCCATATCCACTCTGTGACGTAACCGGTAGATGTAAAATAATACATATACGATGCTTGCCGTAAAGAGTATGAATAGAATGAAATAGAACAGCCATGCCCAGTAGGTTTCCCAAAAGGTGGGGAGTACATGTATAGATAGAGTCCGTACATTGTCCACCCAGACCCCGTCACTGTTTGTTGACTTTACCTGCAACTGATATTTGCCTGCAGGCAAGTTGATGTAGCTAGCGGAACGGTTATTATCTGCTTCATTCCATTCTTCTTCTAGTCCTTGCAGGCGATAGGCATATAAAATCCCTTTTGGATTGACATAATCAAGTGCAGCAAACTGGAAAGTTACATTCCTTTGAGAGGGCTCCAGTTCCAATTCTTCCAGATTGTCAATGGAGTGATCGGTAAGGTGTCCTTGAATCTTGAGTCCTGTAAACACAATAGGAGGAACATAGCTACTCTTCCGCATCTTCTCCGGAGAAACTTCCAGAAAGCCTTTATCAGTTCCTAAGATAATCTGGTTGCGGGCATTGATAATAGGAAGAGCTTCGGAGAAATTGAATTCCTGATAGATGGAACTTAATTCATAGTTCTCAAAAGTTTCTTTGGCTGGATCGAATTTGGAGAGCGCAATCTCCGAAACAACCCATAGTTGGTTCTGTGTATCTTCAATCATTGATAGTGCCAGATCGGAAGCCAGCCCGTTGTTCTTGTCGTAGTTTTTGAATTGGATATTCTCGTTCAGCAGATTGGGAGATATCACTTTATTTACTCCTCCGGTAAAGCTGACAACATAAGTCGTTTTATTCTTGTCCGTATAGATATGCATGATATCGTTGGCACTAAGACTGTTTTTATCTCCCGGTCTACGGATATTCCGGTAGAATTTAATCTCTTCCAGGCGTTCGAAGTTGTTCGAGAATGTCAGCAGTCCGTTAGTCGTTCCCACTAAAATCACTCCTCCCGGAGCTTCTGCAATATTGCGTACTTTCATACCGTAAGCTATGGGATAGTTTCTTAACTCATTATTACTATGAATAAATGAAACTTTTCCATCTTTAGCTTGTGCCAGCAGATTTAATCCACCCCCATAACATCCTATCCAAATATTATTACGACTGTCCTGAAAGATAGCATAAATGCTATTACTGCTTAAACTATAAGGATCATTTGTCTGGTGTTCAAAATGGTGAATAGAGTAATGATTTGCTCCTGTCTTTTTAAGTTGGAAAAGTCCGATTTCTTTAGTCCCCAACCATATATTTCCATCTTTGTCTTCCAGAATTGAATATACCCCATTATAGAACGATTGTTTTTCCTTAATGATATTTCCTTGTTTGGATAAGTACCCCACCAGGTTACCATCCGGTGCGAATATTTGGATATAATTAGATTTCGATGCTGTCCATAGACGTTTATTGCTGTCTTGCAGGAATGCACGTGTTTCTGCCTCGTAATCAGTCAGGTTAAATTGATAGCTCTGTGGAAAGAAGCATAGTTTCTCTACACCACGTGCTGTTGCAAACCAACAGTTTCCCTGATTATCCAATGTATAAGACCTGACTAACGGACTGAAAATAGACTTAGGATTATTGATATCCGTAAGAAGCGGTTTGAGAGTTCTTTCTTTCCGGTCATAGTAGCAAAAGTTTCCTTCCGTGGGGAGTAACCATAGGTTTTTCGCATTATCTTCAAAAATAAGTTTGCGACTTTTACGCCCATGCTTGATAATCTCATCTTTTGGGGTGAACAGATGCTCTTTTTCATTGGTCACGAGGTTAAGATGGACAATGCCCGGATCTTTTGAAAAAATCCAGATATCTCCCAAGTGGTCTTGATAGACAGATTCTACATCGTTGGAAGTTTGGGTAGCTGTACGGATGTCTATTTGCTGGAAACTGTTCTTCGGGATAGAATACAAAATCACTCCATTATCCGTTCCCAAGGCCAGCATATCTTTTCCTATGGTGGTGACATTGTTTATTTTATGATGCGGATAAGGAATATCTACGAATTTCAGTTTTTTAGTGTGGAAGTCATATCTGGCTAACTTGTCATTTTCTGCAATCAGATAGATCGTTTCCTTTATTTGGGTGATGAACTGGAAAGGAAAGTCAGTATCCAGTGTTTTCTTTCCTATGATGGAAACACCTTTGTCTGTCAATATCCATTCATCTTCTTCAGAGTCTTGATAAATGTTAAATATTTGATATCCTTTCAGGTTGTGGTTGGAAGCTGAATAAAGTGTGATACCTTCTCCTTTTTTGCATAATTGTTCGTCCACTCTGAATGCATATCCGCTTTCACAGAGAATCCAGGCAATCCCTTTCTCCAGCGAATAAATGCGTGTAACATTGTTAGTTTGTTTCGTGGAAAGTTCAATAGGTTGGAGAACATCAATAAACTTCTCGGTTTCCACATCAAAAAGACAGGCTTGTCCATCGTAAGTGGGGCACCATATATCTCCGTATTTGCTTTCTGAAATAGTTCCCATGCGATTACTGCCGAATGCATATTTACTCTCTTGCGAAGTTTTATATGTCTTAAAAGTGTATCCGTCAAACTTGTTAAGCCCGTTCCAGGTACTAAACCAAACAAGCCCTTTCTGATCCTGTAAAATGCTCATTACATTACCTTGAGCGAGACCGTCACTCACGGAGAAATGTTTAACTTGGCAGATAGGTTGAGCAGCTATATCGATCGCTATTGTTAGAAGAAGAAATAAAGTATGGAGCCGTTTCATAGTAGTTACTTTAATGTTTATAGCAAAAATAAACAAAACAATGCAGAATGGAAAGTCCGATAAGTGGTTTGAACGAATAATACTCGTTTTTTCCTATTTTTTCCTCTTCATCCTATACAGCATTGATCTCTATGTTGTGTTTTGAACAAAAATAAGAGAGTAATATTAGTTAAAAAAATCCTCTTTATAATCTGAATAAGATTATAAAAGAGGATAATTTTATTGACAAGAGTTGCATGGGGTATGGTGAGATGAAATCATAATTGGGGAATAAATTGCACAAGACTTTCACAAGTATCCTCCTGCCAATGCCTAAAATCATAGCAAAGCTAATTAAATAGTTTTTCGAATTGCAATATTTATTAATTTATCTTATGGTATTTATGAAATTTTTAATATATTGAAGATATTTTGTGCCAACTTTCCGTAACTCGTTGATTTTGCTTATGTTTGTAGGTAAAATAAAGAATGAAGTGAATGAATATGTCTACACAGCTATTATATAATGATTTCCCTACTTTTTTGCGGAAATATTTTCCTTACAAAGTACAAAAGATTTCATTGAATGCAGGTTTCACTTGCCCCAATCGTGATGGTACAAAAGGGTGGGGTGGATGTACTTACTGCAATAACCAGACTTTTAATCCGGATTATTGTCGGACAGAGAAATCTATTGCTATTCAATTGGAAGAAGGTAAATGCTTTTTTGCCCATAAATATCCGGAAATGAAATATTTGGCCTATTTTCAGGCCTACACCAATACATATGCGGAGTTGGAAGGCTTGAAGCGTAAGTATGAGGAAGCATTGGCGGTGGATGGGGTAGTCGGGCTGGTGATTGGTACGCGTCCCGATTGTATGCCGGAAAGTTTGTTGCGTTATCTGGAAGATTTGAACAAACATACGTTTCTCATGGTAGAATATGGGATCGAAAGCACTTGTGATGAAACCTTAAAACGCATCAATCGGGGGCATACTTATGCAGATACAGTAGAAGCTGTGTGTCAGACAGCGGCCTGTGGTATCCTGACAGGTGGACATATCATCCTCGGACTTCCGGGAGAAACACATGATACAATGGTGGCACATGCCGAAATTCTTTCCGATCTGCCTTTAGCTACACTTAAAATCCATCAGTTACAGTTGATCCGTGGTACGCGAATGGCGCATGAGTATGACGTAACTCCTGCTGGCTTTCATTTGTTTAACGAGGTTGAGGAATATATTGATCTGGTGATTGATTATGTAGAACATCTCCGTCCCGATATGGTTGTGGAACGTTTTGTTTCCCAATCTCCTAAAGATTTATTAATAGCTCCGGACTGGGGATTGAAAAATTATGAATTTGTAGCTCGTTTACAAAAAAGAATGAAAGAAAGAGGTGCTTATCAAGGTAAGAAGTATAGGGATTCGGAAAAAAGGATTATTTTTGCAAACGATAAACTTACCACTTAATAAATAGCTGTTTTGCGGAGTATAGAATAGTGGAAGAAATATTTAATGGATTTGAAAGATGGAAAGTAAAACAAGAATTAAAGGAAATGTCCACTATGTGGGAGTAAATGACCGTAACAAGCACAGATTTGAAGCGATGTGGCCATTGCCCTATGGAGTTTCATATAACTCTTATCTGATTGATGATGAAATGGTGGCATTGGTAGATACGGTAGATATCTGTTATTTTGAAGTCTACTTGCGTAAAATCAAGCAAGTGATTGGAGAACGTCCCATTAATTATTTGATTATAAATCACATGGAACCAGATCATTCGGGATCTATCCGATTGATTAAACAACATTATCCGGAAATTATTATCGTGGGTAATAAGCAAACATTCGGTATGATTGAAGGTTTCTATGGGGTAACCGGTGAACAATATCTGGTAAAGGACGGTGATTTCCTCGCTTTAGGACGTCACAAACTGCGTTTTTATATGACTCCAATGGTGCATTGGCCGGAAACGATGATGACTTTTGATGAAACGGATGGAGTTCTTTTCTCCGGTGACGGATTCGGATGTTTTGGTACTGTAGATGGCGGATTCCTGGATACCCGGATCAATGTCGATAAGTACTGGGGAGAAATGGTTCGTTACTACTCTAATATCGTTGGTAAATACGGAAGCCCCGTGCAAAAGGCTTTGCAGAAATTAGGTGGACTTCCCATTTCTGCCATTTGTTCTACTCACGGACCTGTATGGACAGAGAATATTGCAAAGGTGATCGGCATATATGATCGTTTGAGTCGTTATGATGCGGATGAAGGTGTTGTTATTGCCTACGGAAGCATGTATGGAAATACAGAGCAGATGGCGGAAGCTATTGCTGAAGAGCTTTCTGCACAGGGGGTTAAGAATATCGTTATGCATAACGTAACAAAGAGTCATCCTTCTTATATCATAGCGGATATTTTCCGTTATAAGGGATTGATTATCGGTTCTCCTACGTATAGTAATCAGATATTTCCGGAGGTGGAAGCGCTGCTTTCAAAGATTCTGCTGCGTGAGGTGAAGGGACGCTATTTGGGTTACTTCGGTTCTTTTGCATGGGCAGGTGCTGCGGTGAAACGTCTGGCGGAGTTTGCTGAAAAGAGTAAATTCGAATTGATCGGTGATCCGGTGGAGATGAAGCAGGCTATGAAAGACCTGACTTATACCCAGTGCGAAAATCTGGCACGTGCCATGGCGGACCGTTTGAAGAAAGATCGTTAAAACAGTGAATGAGATAATTTATTAACTAACCTATAAAATAATCGACTTATGAGACTTATTATTCAGCCGGACTACCAGTCCGTATCTCTGTGGGCTGCACATTACGTTGCCGCTAAAATAAAAGCTGCCAATCCAACCCCCGAGAAACCATTTGTATTGGGCTGTCCCACCGGATCATCTCCTCTGGGCATGTATAAAGCTTTGATCGACCTGAATAAGAAAGGAATCGTTTCCTTCCAGAATGTGGTAACATTCAACATGGACGAATATGTAGGATTGCCGAAAGAACATCCGGAAAGCTATTATTCTTTCATGTGGAATAACTTTTTCGGTCATATCGACATTAAACCCGAGAATACTAATATTCTGAATGGTAACGCTCCGGATCTGGATGCAGAATGTGCACGTTACGAAGAAAAGATCAAGTCATACGGTGGCATCGACCTGTTCATGGGTGGTATTGGTCCTGACGGACATATTGCATTCAACGAACCGGGATCTTCATTGACTTCACGCACTCGTCAGAAAACGTTAACAATGGATACCATCATTGCTAACTCCCGTTTCTTTGATAATGACATCAACAAAGTTCCTAAGACTTCTTTGACAGTGGGAGTAGGTACTGTGCTTTCTGCAAAAGAAGTGATGATTATTGTAAATGGTCATAACAAAGCTCGTGCTTTGTATCATGCGGTAGAAGGTGCTATCACACAGATGTGGACAATCAGTGCATTGCAAATGCATGAAAAGGGTATTATCGTTTGTGATGATGCTGCTACAGCTGAATTGAAAGTGGGTACTTACCGTTACTTCAAAGATATCGAATCTGCTCATTTGGATCCGGAATCATTGATTAAGTAATTTGTGATGAAATAATAGAAATAAGGGCTGCGCACTGAAAATGTGACGCAGCCCTTTTAATTTCTGATACTATTATGTGAAGATTAGATTTTGGATGATTGTCTAACGAGCAAGTATTTTGGCTATTTCTGTTGCTGCTACTTTATATCCTTCACCAGTGAAATGAATGTAATCATTTCCATAAAGTCCGTCTTTCATAGTTCCGTCCGCTTCGGTGAACCATTTGGTGGGATTGATATATTCAACTTTCTCGAATCGGTGATGTTGTAATATGTCATGAATCTTATCACATTGTGTGCGCACTTTACTCTGTTGTTCCTTACCGGATGGAAACAGACCTAAAAGAATGATACGTGATTCGGGGAATTGCTTCCGTACTTCATTGGCTACTGCGATAATTCCTTCAGCCGTGTTTTCAGGACTGTCTTTTCCACTTATCAGATTATTAATTCCAATGGCAATCACTATGTTTTCAGGGTGGCAACTATTGTAGTTATCATAACGGACACGCCAAAGCAGGTTTTGCGTGCGGTCGCCGGATATGCCGGCACTTTCCCAATTATCCTTTCCTATGGCATTGTCCATAGCCTCTTTGCCGGGCTTGTAAGTCACTTCTTTTCTGTTACCTCCCCAACCTTGTGTGATGGAATTTCCCAATAACAACAGTTTTAAATGTTTCCCATTGAGAGTGGCGGTTATGTCTTTTGCTACGCTGTTCCAGTCCGAGTTTTGGGTCCATCCGGCTGCCGAACGGAATTCATTTCCCGGTACAGGATGCACACACATATTTTCCGCCCTGTTCGTAGCTTTGAGGATGAACTGCACAATAGGCTCGGGATTGTTGAGGGAGTGCGGGTGATGATCCACTCCAGGCTTATGAATAATAGTAATTGGTGCATGCAATTCCTCCATACGTTGTTCGAAAATGGCTGTGTTTTCAGCAACCGACACCACTTGATCAGCATCACCTACCACGTGCAGGATGGGGATTCCAGCTTTTGCCATTGTCGGTGCACAGTCTATCGGATTCTTTTTCCAGTTCAACGCTTCAGCTTCGTTTTTAAAACCGTAAGCATTGAGAAGTTGTTTCGTATCCATGGCGGAACCGGCAGATTTACCTTGTCCCATAGGCCAACTTTTGAAGTCCATTACGGGGGCATCTGCATAAATACATGCCACTTTTTCCGGGTTTTGTGCCGCCCAGTTATAGACAATCAGCCCGCCACGACTCATCCCTTCAAGTGCCACTTTCTTGTTGAATCCGGCTTTCACCATTCGCTTGTAAAAACTATTCCAGCGTTGAACAGCTTTATCCGAGCCATATAAGTCGGCTACATCACAGTAAACAATATGAAAGCCATGTTCCAATAATGCTATGTCAGTCTGTGGCTCATGCCCCCAAAAGCGTGCACGAATCATCCAAGGTTTTCCTATGGCTTCTTTTGCGGGCTCTACTACAAGGCATTTTACTCCCTCATTCTCAAATTCATACCCTTGGTGTCCATGGAAGTTGAATCGTTTGGCATCTTGTATTCCCAGTGATGTCTGCAGCTTTGTTGGAGAAGCTGTTGCTTTTACAGCGAGATATTTATATATCTTTTGGGCCATGACTCCTGCTCCGATAGAAGAGGGGTGCAGTTTGTCCGGTAGCATAACCGAATCCCACTGGTCGCCGAAGAGATTAAACAGATTGATAATTTCCAGTTGATTTTTCCAGGCCAATTCTTCCACCGTGGGGCGTACCTCGTTTTCTATCAGTTGTGCATTGATTTCCGAACCCTCCGGCAGGAAACAACGGATAGGAGTCAGGAGAATAATACGTGGATGTGATTTCAGATTCCGATATGTGTCAATTAATGTCTGGTAATTGTCTTTGAATTCGTTTTTGTATTTCCAGTTTTGCGGTTTGGTATCGTTAGTACCTAATTTGATTAATACAATATCGGGCTGATATTCCAGAGATGCTTTGTAGGTATCTGTTTCGGAATATGGGTAATCTCCTTTAGACAATATAGTTCGACCAGAGGCTCCGAAGTTTTTGACCTCATACCCATCTCCCAGATAAGCTTGAAGTTGTGCCGGATAGCAGTTCATTTCCCGGTTGGGGATGAATGCTCCATAAGTAATACTGTTTCCTATGCACGCTACCCGTATGGGTTCACTTGCAAATGATTGGATAGTAATGAATAGACATACAAGAAAGATGCCGATGTGATTTAATTTTTTCATGATGAATATGATGATTTTGGTTTGTTGGGGGGATAACCAATCGTTGTTTTGCTGTGTATAAACGAACTGGCATGCTACTAATAATAAAACTTATTTATTCACGTTCCTATCATATAGCATACCAGTTCGATTCATTTTTCGGCTTTTATACCTCTTCCAGCCAGCCTTTCCCTTGCCGGATGATTTCCAGTTCGTCGTCGGTACATTTCACTACAGTGGAAGGTTCTATACCTCCGATACCTCCGTCAATGACCAGATCGACAATGTCACCGAACTTCTCATCTATCAGTTCGGGATCTGTCATATATTCCAAGTCCTCATGCTCTTCGTAGGGCAGAGTGGTCGTCATAATGGGAGCATCCAGCAGGCGTGCGATTTCGCGGATTATATTATTATCCGGCATACGGATACCCACTTCTTTCCGGTTGCGGAAGATTTTGGGTAACCGGTTGGTTCCGTTCAAAATAAAGGTGAATGGCCCTGGAAGATTATGCTTCATCAGCTTGAATATATTATTGTCTACTTTCGCATATTCGCTGATGCTACTCAAGTCATAACAGATGATAGACAGATTGTTCTTTCTAGGGTCTATCTCTTTGATCCGGCATATCCGTTCTATAGCACGTTCCTTCAAACCATGACAGCCGATGGCGTACATCGTATCAGTGGGATAGATAATCAGTCCGCCGTCATTCAGGATGTCGATGATTCGTTGTAAATCCTGCGGGTTATTATTTTTGTCATATAGCTTCAGAAGCATAATTCATTCTCCTTCTCTCTTATTTGAGTTTCTTTTTTAAGAAATCCAGTGCCTTTTCTGCTGCTTTCTCTGTCACCTTTTGTTTGATTGAATCCTTATTGGCGGTAGCGGCAGAGTCCAGTCCCAGTTTCTGTCCGAGTTTGCTGATAGCTTCATCGGCTACAGCCTCGACAGCTTGATTGGCCATGCTTTTAGTATCGACGCTGACTTTCGGAGAGGTAAATGAACCTCCGATCTTCAAGTCAAGAGTCATTAGTTTAGAGATATTGCCTACAGATGCCGGCAACTTCACTTTTCCGGAGTAGTCGATGGTTTGATCGAGGCCTGTGCTACCGGAAAGATTCAATGTGTAGTCTCCCATCTTGATATCGAACGGTTTGGTTTCTACGCGTCCGTCTTTGATGGTGAAATCCAGTGTCATATCTTTCACCTTCATGTCTTTCAGACTTGGCTGTTTAACGGCATCGGCTATTTCGTCGATTGCTTTCACTCCGCTTAAACTAAGATCACGGGTGGAAAGGCTACCATCACCTTGCATTGTATTCAGTACAGGGCTCATGGTTGCATCCAAATCTGTCAGTACATTAATACTTCCGGAGAAATTACCTTTCAGGTTTTCGAAGATAGGAGCCATCTTCTGCACCATGTCCAATTCTTTGTAAGCTTGTGCGAAACCGATATTGGAGAGTTTGAATCCGGCTTTCATTTCCGGCTTCTTTACGTTGGCAGTGGAGTAGTAGCCGTTCATGACCACGTTGCCACCCATGGTATTCATGGAGAGGTTTTTCATATCCACTTTGCCATCTTTTACCACAAGCTTGCCGTTCATATTATTGAAAGACATCTTATCGAATAACACCTGTTTCAGGTTAGCGTCCATTTGGAAGTCGATGTTGCGGGGAACTTCCATAATACCCGTGGCAGCTGTAGCTACGGAGTCGGTAGACGCAGTTTCTGATGCAGTCGCTTCATCCGCAGAAGCAGCCATGAAGTCGTTCAGATTGAAATAGTTGGAACGAATATTCAGGTTTCCTTTCAATGTAGTACCTTTCAATGCGTAACCGATATAGTTTTCAAACCGACTGTCGGCTGTGATATCATTCTTTCCGATGTTGACGGTTGTCTCGCTCAACTGGAGGTATTTCGGGGTGAAAGTGAAGAGAGACTTCTTGATTTCTACGTCCGGCATATCTTTCATTTTGAGTTTCATACCCGTCAGTCCGATAGTACCTGAAGCTTGCATACGTTCGTATTCCTCTTTTTCGATATAGGAAAGGCGTCCTGACATTTGCATATCGGCGTCAATGGTACCGTTCAACTCCATATCTCCAAGTGGATAGACTTGTTTTATCATACCTAAATTGAGAATCCCTTTAGCTTCAGCTTTAAAGTCCGGATCGCTGATCGGTGTTTTTACATTAGCCGTCAGGCTAAACGGATTTCCGGCAAGACGGAAACTGAAAGGATTGATATTGACCGTCGTCAGGTCGATATTTCCTCCCGGGTTCTGGACGTTGGCACTGATATTGATTTGATCCACTCCTGCCGGTAAAGCCGGATAGCGGAACATGGCATTCTTGACTTGCATATCAATGTTGAATGCAGGAACGGTGTCGCCTTGCAAGATACCTTTGGCCGTTGCAGTAAGCGTAGCGGTTCCGTCTGTTTTCAGACTGGAGAATTCCGTTGCATAAATGGCTGGAATCAGTGACAAGATTTCCTTAAACCCGATATCGTTCGTGTTAAGTTTCAAGTCTATGTCGATAGCCGGATCTTTCAAGGCTACCCAACCGTCGATACCTGCCTGAATGGCGTTGAGGCGGATGGTGTTGTCTTTTAATGTGTATTTGTTATTGGCAAGGTCGGCATCCACATCCATTGTTGCGGAGATATTGGCATTGGCCAGGAAAGGGATTCCATTCATCTTGTAAGTAAGTGATTTGGTTTCCGCTTCCAACTTCAGAGTAGTGCGGTCACTTCCTAAGTCTCCGGCGCAGACTGCGTTAAAGTCGCGGATATCAGCATACATCTTTCCTTGTTGATCGTCATAAATCAGGTTCATGTTTTTGATAACAAAGCGTTGTAGCTTCACTTTGAAAGGAGAAGATGCTTCTTCTTCTGAAACAGGAGCTTCGGCTGTTGCTGTTGTATCCGGTTTCATAATATCCCAGTTGGCACGTCCGTCCGGCAATACAATGGCATGTAACCGTGTATCTTCAATGAATATTTTAGAAATATCGTAACCGCTATCTCCGAAAAGAGAGAATAAGTTGACTGCGGCAGTAACTTCTCCGGCCTGTACAAGGGTGTCGTTGGCAAATTCACCAGTACCTTTTAACCAGAAATCCTCGAGAGTGACAGAAGCCTGTGGAAAGTTACGGAACAGGCTAATGTTAAGGTTCTTAAAGTCAAATTGTGCATTAAGCATCTTGTTGCCTTCTGTTTTTACAATGTCGGCTATCTTTCCCTGGAAGGCGAAAGGAAGAAGGAACATCAGAATGATGATGACTCCTACTGTGATAGCTGCGATTTTCAAACCTTTTTTCATTTGCTTCTATTTTAAGAGTTTGAGATATTACAAAGAGCAAAACTAATAAAAGTTTTTGATATAGAGGGAGAATCAGTTCCTTTTCTTTCGTCTTGATACGAAAGAAAAGGAACCAAAAAGAAAGAATCAAGGCTACGTTTTTCCGACTACTCCGGTGTTTCCTCCGGCTAAAGGGCAGAAACTCGCTACGCTCAAACAGTTTGCCCTTTTTAACGCCGGAGAAACCACCTGCGCTTGACGTCGGAAAAACGAGGCCGGGAGGCCATGCGGGGGCACTGTTTGATGGAGATATTGTGTGTAGGATGATTTTTATGTAAGTGTGTAGATGACAAAGATGGATAGGTGCGGAGGTCGGGAAGAATAGGCTATTTTTTCTTTCTAAGTTCTTCTGCAATTCTCCATTGTAAGGCGGCTTCTCCTTCTTTCCCGACTTTCAACAGAGCGTCTCCGAAGAGTTCGTGTGCACCGGCATGTTCCGGTTTCAGGCTGGTGGCCTTGTCCAGGTCGGCAATGGCACCTTCTGTGTTTTCTGTTTTTAGCCGGAGCTTTCCGCGGTTATAGACAGCTTTAAAGTTTGCCGGATAGAGGGTGACTGCAATGTTGAAGCAGTTTTCAGCATCGAAATACTCTTTGTTGTTGAAGAGAGTGATTCCTTTGCGTATCCAGGCATCCACATAATTAGGGTCGAGACTAAGTGCCTTGTCGTAGTTGGCGAGGGCGGCACGTGAGTCGTGTGCCTGGGTGATACATTCGTTACCCATTAATAGATATTCGTGAGCATATTGGCGGAGGCGTTCCTGCTGTTCGCGCATTTGCTCTTTGAGTTTCTTATTCTGCTCTTTCAAGGTGTTTATGACACCGAGTTTACGTCGGATAAAACGGCGGGGAACAGGTTTCTCAATATCATAGCGGGAATGAATGGCGCGGAAAAACTGTTCCAGACATTCCTCCATGTCTCCTTTGTCGAAAGCGCGTGAAGCAGCAGCGTATTGCACGTCGGCCTGCGCTTGTTTCAGAGCTTTGTCGATAGCCTGCCGGTCGTTGAAACGTCCGGCAAAGTTTACGATTTCGGGGCGGACGAAGACGTCAGCACGGTTAATAGGCTTTTTGAGCTGAATACCGTCCAGTGAGGTACAGCGGCTTAGTGCCACGTATGCTTGTCCACCTGCAAATACACCACCTGTGAAGTCGATGACTACACGGCTGAAAGTCAGTCCCTGACTCTTATGGACAGTGATGGCCCAAGCTAACCGAATGGGATATTGTGTGAAGCTACCTAAGACTTCTTCTTCTATTTCTTTTGTCTTTTCGTTGTAGCGATAACGGATATTGCGCCATGATTCACGCTTTACGTCACATTCTTTTCCATTGTCGGTGATAACGTAGATGGTTTCTTCTTCCTCATCAATTCCGGCAATGACACCAATGGTACCGTTTACCCACCTGCGGTCGAAATCATTTTTAATAAAGATGATTTGTGCACCGGGTTTCAGTACGAGCTCTTGTGAGGTGGGTAGACTGCTTTCGGGGAAATCTCCTTCGATGACTCCTTCAAAAGTAATTGGGTCTCCGGGAAGTTCCGCCAGTTTCTTTTCGTTGATAGAGTCTACCGTGTCTCTACGGGTGGCCAGAGTGATATACATATCAGCTTCCGATTCTTCTATCTGGCTTCCATAACGGGTGTTCAGTAGTTGCAGATCAGCCGCTCCGGCTGTATTGTTCCGGATATGGTCGAGGACGCCGACAAAAACGGGGTCTGTTTGGCGGTATACCTTTTGAAGTTCGATGGATACCAGGTCTATCTGGCCGAATACTCTGGCAGAGAAAAAATAGGGTGTAGGATAGAAGCGGTTCAATATTTCCCGTTCGTCGTTTTTTACGACGGGCTCCAGTTGGAATACGTCGCCTACCAATAACAGTTGTTTTCCTCCGAAAGGTTCACGCAGATTGTGAGAGTATACACGTAGGATTCGGTCGATGGCATCAATGATATCCGCCCTTACCATTGAAATCTCGTCGATGATGACCAGTTCTATTTGTTCCAACAGCTTCCGGTGAGGCTTGGTGTATTTGAAAAATTCATGGATACGACCACGCTGGAGACTCAAGTTCGGGTCATCCGGCAGCAGCGGATAGAAAGGGAGTTTGAAGAAACTATGCATCGTACTTCCTCCGGCATTGATAGCAGCGATGCCTGTCGGGGCGAGTACAACGTGTTTCTTTTTGGTATTTTCGCAGACGTAACGCAGGAATGTAGATTTCCCTGTACCCGCTTTCCCGGTCAGGAAAACCGATTGACGCGTATATTGAATCAGGTTCAGGGCGTCCTGAAACGCTGCGTTATTGGTGTCTACGCTCATAATCAGATAATACCAAAATGCTTCATTGCCTTGCTGATGCCATCCTCGTCGATGGGAGCTGTCACATAATCGGCAGCGGCTTTCACATCCTCTTTGGCTTGTCCCATGGCTACTCCGATGGCTGCATGGCGGAGCATGCTGATGTCATTTCCTCCGTCTCCGAAAGCCATGGTATCTTCGAGTTTAATATCAAAATAGCGGATTATTTCATCAATGCCCTTTTGCTTGGTGTCTCCTTTGGCGGTCACATCGGCAAATGCAGGATACCATCGGCCTATCTCGCAGGTAGGAATAGACGGACGGATTTCTTTTTCTTCCTCTTCCGTGATAAAGGGTGTCATTTGGATGACTTCCTTACTGGTTGCCTCCTCGAAAGATACAGTCGGAATCACATTCACGTGCAGGAAATCATAGAATATCTTTTTCACCATGTCATTGGGCTGGCAAACGGAAATGTTGTGTTCCTCTACAAAGATACAGGGAACGCCTTTTTTCTCGCAGAAATCTCCCATCGCTTTTACTTCGTCCTGGGGGATGGCACTTTTATAGATTACCTGTTCCCCGACAAAGCAGTAAGCCCCGTTCATGGTGATATATCCATCAATCAGATTCCGGTCTTGCAATTCGGAGAGGTTGTTGATAATGGCTTTCGGACGTCCCGTAGCGATAAATATCTTCAGTCCTTTTGCACGGGCGGCTTCCAGTGCCTCAATGGTAGACGACGGGATGCGGTGAGTTTCAAAACTGACCAATGTTCCGTCTATATCAAAAAATAATGCTTTCGTCATAAATTCTTTTTTGAATGGAGTACAAAAGTACTATTTTTCTATGTAAATAGCAATTAGGAGATTTCTCTTATGCTTTTTTTAAATCTCTACTCTTATCGATAGGAACACAATTATTTAAAAGTGCCTAATAAAATGATTAATTATAATAGGTTCCTTTATTCTTTTGACTAAAAAAGTTTCCCAAGCATGGCATCAAGTCTTTATTCTTCTAACGAATTCTCCTTATACTTCTCTCCATAGAGTTGCTGGTACTCCTTTTGGAAACGGTCATAAACACTTTGTGCATACGCTTTTTGTCCAAGTTTCTTGAGTGCTTTTATTTTGAAAGTCAATGCCGTTTCGCTCATTCCGTCAAACGAGAAAAGCACGTCGGACAATACGATAACCTTTCTGGGTTCATTATTCGCTTCTACGATAGGAAGCAGTTTCTCGATGATCCGGATGAAAAGTTCGTCATGGTTAATTTTGATATTGCCAAACCATTCGTAATCTACAAAAGTAGGCAGTAAGGTGCCTCGTTGCAGCAGGCCGATAAATCAGAATCCTAATTATTAATGGGATGGCAATTATGCTTCTTTCTGTTTTAATAAGACGGGATATTGCAGAACTTGATAAAACTAACAGTCTGTCCGGATATTCCCTTGGGGAGATTTAATCGGGCTTTAAAAATCTTGAATCAATGAAACAAATAAAATATTTATCCTTTATCCCTTTTCTAGCTCTTCTCTGCTTGATGACGGGATGTGAAAATGACAAAGATGTGTATTACCCTTATGTCAATGTTCCGCTTACTACGCACAATCCGGTGCTCGTTGAGGGAGAAGTCCTGCATATCGGTATTGGTTTGGACGGTGTGAATTATCGTGTAGAGAGTGATAATGAGGATGTGGTGACTGCCGAGGTGGTTGGCAACGAAATACTGTTGACAGGCGGTGACATAGGTAGCACCATCGTTCGCTTTTCGGATGATAGCTACAATCGTGCTCTCATGACGGTTGAAGTACGTAAACTTCAGGAACTGACACTCGAATCGCTCCCGGAGGGAGTGGAAGTATTGCGTCTGGATAATGACGGCGTTATTCTTCGTGAAATGAAAATACTGACCGGTAATGGCGGTTATACCGTTAAATCTCTGAATGAAGGGGTAGCTACTGTGGCAATCTCCGGCACTACAGTAACTGTTACTGTGGTAGGTGACGGTGGTACAACTATTACTGTGACCGACCAGGAAAAGGAAAGCCGTTCCATAGATTTATGGGTACCGCTCAATCTTGACGACCCGACGCCACGTATTTATTGGGATGGTTATCGTGCCGATATTAACACGGTAGGAGTTTCCAGTACCGGATCTTATGCAACGCCAAAAGATATGTACTGGTATCAACAAAACGGTGAAGTGAAAGATACATATTATGTCTACTTTAACGGTGGTTGGGCAAACAATTTAAATAGTGTGAATGCTGCCAACCGTAATCCGAAGTTTGAAACGACTATCAATGACACTAAGACTTCGTATACAGACAAAGCAGCCTCTGCCGTTAAACTGACCGAGTTTATTTTGGAAAAACGTATCGGTACAGGTCCGACGAGCCATCCGCATATCTATTTCATCTCTTTAAAAACAGAAGATGGTAAGCGTGGATTTATAGTGCATCGTTGGAATGAATAATAAAGACAAATAGGTTCTTAGTTTTTTTTTCAGGGTATGAATATGAGGGTCGGATGCTGTATTGCTCCGGCCCTCTATGTTTTGATAGAGCATACAAAATTAGAGGCTGCCTTTCGGTAATACCACGAAAACAACTATCTTTGCTAACTGTTTATTATACACATAACCTAACAATATTATGCAGTATGAACTATAATTTTGATGAAATAATAAACCGTCATGGTACAGATTCCGTAAAATGGGATGCAGTAGAGAATCGTTGGGGACGCAATGACCTGATTCCAATGTGGGTAGCTGATATGGATTTCCGCACAGCTCCTTTTGTCATAGAGGCTTTGAAAAAACGCCTGGAGCATGAAGTACTCGGATATACATTTGCTTGCAAAGAATGGTCGGAGTCTATTATTAACTGGGTGAAGGAGCGCCATGGTTGGGTGATTCGTGAAGAGATGTTGACTTTCACTCCCGGTATTGTTCGCGGCTTGGCTTTTGTGATCCACTGCTTTACGCAAAAAGGAGATAAGATAATGGTAATGCCCCCTGTTTATCATCCTTTCTTTTTAGTCACTCAAAAGAATGAACGTGAAGTGGTATTCAGCCCGTTAGTCCTGAAAGATGAACAATATTATATTGATTTCAACCGCTTCCGTCAAGATATTCAAGGATGCAAATTGCTTATTCTAAGCAACCCTCATAACCCGGGTGGACGTGTATGGACCAAAGAGGAACTGTCTCAGATAGCCGACATCTGCTATGAAAGCGGCACATTGGTTATCTCTGACGAGATTCATGCTGACTTAACCCTGCCTCCATACAAACATCCTACCTTTGCTTTGATTTCAGAGAAGGCACGGATGAACTCTCTTGTCTTTATGTCTCCCAGCAAGGCATTCAACATGCCGGGATTGGCTAGTTCTTATGCAATTATTGAGAATGACGAACTTCGTCACCGTTTCCAGACATATATGGAAGCAAGCGAGTTTAGCGAAGGACATCTCTTTGCTTATTTAAGTGTAGCAGCTGCTTACAGTCATGGTACAGAATGGCTGGACCAAGTGGTAGCATATATTAAAGGAAATGTGGATTTCACTGAAACGTATTTGAAAGAACATATTCCTGCTATCAAGATGATCCGTCCGCAAGCCTCTTACTTGATCTTTCTGGATTGCCGCGCATTGGGACTCAATCAGGAAGAACTGAACCGTCTTTTTGTAGAAGATGCTCATCTGGCGCTGAATGATGGAACAACATTCGGTAAGGAAGGCGAGGGATTTATGCGGTTGAACGTTGCTTGTCCACGTGCTACGCTGGAAAAAGCATTGAAACAGTTGGAGCAGGCTGTAATGGATTTAAAATAGTCTTTTAAGTCCATTACCCGGTTCGGAAATAAAATCAATCCGTTCAGGGGATGAAGCTATATTTCCTGTCTCACTCTTGCTTTTTACTATTTAATTTTGTATCTTTAGTGCTTCTCATCTTCCCAAAGACAGGTAATCATATTACAAAGTGACCAATATCATCTTATAAGGTGATATTGGTCACTTTGCAATGTGCCTATTGTCCCATTGTAACGGGACGACTTACCGGCTGCATAAAAAAACTAATCTCTGCACTGAAAACCCTTAATCTTTGCACTGAAAAGTCTTAAGTACAAGATTGAAAAACTAGTTTGTTGCAGTATGATGATATGACAATGCCTCAACTATGGCATCACATTTACCGGAATCAGCCGTACCTCACTATTCAAGCCGGAGGGTAATGGACTCCAATGTCCATAATTGGCCGGACGATAGTTCAAATCAACAATATTGATTTCTTTGAATTTGCGCCACTGCACTCCCTGCCTGTCTAATTCTGTAATTCGATTCGCAGGGAGATTCGTGACTTCTATCTCGATGTGGTTTTTTCCGGGTTTTAAGAACTGGCCCACCTTTAGTTGATAAGGCACTGCCCATGCGCATCCCGCTTCCTGTCCGTTGATGCGGACACGGGCACTTTCGCGTACATCTCCCAAATCAAGAATCCAGTCGTCGGCCTGCAAAGTCGGCAATTCGATGTCTAAGGAATAAACACCGGTTCCCATGTTCGTTTGGGCTGCCGGATGATCGATATGGGTCCATGAACAGGGGCGATCTATATCAAATGTTCCTTGAATTTCCGGTTTGCTTTCGGCGAAGTGTAACTTCCAACCATGATCCAGACGAAGACTGAAAGGTTGCTCTTTGACATACTTCCACGGTTTGGATGCCTGCAAAGGTTGTTGATATGTTTGCAGAATGAACGATTCACCGGATTTTAATTGCAGATAGACTTGTGTTTTTCCGTTTGCCTGTCTTACCTTAGCTTCACCACATTCTCCGGTCATGGGATTGAAGAGAGCGGCTGCGGCTGCATTCGTTCCCAATGTGATCCAACCGTCCACTCCTTTATTTTGCAAGGAAGAGATGAAATAGTGGTGTCCCGTATCATTCACTCTTCGGATCGCTTGTAGTCCGAATTTGGTTTTCATTTCTTCGGGAGAAATATTGCAGCTGGCCAATGTGCGTGCATAATCCGTTCCTGTGATAATCTTCCCCTTTCCGATTGGAGTAACGGTTGTTTCCGAGAAAGAAACAGCCGGAAGTTGCCGGAGCGTACGCTGGTAACTTTGGCGTTTTTGTTCCAACTGACCGTATCCCGGTACATCTGTCGGATAATTTTCGAGGAATACGATAGTAGCTCCCTGTTTGGCCAGTTCATAAAGATGTGCCAATACATCACTCGGCATTAGGTGTGCAGCAGGCACTACCAATGCTTTGTAGCCCGTTCCGCCTGAAGTAACCAACTGTCCGTCTTTGAAACGTGTACTGCGAATAAAGTTATCGGAAATATAATCCCCGTCATACCCGCTGTTGTTGATGCGATGGATAGCGTCGATAAACTTAGGAGCCAGTTTATCCATGTGGTGTATCGTGAATAATAACAATCGTCCCGGTTGCTCATTCCACATATCATATACCGGAAGATAAATCAGGAAATCATTATCCGGCCGTCCCATTTGCAGAAAGCTCTGGCAACGGGTGATATAGTTGAAGAACGAAGGGGCATCACGCCAAATACTGTTTGTCGGACTCATATTGATAGAAGCGTAGAACAACCATCCGGGCCATTCGGCTTCTTTCGGAGAATACGGAGTGCCGTGGAAAAACATGTGATTGACTCCGGAAACAAACATCAAATCCATATCCGGTTTACATTGCGACAGGGAAGTACGGAAATGCTCCGTCAGCCATGTAAATGTCTCGGAAGAAGTATACGTTTTTCCTGCAATATGAGCTGCCGAGGAGGCATATTTCAGCATAGACAGGTCCGAATCATTCTTTTTGGTCAATGAGTCCTGACGCAATCCTTCGATGTGGAACTGCGACAGTCCGAAACCTTCACATTCCGGAATATCCACGGAAGCATAGATATCAATCAGATTACCGGGCGAACCATGTGCCTGATTACGGGTGATACTACCGTTTTTGTGTGCCCAGTCTGTCCATTGATGACTGAAGTTCTCCAATAAGAGGTCGGAAATGGTTTCCCGGTAATCCGACACGATACGTCTGCTAACTTCCGGACGGTTTTTATCCAGGAATTCGGGGAAATGTTCTTCCAGTTTATACCCCCGTCTACGAGCGAACTGTTCCAGGAAATCATCCGTCCAGTCAGCTTGATAAACTTCGTATGAATCGTTGAAGAAAGTATGTGGATAACTTGTCTTGCTACTTTTGAAAGCACGGTCAAAGCGGGAAAGATAATTTTTTACCGCCTTTTTTGAGAGATGATTCATCACATAGCCTTCTCCTCCCGGAGCTGCCCGTTTCACTTTCTGCCTTGTTTTTCCGATGTAAAGAGCGATCACTTTCCATTTGCCGGCAGGCGCTTTCCATTGCAGTTTGTCTTTTTTGACGTGAGCAGTCAGGTTGATACATTTGCCTTTCTCATCATATGCCATCACCCGGCTTAGTACAGAAAATGGTTGTTGCTTGGGATCGGTCACATTAATATCCTGTTCAATCTCTTTGCCGCCCTCTATTTCGTATGTCTGGAAGATAGCCTTGGTAGCCGCATCTTCTATACTAACTTCAGGTCCGCCAAAAGGCCATCCGGTTCCGGTATTCATATCAATCTCAATACCCGTACGTTTTCCTTCCGTTTGTGTATGCTTAAGCATTTCCATCCAGCGGGGAGAAAGGAACTGAATTTCATTCGCGTCATTGCCTTGCACCCCATAGATAGGAGTAATTTCTACTGCTCCCATTCCGGTACGTGCGTATTCTTCCAGATTATACGTCAGATTCTTTTCGTCTACGGCACTTCCCATCCACCACCATCTGGCGCCGGGACGTGCTTCCACCGGAGTGTCCGGCCATTGTTGTGCTTGTATTACTCCACCTGCGGCGAGCAGGCAAAGAACTATCAATTCTCTTTTATTCATCATTCTTTCGGTGTGTTATAGTATTCTATATTTTCTGCGTCATCAGTTACAAAAAGCGGTCGTCCGTCCGGCTGTTCAAAGTGGAAGCGGATGCCGTCGAAGGTAATGTTCCGTGCGTGGCGGATATAAAACCCTTTGGCGGGAATAGTGCCGAACATCCAGGGTTCGGGGTATACTTTCTCCTGTTCGGGCGGAATACGTTTGCCATCCTCTTCGCTATATCCTCCTTTATAATAGAGGTGAATATTCCGAAAAGTTACGTCCTCAATACATGCACCCGGCACTCCGTTGATGATAGAAGCATACCGGCTGTCGGCATTCCATACATTGATATCGCTGATAAGAATACGTTTCATGGTGCCTACAGGAGTACCTTCAGGACTGCGCATACGTGCGCCCAACCGAAGGAAAATAGGCGCGTTGACTATATTTCTCATTGTAATATTACTGATTACAATATCTTCCAGATGTCCTCCGTCTACCGTTTCCAATGCCAATCCACGGCAATGTTCAAAGATACAGTTCGTAATCGCAATATTGCGGAAACCTCCACTACTTTCTGTGCCGAGTTTGATGCGTCCCGTACGGAAACCATGATCGGGAGCCTGCGGTTCGTCCAACTGCCAAGTGCCGTCCATTACACTGCCTTTGTCAAAGCCGCTGACATAACAATCACTGATCGTCACATTTTCCGTATCTTGGAAGCGTCCTAATCCATAAGAGGCTTTCAATACAATGGCATCATCCCAGGGGGAGTTCACCGTGCATTGGCTGATACGTACGTTCCGGCAGCAATCAATATCAAAGCCATCCCGGTTGGTGTCTACTTTCAGATTCATAATCGTCAGATGATCCACTCCGGTAGCCAACAGGGCGAAATGCCCGCAATGCAGCATGGATAAATCTTTCAGGGTCACATTTCTGCAATCTTTCAGGCTGATAGCCTTATTGCCTACCCCCGGTAGGCGACTCTCTTCACGGGTCAAGCCTTTGCCATAGATTAAGCCGGGACCACTGATCGTAATATTCTCCAGTCCGATTCCCCAAATTAAAGAGTTTTTCCAATGGCTGTGACCGAAATCCTGATACTTATTATGTTCATTCGGTTCGGCGGTATCATATCCTTCCTCTTTTCCGGGAAAGGCGGCAATGATACGGGTGCCCTGTTCCAAATAGATATGAATGTTGCTTTTTAACCGGATGGAATAACACGCATATTCTCCCGCAGGTAGATATACTGTGCCTCCTCCGGCCTGTGCGGCCGCTTCAATTGCACGATTGATGGCAGGCGAATCAATCGTTTTCCCATCCGCTTTGGCTCCGAAGTCCATTACATTATAAATGGCTGCATGTAGATAGATGCAACCTATTAACAGACTGAATAATAAATAGATCCTTTTCATTTTTTGTCGATTTTGGCAAAAATATCCGGTAACATATAGTAGTTGTAATCCGCTTTTTCATTCTGTTCGTAGAAACAGAAGTAAAGCCGGAAAGGCTTGCTTCCTTCGTTTCGCGAAGAAGCCGGGGAGAGACTGCAACGTCCGGCCAGTACAGGGCGGTCGGTTCGTTTGCCTGATTCGTAAAGCATCAGGGGAGTTGCATCCTTATGTCCGTCACTCAAGCGAATATCATCGGTAGGAGTGACAGCCTGCAGCGTCCGTAATTGCATACTTTCTCCGTAGTAGCAAGTGAAGGCTTGTCCCTCCACGCTGAATACATTGATGTCCGAATCCGGTTGGCAATCGCCGAAACTCCAAAATAGGGCATCGGCTTCCGGAGCAGAGGCGACTTCTACTTCCAGAATAAATCCACGACTATCGGGCAGTGCTTTCCATTGGAAGGATACTCCCTGTATCTTTTCTTTAGGTTTTAGCCAGTGGCTTTCATTTCCTTTTGATATGCCCAACCGGAAAGTGCCGGCAGGTGGCGTCAGTGCTTGTGCTTGCGCATCAATGAGCAAGATTCCCAGCAGTACGATGGTCAGGAGATGTCTTAACATAGTTGAAGTTGATATTACTTTGTTCGTTCTCTTTTAGTTCAATGACATTCTTTTCTTCTGTCTTTAATGTAATTTCAGACAAGTTGAAATTCTTCGTATAGCAGATTTTGCCCGGTTTGTCGGTCTGCGCTTCGATGGCATAAAGATAGAAATTTTCCAGACGTAACGAGTCATTCCATCCCGAAGCGGAGATAAATTCGTCCACATTTTCCGCTTTTACCTTTGATACGTAGACATTGCGGAAACGCGGATAACCTTTTTCGGGAGGCGTTACCGGAGTCAGCATGATTCTCCAGTGTTCCGGGATTTCTTTCCCTTCATACTCTTTGGGTAAAGTGCTGTAACTGTAACTGGGGTTCCAGTTCAAGTCTGCCGCCAGCACGTGACGGACGTTTTCCGCTTTTACTTCGGTCATATAAATGTTTTCGATTGTCCCTCCACGGTTCATGGCGCTTTTCAACCGCAGCACGGCGGAGGTGCCGATTGCTTCCAGATTATATCCCAATACATTCCGTATGCTACCGGAAGTTTCGCTTCCGCAGGTGATAAGTCCGGCACCTTTGCGGGCGATGCAATTGCGTATGACCACATTTTCCGTAGGAAGGTTCACCCGCAGTCCGTCTGCATCCCGTCCCGATTTGATACAGATATTATCATCGTTACAGTCTACATCGCAGTTTTCGACCAAGATATTGCAGGAAGAATCAATGTCGATACCGTCCGTGCTCGGACCGTGTCCACCTATATTGTTGTTGATGGTCAATCCGTCTATCGTGCAATAATCGGAGTAAAGAATCTGACATCCCCAAAAACCGGTACGCATCAGGGTAAATCCTTTCAATGTAATGTCCGAGCTACGTTCTATGAGGATGCCCCGTACCCGTTTGCAGTCATAATCCACAATCCAGCGCAATCCTTTTGCTTCGTATTCTTTCCGCATTTCCCAATATTTATCCCAAAATACTTTTCCCCGGCAGTCCAGCGTTCCTTCTCCGCTGACGGAAGCGTTCTTTTCATTGACAATGTTGATAACTGCCGCGGGCCATGTCATCTCGATTCCTGCAATCCGTGAGCGGAATTCGGGATAATGATGAATGTAAGGGCTGGCCAGTAAAGTCACCCCTTTGTCCAGTTGCAGGTTGACACCGCTTTTTATGAACAGTGCGCCAGTCTGATAATATCCCGGCTGAAAAACTACCGTTCCTCCACCGATGACGGCACAACTGTCAATTGCTTTCTGGATAGCTTCCGTGCTAAGCACCGTGCTGTCTGCTACTGCGCCAAAAGAATTAGCGGATAAAATTACATGGTTTCCGGGCATTTGCCGGCTGCCTACACTATCGGCCCATGACAAATCCGGTTGTTGCGGTACTTGCCCCCATTCGAAGCTGTTGTTTCCTGCCTGTTTAGCCGTTGGGGTGGCGCAAGCTGCTGTCAAAAGTGTGCCTGCCAATAGGAACAGGGGAAAGATGCTTTTGGTTTTCATATTTATCTAATGCCTGATTCTTAATACTTAATACCTACTACTTATCTCTTAATTTCCGTCCGGTTTTTCAATTTCCGTGAATGGTGATTCGTTCCAGTGGAAACCATTTACATCGTCCGGCTGTGCCGGATTATAGGACGGGTCTATTTTCAGGTGTTTAGCCAGTTCCGGTACGGCTTTCTTCATTCCTTCAATCACACATTGGGCTATTTGATAGGCTCCGTATGGATTGAAGTGGGTGTTATCCTCAAAAGCTTTGGTCTGTCCCGGATAAGTGCCTGCCGGATAGTGTACGAAAGCACGTTTCGACGTTTCTGTTCCCAAAGCTTCATAAAGCGTACGGGTCATCTCGTTGAGGTCGATCAACGGAACATTTTCTTTAGCTGCCAGCCAGCGCATGGCTTCCGGATAATCTTCGTGTGTGTCACGGATATGTCCGGTTGCGTCGAAACTCCGGCGTTGGGTGGGAGTGACCAGTACGGGGTATGCTCCCCGTGCACGAGCTTCATCAATAAATGTTTTCAGGCTGGTCATAAAAGAGTAATAAGCTCCTTTGCCCGGTCCTTTTTGCTTTTGGTCGTTATGCCCGAATTCCATGAAAAGATAATCTCCTTTCTTTATCTGGCTCAATGCTTTTTTCAAACGTCCTGCGGCAATAAACGTATTGGCTGATTCGCCCGATTCCGCATAATTGGCGATACAAACGTCCGTACCGAAAAAATGAGGTATCATTTGTCCCCAGCTTGCCCATGGCTCGTTGTCCTGGTCGACTACGGTACTGTTACCGCATAGAAAAACGGTAATCACCGACGGATCGGCAGGCTCGATGCTGATACTCTGGCATACGGGTGCATCGCCGTTAAATTCCAGCGTCAGTTTATCGTCCCAGTTCAGTTTGGCTTTTTCGCGGGGTTTGATACGTACGGATTCTTTTTCGGAAATGCGGGGGTTGCGTTTGTTGATGATAAATGTTTCATCTACGAATTGTCCCTTTTTAGTAGCGAGGTTATCAATGAACAGTCGGCGTGATTCGCCTCTTACTGTTGTCACCCCTGCCTGTTTCTTGCTTCCCAGGCGAACGGTTACTTGATAGTTACCGTCCGGCACGCGGACAGAAAAGAAGAAGGGTGCCTTGCTGCCTTTTTCGGGAGTAGCGACGAGATCATATCCATATCCCGTCTCCTCACTGTAGCGGGGAGCATCTGCCAACTGGTATGTTTGGGCTTTCTCCTGTGCATTGACACTTGCCGTAGCTAAGAGTAGCAAGCCTATGATCGTAGTTTTCATGTAAAATGATATTTAATGTATATTGTTTATGGAATTTAGGCACGGATTACACGGATTTCACGGTTTTTAGAATTACGCTTTTATAAAGCAACAGCGTAATCCGTGTAATTCGTGCCTGATAATTCCCATTTAGTTAATTTTCGGTTTGAGCTCGTCAGGAGAATCTTTGGTATAAGATTTCACATCTCCCGCCACTTTGGTGAATAATGCTTGTATTAGCTCCGGAGCTATCTTGTCTGCCGGACGGAAAGCATCCGAATTCATATAATTCAGGATTGCTTTGTGCATCTGGCGGGCAACGATTCGTTTTTCCGGTTGGGAAGTAATGTCCATACTGGTCATCATCAATTTACCGTTCAAGACCTTTGCTTCGAACAACATGCCGATTTTCCGGCTGATAAACCAAGTATCAATACTTTGAACCGTTGGTTGGAATGTTGCCGGGAAGTCGGTGAATTGCATCACCTGCGCTTTGTTCAGCAGTTCCCACCATTGAAGGTTACTATGATATTCGGTAGGGAATTCGCGGAAAAGAGGGTGATATTCATTCAGGAAAATACCGGTTGTGTGCGGCGGACGCATCTTGAACCAGGAAGTATTCCAGAATACGGGAGTGAAGTATTGTTTGACTTCTTTGCCGTATTGTATCTTTCCGGCAGCCGTAATCAGCACATTTCCTCCGTCTTGTAACACAGCCAATGCCTTGGCGTCCAAGGTGTCGGTGGTATATACTGTTCCTTGTACCAGTTCCACTTGTGCCGGATATACCCAGAAATCCCAGTCGTTTACGGCATCACAGCCTTCGATACGTACTTCCAGATTTAGTTTCTGCGGTGTATCGATTCCTTCCAGAGTCATATCTACACTACCCAGAGAATAAAGATTTCCGATGGGAATGTGATGGGTGCCGACAGTTCCATGAGCATATACTTTTCCGAATTTATCCTTAATGGTATATACTGTTTTTGCACTTTCTAAGGGAGCAGCTCCGAAATGAGATACTTCAATGTCGGCATGGAATGTTTCATTGTTGGCATATACAAATTTAGGAATACGTGCCAAAAGTACGGTCGGACTGCAAAAGCGTCTGAACTGTTCTGCGTTGATATATCCTTTTTCTTCAAAGAACACGTCCAGTACACCGACTAATGCAGTTCCCTGGCCGGAATAATCATTGAGAGCCAGCAACTGGAATCCCGCATAGTCCGGAGTACGCAAGGTCTTTTCAATCTCATGTTTGTAGCAGAGTGCCTGCAATTTGCCCGAAGCCATCATAAAGTCGTGACTCTGGCTTCCCATGTGGTTATCGTTCAGAATATCCCGGAAGATTTCAAAGTTCTTCGCTTTGTTGACTCCGGTATATTTACGGATCTCATTGAAATTCGGGAATACGCACCATTGACCTGTTTCGTGTGATACATACGGTTGTTTCACCGTGTCGATTCTTGCACGATAATCCGATTCACTTTCCGGTTGCGCACCTGCCCAACTAAGTCCGCGTGCGCCGGCTTTCACATGATACTCATTGTGAGGTTGCCATTGCCAGCTGTTTCCAACGGAGGCTCCTGTGTATACACGACGCGGATCGGTTGCTTTCCAATAATCCACGAACTTGCTGACCCATGCCACCCAACGACCGGAAGGTTCATTGCCGCAAGCCAGCATGCAGTAAGAAGCGTAATTCCCATATTCCTTGGTCAGTGCAATGGTTTCGTCCATCAGGTATTTGTCAATCGGTTGTCCGTTACCCAGTCTCGGACCGTGGTTCGGCCAGCTCGGTCCTTCCGGTTGCAGATAGAAACCGACCAGATCGGCAGCGATGAAAGCTGCTTCCGGCGGACAGAAAGAGTGGAAGCGCATGTGATTCAGGCCATAGTTACGACAAATGCGGAACACCCGTTCCCAAGAAGCTACATCCATCGGCGCATAGCCTGTCAATGGGAAGTCACAGTTTTCCACCGTACCGCGAAGCATCGTTTTGCGACCATTTACATAGAACCATTTCCCTTCTATCTTGAAATCACGCATACCGAACTGTACTTGTTGTGTGTCAGTTTGCTTGCCGTTGGTTAATTTTGCCGTCAGTTTATAAAGTGCCGGACTGAATTCATCCCACGTCAGAAACTCTTTTCCCATCGGAAGTTCCATTTCCACCGGATTATCTCCCGGACGGATGTTGAAACTTTGATGTACGGGAGCCACTTTGTGCTGAATGTCCGTGTTAAAGCTCGCAGCGGAAAGGGTGATCTCTCCCTTGGTGGAAGAAGCAGACCGTATATTCATGCGAACCAGCGCTTTCTGATTGCTCAAATCGGGATATACCTGAATATCTTCTAAATGGACTTTAGGAGTAGCTTGTAATTCGATTCGTCCGACGATACCGTTCCAGTTACCTTGTGTCTGGTCGGTGATGCTGTGAGAATCTGGACCTACGTTGATTTCTTTGATTCTATTATCGATACGGATGGTAATCAGGTACGTTTTTCCGGGGGTGGTTGCAGCAGTCAGGTCATAGACATGGGGAACACAAAGACTGTTTTGCATACCAAGCTCCTGCTGATTTACCCATACAGTAGTTTCGATGTGCGGACGTTCCAGAAAAAGAGTGATTCTTTCTCCTTTCCAGTCAGCCGGAATTGTCACTTTCTTTTGATACCAGGCCACACCTACATAATGTTTGTCGGGAGTCAGAAAGAAGGGTAGCTTTACTTGTCCCTCTATCTTGTATTTTTCCATATATGGGTTGAAGTAGTAAGAACTGTCGTAGAGGCTTCCGGTCCATTGGGTACGGACGGTCACTTCATCTCCTTTCAGTTTTTCGGGCATGGAGCCGGGCAGGTTGATAGAATCGTCGAGGGATTTTTTGAACCATTGTTCCTTGACGCCGGTATCTTCCCGGTCTATCCGGAAATTCCATTTGCCGGATAAGCTGAAAGAGTGATTTTGTCCCGCTACGGTCAGTATGGAGATAAATACGATAGCAATACTTACTAAAAGTCGTTTCATGATATATAGAGTTGATATGTTTTTCATTCTTTTTAAAATCTGCCGCTAAAGTAGAGCTTTTTAAGGGTTTAGTAAATAGAAAGATGTACAGATACATAGAATATTGTATCAAAATGGACATCTAAAAGCGTTCGTGTACAAAACTACATGGATTTGAAATATTGTCCATGCTCTTTATCTTTGAGGAGGGGCGGAGATGCCTTATCTTTGCAAGGTAAACTTTTTAATCTTAATAAGGAACCATGAAAAAAGTAGTAATCTGGATAGCTCTAAGTCTTTGGTCGGTGATGACAGTCTTTGCCGGTGAGACAGCTTACCTCTTTTCTTATTTTATCAATGACAGTAAAGACGGACTGCATTTAGCATATAGTTATGATGGATTGAACTGGCTGCCTTTACATGGCGGACGTTCTTATCTTACCCCTGCGGTTGGTAAAGATAAATTAATGCGTGACCCCAGCATTTGCCAGTCGCCGGACGGAACTTTTCACATGGTCTGGACTTCCAGTTGGACGGACCGGATTATCGGATATGCCTCTTCACGCGATTTGGTTCATTGGAGTGAGCAACAAGCAATCCCTGTGATGATGCACGAGCCGGATGCACATAACTGTTGGGCTCCCGAACTGTTTTATGATGAACCTTCACAAACCTATTATATCTTTTGGGCAACTACGATTCCCGGCCGTCACAAAGAAGTGGCTACCAGTGAAAGTGAGAAGGGACTGAATCATCGTATTTATTATGTAACAACGAAGGATTTTCGTACTTTCTCAAAGACGAAGATGTTCTTCAATCCAGATTTCAGTGTGATTGATGCCGCTATTGTGAAAGACCCGAAGCGGGAAGACCTGATAATGGTAGTCAAGAATGAAAATTCCAATCCGCCGGAAAAGAATTTGCGTGTGACGCGTACAAAGAAGATAGAAAAAGGATTCCCGACCAAAGTATCGGCACCTATTACAGGAAAATATTGGGCGGAAGGTCCAGCTCCTCTTTTTGTAGGTGATACGCTTTATGTCTATTTTGATAAATACCGTGACCATCGTTATGGAGCTGTTCGTTCTTTGGACTATGGTGAAACATGGGAAGATGTGTCCGATCAGGTCTTTTTTCCGAGGGGGATTCGTCATGGAACGGCGTTTGCAGTGGATGCCTCCATTGTGGAGTCACTGATTGCCGACCGGAACTATAATCCGCTTATTCCCGATAATCTGGCGGATCCGTCTGTCTCCAAATTTGGTGATACCTATTATCTTTATGGCACTACCGATCTGGATTACGGACTTGGACGTGCCGGAACTCCTGTCGTATGGAAATCGAAAGATTTTGTGAACTGGAGTTTCGAAGGTTCCCATATCAGCGGGTTCGACTGGTCGAAAGGATATGACTACACGAATGATAAAGGTGAAAAGAAAAAGGGCTATTTCCGGTATTGGGCGCCTGGAAAAGTGATTGAGCAGGACGGCAAGTTTTATTTATACGTTACGTTTGTGAAACCGGATGACAAGATGGGAACTTATGTACTTGTAGCTGATCGCCCGGATGGTCCTTTCCATTTTACTGCGGGACAGGGGCTTTTGCCTCCCGGAGAAGAAGGAACAGATAGCCCGGCTGTCGTTGATGATATTGACGGAGAACCTTTTATTAATGACGATGGTTCAGGATATATCTTCTGGCGTCGCCGGAATGCGGGACGGCTTTCTGCGGACAGGCTTCATCTGGATGGTGAGCCGGTAGCTCTGGCAACAGCCCGCCAGGGATATTCCGAAGGTCCGGTGATGTTTAAGCGTAAAGGTATCTATTACTATATTTATACGTTGAGTGGTCATCAGAATTATGTCAATGCTTATATGATGAGCCGCGAGTCTCCTTTGACGGGTTTTGTAAAGCCGGAGGGGAACGACATTTTTTTATTCTCTTCTCCTGAAAATCAAGTGTGGGGATCGGGACATGGCAACGTGTTTTATGACGAGGGAACGGATGAATATATTTTTCTCTATCTGGAATACGGAGATGGCGGAACTACCCGTCAAGTGTATGCTAACCGGATGGAATTTAATGACGATGGAACGATAAAGACATTAATCCCCGATATGCGTGGTGTAGGTTATCTGGCTGCTTCCCAAGAGACCCGGCCGAATCTGGCATTACAGTCGCATTTTTATGCTTCCAGTGAGAAATCTCCCCGTACTTCCGTGGTCAATATCGAAACGCAACCCAATCAACCGTTGCCGGAAAAAGGTTCGGTGAAGAGCTATACCCGCACGCATACTTATCAGGCTACCCATGTAGCTGACGAATCGAATGGAACCCGTTGGATGGCGGCTGATACGGATAGCAGTCCGTTTATTACAGTCGATTTAAAGGAAATCCGTAAGGTCGGGGAGTGCCAGCTCTATTTTACCCGTCCTACTGAAGGACATACCTGGCGACTGGAGAAGTCTATCGACGGAAAACATTGGCAGATGTGTGCCGAACAAGGGAAAGTACAAGTATGCTCTCCACATATTGCTAAGGAGATAGGAGAGACACGTTATCTCCGTCTTCATATTCGTAGGGGAGATGCCGGTTTGTGGGAATGGAAAATATATGAATAACGTTTTATAACGCTAATAATCAATCGAATTTATGAAGTATATGGTAAAAAGTAAAATTCTGGCTACTTTCTGTGCCGGTCTATTAACCGTTTCTACCGGAATACAGGCAGCAGAGAGACTGGCAACCGGAACTCAACAGAAGCAAGCTCAAAAGACTGTAATTGAAACTTCTCCCTGGTTTGATGATAAAGACCTGACTTTGACGGGTGTCTATTATTATCCCGAACACTGGGATGAGAGCCAGTGGGAACGTGACTTCAAGAAAATGCATGAATTGGGATTTGAATTTACCCATTTTGCCGAGTTTGCCTGGGCGCAACTGGAACCGGAAGAGGGACGCTATGATTTTGCATGGCTGGACAGGGCTGTAGCTTTGGCAGCCAAGTATGATTTGAAAGTTATCATGTGTACTTCTACTGCCACTCCTCCTGTATGGATGAGCCGGAAATACCCCGAAATTCTATTGAAGAATGAGGATGGAACGATACTTGACCACGGTGCTCGCCAGCATGCTTCATTTGCTTCGCCTCTTTACAGGGAATTATCATACAAGATGATTGAAAAACTGGCGCAACATTATGGCAATGACTCCCGTATTATCGGATGGCAACTCGACAACGAACCTGCTGTACAGTTTGATTATAATCTGAAAGCGGAGCTTGCTTTCCGTGATTTTCTCCGTGCCAAATACAATAATGACATTCAACTTTTAAATAATGCATGGGGCACTGCTTTCTGGAGTGAGGTTTATTCGTCTTTTGATGAAATAACGCTTCCCAAGCGCGTACAGATGTTTATGAATCATCATCAAATTTTGGATTACCGCCGTTTTGCTGCATCACAAACCAATGATTTCCTGAACGAACAATGTCTGTTGATAAAGAAATATGCAAAGAACCAATGGGTGACTACGAATTATATACCGAATTATGATGAAGGTCACATTGGTGGTAGCCCCTCGCTTGATTTTCAAAGTTATACCCGTTATATGGTATATGGTGATAATGAGGGGATTGGTCGTCGAGGCTACCGGGTAGGTAATCCGTTGCGGATAGCCTGGGCAAATGACTTTTTCCGTCCGATACAGGGAACTTATGGTGTGATGGAATTACAGCCGGGACAGGTGAACTGGGGCAGTATCAATCCCCAACCTCTTCCGGGCGCAGTTCGTCTGTGGATGTGGAGTGTGTTTGCCGGTGGAAGTGATTTTATCTGCACCTATCGTTATCGCCAGCCTCTTTACGGCACGGAACAATATCATTACGGAATTGTCGGCACGGACGGAGTGACTATAACTCCCGGTGGAAGAGAATATGAGACATTTATAAAGGAGATTCGTGAACTTCGTAAACATAGCTCTTCCCGTGAAACCAAACCTGCCGATTACCTTGCCCGTCGTACAGCTATTCTTTTTAACCATGAAAACTCCTGGAGCATTGAGCGACAGAAACAGAACCGGACATGGGATACTTTTGCACACATCGAAAAGTACTATCGTACCCTAAAATCATTCGGAGCTCCTGTCGATTTTATTTCCGAAGCAAAGAACTTGTCCGATTATCCGGTCGTTATTGCACCGACTTATCAATTAGCTGATAAAGAACTGGTAGACAAATGGATCACTTATGTAAAGAACGGCGGAAACCTCATTCTGACTTGTCGTACGGCACAGAAAGACCGTTATGGTCGTCTTCCGGAAGCTCCCTTTGGTTCTATGATTACTCCGCTGACCGGAAATGAAATGAACTTTTATGATTTGCTGCTTCCCGAAAATCCCGGTACTGTTGTTATGGACGGAAAAGAGTATATTTGGAATACATGGGGAGAGATTCTGAATCCTCCGGCAGATGCTCAAGTATGGGCTACTTATAAAAACGAATTCTATGAAGGAAGTCCGGCTGTGACTTTCCGCAAACTGGGGAAAGGTACGATTACCTATGTAGGAGTGGACAGCCACAATGGAGCATTGGAAAAAGATATATTGAAAAAGCTATATGTACAGCTGAATATCCCGGTAATGGATTTGCCTTATGGCGTGACAATGGAATACCGGAATGGGTTGGGAATTGTATTAAACTATTCAGATCAGCCTTATACCTTCAACTTATCGAAGGGAGCCAAAGCATTGATCGGGACTACAGAGATTCCTACAGCGGGTGTATTTGTGTTTTCAGTGAAATAAGTGTTGAAAAGAATTATGTTACAATTAAATTATTTATTATGAGACTGTTGAACTATTGTTTTTTGATTGGAGGAATATTAATTGCTTCTTGTGTTGGTAATTCGAGTAATAAATCTCAAAATGATAAGAAAATAAATCCGGCGGATACTATTTATTTAGGAGATTTACGTGAAAAATTTGAAGGAGATTCTGTCTTTTTTGCAAAAGTGGCACCGGATCTGATATTGACAGATTATCAATATTTCTGGGCGGCAACAGAGTCAGATGCCATAGCCAATGGGTTAACAAAAGATTATTATAAGAAAGTAAAACAAGAAATTACTGCCACAAATGAAGCAATAAAGAAGGGAGTAATGAAAGGCGCTAATGTGAAACGAATTCCCGATTTTCAGAGTGTGAAATAGCTAAGAATGTTTTATCTTGGTATGTTGGATAATAGAGTAATGATATGATTAAAAGATATTTTCTAAGTTTAATAACTTGTACTTGTTTTTATTTGTTAGCCGCTTCTTTTACTTCGAAAAATGGCAACTATGAAGTGCTTAAAGTAACCGCTCCTTTTCCGATGCAACCTATTAAAGTGTTTATCTATCCTGATAAGGACTTTATAATTACAGACTTCGGTGCCGTCAATGGAGGAAGAGTAGATAATACAAAAGCAATTACTAGTGCTATTGAAGCGTGTAACCAATCCGGTGGCGGACGTGTTGTTGTTCCGGCAGGTACATGGCTGACCGGTCCCATTCATTTTAAAAGTAATGTGAATCTTTATTTGGAGGAGAATGCGGTTTTGAATTTTACGGATAATCCTTCTGATTATCTTCCGGCAGTGATGACTTCATGGGAAGGCTTGGAATGTTATAATTATTCGCCATTACTCTATGCTTTTGAATGTGAGAACGTGGCGATTACAGGTAAAGGGACTCTTCAGCCGAAGATGGATACCTGGAAAGTATGGTTCAAACGTCCTCAGTCTCATTTGGAAGCATTGAAGGAGTTGTATACAAAAGCTTCGACTAATATCCCTGTGATCGAACGTCAGATGGCAATAGGGGAGAACCATCTTCGTCCGCATTTGATTCATTTCAATCGTTGCAAGAATGTTTTATTGGATGGGTTTAAGATTCGTGAAAGTCCGTTTTGGACCATTCATCTCTATATGTGTGACGGGGGATTAGTGCGTAATCTCGATGTAAAAGCACACGGACATAATAATGACGGTATTGATTTTGAAATGAGCCGTAACTTTTTAGTGGAAGATTGCTCTTTCGATCAGGGGGATGATGCAGTAGTGATTAAAGCCGGACGTAATCAGGATGCTTGGCGGTTGAATACTCCTTGTGAAAACATCGTTATCCGTAATTGTCAGATTCTAAAAGGACATACTTTACTTGGTATCGGAAGCGAAATATCGGGAGGAATACGGAATATTTATATGCATGACTGTACTGCTCCGAATTCTGTGATGCGCCTTTTCTTTGTGAAAACCAATCATCGCAGAGGTGGATTTATAGAGAATGTTTATATGAAGAATGTAAAGGCAGGAACGGCTCAACGTGTACTCGAAATAGATACCGAAGTGTTATACCAATGGAAAGATCTGGTACCTACTTATGAAGAACGAATTACTCGTATTGATGGTATTTATATGGATAAGGTGACTTGTGAATCGGCAGATGCTATTTACGAACTGAAAGGTAACTCCAAACTTCCGGCTAAGAATGTAATGATTAGGGATGTAAAAGTAGGAGAGGTAAAGGAGTTCGTGAAGAAAGTGAATAATGTAGAGAATGTAGTGGAAAAGAATGTGACTTATGATAGGAAAGGGAAATGACCCTTTCCTGAAAGTAGTAGAAAATTTCATGCTATAATTTTAGTATAATGTAGTATCTTAGCAGCAAAATTGAAAACTTTATGCTAAGATGAAGAAATCCTTTTATTTATTACTGCTAATCACTCTATATAGCAGTATCAGCTTTGCTCAAAGCCTGAAATCTATATCTATTTTAGGCGATTCGTATTCAACATTTGAAGGATACCTGCAACCCGATACCAATAGCATTTGGTATTATGTTTCTCCGCGACAGCAAACGGATGTAACTTCCGTAAAGCAGACCTGGTGGCATAAATTCATCAAAGAGAATAACTGCCGCCTTTGTGTCAACAACTCTTTTTCCGGTGCAACGATTTGTAATACCGGTTATAATCAGGCTGATTATTCGGATCGTTCTTTTATTACCCGTATGGATAAGCTGGGATGTCCGGATATCATCTTTATTTTCGGTGCAACGAATGATTGTTGGGCCGGCTCACCGCTTGGGGATTACAAGTATGAAGGGTGGACCAAGGAAGATTTATATACATTCCGTCCGGCTATGGCATATCTGCTTGACCACATGATTGATCGTTATCCTAATGTTGAAATCTACTTTCTGCTGAACTCTGGTTTAAAGGAAGAGTTTAATGAATCAGTCAGAGCTATCTGCAATCACTATAACATTGATTGTATTGAACTGCATGATATTGACAAAAAGAGCGGTCATCCTTCGATAAAGGGGATGGAGCAGATTAGTGAACAGATTAAGATGTTTATGAGGAAGACGAAGTGAAAAACAACGGAAATATAAGAAATAATATTGCCACTTGCTACTCTTTGATTAGGAATACTATTTCAAAGAGTGCCAAGTGGCAATAAGTTTAGTTGTTTATCTTAATATCCCGGATTCTGCATTGCTTTCTTTTCTTCATTGCTTAGTGCAGAACCATTTGAATTGGTGATACCGTCCAAGAAGGCTTGGGGGATCGGACGATAGTAATGTTTCTCCGATTTGAATTCGCCAAGACCTCTGCTGGCACCGTCGTTGAATTTATGCCAGCGGGCGTCTAACGTCTTGGTACGTGCCAGATCTTCCCAGCGTTGCAATTCGCCACAAAGCTCACGGGTACGTTCATTTAATAGGAAGCACATCATTTTGTCAGCATTGGATGTACATCCCAGTTCGTTGTAGATAGGAGTGTCGACTGTAGAGTTATAAACGTCTGCCACACTATTTAATTTCATCGTAGTTTTGGTAGAAGCAGTAGTCTCCTGTTCGATATTGTTTGACTCATAATAGGTGTTTTCTTCCCAGTAAATAGCACCTTCGGAGGAGTGACCGCCTCCTTTCCCGGAACAATAAGGATTATTCTTATAAGCTTGTCCACCATCTACGTTCTTACTACGGTCTTCACCAGTTTTATAACCGGCACGTTCACGTAGTTTGTTCATCCATTCGACAGCTTTGTCATAATTGGCTTCACCTTTACGAATATATGCTTCGGCAACCATTAGTACATCATCTGCCGAACGGGCGATGATAGCATCGCGAGTACCGAATTGAGATGCGATGGAAACACGATAACCATCACGGAATTTAGATAAAGCTACTGAACGCTTGTGAGGTATGATATCGTAATAATTACCTGTTTTCTCATTTATATTCCAGCTGTGTTCCTGTCCTTTGAAATAGCGTACATATGTATACGTGTTACACATTTTTCCATCTTTCAAAACAGTATATGCCGGAGCGTTGGGATATTTCTCATAGCGATTGTCTCCCGGGTCATTCACGATGTATTTCATACCGAGTTCACCTCCACTGAAACGTTTGTCACCTTCTTTTACACCTGCCGGAGCGTATGGCATATCTTCTGCTGTCCAGGTGGGAGCACTTTTGGTTTCGTTGGCTCCATAACAGGTGATGAATGATTTCCAGAAACGAGAGTCATTGACACGGTCAAATACCTGCATGGTATACTCTGTAGCACTTACGTATGAGAATTCACGTCCTCCGGAGATGTCACGTTTACATCCACCTATATCATTACCTTGGTATACGGCCGGATAATAAAGATGCATCTGGTTTCCATAACGTCCCCATGTTGATTCATCATTAGAGAATTGAGCTGCTAGAATCACTTCACTTACTTTTTCATTGGCTCCGTTCGGCTGTTCATAGTCCCAAAGTTCTACATAATCATTACACAACGGATGTGCGTCTACAACTTCCGAACCATATTGAATAACAGCATCGAGGTCGGATGCTATATAATTACTATTCCAATCGCTGTACAATTCGGAGGCACGGAATAAATGTGCTTTTGCAAGGAAATGGGCAGCAGCATATTTGTTAATTCGTCCGATTGATTCACCTTTATCCGGAAGTAGTCTGTAGGCTTCTCCAAAATCAGATATAACCTGTGTGTATATTTCTTCAGCAGAATTCCGTGTAAAATATGTTTCCGCGCTTGTAGACGGAACTAATTTCAACGGCACATCACCAAATTGCTTCACTAATTCGAAATAAGCATAGGCTCTTAGAAAGTGTGCTTCTCCCAAGCGTGTGTTGTATGTAGGTGAACTTTGGTTATAATATTGAGGTATGTTTTGGATCAATATGTTTGCGGGTTCAACCAGTCCGTAGTAATTGTCCCAGATAGGTTGGTTAGCGGCATTTTCAGATGAATTTAAATCTTGACTATAGTGATTCCATGCTGGAATAACATTATTAGCATCAGTAAATTCATCTACTCCCATGTTGTAGCACTGAATCCCCCATATATAGTTGAATTTGAATTTCAGTTTCTGATAGGCTCCAGTCACTAATTCATCAAGACCTTCTTGTGTCTTAAAGCGGTCGGTACTATATTGAGTTGTTAAATTCTCATCAAGGAAAGATTCACTGCACGAAGTGATCGAGCTTCCTGTTATGCTGGCTATTAAAGCAGCAAATAATATTCTATTTAATTTCATAATGTCTTTACTTTAATTTGTTTATTAGAATCCGATGTTGACACCTATTACAAAACTCTTCAAAGTGGTAGGTGAACCAAATGTTTTGGTATTATTGTCATAATTTACCAAGTCTGTATCCAAAAAGTCACATGCTTTATAGATATTGAATGGGTTCATGGCTTGAACATATAGCTTCAAATTATTGATACCCAAGTTCTTTAATTGTTGTGGGGTAAAGTTATAACCCAATGAGATATTACGAACTTTGATGTATGAGCCATCCTGATAGTTCATTGCGCTGTTAAAGGCATCGGCTCCTTCACCGTTGGAACCGGGTGAATAGTATTTTGCATTCTCATTTGTACCGGCTACCCAATAGTCTATTTTACGCTGCATATAGCGACCGTCAAGAGTAACAGCTCCCTGTGGAACAGTAAATCCCCAACGTGATAAAATAAAGAAGGATAGCTCAAAATTCTTATAGCTGAAAGTGTTACTCCATCCACCTGTCCAGCGTGGACGTGTGTGACCTACAATTTTTTTATCGTCATTGGCATCTATTGTATCATCATTATTTAAATCTTTCACTTTGATTTGTCCCGGTTTACGTCCGTATTTGGCAGCTTCTTCGGCTTCTTCTGTTTTCCAGATGCCATCATATACCCAGTCGTAATAAACACCGATTTCCTCACCGACAAACCATTTATTGTTCACATCTTCTGTTCTACCATTAGACAATTCGTCGATTCTGTTTCTATCCATTGACCATGTTAAAGTAGTGCTCCACGAAAAATCTTTTGTTTGTATAGGTATTGCATTTACTTGTAGGTCAATACCATATCCGGATGTTTTACCTACATTGGCATAAGTAGAAACATAACCCGTTAGTGAAGGAATTGACATTTCTAGTAACAAATCATCAGTTTTCGTTTTGTATGCATCGATACTACCAGTAAGTCGGTTATTAAAGAAACCATAGTCAACACCGACATTGTATTGTGTAGTTCTTTCCCAGCCTAGAGTTGGATTAGCCATTTTGGCGGGTTCCTTCTGTGAAGGATCTGAAGGTACATAGCCCAAGGATGACTCATTCTGTCCCCAGTTATAGTATAAGCCTGTGATAGCGCCTTTAGTTGCATATGCTTTGATTGCCGCATTACCTGTAACACCCATACCTATACGAAGTTTCAACTGATTCAGCCAACTGATGTCTTTCAGGAAATCTTCCTGATCCATTCTCCATGCGATAGCAGCAGAAGGGAAACTTGCCCATTTGTGCCCTTCGGCTAATTGAGAGGCGCCGTCCCAACGCATAGATGCTGTCAATAAGTACTTATCTTTATAACCATAGTTTAGACGAATCATATAAGATGCCATTTGAGTCTCGGTCAGACCTGTGCCAAAAGAGTTTAGTGTACCGGCAGATCCTATATTATACCAGAGCTCATCTGATGAGGCTACATTAGTAGCTCTCATATCTCCCATCTCGTAATGGTAGGCAGAAGCGGATTGCATCAATGTCATGCCTAAATTATGTTGACCCAGGGCTTTGTTATAATAGATCAGGTTATCCAATGTCCATGCACGTTTTTGTTCGTTCTTGTATTGTGCGCCATTGTTACCATCTCCATTAATACCATCTGCTGCATTAGCGACTCCTAAAGTGTAGAATTGGAATTCAGGACCAAACTGAAGACGATAAGATAAGCCTTCCAGTGGTTTCCAGATTTTACCGAAATCAATTTGCGAATACAAACTGGCAGAAGCACGGAAAGTGCGGCGTTGGTTGGTGTTGTAGTCTAATTCACGAATAGGGTTGATGATATTTACATCCCCACTCGGATAACGGACATATTCACCGTTTTCGTCATAAGGTACTGTCCACGGAATCATACTTCTTAATGCGCTATAGAAATCACCCGAACCGGTTACAGACTTGGAGAAACTATATCCATAGTCTTGAGTGGAATAAGATGCATTAATTGAAGATCCCATTTTGAACCAATTGACAGGAGTCACATCAAATGAGGTTTTTAACGTATAACGTTCATATGCTTGCCCTGGTTGTGTACCTTTCTGATCCAAATAACCGAATGAGGCATAGCCTTGGAATTTGTCAGACCCTCCGGATGCACTTAAGGTATGTTCGTGAGTGATCCCCGTCTGTTTACCGTGCGAAGCCCAGTCATATGATCCTACTAAAGATGGATCGTAGACTCCATTTACCCATGCTTTTTCGATGTTTTTCCATGAAGCAGTTACGCTACCAAATGCAGCTTTATCGGCTTCATAAGTTGGAGTGGCAGAAGCATAAGAACCTGCATTGTATTTGGCTAAGCGGGCATAATCCAACCATTCGGCGGCAGACATCATTTCTGTAACATCGTGTAGCGTTTCAAAAGTGACAGTACCGGAATAGTTTAGGGTCACTTTACCTTCTTTTCCTTTTTTGGTAGTTACAAGAATCACACCGTTGGCACCACGTGAGCCATAAATAGCTGTGGCTGAAGCATCTTTTAAAATGTCAATAGCTTCAATGTCGGAAGGATTGATATTTTCAATGCCTCCATTTTGAATTACCATACCGTCTACCACATACAGTGGACCCTGTTCCGCATTAATAGAGCGTTGTCCACGAATATTAATGTTGCCCACCTCTCCGGGACGCTGACTGGATGTAATATCTACACCGGCTGTTTTACCTTGCATCCCTTCTAGTGCATTTCTTACAGGCATTGCTTTCAGTTCTTTTTCACCTACGCGAGCCATAGCACCGGTTACGTCACTTTTTTTCTGTACTCCATAGCCTACAACTACTACTTCGTCTAAGGTCTCGGTATCTTCTTGAAGAGTAATTTTAAAGTTGGTATTTCCTGCTACGGATACTTCTTGTTTTTTATATCCTATATAAGTGATAGTGATTGTACCTTTGGTTGGTACATTGGAAAGAGAAAACTTGCCATTTAAATCAGTAATTGTACCATTAGTAGTACCATTAACCAACACACTGGCACCAATAACCGGTTCTCCGGTAAAATCTGTAACTGTGCCCGAAATTGTCTTATTCTGGGCATAAGATTCTACTATTAAAAAGGAGAACAAAGTGAGAAGAAATAGCCGTCGGATAGTATCCTTATAGGCATACAGGTGATTACCTTTTTGGTTGCTTTTCATACTTTAATTATTAAGTTATAAATATTGGTTTATAGATCCTTTATTGTTGATTTATCTTTTTATCCTCTAATGAAGACTCTTTGTTTCTTTTTATATGGATATTCCTGTAACGTAGTACTTTATAGAGGTTTAGTAGTATAATATATTGTATGATATTAATATATTTACATAGCGTATTTATTATAGAGTTAAACAAAAGTTAGATTCTCTTTTTAAACATAACTTTTCACACTCTACCTGTGAAAAAGTGTTGCAAACATAACGACTTAATCAAGATATAGCAATGCAGAATCGTACAAATGCATGGAAAATACCGTCTTTTGCACGATATTCCATGCTGTGGGAGCGATTTTCGATTAGTCCCTAATGACTATGAACCTTTTTGTTTCTATTTTATTGTATGGAAAATAGTAATTTATAAACCTAAAAATGATATGGCGAATTTTTCAATTGTAGTTGTTCCAACTAAAAAATTAATCAAATGGCAGACATCGAATAAGGATAGCCGTAGCACATCATTCTCAAACCAGATATATATCTACCCAACTTTACTTTGGATTCTGCCAGTCAACTAAAAAATAGGTCGAGTAGTAAGGCATGAGAATGCAGCGAATATGAATGCTTGTCTTCGGAAACTAATCAATGA
>NZ_GG774955.1:461574-556532 GCF_000162555.1 Bacteroides sp. 3_1_23
GCACAACACGGATATGATTTAGGCATTCAAATTGAAAAAATAGAATACTGTATCGGACACAGTATGAAAAATAACCGTCCTATCTTTAATTATATTAAGATTATGCAAGAACATGCCGATAAGGTGTTCCGTGCCGTACTTGACCAATTGCTATAGTATAGATAGTTTTTCACTGCTATTTTTAGTTCCTTCTTTTGCTAATCGATTTCATTCCGATCGCTATCCTTTTTTCGTTCCACTATAGTTATCCGCAAAGTACACTATAGTTACCCTTGCGGATAACTATAGTCAAACGCAAAGATAACTATAGTGGAACGAAGAAAGATTCGCATACCGGATAACTCATAATAGGTAAAAAAGATATTAATGGTACTAATTGTTCAAATCTTATCCTCAATTGATTGCTAGCTGTATGTAGTCGTTTGATGCGCAGGTAGTTATGTTTAAAAAGAGAATCTAACTTTTGTTTAACTTAACAGATATAACTAATGAATATGGAAAACAACAAAAAAAAGGCTTCATTTATTTCAATTGCTGGTTGGAAAAGAATGCAGCCATTGTCTTTTTTACTTTACGACGATTTTACTAATCAACAAAAATATGTTTAACTTTAAAAAACATGGTATGAAAAAAAACTATGTCACAACTGCTGTTGCCTTACTACTTTTAGCAGGATGTAGCAACGATATTAAAGAAACTGATATTCAGTTTACCGGTGATACGGGAGCGAAAGTTTCTTTTAGTGCAGTAATAAACAATCATGAGGCTAGCAATCTTGTTACAAGAGCTACGGAAACAAACTGGGAGGCAGAAGACTCGGTAGGAATCACTTGTGGTACGGAACAAGTGAATATTCATTACAAATACAAGGGCAATGGTCTTTTTGCAGCAAAAGGAGGAAATGCAGAAGAAATTTGGGTATTAGGTTCCGGAGAGTATGATGTAGTGGCATACGCTCCATTTTCTGGTACATCAGGTGAAGAACAACCTGCATTAGAAGTGACTACAGCTAGTGAAAATCAAGCTACAGCAGAAGAACGTGCGAAGATAGATTTTCTTTTTGCCAAAGGGAAGGCTACATCACAAACCCCGAACGTGACATTAGCATTCAATCATGTGATGAGTCGTATTAGATTGGAGTTTCAAGCTGGCGAAGGTGTGGACTTGGCAGATATAACTTGTTATCTTATTGGGCTTAAGAATAATGGTACATTTAATCCTAAAACAGGGGAGACAACAGTCAGTGAAGACCCTGTTACGGATAAAGATGATATTTATTGGGATAAAATAGGAGAGCAGGATAATTATACAGTACAAGCTATTTTACTGCCACAGAAGGTGCAAGGCAAAGTAACTATCCAAGCTAGAATGAACGGTTATCTTTATGAAGCCGAGTTTGCTAACTTGACAGAATTGAAATCAGGATTTTCTTATAATTACATCATCAAGACAAATAAATACGAGGACAATAATTATGTGTTGACAATTACAGAACAAACGCAAATAATAGGATGGGAGGATGAAAACCACGATCCTATAACATCCGACCCGAGTATAGCTGAAACTGGAACAGAGATAACTAATCCTAGTTGGAATATTACAGAAGAAACCGTAACTCCACAGCCTGTTGTGAAGTGATCTGTTTACCAATCTAATATAGATAAAAATGCTAAAAATATAAACATGAGATTTATGAAAATATATAATTATATATCAATGCTTTTTCTGGCTGGCGCAGCCATAGTTGCGTCTTGCTCGCAAAATGAAGAACTCACCGGAGAAACACCGGATTCTTTGCAGGGATTTCAGATTAGTGTGTCTGATGAAGGATTTATGGACGAAAGTGGTAAGACACGTGCTACAGAGAATGGATATACTACCCGATTTTCTAACGGAGATGCTATCGGTATATTTGCGGTAAGAGGAGAAACGGTGGTAGAGGATATCAAGAATCGGAAATTCACACTGACAGATGGCTATTGGGAATTGACTGATGGAGGGGATCCTATTGAATACAAAGGTTCACAATTTCAGCGGATGACTTTTTATGCATACTATCCGTATAATGCGAATGTGACTTTTGATCCGACGAAGGTGGATCCTTTTGAAACATACGTCAACAATTGGAAAATAGGCAGTGAACAAAATGAAGGAAATTATACACAATATGATTTGATGACGAGTACGGGTAGTGTTCAGGGGGATCGTTTGAAAGGACAGATCGCTTTTACTATGCAACATCGGATGGCTCTTGCGGTAGTGAAGATGCCTAATTTGACCTATAGCTTTACAAATGGCGGTATAGATGATTATTTGTTACCATTAACAGCCGGTTCGTTTACAGTGAACAATACTCAAGCAACTCCTTATTATCAGGAAAGTACGGATACATACCGTTTCTTGGTTAATCCGAAGAAGGAATTCTCAATTAAGGGTACTTATTCTGGAGTAAGTGAGATGGAATATGAAGCTAAAGGTACGCTGGAAGGAGGAACGGCGAAAATGTATACCATCGAAGATAAAAGTAAAATCAACCATACTTTGCAGGTAGGAGACTATTTTTGTGCAGATGGAAAAATAGTTTCAGTAGATGCGGAAACGGTGCCGGAGAATGTGATTGGTATTGTATGTTATGTAGGAAATTCACAACCCAGTGTAACACATACTGAACTCTATTCAGCAGAAGTTGATGCTTTGCGTCGCGATTTCCCTGCATGTACGCACGGTATAGTGCTATCTATTAAGAATTCTGTGGTAAAAGATAGTGAACAAAATGATGTTGCTTTGAAAATGTTCCATTCAAGTAAGTCCGGTTATTATTCAGACTGGTTTACTTCAGATGAGAATTGGGCAAACAAGTTTGTAGGTTGTAACACAGAGAAGGATGTTAACAAGAATGATGCTTCATTGGTTTTCCCAGCACTAATGGGATACAATAATACACAGTTACTTACTATGTGTTACGAAGGTATGGGTAGTCCTTCTACTTGCGACCATGCTTATGCGTATATCAAGGCTTATCGTGAAGCGGAAGCTATTCCGGCAAATGTGACTCCTTGGTATTTGCCCTCTATAATGTGTTGGGATACAGTCGCTAAGAATTTGAGTGTTATTAACCGTTGTCTCAAGAATGTAAATGGTGATGAGATGACCTCTGTCGAGTCAGGAACTAACAGTGGACACTATTGGAGTAGCACACAGCGTTCTCCAGCCAACCAATGGACACACGGTATGGCTGGTGGAAGATATCACATAATTTGTGAACGTGATTCGCGTGCCGGTTATTTCCGTATGATGCTTGCATTCTAAAATAATGACGGTATATAAAGTCCGTTAAAATTATACTTATATCATGAACATATACATATATGAATAAGAAAAACTTTATAAAGGGGACAACCTTACCTGTCGCTCTGTTTTTCACTATAGCAACTTTTGCACCTGCATGGGGATTGCAAACAGCCTCGGCAGCCATCGAAGTTGTACAGCAGCAAAGTACTATAAAAGGAACAGTAGTAGATAGCCAAGGCGAACCGATAATTGGAGCAAGTGTACTTGCGGAAGGAACATCTAATGGTACAATTACCGATATTGACGGTGTATTTAGAATAAATGTACGTCCCGGTGCGAAATTGAAAGTATCTTTTATAGGTTATACCGATAAAAAAGTAGTAGCGAAAAATGACATGAAAGTCATTCTGGTAGAGGATGTGACAGCACTTGAAGAGGTGGAAATCGTAGCTTATGGTACGCAGAAGAAAGTGACCATGACAGGAGCTATCGCTAGTGTGAAGGGAGAAGAATTGACCCGTGTATCTGTAGGTTCGGTTTCCAATGTATTAGGAGGGCAGATGACAGGTTTGACTACCGTACAATATTCCGGTGAGCCGGGAGCGGATGCCGCTGAAATTTTTATTCGTGGTAAAGCTACTTGGGAAAATTCTTCACCGTTAATTCAGGTAGACGGTGTGGATCGTGAAAGTATGAGTGATATCGACCCGAATGAAATTGAATCCATTTCTATCTTGAAAGATGCTTCGGCAACAGCCGTATTTGGTATTCGTGGAGCAAATGGGGTCATTTTGATTACAACTAAACGAGGAAAGGAAGGAAAGGCGAAAATTTCGTTTACTACTTCTGCTTCTGTATTGATGCCTACAAAAATGGTAGAACAGGCAAGTTCCTATGACTATGCCCGTTTTCATAATCAAATGATGTCCGGTGATGGCAAATCTGCCTTATTTAGTGATGGCGTGATTCAAAAATTTGCAGATGGTTCCGATCCTATTCGTTTCCCAAATATACAATGGGCTGACTATATTATGAAAAGCTCTACGCTTCAGAGCCAGCATAATCTGAACATCTCGGGAGGAACAGATAAAGTACGTTATTTCATCTCTGCAGGTGCTTATACGCAAGGAGGACTTTTTAGTGAGTTTGATCTTCCTTATAATTTAAGCTATCAGTACCGTCGGTTTAACTATCGTACAAACTTGGATATGGATGTCACTAAAACGACTACTTTGTCATTCAATATTAGTGGTAATGTGAATAATTCAGATCAACCGCGTACGAGTCAGGGATCTTCCGGATTGATTAAAAATATGTATTATGCTACTCCTTTCTCCAGTCCGGGAATCATAGATGGAAAATTGGTAAATTCGAGCGATGAGACTTATTCAGACGGACTGAAATTACCATTTACAGGAGGTACAGGTATGGGATATTATGGAAATGGGTTCAGCCAGACCAGCAACAATTCGCTGAATGTGGATGTGATTCTGGATCAAAAAATGGACTTCTTGACTAAAGGACTTTCTTTTAAAGTGAAGGGATCTTATAACAGCTCGTTTACAGTTAATAAAGTCGGTTCTGGTGGGTCTATTGCTACATACACTCCTGTATTGATGGATGACGGTAGTATTGCTTATCGTAAGTTTGGAGAGAATACAGATGTGAAGTATTCGTATACTACAGGCAAAGCACGTAATTGGTATATGGAAGCCAGCTTTAATTATAATCGTACTTTTGGTGATCATACGGTGACAGCCTTAGTTTTGTATAATCAACAGAAAGAGTATTATCCGAAATTATATTCGGACATTCCTCATGGATATGTCGGATTAGTCGGACGTGTCACTTATGATTGGAAGAGCCGCTATATGGCAGAGTTTAATGTGGGTTATAACGGTTCGGAAAACTTTGCGTCCGATTTGCGCTTTTCTTATTTCCCGGCTGGTTCTATAGGTTGGGTGATGAGTGAAGAGAAGTTTTTCCGTCCTTTGAAGTCGGTGGTTAGCTTCTTGAAATTACGTGCCAGTGTCGGTTTGGTAGGTAACGATAATATTGGAGGATCGCGGTTTATGTATATGGCTGATCCATATAATGTCGGTTTAGGTGACTTGGCAAATCGTGTAACGGCAAGTGGAGGAGCAACTAACGCCTGGGGATATGGATTCGGAACAGATAATGGTACTGTTAGTCTGGGTGCGCGTGAGGTAGCTAAGAATAACCCTGCTGTGACATGGGAAAAAGCTCTGAAACGGAACTATGGTGTTGATATTAACTTCCTTGATGACCGTCTGAAAACAACCTTTGAATATTATAAAGAACGTCGTAATGACATCCTTTTGCGTGACGGTACAGCTCCGGGAATGTTAGGGTTCATTACTCCCTATTCAAATTTAGGAAGTGTAGACAGTTGGGGCTGGGAACTTTCTTTAAAATGGAACGATAAGATTGGCGATAATTTCCGTTATTGGGCGGGTATTAACCTTTCTTATAATCAGAATGAGATTCTTGAAAAGAAGGAAGCACCGCAGAATAATTTATATCAATATCAGAAGGGACACCGTATCGGTTCGCGTAGTCAATATGTTTTCTGGCGCTTCTATGATGAGGATACACCTGCGCTATATGAGCAGACATTTAATCGTCCGTTCCCCACTCACGAGAGTATTCTTCAAAATGGAGATGCAGTATATGTTGACTTGAATGGTGACCGTAAGATTGATGCAAATGATGCAAGTTATGACTATGGCTTTACAGACGATCCTGAATATATGCTAGGTATTAATTTAGGATTCAGTTGGAAGAATCTGGAAATAAGTACTCAATGGACAGGGGCCTGGAATGTAAGTCGTATGATTTCGGATGTATTTCGTCAACCGTTTTATTCATCTTCCAATAGCGAGCAGGGAGGATTGTTGGCATACCATCTGGATCATACATGGACACCGGAAAATCCGTCACAATCTTCGGAGTATCCGAGAGCTACCATTGATAATGCAAAGAATAATTATGCTACTTCCACTTTATATGAGAAAGATGCCAAATACTTGCGTTTGAAAACTCTTCAGGTGGCATACAATTTTCACTTCCCATTAATGAAGAAACTTGGACTGAATACATGTCAGTTGGCTTTTGCAGGATATAATTTGTGGACGATTACACCTTATTTGTGGGGTGATCCGGAGGCAAGAGCTACTAATGCACCTTCTTATCCATTGTCCAAGACTTATACGTTGAGCTTGAAATTAGGATTCTAAAATAGATAAAGGAAAGATACAATGAAATTACAAAATAAATGGTTCATCGGTGCGATGTTGGGAGCGGCGGTTTGTTTGGTTTCCACTTCATGTGTGGACGAAATTAAATTCGGAAACTCTTTTTTGGATAAGGCACCGGGCGGAAATGCTACTATTGACACAGTGTTCAATAGTGCGGAATATACGCGCCAATTTTTGAATACCTGTTACAGTAGACAGTATTACGGATTACCTTATAATACGGACAGTAACGGTAATATTCCTGATTCTTCCAGTCCTTATTTAGGAAAGAAGGATGCGCTAACAGACTGCTGGTCACTTTATTTTAGTGACGCAACTGTATATCAGCAGTATTATTTGGGTTCTCTCAATGCCAACTATGGCACGCGTGGTAATATTTTCCCATATACACGGGAAATGGTATGGGAAGTAGTGCGCTGGTGCTGGTTGTTAATGGAAAATATAGATAGAGTGCCGGGCATGGATAGCACTGAAAAAACTCAGTTGGTGGCAGAAGCTAAATGCCTGATTGCGGCACGCTATTTTGATATGTTCCGTCATTATGGAGGTCTTCCATTGTTATATGCTTCATTCACCGGTACGGAGTCAGGTTATGAAATCCCCCGTGCTACGGTAGAGGAGACTGTTAACTACATGATAAAGATGTTGGATGATGCTATCAATTCCGGTGGATTGGTGTGGGCTTATGCTGATGCCGATCTTGCCAGCAAGGCCGGACACTGGACAAAGGCCGGTGCGATGGCATTGAAATGCAAAATCTGGCAATTTGCCGCTTCTCCGTTGTTTAACGATGTCAACGGATATGCAGGAGGAAACTCAGAGGCTGAACAGCAGCATCTGGTATGGTACGGCGGCTACCATGCGGAACTTTGGGATAACTGTTTGAAGGCTTGTGAAGCATTCTTTAAAGAGCTGGAGAGTCAAGGCGGATATAGCCTGAATAAGGCTTCGGAAGAAACACCGGAACAGTATCGGCAGGCATATCGTATGGGATATATTCGTCAGAACAGCAAGGAGGTCTTGCATTCTGTCCGCACGAATATGTCGGACGCTTTCAACTCAAGTTCTTATATGTGGCATTCCTGGGCTGTTCCGTCACTTTGTCGTACCGAATATCCGCCTACACAGGAATATGTGGAGATGTTCCCATGGGCCGACGGTACTTCGTTTGACTGGAAAAAGACGGAAACAGAAGGTAAGTTGGATGCAATGTTCCTGACCGGAACATTCAAAAATGGAGAACAACTATTGTCGGAAATCGTATTAACCCGTGATCCTCGTCTGTATGAGCATTGCATGGTAAACGGATTGCCGAAGATGTTAGACTGGAGTGCAGGAACAATGTCCGGTTTACCTTATGAATTGTGGGTCGGAGGATACGATGAAGGACAAAATGCTGCACTTGAATCAGGTAACTATGCGACTGGTTATAAAAATATGAAATATTATTTGGGAACAGAGTACCAACGTCAGTATACGCATTGGGTATATCTTCGTTTATCTGACATTTATTTAACTTATGCAGAGGCCTTGCTTCAAGCCAAGAATGATCACCGGGGTGCTATTGACCAAATGAATATAGTACGTGCCCGCGTAGGATTGAAGAAAGATTTGGCGGAGTGTGTTACAGATAAGAATTTACTTTCTGACAAAGCAGCCTTATTGGAAGAATTGCTGTGCGAGCGTGTTCGGGAATTGGGGCTTGAAGATAGCCGTTACTTTGATCTTGTCCGTTACAAGCGTGCCGATCGTTTCGAGAAGCGCCTGCACGGGTTGCTCGCCTATCGTTTGGATGATACCGGTAATCGTATAACGGGAAATGCTAAATGGAATGAAGGAGATAAGAACAAGGGGGCATTGCAGCCTACTCGTTTTGAATATGAAAGGTTTGAGTTATCCAAGCCGGTCCGTCGGTGGTGGACATACGGATTTGATCCCAAATGGTATCTTTCTCCATTCCCGCAAACGGAAATTAACAAAGGATATGGATTGATTCAGAATCCGGGTTGGTAATGTGAGACAGCGAAATAGATTAAAACAATATTGAATATTGATTTATATGAGAAAAAATAAGATTCTGATACTGGCTTTACTGGTTTGTTTGAGCATTCCGGTCAGAGCACAGAATACAGACAACAACATTATAGGTATTGTTGTTGATAAATCGGGAAACCCAGTCTATGGAGCGTCCGTTAATGTGGAAGGTGGCGCAGTGGAGACCCGGGTTGAAACTGATAAAGATGGTAAATTCGAGATTGCGGTCGAGAAAGGACAACGTTTGAGTGTCGTTTCTGTCGACAAAGGCTCTACCACAGTTGTGGCAAAGACTGATGGTCCGATGACTATTGTGATGGGATATGCAGCTCAGACTATTGATGTGGGAGCTAACCGGACATTCAGTCGTCATGAATCAACAGCAGCTGTTTCTACCACCTATAACGAAGAGTTTAATAAGCGGTCTTCCCGGAATATATCCAATTCTTTATATGGATATGGATTGGGCCTTACTACTTTGCAGAATGCGGCCAGTACCGGGTTAATGGCAGATCCTACCTTTTATGTACGTGGTTTGCAGAGCTTGTCAAGTAGTACACCGCTTGTGCTGGTTGACGGTTTGGAACGAGACATGAGCTTGGTGAGCCCAGAAGAAGTAGAATCCGTTTCCATCCTGAAAGATGCCGCGGCTGTGGCATTGTACGGATACAAAGGGGTGAACGGTGCGATCTTGATTACTACAAAGCGTGGTAAGTACAAAACAAAAGAGATAACTTTTACGTATGATCATATCATTAACACTCAGTCTCGACGTCCGGAATTTGTAGATGCAGCTACGTATGCTTCTGCAGTGAATGAAGCGCGTGGATATGAAGGTTTGGGAGCTCGGTATACTCCGGAAGAAGTCAATGCTTTCCGTAATGGAGTAGGTAGTGGAGGGGCTTCCCGTATGTACCCTTATCTCTATCCTAATGTGAACTGGATTGATGAAACCTTTAAAGACAGAGGAGTTTCTAATAAATATACGATCGAATTCCGTGGGGGAGGAGCAAAGTTCCGCTACTATACTATGGCGAATTTATTAACAGACAAAGGGTTTATCAAAACCCCGAATGCAAATGACGGATATTCTACACAGAATATGTATTCACGTGCTAATTTGCGTACAAATCTGGATATTGATTTAACCGCCACTACCAAATTGAAGTTGAATCTTCTCGGTACCTTGTCCGAATCTCGGATTCCGGGGGCTTCGGTTAACCTATGGGATATGATTTATTCGATTCCTTCTGCAGCTTTTCCGGTTCGTACGGAAGATGACAGTTGGGGAGGAAGTACTACTTGGGCGGGAACATCGAATCCTGTCGCACAATCGCAGGGAGCTGCTTATTCTAAAGGACACTCTCGCAGTTTGTTTGCCGACCTTACCTTGTCACAAGATTTATCTGGTTTGCTGAAAGGATTGGGAGCAAACTTTCGTTTAGCTTATGACAACTATTCCAATATTCTGGAAGACCATAGCAAGACTTATACGTATGCCGGTTATGCAACAAGCTGGACAACTAACGGTCCGTTTTATACTGCCATTTCAGGTGGCGAATCCAGTGAAATGGGTTCGGGTGCAGGTATTGACAACTGGGCGCGCCAATTTAACTTTGCAGGTAGTGTCGATTACAATCGCTCGTTTCGGAAGTGGGATGTGTATTCTCAATTCAAATGGGATTATGAGTATCGTGATTCATACGGATTGAACACTACTATTTATCGGCAAAATGTATCCTGGTATAATCATGTAGGTTTCTCTAATCGCTATTATTTGGATCTGGCATTGGTTGGCTCGGCCTCCAGTTTATTGGCACCGGGGCATAAATGGGCTTTCTCGCCTACCATTTCTGCTGCTTGGGTGCTTTCGGAAGAAAAATGGTTGAAAGATGTGTCTTGGGTGAACTTCCTGAAATTGCGCGCTTCGTTTGGAGTGATCAATGTTGATTATCTGCCTAAAGACGGAAGTACTACCGTATATGACTATTGGGATCAGATTTATACGACTACCGGTACGCAATATAAGTTTAACAGTAGTTACGACTCTGAATTCGGAAGTACTATTATCGGGCGCCTGGCAACTGCTAATTCGACACATGAGAAAGCGTATAAATACAATGTTGGTGTTGATGCCGTGTTGTTCAATGGACTGGACGTGACGGCAGAAGGCTATTACCAACGGAGAAAAGATATTTGGGTCTCTTCCGAAGGAAAATATACCGATGTGTTGGGCGTAGATGCTCCGTTCGAGAATGCCGGAATCGTTGATAGCTATGGCGTGGAACTAGGACTTAACTATACGAAACGGTTAGGAGATGTAGTGTTCAACCTTGGCGGTAATTTTGCTTGGAATAAGAATGAAATTAAGGAACAACTGGAAGAACCGCGTTTGTATAAGAATCTTGTGCAAACAGGAAATCGGTTGGGACAAGTATATGGAATGGTAGCTGAAGGTTTCTTCAAAGATAAAGAAGATATAGCAAACAGCCTTCCGCAAAACTTTAGTACGGTAGTGCCGGGAGACATAAAATATAAAGATGTGAATGGAGACGGAATCATTGATGCCAATGATAAAACAGCTATCGGTTATAGTACGACGGCTCCGGAAATTTATTATTCTTTCCATTTGGGAGCCGAATGGAAAGGGATTGGAGTAGATGTAATGTTTCAGGGAACAGGTAACTATTCTGCTGTCTTGAATACGAAGAGTATGTTTTGGCCGTTGATAAATAATACGACACTTTCTACTCATTATTATGAGAATCGTTGGACACCGGAAAATCAAAATGCCAAATATCCTCGTTTGAGTTCACAGAGTAATGCCAATAACTATCAGGCTAATACAGTTTGGTTGGCGGACCGGTCATTCTTGAAGTTACGTAACGCGGAGGTGTATTACAGATTTCCGGAAGAATGGATGAAGAAGACTAAGATATTGGGGAGTGCCAAGTTATATGTCAGAGGAACAGACTTGTTCTGTTCAGATCATATTGATGTGACAGATCCGGAATGTTATGGTGTAGCGACTCCGCTGAATAAGAGTGTAGTAGTCGGTGTTACGATTGGTTTTTAATCATAAAAACAAAGCGAAAGAATGAAACTGAAAAACATTATCTACGGAATGATGTGTGTAGCCGCACTCGGTTCCTGCTCAGATAAGATGGAATATCATGAGTACAATAATTATGATGAGGATTTTGTGAAGCTCAACTTCGGTAATGTAGGAGGGCTGATAACAAATATCTATTTGTCCATGGATGTGGACTTTGGAAACTATAGCGGGGCAATTCTTGGTTCTGCTACCGATGAGTCCGAATATGCTTATTCGGGAAATCAGATTGAAGACTTTTACAATGGTTCTTGGAGTCCGTCGAATGCTAAAAGTAGCATGTGGACGTCCTGTTATGAAGGGATAGCCAATTGTAATTTATATCTGGAGAAGTTTACCGGACTGACATTTCCCGAGTTGGCTTTGAACAGTGATTATGCACAACAGATGTTCCGCTATACCAATTACCAGTATGAGGTACGTTTCCTTCGTGCATATTTCTACTTTAACTTGGTACGGCAATATGGAGATGTGCCGTTTAGCGACCATATATTAACAGCCGAAGAATCGAATACGTTATCGCGCAGACCGGCACAGGAGATTTTTGATTATATCATAGCCGAATGTGATGATATTAAAGATAAGATTATCGTCGATTACAGTAAACTGGGAGATATGGCATTGCCTAGTAGTCCGGCGGAAACAGGACGTGCCAACCGTAAAACGGTATTGGCCTTGAAAGCTCGTGCAGCATTGTATGCGGCAAGTCCTTTATTTAATCCGACTGATAATAGAGAACTGTGGTATCGTGCAGCTAAAGCCAATAAGGAAATTTTAGATGACAGTAATGGGTTTGCTGAAAAGGCAAAACTCTTAGTGGAGGATTATTCATCACTTTGGAGCAAGGACAATTACAATGACGCTACTAATGAATTGATTTTTCTCCGTCGTGCCACTACTACCACTAATTCTTTTGAGGGATATAACTTCCCGGTAGGGTTGGAAAATTGTAAAGGTGGAAACTGTCCCACACAGACACTGGTGGATGCGTATGAGATGAAGGATACAGGGTTGCGTCCGGACGAGTTGGATAACTATGATCCTGCTAATCCTTATTATACCAACCGCGACCCTCGTTTCTATCTGACTATTGCCAAGAATGGGGACGAAAAGTGGCCTAACTGGAATACTGTTCCTCTGCAAACCTATCAGGGCGGACTAAATGCGGAGCCTTTGAGTGGCGGAACTCCGACTGGCTATTATCTGAAGAAGTATTGTCAGACGGCAGTAGACTTACGTGCCGGTACAGCTTCAAAGACCTATCATTCATGGATTACATTCCGTTTTGGAGAGTTCTATTTGAATTATGCGGAAGCTGTATATAAGTATCTGGGTAGTCCGTATGCAACGGATAATGAATTTACAACTTCGGCTGTGGATGCTATCAAAGTAGTTCGTACGCGTGCCGAGATGCCCGGATTCCCTCAAGGGATGACCAATGATGCTTTCTGGAAGAAATATCAGAATGAACGTATGGTAGAATTGGCCTTTGAAGGACATCGTTTTTGGGATGTACGTCGTTGGAAGGAGGGTGACAAACATTTCAAGAACATTGTTGAAATGAAGATTACGAAGAATGGGGATGATACTTATACGTATGAACGTAAGGTAAAAGAAAGAAGTTGGGATGATAAGATGTATTTCTTCCCGATTCCGCAGAGTGAAAAATCTAAGAATCCTAATTTGGAGCAGAATCCGGGGTGGTAACCCACAACCGGAATGCTGATGAATAGTGATAGGATATTCTTGCATAGAACGGATGTTTATAGAATAAAAAAACGAAAGAAATGAAGAAACATTATATAATACTGGGGCTGTTTTGTCTGCTGGCCATAGTTGCCTGCTCGGATAATGACCCCGTCGTTGAAGTGAGCAATGGCAATCAGACGGAAGAGGAGTTGCCGCCTCTGCCTACTGAAGTTATAACGGGTAGCCGTGCAATGTGGGTTAGTTACGACCCGGCACCAAATGTTGACGCCAATAACTCTTCCGGCATATCATCCGCATTGATTAGCTGGAGATTACTGAAGACCGATCCGTCTAATGTTGCTTTTGATATTTATAAGTCGGTAGACGGCGAGACGGAAGTGAAATTGAATGAGAAACCTATTTCGAATACTACTTCTTGGGTGGATGCGGATATTGATGTATCAAAAACGAATGTATACCGGGTCACTCTTGCCAATCAGGCTGAAACGCTTTGCGATTATACCTTTACCTCTGAAATGGCAGAAAAGTTTTATCATGAGATTAGATTAAACATGAATGTACCCGATGCGTCGATTACATATTCTCCTGATGATATTCAGCTAGGTGACTTGGACGGTGACGGTGAATTGGAGATTGTGGTGAAGAGAGAACCGTATGATGGTGCCAACCAGGGGGGATGGAATAATGGTTCGACCTTGTTGGAAGCTTATAAGATGGATGGTACTTTTTTGTGGCAAATTGATTTGGGAATCAATATTCGTTCCGGTTCACATTATACTTCATATATTTTATACGATTTTGATGGAGATGGTTTATGTGAAATAGCTTTCCGCTCTTCAGAAGGTACAAAGTTTGGGGATGGTAAGGTCATTACCGATGCTTATGGTAATGTGAACGATTATCGAATTCGTCAGACTGACGCTGTGGGCTGGTATTCGGGAGCAAGTATTAATACAATTTGCGGTTTGATAATGGAAGGTCCCGAATATATCTCTATTTGCCGTGGATATGATGGACGTGAAATTACCCGGGTGGATAATATTCCTCGTGGTGGAAGTGGTTCAAAAGCGTCGCGTGCTAAATATTGGAGTGAATATTGGGGAGATGATTACGGAAACCGCATGGACCGTTTCTTTATCGGGGTGGCTTATCTGGATGGTATACCTGACGAAGCGACCGGAGTGAGAACAAGCAACCCCAGTCTGATCATCAGTAGAGGTATTTATCATAATTGGCAAGTATGGGCACTCGATTTGAAAGGGAATAAACTGGAAACCCGTTGGAAGTTTGATACAGCCGAACATTCTTCAAAATGGTTGTCCATGTGTTCGCATAGTTTTCGTGTAGCGGACTTGGACGATGATGGAAAAGATGAAATCTTGTATGGTTCTGCGGCTATAGATGATGATGGAAGCGAATTGTGGTGTACCGGAAACGGTCATGGTGACTGTTTATGTGTTGGCAAATTTATAAAAGACCGTTCAGGATTGCAAATTGTTGCTTCATTTGAAGAACCGGGCAATTATAATGGACAAGGACACGGTTATGGATGTCAAGTGATTGATGCAAGAGATGGTGGCTTGATTACCGGCCATGGAGCGGGTTCGACTACTGATGTCGGTCGTTGTATTGTGGCAGATATCGATCCGGATAGCCCGAATTTTGAGTACTGGTCTTCTTTGCAGGAAGGGGTATTCAGTTGTAGTGGCAGTGGATTGGTATCCAGTACATATCCTACAGGTATTGGTGGTGGAGTTTTGTATAATGTAGCCATTTATTGGAGCGGGCAGCCGACAAGAGAAATGCTGGACCGTGCTTGTGTCGTGAGCTATAAAGAGAACCCTGATGTAAACAAGACGAATAAGACTCGTTTGGTATATTTTGGAACTTACGGTAGCAATGACGGTAACCATAGCACCAAATACAATCCTTGTTACTATGGTGATTTTCTCGGTGACTATCGTGAAGAAGTAATAATGGGTTCAAGTGACATGAAATCTATTTATATATTCTCCACGAATCATCCTACCGAATTCCGTCTTCCTCACTTGATGACCGATCATAATTATGATATGTCTCAAGCGATGCAGAATATGGGATATAACCAGGGAACTAACTTAGGTTACTATGTAGGTGCTGAAACTTTGAAAAAAGCAGAATAAAAAGGTTTTTGAATAAGAAATCTCTTATTTGATATGAGTTTGTTGAAAAAGAACAATCCGGCTAACTGTCGGGTTGTTCTTTTTTTCATAGTTGAACGAATCGCCATATATATGGATAATATTCTATTTCTTAATTGATCGGCTCTCCCTACCTTTGTAAGGTGAGATAGCAAATATACATATGAAAAAACTCTTTATCCTTTTGTTCCTCTTCATCACTTTAGGAACAAACGCACAAAACAATAAAGTTTCCGGCCTCAACGCCCGCCAGTTTCATAAATATTGGAAGGTAGAGTCGGAATCTCCGGATTATAAAGTGACATTTCAGGGTGATACCGCTGAAATACTGTCTCCTAAAGGCCTTACCTTATGGAGGAAAGAAAAGATGAGCGGACGGGTAACCATTGAATATGATGCATGTGTAGTTGTAGAAAAAGAAGGAGACCGTTTGAGTGACCTGAATTGCTTTTGGATGGCTTCGGACCCCAAACATCCTGATAATATATGGAAACGTGAGAAGTGGCGTAGCGGAATCTTTCTGAATTGTTATTCTTTGCAACTCTATTACATGGGATATGGTGGAAATTATAACTCTACTACACGCTTCCGTCGTTATGACGGCAATGAAGCAGGAATCACAGATCCCAAAGTACGTCCTGCCATATTGAAAGAATATACAGATACCGAACATTTGCTAAAAGCGAATCACTGGTATCACATTAAGATAACAAATGAAAATAATAGGGTTAGTTATTACATAGACGGCAAGCGACTGGTGGACTTCCGCGATGCCGAACCTCTGACAGAAGGATGGTTCGGCTTTCGTACCACCTTATCCCGTACCCGCATTACAAACTTCCGCTATGAATGTTTGCCACCCCAAACGTCTACTGTTCCTTTACATTGGATCGGCAATACTCCTGAACAAGACAAAGCTGTAAGCTTCGGAGTTCCTTTTGATGAAGGCTACCTATTTCCAGAAACTTCATTGCGGTTAAAAACAGATAGAAATCAAGAGATTCCGGTAGATACTTGGCCATTGGCTTACTGGCCGGATGGTTCCGTGAAATGGAGCGGAGTTGCCGGAGTCATTCCTGCCGGAACAGAAAGACTGACATTAGAAAAAGCCCCCCGGAAAGCAAAAACTATCAATAAACAGCCTAATGCTTCTATTGCAATCACTGAAACGCCTGAAGATATTCAAATTGAAACAGGGCTAATTTCCGTATTTATTCCCCGACGCGGAGATTTCCTGATTGATAGCCTATTATATAAGGGAACTAAAGTAGGAGAGAAAGCGCGTCTGATTTGTAATACGCAAAACGAGCCGATTCAAGAAAATACATCTCAAATATCTTTTACTCATTACATAGGAGAAATAAAATCAGTAACCATAGAACGTCTGGGCTCTGTACGGGCACTTGTAAAGTTGGAAGGGATACATCGGAACAGGAATAAGAAGATTGATACGAATCACTCTGAAGGGGAAGGGAACTATGCGAATAACTCTGATATGAACAAACGGAATAACCGTGAGTGGCTTCCTTTTGTGGTACGTCTCTACTTTTATGGTGGTAGTGAACAGATCAAAATGGTACATAGCTTCATCTATGACGGAGATCAGAAGAAAGATTTCATTCGTAGTTTGGGTATCCGTTTCGATGTTCCTATGCGTGAAGCTCTGTATAATCGTCATATTGCTTTTTCGTGTGCAGATGGAGGAGTGTGGAGCGAGCCGGTACAACCATTGGTAGGGCGTCGCATACTCACTTTAAATAAGACAGATAATAAGAAAAACAGTAATGAAAAGAAAGATGCACAACAGATGCCGACTGATGACCCCTCCCTGCAACAGCAGCAAATGGAAGGCAAACGTATTCCGCCTTATGAATCTTTCGATGAAAAGAACCGCTCTCTGCTCGATAACTGGGCTTCATGGAATGACTACCGTCTGTCTCAACTCACTGCCGATGCTTTCTCCATTCGTAAACGTGCCAATAACGATAATCCCTGGATAGGAACCTTTTCCGGCACACGTAGCGATGGATATATTTTTGTCGGAGATATTACCGGAGGATTAGGACTTTGTATGCATGACTTTTGGCAGTCTTATCCCTCTTCTATTGAAATTTCAGACGCACGAACCCCGGTAGCTACCCTTACCGCCTGGTTGTGGAGTCCGGAGTCCGAGCCTATGGATTTACGGCATTATGATCGTATAGCTCATGACCTGAATGCCAGCTATGAAGATGTCCAAGAAGGTATGAGCACGCCATACGGCATTGCCCGTACAACTACGTTGACACTGATCCCACAAAGTGGCTATGCCGGAAAAAAGGCTTTTGCTGATTATGCCAAACAATTTTCTAGCCCTAGTCTGTTAATGCCAACCCCGAATTATCTTCATGCCCGCCAGGCTTTCGGGATATGGAGTCTCCCCGACCGTACTACTCCATTCCGTACTCGTGTAGAAGACCGCTTGGATGCTTACATTGACTTCTATCAGAAAGCAATCGAACAAAACAAGTGGTACGGTTTCTGGAATTATGGTGATGTGATGCACGCTTATGACCCTGTTCGTCATACCTGGCGTTACGATGTCGGAGGATTTGCCTGGGACAATACGGAACTGGCTTCTAATATGTGGCTATGGTATAATTTCCTGCGTACCGGGCGTATTGATATTTGGCGTATGGCAGAAGCTATGACGCGTCATACAGGCGAAGTGGATGTCTATCATATCGGTCCCAATGCCGGATTAGGCAGTCGGCATAATGTAAGTCATTGGGGATGCGGAGCTAAAGAAGCGCGAATCAGCCAGGCCGCCTGGAACCGTTTCTACTATTACCTTACTACAGACGAACGTTGCGGTGATTTAATGACTGAAGTGAAGGATGCCGACCACAAACTCTATGACTTGGACCCTATGCGCCTGGCCCAACCTCGCAGTGAATATCCTTGTACCGCTCCCGCCCGTTTGCGTATCGGTCCCGACTGGCTGGCTTATGCCGGTAATTGGATGACAGAATGGGAGCGCACAGGTAACACTGCTTATCGTGATAAAATAATAGCAGGAATGAAAAGCATTGCCGTCCTGCCTAACCGCCTCTTTACCGGCCCCAAAGCTCTAGGATTTGATCCGTCAACAGGAATCATCACAACCGAATGTGACCCCAAATTGGAAACAACCAACCATTTAATGACGATCATGGGCGGATTTGAGATAGCCAATGAAATGATGCGTATGATTGATATACCCGAATGGAAAGACGCCTGGCTTGATCATGCTGCACGTTACAAGAAGAAAGCATGGGAACTTAGCCATAGCCGTTTTCGTGTCTCCCATCTGATGGCTTACGCAGCTTATCACTTGCGCAATACCCAAATGGCTGAAGAAGCCTGGAAAGATTTGTTTACCCGGTTGGAACATACACCTGCACCGCCTTTCCGCATCACTACCATACTTCCGCCGGAAGTACCGTCTCCATTAGATGAATGTACGAGCATTAGCACGAATGATGCTGCTCTTTGGAGCTTGGATGCTATTTATATGCAGGAAGTTATTCCGAAGGATGAATAGCAGAAGCATTTATTTCTTCACATTTCACCATATCCCAACCTTGGAACTGAATTAATAATAGGTGAAGTGTCGTTCCAGTAGCCAGTTTCTGCACAACTTTATCCTTACTGTATCGCAACAGTTGCTGTCTTCCTTCTTCTGCTTGGGCTTCAAGTTCAGCATTGGTAGCTGTACGTGTAGCGTATTTCAACTCCAGGATATAGCTGTGTTCTATATCGGAATAACGCATTTTGTCCGGCAATAGGAAGAAGTCACAATAGCCATAGTTCATTTCCAGTTCCGGCTGTACGAGATAATAAGAAGCAATGGCAAGATAGGCTTTTAGGAAACCTTGCAGGTTTCTTTCCCCTTCTATCGCATCTCGTATGGAAGAGTTCTCCCGATAGGCACGGGCGATGGTTTCGAAGAATGGTTGCCAATGACCATCGAAGGCGAAATCATCTATCAAGTCTTTCAGATGTGAAAGATTCAGGGTATGGGCCTGTTGATAGTAGTCGCGCAAGAATCCAAGGTACTGCTCGCGCACACAATTGTTAGGTATGCACATTTTCAGACGGTCGCCACGGGTGCCGCACATGGTAAGTAAACCATAATAATAGAGCAGGCTTCGGAAGTTCTCTATATCTGCTATCTTTTCTGACGGGAACGAAGTATGTAAGTCTACCAGTATTTCACCTTTTGCCGCAATTTCTTCGATAGTACTCATGCGGCTTCCCTCATGGGTGTTGTCGTGGTCAATGCGTGCCAGCATTTTCAGTTTACTGTAATCCGTACGGATATTCTTGTCTACCATATTTTCGGGTGGACGGTGAAAATCAATTTGGTTACGTAAATAGTATAAAGTCATATCGCAATTAAACACACGGTCGTTGTCCAAAGATGTTCTGGCGAAGCAATAATTGTCATACCACGGTTTCATTTCTGTAATCATCGCTTCTACATCACCGACCAGCTTTCCATTTTGTTGGTAATAACGGAGCATTTCACGTACTTCAGTTTCATCAAATCCTATCATGGCATTAAAACGGGAATCAGTCGATATATTCCAGTCAATATTATACCCGCTAGATAAATCATCCAGTGTGATAGGGCTGACTCCCATTAGGAAAATTCGGTCAAACATACCTTTGAACTGCTTGAAGTATTCACGGTAGAAGCCGCTGGCATGAGTCAGGTCATGGAACATTTTCTGTCCGTGTTCGCTCAATATGACGTTGGTAAAGTTGTCATATTCGTCAATTATCAGATAGAGAGGATATCCTTTTTCTTTAGCCTTTACTTCTATATATGATAATTTTGCTTTAGCGCTTTCAATGCTTTCTACTGTTGACTTGAAATCTTCATCATAATAAGATGCGTATGCATGGGCAAACTGGTTGATGATGATACTGCAATATTCATTAAAGCTACTCATCAAATCTGCTCCCGGCAGTGAGCAGCCTGCTTTTGAGAAGTCGAAGAAAAGGACTTGGAAACTGTTATGTTGTTTGGTTGGACGGCTTCCTATCCATAAGTCACCGAAATACTTGTCGAAGTTATCCTTCTGTATTATGTCGTAATAAGTACGCATCATGCTTAGGAATAAGCTTTTTCCGAAACGTCTCGGACGAATAAGGAAAAGGTAACTGGGCATTTCCTCGATAAGGGGCAGATACATGGTTTTATCGACGAAATAGAAGTTTTCGTTCCGCATCCGGTTGAAGTCGGATATTCCGTATGGTATTCCTTTCACTTGGCTCATATTGGCAGGCTTTTAATTTGTACAGGCAAAGTTAATCTATTCCGTGGAATAAATCAATGATTTGCGACTGTATTATGTTGGATACGAACATTCATTTTTCCCTTGAATGGGGATGAACATATCCTGTCCAGATGTTCTGTTTTTAAGATTATATTAGAAAATAACCGTTGCGAAATTGATGAATCAGAGAAAAAACTGCATAAATAAGTGCAATAATATGCAGAAATATAGGCGAAAAGTGAATAATATCAGACAGAATATGCGTCTTTTCTAACGGAAAAAGAGTTCGTTAGGTTTAAACCAACAGGGTGATCCTCACCGATGAACGCTATCTTCCTCACCGATGAACTTGTCCTTCATCGGTGAGGAAGATATAAATGTGCTTTTTTAAGCTAGTTTTTCTCTGATTTACCTGGACTTTTGAATAAGAAAATAATAACATAATGGAAGATTAATCCCTGAATCGATATCGACTTGCAAGTGTTGTAGGATAAAATAGGTGTGAAATGCTAGATAAACTCTATAAATGATAAGAATGAGGATTTGCGTGTTGACAAATGTCGGAGCTTTTTTATTCTTCTTCATCTGCTATGCTGTTTTCTCCATTCTGCACTGCTTAAATATTCCTTTTTTAAGATAGAATATTTAAACAGTCCGGATAGTCTATATTTCCCTTTAGTCCTTTGCTATCTTTACAGGATTCTCTTTCGTATTATTTCAAATACTCTTTTAGCGGGCAATCACTCTTTTTCAACCCTTCAGCAATACTTTTGGCGTTCATGTGCGCTCCTTTCAAAGAAGTATGTGTATGGTCGTGATTGTAGTAAGCTGCAGCTTTCTTCACACCTTTCTTTTCAAGTTTATCGGCACTAATCTTATTCAAGTCAATGAAATAAGCTCCCGTAGCTTCCGCAGCTTCACGTGTCCACTTGCCAAAAGACTCGGTATTACGTTCTATTTTTCCATCTTTCCATTTGTTGCGTGGCGTATGACTAAGAACGATGGGAATGGCACCTTTCTCCTGAACATCCATGATGAACTTTCGAAGATACCAGCCGAAAGTATAAACAACTTGATATTTGCCTGTCTTTTCCATTAGAAAGACTTTGCTCTCATCTCCCGAACCGCGCAATTCGGCACGGGCTTTCCCTTTGTTTATATCTCCTGCATCATTATGTCCGAACTGAATCAGAACGAAGTCCCCCGGTTGCAAGGCATTGTATACCTTATCCCAACGACCTTCATCGAGGAAAGTACGTGCACTACGTCCTGCCATCGCACGATTTTCTACAGAAATTTTATTTAGATTGAACTCGTCAGCAATTACGCTTCCCCAACCCCACATACCGTTTTTGTCTTTATCTTCATTTCTGACCGTACTATCTCCGATAGTAAACAATACCGGACGTCCCTCTTTCCGACTGGAACCTGTCACTGTATCTTTCTCAACAGGTTTCAGATAATTGGCTAATTCCAGTCCTTCATACGCACGTATTCCGTCAGCAGCAGATTCTGCATTTACTTTAGCACCGAAAGCACTTGTATGTATACGGTCGATGTAGAACATATATTTCACCTTATTCTTGCCGAACTTCTCAAATTTGCGGGCACTGATATCATTCAAGTCAATAAAAGGAACATGCTGTTCTTCTGCCACCTGCTTTGCCCACAATCCAAAAGTCTTGTTGACACGTGTGATGATGGTGCTGTCTTTGTCTTCCCAAGCATTGCGGGGAGTAAGCGAAAAAAGGATCGGATGAGCACCTTTGGCTTTTACATCTTGAATGAAACGACGCATATATTCCCCGTAGGTATATACGGTTTCTTTTACTCCGGTTTCTTTAATCGTTACGTTCAGTGTATCTTTGCCAATTCCGGGAATGGAAGCACGGGCACGTCCGCTGTCGTATGGGCCGTTGTCATTGTGCCCCAGTTCGATGATAACCCAGTCTCCCGGGCGTACTCCTTTGATTACATCCGGCCATAAACGGTTATAGAAAGTACGGCTACTGGTTCCACCCAACGCATGATTCTCTACAGTAATCCGGTTAGAGTCGAAATAATCACCTGCATAATAGCCCCATCCCCATTGTCCGTTGTTGCCGTTTCCTAAAGTTCCGGTACGCATGGTAGAGTTACCTACCAGAAACAGAACAGGGTTGTCACCTTTCCGGCTCGAACCGGCTTCCGGTCGCGAGGTACGTGCTTTATTCAGGCTGTCCAGCGTGTTGTCAATTACTTGATTGACGTCTGCCATGGGAGCGGAAACTTTATTTTGCGCTTGCAGTTGCAAACTAAATGTAATGGCCATCAGCCAACATATATACGGGAATAATTTGTTTTTCATGAATCTGTTTTCTTTGAAATCCCTCACTGACCGGTGTCTAAACAGTCAGTGAGGGAACTAGCTACTAACTAACCTCTAACTAAACCTAATGAATGATTATCTTTAAACCTAATGAAAAAACTGTCTATGTTATTTTAATTTATAAACTTCTGTTCCGGCAAGCAGGAAACAACCGACTCCGTAGTCTTCAAAGTCGGGCACACTCTTATAAGTAACCGGCTGTCCGTCTTTAGGCTCTTTGCCTGTTCCCTGCACATATCCCAGGAATCCGTTCGGATGTACGGCATCTTTCACCATAGCGTTCCATGCTTTTAAAAGGACGGGAAGATATTCTTTGCGGTCGAGCAGTCCGTTGCGCACTCCCCAAGCCATGCCGTATACAAACAGTGCTGTTCCGGAAGTCTCTTTACCTCCGAAGTTCGTCGGATCATGAAGACTCACATTCCAGAAACCATCTTCACGCTGACATTTTTTAAGTGCCTTGCTCATAGCGAGAAAATCATTTATATAGTCCTGGCGATGTGTTTCATTGGCAGGGATTTCATCCAATACCCGTACAAGAGCTGCATATACCCAGCCATTTCCACGACTCCAGTAGCAATCTTCTCCATTCGGTTCTTTGTAAGGAGGATCAAAGTCCTGATCGCGCCACCATAAGCAATCTTTAGGATTATACATTCCGGCTTCTCCGTGCACGTTACGAGTGTAAGAATACATATCCCACATCTTATCGTAGTATTTCTGTTCACCGGTCATTTTTCCAAACTTTGCGTAGATTGGCATTGCCATCTGGATAGCGTCAATCCACCACCAATCGTTCACCTGCGGAGTGTTGACTACCATATCGATACTTGCTTTTATATTCCGGATCATATTCGGATCGGACGGACACATATTATAAAGGTCGATATAAACTTGTCCGCAGCAATGGTCGTCTGCGTTACGGGTGGTATTGCCGTTTCTCATTCCCCATTTGTGGAAATCAGCCCAATCGTAGGCATACTTATAATAATCCTCACGAGGGTAAATGCCATACAGAGCCATTAATCCTTCATAATATACGCCTCTCGTCCATATATTGCTTGGACGAACTCTGCCATAGAAAGAAGGCAATGTGTAATCGGCATACTTTTTCATAAAGTAGTCGTTTACTTTTACGATAGTCTCTAAAGTCTCTTTTTGTGCAGGTAACTCTTGTGCCATGACCGGCTTTCCTGTCATAAGACAAAGAAGGGTTACTGTAAAGAATGAGAGTAGTGATTTCTTCATGGTGAAATAATTCTGTTTTATTAATTGGGTGTTCATTCTAATTTTCATTGGCAAAGATAAGGGACGCACTTTTCTTTTTCAATGGATTTCCGTTCAGATATATTCATTTTTGTTCACCAGGTAGTTATAATGCGGTTTAAAAGTGGGCTATATGATGATTTCTACATAGATCTGTACAATATTCTATTTTATAAGTAGGCTGTGCCGCTTACTTTTGTGTTGTAAATTGATTAACGATAAAACTATGAAATGCATAAGTGCTTTTTTAAGTCTGTGTCTGATAGCTGCTTTTGTAGTGGCGCAGCCGAACTATGACTTTTCGAAACTGAAACGCGAACATTTGGGACGCGGTGTAATTGCCATCAGAGAGAATCCATCTACTGTTGCCGTGTCTTGGCGTTATCTGTCCTCCGACCCGATGGACGAATCTTTTGATGTTTATAGAAACGGTGAAAAGGTAAACAAATATCCGATAAGAAATGTGACTTTCTTTCAGGATATATATAAAGGTACGGAATCCGTACTTTATACCGTCAAAGCTATCCAATCAAAAACGGAAAGCAATTATCAATTGCCGTCCGATGCTCCGGCAGGTTATCTGAACATTCCGCTGAATCGTCCTGAAAACGGTACGACTCCGGCAGGGCAAAGTTATTTCTATGCTCCTAATGATGCCAGTATCGGCGATGTGGACGGTGACGGGGAATATGAGATTATCTTGAAATGGGATCCGTCGAACGCACACGATAATTCGCATGACGGTTACACCGGAGAGGTATATTTCGATTGTTATAAATTAAACGGGCAACATTTATGGCGCATTAATCTGGGACGTAATATACGTGCCGGTGCACACTACACCCAGTTTATGGTGTTTGACTTCGATGGTGACGGTAAAGCGGAAGTAGTAATGAAAACCGCCGACGGAACAGTGGACGGAAAAGGAAAAGTGATTGGAGATGCGCAAGCTGACTATCGGAATGAACAGGGACGTATTTTGACCGGACCGGAATATCTGACTGTTTTCAACGGACTGACAGGAGAAGCGATGCAAACAATTGATTACGTACCGGGAAGAGGAAACCTGATGGATTGGGGAGACAATCGTGGTAATCGTAGTGACCGCTTTTTGGCTTGCGTAGCCTATCTCGACGGCATCCATCCTAGTGTTGTGATGTGTCGTGGATATTATACCCGTACAGTATTGGCAGCATACGACTGGAATGGAAAGGAACTGAAAGAACGCTGGATTTTCGACAGTAACCATCCCGGTTGTGAAGACTATGCCGGACAAGGTAATCATAACCTTCGGGTAGGTGACGTAGACGGTGACGGATGCGATGAGATTATCTACGGCTCGTGTGCCATCGACCATAACGGCAAAGGATTGTACACAACGAAGATGGGACATGGAGACGCGATTCATCTGACTCATTTCGATCCTTCCCGCAAAGGGTTGCAAGTATGGGACTGTCACGAAAACAAGCGTGACGGAAGTACGTACAGAGATGCGGCAACCGGAGAAATTCTTTTCCAGATAAAAGATAGTACAGATGTCGGGCGTTGCATGGCGGCTGATATTGACCCGACCCAACCGGGCGTTGAAATGTGGTCTCTTGCTTCCGGAGGAATAAGAAATATAAAAGGAGAAGTGGTGAAAGCCCGTGTCAGAGGATTGTCATGTAATATGGCTGTCTGGTGGGACGGTGATTTACTGCGCGAACTATTGGATAGAAATATAGTCAGCAAATATAATTGGAAGAAAGGAGTCTGTGAGCGTATAGCCATTTTCGAAGGAGCTCTTTCCAACAACGGAACGAAGGCAACACCTTGCCTGCAAGGGGATATTGTAGGCGACTGGCGGGAAGAAGTACTGTTGCGCACAGCCGATAATACCGCTTTGCGGCTTTATGTCTCTACCATTCCCACTGATTACCGCTTCCACACCTTTTTGGAGGATCCTGTTTATCGCATCAGTATCGCTACCCAGAACGTAGCCTACAACCAGCCGACACAACCGGGATTCTACTTTGGACCGGATTTGCAGGGAACCCTATTCAGAGGATGTAAAATACCTAAAAAATAAAATATGAATATTCGTATCATAGCCATTGCTTCGTTGCTGATAGCTTTGCCTGTCAGCGCACAGAAAAAGAAAACTGTAGTGAATGACTCAAACACGCCTTTGCATTTATTGCAACCTGCTTATCAGGGCACTTATGGTGATTTGACACCGGAACAGGTAAAGAAAGAGGTAGACCGTGTATTTGCTTATATAGATAAGGAGACTCCCGCCCGTGTGGTAGACAAGAATACGGGTAAAGTGATTACCAATTATACAACGATGGGAGAGGAGGCACAACTGGAGCGTGGAGCTTTTCGTTTGGCAAGTTATGAATGGGGAGTGACCTATTCTGCCTTGATAGCGGCATCCGAAGCTACGGGTGACACACGCTATATGGATTATGTACAGAATCGTTTTCGTTTTCTGGCCGAAGTAGCACCGCATTTCAAGCGTGTTTATAAAGAAAAGGGCACAACGGACCCGCAGTTGCTTCAAATCCTCACTCCGCACGCACTGGATGATGCGGGAGCCGTATGCGCGGCGATGGTGAAAGTCCGTTTGAAAGATCCCTCGCTTCCTGTGGATGAACTGATACGTAATTATTTTGATTTCATCATTAATAAAGAGTATCGTCTGGCAGATGGAACTTTTGCACGCAACCGTCCGCAGCATAACACTCTTTGGCTGGATGATATGTTTATGGGTATTCCGGCAGTAGCACAGATGAGTTATTATAACAAGGGGCAAAAAAATAAATATCTGGCAGAAGCAGTGAGACAATTCCTGCAATTTGCCGATCGCATGTTTATTCCCGAAAAAGGACTGTATCGTCACGGATGGGTGGAAAGCAGTAGCGATCATCCTGCTTTTTGTTGGGCGCGCGCCAACGGTTGGGCTATGTTGACGGCTTGCGAACTGCTCGACGTTCTACCGGAAGACTATCCTCAACGTGCGAAAGTGATGGATTATTTCCGGGCTCATGTACGTGGAGTGACAGCCTTGCAAAGTGGAGAAGGACTTTGGCACCAACTGCTCGACCGGAATGATTCTTACCTGGAAACTTCCGCTACTGCGATATATGTATACTGCCTGGCACACGCCATCAATAAAGGATGGATTGACGCCATTGCTTACGGACCGGTTACTCATCTGGGATGGCATGCCGTAGCCGGCAAGATAAATGCGGAGGGGCAAGTGGAAGGAACCTGTGTCGGTACGGGAATGGCTTTCGACCCTGCTTTTTACTATTACCGTCCGGTCAATGTATATGCGGCACATGGTTACGGACCGGTTCTTTGGGCAGGTGCGGAAATGATTCGCTTGTTGAAAAATCAATATCCACAGATGAATGACAGTGCCGTTCAATACTACCAGGTGAAACAAAAGACGACAGCACCTATTTTTGCTATCGACACAGAAGAAAAGAAAGATTAACTTTAAATAGATTGAAACCATGAAACGAGAAGCATTTAAAATGTATTTGAAACCCGGATGTGAAGCCGAATATGAAAAAAGACATGCTGCCATCTGGCCCGAACTGAAAGCACTGCTTTCACAGAATGGAGTGTCGGACTATTCGATTTATTGGGATAAAGAAACAAATATCCTGTTTGCTTTCCAAAAAACGGAAGGGGGAGCAGGTTCGCAGGATTTAGGTAATACGGAAATCGTACAGAAATGGTGGGATTATATGGCGGATATCATGGAAGTGAATCCGGACAATTCACCCGTATCCATTCCTTTGCCGGAAGTATTCCACATGGATTGAGTTTTCAGTAATTCTATCAGTCTGTAATTATTTAGACGCGGATTACACGAATGACACAGATTTAAGAATAAAAAATCCGCGTCATTCGTGTAATCCGCGTCTAAATAATGGTAGTAATTGCTCTTTAGCATATCCGCTTCCTACTATTTAATGGAGTGTTTCTTTTATTATCTCAACTATCTTGATTATTTTTGTCCAACATTTATTATTAATCTTGGAATCTTTATGACGCAAAGACACCTTTTAGTTTTCACTTTCCTTGTTAGCTTTGTACTGAATGCTTATAGTGCAATAGAGCTTCGTTCTACACAAATGAGAACTAGTGATGGTCTTCCCAACAACTCTATCCGATACATCTATCAGGATAGCAAAGGCTTTTTGTGGCTGGCTACCTTGAACGGATTAAGTCGTTATGATGGCAACTCTTTCCTGACCTTTCGTCCGGAAGCTGGAGATAAAGTGTCTTTGGCCGACAACCGGATTTACGATCTCACAGAAGATAAAGATGGCTTTTTATGGATTTCCACTACACCTGAACTATATAGCTGCTATGATTTGCAACGTGCCCGTTTTGTTGATTACACGGGTTGCGGTGAGTTAAGGCAGAATTACTCTACTGTATTTGTTACAGCCAACGGAGACGTATGGTTATCACATCAAGGCAATGGTTGCCGACGTATGGTGCATCAGAAAAACGGTGAAATGACATCTACCGTATTCAGGACAGAACGTGGAAACCTGCCGGATAACCGGGTGAAATTCGTGAATGAAGATGCCAGCGGACGTATCTGGATCGGCACTCAATGCGGATTGGTTTCTGTCTCCAACGGACAATATCGGATAGAAGACCGGTTGATTCATTTCACTTCTTCTCTGGCTTATAAGGATGACATGTATTTCCTTACGGCAGATGGAGATATTTATTATTACCATTCGGCTACGCAGAAGATGCAGAAGCTGGCTGCCCTTTCAACCGTTGCAGGGCAGACGTCGCCTACCGGAAATTTCTTGTTGAAAGATAAATGGATGATTCTGACTACGACCGGAGTATATACATATAATTTTGCGACCGGAGAAGTAGCCGCTGACCCCCGTCTGAATATTAAAAAGGGCGAACTGATTCGCGACAACCACGGAGACTATTGGATATATAATCATACAGGACACCTCACCTATGTGGTTGCCGCAACCGGTGAAAGTAAAGATTTCCAGTTGATCCCTCAAGATAAGATCAGTTACATCGACTTCGAACGTTATCATATCGTACATGATTCCCGCGGAATCATCTGGATTTCTACCTATGGGAATGGGCTTTTTGCTTATAACACAGCCGAAGATAAACTGGAACATTTCGTTGCCAACATCAACGATCAAAGTCATATCAGTTCGGATTTCCTGCAATATGTCATGGAAGATCGTGCCGGTGGCATCTGGGTAGCTTCGGAATATTCGGGTTTATCCCGCATTTCAGTGTTGAATGAAGGAACTTCCCGCATCTATCCCGAGTCCCGTGAACTGTTCGACCGTTCGAATACCATCCGTATGTTGACCAAGATGTCTAATGGCGATATTTGGGTAGGTACGCGTAAAGGCGGACTTTATACCTTTGACGCAAATCTTCAGTCGAAAATGACGAATCAATATTTTCATTCCAATATTTATGCAATCGCTGAAGATCGCCAGGGACGGATGTGGACTGGAACCCGTGGTAATGGATTGAAGGTGGGAGATACCTGGTATTATAATACCCCGTCCGACCCAACTTCATTGTCGGATAATAACGTTTTTGCTATTTATCGCGATCGTAAAGACCGTATGTGGGTGGGTACATTCGGCGGAGGGCTCGAATTGGCTGAACCTACTTCTGACGGGAAATATAAATTCCGGCATTTCTTCCAGCAAACGTTCGGAATGAGGATGGTGCGTGTGATAGAAGAAGATGAAAACGGAATGGTCTGGGTAGGAACCAGTGAGGGGATTTGTATCTTTCATCCGGACTCACTGATTGCGGATGGTGATAATTATCATCTCTTCAGTTATACAAACGGAAAATTCTGCAGTAATGAAATCAAATGTATCTATCGTGATACGAAGGGACGTATGTGGATTGGTACTTCCGGTTCGGGACTGAACCTCTGTACGCCGCAGGACGACTATCATTCATTGAAATATGAGCATTACGGAACTTCCGAAGGGTTGGTCAACGATGTGATCCAGTCTGTTCTGGGAGATAGAAAAGGAAACCTTTGGGTAGCGACTGAATATGGAATTTCCAAGTTCACCCCGTCCACCCGTTCTTTTGAGAACTATTTCTTTTCTTCCTATACTTTAGGAAATGTGTATAGTGAGAATAGTGCCTGTATGCGTGAAGACGGGAAATTGCTTTTTGGTACAAACTATGGATTAATTGTGATCGACCCTGAAAAGATACAAGATAGTGAAACGTTTTCTCCGGTTGTTTTCACTGATTTGTACGTCAATGGGACCCAGATGAATCCGCAGATGGAGGATTCTCCTTTAAAACAGTCTCTTGCTTATTCGGATGAAATTACGCTGAAATATTTTCAAAACTCATTCCTGATAGATTTCTCCACTTTCGACTATTCGGATAGCGGACATACGAAATATATGTATTGGTTGGAAAACTACGACCAGGGATGGAGTGCTCCTTCTCCACTGAATTTCGCCTCCTTTAAGTACCTGAATCCGGGAACCTACATACTTCATGTCAAGTCCAGCAATGGATCGGGTATATGGAACGACAGTGAGACTACACTGAAGATCGTAGTCGTCCCACCGTTTTGGAAGACTAACTGGGCAATGTTGTGCTATGTTCTGTTATTGATGGTAGCCTTGTATTTTGCCTTCCGCATCGTCCGCAACTTTAATGGTTTGCGTAACCGTATTAACGTAGAGAAGCAACTGACTGAATATAAGCTGGTCTTCTTCACCAATATTTCTCATGAATTCCGTACGCCGCTTACTTTAATCCAGGGAGCTTTGGAGAAAATTCAGCGTGTCACGGATATTCCGCGCGAATTGATATATCCTCTGAAAACAATGGATAAGAGTACGCAACGTATGTTGAGACTCATCAACCAGTTATTGGAATTCAGAAAGATGCAGAATAATAAACTGGCGCTTTCTTTAGAGGAAACAGATGTCATCTCTTTCCTTTATGAAATATTTTTGAGTTTCGGCGACGTGGCGGAACAGAAGAATATGAACTTCCGTTTCTTGCCTTCGGTGCCATCTTATAAGATGTTTATTGATAAAGGTAATTTGGATAAGGTGACTTATAACCTGCTTTCAAATGCATTTAAATATACTCCTTCCAACGGAACCATTATTCTTTCGGTGAATGTGGACGAAGGGAAGCAAACATTGCAGATTCAGGTTTCGGATACGGGAGTGGGGATTCCTAAAGAGAAACAGAATGAATTGTTCAAGCGGTTTATGCAGAGTAATTTCTCCGGTGACAGTATTGGAGTCGGTCTACATTTGAGTCATGAACTGGTGCAGGTACATAAAGGCACGATTGAATATAAAGACAATGAAGGTGGCGGTTCTGTATTTACCGTATGTATTCCGACAGATAAGACGGTGTATTCGGAGAAAGACTTCCTTGTTCCGGGCAACGTATTGCTGAAAGAGGCGGATGGTCACGCACATCATTTGTTACAGCTTTCGGAAGAGCTTCCTGACCCGGAAAAGATGGCTGCTCCTTTGAATAAACGGAAAGTGCTGATTATTGAAGATGATAATGACATCCGTGAGTTTCTACGGGAAGAAATCGGTGCATACTTTGAAGTGGAAGTGGCTGCCGACGGCACGTCCGGATTTGAAAAGGCCCGTACGTATGATGCCGACCTGATTATCTGTGATGTTCTGATGCCGGGTATGACCGGATTTGAAGTAACCAAGAAACTAAAAACAGATTTTGATACGAGTCATATTCCCATTATCCTTCTGACCGCGTTGAACTCACCGGAAAAGCATCTGGAAGGAATTGAGGCAGGTGCGGATGCATACATCGCCAAACCATTCAGCGTTAAACTGCTGTTGGCACGTGTATTCCGTTTGATCGAACAGCGTGATAAATTGCGTGAGAAGTTCTCCAACGAACCGGGTATTGTGCGACCGGCTATGTGTACTACCGACCGGGATAAAGAATTTGCAGACCGCTTGGCTGCCATCTTGGAACAGAATCTTGCCCGCCCGGAATTTTCTATTGACGAGTTTGCGCAGCTTATGAAGTTGGGACGAACCGTTTTTTATCGGAAATTACGCGGCGTAACAGGATATTCGCCTAATGAATATTTGCGTGTGGTGCGAATGAAGAAAGCGGCGGAGTTGTTGCTGTCAGAAGATAATCTGACGGTTGCGGAAGTCTCTTACAAGGTAGGCATCAGTGATCCTTTCTATTTCAGTAAATGCTTTAAAGCACAGTTTGGGGTGGCACCATCGGTTTATCAGCGTGGTGTGAATAATGAAGGAATAAATGAAAAAAATGAGTGATAAGGATTCAAAAAGGAACGGTATGAAAAGAAGAGATTTTGTTTGCTTGGTATCATAATATATTCTAAAATTACTGCTTGTCTTGTAATTCACGCAATACGTCATTTATAATATAAGTATCACTCATTAGATGCAGTCCGTAACGGGAGTCATGTAACATGGCACATACATTCGTTTCATAAAACAGATTTAATGCTCTTTCCGGGCTTATCTCCAATCGGGCTGATAATAATAGGACGATGCGACTGATTTTTCTCCAAAGTACTTGTTCTCTCATTTGTTACCTCCTTTTCTGTCCATAGTATCCAGTGGAAAACTATTATCAAAATGTAGATATGTATCAATGAGTTGCTGATTGAGCAAACATATCTGATGATTAGGTTGTGCATATACCAATTGCCCGAGGGCTTGCTCTATGGTGATAATGTCGTTAAGGTAATCTTCTATGGTGTCAATAACCCGATCGTTTGCTACGCCTCCTTCTATAATATCATAATCTTTCCAATGCTGTTTTCCATTCCTACTAGCGACAATAAAATTCAACCAATGTGATCGTAAGCATCAAAACGAAGTAGCTTGAATCCAGCTTTTATAGCTGCATCCATATCAAATTCGTATACATTAATCCATGCAGTAGTACTTGCCCGTAATAGTTGTACGCGGGCAGCCCACTGTTCTGCTTGTGAGCGTAGTGAGGTTAGATAAAAACCACTACCGAAATCTAAATCGGCACGTCCCACTTTGGCTAAGGGATGCTCTATAGAAAGGGTGGAGCCATGATAAAGTGTTATTTTCATCCCTTCTCGCCCTCCTGTGCCTCCCAGTTCTTCAAAGCCTCGACCACATCCTCGCCTACATGTTTTAGACTTTGTGTGTGCATCACTTCGTAATTGTCCAGTAGAAGACGTTTGATTAGATTCATTTTCTCTAAACGTCGGCGCATTTCCATAGGAGAAATTCCCATTTCGCGTGCTCCAGCTTCTATTGCCATGACTGCAAAGTGAATCTTTTCACTTTCTAGGATATCCGGTTGTTTACACATAAGCGTTAAAATTCAGTTTATGAACAAAGATACTTGATGGCAGGCAAATAAACAACATTGCCGGAACTTTTTTATTTGATTGTTTCGAGAAACTCAACTTCGATGATTCTCAACTGGTGTTTGCTACTGCTTTTTTCCAATTCCATTGTATTGGCCGCTTTAGCCTCTACTTCGATAATCTGTCCGAAAGCATCTTTGTCGCTAGTGTTTCCTTTCAAGCGGATGGTTATCGTATTAGCACGTACGGGCTTTTCTACATCGAGATGAATATATCCCAGGCTTTTATCCGTGTTTCCGCTCCAAATCAAGGTGTTGCCGGCATATACTTCCAGCGGGTAACTTCGTGAACGCCATCCTTGCAGTTTGATGCATATATCGTCTATTTCGGCATCTCTTTCCAATGTATAGGTAATCCATGCAGTGCTTAGTTTACCGTCATTCTTCCATTCGGTCAGTTCGATATCATCGTAGCTTTTTTCAGCATCATTATTGTTGGAACCGGCTTTTGCCGAAACGATTCGTACACCCTTTTTGCTGTCTTTGTAAGAAGGGGTAGAAGGTGTTTCTCCTCTATCCAGTCTACCTTTCAAGGTAGACTGTGGAAGATAGGTACTCAAACCTCCAGTCACTTTTACAGGTACCGTCTCCAATGCGAGAGTGGCAGTCGGAAGTCCTTTTGCCTGTGCCGTCAGAGTTACTTTCCCGGCGGTACTCGTACTGCGGATCAGTGCGCGGTTGATACCACATTCTACCGGAAGGTTTGTATCAAGAATATGATTGTTTTCACCTTGGGCAATACTTCCACGCCATTCCGCATGACCGTTGAGTGTGAACTGAACGGTACGGTTGTCCAATGGACAGCGTTTTCCGTCTTTATCTACCACTTCCACCTGTATCAATGCCATATCCGCACCGTCTGCATGAAAACCTTCGGGGTTTTGGATAGCGGTAAGTTTCAGGCTGGCAGGTTCACCGGCTGTATTTACAGCATAGCGGCTGATTTCTTTTCCTGCTTTATTGTAGCTGACAGCTTCCAGCTTGCCCGGTTTGAAGGTTACGTTGTCGAAAGTAAAGAGAAAATTGTATTGGCGTTTGCCTTTACCTAGAGAGTTACCATTCAGGAAAAGTTCCACCTCTTCTCCGGTAGATACTACCTGCACAGGTTTTACCGTATTATCCGGATAGTTCCAGTGTCCGATGATGTAGGTCTGGTCTTTTTCCGTATCTACCCATCCGTCCCACATTACCTGATGTGCGTAGAAAGCATCTTTTTCGATACGCATCGCGTCCGTCACTCCACTTCTTCGGTAGTTTTCCGCACCCCGGTAGTGGGTATTGGTGTCGGAGAAGATAATTTTAGTACCGCCGGAGCTGACTCTGTTACCCGTTCCGGGACGCTCACGCCAATAATCATACCAGCGGGCTATCATGGTGATGGCAAGTTCATCTTGGTTGCGGTTATAGTCAGTGGCCGGTTGTCCTTTATAAAGTGGTCCGTCACCTTCTTTGTGGAAAGGATAGCTATATTCATCCCAGTACTTTCTTAAACCTTCGTCGCGGCAATATTCGGTCGCCCACATCGGATGATGTTCGCTTCTGTTGATGTACAGCATTTCGCCACCGTATTCCGCTTCGCGGATATCCAACATTTCACGTGATCCGATGGCACGTCCGCCGAACGGGTCGTATTTGTTGCGGACTGCTTTCATTTCTATCATGTGTTCGCGGCTGATGGCTTTGTTGCCACATTCGTAGAACAGGATACTCGGATTATTACGGTTGTAGATAATCGCGTCTCGCATCAACTCTACCCGTTGTTCCCATTGACGTCCTTCACGGTCTTTTTCTGCATCTCCGGCAGGCATTGCCTGTATCAGACCTACACGGTCGCAGGATTCTACATCCTGTTTCCACGGAGTAACGTGCATCCAGCGAACCAGATTCGCGTTTCCTTTCACCATCAGGTCATTAGAAAAATCGCTCAACCAGGCAGGTACGGACAGACCTACTGCCGGCCATTCGTTGCTGGTGCGCTGTGCATACCCTTTCATTTGGATAACACGGTCGTTCAACCATATCTTTCCTTCGGCAAAACGTGTCTTGCGGAAGCCGGTGCGGGTACTTACTTCATCGAATACCTGATTGTTGTCATCTTTCAGAGCGGTTTTTACCGTATACAAGTAACCATATCCCCCAACTCCAGAAGTGAAGATTATGGAGGGTGGCGGATGCTTTTACCGTTTTAGTCTCTCCGGCTTTCAAAGTCACTTTATCACCTTGGAAAGTTTTCATTAGTTTGCCGTCTGCATCAAGTACACTCACTTGATAGCTGAATTGCCGGGGAGCTTTACTGTCATTTCTGACTTCCGATTCGGCATGAATTGTTGCTTTGCGTCCTTGGATGTCGAAGTCTTGGGCATAGACGTATACGCCTGTCGTTTTCAGGTTGCTATATAGGGGAAGAGTCTGATATACATTATCAGTAACGTACAAGAAGACGTTTTTAGGAATACCGCCATAGTTGGCATTGAAATTGCGGTCGTTCCACTGGAACTTGGAGTTAGTTCCTTCTTCTCTGTACATCCAGTCGTTGTCGGTGCGAACGGCAATCACGTTCTCACCCTCTTTGATATGTGGAGTCAGGTCGAACCCTACCGCCATAACACCGTTTTCGTGTCTGCCTAGATAATGTCCGTTAAGATAGAAGTCTCCGCGTTGGCGTACTCCTTCAAATTCGACGAATACTTTCTGATTACTTTTCAGTTCCGGAATCTGGAAACTCTTGCGATACCATACCACTGTATCTGTCAATTGTTCAATGGAAAGTTTGAATGCTTCATCTTCATTGAAGGCATGGGGCAAAGTTACTTGTTTCCATTTACTGTCGTCGAATTTTGTATCTTTGGCTTTAGGAAAGTCTCCTATCCGCAGCTTCCATTCGCTGTTGAAATTGTATTTTTTGCGTTCGGATGCCTGTATATTAATGGCGGACAGTATAGCCAGGAGAAATGTGAAAAGAAATAATTTGTGTTTCATGATAGTCTCTTAACTTACTTGAATTGATATCCTCTGAAAGTACCTTTCATTTTTATAAGGTCCGGTCCGAAATAGAATCCCGGTTGTGTTGGCTGGTTATAGCCTACATTTTGGGTAGCGATACTGATTCTGTATATCGGTTCTTCAAGGAAGGTGTGGAATCTGTATTCGGTCGGAATAGTCGAAACGTAGAGCCGGAGAGCAGCGTTGTTCTCGGAGCGTACGAGTACTTCTTCCCGCCAATCGCCTATAATGTCACCTTGGAAACAAGGATTCGATTTCGTTCCATTGTTGAAAAGAGTTCCTGTGAATTTGATAAGCGGAACAAACTTTTTGTTTTCCCAGTCGTATTTAATAATCATGTTTCTATCCAATAGTTCGCGTAATAGGTCTCCATCCCACCAGACAGCCATATTGGTCGGCATATTTCTCATTTTAGGGGCTATGATTTCTCCTTTTACGTTTCGAATTCCTTGTGAATCTCCTGACCACATTTCCACACCCGGATGAGTCGGGTCAATGTCGGCGGCCATACAACGTCCTACATCGGTATTGCTTTTTATCTGTAATAACACTTCTCCGGTGGCGGCATCTCTGTACGTACTTCCGTCACGTTTGTTTTCGTGGCAGTCCCATACTTGCAGACCTTTACGGGAAGGGTCAAAATGTGTCAGGTGGATGGCGTCTCCATGTCCCATTCGGGTAGAATAAAGTCCTTTGCCGTTGTGGTCGATAGCACAGGAACCGTAAATGATTTCGTCGCATCCGTCACCATCCACATCGCCTACACGCAGATTGTGGTTTCCTTGTCCGGCGTACTGCTCGCATCCGGGATGGTTGCTGTCGAATACCCATCGGTTCTTCAGTTCTTTTCCGTTCCAGTCGAAGGCCGCCAGAACGGTGCGTGTGTAGTAGCCTCGGCACATGACAACACTTGGGTGTACTCCGTCAAGATAGGCTACACAAGCCAGGAAGCGGTCGCTTCGGTTACCTTTTGCGTCTCCCCAGTCGGCAACGTTGCCGCGGGCAGGGATATAGTCGATGGTATGTAAGGCTTCACCGGTGTCTCCTGAAAAAACAGTCAGGTATTCTTTGCCTTTCAGAATACGTCCTTGCTTCATCATTTGATTCCTGCTTGGGTCAAAAGTACCGGCTTCGCGATAGTCTGCATCAGCATTTCCAATTACTTTTCCTTTTCCGTCCACTGTTCCGTCGGCAGTCCGCATCACTACTTCCGCTTTGCCGTCACCATCCAGATCGTACACCATGAATTGAGTATAATGAGCTCCTGCACGTATGTTTTTACCCAAGTTGATACGCCATAGTTGTTCTCCGTTCATTCGGTAACAATCGATGTATACTTCGCCTGTATAACCTTCGTGTGCATTGTCGTGTGAATTGCTGGGATCCCATTTGAGGATAATTTCGTATTCGCCGTCACCGTCTACGTCACCGATGGAAGCATCATTGGGACTGTACGTGTAGGTATCACCTGCCGGAGTTATTCCGTCTGCCGGTTTTTGCAGGGGAATTTCCAGATAGCCGAGAGGCGCGTTTTCCGGGAATGTGTATGTACCGTCAATGTGATGCGTCTCCTTTCCTTTTAGAACAGGACGCACTTCGTAAACAGCCGTTTTCTGACTGTTATTCTTATCACGGAACAGGGTGCTGACAGTGATGGGAGTGTCTGTCAATTTCTTCCCGTCTCTGTATACGTTGAAACCGGTTTGTATCGGATCGGAAGAAAGATACCTCCACGAAACGATTACTTCTGAAGGGTTTTCGCGAATGGCAACTACGCCGCGGTTTAGTTTCTCCCGTTGTAACTTTGAGTAGTTATAACCAGGTTGTGCTGTCATTGTTACAACAGGCAGTAACATGAATATGCACAATAGATAAATTGCAATTCTTCTCATATTTGTTTTATCGGTTTGGACCTTATTGTATTTATTCACTCGCAAAATTACTCCTTTTTGTGATGTATGAAATGGAGAAATGTACAAAGACTATATACAATTGTGCACCCTTTCAAGTTAATTGTCCGTATGATATAATATTCTATCTTTTGCGTACATCTGTCCATTACCTCTTTGATGATATGCGATAATTTTGCAACGTGAACTAAAAGAAGTAATTATGAAGTATCTTTTATCTATTGTACTATTGGCCTTGATTGGTTTTACAACTCCGAAAAAGACGATTCCTGCTTATGATTGGGGAAGTGTATCTGCAGAGCCGGATTTGTCGTGGGCCGATCAGGTGGGGGCGCAGAGGACTCCGGAAAACACAGAATGGGATGCCGGAAAGTTCGGGTTGCGGAATGACACTTCCGTATTCAGTACTCCTGCTATCCAGGCCGCTATTGATGCTTGTCACCAACAGGGAGGAGGTACGGTAGTTGTTGCCCCGGGGTATTATAAAATAGGTGCTTTGTTTATCAAGAGTGGTGTGAATCTGCATCTTAGTAAAGGTACTACCTTGCTTGCGAGTGATAATATTCAGGACTATCCGGAATTTCCTTCCCGCATTGCCGGTATCGAAATGACATGGCCTTCGGCCGTTATCAATATAATGGATGCGGAAAATGCCGCTCTTACGGGGGAAGGTTTTATCGATTGCCGCGGAAAAGTATTCTGGGATAAATATTGGGCGATGCGGGAGGAATATGAGAAGAAGAATCTGCGTTGGATTGTGGATTATGATTGCAAGCGGGTGAGGGGAGTACTGGTTTCCAACAGCAAGCATATCACGTTGAAAGACTTTACGTTGGTGCGTACGGGATTCTGGGCTTGTCAGATTTTGTATTCGGATCATTGTTCGGTGAGCGGACTTACTATTAATAATAATGTAGGAGGTCACGGACCAAGTACGGATGGCATTGATATTGATTCATCTACCAATATTCTGGTAGAAAACTGTGATGTGGATTGCAACGATGATAATATTTGTATTAAGGCAGGGCGTGACGCCGACGGACTGCGTGTGAATCGTCCCACGGAGAATGTGGTGGTTCGTAACTGTATTGCCCGTAAAGGTGCAGGGTTACTGACTTGCGGAAGTGAGACTTCCGGTTCTATTCGTAATGTACTGGCTCATGATCTGATAGCGTATGGCACAGGATCTGTATTACGGCTTAAATCGTCTATGAATCGTGGTGGGACAGTAGAGAATATTTATGTCACAGGAGTTGAGGCTGATAGTGTATCTAATGTATTGGAGGTGGATTTGAACTGGCATCCAAAATATAGTTATTCGAAATTACCTGTAGAATATGAAAGTAGGGAGATTCCTGCACATTGGAAAATAATGCTGACTCCAGTAGAACCTAAAGAAAAAGGGTATCCACACTTTCGCAATGTTTATTTCTCTCATGTAAGAGCGAAAAGATCTAAATGTTTCATTACAGCTTCGGGGTGGAATGATAGTTTACGTATTGAGAACTTCTATCTATTTAATATTCGAGCACAAGTGAAAACAGCGGGAAAGATAGTGTATGGAAAAAAAGTTCGATTAAGTGAAATTTATTTGGAAGTGGAAGATAAGAGTCAAGTAAGACAAGAATACAATATTGATAGTAAAATAGAAATCAGTTATCAGTAGGAATATTATGGACAGTGTCCAGAAATATATAGAATGAGGGTGTATCATTGATCACCCTCATTCTGTGGCTATTTGACTAGCGTTACTCCCATCAATCCTATCACGACTTCATTGGCTGTCGTCTCCAAAGATAATGATTTTAATTCTTTAACTGGATTGAGTGGCAGATCAAGCATTGTAGCCATACCACCATCAATAGATATCGGGTTGTTCGATATTGTTTTTCCAAGTTCGCCTGCATGATATTTGCTTACATCACCTGTTTTAAGGCGTACTCTCCACGGACGTGGATCTTTAGTGTTGAAAGCATATCCATCTACGAATATATCCTGATCTAAAGGAATTAAATTATCTGGTAATATAAGTTTCAGTACTTCTTTTTGTCCATCTGTATATTCTATTTTGATTTCGCCATTTACTATATGAGATTGCATATAATAAGTGGAAGCTGCAATGAGGAAATAGGCTTTAGAAGCTTTACCGTTTAGTGGTATATTAATGGAAGTCGGGTAGTTATCCCATAATGTGGTGAATGCAATATTATTATATTCTTTTTCTCCTGGAGTACTGAAAGGTATTCCTTGTGGCATAATGAATCTATTGTTATTTCTTGAAGCCTTATTTCTTATTCCACGGTCATCAATAACAGAAATACTTTGAGGATGACACCATTGTCCCATACCTTGGGTCGGAACTTGTAATGTGGTGTATTTCCATCTTGGGAACATATATTTTCCATAAGCGAATATATTACTTACTTTGTCATTAAATATTTTCTTCATGTCTACCGTCTTATAAACTGATTTTTCCGGTACAGAGATATTCCAATTGATGGCTCGAAAAGAGTAAGTGTCTTTTCCGGATTTGACTTTTATTCTATTAGTTCCTGAAGATGCAATGGGAATATCAAATTCATAGTTGTTTTTTCCATGAGCTTCTATATTGATGTTTTCATTCACCTTTTTACCATTGATATACAAATCACCTTTTATCACTTTATCCATATTGTTTTTCAAGGTAAAAATAAGAGAAGAAGATTCAGAATCACAAACGATATCAAGCGGATTGTTGACATTTATATCTATGGGAAGCCAATAATTCATATTTCCATTGGTGATATTGACAAATACAGTGCGATGTCCGTTTTGAGCGGTTATAGTGCCGGTTAGTATGTCATTCTTTAAGTTTGCATGACGCAGAACGTTTTGCGGGTCATATATTTTTCCTGATTTATAAGGAATATTTAGTCTGAACTGGCTGCCATTGGCTACATTGACAGATATCATGTCTCTGTTTATTTTTTCTCCGTCCCATTCTATCGTGATATCGTATTTGTCAGCTATTCCTGCCTCAAACTTAATTTCTGGAGATAAAATAGTGGTTGTAAGTAAAGTATAGGGTGTATCTTTTCCATTTACTTTGATAGATTTAATTTTGTTTCTTATAGCTTTTATTTCCATTGACAAGCTGACATCTTTTTTGAGTAAATTAGGAGTTATAGAATACCTTTCTATATTGCCTTTCCTTTCAAAAGTATATGCCATATTTTGAGTTTCAATTTCTGCAAAATTCCAATCATCGGGGAATCCGGGTCTTATCGTTAGTCTATTATTAATAAGATCTGGCATGATACCGTACATACCCTGTACAAGAGCACGTACCCCTGTCGCTATTCCATCGGCAAAATCACGATATGTCTCTCTGCGGGCTGCGTCATAGAATGACAATTGTGTGACATTTCCCGGACCTGAACCAAGGTACATCGCATCCAGAACAGCTCCTTTGAACATTTTGAAAGCCTCTTCATAACGTCCTGTTTGCCAATAAGCAAGGGCGGTATGTGAGATTTCTCCGAAAGCGACATTGTTGATAGACCACATATAAGGTTGCCAGTTTGTTGTTGAAATCACATAATTGGCAGTATCCTTCAAACCTTTTCCCATGACGGGGATGTGGGGGATTTCCGTATCTATATATCGGGTTGCCTGATATGCCTTGAAGGGATCATGTATATCAGAATCTATTGCATGATAAATAGTCCATATGGCAGCGTTGTCATGTCGTATCCGGTTTCCCATATTATCTTTAAACTCCGCCCACCATCCTTTGTCTTTTATCCATAATTCTTTGTTTATGGCAGATAATATAAGTTCTGCTTCTTTTTTGTATATGCTTGGATCTTTTCCTAATTTTTCGGATATTTCTGCCATTATTTTATTTGCCCGGTAGTTATATGCAGTAGAATGTGTCACTTTACCGCCATTGTATTGTAATGCGTCTGAAGCCCAGATACAAGCATAGGCATCATATAACCCGTCGTTATCGGGGTCGAATAGTTTTTTTTCCCATGTAAAGTGACGTTGGAGGGCAGGATATATTTCTCGTGCGTAATCAAGATCTCCGGTCCATTTGAGATGCCACAACAGTTGGTCTATAAAGACTAGATTCATATCATAATGATGCATGACGTCTCTTCTATTAGGAACTCTTCCTATATAACCATTACTATACATGGGGGTTCCCCATATTTTTGCAGACCGTGCGAGGTTTAGGGCTGTGTCCTGAAGATGGGGTAATGTGACGGGAACATCTATAACTTGCGAATTAAGATAACCGTTAAAGTGAGTTTTTGCCCTATCTTCTAATCCCATCAAGTCTGCGAGATAAGCCCCTCTCCAACCGGTAAGAAGTAATTCGCGGAAACAGGTGGCTCCATGTAGATACGATGGAGATTGCCATACAGCATCTTCCGCTCCAGAGAAGGTGCCTCCTAATGTGTTCAGAAATGGATCAGGTGTTTTTATTTTGATTCTGGAAGCTATTTGGGTTCTGAACTCAACACCTTTGTTGAAAACATTACTGAGATCATTATATTGAAACTCACTATGACTTTTAGGGTTGTGCAGTTCAATATAGAAAGGAATGGTACTAACCGGATATTTTGCTATGATAACCGGTTTGTTTGATTTGCGGGATGTGATAAGTTCGTCCAATTGGTCAATAAGGTTTCCATCCACTTCTTTTATATCAGTTCCGATAGGAAAGGTTCCTGCTATGGACATTACTTTATGTTGAGAAGCTCTGTTGCTGGTGTGGTGCCCGTATTGTATCGTAAATTTGTTTTGATTAATTTGATATATATTTCCGGAACAATTGTTGGCTTTAATAAAAAAACAATCGGCTGGGTCGGAATTCAAGTCTCCCTCACGTCCGAATTTCTGATTGTTGGCTCCCCCATATATCCACAAGATTTTAGTGCCGGCAGGGATGTCTTTGGCTTTGTATCTTACTACTAATCCATCGCCATCGGACATAGCTACAGCATCAATTGTCAGACTGCCGTTTCCTAGATGTCTCCTGTCTCTCACAATGTAGGTGCGTTGCCCGGATTTAAAACGAGATTCAATGAATTCCATATCTTTTATCCAAGTAATATTTGAGGGGGTAGATATAGCCATATATACACTTCCACCGAGGTTAGGCATGTAAAGTCCGAATTCGGGGAAGTCACTGGTTTCAAAACGAAAGCCGGTATTAGTTCCATAAATAGCTCTAGTAAATCTTTTATTTCCATTGGTTATTACAAACTCTTCTCCTTCGGGTTTATATCGAAGAGTTCTTTCTTCTCCGTGCCAATAGGAGGAGTGAGGCAAGTCTTTTGCGTTTGCCGGGAATTGCAACAAGGTAAATAATATCAATATAATTTTTTTCATAACAGTTTTTTATAAGTGTACTTTAAGTTCTATGTTCGTTTATTCGGGCTTGATTTTAAAGACGAAACCTGAAGATGTTTCTGCTTTTCCCCCTTGGGAAGCCGTGAAAAGGTAAGCCGGTTTTCCATTTTTCATTAGTACTTGCGGGCGTTCGAAACGTCCATAACGTTTGAGATGTTTAGGAGCGGGTGGTTGTTTGATATAATGCTCTGCTCCAAACCAACCAATTTGAGGGTTTTGCCAGTTCAGCCCGTCTTTGGATTCGAAATAGAGCCCCACTGTATGGTCGTAGAACCCCATATCTCTCATTAACATTTTGAATATACCGTTTTCATACCAGATATACGCATCTTCTACTTGCCTGTTTTCTCCGAAACCGGAGAAATCGACGATCGGATTTTTTTCATATCGTCGATAAGGTCCTGTGATTTTATCTGCAAAAGCTACCCCATATTTCCGGTTACCTGAAATACCATTGATATGTTGGTTCACATATTCATTTTCATTACAAGATTTATAATAAAGCCAGTATTTTCCGTCCGGATGTTTTAAGAAAGCTGGATTAGTGGTAATATAATCATCCCATTCACCTGTATTTCCAGGCATTAATAATGGTTTTTCGCATCTTTCCCACGGTCCCCAAATAGAGTTTGCTACAGCGTATCCGATACGTTTCGTTCCAAATTTACCATTGGTTGCTCCCATGTAAAATAGCCAGTAACGACCGTCTATTTTATAAATGCTTGGATTGTGACATGTATTACCATCAAAATAGCCCGGGCGGGGGGACAGTACTGTTGATACATATTTGTATGGGCCTTCCGGTTGGTCGGCTACGGCGTGTGCGATTTCACAATGCCCCAGCCATCCTTTCATTTCATACTTTTTTTCCCAACGTGAATAAAATACATGTACTTTATTCTTTTCATCTATAATTGGTGCACAACACCACACATAATAATTATCGTCTTCCAAGATGCGTCCCATAGGTTCCAGACGTTCAGCAAAAGAAGAAATAGCATCTGCTGGATAGTTCTTCGGCTGGTCAAGACTTTGGGCTTGTGCCGACGCAATCTTTAAAATAAAGAATAATGCATAAAAAAGGATGTGTTTCATAATTTCTGTGATATTTATATATGATTAATAATTCTTTTAGACCTGTATGACAAAATTAGGTTGATTCTGCAAATAGCTATGATGAAAAAATTCCATTTTGTATGTAGTTTTATCCACAAATAGCGATATTATGGTTGTAAGGTATTAGATATGGAACTTTGTTACAAATACTTTTTCTTATAGTAGCGCACTCTTGACAAAGCCTTTTTAATTTTGTATATTTGCAAGCGGAAAGATTAATGGATAAAGAATTTAAAAAAGAATGAAAATAGAATAGTACAATATTATAACAATATATCAGAAGCTCCTTACAATAGTTAAGCTGTGAGAGTTACCGTATAAGCTAAAGGCTGCAAATCTTTATAAGGTTCGCAGTCTTTTTTGTTATGAAAAAGTACAGGGAGAACCTTAAAATCGAAATTTATAATTTATAATAAACTTGGATACCGTTTTTAATAAACTCCTCAATAGTTTATTAAAAACAGAAAGCTTGTCTATTAAAGATAAGTCATTTTTTTTCTTTATGTGAAGGAGGAGGATAATACTTATTATGATGTAAAATGACAGAAGTGAATTTAAGTGACATGATTGTAAAAACAATGGAGCATTGTACACAATTCAATGCTCCATATTACATCATAATGCAATAATAAAAATAGATTTTTATTGAGCTATCACACCTGCCCAACTGGAAGAGAAGCGGAAGTTACCGACATTTCCGGTCAAATCATCGCGGTTCCTAAATGAAATAGAACGAATCCCCCCTTTTAATTTGTTATTATCTTCGTCCCCCTTCGCTACCACATCGGGTTGAGGTTCTTCTGCTGTTAAGGCTGGGTCTACAAATAATGAAACCTCGTTCTTTTTATAATCCAGTTTGAGAACCAATAGATGCGTCTTATTAAGCGCATGGCTTTTGAAGGATTCTGCATTAACTCTTAACAGATTAGTCCCGAATCGGATATGTTCATCGTCTATCTTACCGACATATACTCTGGCACGCAGATTACCGCCAGTATGAACAGGGGAAAGAGCAATGAAATCGCCTAAGCGACTGGAAGCGACGGAGGAAAAGTTTGCCAAAAATGAAAGGTATAAAGTTCCCCTGCAATAGTCATTCTTTTCAGAAATGGAATATACGCTAAATCTTGAACCTTTCACATTTTCCGGGAGTTCTCCTATTTTGATAGATACTCCTTTTTCCGTATATCCCTCATAACTGAGCTCTTGTCCGGTAATGGGACTACCGGCATTCTTGTCAGTTTGGGAAGAGAATGCTTCACACCAGGTATCTATTTTTATCGGAGCATCAGCTTTATTATATGTAGCTTTTTCCAATTTATCACCTTGTTTATATCCATTTAGCAGATTGCTTTTTAATACTTGTGCGTTGCTTGATAATACAAAGGCTGCCAGGCTTAAAATTAATACTGATCTTTTCATAATGCTATAATTAAATGTGTTGATAATTTTTTCTGAGACAAAATTAGTCTGAACTTTTTATTCCGACTAGTGAAAAAATTCCATTAAACATGTACATATGTTCACAAACACATAAATATATTTATTAATCTTCGTTTATTTCTGTTTCTCTTATGCCCTCTTGGTATCTTTTCTGATAACTGGAAGGAGAGATGCCAAATTGAGCCTTAAAACATCTGCTGAAATAGAACGGGTCATTGATGCCGACCATATAAGTTACTTCAGATACGGTATATTTCTTGGTTGACAACAATTCAGCAGCTTTCTTCATTCGCATGATACGAAGATATTCTTTGGGAGTATATCCGGTCACTCCACGCACTTTACGGTAAAAGATGGTGCGACCCAGTGACATCATAGAAGCAAAATCATCGGCAGTAAATTCAGGGTTAGTCAGTTGTTCTTCCACTATCTTGGTCAGATTTTCGACAAACTCCTTGTCTTTATCCGATGTACACATCACAGGACGTTTGGCTGACAAGTCATTGGAAAACTTCTCCTTTAGTTTGTCACGCTGTTCTATCAGTTTGAATATGCTTGCCAGTAACAGTTTGGTACTGAAAGGTTTTGTTATGTAAGAGTCTGCACCGCTTTTCACTCCTTCCAGATGGCTTTCCGCTGCATTCAGGGCTGTAAGTAGGATTATAGGAATATGACTGGTACTAAAGTCACTTTTTAGTTTACGGGTTATCTCGAAACCATTATATCCAGGCATCATGACATCGCTGATAATGAGGTCTATATCATTATTATGGGCATACTCCAGACCATTTTTTCCATCCGCTTCGGCAGCAACCTCGAAATATGGGGTCAGTTCTTCTTTCAAGAATTCCCGTACGTCATTGTCATCCTCGATAATAAGTATTTTCCGTTTGTTTAGAGGACCCTCTTGATCAGATGCGTTCAGTTCTGTTTTTAGTTCTTTCTCTATATTTTCTACTTCTTTATCTATTTCTTCTTCTGATTCAGAGTGAGCATTTTCCTCATTAAGAGCAGAAAGCGAAGGATGGTTTTGTGCTTCTTCTTTTAATATGGCATTTTCAGGAATAAGGAAGTCGTTAGATTGATAAATGGAAGAATCAGTAGGTAAAGTTACAATGAAAATAGAACCACCTGACGGATTTTCTTCATAGCAGATGTTCCCTTTGTGAACATGAACCAGTTCATGGGTAAGATGTAAACCTACTCCTATACTGTCGCTAGAAAAACTGCTTTGCATGAAACGTTTAAACAGCTCATTACGTTTTTCTTTGGGTATGCCTACACCTGTATCCGTTACTTTCATGATTAATAGCTGTTTCTGTTTATCAATATAAATGCTGAATTCTATCTTTCCACCGGAAGGAGTATATTTGAAAGCATTTGATAAAAGATTGTAGGCGATTTTGTCGATATTACCTTTATCAATATACATTTTGTATGAATTGACGGATGGTATAAATTTGAAATCCATATTCTTGGATTCGGCTGTATCCTGAAAGCTTAGGTAGATTTCATATAAGAAAGCGATAACGTCAGTTTCTTCAAGTGAAAGGGCGAGTTTGTTGTTCTGCATTTTCCGGAATTCAAGTAATTGGTTGATCAGACGCAGCATACGCTGGGTACTTTTGTCCATTAGTTTGATAGAGTAACGTATCTCCTTGGGGATATTGTGGGTACGGTGGATTCTGTCCAAAGCCCCTTGTATTAGTGTAAGCGGAGTTCTGAATTCATGTGAGATATTGGTGAAAAATACTAACTTGTATTCTGTTAATTGCTTTTCTACTTTAATTTTATTCCGCAAGTTGTTAATATTCCTGATAGTACGATATACAAAATACATGATAATGCCTGCAATGAGTATGTAAACAAAGAAAGCCCATCCGGTTGCCCAAAAAGGGGGAGTTACTTTGATTTCAAGTGTCTCCTCGTTATCACTCCATATACCTGATACGCTGCAGGCTTTGACATGTAGATAGTAGGTACCTGCCGGTAAGTTTTTATAAGCTGCAAAGTTTAATGTAGAAGGAATACTCCAGTCATCGTCATATCCTTCAAGTTTGTAGCTGAACCTTGTATTAGTCGAAATGGGATAGTCAAAAGTGGAGAAGTCTATGACAAAGGAACTTTGGTAATATTTCAGACTGATGGCATCTGTATATGCCAGAGCGGCTGTCAATGGAGAGTCCATATCGGCAGGACGGACTGATATTCCGTTTAACTTTAAGTCTGTAAATGTAACGGACGGAATTTTCTCTTTGTTTTTAATTTGCTTAGTATTGAGTATTATAAGTCCGTGGTTGGTGCCGAAAGCCAAACGACCATCTTTTAATTTGGCACATCCTTCTGTATATACATTCCCCAATATATCATTAGAAAAGAAGTAATTGTTGAATATTTTGTTTTCCGGGTTAAAACAAGAAATCCCATATTCGGTGGATACCCAGATATTTCCTTCATCATCTTCAATGAAAGCTTGTACTACACTGTGGACAAGTCCATCATTGACCGTATAGTGAGTAAAGGATATATCTTTATAATCATTCTTTATATTGGCTACGCAAAATCCGATACCTGATTCGGCAATCCATATCCTGCCTTTCTTATCTTGTATAATTGATTTTATTTCATTGCTTTTCAGGGCATGGTTATCCAGATTGTATTGGTAAAAATCGTTCGGGTCTTTTATAATACGGTCAGGATCGAATACAAAAACACCTTCACTGGTTCCTACCCATATCCATCCGTTACGGTCTTCGCAGATAGTGCGGATTTCCTTTTGGCCATAAGTCTTATTGAAAAAATGCCGGAATATGTATTTGTCTTTTTTAGGAACAGCGAGATCAAGTCCTCCGCCGAACGTTCCTATCCACATACGTTGTTTGCGGTCTTGCAAAATGCAGAATACTGGATCGGCAGCTAAGGAATTTGTATCGGTTGCCTGATGTATATAGTGTTGGTCGTCTCCGACTTGGAGCCCTTTCCCGCGTGTTCCCAACCATATATTACCTTTACTATCCTCACATGCAGAATAGATATTTATATCATAATACTTTTTGCTTTTCTGTTTTGTTAGTTTATTATCGTAGATATATAATCCGCCTGCACGCGTTGTTATCCATACTTCGTCATCTTGCATGTGGGATATGAAGCGGATGGCATTTGCCCTGTCGATATTTAATTCACCTTCGGGATATACTTTTGCAGCCCCTTTATTTATGATTTCAATTTGGGATATACCGGAATATTCGCTACTTGTCCATAAATTGCCCGAGTGATCTTCTATTATATATTGAAGATAGTTTGAGGCGATGGGATTTGTATGATTGGCGGTTGCGGTAAAATGTTCCAGTTCTTTAGTAGTAGGATTATAGGCAAAAAGTCCGTTCCCATAAGTCGTTATCCATATAATGTCTCTGGAGTCATGATAGACATGATAGCGTTCGTAATCAATGAAATATGGAAGCTTTGACGATCTTACATCAATCTTTTTGACACTACCGGATTCTTTTTGAATATAGTTAATGTATCCAGTCTGATTATGAACCCAGTAGTTGTTGCGGTTATCTTTCACTACCAATCCATTACGGATATTGAGCTCTTCCGGAGCAATTCTGGTTGTATTGGTCTTGGGATTGAATAAGATTCCGCCTTGTTTGGTAAATAACAGCCATTCGTTACGTAATACAATATTGCCTGTTAGCAAAAAATCAGTTGATGTGGCAGTATTGGCAACTTTCGTGAGGTGCTGCTGGTTGTATTTCCAAATAAATCCCTCTGATGTTATGAAGTAAATAGTATTATCAATGACTGCGCTTTGAAGGAAGTAGTGAGTCGAATCTATACATTCGAGCGTGTTATCTTTAAGTAAATACAGCCCTTTTCCTGTACCAATCCAAATGGAATTTGAATCAAATACACTAAGAAAACGTATATTGTCGGATTTTAGTTTATGGTTGTCGGTAGAATATGTTTCCGAACTGAATTTGTTGTTTTTATAAGTAATTTTCCGGCAGCCTTGCACCCTTCCCCAAAGCCATATATCCTTATTAGGGAGGATTGTGACTTCATTATAACGGTCTTTCATTTCTCCTTTGCCGGTGAAATCTACAAAACAGTCTTTTTTCAAATCATAACAACTGATTTGTTCCGCGGAAGTTGTAATCCATAGGAATCCGTCGGAGTCTTCCTGTACACTTCTGATACGATGATCCGCTAATGACAGTTCTTCACCGCTCTGGGGACGGAAAGTAACAAATGAATTTCCATCATAACGGCTCAGGCCATTTAAAGTAGAAAACCAAATGAATCCTTTGCTGTCTTGATAGATATGCCTGATAGAATTATTGGCTAATCCGTCAGTGGCAGTCAGATTCCTAGCATGTATTTCTATGGAGGCGTTTGCCGGATATATAATACATGTACATATAAAAAAGAAAATTGTAGCTTTAATGAAGAATCTCATACTTGTATAGTGATAATAATGATTGTGTTTTTTTAGATTTGCGGTAAAGATAGATAAATAGCACGTAATTTTAAAGTTTAAATTCAGACTTTTGCATTGAATTTCTTGAATAACCTGAAAAAAAGAAAGAGGGACTATATAAGAATGTTCAGGTGGACAAATGTGCATGGTATATGGAGAAAAATGCATGAGCAGCTTCATGTATGCCGCTATATTTGCTGTTGAATTGATAACTGGATTTTGTATTACCATGGTTTATAAGATTGTATAAAACTAATATTATTAAATGAAAACTAGAATGTATGAAAAGCACTGTTTGTGAGATTAGCTGTTGGAGAAGAAAATATATATTTTTCTTCTTGATGATGATTTCGGCTCTCCATTCGGTCACAGTATTTGCACAAAAACGTACCATATCCGGTACGGTGGTTGATGAACGAAATGAACCGTTGATCGGGGCAACTATTGTAGCAGAAGGGAAGTCTGGAATGACAATTACCAATGTGGATGGCAAATTTACTCTTGCAGTTCCTGATAAAGCTAAGACAATTGAGGTGTCTTATTTGGGATATGCTTCACAGACTATTTCTATTAAAGGAAAGAGTGTTTTTGCCATCAGGATGAGCGAAAATGACGTGCAAATGGACGAAGTGGTTGTAATCGGTTATGGTACAGCCAAAAGGGGGAATGTGACCGGGGCCATTGCCAAAGTTGATGCAGCGAAACTTGAAGACCGTCCGGCACCCAATCTTGCCTCTTCATTGCAGGGGCAGTTGGCGGGAGTAGAAGTACGGTCAACTAATGGTGCGCCGGGATCAGAATTACAGATTCGTGTGCGCGGAGCTGCTTCCATTAATGCGGATGCCACTCCTTTATATGTAGTAGATGGAATTCCGATAGATGATTTGGGAAGTATCAACCCAAATGATATTCAGTCGATTGAAGTTTTGAAAGACGCTTCATCTTCTGCTATTTACGGTTCTCGTGGTGCTAATGGTGTTGTTTTGATTACAACTAAAATGGCTAATAAGGATGATAAAGTCCGGGTACAGTTTTCTGCTGCATTCAGTATCCAACAATTGGAAAAGAAAATAGATGTACTAAGCCCGGAAGAGTGGATCACTTTCCGGACTGCCTATAACAATAGTAGATACCTTGCTGCTTTAGGAGGAAAAGGAGCTACGGCAGATGATGATTGGGATACCCGTTATGCCTTGAATGGTAATCGGGTAAACTATGAGTATATGAATGACCCGCGATGGACACAGCCCGGTTACGGTGGATTAAGACTAATTGACTGGCAGGATGAATTTTATCGTTTGGCTCCGATGCAGAATTATCAGCTTTCTGTTTCAAATGGTAGAGGGAATACTCAATACCGGCTTTCTCTGGGATATATAGACCAGCAAGGTATTGCTATAGAGAGTGCTTACAAACGTTTGAATCTGCGGGCTAATGTGGAGACAAAATTGTATGATCGCATCACTTTAGGCGTTAATATGGCTCCGTCAATGGACTGGAAAGATGGTGGGCGTGTGGATGGCAAAGATCAGCAGGCAAATCAGGTTTTGACAATGTGTCCAGTTGCAGAGCCAGATGCTGGGATATATTCCGGTGCGGAACCTTATGCCTCTTATTTATGGTCTAGTACAAAAATCAGCCCTATTGCTTATATGGAGCAGGTCACCAATCATATCGAAACGGCCCGGTTGAATTCTTCAGCTTTTATCAGAGTCAATATTATTGACGGATTGAGGGCGGAAGTGAAAGGTGCGTATGATTTTACAAGCCGTCAGACTCGCACTTTTACTCCGAGTTCGGTAATTAAGAACTGGACGGATGGTGAAGGGTATCATAGTTCTGCCAACCGTATAGATATACGGTCATCCAAATATCTGTTGCAGGCTGTATTAAATTATGATAAGAAATTAGGCAAGCATAATATTGCCGCTATGGCAGGTTATTCAATGGAAAGTTCTTCGGGAGCCACTACAAACTTGTCTGCGCAACAGTTCCCGGATAATTCACTTGAAGTTTTCAACCAAAGTGATGAGGCTATAAAAGTTGCGTTAGCTACCTTGTCAACTCCCAATCGCTTATTATCCTATTTCGGGCGTGCCCAGTATGAATATGATAACCGTTACCTGTTGACAGCAAGTATTCGTCGCGACGGTTCTTCACGTTTCGGAAAGAATAATCGTTGGGGGATGTTTCCTGCTGTTTCTGCTGCCTATCGAATCTCTAACGAGAAGTTTTGGCCGGAAAAGTTTGTGGTCAATCAAATGAAAATACGCGGTAGCTGGGGTATGAATGGAAATAATTCTATTTCTACTAACGCTGCTATCGGGCTGATGGGTAGTTCCAACTATTCAATTGGTGGAAGCCTGACCAATGGTTTTGCTCCCAGTTCAATTGATAATAAAGAACTTGGATGGGAAAAGACACACAGTTGGAATGTTGGTTTGGATTTGGGATTTTTTGATAACAGGATAACTCTTGCTGCCGATTATTATGATAAAACGACTAAAGATTTATTATATCAGGTTTCTGTTCCTGGTACAATGGGATTCACACAAGCATGGGGGAATATCGGTAGTATAAAAAATAAAGGGTTTGAGATTGAACTGACTACCCAAAACTTGACAGGAAGGTTCAAGTGGACTACTTCTTTGAATATAGCTTATAATAAGAATAAGGTGTTGAGTTTGGGAGAAGATAATAGTACGGTTTTCATTGGATGGGATAAATCGAATACACAGGTATTGATGGTTGGACAACCTTTGAGGGCATATTATATGTATGATGCTGTAGGAGTGTATCAGTATAAGGAAGATTTGAGGAAATATCCTACAATGTCCAATTCTATCCAGGGTGATGTGAGATACCGTGATGTGAATGATGACGGTAAGATTAATGACCAGGATCGTACGTTGGTTGGTAAACCGGATCCCGATTATACTTTTGGTATGACAAATACCTTTAAATATAAAGATTTCGACCTGTCTGTATTACTGACTGGACAGACAGGGGGAATGATATATAGTCTGCTCGGTCGTGGCATGGATCGTCCGGGTATGGGAGCATCTATCAATGTATTGTCACGTTGGAAAAATATGTGGGTTTCCGAGGAACAGCCGGGTGATGGGAAAACTCCCGGTATTAATAACTCTAATACAGGTTCACTGTACGATACCCGCTGGTTGTATAGTACCGATTTTATTAAAATTAAAAACGTAACGCTGGGCTATCGTATTCCCATCAAAAATAAGAAGATAATTAATTATGCCCGTGTTTATATTTCGGGAGAAAATCTTCTGATGTGGGATAAATATGAAGGTGGTTATTCTCCGGAAGTAAATAATGACGGAAAGAATAGTGACTATGATTACGGTTCATATCCGCAGGCTAGAACTATTACTTTAGGGGTAAATGTAACATTCTAATAAAAGAAACTATGAAACTATATCAATATATACTAAGTGGAGCTATGAGTATGGGATTGTTATTCTCTTCTTGTAGTGACTGGCTAGATGTCACTCCGGTAGATACCCGTACTACTGAAAACTTTTATACGACCCCGTCGCAAATGGAGCAAGCGTTGATAGGAGTATATAACGGACTGCTTCCGTTGTCGACTTATGCTTTACTTATGTCAGAGGTTCGTTCGGATAATACATGGTGCGGAGAACTGAGTACGGCACAGCGTGACTATATGGACATCAGTTCTTTTAACCCTAATATATCGACCATTGCAACAGTTCGGGATGCATGGAATGACTTGTTTGAGATTGTTTCGCGTGCCAATTTGTTTTTGTCCAAGGTAGATGGGGTGAATTATACTATTGAAGGAATAAAGGAACAACAAATAGGAGAAGCGCGTTTTTTGAGAGCATTAGCTTATTTTGATTTGGTTCGTTATTACGGGCGTGTTCCTTTGACGCTTGTTCCTCAGACTATTTCAGAAGCAATGTCGACTCCGCAGTCGGAGGCTGTAGAAATTTATGAGAAGGTTATTATTCCTGATTTGGAATATGCTGTCGGAAGCCTGACGGAGGAACCGAAGGATTATCTAGGAAGGAAATCCGCCAGTGGCCGTGCAACATTGACTGCGGCAAAGGCATTGTTAGGAAGAGTTTATCTGACAATGGCGGGATTTCCTCTGTATGATGAAACTAAAAAGGAACTCGCTAGGGAGCTTCTTGAAGAAGTAATTGATTATGCGGATGCAACCGGTAAATTTTGGGCTAAAAATGCAAGTGAATGGCAAAGAATGTGGATAAATGAGAATGATAATAAATATCACATCTTTGAAATTCAATATATAGTCGCTAAAGATTATGGTAATCCGATGGTATTTCACTCCGTGCCTCGTTTACCTTCGAAATATGTTACTCTTGAAATGTCCGGTAATAGTATTGCTTGTGCGAAGGGGCTTGATAATTTATTGAAAGAGGAACAAGATGAAGAAGGACATTTTCTTGATGTACGGTGTCTGGCTACTATTGATACGACCAAGTTTGTGAATGATGACAATCCTAATAGTGTGACGAAATATGCAGGTGAGGATTTCTTTATCAAATTCCTGGAACATAAAATGAAAAGAGAAGCATTGGGGTATGATGATATTAATGCGCAGATAGTGGATCGTACTTATTTCCCTCTGAATTTCCCGTTGATTCGTTTGGAAGATGTGATGTTGATGTATGCCGAGATTGTAGGTCCAACTTCAAAAGGGGTTGATATGGTCGACAGGATACGGCGGCGTGCAGGAATACCGGTATTGACAAATGCCGAAAAGGAACCGGCTGCATTCCGGGAATGTGTTGACAAGGAGAGACGGAGAGAGTTGGCTTGTGAAGGAATCCGTTGGCATGATTTGGTACGTCATAATAATCTTCAAGCTGTTCGTGATAAATTTCAGGAATATGCAGTGGATGCCAATGGTAATGTCATACGTCCGACTTTGTTATTGTATATCCGGCAAATAAAGGATGGAACTTATCTCTATCCTATTCCCGATTCGCAGATGAAAGTGAAAGAGGGGCTGTATGTACAAAATGAAGCGTATCGTTAAAAATTGAAGTAAATGTAATAAATATAGGATAGGAAAATATGAATAAAAGTTGTTTGATTGGTTTTCTGATGTGCTCTGCGTTCTCACTTGTTGTACAAGCAGCGACAGATGGGGCGCATATAACAAAGACAATTTCCCAAATTGAACGTAAAAAAGGGATAAAACGTACTATACAATATCGTCCGGATGGTAATGATTTTGTTTGTGTGAACGGCAAGAATCGCTATACTCGTGCATTGTACGGAGGTATTACAGACTTTAGGATTGAAACGAGCGACCGGCCTGTGTTTGCTGCTTATAAGCCGAAGGATAGTAAGCATATCTGTTTTCGCTTGCAATGTGGTAATCAAAGTATAGCCCTTGATTCTTTAAAATTTTGTGAGGCCAGATACAGGGCGGGAAGGCGTACTTATCGTCTGACAGATCCTTTGTTGGGCAAAGGTGAATTAAATATCTCCGTACTGGCATTTCCTGACGCAGAAGGAGGGATATGGCGGTTTACAATGAAGGATATGCCGGAGGGGGCTCTTTTACATTGCTATATTTCAGAGATTAGAGCGAAGAATTTAAGCCGCAATGGTGATATGGGTGCTGATCGTGCTGATAGTTTTGATGCTCCCCAACTTCCGAAAGAACAGAAACATTATAAATTGAGTTTGGATGGAACGACTGCTTATATTGTTGTGGAAGATCAGGAGTTACGTTTACCAGCTCTTGTTGAAGGAACTTCCCTATACGATAAGTCTGAAAAGTGGCGTTCGGAGATAGAGTCATCTCTTCAGATTTCTACTCCGGATCCCTATTTTAATCCATTGGGAGGGGCTTTGGCGGCTGCCGCTGATGGAATATGGGATGGCAAAATATGGCTTCACGGCGCTATTGGCTGGCGTTCGCAATTAAATGGCTGGCGTGCTGCTTATATCGGTGATTTTATTGGCTGGCATGATAGGGCTCGTACGCATTTCGATTCGTATGCAGCAAGTCAGGTTACGGATGTCCCTGCGACAATACCTCATCCTACACAGGATACTGCTTTACATTTGGCACGTTCGGTAAAAAAATGGGGTACCCCGCATTACAGTAACGGGTATATTTGCCGTACTCCTTACCGAAAGGATCAAATGCATCATTATGATATGAATCTTTGCTACATTGATGAGTTGCTCTGGCATTTCAACTGGACCGGCGATTTGGACTATGTACGTAAAATGTGGCTTGTATTGACTAGTCATCTGGCATGGGAAAAATTGAATTATGACCCTGATAATGACGGGCTGTATGATGCTTATTGCTGTATTTGGGCCAGTGATGCACTTTATTATAACAGTGGAGCTGTAACTCATTCGTCAGCGTATAACTATCGTGCTAATAAATTGGCCGCTATGCTGGCTGAAAAGATAGGGGAAGATGCTACTCCCTATGAAAAAGAGGCGGATAAGATATTGAAAGCGATGAATGAAAGGCTTTGGATAAAAGATAAAGGGCATTGGGCCGAGTTTCAAGATTTCATGGGGCATAAGCGTTTACATGAAAGCGCTGGTTTGTGGACTATCTATCACGCGATAGATAGTGAAACAGCCGATCCTTTCCAGGCTTATCAGGCAACCCGGTATGTCGATACCTCTATTCCGCATATTCCGGTATTTGCAGATGGGTTGGATCGTGATTATGAAACATTATCCACTACGAACTGGATGCCTTATGTGTGGAGTGTGAATAATGTGGCGTTTGCCGAGGTGATGCATACTGCGCTTGCTTTTTTTCAGGCAGGGCGTGGAGACGATGGTTTTAATTTGTTGAAAGGTTCTATTCTGGATGGGATGTACCTTGGGAAAAGTCCTGGCAATTTCGGACAAATAAGTTTGTATGATGCTGTTCGCCGGGAAACTTACCGTGATTTTGCAGACCAAATAGGTATAACATCCCGCACTTTGATACAGGGCTTGTATGGCGTTTCGCCGGATGCTCTGAATGGAAAATTGGTGATCCGCCCGGGATTTCCTATGGCGTGGGATAAGGCGTCTATGTCAATGGCTGATTTAGCTTATGAATTCTTACGTAAGGGTGATATGGATATTTATAATGTGACACAACGTTTCAAAGAACCATTGGCCTTGACGTTGCAAGTGAATGCAGTGAAGGATAAGATCCGTTTGGTAAAGGTGAATGGAAAAGCTGTGAAATGGAAGACGGAAGAAGCTGCGAATGGGTATCCTCTGATTGTTGTTTCTGTACCGGCTGTCACCAAAGCTGAAATCGAGATTCAATGGGAAGGTAATGTCTTACAACAGATTGCAAATGATGAAATTGTTACTACGCTGGAAGGACAGGTAGACTTGAACGCTCCTCAGGGTATTTCGTTTCTTAAAGTATATGACCCGCAAAATGTTCTGGTAACGAAGAAGGTAAACACAACCAAGCTTTCGTCGAAAGTGAATAAAGATAAGAAAGGACATCATACTTTCTTTGTGTACACTCGTCAAGGGAATATGGAATGGTGGCAACCTGTCAATGTCTATGTCAATGTTCCTCAAGTCGTATACAATGGATTTGAAAATATTGAAACTGGTAAATGTCGTGTGGTAAACATGGATAAGCAGTTTAATTCTTCTGTAGCGGATATTTTTAAAAATGAGTATTTATCTCCACGTTCTCCTTATACAACTTTGCAGTTACCGACTCAGGGAATTGGAGAATGGTGCCATCCATTGCTGACTGCTGAAATTGATGATTCCGGCTTACGTAGCTTGGTGAAGGATAATATGTATAAAACTTCACTTGGTATTCCTTTCCGTGTAATGAAAGAAGGTAACAATATCGCTTACACTTCTTTATGGGATAATTATCCGGATATGGTGAAGGTTCCTCTCTCTGGAAAAGCTTCCCATGCTTATTTGTTGCTTGTAGGGAGCACCAATCATATGCAGTGCCGGATAGCCAACGGAATTGTACGTGTATATTATACAGATGGAACTTCAGAGGTGCTGGAATTGGTAAACCCTGATAATTGGTGTCCGATTGAGCAGGACTTTTATCTGGATGATTTTGCTTTTGATGCTCCCAGACCTCGCCCGTATCGGTTTCATTTAAAAACAGGAATCGTGAGTCGTGATTTGGGAAAGGCTTTGAAACTTCGCGGATCTGCCGACCGCAGATTTGAAGGTGGCGCCGGTGTCATGCTGGATATTCCGTTGGACAAGAATAAGACTCTGAAAGAACTGACATTGGAAACCGTTGCTAATGATGTAGTGATTGGATTGATGAGCGTAACATTACAATAACAGTCTTTATTCCGAAAATATAACTTGTTAAATTATAGTATTATGAAAAGAAAAATGCCATTTATTGCTGCATTGTCTATCTTATGTTGGGGATGTAGCAGCTATGATTACTCCGGCGATGATATCGTCGGGGTGAAAGCGGCAATCTCGGGAACAATCACGGAGGTTGTGGAGAAGTCCCGGACTGTTGGTACTACGTGGACTGATGGTGATCGTATAGGGGTAACTTGTGAAGATGATGTAAATATTTCCTATAAATATACAGGAAATTTATCTTCGTTTGCAGCATTTGACGAGAATCAGTCTATTTATTTCCTGGGAAAACAGGAACATGTATTGTCCGCCTATTATCCATTTACGGAGACTTCCGTTATGGTTGCCGATTGTATAACAGTGGAAACGACTTCGGATAAACAAACACAGGAAAAGCAAATGTCCATTGATTTTCTTTATGCGACTACGGAAGCCGGACGGAACAATCCGGATGTCAACTTTGCTTTTTCGCATCAGATGAGCAGGATTGATTTTTCTTTTGAAGGAAAAGACGGTTTGACGTTGGATGACATAACTTATACGTTGATTGGCTTGAAACTTAAAGGAACTTTCAATACAATAGACGGCACGACCGCTGTTGTCGAAGATGCACCGGCTTTGGCGTTATCTCAGAAGGTTATGGCCGGTGAAAATATGCGGACTTCATTGATTGTATTTCCTCAAAAAGTTTCAGAGGTTACTTTTGAGATAGAAATGGGCGGGAAATCTTTTATCAAGAAGATTGGTGAGATGGACCTGGTTCCCGGACACATACATCCGTACACTGTAATAATCAGTGAGAGGGATGAAACGATTTATGTAACTGTCGAATCTGGAGAAGTTCAGGGATGGGTTGAAGGAGATCGTCAGGAAATTAATACAAGTGACGGTAATACTATTACAGGAGTTGAACCAGGAGATGTACAATGGGATGGGGGAAATACTCAAACTATTGTGAGTCAGGGGGGCAGGTCAATAAGTATGGAGTTATATGATAATTAAACATTTAAAAGAAGAAATATTATGAGATATTGTAAATTCATTTTTGTATTGCTCGGTTCTTTTCTGATGGTGGCATGTTCGCAGGATGAGGATGCCAAGCTGGCCGTCAATAGTAATATATTAAAGATTGAGGTGGTTGATTCCAGTATTCAACAAAATGGCAATGTAAGTCGTGCTGTCACTGATGTGACTTACAAGACAACTTTTTCGGACGGGGATGCGATTGGTATTTTTGCGGTAAATAGTGATAAGGAAGTTTTCATTAAAAATGTCCTTGCGACGTATAATGATGGAATATGGGGAATTGACGGAGGACGTCTTTCGTGTACGGAAGATTTGGAAACCGTGACTTTTTATGCGTATTATCCTTATAAGGAAAATATAACTATAGATATGACGAAGGAGGATCCGTTTGAAACGATTGTGGGGAACTGGACTGTTGACACAGATCTGAGTGGTGACAGATATACAAATAATGATTTAATGACAGGGGAGGCTTCAGCAGACGGAAGTACAATAACTTTTGTAATGAATCATCGGATGGCCTTGATGGTAGCCGAACTGCCTTCTGTTACTTATAATTTCACTAATGAGGTTTCTCCTGAACTGCCATCTTACAGTGTATCTTTGAGAGAGGTGAAATTTTCTATTGGTGAGCAGGTGATCATTCCTTATTATGATAAGGAAACAACGACTTACCGTGTTTTGGTAAATCCGACAAAAAAAGTAGAGCAAATAGGAGGAAGTTTTATCAGTTCAGTAGACAACGGGCTTAAAAAATACTCGATAGATGCGACAAAGTTGAAAGCCGGAGAGTATATTTATTGTGAGATAGACGGAGGACTGCAAACTGTGGATCATGAGTTGAAAGTGGGTGATCTGATATATTCTAATGGCGCGTTGGCTTCTGTTGACGATAATGCTCCTGTTAGCGATGATTGTGTAGGAGTCGTTTATTTTGTTGGTAATCCGATGCCTTCTGTGTTATATCCTTTTACAGAAGATAATGAATTTACTTATTCTGAACGTCAGGATGCATTATTGCGTGATCATCCGGGCTGTACCCATGGATTGGTTTTGGGGCTGAAAGAGAATACCAATATTGTTTTTGGGGAGAAAGATGAAATAAGAGTTTGGTATCGTACAGAGTTTGCCGAAAGAAATTCCTATATTGATTTAAGTCCGATGGGATGGGATGGATCGGCGTCTACCGGAACATTGAATGGTACGTCGAGGGATCAGCGATTAGGGTATAATCACACGGAAGTAATTAAAAAATATGCGGAAGCAAAGAATAAGTCACTTTTAGTGAATTCCTTGAATAACTATAATTTGGTTGCTCCGAGTATTTCTTCCGGTTGGTTTATTCCTTCTGTCGGTGATTTGAGGGCAATGGTAACTAATTGGGAAACGATGAATACGCAGTTGGGAAAAATAACAGGTAGTGACGGACTGAAAAATGACATGTATTATTGGTCGTCTACAGAGCGTAATAATACAAGTATATTTGGAGTACAGTTGACAAGCAGTGGAAGTACCAAAGTTGATGGATTGAAATACGACAGACCTGGAGTAAGCTCCCGATATGTATTTGCTTTCTGATATTTATTGAGGTAAGGAAATGATAGAGTTTTGAATAGGGTTAGTTTTATAAAAAGCGTGTATGTTCTTTGCGGAAAGCATACACGCCTTTCTTTTTTATTTGTTCAAGTCAGAACCGATATAGTAACCCGGATGAGTGGGCTGGTTGTAACCTATGTTCTGATGTGTAGCGCTTAAACGATATAAATGGTCGTCCATTAGAGGATGGAAACGATAGTCGGTTTCAAAATCAGTAGTAAAGATTCTTAGCTCTGTATCATTTTCATCAACGAAGATAACTTCTTCCCGCCAGTCTCCCCAAATATCGCCATAAAAACAGGCATTGTTTTTGGTTCCGCTGGCTGTTTTTACACCCCAATCGCTGCCATTGAACAAACGTCCGTCGGTATAGCTGTGAATAACGAGGTAATCAAGCATTTGCCTGTTTAATGATCCACTCCACCAGATTGTCATATTGTATGATGTATCACCACCTTTGGCTATAGGTGCCCTTTTACCTGTCAGTTCATTTCCTTTGCAGGAATACATGACACCGTCCGGTTCTGACGACCAATATTCACATCCGGGACTGTCCGGATCAACATCTGCGACCATACAACGTCCTACGTCCTTGCCGTTTCCGGGAATATAATGTAATATCCTGCCCGTTCTGGCATCCCGGAATTCTGTTCCAATATTTCCATACTCCTTGGGTTCTTCATGGCAGACTACTACTTGATACCCTTCCTGTGTAGGATCAAATTTGCCCAAATGCATGGCATCACCATGTCCTAATTTTGTGCTATATAGCCCTTTACCGTTATGGTCTATGACACATGCCCCATATAAGACTTCGTCTTTTCCGTCATCATCTATATCTCCGACTGCTAAATTATGATTACCTTGCCCTATATAATCCGAATAGTTGTCAGCTGTATCAAAATGCCATCGCTCTGTTATTTTGTTATCAGTAAAATCTAAAGCTACAATCTGGTAGTTCTTATAATATCCTCTGCACATGAGTAGGCTTGGAATTCCTTTTTGAGATCTGAAGTGTCCGACTCCCATCAGAAAACGATCCATCCTGTTTGCCCAATTATCTCCCCAATATGTCACCCATTTATTTTTTTCACCACGGTAGATATAGTCGGTTCGGGCTACTTCCTTTCCGGTTCTGCCTTCAATGATAGATAAGAATTCCGGCCCTGTGATAATTCTGCCATAAGTGGCACTTTGGGGAGCCCTGTCTACATAGTCGGTTATTCCATCTTGGTTGACATCGCCTATTTTCGTTCCGTCCCCGAAAACGGTACCTTCGGAGGTGCGGACTGCGATCTCCGCCTTGCCATCTCCATTCAGGTCATATACAATGAAGGGAGTATAATGAATACCTTGCCGGATATTAGAGCCTAAATCGATACGCCATAAAAATGTCCCGGTTGTTAGCTTGTATGCTTCTAACAGGCAACTTCCGGGAGTAATTCCAATTCCCGTGCTACCATTGTCAAGAGGTGACACTTCACGTTTCAGAACCAATTCATAATCTCCGTCGCCGTCTAAATCGCCAATAGCTGCATCCGAAGCTTTATATACTAAATCGGGATATGGCAGATTATTATTGTTTAATGGGACCGTCCGGTAAAAGTTCTGTGCCATTTCCGGAGTAAAGTTACATGAACATAAAATATTATTGGTATTTGCTTGTCGAACTTCGTATTTGAGAATCTTATTAATGTTTGCTGTTAAATCTTTGTAATTAGAACTATTGATAATCGGAGTTTTGTTTAGCTTTTGGAATTTATAGTTACCTTCTTTGCGGTAGATATCAAAACCAATATCGTCCGGATCGGTGGAAAGCCATCTCCAGCTGAGTAGTACGCCTTTTCTTTCTATTCTTTCTGTTTCTTTATTAGGAAAGATAGTGTTATAACTTGCCACCATAGCACGATTTCTTAGAAACTCAACAACTTGCATATTATTGTTATCACCATTATCAGACACGGGAGGTGGTGTTGGATTTTGGACTGAATTATCACTACAAGCTGTGACAAAACTAAAAAATGTAAGCGCATAAAATAAGTTTTTCATAATTATATTGTTATAAAGATTGAATATTTTCTTTCTACAAAGGAAGTGGATTGGGAGAGTATTCACCTGCAAATTTGTATATAAAGGATGTATTTTTATCCTTATATCAAACTATTGTTATTATGAACTATGATTGTTAATGCTGGAATTTGTCTGATAATTGAAGTAGAAAAGACAAAATTCTATTCTTTACGTACGATATTACAGCTCCTATGGTATAAAAAACAGTAGCTTTGCTGCTACATAATACTTAATATACAATGAAACGTATTAGCCTTCTTCTTTTTTTTATAGGATGTTTCCTCTTTTCTCTTTCGGCTACGAATTATTTTGTGGCTACTAATGGAAGCGATTCAAACAGTGGGACGATTGATAAGCCTTTTGCCACGTTGGGTAAAGCACAATCAAAAGTGATGGCAGGAGATACTGTATATATCCGGCAAGGTACATATCGAGTGACGGAAGCAGAGATAATGGAACATTATACTGCGGGAAGTACTACTTGGAGCCGGGTGTTTAAAATGTCAAAGAGTGGAACTGGACCGGACAACAGGAGGGGTATTAAAAACGGTTATACGCGGGGAACAAACAAAGAATACGGATTTGGATCTGCTGGAAATAAAAGAATCAGGAAATAGTACTTATGAAATCTTTCTTCGTGGTGGCGGACGTAAAGGAGAGATTGTGTTTACAAAATAATAGTCTACCGGATTGTTCATCCCGGAATAAATGATATAAGAAAAACTTAACTCTATTCGTAGCGTGTCTTCTTTTATAAAGAGGATGCGCTTTTTTGATACTGTAGAGAGCGTTTTATTTTAATTCGATATATGTACAAAAATAAGTCTGAATATGGAATATTGTATATAGATAAATAGTATTTGAATCCTTTGTATAGAACTCCATAAGAAAATCAATATCTCCATATCCTTTGCTTTGGGGCAAATGGAAACATGCGGTACTTTTGCAAAAAAGTAACGAGATATAGAAAATGATAAAGTCAGCATTTTTAATAGTAGCGACATGTTGCAGTCTGCAACTGTTTAGTCAGGAAAAATTTCCCGATGGTAAAATTATACCGGATTGGTTTTACAAAAATGAAAAAACTGATATAAATGGATTAGGAAAGAGTTTCTTGATTACCGACTATGGAGTAGTGAATGATAGTACACTGTTACAGACAGAGAAAATTCAGGCTGTTATAGATTTGGCGTCTAATAATGGAGGCGGAGTCATTGTTATACCTGAAGGTACTTATCTTAGTGGTGCGCTGTTCTTTAAGCCGGGAACACACTTGCATTTGGAAGAGAAAGCTATATTAAAAGGTAGTGACGATATTAGCAACTTTCCTGTAATAGAAACACGGATGGAGGGACAGAACCTAAAGTACTTTTCAGCTTTGATTAATGTTGATAAGGTAGATGGTTTCACCCTTTCCGGAAAAGGAAAAGTTGATGGAAACGGTGAACGATATTGGAAGTCATTTTGGTTGCGGCGGCGTGTTATTCCTAAATGTACTAATATGGATGAATTGCGTCCTCGTCTACTTCATATATCTCATAGCAATAATGTACAAGTTTCAGATGTGCGACTTGTTAATTCTCCGTTTTGGACAACTCACATTTATAAGTGTGATAGCGTAAAACTTTTGGATTTGCATATCTTTTCACCTTCTTCTCCTGTAAAGGCTCCAAGTACGGATGCAATCGATATTGATGCGTGTAAAAATGTACTTGTCAAGGGATGCTATATGTCGGTTAATGATGACGCAATTGCATTAAAAGGCGGCAAAGGACCATGGGCTGATCAAAATCCCGATAATGGTGGCAATTGTGATATTATTATTGAAGACTGTACTTTTGGATTCTGTCACGGAGTGCTGACTTGCGGTAGCGAATCGATATATAATCATAATATAATTCTTCGACGCTGCAATCTGGACCAGGCTAAACGCCTGTTGTGGTTGAAAATGCGTCCGGATACTCCCCAACAATATAAGTACATCCTCGTTGAAGACATAAAAGGAAATGTCCGCAATTGTATCTTTATTGCTCCTTGGACACAGTTTTATGATTTGAAAGATCGCAAGGATATGCCAGTCTCGTATTCCAGCTATATTACAATGCGTAATATTCATCTGGATTGTGATTCCTTTTTTGCTGTAGAGAAATCAAAACAATATAAATTATCCAATTTCTGTTTTGACAATTTGACTATTACGGCTAAAAAAGATGTGAAGATAGATGAAGATATTATTGATGCATTGGTTATGAGAAAGGTTGAGATAAATAAAGTGAATTAAAAAAGAAGGGTAGAAAGACTGGAAAATCGTACATAGCCTGTAAAATCGTACAAAATAGGCGTGTGATGGGCTGTACACATATGAATTTACATAAGAAAGTCGAATTCTCCATATTCCTTTTCTTTAACTCTACCATGTAATGCGGTATCTTTGACATGTGCTTATTCAGTAAAATATTGAATCTAAAACTATAAAATACAATGAAATTCTGTAGAATTATTTTTTGTCTGTGGTTATTGGTCTGTTTCTTTCCAATAGGTATTCATGCAGATATACAACTTCCCTCTATATTATCAGATAATATGGTACTTCAGCAAAATGCGAAAGTACGTTTTTGGGGAAAAGCACGTCCCGGAGAAAAGATTTTGGTAAAGACTTCATGGGATCATAAGAAATACAAGGTGACTGCTTTAGCAAACGGTCATTGGGAACTGATGATACAAACACCGGCTGCTACTTCCGGACAATCTGTAATGTTGAAAGGTGATAATAAGATCCGGATCAATAATATATTAATAGGTGAAGTTTGGCTTTGTACGGGACAGTCAAATATGGAATTTCCCGTAGCCCGTAATCCGCAAGTGAAATGGAAAACAGGAATGTTGAATGAAGCGGAAGAAATGAAAGATGCTGATTTCCCGGAAATCCGCCTGTTTCATGTAGAGCATCAACTGGCACCTGATGATGAAAAAGAAGATTGCGTTGGAAAGTGGGTGGTTTGTAATCCGGAGAATCTGAAAGACTTTTCTGCTGTAGGATTTGTCTTTGGACGTAAATTGTATAAAGAATTGAGTACACCGGTTGGATTGATTCAGTCTACTTGGGGAGGAACACATGCTGAATCTTGGACAAGTATGAAAGTGATGGAAAACAATCCGCTGTATGCTGATGTCTTAAAACAATATTCAAAAGAAAAGGTGAGTAGGGAAAAAGATAAGTGTAAGGTTCCGGCTACTTTGTGGAATGGCATGATTGCTCCTATGGTAGGGTACACTGTAAAAGGAAATATCTGGTATCAGGGAGAATCCAACTCTGTTCGTTATGAGAAATATCAGGAAGTATTTACTAACCTGATTAATAGTTGGCGGAAAGAATGGAATCAGCCGGATATGCCTTTCTATTTCGTACAGATTGCACCACATTACAAGCAACCGGCAGGTATTCGTGAAGCACAATTAAAAACATGGTTAAGTGGACTTGAAAATATTGGTATGGCAGTAGTGACGGATGCAGCCGATTCTACCGACATACATCCACGAAATAAAGTTGCACCGGGCGAACGGCTGGCAGCTTGGGCATTAGCAAAGCAATATGGTAAAAAGATTGTTTATTCAGGACCTCTCTACAAATCAATGAAAGTGAATGGGAGAGAAATTACATTAGATTTTGCATTTGCGGAAGGTGGCCTGCAGACACCCGGCAATGAACCGGTAAAAGGATTTTTTATTGCCGGCAATGATGCGCGGTTTTATCCGGCTGATGCTGTGATTAATGGAAGTTCGATAACACTTTCTTCAACTTATGTCTCTGCACCTGTAGCTGTACGCTACGGTTATGGGACTTTCTTTAGAGTGAATCTGTTTAATAAAGCTGGACTTCCGGCAGTTCCTTTCCGTACGGATACTTTTGCTCCCGACACTTATTATCGTCTGTTTGCCGATTCGGAAATTCGTCGTTTCCCGGAAGCGTGGCAACTGGATCATGGAAAACGCCTGTATTTTGGTTATGCGCAAGGAGTAGGTTGTTGTGCGATGTTACAAGTTTGGAAGAAAACAGGAGACCGTAGGTACTTTGATTATGTAGAGGCATGGGCTGATTCTTTGGTAGACGATAAAGGAGAGATTCATTTATATAAGAAAGAAACCTATAATTTGGATTATATCAATTCCGGAAAAGTTCTGTTTGATTTGTACAATGAAACCAAAAAGGAGAAATATAAATTGGCTATCGAGAATTTGATAGATCAGCTAAAAAAGCAACCTCGTACAACAGATGGAGGTTTCTGGCATAAGAAAATATACCCTAATCAGATGTGGTTGGATGGATTGTATATGGCTTCTCCTTTTATGGCTAGATATGGAGCTGAATTTAATCGTCCGGAATGGATTGATGAGGCTGTTAAACAGTTCACTCTCTGCCATCAGCATACATACGATACCAAGACGGGACTTTATTATCATGCATGGAATGAGGACCGGAGTCAGCGCTGGGCTGATCCGGAAACAGGCCATTCTCCTAATTTCTGGGGACGTAGTATTGGTTGGTGGTTTATGGCTTTGGTAGATGCTTTGGAATATATTCCCCAAGATCATTCAGGCTATGCTGATATGATTAAATGGACGAAGGAATTAGCGGAGACTCTTTCAAAATACCAAGATAAAAATGGCTTATGGTATCAGGTGATTGATCAACCTTCACGTACCGGTAATTTCCCGGAAGCTTCTGTTACGACACAATGTATGTATGCTTATATGAAAGCAGTGAATAAAGGATATATTGATAGTCAGTATCGTGCCATTGCAGAAAAGGCCTTTAAAGGTCTGTGTGATAAACTACTAATCTCAAATTCGGACGGAACATTGACATTGACAAAATGTTGCCAAGTGGGTGGATTAGGTGGTAAGCCTTACCGTGACGGCAGTTTCGAGTATTATATAGGAGAGAAAATGAGAGATAATGATGCTAAAGCAACAGGACCTTTCATTATGGGATGTATTGAGTTGAACAAATAATATAGAAGATAGAAATAATAAGAGATTTTCGACTATTGTTTCAATTAATGAACTAATAAAATGTAATACCATAGAAAAAAGAACAAATTATCAAATCGATTGTTATTTTTAATTATTCCTTTGTTTGCTATCTCATGTGATGGTAATGGTTTTATGGAATATGAAGAGACTGCATTGATGCAAAGAGATGCGCAGCAAGGACTGTTAAGTGATGGGGCAAGTGATAATATATGTATGGTTAATCTGAACTTATTCACAAAACCTTATTTTGATTATCAGTATAATACAGGTAAACATGTGGATGAATGCTTTGTATATATTGATAATCAGGAGGATTTAACAGGGCGTCTTTCTTTACGTGGCGATGAAAATGTGAAATCTAATATTCCAATATCTTTTGGGAAACATCAAATTAAGTTGGATATACAAATTGATGGTGGAAAATCATACACGTACCCATTTGAGAGATGCAATGCGTTGGTCACTTTAAAGACAAAGGGTTCAAGTATTGTACTTTTCAATGATGTCGTTTCTCAAGAGAAAGGAGGATCTATAACAAATGCTTCTTTTGAAGTTAAATTTGATGTAGATTTTCCTTATGCTGAAAGCAATGACTACGTACTAGATATTACATTAGGATTTTATGATGAAACATATGATGACGGCTCTTCTGGTCCTTATGTAAACGGAAACGTTAGTGTGTATACTTATTATCAATGGACAGACATTACATCGGCACAAACTGTTTATTGTGACTTTATTCTTGGAGTTAGATACAATTCTACTCAAAAAGAGTATTGGTATAGTAAAGATTTTGAGCAAAATCTTTTTGTTGATAAGAATGGAATGCTTGTTAATAATGTAAATTGGCTTGATAAAACAGTTAGATTACCAGATGGTGATGATATTGGTTATAAATTATTTCTGTTAACGGAAATTTGGGCCAAACTATACTCTAGTATTGGCGTTATGTCTGGCGAAACGGAAGTTTCATGGCATTCAGTTTATTATAGAAACAAAGAAAATGACGGAGAATATTCAGAATGGTATCCGGCTGACGAATTAGATACTTCCCTAGCATGGGTAGATGCTACCATTGATTTTTATTCAAATCTGGAGATTGTATGTTTTAAAACTAAAGAAATTCAAGATGCTTATGCATCTCAATGGGGCATTGTACCTTATAACTAAAAAGTCTTGATTTTTTATAAAAAGGTATGGGGCCGTATTATAGCTGAAAGATGATAAATTTCATCTAATAATTTTTGGGGGAGGAAATATTAATTCAAAATTGTGAAACAACGTAATTTTAGTGTAATCATTAAATAAAAATATTGATGGTAGTTTATTATTTAATTTAATTATATATGAAAAATATTACATTATTAAAAGCAAAAGTAGGAATATTGGCAGTTTCCTGTCTTTCCATTACTACTTTGTTTGCATGTGTTGATAAGGATGCTAGAAGTGATTTGAGTCCCAATTTGCCAACAGATCAAGCGCAAAATGGGGATTTTGGTGATCAAGGGGGAGGTTCGGATCAGGGGCTTAATTTCCCGGTTTTTGATGATGGAGTACTTGCTTTTCCTGGTGCGGAAGGATATGGGAAAAATGTAACAGGTGCTCGTGCAGGTGAGGGACGGGAAATTTATCATGTGACTAATTTGAATGATGCGGGTCCTGGATCTTTTCGTGATGCAGTAAGCAAACCTTGGCGCATTATTGTCTTTGATGTATCTGGTGTTATAAAATTGAGTAGCAATCCTATTGTTTTGAAAAGTAATCAGACAATTTTAGGACATACTGCTCCAGGTGATGGGATTGTTCTTTATAATGGACGTGTTTCTGCTTCAGGTGCACAGAACTTGATTGTTCGTTACTTGCGTATACGTATGGGAGCTGCATATCCTTCGGAACTGGATGCTTGCGGAGTAGCTAATGGAGCAGATATGATATTCGACCATTGCTCTATGACTTGGGGAAGAGATGAATGTTTTTCTATCAATCCTGATGGTAAGGGAACTGCCCCAAAGAATATAACAATACAAAATTCTATAATCGGGCAGGGTTTGCAGAATCACTCGTGTGGTGGCTTAATGCAAACTGATATATCGAATGGGTGTACAATCTTCCGCAATTTATATATTGACAATAAAACTCGAAATCCGAAAGTTAAAGGATTAAACCAGTTTGTTAACAACGTTGTGTATAATTGGGGAAGTGGAGCTGCTTATAATATGGGTGGTGATTCTTCAGGTAAATCGGAAACAACTATTGAAAATAACTATTTTATAGTTGGTCCCTGTAATAATTGGCAAAATGTGGAAATTGCACCTAAAGTATATGAGGCGCAACAGGTACCAATGAATCCTGCAAGACCATTTACTGGTGGTAACAGTGATTTTAGAAGTTATTGTAAAGGTAACTATTATGACTATGACAAGGATGGAGCATTGAATGGAATAGAGATAACAGAAGTGAATTGGTCACAATATTGTAGTGGCTCTCCTACACTTCTTGAAGCTCGTTCTGATCTACATCCAATTATACGCAGTCAGAAAAGTGCACAGGAAGCTTATGAATGGGTAGTTGAAAAAGTGGGTGCTTATCTTCCGGTACGTGATGAAGTAGATAAATACTTGATAGATGAACTTACTTCGTTGGGAGGAAAAGGAACGATTATTCAAGATGAACGTAAAACAGAACAATTTCCGTTGGGAGGTCCTGGTACAATAAATGCTGCACAGAAACCTCTGGATTCAGATAATGATGGGATGCCGGATGCTTTCGAAGATGCATGGGGACTGGACAAATATGATCCGACAGATGCGGTAAAAGAGGCTAAAAATGGCTATTTGAATATAGAAAATTATGCCCTTTCGTTGGAATATCCTGATGAATATGAGTATGAACTTAATAAGAATAAACAATAATCAATTTGTGTAATATGAAAAACATGACATTTACAACAGTACTACTTTGTATACTGTTCATGCCTTTCTTTATCTCCTCATGTACAGATAAGATAGATGAACATTATGAAGAACCTGAATGGTTGAAAGGTAGTGCTTGGGAAGTCCTGGAAGATAGAGGGAACTACTCGCTATTTTTGCAGGCAGTAGAGTTGGCAGGTTTTAAGCCTATTATGGAGGGAAAAAGTATCCTGACTGTGATGGCTCCGGATGATACGGCTTTTTCGGCCTATTTGGAGAAGCACGGCTATTCCGACATCAGTGAAATAAATTTGGATGAATTGAAAAAAGTGATTGGTTTTCATCTGCTTTATTATTCTTACAATAAAAATAAGTTGGTGAATTTTCGTCCGGAAGGTGATTTAATAACTGATGAGGAAATGAATAAAAATGCGGGTCTGTATTATAAGTTTCGTACACGTAGTAGTAATGTTCCTACTATGGAAGTAGAGGCTTCTACGGGTAAACGACGCATGGTTTATCATCTGGACCGTTTTATTCCGGTTTTCTCTTACCGTTTTTGGGATACAAAAAAATTGGATGCAGCATCTAATTATACCTATTTTTATCCTAATTCCACATGGAAAGGGACAGGGGGATTCAATGTTTCCAATGCTGCTGTTAGTGAATATGAAATTTTGGCAGATAATGGTTATGTATATATTGTTGATCAGGTAATTGAACCTTTGGAAACCATTTATACCCAGTTGGAATCAAATGAAAATTATTCAATTTTTTTCAACTTATATAATGAAAATACCACTTATACGTATGACGCTACCTTATCTAAAGATTTTGGAGCAGCCTTGGGGGCCGATTCACTTTTTATTCATACACATGGTACTTCTTTGCCTGCTATAGCAGTAGAATGGTATTCAACGAAATATTCGGATGTAGCCAATAATGCTTCAAAAGCATATAGTGTATTTGCACCGTCAGATGTGGCTATGAATAATTTCTTTGATAATTATTGGGAAAAGGGTGGATATGAATCTTTGGATGATGTAGATGATTTAGCAATGAAATATATGTTGAATCAATTTATTTATAAAGATGGAATTGCATTCCCTGATGAAATTACGAGTGGAAAAGTTAAGAATATGTATGACATGGTCTTTAACTTCGATCCTTCTAAGGTGACTGATAAATCAATGTGTGTCAATGGTGTCTTTTATGGATTAAATACAATGGATACACCTATTTTGTTTGCTTCTGTAGTCGGACCGGCTTTCCGTAACAAAGATTGTAATTATTATCTTTACATGTTGGATGGGACTGGACTGATAACTGCCTATTCTTCACAAGATACGAAGTATGTCTTGTTAGTGCCTACTAATGAACAAATAGAGTCAGAAGATATTTACTTGAGAACTTATGCGGATGGAAGTAAGTTACAACAAGAAACCGAGGATGGATTGGTAGATGTTTCTTCTTCTGTAATGAGAACTATTGTAAACATACATACGGCTACAGGTGTAGATGGACTGAAAACAAATGGGACACAGGTTCTAGCTACACAAACCGGTTTTAATTATTGGTATGTGAAGGACGGGAAGATAACAAGTAGTGCAGCTTATAATCAAATTTTGGAACCGGATAATAATGTGGAACCTTTCTCTGAATTTACAGAAGTAAAGAACGGCAATGACAACTGGAATAATGGAAGAACTTATATGTATAGTGGAACAGCCTTGTTTCAAGCGCAAGAAGGTGATGGGTTACAACATAAATTAAGCGTTTGTAATGATAATCGTTATGTTTACTATCAGTTTGCACAGCTGTTGCAGAAAGCTGATATGGTAATGTCTAGCAACTATATATTCGGACTAGCAGGAGCTTCTCATGTTATAGGTTTTATTCCGACAAATGAAGCCATTAGTACAGCAATAGCTGCAGGGCAAATTCCGGGCATGGATGCGACCGGAGCGGTAACTAGTAGTTCGAAACTTCGTCAATACCTGCTTTCATATTTTATACGTGATAGGGAAAATGCACTTATTTCTTATCCTTATCCGGGGTCGGCTATGAAGAGTTCTACATATGTTACTGCTAGTGGAAAGTCTTTGACGTATACAGATTCCGGAAGTTCATTAAGCATAATGGTAGATGGAAAAGTGGCAAACGTGATATCTGATTATAATTTCTTCCCGTTTGCGTTTGACGACGGATGTTTTCAGTTGATTGATACAGTCCTTTGATATAACCGAATTTAATATGAATATGAAATTAGTAAAATACATGCTGATAGCGATACTTGTTCTGGGGACAGGGGAAGTAGCCGCACAGGTACAAGTCGTGTCCGGTAAGGTGACCGAAATGCTGGGAAATCAGATCGAACCGATAGTAGGTGCGAATGTGAATATTGTGAACGCTCAAAACCGTTCTGTAGGAGGTGCGGTGACCAATTTGGATGGTGACTACCGTTTACAAATTCCTGCACAAGAAAACAATCTGACATTGGTATATTCATACATTGGTATGAAAACGAAACGAATCAAATATACTGGTCAGAAGGTATTGAATGTAAAACTGGAATCCAATGTGGAAACATTGGATGAGGTTGCTATCACTGCTAAACGTATCGAACGTAATAATATGGGTATCGGACATAAAGAGAATGTATCTGCGACCCAGAAAGTGATGATGGAAGATTTGATTGCTACTGCTCCGATAGCTACGGTAGAAGAAGCTTTACAGGGGCAGTTGAGTGGTGTAGATATTGCATTGAGTGCTGATCCGGGAGCGCGGAGTTCTATCCGTATTCGTGGTACCAGTACACTGAATGGCTCTGTCGAACCATTAATTGTGATTGACGGGGTTCCCTATACACAAGAGTTAGATGACGACTTTGATTTTTCTACTGCCAATGAAGAAGATTTAGGTGCTTTATTGAATATTGCTCCTACTGATATAGAATCGGTAGAAGTTTTGAAAGATGCGGCTGCTACGGCTATTTGGGGAACGAAAGGTGCTAACGGTGTGTTGTCAATTACGACTAAAAAAGGTAAGACTGGCAAGACTACATTTAATTTTTCTTCTAAGTTCACAGCAAAATTTGAACCGAATAGTATTCCAATGTTAAATGGATCGGAGTACATTGCTATGGTACAGGAGGCTTTGTGGAATAGTGCTAATTATACAGGTTTGAATGCAGATACTTATTTAAAGTATTTGTATGATACACCTGAAATTAACTACTCGCCCAATTGGAACTATTTCAATGAATATAATGTAGATACAAACTGGTTGGACGAGGTACGTCAGAATGCATTTACTACAGACAATACATTTTCTATGAGCGGTGGTGGTGAAAAGGCCACTTATCGTCTGTCACTGGGATATTTAAGTGAAGGAGGTACAACCATCGGTACAGGGCTGAAACGTTTCAACTCATCTTTGCGTGTAGACTATAATTTCTCGGATAAGTTGAGGTTTGGAGCAGATTTCTACTTTACACAGTCAGATAAGGATGATAACTGGGCACCAAAAGATAGCAACGTACGTTCGGAAGCGTTTAAAAAGATGCCAAATAAATCTCCTTATTATATGGATGATAATGGAAACCGTTCTTCACAGTATTTTTCTTATCAGACAAAGGATTGGGAAGGTGAATTTAAGGCAAGTAACAATAGTGCCTCTCATTTTAATCCGGTAGCTATGGCAAACGAGAGTTATAAAAATACTATGTCACGTGATAGCCGTGCTAATTTCCGTATTGATTATAAAATACTTCCGTATCTGACGTATTCGGCTTATGCTTCTCTTAAGATGTCGACTACTACAACAGACAAATTCCTTCCTCAAGTTGCTACGGGAGTGGCTTGGACAAGTGAATATGCCAACCAAAGTACTGCTGCTTCTTCAGAGAGTCTAACGTTGCAAACGGAAAACAAATTGATATTCAATAAAAACTGGAAGGATAAACATAATTTGATTGCAACTGCTGTATTCCGTACTACGCAGGCTACCAGTTCTAGTGCTACAAGTACTTCTTATGGTAATGCTTCATCTGGTCTTGCAGATCCGATTACAGGTAGTTCTGTTTATAGTCTGGGTTCAGGGGAGTCGGAAGCACGTAGTATTTCCGGAACCGGTTTGATTAACTATACTTTGTTGGATCGTTATGTATTTCATACTTCTGCAACGATGGATGCTAATTCTGCAATGGGTAAGTCAGAACGTTTGGGTATTTTTCCTACTGTGGGAATTTCTTGGAATATGCAAAATGAACCGTTCATGAAAAATACAGAAGACTGGCTGGATGAAATCAAACTTCGTTTCAGCATCGGACAAAGTGGTAATGCTCCCAAAGGGACGGCCGCTTATTATGGAGCTTATAGTTCACGAGGAGAATATATGGATATGTCTGCTATTTATCCTAGCAGAATGCAGTTGAACAATTTGAAATGGGAAACTTCAACAGAATATAATTTGGGTGGTGATTTTAGCTTTTTCCATGGCAAGTTAAGGCTGACTTTTGAGTGGTATAATAAATATATTAAAGATTTGCTGCAGAAAGAACCGAAAATGCCGACTACTACAGGATTCTCTAAGAATAAATGGTACAACTCTGGAAGAATGGAGAATAAAGGATGGGAGGCCCGTATCGATGGTGTATTGTATGAAAAGAAAGATTGGCGTGTTAGTGCCTATGTTAACTTGAGCCGTAACACGAACGAAATTACCGAACTGCCTGAAACAATGAATCCGGAGCCTTATACCTTTAAAAATGGTGAGTATGCTATTCGCATTGAAGAGGGACGCCCGTTTGGTTCTTTCTATGGTTATCGTTACAAAGGAGTCTACCAAAATCAGGAGGCTACTTATGCACGGGATAAAGAGGGAAATGTTATGAATGATGTGAACGGTAAACCAATTGTTATGAAGAATGGTGCTAAGCAGGTATGTCCGGGTGATGCTATTTATGAAGATATTAATCATGATGGTGTGATAAATGAATACGATATTGTTTATCTGGGCAACTGTAATCCGATTCTTACTGGTGGTTTTGGCTTTACCGTTAAATATAAGCGTCTAAGTTTGAATGCATTATTCTATGGTCGTTTTGGACAGAAAATTATTAATGCGACTCGTATGGATAATGAATCTATGTATAATGCCAATAACCAAAGTAAAGCGGTTTTGCGGCGTTGGAGAAATGAAGGAGATAATACGGATATTCCACGTGCTTTATATAATGAGGGATATAACTATTTAGGGTCAGATCGTTTTGTAGAAGATGCTTCTTATGTTCGTTTAAAGACTTTGTCGTTGAGCTATTCCTTGCCTAAAAAGGTGTGCAATTATTTAGGTATCAATACGCTTAATTTCTTTGTTACTGGTTATGACTTGTTAACTTGGACTGGTTACACAGGACAGGATCCAGAAGCGTCTCTTCCTACTTCGGCTTCTAAACTGTCGAAAGATAGTGCAAATACACCTTGCTCTCGCCGTTTTTCTTGTGGTTTAAATTTGAATTTCTAATACATTTACAGACATGAAGAAACTGATTTATATAGGGATAATGGCAGGTAGCCTGCTGCTGAACAGTAGTTGCAGCGATTGGTTGGACTTGCTTCCCAAAAATGAACAAGTGACTGACGCTTACTGGAAATCGAAAGAAGATGTAGAAGCGGTCATTGCTTCCGGTTATTATTATATGCGTTCCTCCTGCCAGTCATTGCTAAAATGGGGAGAACTGCGAGGAGCATCTATTTGTACCTTGACAGGTGATAAGGATGGAATGAAGTTGCAGAATTTCCAGTTGGATGGAACAGAAGCTATTTGTAAATGGGAGAACATGTATCAAGTGATCAACATGGCCAATGTGGTCATCGCTCATGCTCCGGGAGTACGTGAAATAGATGACACCTATACAGAAGGTGCAATGAATGCACATCTTTCCGAAGCTTATTTCATGCGAGCATTAATGTATTTTTACTTGGTACGCAATTTTAAAGAAGTGCCTTTGGTAACAACTCCTTATGAGGATGACTCTACTCCGTTTTCTATTGCCAAATCTTCAGAAGAAGAAATCTTGAAGCAAATTAAGGCGGATGTGCAAACAGCTCTTGACTCTGGAGGTGCGAAGGAATTTTATGATAATGATAATTGGAATGCTTCCAAAGGACGGGCTACTAAATGGGCTTTGTATGCATTAATGTCGGAAGTTTCCTTGTGGACCGAAGATTATGATACTTGTATTAAGTATGCAGACCTATTAATCAACGCTACTGCATCACGTCGTCCGGCATTTATTACAATTCCGGAGAACTGGTATACAATTTTTAATCCGGGGAATAGTAATGAATCCATTTTTGAAGTGAACTGGGATGGCAACACCTATAGCCAGACGGGAGGGCCAAGTGCTATGTATACGACTGGTACAAATCCCAATTATCGATATTCTACTAAAATGGGTGAGGATTTGGTCAATGATTTTGAAGAGGTTATGGCAGGAAAAGATGCAATCCGTAGCCAATTTGGTGCTTTTATAGCTTATACTGATGGAGAGAACATCGTTCATTGTATATGGAAATATGAGATGGGCGATACCGACCCAACGAATCCGGATGCAATACGTTTGAAAGATGATGCTAACTGGATTATTTACAGAATGGCAGATGTCATGTTGATGAAGGCGGAAGCATTAATTTGGAAAGGAAAGGAAAATTGGCAGGAGGCTGTTGATATTATAAATCAGATCCGTACTCGTGCTAACTTGCCTGAAAAAACTATAGCTTTAGATGAGGAGGATGAAAGCTCAATGATGGAAAACTATTTATTGCCGGAACGTAATATTGAATTGGCGGCTGAAGGTAAGCGTTGGTATGACATGATACGTTATGCCAAAAGTAAGAACTATGCTCATAAATCAGCTTTTATTGCTTTGGTTCAGCAATACAATACAACAGCGAATGCTAGTTGGATACGTTCAGTTCTTCAGAATGAATATGCATGGTATTTACCAATTCACGCGGATGAAATTGAAAATAACAACTTATTGGTACAGAATCCATATTATGGAATAACAGGTAATAATTAATAAACAGCCATTTATGAAGACTTTAGGAAATATATATTTATTATTATTGGTTGCATTATTCAGTGCATGCAACGATCCCTATGAAGACTCTACTTATCAGGTTTATGATATGAATCCGGTATCGTCTTATCTGGAAACTCGTTCTGATGAATTTTCCGAGTGGATCACCGTATTGAAGTATGCAGATTTGTTTAATGCCGTGAATCAGGCTTCGTCTTATTTTACGGTATTGGTTCCTACAAATGAAGCTGTGCGCAGTTTCTATACTAAAAAGAATGTATCTTCTATTCAGGAATTGGGAAAAGACTATGCCCGTAGTCTTGCTGAATATCATATCGTGAATGATTCTATCAATCTGAATACTTTTGTTCAAGGAGGTAAACTGGAAGCTAAAACTCTTTCGGATGATTATCTTTCCGTCTCTTTTGATGAAAGTTCGGAGGCTGGAGGATTTAATTCAATTTATGTGAATAAAGAAGCGCATGTAAAGGAACTGGCTATCCAAGTGTCTAATGGATATGTGTATGTATTGAATGATGTGATGTCTCCTTTGGTGGAAAGCCTATATGAACGTATCAGTGAAAGTAGTAATAAATACTCCATTTTTGTTGATGCTTTGGAACAAACAAGTTGGAAAGACAGTTTGAGTACTATTTACGATGAAATAAGGCAGGAAGATAATACGGTTATTCAGCAAAAACGGAATTATACGTTGCTGGCTGTATCAGATGATACCTATCGTTCTGAAGGAGTTACTTCTGTTGCTGATCTGGCTGCTAAAGTAGGTGCAATAGGAACAGACTATAAAGATAAAGCAAACGAATTATTTCGCTATGTGGCATATCATGTGATTGGTGGAAGTTACTCTGTTTTTGATTTCAACAATTTTAGTGGAGGTGCAACTACACGATTGTGGACTACCAAAGCAGATGCAGTATTGGAAGCATCTATGCAGAGTGGCAATAAGTTGTATTTTAATTATAAAGGAGAAATTGATGGTCAATCGGTGAAAGCGATGTTTGTTGAAGACGGTTCCGATGTACAGGCTAAAAATGGTATTTTACATGAAATAGATAGCTGGTTGCCTTTGTGGGAATCCGAGATTCCGGTGCGCGTAGAATGGGACTTTGCTGATTATGAGGAGGTAGCTTCTTGGGTGAATGGTGGTTATGGTGATTCGGACCAAAAGTATCAGACGGCAGATGAAAAAGAGCGCCAGTCGGATGTCTCTTCGCTCTCTTGTTACACCGTAGATGCCAGGAGCACTCTTACATCTCTAGATGGTCAAAACGGCGGATATTATCGCGTGGGCTATGCAACTCCGAAGACAAAAGGCTCGGACTGGATCAATTGTAAAAATACAGATCATATCTATTTGAATTTGGGATATAATGGTTCCGTTACCATGAAAACACCAATTCTGATAGCTGGCAAATATAAAGTGACGTTGAAAGTTACTTATGCAAAATCAATGGATTTTATGCGTACAATGACTAGTGGAAGTAATGGAGGTAAAATTAAGTTTACATTTGATGATGACACCGATACAGATGTCGAAGTTCCTATTTATGCGAGTATTACAGCCAATGAATTAGGACGTTATGATGTAGTTATTTATGATGAGATTGAATTCTCAAAGACGAAGGTTCATTCTATGAAGATGTTGGTTGCCGATCCGGCTGCTTCTTCTCATAACAAGTTCCGTATCCAATTAGATTATATGACTTTTGAACCGATAATTGAAGATGAATAGACACATACTTATGAAAACTATAAAATATATATTGTCATCTATATTGCTGATAAGTGGTATATATGCATGTAATGATGACTGGGATTCTCATTATTCCCAGGAAGAACAGGTAGTGAATAATGTAAATATTACAGTAGTCAACAAGTCGGCTGTTGATTATTTACAGTCGCAACCGGAATTGAGTTCCATGTACCAATTGTTCAGTGAAACAGGAGTGCTGGATGAAATGGTTGAGAAGAATTTGTTGTTCACTATTTTAGTGGTTAGTGACGAGAATGCATTATCTCGTGCAGTTGCTACAGATGATAGAACTTTTTTGGCTAAATCACACATTTCGGATATTTCTCTTTCTCCGTCTAATCTGTCGGATGGACAACGTGTGTTGATGTGGAATGGAAAATATATTAATGTGTCGAAGGTAGAAAATGAAGATAATGATACTTCTATCTCGTTCAACGGTATAGCTGTGAAAAAGATAACGAAGGTGAACAATGGCTATGTTTATGAAATGGAGGATTATGTGGAAACTCCTAAATCATTATATGAGTTGATTGAAGGGTTAGGAGATGATTATTCTATTTTTAGGGAGATGATTATGGAGCGTAATCAGTTGACATTTGATAAAGAGGCCAGTAAAATTATAGGTGTCGATGAAACCGGAAGTAACGTCTATGATTCTATTTTCACGGTTACTAATCCTTATTTTGAGGCTGAAGGTTTTAATATGATGTCAGAGTCATTATCAGCGACTGTATTGATTCCTTCTAATGAAGTTGTCAATCGTGCGTTGGCTACAGCCCGTAACAAAATACAGGAATGGGGAATGCAACGGGAGGACTCTATTCTGAAAAACTGGACTTTTCAATCAATGTTCTTTAATAAAAAACTTACTAAATCGGATTTTGAAGATAATATAGACTTGAATTCTATTTTTAGTAAACAGTGGCGAACTACAGTACAAGAGGTGGATTTGGAGAATCCTGTATCTCTTAGTAATGGTGTTGCATATTATGTGAAAGAACTGAAGATTCCTACTAATGTATTGATTTATCGTGTCAAAGATTTTATGAGATGGTATGAGTATCTGTCAGAAGAAGAAAAAACGCTTTATTTTGATAGCGAAAATCTAACTTTTGATAAAATGGATACGAAAGTGACAGCATGGTCAGGTTGGCCTGGTGTTTTCCCAACTATAATCAATCGCGTCGTACGTTTTAAATTAACAGATTCTGCTACTAAAGAGTACACATTGGATTTTACAGGTTTTAGTTATGATGAAGTAACTAAAGTCGCTGCTCCGTATAAGATACCTCCTGGTGAATATGATTTGTGTTTGGGATTTGAGCAAAAAATGGGACATGACGTGGAAGTTTCTTTTAATGGAGAGTATGTAGGAACAGTTACAGCCTCTCAACTGACGAAGACTGATTGGCACTATGATCGTGGCGGACAGGGATATCCTGAAGGGTATGACACTTCTAAAGCGACAGATAAAAATAAAACAAAGTACGATCGTGATGGAGCAAAAGTTGGTGTAGTCACTATTGGAGGCACTCAACCGGTAAATGTGGTTATTAAATTCCATGGAATAAACGCAAGCAAATGTTGCTTCCACCACTGGTGTCTGAGACCAACAAAGAACTGTTATTAATTTTGATAAGGAATCAATATGAAGACAATAAAAATCATATTTACAACTTTGCTGTTATTACTGTCGGTTGCCAGTGTATATGCGCAAGGACGTAAAATTAGCGGTAAAATACTTTCACCGCTGAATAAACCGATTGAAGGGGCTATCATTTCGGCTGTAGGAAGTAAAGATGCGAAAACCGGAGTTGACGGAACTTTCAAAATGGAGTTGAAAGAGAATACGACTCAAATTTCAGTGTGGGCAGCTGGTTATTATCCGGAAACTCGCTTGGTAGATGATAATTCACAAGTGGTTATTCTGATGATGCCGGAGAGCACATATAAATATAATGAATCGGCTGTATTACCTATGAGAATCGAAAGTTCCCGTCCGGAACTGACTTCTGCGGTGAATATCAATAAAAAAGATTTCACGCAGGGAAGTATGAAGATAGATCGGGCTTTGGCAGGACAGGTAGCAGGCTTGAAGACCACCCGTGCAGGTGGTATGCCAGGTGAAGGAAGTTATATGAACTTGCGTGGTATTCGTTCTTTTGTAGGTTCAAATGCTCCGCTTGTGGTAATTAACGGTGTACCCTATTTACCTGATTCTCGTGAATCACAATTGATAAATGGATTTTCGAGAGATATATTTCAGGCATATAATATTCAAGATATTCAAAATATCACTGTACTAAAAGGAGCGGAGGCTTCTATGTATGGTTCGATGGGGTCGAATGGTGTTATTCTAATTGAAACAGATGGTGCAACTTCCGATAATTTGGATACGCGGGTCAGCTTTTATGGGCAGTATGGGGTGAATTGGAATAATAAACGTATGCCATTACTTACAGGTAATGATTACAAATCTTACCTTTCGGATATTGGTATGACTTATTTCGGTAATATGGAAGGATTTTTCTCGGAATTTCCTTTTTTGAGTGATCCCAATAGTAAATACAATTACTTGTATAACAATACCACAGATTGGCAAGATGAAATTTATAAAAATGGTTTTGTAACAGACAACCTGTTTCGTGTAGAAGGTGGTGATGCTATTGCCAAATATGACCTTTCATTAGGATATGCGATGGAAAATGGACTGATGGATTACACTAAAAGCCAGCGTTACCATACACAATTGAATACAAATGTTTTGATTAGTAAATGGGTGGAGATGACAGCAACGGTCGGTTTAGCTTATCTGACAGGCAATTATCAGCAACAGGGAATGGATAATGTTAGCAATCCGATCTTAGCAGCTTATTCACGTGCTCCGTTGTTAAGTCCTTATAAGAAAGATAATGATGGTAATATTTTGGATACTTACTCTACTTATTACTATGGCAATTCAACGAATATGGATTTTGCAGTCAGTAATCCTTTAGCTATCGTCAATACACTTGATGGTCGTAACCGACAGTATGATGTAAATTTCAGACTTGGATTGGTTTACAAGCCTTTCAATGGATTATCGTTCAATGGTACATTTGGAATGTTTTATAATTATAATAAAGAACACCTATTTATTCCCGGACTATCAGATAAGAGTATTTTGCCGATTGTCGATCAGTATGGTAATGCAGAAAATACCGTGAAGGAAGGTGTAGGTGAAACTTTGAACATTTTCGCAAATGGTAATGTACGTTATCAGAGACTTTTTCAAGGTATCCACCATTTGAATATTCTTGCTGGTGCTCAAATGTTGATTACTCAAAATAAGTATGAAGGTGGTGCAGGCCGTAACACTCCGAATGATTTTTATCAAACATTGGGAGATACAAAAACAATCGGACGCTACTTTTACGGTTATCAGGAAAAATGGAACTGGGCGAATTTTTATGCTCATGCTGATTATACCTATCGTGATATGGTAGCAGCTTCTTTGAATGTGGCGGCTGATGGTGCGTCCTCTGCCGGTACTTATGGAAACCACTTTTATATATATCCTTCCGGTGGTGTGACTTTGCTCGGAAAAGGTTGGTTGCCATTGACTAACTCTACATTAGTAAATCGCTTAAACTTGAGTGCGGAATATGGTTTGTCCGGTAACAGCCGTTTCTCTTCCAATCTTGGAAAATATTATTATACAAGTTTACCTTATATGACTACTTCCGGTATTGTTCGTGCCAATATATCAAACACCACTTTGAAACCGGAGAAGAACATACAATTCAATCTAGGATTGGATATGAGTCTGTTGCGTAACCGTTTGGAAGTGACATTGGATTATTATAATAATCTGTCCAAAGATGTCATTTTTGCAGTACCTCATACATCGGCACTTGGTTCTCTAAACTATTATGCAAATTGTGGAGAAATAAAAAATAGAGGTGTAGAACTGGCAGTGCAAGCTTCTTTGGTTCGTACACGTGATTTCGAATGGATTATAGGTGGTAATATTGCCCGCAATGAATCGGAGGTGGAGTCATTAGGAAACACATCACAATTGATTAATAGCTATAGTGATGGTGCGCAGTTGGTTTCCCGTGTAGGAGAGTCTCCTTATCAGTTCTATGGTTATCAGACGCTTGGGGTATTCTCTACACAGGCTGAAGCAGATGCTGCTAATCTGGTCAATCAAAAAGGACAGGCTTATCAGGCAGGAGACATCCATTTTGTAGATCAGAACGGTGATGGGCGTATCGATAGTAAAGATCGTGTCTCTTTAGGCAGTGCCGCACCGAAGTATTTCGGTGGCTTTTTTACACGAATCAGTTATAAATCTTTTGCATTGTCTGCAGAATTCTCTTATTCAAAAGGGAATCAGGCTTATAATGGTGTGAGACGTAGTTTGGAATCACTTTCTACTTTTGGCAATCAAAGTGCGGCAGTTGTAAACCGCTGGTCGTTGGAAGGACAACAAACTAATATTCCTCGTGCTCAATGGAACGACCCGATGGGTAACAATGACTTTTCGGACCGTTGGATAGAAGATGCTTCTTTCTTGCGTATGAAGAATGTTACATTTAGTTATAGTTTTGATAAGAAATTCTTGAATTTCTTCCGTTCCGGTACATTGTATGTAACAGGTGAGAATCTGTTGACAGCTACAAAATATTTAGGGTTGGATCCTGAATTCTCTTATTCTTATAGTGATGCTATGCAAGGATTTGACTATGCGAAAATGATGCAGCCTAAATCAATTAAATTTGGTGTTAATTTGAACTTTTAAGGATGATGAAAAAGAATATATTGAAATATGTGTTACTAAGTATGACATTCTTCTTAGGCGCATGCAACGATTTCTTCAATGTCGAGACGAAGAATGTATTAGATCATGACGGATACATCACCGAAGAAAGTGAGATGTATTCGGGGTATATAGGTATTATGACCAAAGTACAAGCCATTGGAGACAAAGTGATCTATTTGACAGATACACGTGGTGAATTGCTGGAACCAACTAAGAACGCTCCTAGTGAGTTGTATAGTATCTATAATTATGATACAGACCTGACAGGAAATTCGTATGCCGATCCGGCTGCTTATTACGATGTAATTATAGCATGCAATGACTACTTGTCAAAGTTGTATGATTATAAAACAGAAAATCCGGCAGCTATTAATCTGGATCATTATAAAGCTTTGGTTAGTTGTACACTTCGTGTGAAAGCGTGGATATATCTTACATTAGGTAAGATTTATGGAGAGGCTGTCTGGTTTAATGAACCGATTCGTGAGATGAAAGATTTGAATGACTTTCCTGTGAAAAATTTGGATGAGATAGTGGAAGGCTGCCTTGATTTATTAACTAAAGGGTTTGATGGAATAGATGGCACGAATACAATGTCATGGAAAGAATGGCTCGATCCTGATACGGAAACAGCAGAAAGTACATATCGTTATTGGGACTATATGACACCAGAATTCTTTGCATTATATGGAGAGTTATGTTTGTGGCATGGTGACTACCAGAAAACAGTGAATGTTATTTTGAATACAATGAATGCAAAGTTTGCCAGTACGGTGAATGATGCAACACAGTATATGCATAATGTGAAGTTGACAGGTACATATAGTAAGATTTGGGATAATACTAATCCTCAACCACAAGAGACTGTTTCTGCTATTATCTATAATTATCAAGGAAACCAAACTAATAGTTTGTTGAAACATTTTGGGACAGAATCACCCAATGAGTATCTGTTGGCTCCGTCACAGGTAGGAATGGATCGTTATACTGATCCGGATTTTAATCCGCTTGGAGGTGCTACTTCGGATAAGCGTTCTACTTATTATTTTGCGAAAGATAAAAGTGGTAATTATGTTATCCAAAAGTATCGTCCGTCAAATAGCACAGCGCGTACCTATGCTTATCAAGATGATGTGCATATTTATATTTATCGTGGCAGTGAGCTGTATTTCATGTTGGCGGAGGCTCTCAATAATTTGGGACGTGTAACGGAAGCATCGGCATTGATTAATCAGGGAGTGAATGGAAGTTTTCCGAATGGTGGAGTGACATGGGATGGTTTTACAGATGACTGGACCGGAGCTAGTACGTTAGGTACTCGTCGTTATCCGGACCTGGGTATTCGTGGGGCGTTTAACTTAGGTAATCGTGAGTTTACACGTGGAGATGCTAGAGCTAATGATGAAGCGATTCTTGATGAAATGATGCTTGAGTTTCCGGCAGAAGGAAAGATTTATCCTACTATGATTCGTATGGCACGTCGCTACAATGATCCAAGTATTATAGCTGATCGTGTTTGTCCGAAATATGCTGATCCGGAAGCTATTCGTGCTAAGATTAATGCAGAAGTTGGTGGAAAAGCAGGTTATTTCGTTCATTGGAATTTAAAATAAAGATCCTCAAATCATCCTTTGGTTTGGATTATTAGGGTGGAGTGACGCGGGTTTTTGAATGAGAATCCGCGTCATTTGTTTCAAAAATAAATACTTTTGTAAATAACAATAATAAAGAAAAATGAAAACATTCGCAGTATCTATTGCAGCACTTTTTATTTGGACAGCTTGCGGAGATGGAAATCAGCCGATAATTGACCGCGAGGCATTAGTAGAAAGGAATAGTCCTGTTGTGACGGCATTCGATTCATTAGCTTCACTTTCTGTAGGAAATGGAGAATTTGCTTATACGGTAGACATAACCGGATTACAGACGTTTCCGGACAATTATAAAAAAGGAGTTCCATTGGGAACGCAGAGCCAGTGGGGCTGGCATAGCTTCGCCAATCCGGACCGGCTTACTCCGGAAGAAACCCTGAAAGAATACGATTTTGGCAGGGGAAAGAAAGAACTTTACGCTACTCAATTCAAAGAAGAAGGCAGACAACAGGATGCCGCTAATTGGTTTCGTGTCAATCCGCATCGTCTTCATTTAGGAATTGTCGGCTTTGACGTGGAAGAAGGTACGGATATTGGACAGGTAACTGACGTTCATCAGAAACTTTGCTTGTGGGATGGAAAAATCGAAAGTCGGTTTAAATTAAACGGTGAAGATTATCAAGTGGAGACAGTCTGTCATCCTTCTAATGATATGATTGCTGCAAATATTACCTCTAAGGCGCATACCGGGATTTGTTTTCGCTTTCCGTATCCTACGGGCGCTCATTGTGATGATGCATGTAATTGGGAAGCCGTTGATAAACATACAACGACTATTGTTACTCAAAATGAATCTTCCGCAGTTTTGAAACATACTTTAGATAGCACAGAGTATTTCGTAATTTTGTATTGGGAAGGGAAGGCTACTTTCAATGAGAAAGCAAAACATTATTTTGTCCTGACTCCGATGGACGATCATTTAGCTTTTACATGTGCTTTTACTAGTACAGCTCCTTCAACGCAGCCTGTTACTGTAGCACAAACTCAAGAAGAAGCAAAAAACTATTGGAACTCGTTTTGGAAGGAAGGCGCAGCTGTTGACTTTTCGGCATGTACAGACCCACGGGCCAAAGAACTGGAACGGCGTGTGATACTTAGCCAATATTTGCTTGCTATTCAGAGTGCAGGTACTACTCCTCCGCAAGAGACGGGGCTTACCTATAATTCGTGGTTTGGCAAATTTCATCTTGAAATGATCTGGTGGCACGAAGCTCAATTTGCTCTTTGGAATCGTAGCAACTTACTTGACCGTACATTAGGTTGGTATGAAAAGGCTGAACCGATAGCGCGTCAAATAGCCCAAAGACAAGGGTTTGATGGTGTTCGCTGGATGAAAATGACCGATCCTTCAGGAACAGAAGCCCCTTCCAAAGTAGGAAGTTTTCTGATTTGGCAACAACCTCATTTAATTTATTTGGCAGAATTACTTTATCGTGCTGATCCGACTAAAGAAGTATTGGAGAAATATAATCGTTTGGTACAGGAGACTGCAGAATTTATGTACTCTTTTGCTACATACGATGAACTGGAAGGACGTTACGTATTGAAAGGTGCCATTCCTGCACAAGAAACGTTGCGTGCTGCAGAAACAGTTAATCCTCCTTTCGAACTTTCTTACTGGCATTTTGCCATGCAGACCGCCCAACAATGGCGTGAGCGTATGGGACAGCAACGTAGTCTGGAATGGGATGAAATGATCGACAAACTTTCTCCTTTGGCATCTAATAAAGAAGGGCTTTATCTGGCTGCCGAAACAGCTACAGATACCTATAAAGACATTCGTTATACTTCCGACCACATGGCTGTATTAGGTGCAGTTGGTATACTTCCGATGAATAAACTTATCCGGGAAGATTATATGAAAAATACATTGCACTGGATCTGGGATAACTGGAATTGGGGTAAAACCTGGGGATGGGATTATCCGATGACGGCTATGAATGCTGCCCGTTTGGGTGAACCGGAAAAGGCCGTCGGAGCTTTACTGATGGATAAACGCACAAACACATACTTGCCGAATGGTCATAATTATCAGGACGGTCGTTTACGTATTTATTTACCGGGTAATGGCGGCTTGCTGACTGCTATTGCGATGATGTGTGCCGGTTGGGACGGATGTACGGAGACTAATCCGGGATTTCCGAAAGATGGAACTTGGAATGTCCGTTGGGAAGGATTGAAGCCATTACCATAATCAAACACAAAAAAATATGAGTTATTTTCATCTGAATCTTATTTTAAAAGGAAAGCTGACTGTTTGTTGCCTCTTGATGTTGTCGGTGATACCATTAAATGCTCAAAGAGAGGCAAAGCAGATCGGTGACTTTAAAGAATCCATCTCCTTGAATGAACATCTGCGAGGTACAAAAAGGACGTTGCAATATTGTCCCGATGGTGATGAGTTTGTTTGTGTCAATGGTAAGAATCGGTATACCCGTGCTTTGTACGGTAGTCACAGTCCTTTTCGTGTAGAAACAAGTGACCGACCGGTTTTTGCTTTTTATAATAACGGACGCGGAGGAAATATAAGTTTCAAAGTCATTCTTCGTGACGGAACAGAATTGGCGCTTGATCGCACCGGGTATTGTGAATCCCGTTATTCGGCTGGAAAACGTACCTATTATTTGACAGACCCGTCTTGGGGAAAAGGAGAACTGCGTATTTCAGTATTGGCATTAGCCGATATGGATGGAGCTATTTGGCGTTTTTCTCCTTCGAATATGCCTAAAGGAGCTATACTTCGTTGGCAACATGGGGGAGCTACCGGAAAACGTTTGAGTCGTAATGGAGATATGGGGGTAGATCCGGCTGATTGCTTCGAACTTCCTGCCGAAGCGACTGACCTTGTCACAGGTGAACTTGCTTTGCAGAAAGAAGTATACTTGGTACGTGGGGAGGTTCCCGAAGGCTATAATGTCCGTAAACTCTATCAACAAGCGGAGGCAGCCTCTTTGGCGTTGGCTTCTCATTTGAAGATAGAAACGCCGGACCCTTATTTGAACACGTTGGGTGGTGCATTGGTCGCAGCTGCCGATGGAATTTGGGACGGACAGGTTTGGTTGCACGGTGCTATTGGCTGGCGTATGCCGTTAAGTGGGTGGAGAGCCGGATATACTGGTGATGCCTTAGGTTGGCATGACCGGGCACGGACTCATTTTGATGCTTATGCAGCCAGTCAGGTGACTGATGTCCCGAATACAATACCTCATCCGGCACAGGATTCTACAATGAATCTGGCGCGTTCGGAAAAACGTTGGGGAACTCCTCAATATAGTAATGGGTATATTTGCCGGAATCCTGAACGTAACAACCAGATGCACCACTATGACATGAATCTTTGTTACATGGATGAATTGTTATGGCACTTCAACTGGACGGGAGATACTGCGTATGTCCGCAAAATGTGGCCTATGATTACCCGCCATCTAGCTTGGGAAAAATTAAATTATGATCCGGACAATGATGGTTTATATGATGCATACGCTTGTATTTGGGCAAGTGATGCGCTTTACTACAACAGTGGCGCAGTCACCCATTCGTCGGCTTATAACTACCGTGCCAATAAAATGGCAGCTTTTCTTGCTTCTTTGATAGGCGAAGACCCTTCACCTTATCAGAACGAAGCCGAGCAAATATTGAAAGCGATGAATAAGCGTCTTTGGATGCAGGGCAAAGGTTGTTGGGCGGAATATCAGGATTTTATGGGACATCGCCGGCTTCACGAAAGTCCGGGATTATGGACTATATACCATGCACTCGATAGCGACGTTGCCGATCCTTTTCAAGCTTATCAGGCTACACGGTATGTTGATACGGAAATACCACATATCCCCGTGTATGCCGATGGACTGGAAGAGGGGTATGCAACGATTGCCACTACCAATTGGTTACCTTATTCCTGGAGTATCAATAATGTGGCTTTCGCAGAGGTGATGCATACAGCTTTGGCCTATTTCCAGGCAGGACGTCCGGAGGAAGCATATCGATTGATGAAAAGTTCATTTCTGGATGGTATGTACTTAGGTAACAGTCCCGGCAATTTGGGGCAAGTCAGCTTTTATGATGCTGCCCGTGGAGAGTGTTATCGTGACTTTGGAGATCCGATAGGGGTAGCTTCCCGATTACTGGTACAGGGGTTGTATGGCATTTTACCCGATGTATTGAACGGGAAGATGGTGATTCGTCCGGGATTTCCTGCAGGATGGTCAAAAGCTTCTATTTCTTTGCCTGACATAACCTATCACTTTGTCAGGGAGAATGATACAGATATTTACCGGATAGAGCAACGTTTTAAGGCACCTTTGGCTTTGACATTACAAGTGAATGTCGGAAGAGAAAGGATTCATTCAGTGAAAGTAAATGGGAAAGAAGTTGACTGGAGCTTTGCGGAAGCTGCTTCCGGTTATCCGGTGGTTGTTATTCCTGCTTCTTCTGCCAAAAAAGCAATTGTCGAAATTGTGTGGGAAGGAAACAGACTGAATCCGGTTCTGCCTGAAATACAGGCGGAGGCTTTAGCGGAGATCCGTATTCCATCCATTTTAGGGGCGGTATTCGGTGAAATATATGATCCGCAGGGAGTGCTGATACAACCGAATGTTAGTGATACATCTATAAGAAGTAAGGTCAATGATCATTTGGGGCATCATACATTCTTTGTTCGCACGAAACAAGGACAGATGGAATGGTGGCAGCCTGTAAACGTACAGATTACAAGATCGGAAAAATCACCGGTCATTCTTCCTTTCTCACAGGTGAATACGTCAGAGTGCCGGGTGATGAATATGGATTCTTTGTTCAATGCGAATGTGACAGATATTTTCCGGAATGAGTATCTGACACCCCGTTCGCCTTATACCACTTTGCAACTTCCTGTTCAGGGCATTGGCGAGTGGTGTCATCCGAAATTAACTGCTGATATTGATGATGCAGGTTTGCGTGCCTTGGTACGTGATGAGATGCTGACTACCAAACTGGGTGTGCCGTTCCGAACATTGGCTCAAGGAAGCAATATTGCTTTTACTTCGTTGTGGGATAATTATCCCGACAGTTTAAGTATTCCGCTTTCCGGTCGGGCTTCTCATGCCTATTTAATGATGGTAGGCAGTACCAACCACATGCAGTGTCGCATTGCTAATGGTATTGTTCGTGTATACTATACAGATGGAACTTCTGATGTATTGGAATTAGTGAATCCGGATAACTGGTGTCCTATTGAGCAGGATTTCTATGTGGATGGTCAGGCATTCACCGTTGTTTCTCCCCGTCCTTATCGCATTCATTTTAAGACGGGTTTGGTTAGCAATGATTTGGGAAAGGACTTAGGCATAAAGGGTGTTTATGGACGTTCCATCGAGGGAGGAGCAGGTGTACTTTTGGACATGCCTCTGAATCCTTCCAAAGAGTTAAGTCATCTGACGTTGGAAACACTTTCAAACGATGTTGTTATCGGTTTGATGGGAGTTACATTGCAATAAAATAAAAATAACATATTAATAAAAGGATAAGAATTATGATGAGAAGAACTATTAATTTACTACTGATGTTGCTTTTTGTGGCAGAGGTAACATCTGCGAATACTGTTGATTTTGATAAAGCATTTAAAGAAAGCGCCCGTATCGAAAAACAGATTAAACGGACCTCTTTTCCGAAACGAACATTTCTTATAACTGATTTTGGAGCAAAAACGGATGATGAGGCTAATCCTTGCCATGAAGCCATTAATCAGGCTATTTTACAGTGCAGTCTGTCAGGAGGTGGCACAGTAATTGTTCCTAAAGGTACTTTTTATACCGGACCTATTACTCTAAAGAGCAATGTGAATTTCCATCTCGAAGAGGGAGCTGTTTTGAAATTCTCTACAGATCAAAGCCTTTATTTTCCTGCAGTTTTAACCCGTTGGGAAGGAATTGATTGCTATAACGCTCACCCCTTGATTTATGCTTATGGTGAAAGCAATATTGCCATAACAGGAAAAGGTATTATTGACGGACAAGGTAGCATGGAAACTTGGTGGCCGATGTGTGGAGCCGTAAAGTATGGTTGGAAAGAAGGTATGGTGGCTCAACGCAATGGAGGTCGTGAACGTCTGTTGATGTATGGTGAAACATCTACTCCTGTTTACAAGCGTCTGATGAAGCCGGAAGATGGCATGCGTCCACAGCTATTGAACTTACATTCCTGCCACACCATCTTGATTGAAGGTGTTACTTTGTTAAATTCTCCTTTTTGGGTGATTCATCCTCTTTTCTGCGAGAGCTTGATTGTTAGCGGAGTGACTGTTTTCAATCGTGGACCTAACGGAGACGGATGTGATCCTGAATCTTGTAAGAATGTGTTGATAGAGAATTGTACATTTGACACGGGTGATGATTGTATTGCCATTAAATCAGGACGTAATGAAGACGGACGTAAATGGAATATTCCCAGTGAGAACATTATCGTACGTGGTTGCATGATGAGGAATGGACATGGAGGAGTAGTGATCGGCAGTGAGATTTCCGGTGGTTACCGTAATTTGTTTGTAGAAGACTGCCGGATGGATAGCCCGAATCTGGATCGTGTCATTCGTATTAAGACGAGCACTTGTCGCGGAGGACTTATAGAAAATGTATTTGTTCGTAATGTAACGGTAGGACAATGTCGTGAAGCAGTGCTGCGCATCAACTTGCAATATGAGAATCGGGAAAAATGTAAGAGAGGTTTTGACCCGATTGTTCGTAATGTGCATTTGAAAAATGTGACTTGTGAGAAGAGTAAATTAGGTGTGCTTATTATCGGATTGGAGGATGATAAACATGTATATAACATCAGTGTAGAGGATTCTCATTTTAATAATGTAGCCAAAGGAGCAAATGATATTAAAGGGGCGAAAGATGTAACTTTCAAGAACCTTTATATCAATGGTGAATTGGTGAAATAGGATATAGTTGTAATAGATAAAATAACTATGGATGAAGAAGAGTGGAAGACTGCCTATGATGTACAAATCTATGTTACATCTTTATCCGCAATAAGCGATTGCAATTGGAATAAATTAGAACTCTGGGTAAATTTTCATCAAGATGGTTTTATCTATAAGTTGAGACATTATTACCCTGTACTTTCAGAAGATGATATACATGTCATTCTTTTGTTACGTATTGATTTTAGTAATGCGCAGATTTCAGAGTTATTCCATATTCTAGGAAGTTCTTTTCGAATACGCCGTAGTAGATTGAAAAAGAAAATGAATGTTTCTTGTAAATCTATTACCGATTTTATTAAATCGTTGCGTTTGGAATGATCTTTTTTGTAAAAACCATATACAAATG
>NZ_GG774955.1:557030-801707 GCF_000162555.1 Bacteroides sp. 3_1_23
GTATCTAAACTTAAAATATCGTTTTTTTACACAAGCTGTCATTGTGTAAGCCTTTATACTTACATACTTTTTTATTATTAGCAGCTAGATAACTAATTTTTATTGTTAACTTATAACTATTTCTTATGAAACATTCAACACAACTAATTCGAAGCTTGCTAGGGCTTACTGTTCTTCTGGCTTCTTGTCAAGTGGACGACTCACCTGGTATCTTATCTGACAGTGAAGCTCAATTATTCGTATCAGAGGCGTGTAATTATTATGAGCAAACTATCTCTGAAGCTGCAGAAAAAAGTAAATTAGTGCAAAACAAAAATATGTCACCCGGGGAAGTTACTCCTTGCTGGCATAAAGCTCACATTAAGCAGGATGCAAATTATGAGTATGTATATGTACCTATTATTGCCGGAAACAACTACATACGCCGAGTTAAAATAGGCAAACAGGGAGAGAAGAAGAACTACAGAATTCCGATTTCGCAAACACTGTGTGTACGGAGAGATAAAACGGGTAATTATGATGCAGCTTATGTGACGATAATGCCGTCCCTGAATTATTATCGTGCCAACAAAAGTACTTTCACTGAAAAGGTTATCCATGATAAAAGTCTATATGGCAATTTGTCCGGATATGTAGTGTATAACAACATAGTGAGCAGTAAGATGATAGTGGCAGACAGAGTAAAGTCTGGAAAGTGCTTATGGTCATATTCACCCGCTACATTCAAAGATAAAGCATTATCCCGGAAAATCAAAAAAGAGATCTTTCAAAATATTAATAATATTGGGATGAGCCTCACCCGAAATACGATAGACGGAGGATGGCTTGAAGAAGTTGACATAACACCGGATGGTGAAGATGATGATGATGATGACGAGGATTATTTTTGTGGCTTTTGTGCACAGTATGTACCTTATGGTCATATTTGTTCAGAGGATGAAGAGGTAGAGGAGATTCCTTCTGGTGGTGGAGTCTGGGGAGGAGGAGGCGGTTCGCCTGGTGGTGGATCATCAGGGGGAAGTTCTTCCGATCGTCCTTCTTTCATAAGTCTTCCTCCTTTTAGTACAATTACAGAGAAATTCAAAATCGTTGCTAAAATGGAGCCTATTGATGTAGCAAAATTAATAGGTGGAAAGGTACTTGTTAATTATCAAGGTAATCCAGCCTTTGTGAACGGATGCACAGTTAGATTAAGCTATGCATTAAATATGTGTGGAGGAAGCCATAAAATTCCATTTTCGTACGAAAAAACAATATCAGGAGATGCAGATCGTAATAGTCAGAATGAATGGTATTATTATAAAGTTGCCGATATAATTCCTTATCTTGATGGAAAATATGGTACACACCAGACTGTCACCTTGGAGGATATTAAAGGAAAAACTGGAATTATTGGACAAACAGATTGTGGTTGGGGTGCTGGAGGACATGTAGATATTTGGGATGGAACAAATACCATATCATCAGATCATCCGTACTATGAGTGTAAAAATCTATATTTTTGGAATCTTAAATAAAAGAAAGACATGAAAATAAATATTATAATAACAATACTTTTAGTGTTCATCTCAATGAACATGTATGCCCAAGATAACAAACTGTATATTTATTATTATCCTAATTTCGAGGCTGTTGATGCAACCCTTGGCTATGTAGATTCGAGTGGGAAAGTTATTATTCCTGCAGGGAAATACCCCTATCTTTTTACTGATGTATTTGATAAAATAGCATTTGTTCTTCTTAAGGATAAGAAAGGTGTATATGCAATTGACAGAAGTGAAAAAGTCCTATTTCAAGTTTGTAGTTTTGAACTCGGTCCGGATATAATATCGAATGGCTTATTTCGAATTATAGAGAATGGAAAAATAGGCTTTGCAAATATGAATGGGAAAATAGTTATTAAGCCCAATTGGGGGTTTATATTCCCTTTTCAAGAAAATGGTCTTGCTATATTTTGTGAAAAAGGAAATTGGATATGGATAGATAAAGAACATAGAAAATTTTCTGGTGGAAAATGGGGAGCAATGGATACAAAAGGAAATATCGTAATCCCAGCTATGTATGATGACGGAAAAGAAAATTATTTAAAAAAAGACGGAAAATGGTATAAGGTGAAGAGCTCTGGAGATTTAGAACCGGAATAGAAAAGTCATTAAATAAAGAAATTGTGCGGGGTGGGTGTTAGAGGATATGTAGATATCTGGCATAGAACAAATATATACGTATCCTCCTCCCCTGTCATCTACTTATAAAACTGTATTTTAGTGCTTAAATTAATAGAGGCATACTCCCCTAAATATACCAGTGAAAAGATATGAACTTTAAAATGCTAAATACAAGAATGAATTTCATGCTTTATTTTTTGCAGATATGCTTATGGGGGATACTGTTGCTACCTATCAATTTTATATATAAAACAATCTTATCAGACTATATCTTAATCTCCATAGAAACTATTATATCCGCTTGCTTGGCAATTGTCTCATTGGGATTAGCTATAAGGAACAAAAGGTTTCCCGAAATCTCAATGGTGGACATCATTATTGCCTGTTATGCCGGATATATACTTTTCAACAGCTTCTTCATACGCCCATTACCTGTTACAAATCTTTTTCTACTTAAGTTTCTGTCTGTTTGCCTTATTTATATATCAATCCGAATGATGACGGATAAACAGCAGAGAACGGGAAGTTTATCCATCGCAATAATTGGAACGTTGGAAGCAGTATTGGTCATTTTGCAAAACTACGGATGGGTGGAAAGCGAGCATCTGTTGTTTAATTGTACCGGTTCTTTTTTCAATCCTAGTCTTGCCGGAGGATTTCTCGCTTGTTCATTCTGCATTTCCGTTTATCTTCTTATAATAACACGTATTTGTTTCAAAAAAATATGCTTATTCATAAGCGGTGTTTTACAGATAAACGCTCTTGTACTGACTCATTCACGAGCCGGATGGATAGCTGCCATCATAGGATTATGTTATCTTTTATGGCATACGGATAGCATTGTCATTCAACGAAGTAAAGCATTTATTAAAAAGAGTCTTATTGTCCAATGTATAATAATAGGTATTGCCATAATCGCAGCAATATCTGCTTATCAATATAAGAAAGCATCGGCAGATGGACGTTTGTTCATTTGGGGTATCTGTTTGGACATGAGTAAAGACAAACTAATAACCGGGCATGGGACAGGAATGTTCAGAGAGAAATTCCCCAACTATCAGGCTGCCTTCTTTATGCAAAATCCGGACTCTGACAATGTAGACTATGCTGGCAACCCTTTATATCCTTTCAACGAATATTTGTCGGTACTTGTCACGCAAGGACTAATAGGAGTAGCTTTTCTAATCTTGATTGTAAATTCTTTGTCCTTTCATTCTTCTTCCAAAGGTGTCCGACAACAAAGGGCTTTTCTTCTAACCTGGGGAATTTTTGCCTGTTTTTCATATCCTATGGCGCACTATCGTTTAATGATTCTGCTACCTTTTCTAATAGCACTACTTCCGATAAAGAGTAGGATATTAAGAAACCACCTCGGATTGTGGACAAAAATTATTATTTTAGGAGTAATCATATCAGGAATATATGTAGGAATAAGTGGAATACTTACTTATTCCAAACTTGAAAAAGCCTATAATAAACATGAACGTATTTCACAGGAACTTTATAATGATATAAAATATGATCTTACTTTATTGAATCATTATTATAATTCCATAGCGAATAAATTACCTGCTTGCGAGGAATTCTATTTATTAAAAGAATATGTAGAATTATATCCTTCATCTTACGGATTGTGTGAGCTGGGAAGAAGGTATAAAAGCCGAAAACTTTTTAGTCGTGCCAAAGAGTGTTTCATTTTCGCATACCATATCAACCCTTCGTTAATTGTTCCCCAATATGAACTGTTTCTATTATATCGGGAAGAAAAAAACATGAATCAAATGGTTGCTATTGGAGAACGAATACTACACCAGCCTGTCAAACAAGAGAACACAATATCCATTAAGATCAAAACAGAAGTAAGAAAAATACTTAGGGATCATTTAACTAAAAACATGGTAACAAAGTAATGAAGAAATTAATTTTATTTTTAGTATTGGGAGTATTACTGTCTTGTCAGAGTACAGATAATAGAAGATTGGAAAAGACGCTCGATTTGGCGCAATCTAATCGTGGAGAACTGGAAAAAGTAATCCAATATTATAGCCAGAATGAGGCTGACAGTTTGAAATTAAAAGCTGCTCGATTCTTGATTATGAATATGCCCGGACATTATTCTTTTATTGGCAGAAACTATGAAAATTATTGTAAAGCATCGGAGAAAATTATTTTCTCCAAAACCTCAATGAACAAGAAGGTTGACAAGCTAAACAAACTGATACGCCAATATCCGGCGGAATGTTTTGAAAGGGTAGAGGATTGTTCCATTATCACGGCAGATTATTTGATACAGAACATAAACATAGCATTTGAAGATTGGCAACGAGGAAACTGGGCTAAAGGAATTACTTTTAATGAGTTCTGCGAATATCTATTACCATATAAATGTACAGAGACACAAGCTTTTGATAATTGGCGAACCGTCTTGCGTCCCATAGCCAATGATACATTGCAAGACTTCGAACACAACGATCTTTGGAACAAAACCTCTTATTGGGCTGCCGAAGCCATTAATATGAAATTGCATGATACGGTAATTATACATGTGAGAAAAAATATGAACGGGCATTATTTATACAAAGTGCCATTCTGGTGTAATATACCTTCTAATTCATGCGAAACGAGGACTACAACTGCGTTGGCTATTTTAAGAAGTAAAGGTTTTCCTGTTTCCTATGATTTTATTCTACAATGGGCGACAAATAACAATGCTCATTCATGGTTAAGTGTACTGACAGACCATAACCGAAGAATTCCATGTGAGGGAGGGCATGAGCCTTTCTTGGCAAGTGTCCGCCCCGGAGAATGTAAGGGAAAAGTATATAGAAGAACTTACTCTGCCAATCCTGATCTGGTTTTAATGAACCAACATTCTTCAGATATTCCACCGGTATTTCAAGACTTGTTTATGAAAGATGTGACCGATGAATATGCTGCGACAGAATCTCCCGTATTTCCCGTTTTATCAGAGAAAAAGGAGTCAAAGGAAAAATACGCTTATCTAACGATTTTTAATGGTGTAGATTGGACTCCTATTGGCTTTAGCCGGATAAATAGTCGGAAAAAAGTGACTTTCGAAAAGGTTGAAAAAGGAGCGGTATATATGCCGGCATACTATATAGACGGTAAAATTAAACCGTTTAATTATCCGGCATTGTTAAATGAAAGAGGGAGATTAGAGTTTCTTATACCGGGCAAGGAGAATATACAAAGTATCTTCGTTAAACGAAAATATCCTTTAATTCGCAAAGCTTTTATTGCGGCACAACGTTTAAAAGGAGGTATGTTTCAGGCGGCTAATAAAGAAGACTTCAGTGATGCGAAAACATTGCATACGTTTGACGAATATAGTGTTTCTGGAAATATACTTATTTCTGATACTACCCGGTACCGATATTGGCGCTATTTTAGTCCTCGACCCTTTCGCTGTAACATAGCTGAACTTATATTCTATACAGTAGGAAACAAAAAACTGACAGGTGAAATAATCGGTTCTGAAGAACGGAGTAGCAATCCAAATTATCTCCGGAAGGCTGCTTTCGATCTGAATCCATTATCATATTTTGCATCTAAAACGGTAAGAAACGGATGGGTTGGGTTGGATTTGGGGGAACCTAAGCAAGTAGAAAGAATTGGTTATATGATTCGCAATGATGGTAATAATATATGTGTTGGCGATACATATGAGTTGTTTTATTGGGATATAGATGGTTGGCATTCAATAGAGAAACAAATAGCAGATGATTTTGAACTGACATTTCACAATGTTCCGCAAAATGCTTTGCTGTTATTAAAGAATCGAAGTAGAGGAAAAGACGAACGAATCTTCTTATATCGAGATTCTAAGCAAATATGGTATTAATAGATTATGAAAAGTTTCGTTTCTTTCCATGAGTGCTCCGAATGATATGTAAAAGCCTTGCATTCGTATGGAGTAGTGAAATTAGCCGTATTGCCTTCCAGGACAAATCTATATATGTATACGCATTTGTATACGGTTGAAGTTTGCATTCTAATTTATAAATGTCGTCCTTTGTTACAACAAGAGTGATAAACTTTTATTTGCACTAATATTATGTAAAAATGAGCTCTTTATCTTATGTGATATGGACGAAACTGGAAAATGAGCTAAACGATTATTTACTAATATGAAGAAACGATTTAAGATTGTATTAAAGCCTATACTGAAATGATAAAGGCGAGAATAGAAGAATGTGAGCGAAGGAAGGGTAAGTATCCTATTTAGCATATCATTAAATGTTGAAATAATTATATCTATATTCTAATTTGTAATTGATATGAAAACAAAAAGGCAGGTCTTTATATTACTTGTTGTAGTGTTAGCGGGAATTCTCACTCTTTCTGCTCAAAACAGGAAGGAGCAAAGAGCGGAAGTCGTCAGAAATATTATCAGTTCAAAGAATTATAAGATATATGTGGACACTTACATCCCTCCATATAGAGATCCTAAACAATTGAATTACTTGGATTCGATAGAAATTAAAAATGATTCGGTATTTTCCGACCTCCTTTATCTCGAGGAATCTGATATTCCTTATAGCGATAGGGGAAATCAACTTATCTTTCAGGCTCCTATCAAAAAATATGTTATGGATATAGATGAAAAAGGGAATGCTCGTATCTGTTTTTCAACACGTACGACAGCAGACTATTTCAATTTTAAAATTGAGGTATATTCTAATGGAAGTGCGAACATCAATGTCACTATGCAACACAATCAAAGTGTAAATTATATGGGAGAATTGGATATGCGAAGAGAATGATCGAAATATACCCGCAATACCTGTAGACACTTCTCCGTGAAAAGTATCAGAATTGGAAGAATTATGCTGTGATACTGGAAAATGGAATAGAAGAGTGGGAGCGAGGCAAGGGAAAGTGTACTATTTTAGCGTATCATTAAAAATTGAAAAAGTATCTATATTCTAATTTGTAATTATTATGAAAACAAATAAACAAATTCTTATATTGTTTTTGATAATGTTGATAGGGGCTCCTATCCTTTCAGCTCAAAGCAAGAAAGAATATAATCCGGAAGTTATCGAAAAGATCGTTGCATCAGGAGACTATAAGATAAACGTAGGCACTTATATGCCTCCATCTGGGGAATACATAGAATTAGATTACCCCGAGAATTCGATAGAAATTAAAAATGATTCAGTCTTTTCCGATCTTTTTTTTGTTGAGGAATCTGATATACCTTATAGCGGCAGAGGAAATGAACTTCGCTTTCAGGTACCCCTCAAAAAATATACCATGGATATAGATAGGAAAGGGAATACACATATTAATTTTTCAGTACGGACAAAGGTTGATAAATTCAACTTTAAGGTTGTTGTGTATCTTGATGGAAGGGCGATTGTCAATGTTTTTATGCAACACCATCAAAATCACTTCCGGTCTTATGACTCATTCTCCCGGAATGCTGGGATTCGGAGCTAGTTACAGTATCAACAACTGGAATATTGATTTATATATGCGAACACCGTACAAGGCAGTCTCTAAAGGACACCTTCAACAAATTGGCTATGAAAGAAGAAGTGAAAGCCGAACACCTCGCGTCAGCGATCATGTGATTAGCTTATCAGTAAATTATCGTTTCACTTTTGGAAAGAAAAAACATAAATTCGACAACTCGGTTATAGAAGATACGAATCAGTCAACTATATCAAGAGATTAAAACAAATATATTATTGAACGGGAAAACTAATTGGTAAGGAGCATTCTTTAAAAAAACTAAATCAAAATAGCTCTTCTTAATATGAAGTTTGGGTGTAGTTGCTCTTTTGAAATTTAGTTGGGAAGCTCATAATGGTGCACAAAGTAATTAAATAGTGATTAACGGATTAGTAATTAATCGGTGTGGTTTTTAATTATTACAGAATAGAATGGATTTTCTCATCGGATATTTATTTTCAATCTTTCTATGTTTTCTTTCACCTTTTCTCTGTCTCTTCGATGAATAAGGAGTTTGCGGGTGAAGGGTAACAACTTCACCACCTCTTCACCTGTGGCGATTAGTTTCAAAAATAGTTTCACTGCTTGAAACGATTCGTTTCTCGGTGTGAAACACTTCGTTTCAAAGCATGAAACACTTTGTTTCTCGGCGTGAAACTTTTAGTTTCAAATAGGGTTGAAACTAATTACGAAATAGCTTTACTAATCTTGTTCAATGGTTAAATCAGGAAGCAGCTATTTGATTTGATTCACGATGAAGAGAAGGTGAAAGACCGACTATTCACCTGCAAACTCCTTATTCATCGAAGAAACAGAGGAAAGTGAAGGAGATGGAAGAATTGACCATGTTATAGAGAAAAGCATTGAATTGTTCATAACCGTACCGATTATGAACCAATGCAAATCATTGGTCAGTATATGGAAAAAATGACATAAATATGGATAATAATCCTTGTTTCGAAATAGCCTGCTAAGTTTTTTGTATTCATTATTCCTTTTGGCTAGTTTTGCTTGTGTAAATCTTAAAAAGTCATGAAACACATAACTAAAATAAAAGCAATTTTCGCTATTTTACTATTATATATTATAATAGTTCCACCATTATACGCCCAATCTATAAGTGTCCGTTCATTACCTGGCTATGTAAAAGCGATAAATCAATTCAATCAACTGAACCCTCAAGAAAAGGTGTATCTTCATTTTGACAATACTGGATATTATTTGGGTGATACTATCTGGTTTAAGGCTTATGCGGTATTTGCAGAGCAACTTCGTCCCACCACTTTAAGCAAAGTGTTACATGTAGAGCTGTTGACTCCACAAGGAATAATAGTGGATGACCGCCAATTAAAGCTTGAAAATGGCGAATGTCATGGTGAATTTGCCTTGAGTTCCCGTTATCATAGTGGGTTCTATGAAGTTCGTGCTTACACTCGAAGTATGTTGAATTTTGGTGACGATTGTATTTTTTCTCGTGTATTTCCTGTTTATGATTCTCCAGAAATAGAAGGGTATTATACTGATCGGAAGATGGATAGTGGTTTTGGCTTGAAAGACGAACGTAAAAAAAACACAAAAGCTAAGAAAGTCAACCTTTCCTTTTATCCTGAAGGAGGAAATGCTGTGGTTGGGTTACGTTCGAGAATCGGTTTCAAAGCTACAGGAGAGAATGGAGAAGATTTGAATATAACAGGTGCGGTATATGATTCTTCCGGTGAACTGGTTTCATATTTCTCCACTTATCACCAAGGCATGGGATTTTTTGAAATGATTCCTGATAAGATTACATATAAAATTGTAGCCGATTATGATGGAAAGAAATATGACTTTTCTTTTTCAAACATTATTTCTTCAGGATATGTGATGCGTGTGACAGATTTGGATGCAGAGACTTATCAGGTACATCTGCAAAAATCTCCGGACTTGCCGGCTGATACTTTAGCCGTTTCTGTATCATGTCGTGGTACAGTTTATTCAGCAGAAGCTTTAATTTTGGGTGATAAACCTTATATTTATCAATTGAATAAAGGAAAACTTCCTGCCGGTTGCCTTCAATTTACTCTTTATAATCAGGATGGCAAAATTTTGGCAGACCGTTTGGCTTTTAATCGTGCTCCGTTAGAATATTGCCGTGTTACGGTGGAGGCGGATAAACCTTTCTATAAACCTTTAGAAAAGGTGAGACTATCACTTGCTGTGAAAGATTTGTCCGGTAATCCTGTATCAGGCAGTTTTTCATTGTCTGTGCGTGATGCTGGCACAGAAATTCATACTGGTTATCATGAGAATATCCTGACAGACTTGTTGCTCTCTTCTGAAATACGAGGTTACATCGCTCATCCGATGCAATATTTCGGGACGGACGACCGTAGTAATCGTATGAAGTTGGACTTATTGATGATGGTACAGGGGTGGCGCCGTTACAATTGGCAGGTGATGGCGGGGGTATCTCCTTTTCATGTGGCACATTATGCTGAAGAGGGTTTACCAGTGAGTGGTGTAGTGAAATCTTTACTCAAGAATAAGGTGGAAGCGAATGTGGATGTTGTGTTTTGGATTGTTAAGGATAGTGCTTCTTTCCATGGTCATTGCAAAACTGACAAAAAAGGGCGTTTCCATTTCCTGTTGCCGGATCATGCGGCAGTAGACGGTGAATGGCAGCTGGCTCTTTCTGTGACTTCGAAAGGCAAACCGAAACATTGCAGGATTATGCTCGACCGCCTTTTTAGTCCGGAAGCCCGCAGTTATTCTATTTCGGACTTTCAGGTGAAGGATACGGTTATTGTTTTTGCAGATACTTCAGATAGTCTGGCCAATAGTAATGTTTTAGGTATGATACAGAATCTTCCTCAAGTGGTGATAAAGAAAAAACAGATAAAGAATGAGATATTTCCGGATCTGGTTTGTAATGTGGAAAAGGATATTAGTAGGCTGATGGATCAAGGGAAGGATTATCCAGGAACATTGGGGGAATATATGGAAAGAAATATTTCTGCGGTAAACATGGTAGATACTGCGTATACGTATGCTAATAGTGCTATTTGTTATATTTTAGATGGTGGAGGTTCTGTTAATCCGCGAAAGGGCATCGGTGCTTCCGATCATCCGATAGAGAATATAAAAACAATAGAAGTGTATGATGGAAATCTTCGGGCTTGGATAGTGAGAAACATAGATAGTAATTATGGCTATTATCCTCCGAGTGATCCGACATCAGATTTTTATAGTATGAGACATTTACATGATGCTGTTTTTCAGGCTAACCAAAGGCTGGTATTATTCATCGTCCGTTTATATAACGATGTGTTGCATGACAAGTATAAGAAGGGAATGCGTTATACTTTTTTCAAAGCCTTTTCTCCTGTAAGAGAATTCTATCAGGTAAATCATAGTAATAGTGTTCCGGGAGATATCGATTTTCGTCGAACTTTGTATTGGAATCCTGATGTGAGGACTGATAATAATGGAAAAGTGAACGTTAGTTTTTATAATAATGCTACTTGTCGACAAATGACGATCAATGCAGAGGGGATAAATCGTGGGAAGTGTATTATTAAAGAATAAATTTATATGGAGATTTTACTTTTTCATAGTGTTACATTCTATGTTGCAGTGCAAAAGATGTATCTTTGTAACCAGCAATCAAAATAACCCCAACCACTATATGAAATATAAATTATTATGCCTCTTCGTTTTGTTAAGTTTTTCTTTATCGGATTTGTATGCTGATATTGAACTTAGTTCCAAACAAATGAGAACCAGTGATGGGCTACCTAGTAATTCTGTACGATGCATGTTTCAGGACAGTAAAGGATTCTTATGGTTGGGTACTTTAGACGGATTGACCCGTTATGATGGAAATACTTTTCTTACTTATCAGTTGGAAAGCGGGAAACACGATCGGATTTCTTTAGCAGATAACAGAATAAAACATGTGGCAGAGGATAAGAATGGTTTTTTGTGGATAAAGACTGTGCCGGAATTATTCAGCTGTTATGATCTACAGAAAGCTTGTTTTGTAGATTTTACCGGTACCGGAAGTGATGGAGAGAACTATTCAGAAATATTTATGTCCTCTAATGGAGATGTGTGGCTTTGGCATAGAAGGAATGGTGTGCGTCAAATTGTTTGTGAGGATGATCGGACTATGACCTCTGTGAAGTTTAGAACGAAATTTGGAAACCTGCCCGATGACCGGATTAAATTTATAAATGAAGATTCTAGTGGCAGGATCTGGATTGGTACCATGCAGGGACTTGCGTTTGTTTATAAAGGGAAAGTTGAATTTATCGATAGGAAATTGAATTTTTCTTCTTCTTTCCCTCATGGAGAGGATATGTATTTTCTGACAAAGAGTGGAGATGTGTATCGCTGTGTAAATGGATCGAAAAAAATAGACTGTTTAGCGTCGCTGTCTGCTATTGCCGGTAATACATCTGTCAGTACACATTCATTGATAAAAGATAAATGGGTTATATTTACTTCCAGCGAAGGAGTATATGAATTTGATTTTCAGAATTTTCAAATAACTCCTTGCCGGGAATTGAAAATAAATAATGGAAAAGTGATTCATGACAATTATGGAGATTGTTGGGCTTACAATAACACTGGACGAATTTATTATATAAACTCGAAGAGCGGAGAAATAAAGAATTTTCAACTGATCCCTGAAGAGAAGATGAAATATATAGATTATGAACGCTATCATGTGGTGCGTGATGACCGGGGGATTGTGTGGATTTCAACTTATGGAAACGGACTTTTCACCTACGATATTCAGGAGGACCGGTTGGAACACTTTGTTTCCGAAGGGAAGAATGCAGGACCTATAGGGTCAGATTTCTTGTTATGTTTGATGAAAGACAGGACAGGAGGAATATGGGTAAGCTCCGAATATTCCGGTTTGTCTCATATTTCCATTTCAAATAAAGGCATTACACATGTCTATCCAGAATCACCGGATGTTTTTGACCGTTCGAATACAATCCGGTTACTGACTAAAATGTCGAATGGAGATATATGGGTAGGAACGCGAAGAGGTGGATTGTATAATTATGATTCTCATCTGAAAACTAAGATAGATAATCATTATTTGCCCTATAATATTTATGCGATTTCAGAAGATAGTCGGGAGAATATATGGATAGGAACCCGGGGAGACGGACTAAAAATAGGAGATACGTGGTATAAAACGGATCCGTCTAATCCTTTTGCCTTATCTCATTCTAATATTTATTCCATTCTTCGCGATAAGAAAGATCGTATGTGGGTGGGAACATTTGGAGGAGGACTGGATCTGGCAGAATCAACGGAAAAAGGACAATACAAGTTCCGTCGTTTCTTTCAAGGAAAGAAGTATGGCTTACGGATAGTCAGAGTAATGGCAGAAGATGAGAAAGGGATGATATGGATGGGCACAAGTGAAGGTATCTGCATTTTCCACCCTGACTCATTGATCGCTAATGAAGATAACTATCATTTGTTCAGCTACACCGATGGCAATTTTTGCAGCAATGAGATTCGTTGCCTGTTTCGTGATAGCAAAGGGCGCATGTGGGTAGGAACTTCGGGTGCCGGGCTGAATCTATGCGAACTGTCAGACAACTGTCAGTCTTTGAAATATACACATTATGGAATAGCGGAAGGACTGGTTAATAATATGGTGCAATCTATTTTGGAAGATCATTCGGGACAATTATGGATTGCTACGGAATATGGAATTTCAAGGTTCAATCCCAACAGCCATTCTTTCGAGAATTATTTCTTCTCATCTTATACATTAGGAAATGTGTATAGCGAGAACAGTGCGTGTATGGGGGCAGACGGTAAACTGATTTTTGGAACAAACTACGGATTGACGATTATTGACCCGAAGAAGATTCCAACAGAGAGATTGCTTTCTCCTATTGTTATCACAGGATTGTCCGTTAATGGAATTCAGGTGAAGCCTAATATGCCGGGTTCTCCTTTGCAAGAATCTTTAGCCTATTCGGATAAGATTACATTGAAATATTTCCAGAATTCTTTTATGCTTGATTTTTCTACTCTCGATTATTCGGATAATGGTCAAATCAAGTATATGTATTGGCTGGAAAACTATGACAAGGGATGGAATGTTCCGTCTTCGTTAAGTTTTGCCACTTATAAATATCTGGAGCCGGGCAGTTACATTTTCCATGTGAAATATTGTGATGGTGCCGGTATTTGGAATGATACCGAAACAACTTTGAAGATTGTTATCGTGCCTCCGTTTTGGAAAACAAATTGGGCTATGCTTGGATATTTCATCCTGATGTTAATAGCTTTGTACTTTACATATCGTATCATTTTTAATTTCAATAGGTTGCGCAACCGCATCAATGTTGAAAAACAACTGACAGAGTATAAACTGGTATTTTTCACAAATATCTCTCATGAATTCCGTACTCCGCTTACATTGATCCAAGGAGCATTGGAGAAAATGTACCGGATGGATGATATTCCACAAGCCTTATTGCATCCGTTGAAAGTCATGGATAAAAGTACACAACGTATGTTGAGGCTGATTAATCAGTTGCTGGAGTTCAGAAAAATGCAGAACAACAAGTTGGCTCTTTCTCTGCAGGAAACTGATGTAGTTGCTTTCCTGTACGAAATATATTTAAGTTTCAGTGACGTAGCAGAACAGAAGAATATGGATTTCCGCTTTTTGCCGTCTGTGCCATCCTATAAAATGTTTATTGATAAAGGTAATTTGGATAAGGTGGTGTATAACTTACTTTCAAATGCTTTTAAGTATACTCCTTCGGGTGGGACAATTCTGTTTTCTGTGAATGTGGATGAGGTGAAGAAGTGTTTATACATTCAGGTAGCGGATACCGGAGTAGGTATTCCTAAAGAAAAGCAGGGAGAATTGTTTAAACGTTTCATGCAAAGTAGTTTCTCCGGAGATAGCATTGGAGTAGGGTTGCATTTGAGCCATGAATTGGTGCAGGTGCATAAGGGAACGATTGAATATAAAGATAATGAAGGGGGAGGTTCCGTATTTACGGTATGTATTCCGACTGATAAAACTGTTTATTCGGAAAAAGACTTCCTGGTTCCCGGCAATCTCCTGTTGGAAGAAGCGAATATGCAGACTCACCATTTGCAGGAGCTTTCAGAGGAATGTCAGGAACATGAAAAGACAGTCACCACATCAAGAAAACATAAAATATTAGTCATCGAAGACGATAATGATATTCGTGGGTTCCTGCAGGAGGAGCTTAGTGCTTATTTTGAAGTAGAAGTGGCTGCGGATGGAATATCCGGATTTGAAAAGGCATGCAACTATGACGCAGACTTGATTATCTGCGATGTATTGATGCCTGGGATGACCGGTTTCGAAGTGACAAAGAAACTGAAAACTGAATTTGCGACAAGTCATATTCCTATTATTCTGCTGACTGCCTTGACTTCACCGGATAAGCACCTGGAAGGACTTGAAGCGGGAGCGGATGTTTATGTTGCAAAGCCATTTAGTTTTAAGCTTTTGCTTGCGCAGGTGTTCCGGCTGATAGAGCAATGCGAAAAGTTACGGAAGAAGTTTTCCAGTGAACCGGGGGTAGTGCGTCCTGCTTTATGTAACACGGACCGGGATAAGGAGTTTGCAGATCAGTTGGTGGCTGTGGTGGAAAAGATTTATTCTCAATACAACATTTCTATTGATGAATTTGCGCAGATGATGGGGATGGGACGAACTGTGTTTTATAAGAAATTACGCGGAGTGACAGGATACTCACCGAATGAGTATTTGCGTGTCGTACGAATGAAGAAGGCTGCCGAACTGTTTTTGACCGAAAGGGATCTGACTGTTGCGGAAGTTTCTTATAAAGTGGGTATTAACGATCCTCTTTATTTCAGTAAATGTTTTAAAGCGCAGTTTGGAGTATCTCCTTCGGCTTACCAGAAAGGGGAGAGAAGTAAAACGTAGTATATACTTACCTTGAATCCGGTTTGTGAAGGATAGACCGGATTCAAGATAAGTATGTTTATCAGTTACATATTGAGGTCTAATTTATAGATTTCACTTCCGGCAAGAAGGAAACATCCTGTTCCGAAATCCTCAAAATCAGGAACTTTGTCGTATGTGACAGGTTGACTGTCTTTCGGTTCTTTGCCGGTTCCCTGTACATAACCAAGAAAACCATTCGGGTGAACTGCATCCTTCACCATAGCATTCCATGCTTTTATGATTACAGGCAGATAGGTCTTTTTATCCAATAGACCGTTGCGTACGCCCCAAGCCATACCATATACGAAAAGAGCTGTGCCGGAAGTCTCTTTGCCTCCGAAGTTTGACGGATCGTGGAGGCTGACATTCCAAAAGCCATCTTCACGCTGGCATTGTTTCAGTGCTTTGCTCATAGCCATAAAATCATTGATGTAATCTTGGCGATGTTTTTCATCAGATGGAATTTCGTTCATTACCCGCACCAAAGCTGCGTATACCCATCCGTTACCACGGCTCCAATAACAGTTTTCGCCATTAGGCTCTTTGTATGGAGGATCGAAATTATGGTCTCTCCACCACAAACCTTCTTTGACATTGAACATTCCGTTCTCTCCGTGTTTATTACGGGTATATTCGTACATATCCCACATTTTGTCGAAGTACTTCTGTTCGCCTGTAAGTTTCCCCATTTTGGCAAATATAGGCATCCCCATCTGGATAGCATCTATCCACCACCAGTCGTTTATTTGTGGAGTATTGACCAGCATATCCATATTGGCTTTCGTTTTCCGTATTTTTTCAGGATCGGGGCAAATGTTGTATAAATCGAGATAGATTTGGCTGGCGCAGTAATTATCTGCATTACGGGTGGTTGTCCCACGGTGGAAGCCCCATTGGTGGTAATCCGCCCATTCTTTGGCATAGAGATAATATTCGTCTGCGGGATAGATGGAGTAGAGTGCCATTAAGCCTTCGTAATATACGCTTCGTGTCCAGATATTACTGGGGCGAACTACTTTTTTCACAAAGGAAGGAGTGCGATAGTCGGCATATTTCTTCATGAAATAGTCGTTCACATGAAGAGTTACTTTCAGAATTTCTTTTTTATCGGGAACTGTCTGTGCTTTTATGTTCCCGTAACTCAATATTACTCCTGCAAAAAATAGTATAAGATGCTTTTTCATTTTATAATAAATTAGATTACTATTGTTCTTAGATTTAGGCACACAAAGGTGAGCCTTTCTTTACCTGTTGCAAAGAAAATGCATTGTAAGGAAAGTGATATTGAAATTTGTACGGAAAATATGTAATATTAGACTTTATTCTTTATTCATATTAGTCATGGATAAGAACCAAGTATGAATAATTAGCAAGAGCGATTTTTTTGTAAGTCATATTGTTGTATTGATATTTATTGTATATTTGTAGAAGAGTAAGGGGAGACGAATATGAAAAGTCATACAAATAAAATATTAGAGTCTATTAAGCAGGCATTGACAGAGCATTTACCAAAAGGTGGCAAGGCTTTGTTGTTTGGTTCTCAAGCTCGTGGGGATGCACGGATTGATTCTGATTGGGATATTTTGATTATCTTAGATAAAGAAAAATTGGAGCCTGAAGATTATGATAAGGTAAGCTTTCCCTTAACTATGTTGGGATGGGACTTGGGAGCGCGAATTAATCCGATTATGTATACGATGAAAGAATGGGCTGCAAGTTGTATTACACCATTTTATAAAAATGTAGAGCAGGAAGGAATTGAATTAGTATGAAATTGACAGATGAAGAACGTAATTCTTTGGTGATATTACAGTTGGAGAAAGCTAAAGTATTTTTGAAACAAGCAGATGAGATGTTTGATCTGAAGTATTGGGATATTGCTTCCAATAGATATTATTATGCCTGTTTTCATGCTGTTCAGGCTTTATTAATACAAAATGGATTATCATGTAAAACCCATGATGGGTTGATAGCTTGCTTTGGCTTGAATTTTATAAAAACAGGCAAAATTAGTGCACGTTTGGGAAGTTTTTTGGCGCGTATGGAACAATTACGGCAAAAAGGGGATTATAATTGCATTTATTCAATATCGGAGGATGAAATCAGTACGATAAAAGCTCCGGCAAGAGAACTTATTGAGACTATTGAAGTTTTACTTGCCGAATCATAATTATTCTTGTAAGGATATCATCGTTAAAAGACCATTTTTTTTATTTTTTCGGCCACATCTGTCATATATGCCGGATTAAATTCTTCTAGTTCCGTGCGTGGTCGGAATCCCCATGTCACTCCGCAAGCGGTTACACCGGCATTGGCTGCTGTTTGCATGTCTACACCGGAATCACCTACATAAAGAACATCTTCTTTTCGTACATCGGCAAGTTTTAATATATCAAAAACGATTGTTGGATCAGGTTTGACATTTACTCCTTCCCGTTGGCCGAAAACGGCAGTGAAATGAATTTCCGGAAAGTAGTGGGCAACCAGTTTCTCGGTAGCGGCCTGATATTTGTTGGAGGCTACGGCAATCTGAATGCCTGCGGATTGCAGATAAGACAATAACGCTGAAATACCCGGGTAAGGACGACTATCGTCTGCATTGTGAATATCATAATAAGGAATAAACTCTTTTCTTACCCGGAGCACATTCTCTTCTGTCTTTTCTCCTTCGGGTAATGCACGTTCAAAGAGTTTGTTGATACCATTTCCTACCATGAAGTTATACTTTTCTACATCGTGTGTGGGGTATCCTAATTTATTCAAAGCATAATTAGTGCTATGGGCGAGGTCTGCGATAGTATTTAATAATGTACCGTCCAAATCGAATATTATTAGTTTTTTCATTAAGGCTTATGTTTATAGTTAATTCTATATTTAAATCTTTTATTCTGCAAAGGTATACTAAAAAAATGAGATTGGGAAGAATGAGGCAATAGTTTAGAGAATATCGAATGAACAACAAAGCCGGAAATATATTTGTTATTCTACCAGATTGGCTTAACTTTGCGAAAAACTAAAGAATAATGAATGCAGAATGGTTTGAGGCATTGCCTGAACAATGTCCCCCAACGGATGCGAAGCGGTGCGAAGGCTGTTATTATAGAATTGCAAATGGTAATCCTGTTACAACAGAAGATTTCTTTTCGCAAAGAAAAATGCAGCCGGATAAGGTCTTTAAAGGATTAGGAATAGATGAATGTGTGACAAGGGCAGTCTCTCTATTTTCAGAGAGGGAAGAAGCGGAGAAAAGATTAAAGCTTCCTAAGTTCAAGAAGGCAAATATTGCTTTAGTCATATTGGAACCAAAAGATGGAGTGTTAAAGAAAACATTTGATATAGCACATTATTCTTGGTGGAGAACAAAGGATTTTAATGTTTTACAAGCTAAAATAGTCTGATTATGGGAATGGAAGATGTGTTAAGGATAGACAAAATTCTGGATTTCTGTGATGTGCCTCAGCTTTTTGTGGCAAGAGATGCCTTTGATACACTGTATCTTTGTCTTTTATATGATGATGAGACGGTTTATCGCTATACGGGAATACGTATCTCTACACGTAGACTTGAATCCTTCTTAGCAGGTAAAGCCGATTTGCGTTTACTCTATCTACAGCCTGAAAATGAACATGAGTATTACGATGTTGTGTTTCAATCGGGTGAATACCAGAAAACGTTATTAAAGGAAAGTGTATTGTTGGAAGATAAATTGCCGGCTGAGGGATATGTTTTATCTGGAGAGAAGCGCGAGAATGTGGTCATTAATTTGCCAATAAAAGACCGTAGTCTGCTTGCAGAGCTTGTTCGTAAATTTGGCTGGGCTTGTATGTAAGTTTAAAGAAGATAAAAAAGATTGTCCCGCTACTGCTTGAAAGTTGTGGGACAATCTTTTTTCATCCTTATATATACTTTGATTACTTCTTCGTAATACGGAACCAGTCAACGTCTGCCCAACCGCCGTCATTCGTTTTAATAGCCGGACGCGTACAGAACATACCGACTTTGGCACCAATCCATTGTCCTTCTCTTGCCTGGAAAGGAACACCTAATGATTCATATTTCTTTCCGTCGAGGCTATAGCTGAAATTACACATCACAATGAGGTCATGTCCGCCTTCACTACCCTTGATTTTCTTTCCGTCACAACTGAAACGCACTTTCAGATAAACCGTGTTTTGCGAAAGATCAACAGCGGCTTTCACTTCTTCTGGTTTGCCTTTATCTGCTCTGTCACATTCAACTTGCGACAGAACCAAACCTTTGTCTGTATTTTCTAGAACAAGTCCGGCATAATCCCTGCCCATAACGACAAGTCCAGTGCGTTCGCCTTTATTCTTTTGGTTAGGGCTGAACGTCAGTTTCATTGTTGCGGTAAAATTATCAGAAGGAGTTTTTTGTAATAAGAGGTTGGCTACATCCCACAGGTTCTTATAATCTTCTACTACCGGATAAGAGTATAATCTGACATAGCTTTTGTCACCTGCATAATACGCCCATTTTTCATTAATGTTAGCATGCCATTGCCACTGCGGAGAAAGTGTATACCCATCAAATTCGTCACTTTCTTGTGGAGTGCAGATAGGATATGTTTTACCGACATTTGGCTTCTTGTAAGTCAAAACAGGTTCTCCGCAGCCGTCACCGTCTTTATCAATACCGATAATAGGCCAGTCGTTCACCCATTTCATCGGTTGGAGATGCATAATGCGTCCGTAAGCACCGACATCTTGAAAGTGGAGGAACCAGTCTTCTCCGGTAGGAGTATCTACCCATGCACCTTGGTGAGGACCGTTGACAGGAGAGTTACCTTGCGCAAGTACTGTTTTCCATTCGTAAGGACCGTAGATGTTTTTAGAACGTAATACGACCTGCCAGCCTGTCGGCACACCGCCGGCCGGATGGAAGATATAATAATAGTCGTTTCTCTTGTACATTTTAGGACCTTCGCAAGTCTGATGTGCTTCGTGACCGTCGAAAATTATACGGGAAGGAGTGATCGCTTTTGTTGCTTCTGCATTCAGTTCGCAGATAGTGATTACACTTTTCAGTCCGGCACGACTTCCTGCGTATGCGTGTACCATATATACTTTTCCGTCTTCATCCCAGAACGGGCAAGTGTCAATGATACCTTTTCCCGCTTTCACCAAGACCGGTTCGCTCCACGGACCTTTCGGATCTTTGGCTTTCACCATAAAAGCTCCCTGATCGGGATCTCCCCAAAAGATGTAAAACTCACCGTTGTGATGACGAATAGCCGGAGCCCATACACGATTGCCGTGTTCCGGCCGTTCCGGAGTTTCGATAGGGGAGAGGGCATTGGGAACTGCGGCACCGATGATTGTCCAGTTGACTAAATCTTTAGAATGAAGGATTTGCAATCCCGGCAAACAGTTGAAACTGGATGAAGTCATATAGAAATCATCTCCTACACGGCAAGCATCCGGATCGGAATAGTCGGCATAAAGCACCGGATTTTTGTATTTACCGTTTCCGAGGTCGGAAACCCATACTTCAGATACATAGTTCTTCTGTGCTACTGCGGTGAAAACCGTTAATAAGCAAAAGGCTAAAGTCTGTGTCAATCGTTTCATGTTATAGATAGATTATTTATAGATATGATTCGTTGGTTTTATCTGATGGCAAAGGTAAATAAAAAGACTCTGCACAAGGAGGAATATTTGTGCAGAGTCATAGAAAAATTGGTAGATACCTCGTAATTTTTGTTTAGTTGTATTTGTTTCTACCCTATTTATTGGGGCGGTTATCTTTTATTCTCACTGTCACCGGATGAGCCAGCTCTTCTTTCCATTCGCGGAGATGAGCAAACCATGCTTCCGGCGTTTTATATCCGAATGTCTCTTTCATCGAGGTGAAAGTCGTGTGATACTGGAAATATTTATTTCCCGGGGCGGTAATTGTATAAAGGAAGTTGGCTTTATCCTTTTCTTCCGATTTTACATAACGTTGGGGAATACAAGTGCCCAGCCCTACAGTTTCTTTAGCATATTTTACGGTATCGTTTACCGGCCAGTCCGTTCCCCAACTTCCTACGAGTCCTTTATGATCGGAGAAAGATTTGGAAGTACCTACGATGTCTTGCACACCTGTGCAGAAAATTTCTTTATCGAGCGGTTCGTCAAAGAATGCTTCGATATGAAGATCGCGATGTCCGGCATAAAGCGTGTAGCGTGTCATCATATTCAGTTCCTGGTCCTGATATTTCCATCCGGTTACTTCTATTTCTGCAATTACACGTACCGGTCCATAAGAGACGATACGTTCTGTACGAGTGTCCACTGGAGTAATATGGGTTGCCTTTTGTCCGTCCCAACCTTTCAATGCACCCGGTCCGCAACTGTCGAACACGCGAAGTACGTCATCTCCGAATCCTTTAGCTAACTGCTCATCCGTCGGATAGAACTGCGATTCTTTGATTTCCAGTCCTTTGTTGAACTTGCCGTAAATATCCGGTGTCTGTTTTTCATTGAAATAAAGACGGTATCCTACCAGTTCCGATTCCAAAACCGGACCGTGAGGACGTACCATGCTGTATATATTGCTAGTGCCGGGAACGGTGATAGCCTGTACCCGTTGATGTTTACCTTTCTTGTTGTCTACAATAAACATATCGGCATAAACTCGTTCAGGATAAGTCTTTGTACTCTTTTCCGAAGAAAGTGTAACCTGAAATGTTTTTCTACCATGGGCAGGAAGATCGGCAACAAAGACCAGTTCGTCCATCTTGCGGTCCCGGTTCAAATCGTCCAACTGCGAAGGAATTTCCTTCCTTCCTTCCATGACAACGGCTGATTTTACTTTGAAACCAGCGTGCAACTCATGTAGATTGATAACAACCGGAGCATCCGCTTTGGGCTGATTCCAGTTGTTTTGTACTTCAACTGTGATGGTTTTCTCCTGTTTCTGCGTTTGGGCAGACAGGCTGAAAGCTCCTAAAAAGAAAGTAATAATAAAAAGATTCTTCTTCATGTTTCTAAGGCTGAAATTATACGTCGTATTTCTCCTTGCAAAAATAGCAGAAAAAATAGCAGACTGTGTCTCTTTTGAGGAGATTATAGTCTGCTATTTGAGCTTTTTACTCTATATAATGATATTGTGGTTTCTATTTTGCATCACAGAATGGCAATGAGTTTTTATTTGAGACTTAAAATCTCCTCTTTTGCACCTAATTCCTCATATACCTTTCCGTCTATAGTCAGATTCTTGGCATTCTTAACGTTTAATATATTGTTACCTTTAGAAGATTCTACATAAATATTTTCCAAAGTAACTCCGTCTACCTGACTGATAACAACTCCATCCGCAGCTTCCGTCATCACAACGTTTTTAACGGTAATATTGCTGATGGGCATTTCCGGCAGTCCGTTGAAGAACATGGCACGTCCCGAACCTCTGCAAACAATATTGGAAATATGAATATTGCGGAAAGCTGGTGTTTCTTCTGTCACCGGAGGAATGGCAGTTTTCATACGGCTCAACAGATCTTCTTCCGATTCTTCACCGGCACCTTTTCCACCGTAGAACAAGTCGAACAATAAGGGTTCATTCGGAATATTAATCATATTGATATTGTTAATGTAGATGTTTTCTACCACACCGCCACGTCCGCGGGTACTCTTGAAACGTAAACCTACATCTGTACCCATAAATGTGCAGTCCTCTACATAGATATTCTTCACACCGCCGGACATTTCACTACCTACCACGAATCCGCCATGTCCGTGCAATACTGTATTGTTTTTCACGATAACGTTCTGGCAAGGTTCTCCACGACGGCGTCCATCTTCGTCTTTACCGGATTTGATACAGATGGCATCATCTCCCGCATCAAACACACTATTGATAATTAGAGCGTTTTTACAAGATTCCAAGTCGATAGCATCACCGTTTTGAGAATACCAGGGGTTGATGACCATGATATTATTTACTGTGAAATCTTCGCAAGACAATGGGTGCAGACACCAGCTTGGTGAGTTTTTGAAAGTAACTCCTTCCAACAGCACCTTCTTGCTTTTGACGATGCTTAACAACACCGGACGTAACCATGGACGGATTTCAGCCCATTCTTCATCTGTGTTGATACCTTCGGGGACATTGAAGTCTTTGCAAGCCATTGCACCTCTCAGTGAGCCGGCAGTGGGATACCATATCTCTTGTTTCTCGTCGAGAACACCTCCCGAGTTTACCAGCTTTTTCCATTGTGAAGCAGTCAGCTTTCCTTTTTTTACCGGACGCCAGCAGTCACCGTTTCCGTCAAATGTACCATGTCCGGTGATAGCTATATTTTCTGCATTGCGTGCTGAAATCGGTGATTGGCAACGACGAGTCTCGAGTCCTTCGAAAGAAGTGGCAATGATAGGATATGCTTCAAAATCACCGGTAAAAAGTACCAGCGCATTTTGTTCCGTATATAGATTTACATTGCTCAACAGCTCGATCGGACCAGTCAACCAGACACCTTCCGGGATAATCACTTTACCCCCTCCGCGTTGATTCACGTCTTTAATAGCATCGTTGATAGCTTTGGTATTCAGGAACAGACCGTCTCCTTTGGCTCCGAATTTCTCAATGTTTACTTCGTAAGCAGGGAAAACCGGTTGCTGTACTTTCGGCATTTCAAAAGGTAAATTCTGGTAAAGAGCGTCACTGATGGAGCTTTCTTTTACGGTAGTCTCGCTTTGTTTACATCCTGATGAGATAAACGGTAAACAGCATAGGGCCATCCAGAAGAGTCTTTTTGTCAATGTGTTCATTTAGTAACTTATTTCTATAGGGTTATACATCTATTGTTTTTCTTGGTAATTGGGTGATGATTAATGAGGGCGATTTCATAATTCTTATGTCCTTCCGCAGGCGATCTGTCGCAGGCAGCCTGCAGGAGAGGAATAAGACAAATTCATGTTAACCTAATTCTAACCTTAAATAAATATTATGAAAAAACCTCTTAATTATCGATTGCAAAGATAGGTGGCAAACCCCAAGAGGATGTGGACTAATTGATAGAATACGTGTATTTTTTGTCATTTCTGTCTATTATTTGCACACTTCTCGTGTTTTTATGCAGAAAGTTCCTATCTTTGCACAAAATTTAACTATTAAAAGATATGAGTTATAACTTGTTGAAAGGAAAAAGAGGTATTATCTTCGGTGCTTTGAACGATCAGTCTATTGCCTGGAAAGTAGCAGAGCGTGCCGTAGAAGAAGGTGCAACTATTACATTATCAAATACTCCGATGGCTATCCGTATGGGAGAAGTCGACGCTTTGGCCCAGAAATTAAATTGCCAGGTTATTCCGGCAGATGCCACCAGTGTAGAAGATTTGCAAAATGTATTCAAGACCTCCATGGATATACTGGGTGGACAAATTGATTTTGTACTCCACTCTATCGGTATGTCTCCCAACGTGCGCAAAAAACGTACTTACGATGACCTTGACTATGGAATGTTGGATAAGACATTGGATATTTCAGCTGTTTCATTCCATAAAATGATTCAGTCGGCCAAGAAATTGAACGCTATTGCTGATTACGGTTCTATCGTTGCTTTGAGCTACGTGGCCGCGCAGCGTACTTTCTACGGCTACAATGATATGGCAGATGCAAAGGCATTGCTGGAATCTATTGCACGTAGCTTTGGTTACATCTACGGACGCGAACATAGCGTACGTGTGAATACTATCTCGCAGTCTCCTACATTTACTACTGCCGGTTCGGGCGTGAAGGGTATGGATAAACTGTTTGATTTCTCCAACCGTATGTCTCCTCTCGGAAATGCTACGGCTGACGAATGTGCCGATTATTGCATCGTGATGTTCTCCGATCTTACCCGTAAGGTAACTATGCAGAACTTATTCCATGACGGTGGATTCTCCAGTGTAGGTATGAGTCTTCGTGCCATGGCTACTTACGAGAAAGGACTCGATGAGTATATGGACGAAAATGGTAACATCATTTACGGATAAAAAAATATGAAACTACGGATCTCTCTTCTTATTATTTTAATGAGTATGCTTTTCGCCTCCTGCGGGATAAGCACAGGAAAGGGTACGGAGCAGAAGGAAGAAGAGATTTCTGTTCTGAGATATGATAAGCTGTTGAGCGAATATGTTCGCTCCAACAGTTTTTCTGCTATGCAGAAGTTGACGATGGACTACCGTATGCCGACGAAAATCCTGATTGAGGATGTATTGTCTATCGGTACAGTGAAAGATGATACCATCTCGCAACGTCTGCAAAAATTCTATTCGGATACGACTTTGGTTCGTTTGCTTAGCGATGTAGAAGCAAAATATCCTAATCTGGATGAAGTGGAAAAAGGACTTAGCAAAGGATTTCGGAAACTGAAAAAGGAAGTGCCTGATACGAAAGTGCCGTTTATCTATTCGCAAGTATCCGCTTTCAACGAATCTATTATTTTAGTGGATTCTTTATTGGGAATCAGTCTTGATAAATATATGGGGGAAGATTATCCTCTTTATAAGCGTTTCTATTACGATTATCAATGTCGCTCGATGCGTCCGGAACGGATTGTGCCGGATTGTTTTGCTTTTTATCTTTTGAGCCGTTATGGAATGAACTATCATGAGGGTACTTGTTTGATTGACTTGATGATGCATACGGGGAAGATCAATTACGTAGTGCAAAACTTATTGGGATATAGTGATATTGGTGAAGCAATGGGGTATTCTAAGGAGGAAAGCGACTGGTGCAAGGATAATGAAAAGGAGATATGGAATTATATCTGTACCAACGATCATCTGCATGCTCGTGACCCGATGGTGATCCGCTATTATATGAAGCCTGCTCCTGCTGTTGATATGTTGGGTGCTCAAGCTCCGGCATTGATAGGTACATGGATGGGAGCAAGAATCATTGCTTCTTACATGAAAAAGCATAAGGATATGAAGCTGAAAGATCTTCTGGAATTTACTGATTACCACGAAATGTTAAGTGAATCTAACTACCTGGCTTCCTGAATCGTTTCTCTTTCTTATTTCTCAATTTTTAATTTTCAATTCTCAATTTAATAAGTGGAAACTGCCCTTTATTTGTTGCCCGTGACTTTAGGCGATACACCTATTGAAAAGGTGTTGCCTTCTTATAATAAGGAAATTATTTCCGGTATCCGGTATTTTATAGTCGAAGATGTTCGTTCTGCCCGTCGTTTCCTGAAAAAGGTGGACCGGGAGATTGATATTGATGCGTTGACATTTTATCCGTTGAACAAACATACTTCACCTGAAGATATTTCCGGTTATCTGCAACCTTTGGTAGGCGGAGCTTCAATGGGAGTTATCTCCGAAGCCGGTTGTCCGGCGGTAGCTGATCCGGGAGCGGATGTGGTTGCCATCGCACAACGTAAAAAACTGAAGGTAGTTCCTTTGGTTGGACCCTCTTCAATTATTCTTTCCGTGATGGCTTCGGGCTTTAACGGGCAGAGCTTTGCGTTTCATGGTTATCTGCCGATTGAACCGGGGGAACGTGCCAAGAAACTGAAAACATTGGAGCAGCGTGTGTATGCTGAAAATCAGACACAACTTTTCATTGAGACGCCTTACCGGAATCATAAGATGATAGAAGATATTTTGTTAAACTGTCGTCCTCAAACAAAGCTTTGTATTGCTGCCGATATTACATGTGAAGGAGAGTATATACAGACGCGTACTGTGAAGGACTGGAAGGGACATGTGCCTGAATTGTCTAAGATTCCCTGTATTTTTCTCTTATATAAATAACGTCTTTTAGGTGTTCATATTCATCTTCGAAACAGCTACTGAAGAAGCCTTTTCCCAAGTTTTCCTCTATCTGTTTGAAGCTCCATAGCTTACTGTTCTTAAAGCGAGGGGTACAAAGGATGGAATCATCCTTGATATCAACGATGAATAAGTAGATAAGACGATTGGTTACTTCATTCTCAAAGTGATAAACGATATTGAACTCTGGCTTGATATCTTTTTCGTGCGGGAAAGCATTGTTAATCAAACGGGTGGCACCCGCCTCTAAAGATTCTCCATATCGGAGATAACATTCCATGGGAATGTCCACTTTTCCTTTGTCCAAAATGGCTGTTGACGGTCTGTCGCAAAGGAACAGCATTCCATGAGTGGATATGGCAATTCTTATCACCGGATTGATGTATGCGTTCTTATAATTAACAGCTTCTATCGCAGGGGTTTTCCCGATCACGTCTCCTTTGGTATTCACAATAGGAACATATTCTGTGTGAGACATTAGGTGATTGAAGAAACGGATAGCGATCTGGTTGAACAGGATGCTCATAAGAAAGACAGTAGGAGGTAACACTTTATAGAGTACAAACAGACTTGTCTTACTTAGTGGGTTTTGGAAAATGACGGTGATGCTGATTATAATAAAATGCAGTATTCCGAAAATCAAGGCAATGCGAGCAGATACAACGGCGGCTTCTGCTCCCTGAGCATATAAACGTTTGTTGCAAGAACCTATCTGTTTTAAGAAGTGGTTGATAAACCTTTTCTTATGCATATAAAGACTTAGCATTGGAATGAGAATACTGACTTCCAGAGTAAGCGGGAGCGCACCGGGGGGAACATAATCACCAGGAATGAGAGCTGCTACGGATAATAGTGCCAGCACTCCGGTCGCTATATAGAGGATAAAATTAGGAATTAACAATCCTTTACGTCGATAAGAAAGGTATATTCCTATAATACCTATACCTGTACCGATGTAAATAGCCGTGTCTTGCGTTATAAGTTCACACAATAAAATGGAAATAATAACGGGGATAAAACCCAGCGACATGTTAAATGCGGAAGAAAGTATTCCTTTATGATCCATCTCTATATTTATGTTTATTTGTCGGTTCTATCTATAAAACAAATAGTGTATGTGTTTTGTTTGCTAACGAATATGTTTCTCTGCATGGTAGGAGGAACGAACAAGGGGAGCACTCTCTACGATGTTGAATCCTTTCTCTAAACCAACTGTTTTATATTTCATGAATTGCAGCGGAGTGATGTATGCCACAACGGGATAATGCCGATGACTCGGTTGCAGGTATTGCCCTATGGTAAGAATCTGGCAACCGGTTGCTAGCAGATCGTCCATCAATGTTTCGACTTCCTCCGGAGTTTCACCCAGTCCGACCATTATGCCGCTTTTAGATTTGACTCCCTTTTCGGAAATATGTCTGATAACCTGTAAGCTTGTATCATAATTTGCTGCACTGCGGACTAGTGGACTAATGCGGCGCACAGTTTCCATATTGTGTGATATGATGTCGGGCCGGGCGTCAATTACTAAATCTACCAACTCCATTCTGCCTTGAAAATCCGGAATCAGTACTTCAATGGTTGTCTGTGGATTCAACCGTTTTATCTCCCGGATGGTACGTGCCCAATGCTCTGCACCCAAATCAGGTAAATCATCCCGGTCTACAGAGGTGATGACGGTATGATCCAATTTCATCAGTGCGATGGATTCTGCTACATGGGTAGGCTCGTTTGCATCTAACGGATGGGGACGTCCTGTCTGTGTGTTGCAAAATTTACAGCTACGCGTGCAGATGTCACCGCCAATCATGAAGGTGGCTGTTCCTTTTCCCCAACATTCCCCCATATTAGGGCAACGCCCACTGCTGCATATCGTGTGCAAGCAGTGGGAGTCGACAATTCGCTTTGTTTCGGTGTATCGTTCGTTGGCACCGATATTAATTTTCAGCCATTCGGGCTTACGTACTCTATCCGTCATTATAAGTTGTTCAAGAAGAAGTTGGTCAACCGTGTGTACAAGTGTTGGCGGGTGTTGCCACCATATATTCCATGATTACGGTTCGTGTACACTTGCATATCAAATTGTTTTCCAAGCTGAACTAACTGTTCGGCATATTCTGCACAGTTCTGGAAGTGAACATTGTCATCTGCCATACCATGTACCAGCAACAAGTTGCCATGAAGTTTGTCGGCACGGGTGAAGGCTGATGATTCCTTATATCCTTCCGCATTTTCTTTGGGAGTGCGCATGAAACGTTCGGTGTAAATCGTATCATAGAAACGCCAGTCGGTCGGTGCGGCTACTGCTACTCCGGCTTTGAATACGGGAGTTCCTTCGCTCATGCTCATAAGAGTCATGTATCCGCCATAACTCCAACCCCAGATACCGATGCGGTCTTTGTCCACATACGTTTGTTTGCCTAGGTAAAGCGCTGTTTCCACCTGGTCTTTGGCTTCTTTGACGCCAATTTTTAAATAGGTACATTTCTCAAAAGCTTCTCCACGGCCTCCAGTGCCACGACCATCTACACATACCACGATATAACCGAGGCTTGCCATGTATGTCTCCCAGCTGATTCCCCAAGTATCTAATACCTGTTGGGAACCCGGGCCACTATATTGATACATCAGTACCGGATATTTTTTGGATGCGGAGAAATTAACCGGTTTCATCATCCAGCCATTCAACTTCACGCCATCTGTAGTCTGGAAAGTAAAGAACTCTTTTTGTGGTACTGCATATCCGGACAATGTTTGCTTCAACGCATCATTTGTAATAAGCGTTTTGAGCGTTTTGCCTGAATTATCGTTCAAGGTAACCAACATAGGAGTATCCAAGCTGGAGAACTTGTTCATATAATACTTCATCGATTTGCTGAAGAGAGGCGTATTGGTTCCTGCCTGTTGAGACAATTTGGTCTTTTTGCCTTTCTTATCTATTTTATAGACAGCCTTGCGCAGAGGACTCTCTTCGTTGCTGGTATAATAGAAAGAACCATCTTCTTCATCATATCCCAGAAAATCTTTCACTTCGAACTTACCGTTAGTAACCTTTTTAATCAAGTTACCTCCCATGCTATACCAATAGAGATGACTGTAACCGTCACGTTCGCTAAGCATGCTGAAATATTCGGGATAGAACTGGATGTTATCGAAAATATTCTCCTTTATGTAATAAGGAGATTCATCACGGAGCATTAGTTTGCAAAGTGTTGAGCGAGGATCGGCAAAGTAGAGGTCGAAACGGTCTTGATGACGGTTTAATGTCATGATAGCCAATTTGTTGGCATCCTTTGTGAAACGGATGCGTGGAATGTATCCATCTGCATCCAGCGGGAGTTTCATCGTACGGGTGACGTGTGACTTGATGTCATACGTGCGTACTTCTACTTTCGAATTCGGGTATCCGGCTTTCGGATACTTGTAGGTATATTCACCCGGATAATCTTTTAAGGCATCAATACGGGGTGCCTGTCCGGCAAATACCGGAAAAGAGTAGGAGGGAACTTCTGACTCATCGAAGCGGATGAAAGCGATCAGTGTATTATCAGCGCTGAATTCCAAAGCACGGTCGAAACCGAACTCTTCTTCATACACCCAGTCGGGGATGCCGTTGATTACAGAGTTCTGTTTGCCATCCTCCGTAATTTGGCTTTCACTGTTGCCATAAAGCAGCTTAACAAGAAATATGTTATTGTTGCGGACAAAAGCAATCATTGTACCGTCTGGAGAAAAGACGGGGACCTGTTGAGGTCCACCGTCAGACAGCCGTTCAATAATGTTGTTTGTCGTAACGCCCTTATCATTTCGTTTCAAAGGGTAAATGTAATGTACAGCTGTGTATGAATGCCTATATATAGGTGTCGTTTTAGTAGCAATCAGCAATTTCTGACCGTCGGGCGAGAACTGGTAACTGTCGAAGTTCTTGAAGTCACATTCGCGTGTAGTGCTTACATCGAAAATCACTTCTACTTTCTCGCCTGTTTTGAAAGAGTATTTAATGATCTGCGTGCCGTCGGCGTTCATCTGCGTGTAGTGTTCGCCATCAGGCATGGGGATTACTCCCTGGATATTTTCCGGGCGGAAACGTCCGGAGGTGATATCTTTTAAATCGAGTGCCTTTTGTCCTTGTGCCATTCCGGTCAGACAGAGAAGGCAGAGTAATAAAGTGATGCTGATCTTTTTCATCTGCTTTTATAATCGGTTTTGGTTTTAATTCGTACTTGCAAAAGTAACAATAAACTTAGATTCAACAAAGCCTGACCGATTTTTATATAGATTTGATAAGGATTATTGGGTGAGATTCAATATCTTTGTGAAAAGGACTTTAAACATTACCACTATGAATTCAAAAAGAAAAGACTTGCAATATGCTTCTGTCTTCTTATTGGCCGTAGCATTGACATTCCTGTTGGGGAAGGGGGATAATCTGTGGTTGGTATCGTGGGGTGACTTGATACCGAGTTTGTTTGTGCTGTTCATAGCAGGTGATTGTTTGCATAGTTCCCTGCTCCGTATCAAACGCGGCGAAGAGGATGGAGGAGCCCGGTGGAGTACTTGTTTCACTTTTCTGGTATTCAGTATTGTTTTTATGGGCGACTTATTTTATATCGGCAACTTTATTGTCAATAAACTGTGGAGCTAAAAGAGATGTAATAAATCTGTTTCACAGGTGTTTAATAGTAGATTATTCGTCTTAACTATATCTTTTAGTTTACTTTAACTAGATAAATTAGTTTATGAACTAAAACTTTTCGTTATTTGCGGCAAACAAAGTTGCAGATATGAAAGGATTAACAGCAAAAGAAGAAGAAATCATGGGCTTTTTCTGGGAAAAAGGTCCCTTGTTCGTGAAGGAAATGTTGGCTTTCTATGAAGATCCCAAGCCACATTTCAATACATTATCTACGATTGTGCGTGGGTTGGAAGAAAAAGGTTTTCTAGCTCATTATACTTTCGGAAATACCTATCAATATTATCCCGTAGTTAGTGAAGAAGATTTTCGTAAAGGAACGCTGCGGAATGTGATTAGTAAGTATTTTAATAATTCTTACCTGAATGCCGTTTCTTCTTTGGTTAAGGAGGAAGATATTTCCTTGGATGAATTGAAACAGCTCATCGAGGAAGTGGAACAGGCTGACAAAAAACACTAATCTATTAAACGAAAATCTATGCTATGGGAGTTTTCTTCATTTATATATTAAAATCATCTGTTTGTCTTGTTCTGTTTTACCTGTTTTTCCGGTTATTACTTAGCAAGGAAACCTTTCATCGTTTCAATCGTATGGCTTTATTGGGAGTGTTGTTCTTTTCATTACTCATTCCTTGTATCGAAGTAACTACCCGGCATCAGGTTGAAGTGCAGCAGGCTGTGCTTTCCATTGAACAATTGCTATTGATGGCAGAGTTGGAGACTACTCCTGCCAATGTCGGTGCAGTGCAGGAGACGTCGGCCATATCTTGGGTACAGATTGTTCTGCTGGTCTATTGGGCGGGTATTCTGTTTCTTGCCTGTCGCAATATCTATTCTTTGATTTGTCTCTTTCGGTTGGTACATTCCGGCAAACATGAGAAGTTGGAGAAAGGGGTTACACTTGTGGTGCATAATCAGGAGATAGCTCCGTTCAGTTGGATGAAGTATATTGTCATCAGCCGGAAAGACTTGGAGGAAAACGGGAGGGAAATCCTTATTCATGAAATGGCTCATATTCACCATCGCCATTCAGTAGATTTATTGGTGGCGGATATTTGCATCTTTTTTCAATGGTTCAATCCTGGTGCATGGTTGTTGAAACAAGAGTTGCAGAACATTCATGAGTATGAAGCGGACGAGACCGTCATTAATGAGGGTGTAAACGCGAAAGAATATCAACTATTATTAATAAAAAAAGCCGTTGGCACAAGGCTCTACTCTATGGTCAACAGCTTTAATCACAGTAAACTTAAAAAACGTATCACTATGATGTTAAAAGAAAAATCGAATCCGTGGGCACGGTTGAAGTACTTGTATGTACTTCCGTTGGCAGCTATTGCAGTAACTGCTTTTGCCCGTCCTGAAATCTCTGAAAAAGTGGAAGAGATTTCTGCAGTCAAAGTTAATGATTTGGCAGCAATTGTGGAAAAAAAGAGTGAAGAAAATGTTGTTAAGGAGCCTATTGATACTACCAAGAATAAGGTAGTAGTGGTAGGGTATCGTACAGAAAAAAAAGATTCTGTCTTAACATCCGGGAAAGAGAAGGTGGCTATTTTGGTACAAGGAATTTCCGGCGAAGGAAAACCTTTGGTTATTATTAATGGGAAGGAGTCTGATCGTGAAGTAGTAAATGCTTTGAATCCTGAACGTATTGAAAGTGTGTCTGTCATAGGTCCTGAAAAAGCTATTAAGATTTATGGAGAAAAGGCTAAGGATGGAGTGATGGATATAAAACTATATTCGGAAAAAAAGTTTGCGCCGAGAAAGATTGAAATCGAAGGCATTAATAAAACAAGGTTGGATGCATTAAATAGTGGGGCAAAGAGTTGGGGAGCTACGTTTCGTTCTGCTGATGGAGGTAAACCTTTGGTTATAATTGATGGCAAAGAGGCTACTGGTGATGATCCTTTAGCGAATATTTCTCCTGATCGTATTAGGAGTATATCTGTATTAAAAGATAAGACTGCATTGGCTGCTTATGGTGATAAGGGAAAGAATGGAGTGATTGAAGTAAATCTATTAGTGAAAGAAGAATATCAAGCCCGTCAAATTTCTATTCGTGCTATTAATGATACAGTGACTTCAACAATAAAAGTAACTGCATCTGAAGAATAGCAGTAGATTTTAGATGTCTTCTGTTTCTAAATATTGTCAAAATATAATGTTATAAAGATTGACGGAGGTACGCTAGTATCTCCGTTTCTTGTTCCGGGTGGAACCATTTTATTTCTTCATCTCTTTTGAACCAGGTCATTTGTTTACGCGAATAAATGCGGGAGTTTTGCTTGATTTTGTCTATAGCAAAGGGGAGTTCCCATTCTCCGTCCAGATATTTGAACAGTTCTTTATAGCCTACTGTATTGAGTGAATTGAGGTGACGATAGGGAAGTACGGAACGTACTTCTTCCAATAATCCTTCCTCCATCATCTGGTCTACCCGACGGTTGATACGGTCATAAAGTTCTTCCCGATCACGAGTCAGGCCGACTTTCAGAATACGGAAAGGACGCTGTTTTTTTTGTTGGGTGCGAAAAGAAGTATAAGTGCGTCCGGTCATATAGCAAATCTCCAACGCATGAATCACTCGCTTGGGATTCTTCAGATCTACAATCCGGTAATATTCCGGATCTAACAGTCGAAGTTCTGCGCAGAGTTGTTCAAGGCCTTCCTCTTCATACTTTTGTAACATGATTTGACGGGTTTCCGCATCAACGGTAGGAATATCGTCAATTCCCTTACAGATAGCGTCTACATACATCATTGAGCCACCAGTGAGAATCACGACTTCGTGTTGCGTGAATAATTTCTCCAGAATCTCCAGTGCTTCTGTTTCGTATTGGGCAGCGCTGTAATAGTCTGTGAGGTGGAGCGTGCCGACCAGTTGATGGGGGACACGTTTGAGTTGGTCGGGAGTAGGAGCTGCCGTACCTATTTTTAATTCGGCATAAAGCTGTCTCGAATCGGCAGATACAATACTTGTCTGAAATGTTTCTGCCAAGCGCAGGCTCAACTCCGTTTTCCCCACACCTGTAGGGCCTATAAGAACAATGAGAGTAGGCATAGATTTTTAAGTATTAAGTATAGAAATATTAAGTATTAAAGCGTACGGGACTAAAAAAATATTAGGTATTAACTGCTTGACACTACATAGCAATTAATACCTAATACTTGATGCTTAATACTTAAAATTTTTCTTCTTCGTATGGGCTGCTAGTGTCACCACCTATGTCAAATCCTTCCTGATCGAAGTCTTCCATGTCGAAGTCCTGGTCTCCATAGAAGTTTTCATCCAGATCAAGAGAACCGCTGGCAGCGGCCATTTCTTCAAAATCTACCGTTTGTTTAGGAGCATCTCCTGATTTCTTGGTACATTTGGCGCCATCCATATCTTTTCCGGTGATAATTTCGGATAGTTCGATGAAGAAACAACGTTCTGTTATGTAATCGAATACATATAGCAGTTTCTGTTTTTCATCTTCTACCAGTTCACTGATAGTAGTGTCTTTCATTACCCAGCTATCTATTTCCGGATTGTCGTCCATTTCTTCCAAGGTTACTTCTTTTCCTTTTTCCCAATCGTCATCGCAGATAAAGAAAGAAGTCATCTGGTCGTTTGTGTACCCTACTGATTTCAGTATTGCTTCATGGAAGTCATAAAAAGTAGCTTCCGGATCAATTTGTATTTCTCTGACAAAATCGTCAACTTCATCAGATATGATAGTAAATCTGTATATCATAATATGACTATTTTGAACTGTTTATTTAATGATACCACGTTCTGAATTACGGATGAAATCGATAATATAGTCAATTTCCGGACTTTTTTCAAATTCATCTTCTATTTTTTTCAATGCTTCTGTCGTGTTTAAACCACTTTGATAAATGATACGATATGCATTGTGAATACTTTCGATCACTTCATTGGCAAAACCACGACGACGCAGGCCGATGATGTTGATTCCACTAAAAGCAATCGGTTCGCGTCCTGCGATGATGTAAGGAGGAATATCTTTACTGAAGCGGCATCCGCCCTGAATCATTACATGACTCCCTACATGACAGAATTGGTGCATCAATACATTAGCGCTGACAATCGCATTATCATCAATGATGATTTCACCTGCCATTTTGGTAGAGTTACCGATGATACATCCGTTACCAACCAATGCGTCGTGTGCTACGTGTACACCCTCCATCAGTAAATTGTTATTTCCTACAATCGTGCGCCCTTTAGCTGCTGTACCACGGTTGATTGTTACATTTTCACGAATCAGATTATTATCCCCGATTTCGGCTGTCGATTCCTCACCGCGAAACTTAAGGTCCTGCGGAATGGCTCCGATTACGGCACCCGGAAAAATAGTGTTTCCGTTACCAATACGTGAACCATATAAAATATTGGCGTTAGCCATAATTTTATTGTTGTCGCCGATAACTACGTTCTTATCTATAAATACAAAAGGCGCAATTTCTACATTTTCCCCAATTTTAGCTTCGGGATGAATATACGCTAAAGGACTTATCATGCTTTTAATATATCAATTATTACTTATTTTTCACTATTTGTGCCATGAACTCTGCTTCGCAAACAACTTTCTCGCCAACAAATGCATATCCTTTCATAGTAGAGATGCCACGGCGGATAGGTGCCAGCATTTCTACACGGAAGATAATAGTATCTCCCGGCACTACTTTCTGGCGAAATTTTACTCCATCTATTTTCATGAAATAGGTAGAATAACGTTCAGGTTCGTCTACTGAATTCAAAACGAGTAAACCACCGACTTGTGCCATTGCTTCTACTTGAAGTACTCCCGGCATAACAGGTTCTTGTGGGAAATGTCCCTGAAAGAAAGGTTCGTTAGCTGTGATATTTTTGATACCTACAATGTAGTTAGCACCAATCTCAATCACTTTGTCAACCAGTTGGAAAGGATAGCGGTGTGGCAATAATTCGCGGATACGGTTTACATCCATTACCGGCTCACGGTTACAGTCGTAACTTGGCGCCTGTATTTCGTGCAAACGGATTTCTTTCCGCATTTGGCGTGCAAACTTATTATTGATAGTATGTCCGGGACGGGTAGCAATGATCCGGCCTTTTATCGGTTTACCGATTAAAGCAAGGTCACCGATCACATCCAACAATTTGTGGCGGGCACATTCGTTTGCCCAAACCAACGGTTTGTGATTGATATAGCCTAATTGTTCAGCGTCCATGTGAGGTACTCTCATCACATCTGCCAACTTGTCGAAACTTTCCTGTGACATCTTACGCTCGTAGATTACGATTGCATTGTCCAGGTCACCCCCTTTAATCAATCCAGCGGAGAGCAGCGGTTCTATTTCGCGAACAAAGACGAAAGTACGGCTGGCGGCCACTTCGTCTTTGAAATTATGCATATCCTCAAGTGTAGCAAACTGATTCGGGATAATGGTTGAATCGTAAGAAACCAGTACATTCAGACTGAAATTCTCGTCAGGAAGTACGATGATAGAAGAACCAGTCGTTTCATCCCGGAACTCAATTTTAGACTTGATAATATAAAAGTCTTTGACGGCATTTTGTTCTACTGTTCCTACACGTTCTATTTCTTGTACATAATATTGTGCACTACCATCTAAAATAGGAAATTCCGGTCCGTTAACCTGAATAAGGCAGTTATCAATGCCCAATGCGTAGAGGGCTGCCATACCATGTTCAACGGTGCTTACTTTGACTCCATTCTTCGACAATACAGTACCACGAGTGGTTTCTGTCACATTGTCGGCTACTGCATCGATAGTTGGTTGTCCTTCTACGTCAATGCGCTGGATTTTATATCCATGATTGTCCGGAGCAGGATTAAATGTTACAGTGAGATCAAGTCCAGTGTGAAGACCTTTCCCGCTCAGTGAAAAGCTATCTTTCAGCGTTTTTTGTTTCAGCATTGGTTACTTATTTACTTATTTAATAGTTGTTTTAATTCTTCTATTTCTTTGCGCAAATTACGCAATTCTTTCTGCATATCCGGTAAGCTTCTTTGTGCGACGGATGCTTTGAAGTATTGCTTCAGTTCCATAGGAGGAGTTCCGATAAGCTGGCTACCGGATTTAATGTCTCCGGGTACACCTGACTGTGCACCTAAACCAACTTTGTCTCCTATTTTGGAATGTCCTGCAATACCTACCTGACCTCCGATCATACACCATTCACCAATTTTGGTAGAACCGGCAATTCCGGCTTGTGCAGCCATTACGGTATGTGAACCTATTTCATCATTATGTGCTATTTGTATCAGATTGTCTAATTTGACACCACTATGCACTACCGTAGCTCCCATTGTAGCACGGTCTACACAAGTATTAGCACCTATATCTACTTTATCTTCCAGAATAACAATTCCGATTTGCGGAATCTTATCGTATCCATTCGGAGTGGGAGCAAAACCAAATCCGTCAGCTCCAATCACTGCACCCGAGTGCAGGATACATTCGTTACCTATGCGGCAATCATGATAAACATTTACATTGGAGTACAGCAAGCAACTGTTGCCTATCTTCACGCCGTCTCCAACAAAAGTGTGTGGATAAATTTGGGTATTATCTCCAATCACGGTATTTTCACCAATATAGGCAAATGCACCGATGTATACGTTCTCACCAATTTTGGCGCTGGGTGCAACGAAAGCTAATGAATCTATACCTTGTTTCTTAGGCTTGCTCATCTCATAAAGATTGAGCAATTTAGCCAGACTTTCATATGCATTGTCTACTTTTATCAGAGTAGTTTTAATTTCGTGCTCGGGAGTGAAGTCCTTATTAACCAGGACAATGCTTGATTGTGTCTCGTAGATGTAAGGTGTATATTTGGGATTTGACAGGAAAGAAATTGCTCCGGGCATTCCCTCTTCAATTTTAGCGAATGTGTGTACCGTAGCGTTTTCGTCTCCAATGATTTCCCCTTGGATAAATGCTGCAATTTGCTTAGCCGAGAACTCCATGTCTTTAATTTAAAATTTAATTAGTTCACAAATAACGGATTTTTTTTTCAGATTTCCGTGTTATTGCATGAATATTTTATACTTATCTGTGTAATCTCTGATAGCAGAGATAGTATTTCTTTACCTTTTTGGACAATAATGAGATGTTCAGCATGTCCGATGCTTCGGCAATATTTTTGATAGTACCGTCTTTGTAGATAATGTCAATACTGTCATCTGCCGGGTCATACATATTCTTTTCGATGCTGGGGGTAGAGACAAAATAGTTCGCTTCGGAAAGGGTTATGCCTAGTTGCTGGCTGATGTGCAAAGTTAATTCTTTTTTTCTGTCCTCACTAATAGGTTCCGACGAAATTTCCACTTTAAAGATATTTCGGTTTATCATTCCCGTGCTTAAAGTAGAAATTACCTTGTCTGTATGGGTGCTCCACACTTTCAAGGCTGTCCATATATCATTGTCGTCTAGCTGGATAAAATTCTCCAGACAGTCGGGATTGTTATAAAACTCCGTAGGATTGATATCATTGTAAAGGAAAAAACGCAATGCGGGTGATGCAAACAGTTCCACTCCTTGTGATGCCAGTTCTTTGGCACGTAATAGAGTACTAATCAGCATCTTTTCGTATGCGACGGATGTCTTATGCAGGTATACTTGCCAGTACATCAAGCGACGTGCCGTGAGGAAATTCTCGATAGAATAGATCCCTTTGGATTCGATAACGAGTCGGTCATCCGCTACATCAAGCATTTTGATAATTCGGGCGGAACCGATGTTTCCTTCTGTCACGCCTGTATAAAAGCTGTCACGGCGAAGATAATCAAGTCTGTCCATATCCAACTGACCGCTTACGAGTTGATGTAGAAAGCGTTTCGGATATTCGTCCTTGAAGATTTGGATGGCAAGACTAAGCTGACCGTTCATCTCTTTGTTCATCCGTTCCATCAGCATGAGGGAAATCTCTTCGTGGGAGACTCCTTTTACTATAGTATCTTCCAGTACATGTGAGAAGGGACCATGTCCTATATCATGTAACAGGATGGCCGCCTGTACAGCTTCCGCTTCGCTGTCAAAAATAAAATTACCTTTAGAAGCCAGTTGGGTGATAGCTTCACTCATCAGGTGAAAAGCACCTAAAGAGTGTTGGAAGCGGGTGTGTTGCGCACCGGGGTATACAACAGATGATAATCCTACCTGCTTGATGCGGGTAAGACGCTGCAAAAGGGGATGCCGTACTATATCGTACAGTAACCCCTTTGGAATATTGATGAACCCGAATACGGGGTCGTTAATTATCTTTCTTTCGTAAGGCATTCGTTTTCTTTAGAGATCCTTTTTCTCTTTTCAGAGAATTGCTTTGAGTTGTTCAGCCATTTGCGCCTGTACTTCTTGTGCGGCGGTGCGGGCAGCTTCTGCAAATTTCTCTGTTTTATCTACGTAGATAATACCACGTGAGGAGTTAACAATTAATCCGCATGTACTGTTCATTCCGTATTTACAAACTTCTTCGAGCGAGCCGCCTTGTGCTCCTACACCTGGTACGAGAAGGAAATGGTTCGGAACAATTTTACGAATATCTTCGAAAGCGCGTCCTTGAGTAGCACCTACCACATACATCATACGGTCGTCACTAGCCCATTCTTGTGATTTACGTAATACTTTCTCGAACAGACGTTCGCCGTTTACATCTTCTGTTAATTGGAAGTCATGCGAACCTTTGTTGGAAGTCAATGCCAACAGGATCACCCATTTACCTTCATAGGTAAGGAATGGAGTAACGCTGTCTTCGCCCATATAAGGAGCTACCGTTACAGAGTCGATATTAAGTTCTTCAAAGAAGGTGCGGGCATACATTGCAGAAGTATTTCCGATGTCACCACGCTTTGCGTCAGCGATGATGAATTGGTCCGGATAATTATCTTTGATGTATTTTACTGTCTTTTCAAATGCGATCCATCCTTTTACGCCCATGCTTTCATAGAAAGCTAGATTGGGTTTATAGGCGATGCACAAATCAGCTGTCGCGTCAATGATGGCCTTGTTGAATGCAAAGATCGGATCTTCTTCTTTCAACAGATGCTCCGGGATTTTCTTGATGTCAGTATCAAGTCCTACACAAAGGAATGATTTTTTGCGCTTTATGTTTTCAAATAATTGTTGCTTATCCATCTTATTATTTACTATTATACAATTTACTATTGACTATTTCTAAGAAATCATTCTCAACTATCAACTCTTCATTTTTCTAAAGTTCGCTTTCTTTCAAGCGTTCCGCGTTTTCTGCTACGATCAGGTGGTCGATACAGTCTTGAATATCCCCGTCCATGAATGCAGCAAGATTATAAATCGTGTAATTGATGCGATGATCGGTGATTCGTCCCTGTGGATAGTTGTAGGTGCGGATTTTAGCAGAACGGTCTCCGGTCGATACCATTGTTTTACGTTTAGAGGCAATGTCATCGATGTATTTCTGATGTTCCTTGTCATAGATAAATGTACGGAGACGGGCCAAAGCACGTTCCTTATTTTTCGGTTGGTCACGTGTTTCGGTACATTCAATAAGTATTTCTTCGGCAATGCCTGTATTCGGGTTCTTCCAGATATAACGCAGACGTACTCCGGATTCTACCTTATTTACATTCTGTCCACCGGCACCACCACTTCGGAAAGTATCCCATTTGATTTCTCCTTCGTTGATGACTACATCGAATTCTTCAGCTTCGGGAAGTACCGCCACTGATGCGGCAGAAGTATGAACACGTCCTTGTGTTTCGGTAGCAGGAACGCGCTGTACGCGGTGTACTCCCGATTCATATTTTAAAATTCCATATACATTATCGCCCGTGACACTACAAACAACTTCTTTGAATCCTCCTGCTGTTCCTTCGTTTGCATTGGAGACTTCCATCTTCCAACCTTTGGTTTCACAGAATTTGGCATACATACGAAAGAGGTCACCGGCAAAGATAGCTGCTTCATCACCTCCTGCACCGCCACGGATTTCAAGAATTGCGTTCTTGCTGTCTTGCGGATCGGCAGGGACAAGCATCAGTTTGATTTCTTCTTCCAATACCGGAAGGCGCTCTTGACTATTGTCCATTTCTTCTTTCGCCATCTCGCGCATTTCAGCATCCGATTCATTAGCAAGGATATTTTTAGCTTCTTCAATATTACCCAGTAATTGGATATATTCTTTCCTTGCTTTCATCAAGTCGTCTAATTCCTTATATTCTTTAGTCAACTTGACATAACGTTTCTGATCGGCAATCACTGCCGGGTCTGTGATAAGGGTAGATATTTCTTCAAAACGGGCTACGAGTCCGTCTAATTTTTCTAATATGGTACTGTTATCTGCCATTCTTTAGTATCTAAATTCTCCGAATTCGCTCTTAATGATTAATTCTGTTTGCTCACATGCTTCAACACGTCCTACAATCTGTGCCGGAATACCGAATGACTCGGAAATAGCAATTACTTCTTCTGCATGTTCCGGTGACAAATAAACTTCGAGGCGATGTCCCATATTGAATACCTTGTACATTTCTGCCCAGTCCGTACCACTTTGTTCTTGAATAGTTTTGAATAAAGGAGGAACAGGGAAAAGATTATCCTTTACTACACGAACGTTTTCAACAAAGTGTAAAACTTTGGTTTGTGCACCACCGGAGCAGTGCACCATTCCGTGGATTTCCGGGCGCAGTGCATCGAGTAATTTCTTCACTACTGGTGCGTATGTACGAGTAGGGGAGAGCACTAACTTGCCTGCATCAATTGGAGAGTCTTCTACACTGTCTATCAATTTTAACTTGCCGGAGTAAACTAATTCTTCAGGAACTGCGGCATCATAGCTTTCCGGATATTTTTCAGCAAGATATTTTCCGAATACATCGTGACGGGCACTTGTCAAACCATTGCTGCCCATACCGCCATTGTATTCTTTTTCGTAAGTAGCTTGTCCGTAAGAAGCCAAACCAACGATCACGTCACCCGGACGAATATTGGCATTGTCGATAACGTCTGAACGTTTCATGCGACAAGTTACGGTAGAGTCAACGATGATCGTACGAACCAAGTCGCCGACATCAGCAGTTTCACCACCGGTTGCGTATACCCCTACACCCATTTCACGGAGTTCGGCCAGCAATTCATCTGTTCCATTGATGATGGCGGAGATTACTTCTCCGGGAATCAACAGTTTATTACGTCCAATGGTAGAAGAGACAAGAATATTGTCTACGGCACCTACACAAAGCAGGTCGTCGATATTCATAATCAATGCATCCTGCGCAATACCTTTCCAAACGGACAAATCACCCGTTTCTTTCCAGTACATATAAGCGAGAGATGATTTGGTTCCGGCACCATCGGCATGCATAATATTGCAATATTCCGGGTCACCTCCCAATATGTCCGGGATAATTTTGCAAAACGCTTTTGGAAAGATTCCTTTGTCGATGTTCTTGATGGCGTTGTGCACATCTTCTTTTGATGCGCTTACTCCACGCATCATGTATCGTTGATTACTCATGAGTTATAGAATTATATTGTATACGGCTGCAAAAGTACAGCTTTTTTTTGGTACAGCCAACTAGGTACTGGCAAATGTTAATCATTAACTATTTTACTTTAGAATATTCTCTTGAAAAGGAGAATAATAATAGAAAATTAAGAGTTAAAATCATAGTAATGAAAACTGTGATTTTAACTCTTAATATATAAGGGTTTTATCTAATGAAAAAATGTCAGAATAAATATTTCAGATAATATCTAGTCTCTCTCTTTGTAAATCATTTTTTTAGAATTCTACTTTCGGAGCCTTCTCACTACCTTCCTCTGCTTCAAAATATGCTTTCTTATCGAAACCGAACATTCCCGCGAAAATATTCTTCGGGAAACGGCGGATATTGGTATTATAAGCTTGTGCTGCATCATTGAAGTCTTTGCGTGCTACATTGATGCGGTTTTCTGTTCCTTCCAGTTGAGCTTGAAGTTCCAGAAAGTTCTGGTTAGCTTTCAGATCCGGATAATTCTCGGTAATAGCTAATAATTTGCCTAGTGCTGATGTTACAGCACCTTGTGCCTTTTGATATTGCGCTAACTTTTCCGGTGTCAGATCGGCAGCGTCTACTTTGATTTGAGTAGCCTGGCTACGTGCGGCAACAACTCCTTCCAATGTTTCCTTCTCATGTGTCGCATATCCTTTCACTGTGTTTACCAGATTAGGAATCAAGTCGGCACGACGTTGGTATTGAGTTTCTACATTTGCCCATTTACCGGTAACATTCTCGTCCATAGTAACCAGACCGTTATATACACTTACTGCCCATATGACAAGGATAGCCACAACGGCTAAGATGATAATAATTGACTTCTTCATGTTTCTAATTATTCTATAGTTTTTGTTAATTTATCAGGGTTTTGACGAACGTCCCAGACTGTCACAATGATTACATCCTTATTAGCATCAACGTAATAAATAAGTTTATAATTAGTGTCTACTACTAATGCTCTGTAACAGAGTGTAACTCTTTCTGAAGTGTTTAGAATGTTTCCCGCATTTGGGAAAGTTTTAAGTATCTCTGCTTCTTTGATAAGTTTATTATGCAATTTAGCAGCTATACGTTCGTTTTTTGTATATTGTAATGTTTGTAAATAAACTAATTCTAGCGTTTGCAAAGCCGATTGAGTCCAAACAATATTTGTCATTTCATATAATATTTGAGAACATCCTCATGTGAAACAATCCTTCCTGCCTTGACATCTTCCATACCTCTGTTGATTGCGGTCTCTAATTCTTCTTGAGTATGTGGTAATAACCATGATTTTTGTTCCAATTCGTTGGAGAATCGAAGCATTTCTTTGAGCTGATTATCTTCCATTAACATTACTCGTTCCATAATTTTCTGTCTCATGGTGATGGTATCCATACCGTAAGAACCAGTTGGTTCATGGACAACTTTTTCTTGTTTCTTTTTTTTCTTGATATTCTTTATTCTTTTTCATTTTTTCTGTCTTAGTCATTAGGTAAAGTTACTAATTTATTTCGAAACTAGGGCATTGGATAACATTTATTTTAGAAACGAGAGCCGGCACCACCACCGCCTCCCATTCCTCCGCCAAAGCTGCCTCCACCGAAACCGCCTCCGCCTCCGAAACTACCTCCGCCGAAGCCTCCAATAAATGGACCACCTCCGCCACCTCCCCGGTGGTGGTAATCATTATCATAACTTTGTTGGCGGCGTATGATGGTATGTCCGCAGTTTCTACATGTATAGGTAACATCCTCGGTTTTCACCCCGTTAATTCGGGATACGACAGCACTTCCGCTTCTCTGTAATTGATGTTTACCACAATTCGGACAACGGCTTTGTTTGCGTGCCGAAAAGAAAGCAAGACCTCCGCCAATAGCAATAAAACAAAGAATGGCAAGAACAAAATCAAAAGAACCACCGCTGTTCGAATCGGAGAGAGCATCATTTTCCATAGAACCGTCAAGCCGCTGACAAGTCGCTTTTAGGCCGGCCACCATTCCGGCATCCCAATTTCCGTCTTTCAGGTAAGGAATCATATATCTGGTTTGAATCCTTTTACAGATCGCATCGGGGAGCACTCCTTCCAAACCATAACCGGTATAAAACTGGATACAACGTTGATCTGTAACCAACAAAATAACCAATCCGTTATTTTTATCTTTCTTCCCTACACCCCATTTATTAAGTAACTGATGGCAGAAGTTGAAACAATCTTCTTCTCCGATTGATGGAACTACGGCAACCACCGTTTCAATTCCTGTTTGTTGTTCCAAGGCATAAAGCATGGAGTCTATACTGTCACAAGCTGCCTGTGAAAGTATGCCGGCCGGGTTGCAAACATATTGCATTTTGTTTTGCAGGTGAACTTTTGGGAGGTTGTCCACCGTGTATACTTTCTCTTGAGCTTGTAGTGGGAACAGAAGAAAAGTAGCTAGTATAAAAGTCAATATTGATTTCATAACGATTATTTTACGTTTGCAAATATAGAAACTTTTTCTGTTATGAATCTAAAACTCCTTGTTATAATAGGTTTAATGAATGTATCGCCCGACGAATGCACGGACTCGGTCGGTGTATTCCTGTTTATTCTCTTTGTATGAAACTGCATGAGCCGCTCCTGGAACAATCCATAGTTCTTTGGGTCCCGGTTTGGCTTCGTAGAGCGAATATACCATCCAGGTAGGCACATACGTGTCTTTATCCCCGTGAATAAACAGCATCGGAAGCTGTGATTTGGCTACTTGTTTCAGTGAGGAAGCCTCTTTAAAATTCCATCCATATTTCTTCTCGCAAAGCCAGCTTGTGGTATACATGAGTGGAAAAGGGGGAAGGTGGAAACTAGCTTTAAGCTCATGTGAGAATTCGTCCCATACACTGGTGTAGCCGCAATCTTCCACAAAGCATTTAACAAATGGTTTCTGTTCCTCACCGGACACCATCATGGTTGTCGCACCTCCCATTGAAATGCCGTGTACAACCATTTGTGTACTATCTCCGAAAATCTCATTGGCAATGTTCATCCATTGCAATACGTCCCAACGGTCTTTCCATCCCATCTGGATGGCTGGGCCTTCACTTTCTCCCTGATGTTGCAGGTCGGGAAGTAATATGTTATATCCTAAATCTCGATTATACAGATAACCAATCATAAACATACGGATAGCATTATCTGTATGTCCATGCACAATGACTGCTGTCTTACTGGTGGGTTGGGGAGCAGCAACATAATACGCATGAAGTTGTATTCCGTGCGGATTGATGATGAATGTATCTTTCAGTGCATCCACTTGTTTCAGGCTGTCCACCCATGGACGTAGGAAAGGGTAGTTTCTATACATGAAGGGATAAGAGTCAGCATCTTTAGACAAAATCTTGGCATTCGGAGTCAATGAAAAGTTTAACATATAAAAACTTCCTCCGATGGTGCAGCCGGTCAATGCCAGCATGATAATAATGATGCTATATACAACTTTTCTCCTCATAAAAACTCTCTCTAATCCTTATTTATGCCATATCTCCCATGCGGCAAATGCCTGGAGCAGCAGCATTTCCAGACCGTTTTTAACAACAGCCCCTTGTGCTTCTCCTTTTTTCATGAACAGCGTAACATTCGGATTATATAACAAATCATAGAGCAAATGGTTTGGAGTCAGTAGCTCATAAGGAATATTAGGGCAGAAATCTACCTTAGGAAACATACCTACGGGAGTACAGTTGACGATGATTGTATATTCTGCCATAATTTCGGGAGTCAGTTCCTCATAAGTCAGCATATCATCGGCTTTGTGGGTGCGTGATACGAATATACTTTCAATACCCAGGTTTTTCAGCCCGTGGTAGACGGCTTTGGAAGCTCCGCCGGTACCCAGAATCAATGCTTTTTGGTGATGAGGCTGCAATAAAGGTTGAATGGATTGAGTAAATCCGATGATGTCGGAGTTGTAGCCAACCAGTTTGACTTTCCCTTTCTGCTGGCGGATGATTTTAATGACATTCACAGCACCTATCTTTGCGGTATCACGGTCGAGTTCATCCAAAAAAGGAATCACTTGTTCTTTGTAGGGGATAGTCACATTAAGCCCGCATAAATTGGGATTCTCTTCGATAACTTCCATGAAGTTATTAATGCTGGGAATTTCAAAATTCACATACTCTGCATTGATACCTTCGGATTTGAATTTCTCATTAAAGTATCCGATAGAAAAAGAATGTCGCAGAGGGTAGCCGATTAAACCATATTTTTCCATAATCATTTATTGCTTAGTTGGGTTATTGGGTTTACTTTTTAGAAGACGTACTATTTCTTTTACTTTACCGTCAGGGTATTTGTCTTTATAGTATTCCGTCAAATCTTCGTATATCCAGAAATTATAAGGGCGGCCGATAAAGATATTGAAAGTGTTAGATGACTTCTCGCCGTCAATGCCTAATTTCAATTTTATATGGTTGTATATTTGGTCGTCAGGAGGAATAAGTCTGCAAGTTTTGGCTATTTCAGTCGTTATTCCATACATACCATGAGCTTCTGCTTCTTCGATTGCGAATTCCTTTTTTGTTATAGGAAAGCCATCAGAATTGAGTAATGTATATGTACCGGAGTTCTTTTCCTGAATAGATATACTGTATGATTCTCCATTGGTATAGGGAGATTTACTCTCTAAATCGGCTTTTATTTTTTCTTTAATTTCGTCCGTTTCTACATCTATGCCATATTCTACGGCAACGATATCGAATTTCTGTTCAGATTGAGAGGGGGGGCTGGTAATTACTAAACCTTGTTTCTGGTCAATTTCTTGTCCGTTCAGGCAGAATTTCCGGTCGAATACGGGTTCTTTCTTTGATTTCCAGGTCAGTTTACTGGAAAAAGTGATGACAGATGGTTCTTTTCCGTCATTCCAGTCTATTTCTACTTTCTCATTATCGAATGTATGATCGCCATTGAATTCCCCGAAAGTCAGATAATATTTTCCGTCTTTGCTTACTCCTGTTTGCAGACCTGTGAAATAGGCCATATAAGCTCTGGTGCGTTCGTTTAGCGGAGCATCTTTTTCGTAAGTCTCCCCTTTGTAGATCGCTTTTATTCCTTGATTGGCGATAGAGCCTTTGGTGAGTGGATTCAGTAAGTCATTGCCTTGAGCATCCTGTACTGAAATGTAAAGAACTATGGGAGCAAAATCCCATATTAGGTCATCTCCTCCATTGTTTGCCGGATCACAAGAGGTGAAATTGATACAACAAAAAATGCAGAGTAGAAATAGTCCAATTGATTTTGTTGTTTTCATAAGGTTACATTATTAGGTTATTTGGTTGCGGTATAAAGAGTGCAGATACCAAAGGTCAGCCGTTTGAAGTTGACTTCGCTAAAACCGGCTCGGGCGATGACTCCTTTCATGACTTCCCCTTGAGGAAATACTTTGATGGTGTCCGGCAGATAGCGGTAGGCACTGTTATCTTTGGATAGAAGCTTACCCAATAATGGAATGACGACTTTAGAGTAGATGGAAAACAGTTGTTTCATCGGGAAGCGGTCCGGAGTGGTAAGTTCCAGAATAACAAGATGACCGCCCGGTTTCAGTACGCGGCACATCTCGGAGAGCCCTTTGTCGAGGTCTTCGAAGTTGCGGATACCGAAAGCTACAGTAATAGCGTCAAAATCATTGTCGGCAAAAGAGAGTGAAGTGCAGTCCTCCCGGGCAAAAGATATTTTATCCGACAGTCCTTCCTTTTTTACTTTTTCACGTCCCACATTCATCATACCTTCCGAGATGTCCGTGCCGATTAGTTCGGCAGGTTGCAGTTTGCGGCAGGCGAGGATGGCAAAATCCCCTGTACCGGTCGCTACATCCATCATTCGCTGCGGTTGAAAAGGGTGTAACCAGGCAATAGCTTTTTTGCGCCAGCTGCGGTCGATACCTAAAGATAAGGTATGGTTCAGCTTGTCGTAGGCATGTGCGATGTTGTCGAACATACGTTCCACTTGCTCGGTCTTTTTTCCTTCTTCGTCGTAAGGCTTGATATGTTGTTGCGGGTAATCCATTTTTTAGTTGATAGTTGATAAATGATAGTTGATAGTTGAAGAAGATAGTTGATAAATGATAGTTGGAAGATGACAGAGTTAATAGTTATATGCGATAAGCTGCATATTAACTATCATTTATCATCTATCAACTATCATTTATTATCTGTCATTTATCGCTTATCAGCTGTTCAAAAAAGTTTCGACGTTTTTGAATATACGTTCAGCGATATTGCTAGTATCTTCTTTCACGAATTTCTCACCGGTGATGTTTTCGAACAATTCGATGTAGCGGTCACTGATACTTTGTACGATAGCCGGAGTCATTTCCGGTACTTTCTGACCGTCTTTGCCTTGGAAGCCGTTTTCCATCAACCATTCGCGAACGAATTCTTTAGAAAGTTGTTTCTGCGGTTCGCCTTTTTCGAAACGTTCCTGATAACCTTCAGAGTAGAAATAGCGGCTTGAATCCGGAGTGTGGATTTCGTCCATCAGGTAGATAGTGCCATTGTGCTTACCGAATTCGTATTTTGTATCTACGAGGATCAGTCCGCGCTCTGCTGCGATTTCAGTACCGCGTTTGAAAAGGGCTAATGTATATTTTTCGAGAATTTCATACTCTTCCGGAGTAGCCAGTCCTTGTTTTAGGATTTCTTCTTTAGAGATGTCTTCGTCGTGCAATCCCATTTCAGCTTTCGTAGTCGGAGTAACGATGGGTTCCGGGAATTTCTGGTTTTCGCGCATTCCGTCCGGCAACTTCACGCCGCAAATTTCGCGTACGCCGCTTTTGTAAGTACGCCATGCGCTACCACACAGGTAACCGCGTACAATCATTTCTACCGGAAAACCTTCACACAATACGCCTACCGTTACCATTGGGTCCGGAGTAGCCATTTTCCAGTTCGGACAGATGTCAGTAGTGGCATCGAGGAATTTAGCTGCAATCTGGTTCAGCATTTGTCCTTTGTAAGGAATACCTTCAGGAAGTACTACGTCAAAGGCCGAAATACGGTCGGTTGCTACCATGACGAGTTTTTCGCCGTTGATGTTGTACACATCGCGCACTTTTCCGTGGTACACGCTTTTCTGTCCCGGAAAGTTGAAATCTGTTTTTGTTAATGCTTTCATTGTCTTTATTATAATTACAAATTACAAGTTACAAATAACAAGTCGCAATAGGATTCCGAATCTAAAGACGATTAGTCTTTGGCCAGTTTCACCGGACGTTCGCCGTTGATAACCAGTTGTTCGTTTTTCCGTTTCTCCCGTTCGGCTTTCGCTTCTTTGTCGAATTTTTCGTAAGCATCCACGATACGTTCCACCAGTTTATGGCGTACGATATCTTTTTTATTCAGTTCAACAAAACTGATACCTTTCACTCCCTTTAAGATGCGGAGAGCTTGCACCAATCCCGATGTTTGTGAAGCGGGGAGGTCAATCTGTGTCATGTCTCCCGTCACAATCATTTTGGTGTTCATACCCATACGGGTGAGGAACATTTTGATTTGCTGTGTGGTAGTATTCTGGGCTTCGTCCAAAATGACGACCGCATCATTCAGCGTGCGTCCGCGCATAAAGGCTAACGGGGCAATCTGGATAATGTTCAATTCCATGTATTCCTTTAACTTGGCAGCAGGTATCATATCTTGCAGGGCATCGTATAAAGGTTGCAGGTATGGGTCGATCTTATCTTTCATGTCGCCGGGCAGGAAACCGAGCTTTTCTCCGGCTTCTACGGCGGGGCGGCTAAGGATGATTTTTTTGATTTCTTTATTCTTCAATGCACGTACGGCGAGGGCGATAGCGGTGTATGTCTTTCCCGAACCTGCCGGACCGATGGCAAATACCATATCATTCTTGGCGAATCCTTCTACCAGTTTCAACTGGTTTTCACTTCGGGGGATGATAGGTTTTCCTGTGACACTGAACACAATCACGTTTCCTGTCTGTTCCGCTTGCGGCGCATTTCCTTTTATAATGTCAATGATAACTTCTTCTTTCAGTGAATTATATTCGGCGCAGTACTTTTCAAGTTTGGTGATATTTTCTTCGAAAGCACACATTTCTTCCTCGTCGCCCAGCACTTTGATGACATTGCCTCGGGCAACTATGCGTAGCTTTGGATATAAAGCTTTAATTAACTGTATGTTGGCGTTGTTTACGCCGTAAAAAATAACCGGATCAATGTCCTCAAGAACAATCAGCTTCTCTATCATTAAGTTGTATTAAAGAAAAATTTCTGCAAATTTAATGAAACGTTTTGGATTCTCTGATTGTTTGGAGGTGAATTTTACTGCAATTTACATTCATCTTCCGTTCATCGGGCAGTAATATGGAAACAACCTTGCTTCAGTTCGTATTTGATATAGCATTTTTCAGCTTGTCGTAGATCTCTTAAAACTTCGGATAGAACAAGTTTCAGTGTGTCGGCACTCACGTCCTGCATAGGGCGACCGTCTTTATCTTCCACTTTCTTAAAACGTTTCCAACTAACATCAAAAGTAGCCCCGAAACAATGTGCCGAGTTGGCGGAGGCATTTCCATTGCGACGGCGGAGACGTTTCACATCGTTTTCAGTACGTAGTACGGAGGTGATGATTACCTGATTGGGATTCAGCCCTTTGGCAGCCAATGAATCGAGAAAGTTGGAGCCGATTGTATCGAGCAATGCGCTGGCACGTGGAACGAGGTAGGGAATGGAATGTGTCAATGAATCCACTGCATAAAATTCATTATCAGTGATATGAGTCAACTTTTCTTTCATTGCTTCCGCTTCCTCTCGGTCTGCCAGCGGGCTAATACCTATCTTTTTAGCGACTTCCAGATGTGCATCGTTCAAATCAGGGAAAGAACGTTTGTAACTGACAACGCCACGAATATTGTGCGGCTTGTTCAATTTCAGTGACATGTCTTTCTTTTTGCAGCTTGAAGTAAGCGTTGTAAGCCCAATAACAAGTAAAAATAGCGGTAATATGCGAAGCTTGTAAGTAGTCATTTTGTATTTTTTGCCCGCAAATATACGCTATTTTTTCATACATTCTATGCTTTGCATTATTTTCCGCCTCATATCTTTTACGGGTCACTCTAAAATATTTTCCGGTATTTCCGGATGGGTATCAAGAGTGCCTATAATGGTATAGTCCGTGTTATCTATTGTTGTCTTCAGCGTTGGTATTATCAAATAGTCACTTCTAGTAAGAGCCTTGTTAATCAGTTGCTCCCAATCTACCTTTAAATATCTTTGTATAAGATTGATAACTGCATTTACACTTGTAACTCCATCAAATAGTTCAAATCTTAATTTGTGAGGGGTGGGAGGGGTTGATGCATCCGTGAAATTTCCTTGTTCGTCAGATGCATAATTTAATGTTAAATAAGGTATGGCGTATGTAGGAGATGAGTTGCCGAAACCATTTTCTAATTTGACTGAAAAATCGTATGTTCCTTTGGCTATCGGATTTTGGGATAGTTCGTTTTTGGAGTCGCTATATCGGAAGAAATAGCAATCTTTAGATTCATTGTTAATCAAATAGACCACAGTGCCATTGGACAGTGCCGGATGATTACTTTCTTTTATTGCGTATGCCAAATAACTGTCTATAATTTTAATTTTTAATTCAACTATTTCGTTGGTGATATTATCTTTTACTTTCACCTTTGTTTCTCCTTTCTTTTTGGGGGTAACTTTTAAACTTCCCATTCCTATTGAGCTGGATAAATCTACATCGATGCTTAAAATATCAGTTTCTTCTACAGTCACGGTATAGTCTCTGTTTCCACCTCTAATGGTAATATCTGTTGCTCTTAATAAAGGTTGTTCGTAATACTCTTTTTCAAAGGATAAAGGATATATCTTTTCTTCATTATTATTGCCACAGCTAAAAAAGATAATTGTACAGAGGAATGAAAGTAGTGCTCCAAGTAAATGTTTTGTTTTCATGATTATTTTGTTTTATAGTTTTGCAGGAGAGATATAGTCTTATAAGTTCCTGTGTTGACGTTGGAGGCAAATATAAAGATTTTATCGATATGTTGGAGTAAATAGTGTATTTATTTCCTGTCCTCCAGCTATTTTCATACATTTGTAGCGGTTTATAAAAATAGGCCACTTTCCCACTAAACATAACACACATGAAAACAGATTTCGATTACAATTCTATGCCCGTTAGCTTCGCTCATTGCTTGAATGGACATTGTTTGCGTGCGGACAAATGTTTGCGGCGACAAGTAACTCTCCGAATGCCGAAAGAGCGGGCTGCTGTAATGGTTATTAATCCCGAACATGTCACTTCCGATGGTGTAGACTGCACTTACTTTATTGATGAAAAGCCGGTGTTGTTTGCACGGGGTATGAAACATTTGCTGGATCGGGTGCCGCTTGCTGATGCCACCGTTATCAAACGACAGATGATAGCCTACTTTGGCAAAACGATCTATTACCGTTGTTGCAACAAGGAGCGGCTGATTAAACCGAAGGAGCAGGAATACATACAGGGACTTTTCCGCAGGCGGGGAGTTACAGAAACGCCTCAATTTGACGAATATATAGAATACTATGATCTTGGGTAAGTATATCCGTTAGTTCCGGTAGTCCCACATATTGTGGGAAAGTATTCTTTTATATTATGGGAATTTATTCCCGCAAAATAAGGGAATAAATTCCCTCCAGCTAGGGAATCTTTTCCCATAATATATGGGACTACCGGGAACTGTAATACCCTGATAATAGTTGACTGCCTTTTTTCTTATCTTCGGGTTGGGTTGACATTTATTATGTAGGTATTATATAGCAGCCCCGGTATGAGAAATGCATGATGAAAGTATGAGAAATACCGGTTTTTTATGACATTTCAGGCAAAATACTATGAGAAACAGCTTTTTGAAAAGTATTTCTCATAGTGCTATTGCTTTGAATTACAGGTAATTATTCTATGGATTATGAGAATATGAGAAATGATTTTGCAAAATCATTTCTAGTGGCGCGACATTCCGGGATTATTGTAATTGTATACAAAGAATGAGCGATATGGCTTCACGACTTATTACATATTTTATGTAACATAAAGAACGTAATAAATCCGGAATGTTCAAAGAAGATTTATTCGAGTTATATATAAAAAACAAACGCTGATGAGAACAAGTAATCATGCTTTTCTCATCAGCGTATATTATGTTGGATTACAACTATTTCTTATCTTTTTTCTCGTCAGCTTTTGTTGCAGGCTTTTCCTCCGTTTTGCTTTCCGGATTGATAATACCCTTCACTGTTTCACCGATAGGAAGCTTGTCCAATACGCCAAGGCTCGGAGCTACTGTCTTTACTAATGTGTTCAGGAAATTGCTAGTTCCACCGTTTCCTCCGTCGAATACAGTGATATTTCCTAAGTTCATGTGTTCGAACGCCTTCACCTGTTCGCCGGCGATTTCCTTCCACTGGTCTACCATCTTATATTGGATAGCGATAGCTGGATTCGATTCAGCTGCTCTTACCATTGCTTCGAAACCTTCTGCTTCCGCAAGTAATGATTTCTTCTTACCTTCCGCTTCTGCTTCCAGTTTCAATTGGATAGCTTTTGCTTCCGCTTCGGCTTGTGCTAAAGTAGCCTTTGCGCGTGCTTCCGCTTCGCGGGTAATCTTTTCAGCGATGGCATTTGCTTGCAGGATAGCTTCCTGTCTGGCGATTTCCGCAGGAACAATTTTTTCAGCCTTCAATGAAGATTCCACTTTCCGTGCCTTAGCTTCTTCCACTTCCTTTTGCGCAATTTCGCGTGCAGTTTGTACGGCAGCTTCCGATTTTGCGGCAGCTTCACCTGCTTGCTTATCGGCATTAGCTTGTGTTACAGCTAGTTCTGCATTGGAGAGTGCTACCTCTTTCTGTGCGTCATTTCGTCCGATGGCAGCTTTCTTGGCAGCTTCCGCCTGTTTGATTTCCATATCCGAGTTTAGTTCGGCAACACGGCTTTCTTTTTCTGTATTTGCCTGCTCGATACGGATATTCTTTTCAGCTTCAGCCTTTGCTACTTGTGATTCTTTTTCTGCATTGGCAATGGCTACTTGTGAGATTCTGTCCTTATCTGCATTTGCAACGGAGATTTCCTGTAGTTTTTTGGTTTCTGCAATAGCAATATCCTGATCTTTGCGGGTTTCTGCTACTTTTGTTTCACGCTCCTTTATTTGATTAGCAATTTTGATAGCACCCAGCTTTTCCTGTTCTTCGATGTTAGCCTGTGCCTCGTTCAGTGCTTTACTTTCAGCTTCCTTACCTAAATTGACAATGTAGTTGGCAGCATCGCGAATATCACTGATGTTGATGTTCATCAGATACAAACCGAATTTGCGAAGTTCAGTATCAATATTATCTTTCACTTTAGCCAGGAACTTATCCCGGTCAGAATTTAACTCTTCGATAGTCATATCGGCGATCACCATACGCATCTGACCATATACAACATCAGTAATTAAGTTCTGCTTGTCATCCATCGTCAGACCCAGCATACGTTCTGCGGCATTCTGCATCACTTCGGGATCTGTGCTGATGGCTACGGTGATTGTAGTCGGCACATCTACACGAATATTCTGAGCGGATAGCGCACCGGTCAGTTTACATTCGATCTGCATGGGTTTCATGGACAGGAATTCGTAGCCTTGAATAATAGGCCATACGAAGGCTGCACCACCGTGGTATAGTTTTGCCGACTTTTTATCTCCTCCCGTTTTACCATATACGACGAGTACCTCGTCACTCTTACATTTGCGGTAACGGGAAAGGATACCAATGAAGGTAAGCAAAATGACTGCCACTAATATAGCAGCCATTATCAACATTTCTTGTGTCATAAAATTATGTATTTGAATAGTTATTGAATGAACAGTGTTCCGTCTTTGTAACTGGTGATGATTGTTCGGTCTCCAGTCTGGTATGTTTTTCCGGATTCGGAGATGACGTCTACTTCACGCATGGCTCCGTCCCGGGTGGTCTGTACAGTATATTTGCTGTCGCTTTGCTTGAAGTAGATGGTACATTCTCGTCCCACAAGTTGATCTGTCTGTTCAGAATGATTCACTTGTTGCAGTTGATAAGCTTTCTTATAGAGAAACCACACAGCGAGAATAAAGAAAAGACCCACCAGAATTCCGATGACATAACTTTGAATTTCAGTGTTTCCCGCTAAATACATGTACCAGCCGAATCCGATTCCAAAATGAGTTAGTCCTTTAAAAGAAACTACGCTACTGATGTCAGCATCTACGTCTACATCTGCATCTATGTCTCCGAAAAAGATGGATAGAACGAATTGGATTACAAATATTCCTGTTGTCACAAGGGCAATAATAAGGAAAATGGTACTACTCATAATTGTGAGGTATTAGTGAATCATGATTATTTTGTTCTCCAAATATACAGGTTTATGCGAATTATACAAAGATAAATGAGATAAAATGACTACTTTTGCGCGCGAAAACCCTAAAAAAGAGGAATTAGCGTGCAAAGGTATTTTATTTATTTGGCTTACGACGGAACCAATTATCACGGTTGGCAGATTCAACCGAATGGGATTAGTGTGCAGGAATGTCTGATGAAGGCATTGTCTACCTTTCTGCGTCGCGAAATTGAAGTAATAGGAGCAGGCCGGACGGATGCGGGAGTGCATGCCTCTCTGATGGTTGCTCATTTTGATTCCGATGAACTGTTGGATACTACTTCTGTTACTGATAAATTAAATCGTCTGCTACCTCCCGATATTTCCATTTATCGTGTTTGCCGGGTTCGGCCGGATACCCATGCCCGTTTTGATGCGACTGCGCGAACTTATAAATATTATGTGACGACATCGAAATATCCTTTTAACAGGCAATATCGCTGGCGTCTTTATAACCAGTTGAATTATGAACGCATGAACGAAGCAGCGCGTATCCTTTTCGAGTACAACGATTTTACGAGTTTCAGTAAACTTCATACGGATGTAAAGACCAATATTTGTCATATCACTCATGCAGAATGGACGCAGGAAGAAGATGCTACCTGGGTGTTTACCATTCGTGCCGACCGTTTCTTGCGGAATATGGTGCGAGCCATTGTAGGCACGCTCATTGAAGTGGGACGCGGGAAACTGACTGTTGAAGGTTTCCGGCGGATTATAGAACAGCAGGACCGTTGCAAAGCCGGGACATCTGCTCCGGGGCAAGCCCTGTTTCTGGTCAACGTGGAATACCCGGAAAGTATATTTGAATGTGATGACCAGCAATCATCTATAACTGGCGAACCGTCTGTCGCTGATAACTTATAATTGGTAATTAGTAAATAATAAATATTCTCATGTGGTTATTATTAGCATTCCTCTCGGCTACTTTGCTGGGCTTTTATGATGTATTCAAGAAGAAATCGTTGAAAGATAATGCAGTACTTCCTGTTTTGTTTCTAAATACATTCTTTTCCAGTCTCATCTTTCTACCGTTTATCCTGATATCCGTTTATCAACCGGACTTGTTGGGAGGAACAATATTCAATGTTCCCGTTGCTGGTTGGGAACAGCATAAATATATTATCATCAAGTCGTTCATCGTATTGTCTTCGTGGATATTCGGATATTTCGGAATGAAACATTTGCCCATAACCATTGTAGGACCTATCAATGCCACCCGTCCGGTGATGGTGCTCGTGGGAGCTATGCTGGTATTCGGTGAACGATTGAATCTCTATCAATGGATTGGTGTGATGCTGGCCATTGCCTCTTTCTTTATGTTGAGCCGTTCGGGAAAGAAAGAAGGAATTGATTTTAAGCATAACAAATGGATCTTTTTTATTGTACTGGCTGCCATTACAGGTGCTATCAGTGGTTTGTATGATAAATATCTGATGAAGTCTCTGAATCCGATGTTGGTGCAATCCTGGTATAATGTTTATCAGGTGTTTATCATGTGTCCTATCCTGTTGTTGCTTTGGTGGCCTAAAAGAAAGTCCACTACTCCGTTCCGCTGGGATTGGACGATTATCCTGATCTCCATTTTCCTTTCTGCTGCCGATTTTGTTTACTTTTACGCATTAAGTTACGATGATTCGATGATTTCTATCGTTTCGATGGTCCGTCGGGGAAGTGTGGTTGTTTCTTTTACTTTCGGTGCGCTTTTCTTCCGTGAAAAGAATTTAAAAAGCAAAGCGATTGACCTTATACTGGTGTTAATCGGAATGATATTCTTATATTTGGGGTCTAAAAGTTAAAACAGTTACACAAGACTGTTTGTCATAGGTTAAATAAGATAGATATGAAAATAAATAAACTTGTTATTACTATATTCTTCTCTGCTGTCGGACTTTTTGTTTCGACTGCTCTTCAGGCACAAGAGGCCAAAACGTTGTTTGTGAATATGCCGGATTCTCTAAGCCCCTTGCTTACAAAAGTGAATCGTGAAGATTGCATAGACTTTCTGGAAAGTAAGATGAAAGCGCAAGTAGAAAACCGTTTTGGCAAGAAGTCGGAGATGACTGATCTTAGCAAAGACTATATCCGTATGCAAATGTCAGCTCAATCGACCTGGCAGATGAAAGTGTTGGCATTAAATGATTCAACGAACGTAATCTGTACAGTCTCTACTGTTTGTGCTCCTGCCTGTGATAGCAGCATCCATTTCTATACGGACGACTGGAAACCGCTTACAACATCTCTCTTTATTACCCTGCCCCTGATGGATGATTTTCTGAATGCTCCCGATTCAGCAGGAGTTTATGAGTTTGATGAAGCACGCCGTTCGGCAGATATGCTATTGATGAAAGCCGATTTTAATAAAGAAAATACGGAACTGACACTTACGTTAACAACCCCCGACTATATGTCAAAAGAAACAGCAGAGAAACTGAAACCGTTTCTCCGCCGCCCTGTAGTCTACCATTGGAAAAATGGAGCATTCTCAATTTAATAAGCATTCGTTGATGAACGCTATCATTTCCGGTGTGTTTGCTTCCACACTTTGAAGTAATTTGAATTGTGCTTTGGTGCGAACGAGGTTATGTTCCGGATATTTGATTTTATAATAAGTATCTCCGTTGATATAATCTGCCAGGAACCGTACACACTGCATGTATGGGAATAAAGCCGCCGCATAAGGAAGATTCTCAATCTCGATCTGAGTCAGGAATGATTTGGCTCCTTTCAGATAGCCCTTGGTAAATGCTTTGAATATTTCCATATTGAAGTTTACACGATCAAGGTCTTTGTCGTCTTCATCACCTGTGTTGGCACCTGTACGTAAGAAGTCACCATAATCGGAGAATATAAAGCTAGGCATTACCGTATCCAGATCAATGACACAAAGCACTTTACCATCCTCGTCGAACATCATGTTATTCACTTTCGTATCGCAATGGCAAACGCGTTTGGGAAGTTTCCCTTCACGATATAAACGTTCAGCCTTACACATTTCATCTGCGCGTTTCTCTATTTCATCCAGATAGTACTTCACTTCTGCTACCCGTCCGGCAGCATCCTTCGCAACGGCTTCACGTAGTTGTTTGAGACGGAACTCCATGTTGTGGAAATCGGGTATGGTTTCACCCAATGTTTCCGGAATATCGGCCAGCATAGCCTGGAAGTTACCGAAGGCTTCTCCTGCATAATTGGAATATTCGGGATTTACCGTCTCATACGTTTTTGCACGTGGGATGAATACCATCACACGCCAATAACTGTCACCGTCAAACCAGTATGTTTTACCTTCTTCTGTTTCGAGGAAACTCAACACCTTGCGGTCTATATCCGATTCTCCGGCTTCCGTCAGTTTCTTGCGAATGTGATTGGTAACAGCGCTAATATTGGATTGAAGCATTTCTACATTCTGGAAAATGGCATGATTGATGCGTTGCAAAACATAGTCGGGAGCATCTGCTTCTTTGGTGTTTACTTTATAAGTGTCGTTGATAAGTCCTGCACCCAAAGGTTTGATTTCTTCTATCGTACCTTGGACTTTAAATTTAGCTACGATGCTAGATAAATCTTTCATGTTTTTTTTCTTTAAAAATTTATACTAAGGTTATCGATAATCATATTTAGCAGCTTCGTTGGCCTGGTTAGCCGAGCGAACGGGTACTAATGTGAAGCCCCACTGGTAATCACGGTTAGCCGGGATCTGGTGGAAAGGTTCCGGGCGAGCACCCCAACTGTCATATCCGCCTACTCCTTGTTGCTTCATATCTACACAAACCTCAACGAAATCTCTGGGAGTGATGTCGTTGACATGATGCATTCTCCGTAATACGTTGCGGGCAGCGTTCTCGTCGTGATTGGCAACCTCTTCCGGGCTGAAGTTATTCCATTGGTAAGGGTGGGGCAGAGCTTCTTCAGAGTCAAAGTCTTCGATAGAGTTGCGCAAGGCATTGAAACCGATAAGACTGTCCGCTACCAACACCAGGCCGTTTCCTTTATTAGGAGATAAAGCGATCCAACGGGTATCAGTGTGATGTCCGTTTTCCTGTGGACGCACATAGTTGAAGTACATTTGATCCGCTGTTGTCTTATATACGCCAACGAGCGTTCCGTGATTGCGGTCGATATAATTCTCTTCCGGGCCACGGCCAAAGTATTGTACATTGTTCATCTGTGCCGGCAAGCGGAAACGCACACCGATACGGGGGACTTCCAGTTTGGAGGCAGCCTTGCGGGCAGCATCACTTCCGGGAGTAAATGTAGCCATGCGGGTAGCTTCGGAAACTTCTGTTTCTGTAGGCTGCATATCCGTTGATGTGAATTTGGCATTTACGTTAACTATTCCGTTCGGATAGATTTTGTAAGTGACAACATACAAGTTGCCGGCAGCCAGTAAGTAGGTTACATTTAAGGAGACTGCTTTATCTTCTGCTGTCATGGTGGCATCCGTTATGCGGAAGTTTTTGCTTGATTGTTTCCATACCTGCAAACGTTTAGGAGTGCTGTTACCATAGTCATTATCATTAGGAGCACGCCAGAAGTTAGGCTGAATACCAAATCCGTCTTTGAAATATTCTGTACCATCTACTTTATACGAGGTTACTAATCCGCTATTCTTGTTGAATACAAAGTTTACTTTGGAGGAAGAAACGATTAATTCATCTCCTTGAATCGTTGTTTTCAATGCCGGACCGTTTGCTTTATATATACTCTTCTCTGCCTGGATAGGAAGTTGGAACTGGTCGTATGCAATTTCATATCCGGTTGGAATCAACGGTTCAGGCTCTGTGGTTGTTACACTGAAGTTGACAAAATATTCTGTTCCCGGTTGGGCTTTCAGACCATTTACCGGTACGGTGAATTCTTTAGAGGCTTGCGGAGCAATATCCAAAGATACTTTTCCACCTTTTATTGTCTTTCCGTTAGCAAGTACATTGTAGTGAATCTGATATTTTTTCAGGTTAGTGAAATAGAAACGGTTGGTGATTTTGAATATACCGGCTGCGGCATCTACTGCTTCAAAACCTACATTCTGATGTACATATTTCACTTCAGCCATTGCCGGATGCGGACCACGATCCGGATTGACAAGACCGTTGCAGAGGAAGTTACCATCGCTAGGTGCGTCTACGCCGAAGTCACCTCCGTAGGCCCAGTATTCTCTTCCATTCTTATCTTTTTGGAGAAGACCTTGGTCTACCCAGTCCCAGATATATCCACCTTGGAGATTCGGATATTTGTAAATTGCCTGCCATTGTCCCCACAGGTTTCCCGTGGAGTTTCCCATGGCATGTGCATACTCCGAAGGAGCTACAGGACGGTCGCTACCATTCTTTCCGATATTTTCCAGCCAGTCGGCACCCGGATATTGCGGAACATACATATCGGAGTTCCATTCCCATTGAGCACGTTCGTAGTTGACCGGACGATCCATCAGATCTTTGTCTGCCTCTTTCAACCACAAATAAGTCTGATAGAAATTATATCCGTTTCCGGCTTCATTTCCCAGCGACCAGAATGTAACGCTCGGATAATTCTTATTACGTTCAAACATATTGATGGTACGATCCATGTGCGGTTTCAGCCATTCGGGATTGTTACCCAGTGAACCGCCTTTCCGGAGATCATAATACATTCCGTGGCTTTCCACGTTGGCTTCATCATATACATAAAGTCCGTATTCATCACAAAGCTCATAGAAACGGCGGTCTTGCGGATAGTGGCAAAGGCGTACACTGTTTAAGTTATGTTGTTTCATCAGTTCGAAGTCACGGCGCATTAAATCCTCTGTAACATAATGACCTGTTGACGGATTATGTTCGTGGATATTTACCCCTTTCAGTTTCAGAGGCTGACCGTTGATGAATAAGCAGACATACGGTTTTCCGTTAGCAGCCTTCTGTTCGATAGGCTTGATCTCAATCCGGCGGAATCCTACATTGAAAGGAATGATTTCATTGATTTTGCCATTCTCTTTTACTGTCATCAACAGTTTGTATAGATTCGGATGTTCGGAGGTCCATGTGCTGACATCTGTCAGATTCTTATCGAAAGAAAGTGTACGTACTTCGTTCGATGGAATATAGGCTGTCTTCTCTTCAGTAGCTACAACTTTTCCTTGTGCATCTAATAGTTCATAAACTAATATAAGATTAGTTGCAGCCTTTTCGTGATTTCTCAAATCGACATTTAAACCGAAGATTCCATTTTTGTAACTGTCGTCCAGCGTAGACTTAATTCGGAAATCTTTGAGAGCTGCTTTAGGCTGTGAATACAGAAAAACATCGCGTTCAATACCACTCATACGCCAGAAGTCTTGACATTCAAGATAGGAACCGGTGCTCCAACGGAAGATTTTAACTGTAAGTACGTTCTTTCCCGGCTTCACGTAATTGTTGATAAGAAATTCTGCCGGATTCTTGGAGTCTTCGCTATATCCTACTTCTTGTCCGTTGATATATACATATACGCCGGACTTAGCTCCTGCCAAATGCAAGTAGATATCCCGCCCGTCCCAGTCTGCCGGAATATCGATGTCCCGACGATAAACTCCTACCGGATTGGCTTCGGGAAGAGTAGGAGGTTGTGGATTGCGCGGTTTGAATTCATAACCATGATTGGTGTAGATGGCTATTCCGTGTCCTTGTACTTCCCAGTTGCCGGGCACCTGAATATCATCCCACGAATCTGTATTGGTGTTCGGATCGGTAATGTTTTCGGGAAGTTTTTTATAAGAGTCTACAAAGTAGAATTTCCAGGTTCCGTTCAGCAAGCGGTAATACTTGCTTCGTTCGAACTTGCCACTCAAGGCATCAGCGCGATTGTTGTATGTCATAAAAGAAGTACGTGGATACTCTTTGTTAACTTCAACTACCTGCACGTCCTGCCAATAAGGTTTCACGGCTTTCTCAGCCATTGTACTAAGTGTTGTCAGGGAAAATATTCCCATGAAAATGCCTGTTAATAAGTTGGGGGTTGGTCGAAATTTCATGTTTCTCAATATTGGTTTTTCATTTCTTTTTTATTTTACTTTAATATGATCGAATCCTTCTCCATATACTCCAATGACAGCACTTTGCGATACAAATGCATTCGGGTCTATGTCTTTTATTAACCGGAAGATGATAGGCGATTCCCTTTTCTTGGCTAATACAAACATCATCTTAACTTCTCGTCCTGTATAAAAGCCGGTTGCATTGATAATCGTTACTCCCCGGTGTGGGTATTCGTTAATATGCCGTCCTATTTCTTCATATTTGTTGGATATGATAAAGAACTGTACGGATTGACGGGCGCTATTCACTACCTGGTCGAGAACGAAACTACAAATATAAAGAGTTACAAACCCATACACCACTTTTTCCCAGTCTTTTAAGACAAAATAACTGGAAGAAATGATAATCATATCGCAGATGAGCACGACTCTTCCTAATGTGATGTCCCGGTATTTGTTGATGATGGCTGCAATAATATCTGTACCTCCCGTACTTCCATTAGCCGAAAAAGCAACACCTATGCCGCCTCCACAGAAGGATGCTCCGATGACACATGCCATAAAGGGCTGGTCGTGGAGAAGCCCGAAACCTGCCGTCAATTTTTGAATGACGGACAGAAAGAAGGTGAGGGTAAATACACCAAAAATAGTTTTGATGCAAAACTTTAGTCCCAGCAACTTGAGGGCCAGTAGTAGCAAGAAGAAGTTGATGCTGAAGTACGTATATTGTACCGGAAAACCTGTGGCCCAATATACGATAGAAGCAATACCCGGTACTCCCCCGGTGGTGATATCGTTAGGCAACAGAAAAACGGTCCAACCGATACCATACAAAATCATGCCGATGGCAATCATTACATAATCTCTGGCTTCACGGATAATGCTTTGCTTAGAAGGCTTTGGAATAGCTGTTTTCATAAACGTGATTATGATAATCTATAAAATGTTCAAACACGAACCCATGAATAATCCGGCTTTAGAGGAGAAGCCGGATTGGTTCATTATGCTCGTGCTAAAAGGAAATATGCTGTTTTATTTTGCAAAAGCGTGACGGTAGCCTTGTACTTTATTCCATCCGCCGCGAGTGAAGTCGGGTACTTCTACCGGAGCTGAATTGTTCTCGATAGAAAGTCTGGTAAGTTCAGCCATGCAACACCATTCTGCCAGGTCATAAACGTCCATATCCAATGGCAGTCCATTCTGCAAGCAATATGCCAGACGGTAGTCCATGATAAAGTCCATACCACCATGTCCACCTACTTTCTTGGCTGTTTCTTCCAACTCTATATGAATAGGATCTTTATATTTATCCATCAAGGCTTTTTTTACGTTTTCAGGTACAGAACCATGTGCATTCAGATTCTCATGATTAGGCACATCTTTTGAATCAACTTGTGAAGGTCGCAGGCAATATTCTTCAATCGGATATTTGCTTGCGTAACCATCGGCTCCCACTATCTGATACATACGGCTGTATGGGCGTGGAGTCATTACGTTGTGCTGAATCAACATTGTTTTACCGTTCTCTGTGCGAATCAGGGTAGAAGTCTGGTCACCATTCTGGAAGTCAGTCACCTCTTCTCCTGTTTGTTTCTTAATATAAGCCGGTCCGTTGACAGCTTTCGTATCCATCGATACCAATGTTTTCATGCGGTCACCACGGTGGATATTAAGTACCTGACAAGCAGGGCCCATGCCATGGGTAGCATATACATCACCGCGGTGTAGATGATTATAATCCATTCGCCAGTTATTCCAGTATTCAGGCCAGAAATCTTCCAGATTATGGATATATGAACCTTCTACATGAAGTACTTCTCCGAATACGCCTTGTTGTGCCATATTTAAAGAAGTCAGTTCAAAGAAGTCATATACGCAGTTTTCGAGCTGCATACAATGCTTACGTGTCTTTTCGGAAGTATTGATTAGCTGCCAGATTTCATCCAGTGTCATGGCGGCAGGAACTTCGATAGCTACATGCTTACCGTGTTCCATGGCATAAACACCCATTGCTGCATGATGTTTCCAGTCGGTGGCTATGTATACCAGATCAATATCGTCCCGTTCACAAAGTTGCTTCCATGCCTCTTCCGAGCCACTGTAAGAAGCAGCTTCAGGAAGTCCGGCATTCTTCAAAATTTCTTGTGATTTTTCAACACGTTCGGGAAGCAGGTCGCATAATGCTACAATCTTAGTTCCCGGGATATGGGTCCAGCGTACCACGGCACCAGGACCACGCATTCCTAATCCGATGAAACCGACACGAACGGTATCAATTTTAGGAGTAACGAGTTGGATTACATCTTCTTGTCCGGCAGGGCGGGCAGGAGTTTCTACTTTGATAGGAGTAAAGGCTTCGGGAGCCTTTGGTTGTAGAGTACAACTGGTGTGCCAAGTTAACAAAGCCAAGCCGATAGCCGTGACTGTAAATAGTTTCTTCATCATATTTTAAAGTTTTTAATAGGGGTTATTCGATGTTTTTCATTTACGTGTCAAAAATAGTAATTAATTAGCCAACTATTTATATTTATAATCGATATTTTCATCATAAAAGTTTCTATTATGAGGTAAAAGATGAGTCTGACTTTTTCTACCTGATTTTGTGTAGGCTTATGTGATGTCAAATACATATAAAAGACATGCCATAAAAAGGCTCTTCCTAAAAAGAAGTCACCTTTTTAGAATTGCTTAACGTTTACTGCTCCTGTTGGGGTAAACTACCTACTTCGTCTGTACTTCTGATAGAACCTAGTATTTGTATTTTTTCCAGGCTCCCCTGGTGAAATCCGGTATTTCTACTGCCATGCTCTTATTCAGTACAGATTTTTCACTTAGTTCTGTGATACACGACCATTCGGCTGCATCGTATACATCCATATCCAGTGGAAGCCCGTTGCGCAGACAATGAATAAGGCGGTAATCCATAACATAATTCATTTCATTGGGTAGGCCTCTGCGATGTGCTTCTTCGCCAATGGTTGCGTTAAAAGGATGTTTATAGCGTGCCATCATTTTTTCTAGCAGTTCTCCTTCAAGTGGAGTGTCTCCATTAGGATCTAGGGCGATACAGGGGGCAGGGTATTTTTGGGCGAATCCCAGTGTGCCGCATACTGTTTGAAGGCGGCTGTAAGGACGTGGGGTGGATATGTCGTATTGAAGCATGATTGTCTTCCCTTTGAGCGTGTGGATAAGAGTGGTGTTTACGTCTCCCAATTGATATTTCTGGTGGGCTTCCGGTGAATATTCGCCGAATAGTCTGCGGGCATACTCGCTCATTCCTGCCTGATGAGTAGACATGGACACGAGATATTCCATTCTGTCACTGCGATGAATATCCAGTATCTGGCAGGCGGGGCCCAACCCATGAGTGGGATAAGGATTGCCTGTATGTTCGATGCTGTATCTTTTTCCCCAATGGTTGTGATAGCCGCCTTCGCTCTCTTCGGCAAAGTACATTGAACGAAGATCGTGAATGTAGGCTCCTTCTACATGCATGATTTCTCCGAACAATCCTCGTTGGGCCATGTTGAGAGTCATTAGTGCAAAGGGATCATAACAACAATTTTCGAGCATGATGCAGTGTCGCCTGGTTTTTTCTGCAGTGTCTACCAATTGCCAACATTCTTCCACGCTCATAGCAGCCGGAACTTCAATAGCTACATGTTTATTGCATTCCATTGCGAAAGTTGCCATTGGAGTATGCATTAACCAGTCGGTGCAGATGAATATTAAATCTACTTCATCCGATTCGCACATCTTCTTCCATCCCTCCACTCCGGTATATCCGGTGGCTTCGGAACGGTCGGCTTCTTTTAATAGTTGTTGGGCCTTACTTAGATTTCCTTCTCTTATTTCACAAAGAGCTTTGATTTCTACTCCTTCAATTTGCAGATAACGTTGTAAGGTGAGCAATCCTCGATTGCCCAGTCCTATAATCCCGATGTGGACAGTGGGGATAGGGGGATGTGCTAGTCGGAGTACATGCGATTGTACCGGAGAATTTTTCATAAGCTTAGCGGTCTAAAATAAAACAAAAAAAGAGAATCTAATTTCTCAGATTCTCTTTGGAGAGCGGAAGACGGGGCTCAAACCCGCGACCCTCAGCTTGGAAGGCTAATGCTCTATCAACTGAGCTACTTCCGCAATTTTTGTGGGCAAAGATGGATTCGAACCACCGAAGTCGAAAGACAGCAGATTTACAGTCTGCCCCATTTGGCCACTCTGGTATTTGCCCTTTTTTGCTTTTGAGGAGGTTTGTTTCTCAATTGCGGTGCAAAGATACAACTATTTATTTAAACTCCAAACAAAATCGATCATTTTTATTGCAGTAATTGCACATTCATCTCCTTTGTTACCCAGTTTGCCACCGGCACGATCCTCTGCTTGCTCCATTGTATTTGTGGTAATTAATCCGTAAATGACTGGTATATCGCCAGTTGCGTTTAATTCGGTAATTCCTTGGGTTGCTCCCATGCAAACATAATCAAAATGTGGGGTATCTCCTTTAATTACGCAACCAATTGCAATAATTGCATCAAGATCGCAATTTTCCATCATTTGGTTGGCTCCAAAAGTAAGTTCGAAACTTCCCGGTACAGTTTTCACCAGAATATTTTCGTCTTTTGCTCCATGTTTTTTTAATGTATCGACTGCGCCTTTCAGTAAAGCACCGGTAATATTGAAATTCCATTCGGATACGACGATACCAAATTTCATTGCTTCTGCATTCGGAACGGAATTGAAATCATATTCGGATAAGTTATGGTAAGCTGTTGCCATAGTTAATTAAAAGTTGAGAATTATAAAATGAAGATTTGAGAGTATGAGAGATTTAAGAAGAAAGGCACGGATTTCACGGATTCCACGGTTTTAATAGATAGTCCGCTTAATCCGGTGTAATCCGTGCCTCGATTTCCTTATATAATAGATGGTATATTATTTTTTCATCAATTTAGCTTGCTCGATATATTTGTCGATGTCCATAGCCTGATAAGATTGGAAATATTTATCCTTGATCTTAGTGTAAGCGTTTACAGCATCGTCATATTTTCCCTGTTTTACCAGGATTTCACCAGCTTGTATCAGGAAGATCGGGCTTAATGTGTTGTTGTCAGCTTTGTCTGCTGCCGACAATAAAGTAGAAGCCGCTTTGTCTAATTGGCCAAGTTGTGCATAGCAGTTACCTGCAGCACCCAAAATTGCCGGAGCAACCATTTGGTCTTTTCCATTGAAGCTGTCCAGCATCTTCACTGCTTCTTCATATTTGCCAAGTTGTGCGTAGCAAATACCAGCATAAGCTTTTGCCAAATTGGCAGCTTTTGTTCCGCTGTAGTCATCAGCAACTTTCAGGAAACCTGTATAACCGATGCTGTCACCGTTCAAAGCTTGTTCAAAAGCATCCTGTTCAAAGTATTCCTGTCCTTTGAAAAGAGCTGCCTGTGCTTTTTCTTCACGTGGTTCAGCATAGAGGTTTTTGTACATGATAAAACCTGCTACAATAATAATCACAGCAACAACACCGCCAATAATTGCGTTTTTGTACTTGATAAGAAATGCTTCCGATTGTGTCAGTGCATCTTCTACGTTCAGATGTTCGTTCTGATTCTTTTGTTCTGCCATTTTATATGATTCTTTTTGTTATTATTCACAGTTTGATATTTCGACTCGCAAAAGTAGTTTTTTTATATCTACAAACGAAATTTAGAAGCATCTTTTTTTGTTTTACACCCGAAAACCACGAAAATCTTGCTACTTTTGTGAACAAATTAACGTGTACACAATGATACTGAAACGAATATCCATATTAAACTATAAGAATCTGGAAGAGGTAGAACTGGGATTCTCTGCTAAGCTGAATTGTTTTTTCGGACTGAATGGAATGGGAAAGACGAATTTGCTGGATGCGGTGTATTTCTTGTCTTTCTGTAAGAGCTCCGGAAACCCGATTGATTCTCAAAATATTCGTCATGAACAAGACTTTTTCGTGATTCAGGGCTTTTATGAAGCGGAGGACGGAACTCCTGAAGAGATTTATTGTGGGATGAAACGCCGTTCGAAGAAACAATTTAAGCGGAATAAGAAAGAATATAGCCGTTTTTCGGACCACATCGGTTTTCTGCCTTTGGTGATGGTTTCACCTGCCGATTCCGAATTGATAGCCGGGGGAAGTGAGGAGCGTCGCCGGTTTATGGATGTAGTGATTTCGCAGTATGATAAGGAATATCTTGAAGCGCTGATACGGTATAATAAAGCATTGGCGCAGCGTAACACATTGTTGAAGAGTGAGTTTTCGGTGGAGGAGGAGCTGTTTCTTGTATGGGAGGAGATGATGGCGCAAGCCGGTGCAATCGTATTCCAGAAACGTGAAGCGTTTATCCGGGAGTTTATTCCTATTTTCCAATCTTTCTATTCCTTTATCTCGCAGGATAAAGAGGTGGTGGGATTATCTTATGAGTCTCATGCGCGGGATGCTTCTTTGTTGGAAGTGTTGAAGCAAAGCAGGGAGAGGGATAAGATAATGGGATTCTCTTTGCGTGGGATTCATAAAGATGAGTTGAATATGTTGTTGGGTGAATTCCCGATAAAGAAAGAAGGTTCGCAGGGACAGAACAAAACGTATCTGGTAGCATTGAAACTGGCGCAGTTTGATTTCTTGAAGCGTACCGGCTGGACTGTTCCTTTATTATTATTAGATGATATTTTCGATAAGTTGGATGCTTCCCGTGTAGAGCAAATAGTGAAGCTGGTGGCTGGAGACAATTTCGGGCAGATATTTATAACGGACACGAACCGGGGACATCTCGACCGTATTTTACATAAGGTAGGCAGCGATTATAAAATATTTCGTGTAGAAGAGGGCACAATTCAAGAAACGGAGGCTGATAATGAAGCGCAATGATGCCGAACAAATAGGAAAACTGATTCAACAGTTTCTTCGTCAGGAGAGTTTGGAATCTCCGCTGAACGAACAAAGACTGCTGGATGCCTGGCCTCAAATCTTGGGACCGGCAGCGGCTTATACCAGCAATCTTTATATTCGTAATCAGACATTATATGTGCATCTGACTTCCGCAGCTCTTCGTCAGGAATTGATGATGGGGCGTGAGGTATTGGTGCGCACGCTGAATCAGAGAGTCGGAGCTACCGTAATTACAAATATTATTTTTCGTTGAAGAAAGATATTCTGTCTATAACCTTTATACCTAGCTTCCGGAGTGTTTCGGTTGCACGGTTGTAATAAAAAGGGTTTTCCAAATATTGATTGTTATGGGCGTCTACGCCGATGATAGCGGTGCAACCTTCATGGGCGGCTATTTTCCAGAAATCTGGATGAGGAATGGTAGTAATACCATGAATATCATTGTACTCTTCATATCCGATATTATATTCCAACGGTAAGTTTAACCGTACTGCCGTCCGGCAGATATGTCTGCTGACTAGCTTACAATGACGATCGAACTCGGGGTAAGAACGCATAAATAAATCCGGATGGGCAAGGTAGGCAAATAGTCCGCTTTCCATTCCTTCAATAGCACTCTCTTCATAGAGTTCGAGCATGTCTACCGAATCTGTATTCCGGCCGAAGTAGGGGAACTTCTCATCTGTGTGAAAATGGTGATTTCCAAAGATGATATAGTCCAGTTTATATTCTTTGATGATTCCTTTTAACCAGTGTATGTATTCAGGAAAGTATTCGCATTCCAATCCTATTTTTATGCTGATTTGATTTTTATATTTCTCTTGCAGCGAACGGATACTTTCCACATATCCCGGTAACTCTTCGGGAAGCATCCGGATGTCGGATATATAATCAGTGTGATATTTCCACGGAGTGTGGTCAGAAAAGCCTAATTCTTGATAGCCGCCTTTGATGGCACTTAAAACAAATTCTTCGTCACTCCCTGTCGCATGATGGCAGCGGGTGGTGTGGGTGTGATAATTCGTCTTCATTGATTGTTATGATTATATCCATGCGGATGTCGAATGATTCCGCCGGAACTTCTTCTACTAATTGAAATGGGAAACAGATTCCTGCTTTATAGGCTGATGGTATGCGTGGCAGGAGACGGTCATAATATCCTTTTCCCCGCCCCAAACGGTTACCTTTAGCATCGAAAGCTACTCCGGGAACGACGATGAAGTCTATGGCCGCATAGTCTGTGAATATTTCTCCGGTTGGTTCTGCTATACCGTAGATACCGCTGATTGACATGTCTTCCGGTCCGGTGTATATCCGTAGTTCTAAATCATCGCCTACTACTACAGGGAGTAGAATCCGCTTTTCGCTACTCCATTTTTGAATAAAGGCATGTGTATCTACTTCGTCATTCAGCGAATGGTATAGTAATACAGTATTTGCCGCCCTGAAAGCCGGATGGGCTTCAAGGGCGGCAAGTATATTAGCTGATTGCAGCTTTCGCATAGTTGAATCCGCGTGTTGGGTCTTCAGTAATGCTATATGCTTGCGCAGTTCTTTTTTTCTTTCCATCTTTTTTATCCTTCGTCACTTCTTCTTCAACGGCTACCGGAGCTTTGGGGAAAGCTTCTCCTTTTTCAAGTATCTCAATACCTTTAATGACAGTAGCATCTGTTTTGTTGAAGTATTGGAGATAGGCTTCCAGTCCAAGCATATTGTAGATGATGTTGCCAAAGAGGTTCTTTTCCAATAGTTTGTATGATTTCTGAATGAGGATATTTCTTCTTTTCACTCCTTTACTGTCGGCAAAACGGACAAACTGTTCCACCAAACCCTGATGACGAAGATAGTTTAGTAATTCTTCCTCAGTTTCGTATTGGCTTAACTTCTTCCGGTTATTGTCGGTGTATTGGAATGTGAACTGAATAGTCAGTCCCCGGTTAATAACTGTCGATAGATAAGAAGTGACTCCCGTTGTATCCTGCGGTACGAATATATCCGGCATGATACCACCGCCGCCATACACAGTACGTCCCAAGCTGGTATTATAACGTTCGCTCTCATTCTGCTTGATACTATCACGTGAGAAAAATTCTCCATGTTCGTAACGGGTGTATAAATCCAGCTCGTAGTTACGGTCTTTACCGCTTTCGTATGGGCGTTGGATGCAACGTCCGGATGGGGTGTAGTAGCGGGCGATTGTCAGGCGGATAGCCGATCCGTCACTGAAATCGATAGGCTGTTGCACAAGTCCCTTACCGAAAGAACGGCGTCCTACAACTGTACCCCGGTCGTTATCTTGAATAGCTCCGGTGAAAATTTCACTGGCGGAAGCAGATCCTTCGTCAATCAATACAACGAGCGGCATTTTCTGACAACTACCCGTACCGTTGGCAAATTCTTCTGCACGTGGATATTTACGGCCTTGAGTATATACGATCAACTTACCTTCAGGCAAGAATTCATTTACCATGCGGATAGCAGCTTCCATATATCCTCCGGTATTACCGCGCAGGTCAATGATTAGACCTTTGCATTTTTTGTGGTTGAGTTGTGCTAATGCATTAAGCAATTCCACATGGCTGGTACGTCCGAATTTGCTGACTTTCACATAACCGATATCGTCGTTTACCATGTAAGCAGCATCTACGGTATTTTGAGGAATGTCTCCACGTGTGATGTTGAAGTGTAATAAGTCCTTTTCTCCTGTTCGTTTGATTCCCAATTTTACCTGTGAGCCTTTCGGACCTTTCAAGGTGCGCATAGCCCGTTCGTTCGTTACTTTCTTGCCGACAAACAAGCTATCATCTACAGTAACAATGCGGTCGCCCGCCATTAATCCTATCTTTTCAGAAGGACCTCCCTGAACAACAGCATTGACATGAATGGTGTCATTCTGTATGGTAAACTGGATGCCAATTCCGCTGAAGCTGCCTTCCAGTTCAGAGTTGACTTCTTCGAGATTTTGGGCTGGGATATAAGTTGAATGCGGATCCAGTTCGGCTAGAATTTGCGGCATGGCTTTTTCTACCAAATCGGCCATGTTTACGGTGTCGACATATTGATCGTCTACAATGCGTAACAAAGCGTTTAGCTTATTGGAGGAACCATTAATGATACCCAAACGGTTGCCGGCAAAATGCTTGGCATAAAATGTACCGATAAGAATCCCGACTACCACACTGACTGCTATGATGACAGGTGTAAAACGTGAAGAGTTTTTTGTACTCATGTCTATTCCTTTTTTAAAACGTTCGTCTTCTTATTTATTTGGAGAGGAATTATCATCTAACTCTGTGTAGATAACTTCGATTCCCGCCCGTTTTAATAACTCTATTCCATCTTCCAGGCGATAATGCTCGGAATAAACTACCCGTTTGATTCCTGCCTGTATGATTAACTTTGCACATTCGATGCAAGGAGAAGCGGTGACGTACATGGTAGCACCGTCGCTACTGTTATTTGAACGCGCTATTTTGGTAATGGCATTGGCTTCCGCATGCAGAACGTATGGTTTTGTCAGGTTGTTTTCATCTTCACATACATTCTCGAATCCGGAAGGTGTTCCATTATATCCGTCGGAGATAATCATTTTATCCTTAACGATTAAAGCTCCTACTTTACGGCGTTGACAATAGGAATTTTCAGCCCATATACTGGCCATACGTATATAACGTTTGTCAAGTTCTAATTGTTTCTTTTCAGTGTCCATGTTGTTTACTATTTACTGCTTACTACCCGGAAAACCATACGGAAAGTTTGTTTACCGGATGCCGGTTTGTATAAAAGGTATAAGTTATTACTATCTCCTTCGTAAGATGTAGCTGCATTAAGCCCCTCTATAAAATTTTTGGCGAGTTTGTCGTCGCCATAACTACCTGCAGTGGTAACTGTAGCTTTGAAGCTATTGTTTTTGGCGTTGGCATTCCATTTTCCTTCAAAAGTACTTGTTGCAATTACAGTTCCTTTTATATTTCCGTTAATAACATCTCCATCTACTGTGCCATCAAATACAATATTATATGTACCGTTTTTATTAAGCTCTTTAATACTTGCTTTCTCTTGTTCTTCATTCTCCCAAAAGCCAAACATCTCATGACCTCCATCTACTGTGATATAATTTAGTTTCCAGGTTTTTCCTGTAAAGATAGCAGCTACATCGTCCGAATCATTACATCCTGAAAATAAAGGAAGCAATAAAAGCAATCCTACTATTTGAAATATACTTCTCTTCATATTTAATATCTAATAACTTAATACTTATTTCTTTATCCCATTTCTGATTAGCGAAGCATCAATGCTCGGTTCCTGTCCGCGGAAACGTTTATAAAGTATCATCGGATGTTCCGTTCCTCCTTTCGACAGAATATTATTGCGGAATGAGTCTGCCACTTCCTGATTGAATATCCCTTTTTGCTTGAATAATGAAAATGCGTCGGCATCCAATACTTCCGCCCATTTGTAGCTATAGTATCCGGCGGCATATCCACCGGCAAAGATGTGGGAGAATTGCGTACTCATACAAGCTTCTTGTACTACCGGCAATATTTGCGCATCCTTCCAGGCTTCTTGTTCATAAGCTTTCACATCTCCTTCAAAAGGAGTGTTGCGCGTATACCATGCCATATCAAGTAAACCGAAACTTATTTGTCGTAGACAAGCATACGCAACATTGAAGTTTGATGCATCTACAAGGCGTTTTATCAATTCATCCGGCAATACTTCTCCCGTCTGATAATGGCGGGCAAAGGTATTGAGGAAATCTTTCTCTATGGCGAAATTTTCCATAATTTGCGAGGGAAGCTCCACGAAATCCCAATATACATTGGTTCCACTTAAACTCCTGTAAGTAGAATTGGCAAACATACCGTGCAGACTATGCCCGAACTCATGCAAGAATGTTTCTACTTCATTGAAAGTCAATAAAGCGGGCTTATTCTCGGTTGGCTTGGTGAAGTTCATCACAACGGATACATGAGGGCGGCTGTTTTTACCGGTCTTTTTATCTATCCATTGGTCCTTATAACTCGTCATCCAGGCTCCGGCCCGCTTTCCCGGACGCGGATGGAAATCGGTGTATAAGACGGCTAAAAATTTACCGTCTTTATCAAACACTTCAAAGGCTTCTACCTCTTTATGGTAAACCGGAATTTCTGTATTTTTCCGGAAAGTGATTCCATATAACTTTTCTGCCAAGCCAAACACCCCTTTCTTTACTTGTTCCAGTTCGAAGTAAGGGCGGAGCATTTCTTCGTTGATATTGAATTTTTTGTCCTTTAGTTTATTTGAATAATAACTCCAGTCCCAAGGCATGACAACGAAATCAGCTCCCTGTTCTTCGCGAGCCAGTTCTTGTATCTCTTTATATTCTTGTTGTGCAGTAGGAGTGTATGCTTCCAGCAGTTGGTTGAGCAGCTTGTATACCGACTTGCTGTTTTCAGCCATTCTTTTCTTTAGCGTATATTCCGCATAATCTTTGTATCCCAGTAACTGGGCTATTTTCATGCGTGTATTGGCTATCTTTTTTACGATGTCGATATTATTGAATTCGTTATCGTGTGTACATTTGGTATTATAAGCCATATAGAGTTTTTGACGTAAATCCCGATTGTCAGAATACGTCATGAAAGGAATATAGCTCGGAGCGTGAAGTGTGAATGCCCATCCTTCTTTTTCTTCGTTCTTGGCCGTTTCTGCAGCTGCTTCTATGATAATTTCAGGTAGTCCGGCGAGGCTCTCTTTTTTCGTTAACAGCATTTGATAAGCATTCGTCTCTTTCAGGTTGTTTTCACTGAAGGTAAGCGTCAATTTACTCAATTCGGTAGTCAGACGACGGTATTCTTCCCGTGCTTCTCCTTCTAAATTGGCGCCATGACGAATAAAACTGTTATATGCATTTTCCAGTAACTGTTTTTGTTCCTGTGTCAGTTGCAAAGTCTCTTTTTGGTTATACACTTCCTTCACACGTGCGAATAGCTTTTCGTTCAGTGTGATATTATTGCTGTGTTCACTAAGCAACGGCATAATCTTTTGAGCGAGTTCTTGTAGATCGTCATTCGTTTCTGCGCTCAACATATTACCGAAGACGGCAACTACTTTGTCAAGTAATTCCCCTGACTCTTCGAAAGCTTCTATCGTATTGGTAAAATCAGCCTTTTCCGGATTCTGTATGATGGCCTCTATTTCAGCATTTTGTAGCTTGATTCCTTCGAGGATAGCAGGCTCATAATGTTCTGTTTCAATCCGGTCAAACGGCACGGCTTCGTGCGGCGTGTGGTATTGCCCGTAGAAAGGATTCTGGGCATTTGTTATATTGTTCATAGTGCAAACTAGTATCAATGTTATTAATAATCTCTCCATAGAGTTACAAAGCTACTAAAATTGTAGCTTATTCAACGGATAACACGTTGCTTTTTAACAATATATAAAATGAAATGTATAAAAAAACCGCTACGGTTTCCCGCAGCGGTTTCTATATTGTTCAGACTTCTAATTAAGCGTTAACTGATGCCATGTGAGCGATCAAGTCAAGAACTTTGTTAGAGTAACCGATTTCGTTGTCATACCAAGATACAACTTTAACGAAAGTATCAGTCAAAGCGATACCTGCTTTAGCGTCGAAGATAGAAGTACGAGCGTCACCCAGGAAGTCAGAAGAAACTACTGCATCTTCAGTGTAACCCAGGATACCTTTCAATTCGCCTTCAGAAGCTTCTTTCATTGCAGCGCAGATTTCAGCGTAAGTAGCCGGTTTAGCCAAGTTAACTGTCAAATCAACTACAGATACGTCCAAAGTCGGAACACGCATAGACATACCAGTCAATTTGCCGTTCAATGCAGGGATTACTTTACCTACAGCTTTAGCAGCACCAGTAGAAGAAGGAATGATATTGCCAGAAGCAGCACGACCACCTCTCCAGTCTTTCATAGAAGGACCGTCAACTGTTTTCTGAGTAGCAGTTGTAGAGTGAACTGTAGTCATCAAACCGTCAAGGATACCGAACTTGTCATTCAATACTTTAGCGATAGGAGCCAAACAGTTAGTAGTACAAGAAGCGTTAGATACGAATTGAGTACCTTTTACATATGTTTTTTCGTTTACACCGCAAACGAACATCGGAGTGTCATCTTTAGAAGGAGCTGACATTACAACATATTTTGCACCAGCTTCGATGTGAGCCTGAGCTTTGTCTTTGCTCAAGAACAAACCTGTAGATTCAACAACGTATTCTGCACCTACTTCATTCCATTTCAAGTCAGCCGGATTTCTTTCAGCTGTGATACGGATAGCTTGACCGTTAACGATCAGTTTACTGTTTTCAACATCTGCTTCGATAGTACCGTTGAACTGTCCGTGCATTGTGTCATACTTCAGCATGTAAGCCAAGTAATCAACCGGGCAAAGGTCATTGATACCTACGATTTGAATATCGTTTCTCTCCATTGCAGCGCGGAAAACGAAACGTCCGATACGTCCGAATCCATTAATACCTACTTTAATCATTTTGTTTAAACTTTTAAGGGTTTTATAATATTTGTTCAAATATCTCTCGACCTGCGCACTTGTTTTATTTTCAAATGCGGTGCAAAATTACAAAAATGTTTTTATATTCGCATATTAAATTCACATTAAATATTGAAAAAAGATGGGAAAGAGCACATTTTTACAGGACTTTAAGGCGTTTGCTATGAAAGGTAACGTCATAGACATGGCTGTCGGTGTAGTTATTGGTGGTGCGTTTGGAAAAATCGTATCATCATTGGTTGCTAATGTTATTATGCCTCCGATTGGTTTACTGGTTGGCGGTGTGAACTTTACGGATTTGAAATGGGTGATGAAAGCGGCGGAGATCGGTGCTGACGGTAAGGAGATAGCTCCGGCTGTGACATTGGATTATGGTCAGTTTCTGCAAGCCACCTTTGATTTTCTGATTATTGCTTTTGCTATATTCTTATTTATACGGTTGATTACGAAACTGACAACTAAAAAACAGGCAGAAGTGCCAGCTACTCCTCCGGCTCCTCCTGCACCAACGAAGGAAGAAGTCTTGTTGACGGAGATACGCGATTTGCTGAAAGAAAAGAATAGTTGATTCTAATTAAAATAAAGGAGATTCCAAGTATAAACTTGTGAATCTCCTTTATTTTTCTCTTCATTATTAATATAGATTGCGTACTTTTTTCTACTTTTGCAACTCAATTTATTCAAAATCCAACCATTGATATGCAGGAAAAAATAATAATTCTTGATTTCGGTTCGCAGACAACACAGCTTATAGGCCGTCGTGTACGTGAATTGGATACGTATTGTGAAATTGTTCCTTATAACAAATTTCCTAAAGAAGACCCTACTATTAAAGGAGTCATTCTCTCCGGAAGTCCTTTCTCGGTTTACGATAAAGATGCTTTCAAAGTAGATTTGAGTGAAATTCGTGGTAAATATCCGATATTGGGTATTTGTTATGGTGCACAATTTATGTCATACACCAATGGCGGAAAAGTGGAACCAGCCGGAACACGCGAATATGGACGTGCTCACTTGTCTTCTTTCTGCAAAGATAATGTGCTATTTAAAGGTGTACGTGATGGATCGCAGGTATGGATGAGTCATGGAGATACGATTACTGCTATTCCTGATAATTTCAAGAAAATAGCTTCAACAGATAAAGTAGAGATTGCTGCTTATCAGGTAGAAGGTGAGCAAGTGTGGGGTGTTCAATTCCATCCGGAAGTATTCCATAGTGAAGACGGAACTCAAATCCTGAAGAACTTTGTGGTAGATGTTTGCGGTTGCAAACAAGACTGGTCGCCGGCTTCTTTCATTGAAAGTACGGTTGCCGAGCTGAAAGCGCAGTTGGGGGATGATAAAGTCGTTCTCGGTTTGAGTGGCGGAGTTGATTCTTCAGTTGCAGCAGTGTTGTTAAACAAGGCTATCGGTAAGAACTTGACTTGTATCTTTGTAGATCACGGTATGCTACGTAAGAATGAGTTCAAGAATGTGATGAAGGATTACGAGTGTCTCGGTCTGAATGTGATTGGCGTTGATGCCAGCGCAAAGTTCTTCGCGGAACTAGCTGGTGTGGCTGAACCGGAAAGTAAGCGTAAGATTATAGGTAAGGGCTTCATCGATGTATTTGATGTGGAGGCTCACAAGATAAAAGACGTGAAATGGCTGGCGCAGGGTACCATTTATCCGGATTGTATTGAGTCATTGTCTATCACGGGTACAGTGATTAAGAGCCATCATAATGTAGGTGGACTTCCTGAAAAGATGAATCTGAAATTGTGTGAGCCACTTCGTTTGTTGTTTAAGGATGAGGTTCGTCGGGTAGGTCGTGAGTTGGGTATGCCGGAACATCTGATTACCCGCCATCCGTTCCCGGGGCCGGGGCTGGCAGTGCGTATTCTGGGTGATATTACTCCTGAAAAAGTACGTATTCTGCAGGATGCTGATGATATCTTTATTCAGGGATTGCGTGACTGGGGATTGTATGACCAGGTATGGCAGGCAGGAGTTATCTTGTTGCCGGTACAGTCTGTAGGCGTGATGGGAGATGAACGTACGTACGAAAGAGCAGTTGCTTTACGTGCTGTGACATCTACAGATGCCATGACAGCCGACTGGGCGCATCTGCCTTATGAATTTATGGGTAAGGTATCGAATAATATTATTAATAAGGTGAAGGGAGTGAACCGTGTAACCTATGATATCAGTTCTAAACCACCAGCAACCATTGAGTGGGAATAATAACACTTTATAATCTAAAAATAGCCTCAATAGGAATTCCTGTTGAGGCTATTTTTATGATGAATAGGTTCTTTATTATAATGAGTCAGTCTGTATCTACTCGCTTACCAGCTTCTGTGCATCCGGAATAAGAATCTCTTTCCGACGTAATTCTAATAATCCTTTGTCTTGTAGCTCATTGAGCGCTTTTGAAGTATTCAGCCGGGTGTCATCTAAGTAGCGGGCAAGATCGTCCATCTTCATTTTGAATATCTTTTCTCCCTGAATCTTTTCACAATGCAACAGAAAAAAGCGAATGATTTTCTCTGTTAAATCCTGTGTCGGCTCTTCCCATAAGCGGGAGTAAAGATTTTGTGCCCGGTTACTTACGATATTCATATAGTTGAGCCGGAATATTTCATATTTGAACAGATCGCTAAGTACAAATGCTTTGCTGATACTGACAGTATGCGCTTCTGTATGTGCCACATAAGCAGAAGTGTAATGGGTGTTCATGCCAAACAGCGACTGTGGTTCCAGCAGGTAAGGTGCTTCCATCTGTTCAATGACGGTGTATATATTTTCTTTGGAATTTGTGACGATAGAAACCTCGCCTTTTAACAGGAAGCAGAGTTGTTTACACGGACTACCACTCTCAATGATAGTTTCTCCCACTTTATGCTTGATAAAGTGTAGCTTGACCTTATCCAGAATACTTGTGAAATCTTCATGACAAAGACCTTGAAATAAAGGCAATTGGAGCAAAGTGTCGAACATTGTTTCCATATGTTGTAATCTCTTGTTAATCGTACAAATTTACTCATAATACAACACTGCTGTCAACATCTGACCGTTCTTTTTGTTTTTTTTATTGTTTGAATGCATAAAAATAGAGTATATTTGCAGAAAAAAAGGAGGAAATTATGTTCGCAGGCTTCAATTGGCAACAGATGATTAGTGCGTTTATCGTACTTTTTGCCGTGATAGACATTATCGGCTCTATACCTATTATAATTAACCTGAAAGAAAAAGGGAAAGATGTGAATGCAATGAAAGCTACCGTCATCTCTTTTGCTTTGCTGATCGGATTTTTCTATGCGGGAGATATGATGCTGAAACTCTTCCATGTAGATATCGAATCGTTTGCAGTTGCCGGTGCGTTTGTTATCTTCCTCATGTCTTTGGAGATGATTTTGGATATTGAGATTTTCAAAAATCAGGGTCCTATCAAAGAAGCTACTTTGGTGCCGCTTGTCTTTCCTTTGTTGGCAGGTGCCGGAGCTTTCACTACTTTGCTTTCTCTTCGGGCGGAATATGCCAGTATCAATATCATTATAGCTTTAGTATTGAACATGATCTGGGTTTACTTTGTAGTGAGTATGACTGGTCGTGTAGAACGTTTCCTGGGAAAAGGTGGTATCTATATTATTCGTAAGTTTTTTGGTATCATCTTATTGGCTATTTCTGTAAGGTTGTTTACGGCCAATATAACCTTATTGATTGAAGCGTTGCATCGGTCTTGATTAGGCTTAATCCTTCTTGTTAAATTGAATACTATTGTATCGGTTGTGCCATCGTGTTGGCACAACTGTGACATGTCTCTGTCACAAGCGTGCCACTTCGATGGCACAAGTCTGCCAATATGGGTGACATGAGTTGGCATTTATAGCGTTTCTTCTTCTTCTTCTGCTGCTGCTGCAGTTGTTGCTTCTTCTTCTGTATTCTCTTCCTCTTCCGTTTCATCTGCAAAAGGTTCCGGCCGTTGCGGTCCGTGATTTACGAAAACGAAAGCGCAGAGCGTTCCCATAATTCCTCCGCTAAGATGTCCTTCCCACGACATATTGGTAGGGGAGAAATAAGGAAACATATGCCATATAATTCCTCCATATAAAAAGGTGACAAGTAAAGAGATGGCAATGAGTGGAACATATTTGCGGAGAATACCACTGAAAAAGAGAAAGAAGGCAAAGCCATAGATCAGTCCACTGGCACCGATGTGCCATCCCGGTTTTCCGATCAGAAAAGTTAGTAGTCCGCTTCCGAGCCAAATGAGAATAAAAATTTTACCGGCTATTCCCCAGTAAAAGTAAAAAAGACACCATGACAAGAAGAATAAAGGGATTGTATTTGCTAATAAATGACTGAACCCGCTGTGTATCAGCGGATGGGTTAAAATGCCGATCAGTCCCCGTTTCTCCATAGGATATACCCCCAAGCGAGAGAAGTCCCAGTCCATCCCGACTTCCATAATCTTGAGTATATAGAGAATAAAAATAAGAAACAAAGGCTTTGCTGCAGCCAGCATGATACGCTGAATATCTTGCTTCATGACATTCTTTTCTTTAGATATTTTACGCAATACTACGAATATTTGCACAAAATCTGAAAATAAAAAGCCTTTTTATTTTTGTTTTTATCTATAATTTGTACATTTGGGCGTTATACCCGTTGTATATGCTGCTACAGCCAATATATGCGGTATGTAACAATAAATAGATATACGATATAATGACCAATAATTAACCTTTAATAATGCACAACTATGAGTTATTTACGATTTGACAAGACCCTCATGACGAATCTGGAAGAGTCTCTTCAAAGAGAAATCCTCCGGACGAACAAAGCAGGAGCTTATCATTGTACGACGATTGTTGATTGTAACACACGCAAATATCACGGCCTGTTGGTAATTCCAGTTCCCAATATCGACGATGAAAATCATGTGCTGCTATCTTCTCTTGATGAAACGGTAATTCAACACGGTGCGGAGTTTAACTTGGGATTGCACAAATATCAGGGAAACAACTTTAGTCCTAACGGACACAAGTATATCCGCGAGTTTGACTGTGAGCATATCCCGGCAACAACTTACCGTGTCGGAGGTGTTATCCTCCGCAAAGAAAAAATCTTTGTACATCATGAAAATAGAATCCTGATTCGTTATACTTTGCTGGATGCGCATTCGGCTACGACTTTGCGCTTCCGCCCATTCCTCGCTTTCAGGAGTGTACGTGAGTACACACATGAAAATGCGCAGGCAAGCCGTGAGTATCAACTTGTGGAAAATGGTATTAAAACCTGTATGTATCCCGGATATCCGGAACTATATATGCAGTTGAATAAAAAGTGTGAGTTTCATTTCATGCCTGATTGGTATCGGGGTATTGAATACCCGAAAGAACAAGAGCGTGGGTATGACTTCAATGAAGATCTTTATGTTCCCGGTTATTTTGAGGTGGATATAAAGAAAGGGGAGAGCATCGTATTCTCTGCCGGAACTTCGGAAGTGACTCCCCGTAGATTGAAACAGACATTTGAGGCTGAAGTAGCTGATCGTACCCCGCGTGATAGCTTTTACCACTGTCTGAAGAATTCCGCTCACCAGTTTCATAACCAGCAGGAAGACGAACATTATATTCTTGCCGGTTATCCGTGGTTTAAATGTCGAGCACGTGATATGTTCATTGCCCTGCCAGGACTGACGCTTGCGCTTGATGAGGTCGATCAGTTTGAGGATGTGATGAAAACGGCGGAAAAGGCGATTCGTAATTTTATAAATGAAGAGCCTGTAGGGTATAAAATTTATGAAATGGAGCATCCAGATGTTTTGCTTTGGGCTGTCTGGGCTTTGCAGCAATATGCAAAAGAAACTTCCCGTGAGCAATGTCGTCAGAAATACGGAGAACTCTTGAAAGATATTATGGAGTTTATTCGTCAGCGGAAACATGAGAATCTTTTTTTGCATGACAATGGATTACTTTTTGCCAACGGTACGGATAAGGCGATTACATGGATGAATTCTACAGTGAACGGACATCCAGTGATTCCTCGTACGGGGTATATTGTTGAATTTAATGCGTTGTGGTATAATGCGTTGCGTTTTATAGCTGATTTGGTGCGCGAAGGAGGAGACGTATACTTGGCAGATGAACTGGATGCACAGGCAGAAGTGACAGGAAAATCTTTTGTCGAGGTATTCCGTAACGAATATGGTTATTTGCTTGATTACGTAGACGGCAATATGATGGACTGGAGCGTACGTCCAAATATGATATTTACCGTAGCGTTTGATTATTCTCCTTTGGATCGTGCACAAAAAAAACAGGTGCTCGATATTGTGACCAAAGAGCTGCTTACTCCGAAAGGAATTCGTTCGTTGAGTCCGAAGAGCGGCGGATACAATCCGAACTATGTAGGTCCGCAGATACAACGCGATTATGCTTATCATCAGGGAACGGCCTGGCCTTGGTTGATGGGATTCTATCTGGAAGCTTATCTTCGAATTTATAAGATGAGCGGATTGTCATTTGTTGAACGCCAACTGATTAGTTATGATGACGAGATGACAAGCCACTGTGTTGGTTCCATTCCCGAGTTATTCGATGGGAACCCGCCTTTCAAAGGACGCGGCGCAGTATCATTTGCGATGAATGTAGCAGAAATACTACGTGTCTTAAAGCTACTGTCTAAGTATTATTAAAAAAGGAGGAACGAAGATGAAAGTTTTAATGTTTGGATGGGAATTCCCTCCCAAAATATATGGTGGTCTTGCAGTTGCTTCTTATGGAATAACTAAAGGATTGAGTCTGCAAGGTGATATGGAGACGATTTTCTGTATGCCTAAACCTAGCGGCGAAGAAGAAAAGTTCTTGAAAATAATCGGTATGAATCAAGTACCCATCGTGTGGCGTGATGTCAACTACGACTACTTGAAGTCCCGCTTGTTGGAAATGACACCAGAGGAGTATTATTCTTTCCGTGATCATATCTATGCCGATTTTTCTTATATGCATGTGAATGATTTGGGATGTATGGAGTTTGCTGGTGGTTATCCCGGGAACTTACACGAAGAAATTAACAATTTCTCGATCATTGCCGGAGTAGTGGCTCGTCAGCAGGAGTTTGATATTATTCATGCTCACGACTGGCTGACTTACCCTGCCGGCGTACATGCCAAGATGGTAAGTGGAAAGCCGCTTTGTATCCATGTGCATGCTACTGATTTTGACCGTTCTCGTGGCAAAGTCAATCCTACTGTTTATTCGATTGAGAAGAATGGTATGGATCATGCCGATTGTATCATGTGCGTATCCGAGTTGACTCGCCGCACTGTTATTAACGAGTATCATCAAGATCCCAGAAAAGTATTTGCAATGCATAATGCTGTTTATCCATTGTCGCAGGAGCTGTTGGACATTCCACGTCCCGATCATTCAAAAGAAAAGGTGGTCACTTTCCTCGGACGTATTACGATGCAGAAAGGACCGGAATATTTTGTAGAAGCTGCTGCACTTGTGTTGCGTCGTACTCGTAATATTCGTTTCGTCATGGCTGGCTCGGGCGATATGTTGAATGCTATGATTAATCTGGTGGCCGAACGTGGTATTGCTGACCGGTTCCATTTCCCGGGTTTTATGAAAGGTAAGCAGGTATATGAGGTTTATAAGAACAGCGATGTATTTGTCATGCCATCTGTCTCTGAACCTTTCGGCATTGCTCCATTGGAGGCCATGCAGTGTGGAACACCTTCCATTATTTCTAAGCAGTCGGGGTGTGGCGAGATTCTTGATAAGGTGATAAAAACTGACTACTGGGATATTCATGCAATGGCTGACGCTATCCATTCTCTTTGTACTAATCCGTCTCTTTTCGAATACCTCAAGGAAGAGGGAAAGAAGGAAGTAGATGGGATTACTTGGGAGAAAGTTGGCTTGAGAATCCGTGCTCTCTATGAGACTGTGTTAAGAAACTATGGTAAATAACAAAACAATAAATAAAAATGAGAACTATCTGTCTTTATTTTGAAATACATCAAATTATCCATTTGAAACGTTATCGTTTCTTCGATATTGGTAATGACCATTATTATTACGATGACTATGCGAATGAAACGGGTATGAATGAGGTTGCTGAACGTTCGTATATTCCTGCTCTCAATGCTTTAATTGAGATGGTGAAAAACTCGGGTGGTGCTTTTAAAGTAGCGCTTTCTATCTCGGGGGTAGCCTTGGAACAATTGGAAATTCATGCTCCGGCAGTCATTGATTTATTGCACCAGTTGAATGAAACAGGATGTTGTGAGTTTTTGTGTGAACCTTATTCACATGGTTTGTCTTCACTTGCCAACGAGGATTGCTTCCGCGAAGAAGTGCTTCGTCAACGTGATAAGATGAAACAGATGTTTGGTAAAGAACCGAAAGTATTCCGCAACTCTAGTCTGATTTATTCTGATGAAATTGGTGGCTTGGTAGCTTCTATGGGCTTCAAGGGGATGTTGACGGAAGGGGCTAAACATATCTTGGGATGGAAGAGTCCGCATTATGTTTATCACTGTAATCAAGCTCCAAGTCTTAAGCTCTTGTTGCGGGATTTCAAACTCTCTGACGACATCAGTTTACGTTTCTCTAATTCTGATTGGGCGGAATATCCTTTGTTTGCCGATAAATATATTAATTGGATTGATGTATTGCCGCAAGAAGAGCAAGTTATTAATATCTTTATGGAATTGAGTTCGCTTGGTATGGCTCAACCGTTATCCTCTAATATTCTTGAATTCTTAAAAGCGTTGCCGGAATGTGCAAAGGCTAAGGGGATTACTTTTTCTACACCGACTGAAATTGTAACGAAGCTGAAATCAGTATCACAACTCGATGTTGCATATCCGATGTCGTGGGTGGATGAAGAGAGAGATACTAGTTGTTGGCTGGGTAATGTTATGCAACGCGAGGCTTTCAATAAATTGTATAGTGTAGCTGAACGTGTTCATTTGTGTGACGACCGTCGTATCAAACAGGATTGGGATTATTTGCAGGCTAGCAATAACTTCCGTTTTATGACAACGAAGAATAATGGTATGTGGTTGAATCGTGGAATCTATGATTCTCCTTATGATGCTTTCACTAACTATATGAATATTCTGGGTGACTTTATCAAACGGGTAGATGCACTATATCCTGCCGATGTAGACAGTGAAGAATTAAATTCTTTGTTGACTACAATTAAGAACCAGGGAGATGAGATTACAGAGTTGGAGAAAGAAGTGGCTAAATTGCAGGCAAAAGTGGAGGCTGCAAAGAAAGCAACTGTTAAGAAGGCTGCTGATGCTAAAGAACCGACAGTAAAAGAAAAAGCTGTTGCTAAATCAAAACCTGCTGCAAAGAAAGCTGAAGTTAAGAAAGCTGCTGCGGAGCCGAAGAAGGCTACAGGTAAAGCAAAAAAGGCTACAGTAAAATAGGAAAAGAATAAAATCTTGTTTATATATGAAGCCGTGAGTGAGATAGAATCAAACTCGCGGCTTTTTTGGATACATCTGTTTTATTTATTCGATTGTGTTGTATTTTTAATGCATAAATAAAGAGGGTGCCATTCAATGTGTGAAGTGGACCCTCTCTTTATTTATTACTGTTTAATCTAGGACTAATTTGTATGTTTTAGTCTTTATCTATGGTTTTGTAAAACTGGTATAAACAACTTCCAAGTTTAGTGCTCCACCCTCTTCTCCTCCTTTTAATTTTACATATCCGGGTCGCAGATCATGTTGGATACCAATAATATTGCTGGAAGTACCATAATAATTATTGTTATTTGAAGAGTCGTAAGTTACCAGAACCGGAATTAATACAACTTTATCCCATTCTGTAGCTTTCTCCCATTCTGTGATATCATTAGTTGATTTAACTTCATCAATTCCAGTTTCTGTATCATACACTGTATACTCAACCTTACCTTTTTCCCTTATATCTCTATCTGCAGTTTTTCTGTCGTTTACACACGCATTGATAAGACCAGTGATATTGTTGAAAGTATATTGGTTGGTACTGGTGGAATGAGAAGTTAGGAAAGAAGAAACTCCATCATTTAGCAGGTTTTTTGCAAAGAATCTGTCTTTATCTTTTTTCCGTATCAGCATTACGTTAGATGGTGCAGACATTCCAAAGTTGTTATTATTGCTTGCTTGATTATAATTGGAGAATGTCAATTTTACAGCATTTAATGTATCTCCTGATAATTCTTCATTGATCTTACTAATAGGCAGAACGGCTTCTGTGAAAATTCCGGCAGGAGTTTTTAGGTATGTACAAGTCTTATCATTCTCAATTAGTTCATCAATTTTGCTATCATTATCGAGTCGATTAGCTTGAATGACTTCACGTGTAGAGTTAAAGACACGATAGGCATAATAGGTTGAGTCTTTTCCGTCGTGTGTTAAATGTGGCGTTCCTTTTATACTATCAATAGCATAACATTTATATACAACATTCATTTGAACCTGATCGACATATAATACTGTTCCGTCTCCAAAATCGCTCCTTACATATAGTCCCTTGAATGCTTCAAAGAATTCTTTATTATCAAATTTAGCACCTTTATCTTGAGCTTTTCTGAATTCTCTTAATATGTTTCCTCCTACTCTTTCAGCAATAGGCTTCTCAAAAGTAAGATGTACACTTGGAACATAAGTGTCTAAGTTACGAATAGAGTCTTTAACAGAGAGGTCAACAGCTGTATATGCTTTACTTCCTAAAATATCACTCTCTTTATAAAACTCATCTGGGTTAATGTCAGTATAGTAATAATCTTTATTTTCCGCTTTTTCTAATTCTTTGTCTAACTCATAGATACTTAGACGACAGGCCGTTAATGAATCTCCAAAATAACTATTGTACCATAAATAAAGTTCGATAGTATGGATATTGCCTATGACTTCGCTACTTTCATCATTTGGGTCCTTATGAATCAATACGATATCATCAGAAGCTTTTTCTACCATTGTATTGGTAATCTTCTTATTATTACCGAAAGCAGTATTGTTATACAATCCAGGAAAAGTCAATCCTTCCGGACAATTCAGTGTAGACAAGAATCCCGCCTGATAAGTACCGAATTGACTATCTGTGAATTTACCTACATATCCAATATTTGTTTTAGCATAAATTCGTCCGGCAGCCACAGAACTTGTTGTTACAGGATATGTTTTTAATTGTCCATTGATATTTTGGTCGCTTCCCGGAAACATTCCCAATCCCAGTCCGGCAGTGTTGTCATCACAACCCCAAAAGGTGATTGCCAGTAAAGCTATTAAGGCGTATTTTGCTTTCATGATCGTCGTATCTTGATTTTTTTATTCTTCTTCGTTTGCAGTAGCATCCCATACCTGATCGTAGAACTCGTTGCAGGCATCTGCATAGTTTTCCGGGTTTTGGTAGTCAAGTACCAATTTGCCAGATTGGCGGGCATATTCAATAATAGACTCGTCTACCTTTTCGCTGTTTTGTATTACTCCGTCCGAATAGTCAACAGCGAGTTTGCAAAGAGCGGCGTAGTCTACCGGTTCCTTCAAATCACCTAAATCTTTCTTAGTAATACCTTTCAGCATCAGTTTTGTTGCGAAATCGTCGCTAAGCGTACTCTTGAAATCATCTTCATAAACAGAGAATACCACTTTAGCGTCGCGAAAAGAAGGTTCGTCTTTATAGGCTTTCTTAATATAAAGAGGAGCTAAAGCTGTCATCCAGCCATGACAGTGAATGACATCAGGACACCAGCGAAGTTTTTTCACTGTTTCCAATACACCGCGTGCATAGAAAACGGCACGGCTATCGTTATCATCATATTCTATACCATTTTCATCCGTTGTCTGCATACGATTCTGGAAATAATCATCGTTATCGATGAAATATACCTGCATGCGTGCGGATTGGATAGAAGCAACTTTTATAATCAAGGGGTGGTCAGTATCGTCGATAATCAGGTTCATACCAGAGAGGCGGATCACTTCGTGCAGTTGATTTCTGCGCTCATTGATATTTCCCCATTTAGGCATAAAGGTTCTGATTTCACGGCCTTTTTCTTGTATCGCCTGTGGAAGGTTTCTACCTATATTGGCCATTTCGGATTCTGAAACGTAAGGTGTAATCTCTTGAGTAATAAATAAAACTTTATTCGCCTTTGTCATAATAACAATAGTTCACTATAATATTCTGCAAAGATACGAAAAAAAAGACACATTAAATAAGATATTCTTTCTTTATGTGGCAAATATTAGTTTATTTTGCAGAGTTTTTGCAAACGAGTAAAACATAAACCAATTGACGAAAATGAAAGTAGTGCACACTATCAAGGACTTACAGGCAGAATTGGCTGTCCTAAGAGCCCAAGGTAAAAAGGTGGGACTGGTTCCTACAATGGGTGCTTTACATGCGGGACATGCATCTCTGGTAAAGCGCAGCGTAAGTGAGAATGGTGTAACTGTTGTGAGTGTTTTTGTGAATCCCACACAGTTTAACGATAAAAACGACTTGGAGAAATATCCGCGTACATTGGATGCAGATTGCCGTTTGTTGGAAGAATGCGGGGCGGATTTCGCTTTTGCTCCTTCAGTTAGCGAAATGTATCCGGAACCGGATACCCGTCAATTTAGCTATGCACCATTGGATACGGTGATGGAAGGTGCTTTCCGTCCGGGACATTTTAACGGTGTTTGCCAAATTGTTAGCAAGCTGTTTGATGCTGTACAGCCGGATCGTGCATATTTCGGAGAGAAAGACTTCCAGCAGTTAGCAATTATTCGTGAGATGGTTCGACAATTGAAATATAACCTTGAAATTGTAGGTTGTTCAATTGTACGTGAGGAAGACGGACTGGCATTGAGTAGCCGGAACAAACGTTTATCTGCAGAAGAACGTGAAAATGCTTTAAATATTTCTCGCACCTTATTTAAAAGTCGTAACTTTGCAGCCACTCATACAGTGAGCGAGACGCAAAAGATGGTTGAAGATGCGATTGAAGCCGCTCCGGGTTTGCGTATGGAGTATTTTGAGATCGTAGACGGAAACACATTGCAGAAAATTAGTAATTGGGAAGATACTTCCTACGCAGTAGGATGCATCACAGTGTTCTGTGGAGAAGTCCGGCTGATCGATAACATTAAATATAAAGAATAACTAAAAAGACGAAACCTTATGATGATTGAAGTGTTGAAGTCGAAAATTCATTGTGCACGTGTCACGGAGGCAAATCTGAACTACATGGGTAGTATCACGATTGATGAAGACCTGTTGGATGCTGCAAACATGATTCCGGGAGAGAAAGTGTATATCGCTGATAATAACAACGGTGAACGCTTTGAAACCTACATTATCAAAGGTGAACGCGGTTCGGGCAAAATTTGTCTGAATGGTGCTGCTGCCCGCAAGGTGCAACCCGATGATATTGTGATAATCATGTCCTATGCATTGATGGATTTTGAGGAAGCCAAGTCGTTTAAACCGGCTGTAATTTTCCCTGATCCTGCGACGAATAAAGTGGTAAAGTAGAAAGTATCTTTGATATTTGAAATGAGAAAAGCCCCGTTTACAGTTCATAAACGAGGCTTTTCTTATTCTACTTTTTATGCCGGGGGTGATCGATGTTCTACCCACGTGTGAGTTGGTTTTAGCCCGGGTGTTAATAAGCGGCAGTTAGTTGCCGGCGTTTGTTTTCAATTGCTCATGCATAGCAGCGGCAGCTTTACGACCATCACCCATCGCCAGAATTACAGTAGCTCCACCGCGAACGATGTCGCCACCTGCGTAAATCATCGGGATAGAAGATTCCATGTTGTCATTTACTGCGATAGTTCCTTTCCGTCCTAATTCCAGTCCTTTGATAGAGCTTGGAACAATCGGGTTAGGAGATACCCCAACGCTGACAATGGCCAGATCTATGTCAATTGTTTCTGTTGCTCCCGGGATGGCTACAGGACTACGACGTCCGGAAGCATCCGGTTCGCCTAATTCCATCTTTTGCAGAATAACTTGTTTTACGCAACCTTGTTCATCAGCAATATATTCGATAGGATTATGCAGAGTGAGGAATTCAACCCCTTCTTCTTTGGCGTGTTTTACTTCTTCGATACGTGCAGGCATTTCTTCTTCCGAGCGACGATAGATAATAATAGCACGTTCAGCGCCAAGACGTTTTGCCGTACGGACAGAGTCCATAGCTGTGTTGCCACCACCGATTACTGCCACATTCTTACCGAATGCTACCGGAGTGTCCGAATCTTCGCTGGCGGCATCCATCAAATTGACACGGGTGAGGTATTCATTTGAAGACATGATATTGATAGAGTTCTCTCCCGGGATATTCATAAAGTTTGGCAGTCCGGCACCGGAAGCCACGAATATTCCTTTGAAACCTTCCGCTTTCAAGTCTTCTACACCGATAGTTTTTCCTACAATACAGTCTTTGATGAAGTTAACGCCCATCTTACCGAGATTGTCGATTTCTACGTCTACAATCTTGTTTGGCAAACGGAATTCGGGGATACCGTATTTCAATACACCGCCAATTTCATGCAGCGCTTCAAATACAGTTACATCATATCCATATTTAGCCATATCTCCGGCAAATGCCAATCCTGCAGGTCCTGAACCGATAACAGCTATTTTGATGCCGTTTTTCTCTGCAATGACAGGTACGGAGATTTGTCCGTTTTCACGTTCGTAATCAGCTGCAAAACGTTCCAAATAACCGATAGCTACCGGCTTTTCATTCATTTTCAGATGAATACATTTTGATTCGCACTGTTTTTCTTGCGGACACACACGACCGCAAACTGCAGGGAGCGCACTTGTTTCTTTCAATGTTTTAGCAGCTTCGAGGAACTCACCGCGTTCGATATTCTTAATGAAGCGGGGAATATCAATACCTACCGGACAGCCTTCCATACATCCAGGATTAGCACAGTCGAGACAGCGTTTGGCTTCTGTAACAGCCTGTTCTGCTGTTAATCCTTGATTAACTTCCTCTTTACGGCTGTGTGAACGGTATTCAGCATCGAGTTCATTCATCTCTACACGAGGAATAGCCGTACGTTCTTTTGGCTTCATGGATTTGCGTAACTCCTGTCTCCAAGTAGCATTACGACTTTTTTCATCGATTTCTTTGGTTGCTTCACATTCCGATTCCAGCTTATGCATTTCTTCGCGTTCGATATTCTTGAACGCACCCATACGTTTCAGCATTTCGTCGAAATTCACTTGGTGACCGTCGAATTCCGGACCATCTACACAAACGAATTTAGTCTTTCCTCCTACAGTGATACGGCAAGCACCGCACATACCTGTTCCGTCCACCATGATAGTGTTTAGCGAAACATCTGTCGGAATTTCATATTTTTTAGTCAGCAAGCAAACGAATTTCATCATGATGGCAGGGCCAATAGCGAAACATTTGTCTACTTTCTCACGTTTGATAACTTCTTCTACACCTTCTGTCACCAGACCTTTCCGGCCGTAAGAACCGTCATCCGTCATGATAATTACTTCGTCAGAGCTTTCACGCATTTCTTTTTCCAAGATGATGAGATCTTTATTGCGTCCAGCCAATACAGTGATAACACGGTTACCGGCAGCCTTCAAAGCCTGTACGATAGGAAGCATCGGAGCCACACCTACACCACCACCAGCGCAGATTACTGTTCCGAATTTTTCTATATGGGTAGCTTGTCCGAGTGGGCCTACTACGTCAGTGATAGATTCGCCTTCATTCAGCTCGCAGAGACGGGTAGAAGAAAGCCCGACTTCCTGCACTACCAGAGTAATGGTACCCTTTTTCAGGTCGGAACCTGCGATAGTCAATGGCATACGTTCTCCTTTTTCGCCTACACGTACGATGACGAAGTGTCCGGCCTTACGAGATTTAGCAATTAAAGGAGCTTCAATTTCAAATTTGAATACTTTTTCAGAAAAGCGTTCCTTGCTAATGATTTTGTTCATTATCTAATTAATTTGTTGTTTTTATTACGTAACTGCTATCAGAATGATATAAATTTTGGCAAAGATACAGCTTATTTGCGAAATATAAAAGAAAAGCCACTCTTTTGATGAGTGGCTCTCTATATAAGGGTGCTTTTATTAGTCTGTCAGATCAAGTCTTAGTCTATCATGTCGAAGCCGCAGTACGGAACCAACGCTTTCGGAATTCTAATGCCTTCCGGAGTCTGGTTGTTTTCGAGTAGGGCAGCAACGATACGTGGCAGTGCTAATGCTGAACCGTTCAGTGTGTGGCAGAGTTCGGTTTTCTTTTCTGCATTACGGTAACGGCATTTCAGACGATTGGCCTGATAGGTATCGAAATTGGATACGGAACTTACTTCCAACCAGCGTTTCTGTGCCTCTGAATATACTTCGAAGTCGAAACAAAGGGCAGCAGTGAAACTCATATCACCACCACAGAGGCGGAGGATACGATATGGAAGTTCCAGTTTTTGCAACAGACCTTCTACGTGGTCTAGCATTTCCTGATGAGATTGTTTGGAGTGTTCCGGTTTGTCAATGCGAACCAATTCTACTTTGGAGAATTCGTGCAGACGATTCAGTCCGCGCACATCTTTACCATAGGAACCAGCTTCACGACGGAAACATTGTGTATAGGCGCAATTCATTATTGGCAACTGTTTTTCTTCCAAAATTACATCACGGTAGATGTTGGTTACAGGCACTTCTGCTGTCGGAATCAGATATAAATCATCTACTTCGCAATGATACATTTGTCCTTCTTTGTCAGGAAGCTGTCCTGTGCCATAGCCGGAAGCTGCGTTAACTACTGTCGGTGGCATGATTTCAGTATATCCGGATTTGCGTGCTTCGTCCAGGAAGAAGTTGATAAGAGCGCGTTGAAGTTGTGCGCCTTTACCTTTATATACAGGGAAACCTGCACCTGTGATTTTTACACCCAGGTCGAAGTCTATTAAATCATATTTCTTAGCCAGTTCCCAGTGGGGGAGTGCATCTTTAGGAAGTTCAGTTTCCATACCTCCCATTTTTTCCACTACGTTATCTTCAGCGCCTACACCTTCGGGTACGCTGTCGTAAGGAATGTTGGGGATGGTGTAAAGTACATTCTGCATATCTGTTGCAGCCTGTGTCATAGCGGCGTCTAATTCTTTGTTACCTTCTTTTAGTTCGGCAACGCGTGCGCGTGCAGTCTCAGCTTCCTCTTTCTTGCCTTCTTTCATCAGTTGACCGATGGTGCGTGAAAGCGAGTTAACCTCTGCCAGATTCTTATCTAATTCATTTTGTGTGCTACGTCTCTTGTCGTTAAGAGCGATCACTTGATCGATCGTTTCCTTTGCATTTTTGAAATGCTTCTTTTCCAGTCCGCGGAGTACCGCCTCTGTGTTTTCTGTAATTTGTTTAATGGTAAGCATATCTATACTTTTTATGAACTTTCTTATTTAAGGCTACAAAGATAAAGAAAAAACGAATAATCAAGCAAATATATGTGTTATATATAATATATATGATGTGTCTATGATATATATAATACATGTATTGAGCTGTATAATAAACATATATGCAGTGAATGATACATACATGTCTCTTTTAGAGTGATATATAAAACTCTGGTTGTTAAAAAGAAAGGAGATGTAATCCAATGGATTACATCTCCTTCTCTTAAATATTTTCAGTTGTGCAATTATGCCTCAGTAGCAGGAACAACAGAAACATATCTTCTGTCTTCTTTGCCAACTTTGAAGCTAACTGTACCATCTACTAAAGCGAAAAGAGTGTGGTCTTTACCCATTCCGATGTTTTCACCCGGGTGGAATTCAGTACCTCTTTGACGAACGATGATGTTACCTGCTTTGCAAGCTTCGCCACCAAATATCTTAACGCCTAATCTTTTACTTTGTGATTCGCGGCCGTTCTTAGAACTACCGACACCTTTCTTATGTGCCATTTCTTCTTACTTTTTAATTGATTAAGCTACTACTTCTGTAATTGTTAATTCAGTGAACTGTTGACGGTGACCGTTCAGTTTTCTGTGTCCTTTTCTTCTTTTCTTGTGGAAAACAAGAACTTTGTCGCCTTTAACCAAGTTTGAAACAACCTGGCAAACAACTTTAGCGCCTTCTACGGTAGGAGCACCTACTGTTACGTTTCCGTCTTTGTCTACCAAAAGAACTTTTTCAAATTCTACTGTTGAACCGTTTTCTGCACCTTCGATGTGGTGAACGAACAACTTTTGACCAGCTTCTGCTTTAAATTGCTGACCGTTAATCTCTACAATTGCGTACATCTTATATATAAATGTATAAGTTAGCTCCGGCGGGTGGTCTTTAATCACTTAAAGAACTCTTTATCGAACCCGTTGCGGAATAATCGGGCACAAAAGTACTATTTTTATTCGTTCCCGACAAATATTTCTTTTATTTTTTATAGGAGATAAAATGATTACGGCAAATAAATGAGCATTTTAGCTCTCATTGTAGCCTATTGGACTAATTCTCCTAAATTCTGCATAATGATTTTGTGTGGATAAACACGAAGTTCCTCTGCCGTTGTCATTCCGTTCAGCACACCTGCAAAATCGACTCCTGCATTCTGCGCTGTTTCGGCATCTACGGTGCTATCTCCAATATACAATGTCTCTTCGGGGCTACTTCCCAGATGTTCCAATGCAAATTTAACTCCTTCCGGCGAAGGTTTCGGTGCTTTTACATCTTCTCCTCCCACTACTATATCAAGAAAATCCTTAGGCAGATATTCTTCCAGATAACTCAATATCCGGAAACGATACTTGGTAGAGATAATTCCGACGCGGGCACCCCGTTTCTTCAATTCTTTCAGTGTAGACAATGTGTCGGGAAAAAGACGGGTATTTACATTCATGTGTACATCAGCTTCCAGTCTGTACTCCTGCCGGAAGGCCTCCAGCTGTGCCGGGTTGGTAATTCCGGTAAGGATACTGAATGATTCTTCCAATGTTTTGCCGATTGTACGCTTGATAGCTTCATCAGTAACGGTTAAATACTGATGCCGGGTAAGTACAATTCTGAAACACTTAACGATACCACGCGACGAATCGGCTAGTGTGTAGTCGAAATCGAATAAATAGGTTTTGTAGTTCATTGGGGAAAACTTTTCCGCAAAAGTACTAAATACTTTTCTTATTTCACAGCTTCTACTGTGTATCCTTGTCTTTTTAGTAAGTTTAATAATCCTTTTTCTCCGGGGAGGTGCAGGGCGCCTACTGCAACAAAAGTCGGGGCAGCCTTCATGATTGCCGGTAGTTTTTCAGCCCATGCTTTATTACGGTTGTAAATTAGGACATTTTCTTCGCCGGGAAGTGCGTCACATTGATCGCCTTTACGTTCTTCACTGATTTTAAGCATGGTGTTCAGATCTTGGTTCATGTAGGCGTTTGTGAGCCTTTTCAGGTTTTCTACTTCAGTCTCTATATGGTTAAGAGTGCACATTAATAGTTGTGCTTGCCGTTGTAGTGAACTGCCATTGAAAAGCAGGTTGAATTGGAATTCTGCAGTTTCCAGTCCGTCCACCTTTTTTCCGTTTTGGATGGCTTGACTTTGAAAGAATGTGTCGAGTTGCTCTTGCGGGTTGAATTTCTCTATATGTTTTACGTAAGCCATCACCACTACATTATTTAATAAGAAGGCAGGTTTTAGCTTCGGAGCCATATTTAAATCTACCATCAGGTTTTCTTTGCAGAATTTATTAGCAGTCTCAAAGTCTTTCGGAGAAAGGAGAGAGTTTAGCGTGGTATCACTTTCAATCATCATTGCCTTTTGCATCTTTTCCATGGTGGCAGGCGATTGCATTTCCGACATTTTCATCTCTCCATATACTTGTTGAGTTTCATTCATAGCCTTTTTAAGTCCGGCAATGCTATCCATGATGCTGAACGGTGCTAGATGGTGAGTACCTATGATGTAGGAAGGTTGGTTCAGTCCGTTGCCGGACACTTTCCATAAAAGCTGTGCATTGGCGCTGAATGCCACGCAAATAAATAGAACTGCTCCGATGAATGATTTCATAATTTTATATCATTAGAAGTTGATAATTAACGTATCCTGCCGCCGCTTATCCAGTGTTTGGTATAATAGTTCTCGTTCAAGTTGCTGACGATCACTCCTTTACTGGTGCTGGAATGAATAAACTTACCGTTTTTGAGGTAAATGCCTACATGAGTTACTTTATTTTTTGAACGACTGCTGGTGAAGAATACCAAGTCTCCTTCCCGGAGATTCCGTTTGGCGACTTTATTACTTTCTTTTTTTAGATCTTCCGTGTTACGCGGCACTTGGGTGCGGTATACCTTACGGTACACTTGATAAACTAATCCCGAACAGTCGGCTCCTCGTTTCGAATCACCTCCACCACGATAGGGAACCCCTATCCAGTTGGCTGCTTCCAGATAGAGCTTATGGTTATCCTCCATATTAATATCTACCCCCAACAATATAGAAGCTCGCGCCAATGCTTGATAATCCAGCCGGGGTGCGGAAGTGCGGCAGGAACTAAGGCTGGCAATCAGTCCTAATAAAAGGATGAATTGCAGAAAGTATCTTTTCTTTCTATCAGGTTTCTTTATACTAGACTTATGGGTATCAGACTTTTCTGTTATATATCTCATCATAATTAGTTTATGCAATAATTTTAGTAAGGATGGATACTTACCATTCATTATTTTATCATTCCCTATTTACCGTTTACTCTTCTTCTACATTAAAATAATCCTCCAGTTCTTTCTCTGCGGAGTTGTCCTCGTTGATAATATCCCGGATGATGACACCGTGTTCCAATAAAGCAATCCTCGGACATACATCTACGGTATGATTGAGATTGTGACTGGATATGATAACCGTAGCTTGATGCTCCTCATTATATTTCTTGAGCAGATGTTTGATGATAGACTGAGAACTTGGATCGAGAAAGTTGAATGGTTCGTCCAGTATCAGTAATTGCGGGTAATGAAGCATGGCAGAAATAATTCCGATCTTTTGCTTGTTACCTGCGGAGTAGTTACGGATTAGCTTCTTGTGCCCGATCACTTCTCCACTCATAAAACGTTCGAAAGGAATCAGACGTTCGTCCACTTCTTCTTTCTTTAGTCCGTACATCTTTCCGATGAAATAGAAATATTCTTCCGGAGTGAGATAATCAATCAGAAAACCATCGTCAATGAAAGCACCGGTAATGCTTTTCCAGTCTTCGCTTTGGCTGACATCAATATCATTAATAATCACCTTACCATCGTCTGCTTTTAACAGATCCAGCATGATTCGGAAGAGAGTTGTTTTACCGGCACCGTTGTTTCCCACCAATCCGAGCATATCGCCTTGATTGATTTCGTAGTGTTCTATGTCTACGGCAATCTTCTCACCGAAATTCTTTTTAAGTTTGTCAATGATAATCATGATCTTCAATGTTTATATGGTTAATGATTCATGAGCGTTTATTGGCGGCTGTCTCTGAAGCCTTCCATGTTTTCGTATCGCCGTTTCATGAAACGATGATATACATTTTTAATCCATAAAGGAGAAGTCAGGGTAAATCCGAGACCGACAACTAACAGAATAATGTAAGTGATTGTTTCACCTAAAAATGCATTTAATAGACTGTATAAGATGAGAGGCACACCGAAAGCAGCGAAATTAACCACCATCTGTATAGCGCTATTCGTTTGTCGGCTTGCCACTTTCTCGTTTAAGGGGACCGTCTGTTTGTTGTAGACAGCCAGTTGGAAAAAACAGAAATAAATAAAGCCGATGGTATAGAAAAACCAGGCGAAGGCGCCCAGTAAAGTGAGTTTATTCATGATGATGGCGGGAATCATGAGTATGAAAGGTATGATTTCGCCAATGCTGTATGTGTAATATTTGGCTTTCAGTAGACTCATAATTGATTCTTTACGAGACATCAGGCCATCAATGTAATTACCTTCGAATGACATAATCTGTGAAAGGATAATCATTCCGAATACGGCAAAGTTGTATACACAGATGAAAGAAGTCATGAAATTCCCGTCGTAGACACTGGAAAAGCTAAGTGCGACGGAGAAAGCCACCACTACAATTGCGATATTGCGTAATGCACCTTTGCAGCGGCGGTTGCGTAAAAGCATTTTCAGTTCCAGCCTCATATATTCGCCAACTTCCCCGTAGCGTTCGAAGAATTTATATTCGGAGACATGTTTAATCTGACTATCTTCTACTTTTGCCAGCTCTGCATAGATAAGTCCGGACATGATCTTGCGGTTAATCAACCATAAAATGGCAATCACAAGTATGGTGCCGAGAAAATAGAGAATGTTGCCCTGTATGTATCCGTCTCCCAGATCCATGAAGAAATAGAAGAGAGGACTATCTTCGGGAATAAAAAGAAGGCAGCCTATTCCACCGTAGAAAGCGATAGGTAATAGAATCCACCAAATACGTTCGTTGATAAGAGTGCGGCAAAGCAAGTACCAGTAATTATTGGCAATAATCAATAGCAAGATACCGATAAGATAGGTGATGACACCGGGGATACCGAAAAACTTGGTAATAGTGATGAAGGAAAAAGGGACAAACAGAAACAACCAGAACAGGTTGAACAGGCTTAGTCCCGAGCGGATCAGTAAGAAGTCGATGACACGAATTCGTTTAACCGGCAGCAGGAGGTAAGGTTTTACCTCCTGCGTCGGTGTTTTTTGAAACGGAACACGCAACAGAAAGTCCAGTGCCAGGATAAAGATCAGAACCACTGCGTTCATCACATGATATGGTTCCCGGTTAGGAACCATATCAGAAAATCCGAACGCGAACGTCGTACCGAAGAATATCAGGTAACCGGCCCAGAATGCGCCCATGACATAACCGAGTATTTTAGCAACTTTGTTCTTTTCATACATCGGATGCCGTTTGGCGGCAAGCCTTCCATGTTTGCGTAATTCGTTGAATATCATCATTCAGTAGATATACTAGAGAATTTTTATTTGTTTTCTTCCGGCACGGTCATGATGACTTGAATTTCGTTGTTCTGTTTCAGCAATTTGGCGAGGAAGTCTTGCACTTCTTTTGCTGTGATGCTGTTGACCAACTTTTCATAGTCTTTTGTATTATCCACACCCGTGTAGAGGTATTCGTCCATATTATTAAGCCAGTAGCCGTTTTCTTTCTGGGCGTCTTTATACTTCTTCAGCATATATTCTTTGATCTTCTGCATGTGTTCGGCAGACGGACCTTCTTTTGCCATTTTGTGAAGTTGTTCTACAACAACAGCAGACAATTTATCTTTCTTGGCAGGGTCAGTTTGGAATACAATCTGAAGAACAAGTTCCTCTTTCGGGTATTTACCAAGACTTCCGTTGCAGCTTACACCGTATGTACCTCCTTCTTTTTCACGGATTTCAGCAGTGTAAACCAAATCCAGAGCCTGATCTAAGAAGCTAAGCAGGACATTGTTGCGCAAGTCATATTTGCAAGTGCCGCTATAAAGGAACATGATGGTAGCCATCGGAGTTTCCTGTGCCTTTGCAAATACATTTTTGATCTCTCCCTTGCGGATATCCATCTTGTTATCTTTGAAAGTCTCTTTACGATTGATAGATGGCAGACCTCCCAGATATTTAGCGATTAACGGTTTCATTGTAGCCAAGTCTACGTTTCCTACCAGAAAGAAAGTGAAGTCACTTGCATCTTTGTAGCGGTCTTCGTACATTTCAAGAATACGGTCATAGTCGATCTGGTCTACCATGTTTTCTTTCATTCTGATAGCACGTGGATGGTGACCGTATAGTACGCTTGTAATAGTGTCACTGAAAGCAGTCATCGGGTTAGCGTCCGCATTTTGAAGTTCGGCTTTCAAACGGTTCTTGTAAGATTCGAATGCTTCGTTATCCTTACGCGGAGAAGTGAAAGTCAGATAAGTAAGCTGCATCATTGTCTCAAAGTCTTTCGGGGCACAGCTACCGGAAACAGTTTCCGTAGTGTTGCCGATACCCGCACCTACGTTTGCACGTTTGCCAGCCAAAGCTTTACCCAGATCTACTTTGCTGAAATTACCGATTCCACCTACTAGAGCTACTCCGTTTAATTGAGAGATATTGATAATTTCTTCGTTCGGGAATACGCTGGTACCACCGAAGCTTACACCTTTCATTACAATCTGGTCAGCCTTGAAATCAGTTGGTTTCACATATACGGTTACGCCGTTGGAAAGTACCAACTTAGTTGTACCATAGATTTCGCCAGCTTTTTCAGAAACAATCTTACCGCCTTTAATATCTTCAGAGATCAGCGGTTCGTTAGAAACTTTATCTTCATAAGGTTTCAGATCGAATGACTTCATTTGTTTCAATAAAGCAGCAATTTCTTCTTTAGTAGGGTATTTTGCTCCTTCTTTTTCCGGACCGGCCAGCAAAACCACCTGATTGTTGTCAGTGATTAGTTGTTGCATCACCTGATTGACAGCTTCTACAGGGATATTCGGAGCCAGTTTGTTTACCAGTGTATATTCAACTTCAATTCCCGGAATCGGTTCTTTTTCAAGGAAATTGTTAACGTATTCGTTGACGTAAGAACCACTTTTAGTCTTTTCACGTTCGTTGTAAGCAGATTCTACGGCTTGCAAATAGTTGGCGCGTGCGCGTTCATATTCTGAAGCGGTAAATCCGAAGCGGCGTGCACGTTCCGCTTCTTCCAAAACAGTTTTCATTGCTAAATCGATACCGTCTATTTTGCTGCTTGCATCAAGTGCGAGTGCTTCTTTAGTCTTGGCAAGGAAATAGTTTCCATATTCTGCGCTTGCACTAGTGAAAGGAGGATTAGCGGTTTGACGGAGTTCGTTCAAACGGTTGTTCAGCATATTCATAGCCATGCTGACCATATACTGAGTAGCATAATAAGCAATGGTGTTTTTCAAAGAATCCGGTGTAGCGTCTTGTTTGAAGAAGATGTTCACATAAGGATTCTTCACTTCCTTGTCTGTACCGATATAGATAAGCGGTTCCTGATTATCTGCCACTGGATAGTAGATACGTTCGGCCGGGTTTACCGGAGCTTTTACATCTGCAAATACCTTTTTCAGTTTAGCTTCAATTTCATCTACATTGATATCACCTACAATAACGATTCCTTGTAAGTCCGGACGATACCATTTCGCATAATAATCGCGGATATCCTGATAAGGGAAGTTGTTGATAACATCAATACTTCCGATAGGCATACAGTCTGAATATTTAGAATCCGGATACAGAGTCGACTGTGCATCAGTCATGATGCGAAGCATACCACTGTTGCGGCTTCTCCATTCTTCGCGGATAACACCACGCTCTTTGTCAATTTCCTTGTCGGCAAGGTTGATAGCGTTCGACCAGTCGTGAAGGATCAGCAGACAAGAGTCTACCACGTTTATATTTTCAGTTGGTACGTTGCTGATGTTGTACACCGTCTGGTCGACACTGGTATATGCATTCAGGTTCGTGCCGAATTTGATACCTTTTGTTTCACACCAGGGCACGATGCCAAGTCCGGTTTCATCACCTGGGAAGTGCTTTGTTCCGTTGAAAGCCATGTGCTCCAGAAAGTGTGCCAGACCACGTTGTTGTGGTTCCTCAAGAATGGAACCTACTTTCTGGGCGATGTAGAATTCAACTCGTTTTTCGGGAAGGGCGTTGTGGCGAATGTAATAGGTAAGCCCGTTGTCTAGTTTACCGATACGAACATTCTTGTCCACAGGTAACTCTTGCATGGGTTGTGCAAGTGCGAGCTGGAAATTGCAGCATATAAAAAGGACTGCAATAAATAATCCACGTAATAAATGTTTCATGTTCTATTTAGTTTAAATAAATATTTCTGTGTTATTTGTCGTTGTGCTTGGTTGTAAATCACAAATAGACAGGGAAAAGAGTTATTTTATAGCTTCCCGTATCCTGACTAGCTTAGTTAACAGTCCTTCCAGAAGGTCTAACTTTAACATATTGGCACCATCGCTTTTGGCTACGGCAGGGTTTTCATGTGTTTCGATGAATATTCCGTCGGCACCTACGGCGATACCTGCTTTGGCGACAGTCTCTATCAACTGCGGCATTCCTCCTGTTACCCCACTGGTTTGGTTGGGTTGCTGCAAGGAGTGAGTGACATCCAGAATCACCGGATAGCCAAATGACTGCATTTCGGGGATACCACGGTAGTCTACAACAAGATCTTGATAGCCGAAAGTTGTTCCACGTTCGGTAAGCATCACATTCTTGTTTCCGGCTTCCACCACTTTGTCGGCAGCAAACTGCATTGCCTGCGGTGAAAGGAACTGTCCTTTCTTGATGTTAATCGTTTTTCCGGTTTTGGCTGCGGCAACCAACAAGTCGGTCTGGCGACAAAGAAAAGCCGGGATTTGAAGTATGTCCACGTATTCGGCTGCCATTGCAGCTTCATCTGCGGTATGGATATCGGTTACGGTGGGGACTCCGAAAGTCTCATGTACCTTTCTCAATACTTTGAGTGCTTTCTCATCGCCAATGCCGGTAAACGAATCCAGACGTGAGCGGTTTGCCTTACGGTAAGAACCTTTGAATACATAAGGTATTTGCAGTGCTTCGGTGATCTTTACTACTCGTTCGGCAATGCGCATTGCCATTTCTTCACCTTCTATCACACACGGACCGGCCAACAGGAAAAAGTTGCCGGTGGGGTTGTTCTTAAGTTCTATCATTTTATTATTTACCAATTACAAATTATCAATTAGATTGTGAGTATATGTCTCTCTCCTTGGGGGGAGTGATCCTGATTAGTTGGGGATGATAAGCGTTGTCTTTTCCGGGAGCACGCCTACTTCTAAAGGAAAATGTTTAGGCAACAAACGCCCGTCCAAATCCACCGCTGCATTCTGTGCCCGGAGTACCTTTACTTTTCTCGTCCGGTAGCTTTTCACCACTTTGTGATTCAGGATTCTTCCCTGAATCAGCATCCATAGTCCGGAAATAATTTGCAGGAATTCCGGGCGGTAGATTACAGATACATCCAGCCATCCGTTGTATGGAACGGCACTGGGAGTTTGTCCCCATCCCCAGGCACTGCCTATACATACGGTCATGATGCGTCCACGGATATGTTCATCATTGATGCGGAGATGCATTCTGTAGAGCTTCCGTTCGAAAATGAGGGAGAACAGGGCAGCAACGTATGAAAGGAACTTCACCCCCCAGAAACGTTTGGTCTGATCGGTGATTTTAACGATTCGTGCTCCCAGTCCGATATTAACGGCATTGAGGAAATAGCGACGCTGGTGTTCGTTTCCGTCGTAGAAGTTGCAGTAGCCTACATCTATTTTCTTCAACCGATGATTGATGATACAGTCGACAGCCGGCTTGTATTCGGTGCTAAGTCCCCAATATTTGGCGAAGTCATTTCCGATACCGTTCGGAATCATGCCGAGGGCGATGTTCTCTTTGTCTTCGGCATCGGATAGCATAATGCCATTGATGGCATCGTTCAATGCCCCATCACCTCCCACAATGACAATCGTGCGATAACCATTGTTGGCCAAAATTTTAGCGAGACGCTCTACCGAACCGAAACCTTCGGATTGTACATAGTCATAGTCTACACCTTTACTGTCCATGTACTCCTTAATTTCTTTCCAGCGCTTCTTTACCTTTCGGGTACCAGCTTTTGGGTTGTAAATCACTCCCCATTTCTTCGGTTCTACACTCATATTTGTTTATCTATCCTATTGTGTATTAAAAATCGCACTATAATAACTGCCAAAGATACTAATTCCCTTGCAGTTTCTCTTTTACAAAAGCTATCTTTTCTTCCATCGGCAGCTCTGCATTCATCCAATGGATCGTAAATCCTCTTCTTTCCATGCCGCGGAACCAGGTCATTTGTCGCTTGGCAAACTGATGGATGGCTATCTCCAAACCGTTGAACATTTCTGCATAAGTCAGTTTGCCTATGACGTATAATGTCAGGTATTTGTATTCCAGTCCATAGTAGATGAGATCGTCCGGTGCAATTCCCTGTTCGATCAATCGTCTTACCTCGTCCACCATTCCTTCATCCAATCGTTGTTTCAATCGGCGGGTGATCTTTTCACGGCGCAGTTCCCGGTCAATGTCCACTCCGATGATGAGACTGTTCAGTTCCGGAAATTCCCTTTCGGGAACCGGATGGGCTGCATAATACTCTTCAATTTCTATCGCCCGTATCGCCCGTTTCATGGTATCCACATCGGTGGAGTTATGCAAAGCCTTGTATTGACTTATCATTTCCGTCAACTCTTCCAGCGAATGATTTGCCAAACGGTTACGCAATTCCGGATTTTCCGGTACGGGCATCAGTTTATATCCTTTCAACACGGATTCCAGATACATACCTGTCCCTCCACATAAAACGGGAAGATAGCCTTTTTGTTTGATGCTTTCGTAAGAATTCAAGAAATCACGTTGATATTCAAACACATTGTATTTATATCCGGGGTCTGCAATGTCAATCAGATGATAGGGGATTGTACGTCCGTTTACGGTATAGTCGGCCAAATCTTTTCCTGTACCGAGATCCATTCTTCTATATATCTGACGGGAATCGGCACTGATAATTTCTGTGTTGAGTTCATAGGCCAAGGCAGCGGCAAAGGGAGTTTTACCCGAGGCTGTAGGTCCGAGTATGGCGATTAAATCATAGTCCGGCATAGCTTCATTCTTTTATATCTGCAAAATTACGAAATATTTTTAACCTGTTTGGTATTCAATCGCTTTTTTATCAAGATTAATAAGGGGATAGGGAAGGTTAATTTGCATTTTAACCTCTAATTGGTGGTATTCAATCTAATAATAATGAAGTGTATGAGAATACCGCCATCTGATATTATCTACTATAATATTTGTGTTGTTTTTATTGTCAATCTGTCAGGGTAGTGGCTAATCTTTTGATTTTTAGTGGAATATGGCTGATGATAGGAGCTGACAATAGGCTGACAATAAAGGTCTTGTTTTTTATTGTCAGCTTTGTTTTTGCTGATTAAATAGTATAGCTATTTGATAAACAGTTGTTTATCTCCTTTTTTATCATGATGCTATTTTTGTGATAACTTCTGTATATCTGTATGTTTTTACGTTATATTACCACTAAGGTTGTGTTGAAAAATCAGGTGTGATAACTCTAGTATGCTGATAGAATAACACGGAGATACGGGTAAAGTAGCTTAAAGATACTGGCATTGTTCAGCTAGAGTGCCTTTATTGTTCAGCTAAAGTACCGCTCTTGTTAGTTCTCCACGGCCGTGGTGAATGAATGATATCGGTAGCTTAACAGATGTATACCTGCTTGATAGAATAAAGATAAAGGTGCCTTAATAGAGTTGTGCTTACTTGCGTAAGTCTATAAACCTGACATTCAAAATCTTTTCCACATTTATCTGTTGTTGATCGTTTGTACTATCCGGCATACCTTTCCGTTTTTATCCACGCCTTCTATGGTTATATCTTCCGGTGCAGTGCTGTCCGGAGTATAGTATTCGATGGTTGCTTTTCCATTAGCATCCAGTTGAAGGGTAGGATTCCAATAGATCGTACTTCGTAAATCCGAGCGTTGGTCATTCTTCTTTTCAGGCGTATCATAAGTAGGATGATAGAACTCGACCGAGTCGCTGTACCCCAGTGGAGTACATGTGATAATGCCCTGTGCCGGTCTTGCCGGGATCTCTTTGCCGTCTTTCAGCGTAATAACGATAGCACCTGCCGAACCGCGGGAACCTAAGATCGCTGCATCGGCACCGCGAAGAAGGCTCAAGCTCGACATATCACTGGTTTGTATCATGGTCAGGATGTCGTTATCGTCTTCATACACCACGTCGTCAACAACAATGACAGGTTGCTCGGGATTGTTGCGGATATGTATTTCATTTCCATTTGTCACGCTAATGCCCGGAAGTCTGGTGACTGCATCAAAAGCTGTTTGTGCACCGAATCCTTCCAGTCTGTCCCCTTCGATCGTGTAGGTGTTGATACCTCCTGTGTAAATACTTTCTGAACTGGCCTTTTTACGACTTCCAGTGACTACCACTTCTTTCAGATTGTACACTCTCATTCCACCTTCCATGTAATATTGGTCGCGGGTGTTGAGCAAATAATCTTCCATAAACGTTGCTGTTCCATCATGGAAAGGAGACTTGTGCGAAGTTGCCGGGTATTGAGGAGTGTCAATCACGATGTCCACTCCGGCAAATCCTCTTTTGGTACGTGCCTGAACAAGGAAAGTCGTGCTATCTCTGAAAGATGTGTTCACGATAAACTCTCCTTTTTCGTCTGTGGTGGTAGTGGCGATGATGTTCTGTTTGGGAGCCAGAATACAAATAGGTCCTTTCTTAACGTTACCTCCAAAGAAACCTTTGATACGTCCGCTGATAGTTTGCCCCTTTTCCATATAGTTGGTGAGGTTCATTGAAGGTGCAGTCAGTACATTCTGGATATGGTGTCTGCGCCATCCGTGCGTCATCATCAGGAAGTCTACCGTGCGGAGAGTCCGGAGGTCTTGCTGCAAAAAATAATATCCGGGATTTTCTACATATCCTTTTAAGTCGGAGGTCAATAGAAAATTCGATACGATATTGTCAGCAAGCGAATCCGGGCGGATACTCTTTCTGTCGGTAATGCTGATGGAAAAACTACCTTCTACCGGAGTACCGTTATCGTCTTTTGCTGAAATTTGCAGGGATACCTTTTCTCTTTTTCCGTATGTCGGCTTATCTGCAAGAATTTGCCATTGATGCGGATTCCGGTCGGGTATGAAAACCAGGCGTTCGCTAAGTGCGTTGCCCTGTTGGTCGATCAGCATGAAATGGGTGATGCCTGCGTTGAATAAACTGTCGTTCATTCTTCCAAAAGTCCTGTCGATACTGACTGGCTGCAGGATGACCAGCTTTCCACGAGTGTGCGCAATCAAGAATAACTTTTGAGGCCATTCGGTAGCTTCTGTTTTCTGGATTTCGTAACGGATTTCCTTTTTATAATGTGTCATGGAAAGTGTGATTCCTTTTTCTTCTACAGCTGGGAGGTCGAATCGTTTACTGATACCGTCACCGGATTTGGCAATCACATAGTAAGAGTTTCCCACAGTCGGATTCAGTGTGAAAACTCCCATGCCGTCATGCTCCGAGCGGAAAGCTGTCAATGTGTCTCCGTTGGCATCGAACAGGAATCCTTCTATTTCTGTAGAAAAGCCATCCGATCCTTGAGCCTTGAAAGCTATATTCTGATGAGCAACGGTCAGGAGAGCACCTCCTTCCGGGAAGAACTTAACATCAAAGTCTTTTGTAAACGAAGGCAGATAGAAAGTCTTTTTATAAATATATTGGGGATCATCGAACTCTACTTCAATGTGGCGTGTGGCAATAGGCTTCAAATCCGGCAGGGAAATAGAAATCAACCCATTCTCGTCTGTCTTTCTTTTACCTTTATCTTTAATCTTTCCGTTTTCAATGTAGCGGTAGCGGATGGCAGTATTTCCGAAAGCCTCTTGGGTATTGCTGGTAAATCTTACCTTGGCTGTATAATGTGATTCGTCTTCTTGCTGATACTCAATATTTGAAACAATCGTATTATCAATCGAATTACCGATTTTCAGATTGCGTGAATAAAAGAATTCCGGTTCCTGATTAAGCATCCAGTTGCTATATCCCCGCAAATAATAATCACCTGCAGGGAGAGTGGGAGGGAGGGTGAAAGCATTATGAAAACCCAATGAATCTCTGCGGATCTTTTTCCGTTCTACAATAGAGTCGGAACGGTTGACAAGCTCTGTAATGATGAAGTTGCTTTGTGTATTACCTTGATGTGTAACAGAGTTTACCAGATATCCCTTGAACCATATTTTTTCTCCTGCCCCATAAAAGGGCTTGTCCAGATGTAAGTAGAGTTTCTCCTGTGGGACTTTTTCCAGTAGATTAAAATACGCAATAATTGTATCTTGTATGTTTTGCCCTGACAATGGGGCAAAACAGAACAGTATTCCGAAAAAGAAAGCTATTAAGCCTCTATGGATAGAAAATGTAGTTTTGTTTTTCATACGTTATGTGTTTGATTCTACATCTATGATTTGTGCATCCAGATCGAAAGCACTTTCTTTTTTACTGCCAGTATGTTAATCACCGATACAACGATAAATAATAGAATACCCATACTGATTGCTGCCCATAATGATCCGGTTTCCAGCTGTGGAAATAGGATGCGGATGCTGTCTATGTAATAACTGCGCAACCAGGAGACTAATCCGATGGATAATACAAGCACAATAACGTTCAATCCTACCGTGAGCAACTGATAAGGCAATGCTACCTTGTTGGGACTGTATCCGATTAGTAATAGACTTTCCAGCTTGGTTGTATTCTTTTGTAAAAGCAGGAAGATGCTCAACATCAGTATATAGAATGAAAGGATACTGATAAATAAACCCACTCCCAATACAATACCTACGATAAGACGGAGGAAATAAGTTGTTTTTCCGGCATCCAGCTTACCATCTTCCGTTTCATATCCTTTCTTCTGAAAATAACTGGCGATGGCGGAATCTGCCGGATTGCTGACCTCGATAATCAATCGTGCCGGTTGGGCTTCTGCATTCGGTGCGAAATTCTCATTAGCCCATTTCATAAAGGACTGGGGAACAAGAATCGTATTCAGACGATTGGAAAAACCGACAATGTTTCCTTTGTACTGTTCCACCCGTCCGTTGCCACGCATCATAATATCCATTTGAATCAGACTCATTAACCCTTCCGATAGTTTGGGGAGGCTGCGGCTTTGCGCAAAACCGAAGTTATAAAGGTTCAGATAGTTGCGCGGAATGATAATGGGTATGGTATGTGTGTTTTCATCGAAATGCCATTTATCGAGTTTGATGTCGACAAACTCATCGGGAACAGACTCAAAAAACATATCTGTGGAAAGATGAATACCGGCTTCCTTCATTCCCAATCCTGCTGAAACTTTGAATTGAGAAGGAGTGAAAGCTCCTATTGTTTTGGTAAACGGTTGCTTTTTCAGATCCGCAATTTCTTCGGCAGAGAATGTATTACTCTTTCCTGCAAAAGAACCGAGAGCACTGATTTTCTTTGTAGCTATGATGAAATCCTTTTTCATAAAGCTGTCTCCTTCGGTGAATACCGGAATGACATCTTTATAAAACTGTACGCTAAGCAATACAATCATCATGCCGAATAGGTTGGCTAAAAAGAAACCGGCTAATTGACCGATACTGATATGTTGGCGGAGAAGCTTCCAGACAAGAGTTGGCATTTTATTTACGATTTTACAATTTACGATTTACGATTTGAAATGATGCTGTGAAAAGAGGTTGTTCATTACCTGCTACTTGTTATTAACCAGCTTACTACAGTTGAAGTGTATGGCTGTAAGGCAACTCGATATGTTTACCGATGGAAGTGGCGATCACTCCGGCTCCTTGTGCCTTTGCTTCGGCAATGATAAGTTCACCCATGATGCGGCTGTTATCATCGTCCAGGTGGCTGATCGGTTCATCCAGAAATAAAAAGTCGAACGGCTGGCAGAGCGCCCGGATAAAGGCGACGCGCTGTTGCTGTCCGAAAGATAGCTTGCCGGCTTTCACATTTATTTTATCTGCGATCCCCAGTTGTTCGAAGAACGATAAGATTTCTTTTTTCTTTTTGCATCCGGTGAGGTTATTCTTCAATTGCACATTTTCAAGAGCGCTAAGTTCGGTGAAGATGCGTAAATCCTGAAAAAGCATACTTAGTGAATGCTTTCGCAGGTCGACCCATTGCTTCACGGAGTATGCTTTGATATTGGTTTCATCGAAATTAATAATCCCCTGATAGTCGTTGCGGTAGCCATAGATATAGCTGCACAACGAAGATTTGCCGGTGCCGGAAGCTGCTTCGATCAGATACATTTCTCCTTTCCGGAAGAAAAGATCCTGATGCCATACGTCCGAAGTCACCGAATTACGGTCAGCAAACACTTGGGGAAGTGTTTGCTGTAAGTGAATACTATTCATACCGTTGGTTTATACATTTATTACATGCCGGCAAATTGCTTGGCAAAGTCTACAATTTGTTTGAGGGCATTTACATCTTTGTCTTTCAGGCAAAGGTCGATCTCGCTGACTTCTCCTTCCGAACTCATGGATAGGTAAGAAACCTTGTTGGCCAGTTCAATATATGTCTTAGCTTCCTGTCCTCCGAAACCTGCTACCATTTTAACGATAGGCAGATCGAGGATTGCTTCGGCATTGATTGCTATAAATAGGCTCTTTCCCTTCATATCCGATGCATAAGGAGCATCTTTGACTGATTTGTCGGCAGCTTTACCTACGTTTTTGTAGAGTAACTCATCATTGGTTGCATACATTTGTTTATCCTTGATGCCGAAGAATATATTCATGCCTCTTGTCTTGTAGACATATTCGTCTTTGCCAAGTTGCATGATATCTTCCCCTCTCTTCAATCCCAATGATTCCTTGTTCTTGTAAATCATTTCAAGAGCATTGCCGTTCTTCACGTCAGCGTACATCATGAAAGTGGGAGCACTGCTCATCGTAACGTTGATTAATCCTGCAGAAATATCACCATTGAACGAGCTGAACAACTCTTTTACTTCGTCTGCCTTTGCGATAGATACTGTGTTGCGGAATTCCTTGTTTTCGCTCAACAGGTTATACAGTTCGCCTCCTTTTACACCTACGTTGAAGAACATCAGGGTAGAAGCCGGGAAGTATTTAACGAAAGTATTGTTCGCTTTTCCAACAGATTCCATTTGTTTTTTTAGGAGAGCTTTCACTGCTTCGTTTTCAGTATAGTTTTCTGTTTTGAGGGCAATCTTTCCTTTTTCAAAGTTCAGTCCTCCTATCAGAGTGATGTCTTCCGCTTTCACTTCAGTAGGTAATCCCATGGTTATCTGATCGCGGTAGGTTGAAGGAATAGCTGTCATGGAAGCAAAGAAGTTAATATCACTTTTCTGTTTCTCCATTTTCTGGAAAGCTCCTGATTTCACGATACTATTGCTTGCTGTCTGTTTCAACAAATTAGTAATGGCTTCTTTGGCTTTATCAGTTTGAGTTGTTCCGCTGACATTGACTACCAATATAGTAGAACTATTGAAAACAAGCAAACCGCTGTTCATCGTTGTAAAACTGTAACCGTCAGCTTCGCCTACCGGTTGGCAGATCTGTTCTTTTGCCATCACGTCGAGTGAAGCATGCAACTTATCTTCATTGTTCACTTTACCTACAACAGTAGGATAAGGGAAAGAAGATGAAGAGAACACATAGAATGGAGATTCAACATCGATTCCCGATTCGCCCGGATTCTTCATAACCTTTTCCAGTTGTTGGAATGTGGCCGCATTCATTCCGCTTTTCAGTGCTTCCAGTACTTTTTGTTTAGCAGCTTCATTCTCTTTATCATCCAATCCCGCTTTGCTTGCGAGGGATTTAAGGTTGATAGAGGCAACTACCGAAGCGTCAGCCGGTATCACATTTGTATATTCCGATGTTTTGGAACATGCTGCCAGAAAAACAATCAGTACTGCCAGTACCGAGAGTCGTGAAATCGTTTTCTTTGCCATACTTATGTTATTTAAAAGTTGTATAATCATTGATTCAGACATTTACTGCTGTTATTGATTTTGCAGATTCAGCGTGTGGCAGGCCACCAATGCCGCTGTTTCTGTACGGAGCCGTGATTTGCTGAGACTAATCGGTACGAATCCCCGTTCGATGGCCTTCTTCACTTCTTCTTCACTGAAATCTCCCTCGGGACCTATCAGAACAAGGGCGTCTTCTCCTGGTTTCAGAACATTCTTCAATAGAGGTTTCTCCCCTTCATAACAGTGGGCGATAAACTTCTGTCCTTTAAACTCCTGCCTGATGAACTGATCGAACTCAATCATTTCGTTCAATTTTGGCAGTCGTGCCTTGAGAGATTGTTTGATGGCTGATACCAGAATCTTTTCAATCCGTTCGGTCTTGATGACTTTACGTTCCGAGAAACGGCAGTTGAGGAAAGTCAGTTCGTTAAAACCTATTTCGGTAGCTTTCTCTGCAAACCATTCGTTGCGGTCCATATTCTTCGTCGGTGCCATGGCAATGTGTAAATGGCACGGCCATAACGGTTCCTGAAAAATGGTTTCTTTGATGTTTACGAAACAACGTTTGTTGGTTGCAACAGTAATTTCAGCTTTGTAGAAGTCACCCTTACCGTCGGTAAGCGTGATTTCGTCTCCGATACTTAGCCGCAGAACACGGATACAGTGTTGTGCTTCCTCTTCGGGAAGCTCGTTGCTTTTCTGTATATCGGGAGTATAAAATACGTGCATAATATTACTTACTGATTTTTATTTCTTGAATTGATTTGATCGCGTATTTGCGCGGCTAACTCGTAATTCTCATCTTTAATAGCCTGTTCCAGTGCTTCTTCAAGCGTTCTGGAAGTAGCACCGGGCAAATCATGTTCTTCTTCAGCCCCTTCGTCGTTGTCTGTTTCTTCAGAACGGGTTCTTTCTTCTGACGACATGTGAAGACATTCCTGTTCAAGAATAGATTCATAAATAAGAATCGGGCAGTCGGCACGCACTGCCAGGGCAACTGCGTCTGAAGTCCGTGCGTCGATACGTATAATCTCTTCGTCTTTTTTGAGGTAAATATAGGAGTAGAAAATACCATCCTTTGCTTTGTAAATTAATACACGTATCAGGCTGGCTCCCAGTATAGTAAGACTTGTTATAAATAAATCATGTGTCAACGGACGGGGAGTTTTCACTCCTTTCAGATATAGAGCGGTAGCCTGGGCTTCCGCTGGACCGATGATGATAGGCAGTTGCCTTTCACCGTCCACCTCGCCTAATAGCATTGCAAACGCGCCTACTTGCGCCTGGCTGTTCGTGATATTTATAACTTGTAATTCTACCTTTTTGTCCATCGTTCTCTTTTACTTAATTTGTTTTACTCTCCTGCTGGTGTTTGTACTTGAATACCAAGGCAAACAAAATGCCGATCACCAGCGCATAAGCGGCAAAGATCAGCCAGATGTCCATCCATTCGCGGCTCACCAGTCTGCCGTCGGCATATACAGAGAATGCATCAACTACCGCACCGCTGGCATATCCGCCCATAATGGCTCCCAATCCATTAGTCATCATAAAGAACAAGCCCTGTGCACTGGCACGGATAGAAGAATTGGCTTCTTGTTCAACAAACAACGAACCGGAAATGTTGAAGAAATCAAAGGCCATACCATAAACGATCATGGAAAGGATTAGCATCCATAGTCCCGATCCCGGATCTCCAAAACCGAACAGTCCGAATCGGAACACCCAAGCGAACATACTGATTAGCATGACTTGTTTGATTCCGAAATGACGCAGGAAGAAAGGTATGGCAAGAATAAACAATGTTTCGGACATCTGTGAAATGGATAACAGGATGACTGAATGTTTCACTCCGAAAGAATCTGCATATTCAGGGATGCTGGCAAAACTGCCTAGGAAAAGGTCGCCGTAAGTATTCGTAATCTGCAATGCTGCACCTAGAAGCATGGAGAAAAGGAAGAAAATAGCCATTTTCTTTTTCTTGAATAACACCAGCGCATCCAGTCCGAAAGCGGAGAGCCATGATTTGTTTTCAGATTTAGCCGGTCGACAGGCCGGGAGCGTAAATGAATAAAGTCCGAGTAGCAATGCGGAAGCACCTCCTACATAAAGTTGTGCACTTGAATTCTTGAATCCGGTAAGGTCGACAGCCCACATGGCACAAATAAAACCGATTGTTCCCCATACGCGGATAGGAGGGAAGTCTTTAATCAGGTCACATTTGTATTGCTCCAGTGCATTGTACGATACCGTGTTGGCGAGGGATAAAGTGGGCATATATACCAACAGGTTGAGTAACATGGCCCAATACATCTGGTCGTATCCCGTTGCGGTGGAAGCGTAGAAGAGACATCCTGCTCCTGCAATATGGCAAAGTCCGTATAAACGTTCTGCATTAAACCATTTATCGGCAATAATACCGATAATACCCGGCATTACCAAAGAGGCAATCCCCATGGTGGCGAAAATGGCTCCGATTTGTCCTCCTTCAAAATGAAGTTCTCTTCCCATATAACCACCTAATGATATTAACCATGACCCCCATACAAAGAATTGCAGGAAGTTCATAATAATCAAACGAACTTTTATACTCATGACTTTTTTAATTGGTGTTTCTCTTCACATTCATAAACCTTGCAAATATAATATTTTCGTTGAATAGGTGGATAAGTAATTTGATAAAAAGGGGATAAAAATGGCATAAATGCGAAGAAAAGATGAGATTTGGGTGTGAAAAAACAAATGAAGGGGGTATAAAAAAAAGAAGGCTATCTATCCCAGACAGCCAATCTTTGTTAACCTTAAATCTAATACCATGAAAAACACAGTGCAAAGATATAGGGTTTATGTTATACAACATAATGTTTTCTCGAAAATCTTCTATTTGTTAACTCTAATTAACTTTGAATCTTCCGTTTTTCTGTTACTGCCCTCTCTAATCAGCCATACTTCCGGAGAAATGTCTGATATCCGAATGGAAACTTGGTTCCGGCCGGTTATTCTACGTAGAGTACCAATCCTTTCAGATATTCTCCTTCGGGATGATAGATGTTTACCGGATGGTCGGCCGGTTGAGTCAGCTGGTGTAGAATGCGTACGCTACGCCCTGACATGGCTGCTGCGGTAAATACGGCAGTACGGAAATTGTCTTTGCTTACCACTTGCGAACAAGAGAAAGTAAACAGGATACCGCCCGGTTTGATTTTCTCGAATGCTTTGGCGTTCAGTTTACGGTAACCTTGCAAAGCATTCCGCAGTGCATCTTTATGTTTGGCGAATGCGGGCGGATCAAGGATGATTAAATCATATTGGTCGCCCATGCGGTCGAGATATTTGAAAGCATCCTCGGCAAACGCCTCGTGGCGGGAATCACCGGGGAAGTTTAATTCCACGTTTTTGTTAGTTAGATCAATCGCTTTGGCTGAACTGTCGACAGAGTGCACGAGTTTCGCACCTCCGCGCATGGCGTAGAATGAGAATCCGCCGGTGTAGCAGAACATATTCAGTACCGAACGGTCTTTGGCGTAACGTTCCAGCAAAGAACGGTTTTCACGCTGATCTACAAAGAATCCGGTCTTCTGACCTTTCAGCCAGTCCACATGGAACTTCAAGCCATATTCTTGTGCGATATTATCACTGCTTCCTCCTTTCAGAAAACCGTTTTCGGGGAAAAGGTCTGCCTTAAAAGGAAGAGTTGTTTCTGATTTATAATAGATATTTTCGATCTTGTCACCCATTACTTCGGATAAAGCTTCGGCAATTGTCATGCGGTCTACATGCATTCCTGCAGAGTGTGCCTGCATAACAGCGGTTTTGGCATAAACGTCAATCACCAGTCCGGGGAGATTGTCTCCTTCACCGTGAACGAGACGGTAAGTGTTGTTGGTCGGATTAGTGGCGATGCCGATACTGCGGCGCATATCGTATGCAATTTCCAGTTTGCGTTTCCAAAAATCGTGATCGATAGGTTCCTGGCGGAAAGACAGTACGCGCACAGCAATACTTCCGATCTGGAAATGTCCTTCGGCAATAAATTCTTTTTTTGAGGTGTACACTTCTACAACTTCACCTTCATCGGGCTCTCCGTCAAAACGAGCGATAGCACCGGAAAAAATCCAGGGGTGGAATCTCTTAAGAGAATCTTCTTTACCAGGTTTGAGATATACTTTATGCATAATGTAGTCTTTCCTCAACCCTCTCCCAAGGGGGAGGGCTTCAGATCGTTTTATTATTGGTTATTAATCACTTATTTTATTACTTATCACTTCTTCCGCGGGAGAGACAGTAGCTGTCAGCGGAGAAACCTCCCAATCTCCCGTCTGTTTCAGTTCTTGCAACAGATTGTAGATATTGAGGCATGCCCATGCATCGGTAGCAGCGTATTGTTTCTGTCCGTCACTTAATACATCAGCTTCCCAGTTGGACAAGCGTTGTGATTTGGATATTTTTTCTTTGAATAAGATGGCGTAAATCTTTTGCAGACTTTTGTCTTGTATTCCGAATTGACGCACATAGTCCTGTAATTCGATACAGCTTTGTTGGGTGAAAGGTGCACGTTTGTGCAGCATCATAAAGTCGTCTTTCAGTGAAAGTCCCACTTTGATTACAGCCGGATTTTCTAACAAGTCAACCAATGGCTGGGTCAATCCCGTCATATTGAGCCGGAATAAGAAACAGCATTCTTCGGAAGAAATCTGGAGAAGTGCTACTTTGTGCGATTGTCCTTTGGTAAAGGAAGGGCGAGTTTCGCTGTCGATACCTATCACTGGTCTGGATTGGAGGTAAGCTACTGCTTTTTCCGTTTCAGCTTCCGACTGGATAACATAAATACGTCCCGGAAAGACTGTTTTCGGGAGTTCTTTTAGTTCATCTTTATCTATGGTTCTTCTTACAATCATTTCTATTTTAATTCATCATCGTGGCAATGGCAACCGTCTTCGTGACAGTGGCAATCATCATCGTGGCAATGACAGCCATCTTCTTCACAACAATCGTTGTCGTCGCTTGGTTCGTAAAATCCTTCTTCATTACCTACTTCCTCTTCTTCTTCCTGGTTGTATTTCACGTCATGAAGGGCACGAAGTGTGTTTACCAGTTTCTGTCCCCACAGTGTACCGAAGTTTTCCTGGCAGATGGCCAATGAATCATTCATTGTTTCGTTCAGTCCCAGTTGGAAGACAAATATGAAATCTTTAATATCCTGATAAATGTCGGCCAGGTCTTCCGATATAGACTTCTTGATAGGCTGGTCGCTATACACCATATCTTGCACGAATACGTCCAGATAATCATCCTTGTCAGCCATCAATCCGGAAAGGTTGATACGCAGAATTTCGTAAATCTCTTCTGTGACATACGTTTCAAGTGCTTCGTCCCCGATAGTCTCACATTTGGGCAGCATAGATGCTTTGAGATAGAGCAGGGGAAGTATTTTTAATGATGTATCAACGAAAGTGCTGCGCTTCATGCGTTCGGCACGTTCGAGAAATGCACAAAATTCGGCAGCTACCGTTACGAACTCAATTACGTTTTTATCAAATATCGTTTGGCTTTCTTTTTCCATGATCTATATTGATTTGAAACGCAAAGGTAAGAAAAAGGATTGAATGAGCGTAGTGCTCGTTATTTTTTTATTATTTTTGCAGCTTAGAATCTCATTCCTGTTTTATAAAAAAGAATTAAAGACTCATGGCAAAGAAGAAATTAGATAAGGAGGCGGAACGCACTCCCTCTTCCCCCAGTAAAATTGTGGCTGTATGTAAGAATGAAACTGTTCATTTTGTGATTGGATTGATGCTGGTCATCTTTTCCGTTTACCTGTTGTTGGCTTTTTCTTCCTTCTTCTTCACGGGGGCTGCCGATCAAAGTATTATTGATAGTGGCAGTTCGGCAGATTTGGCGGCTGTTAATAATCAGGTGAAGAATTATGCAGGTTCACGCGGAGCGCAGTTGGCCAGTTATCTGATTAATGACTGTTTCGGTGTTTCTTCTTTCTTCATACTTGTTTTCTTGGCAGTGGCAGGATTGAAGTTAATGCGTGTACGTGTTGTACGTCTGTGGAAGTGGTTTATCGGCTGCACACTCTTGCTGGTCTGGTTCTCCGTATTCTTCGGATTTGCCTTTATGGATCATTATCAGGATTCCTTCATTTATTTGGGAGGTATGCACGGATATAATGTCAGTCGTTGGTTGATCTCGCAAGTTGGAGTACCCGGTGTGTGGATGATCCTGTTGATAACCGCTATCTGCTTCTTCATATATATAAGTGCACGTACCGTCATCTGGTTGCGTAAACTTTTCGCATTGAGTTTCCTGAAACGCGAAAAGAAAGAAGAAAAGGAGAATGTTCCGGAAGGAGAAGGCGATCCGGAATTTACGACGTCCCAACCGCAAGAAGTGGAGTTCAATTTGAAACGGACGTATAAACAGACACCTCCTCCGGCACCAGTGATGGATATTCAGGCTGAAGAACCTGAAGACGACTTTCCTATTAATAAACCGGAAAAGGAAGATATTTCCGTATCTGACGAAAGTGAAGGAGTGACTATGGTATTTGAACCGACTGTTTCCAATCCTGCTCCTATTGTGCAGGAAGACTCTTTGGAAGAGGCGGAACCCGGATTTGAGGTGGAACCGGCAGCTTCGGAAGAAGAATACCAGGGACCTGAACTCGAACCATATAATCCTACTAAGGACTTGGAAAACTACCGTTTCCCGACTATCGATTTGATGAAGCATTTTGAAAATGATGATCCGACGATTGACATGGACGAGCAGAATGCAAATAAAGACCGCATCATCAATACATTGCGCAGCTTCGGAATCGAAATCAGTACGATTAAAGCAACCGTGGGACCTACGGTAACTCTATATGAAATTACTCCGGAACAGGGAGTACGTATTTCTAAAATCCGTGGTTTGGAAGATGATATCGCATTGAGCCTTTCCGCTGATGGTATCCGTATTATTGCTCCGATACCGGGTAAAGGAACCATCGGTATTGAAGTACCGAACAAGAATCCGAAGATTGTTTCCGGACAGAGTGTGATCGGAAGCAAGAAATTCCAGGAATCCAAATATGACTTGCCTATTGTATTGGGTAAGACGATCACGAACGAAGTCTTTATGTTCGACCTTTGCAAGATGCCGCACGTATTGGTGGCAGGTGCAACCGGTCAGGGTAAATCAGTCGGTTTGAATGCCATTATCACTTCCTTATTATATAAGAAGCATCCGGCAGAATTGAAGTTTGTACTGGTCGACCCGAAGAAAGTAGAATTCAGCATCTATTCGGTGATTGAAAATCACTTCCTTGCCAAACTTCCTGATGGAGGCGAACCGATTATTACGGACGTAACGAAAGTAGTGCAAACCCTGAACTCGGTTTGTGTGGAGATGGATACCCGTTATGACCTTTTGAAGATGGCACATGTGCGTAATATCAAAGAATATAACGAGAAATTTATCAACCGCCGCCTGAATCCGGAAAAGGGACATAAGTTTATGCCGTATATCGTAGTGGTGATTGACGAGTTCGGAGATTTGATTATGACCGCCGGTAAGGAAGTGGAACTTCCGATTGCCCGTATTGCACAGTTGGCGCGTGCTGTCGGCATCCACATGATTATCGCTACACAGCGTCCGACTACTAATATTATTACAGGTACGATCAAAGCCAACTTCCCGGCACGTATCGCATTCCGTGTATCTGCCATGATGGACTCCCGTACTATTCTCGACCGTCCGGGTGCTAACCGTTTGATTGGTAAGGGGGATATGCTCTTCTTGCAGGGAGCCGATCCGGTGCGTGTGCAGTGTGCCTTTATCGATACGCCGGAAGTGGAGGAAATTACGAAGTTTATTGCCCGTCAGCAAAGTTATCCTACTCCGTTCTTCCTGCCAGAGTTCGTGAGCGAAGATGGTGGTAGTGAAGTAGGAGATATTGATATGGGACGGCTTGATCCGTTGTTCGAAGATGCAGCCCGACTGGTAGTGATCCATCAGCAAGGTTCCACTTCGTTAATTCAGCGTAAATTCGCTATCGGTTACAACCGTGCCGGACGTATTATGGACCAACTCGAAAAAGCGGGAATCGTAGGCCCTACCCAGGGAAGCAAGGCACGCGATGTCTTGTGCATGGATGATAATGATCTTGAAATGCGATTGAACAATTTACAGTAACCGTTCGTTTATTAATCAAATGAGAAAATACATTTTTAGTGTTTTAATAGCTTTACTGTCTTTGCCTGTGATTGCCCAACAACAGCAGTCGCAGGCTAAAGTCATTCTTGATAAGACGGCAGAGGCGTTTCGTAAAGCAGGTGGTGTAAAGGCCGATTTTACTGTAAAGGCTGTGACGAACGGTCTGGTAGAAGGTGTTGAAAATGGAACGATTCAGTTGAAAGGAGAGAAATTCGTACTGAAAACGTCGGATATCATCACTTGGTTTGATGGAAAAACGCAGTGGAGTTATATGACAAAGAATGATGAAGTGAACGTCAGCAATCCGACACAGGAAGAGTTGCAGCAGATTAATCCGTATACATTTCTATATATGTATCAGAAAGGATTCTCTTATAAGTTGGGAGCAACTAAGATGTATCGTGGAAAAGCTGTTTGGGAAGTCGTTTTGACTGCCAGAGATAAGAAACAGGAGTTGGAACGTATCACTCTTTTTGTGACGAAGGATACTTATGAACCTTTGTATATTTTGCTTCAACAGCGTGGTCAACAGACACGTAATGAGATAACCATTACAAGTTATCAGACAAAGCAGAATTATGCGGATCAGGTTTTTACGTTTGATAAAAAGCAATATCCCAATGCGGAAGTGATAGATTTGAGATAATATACGTTTATAACAAAACGAAAAAGATAAATTAAAATGGCAGAAATAGAAAAAGTAAAATGCCTGATTATAGGTTCAGGACCTGCCGGATATACGGCAGCGATTTATGCAGGACGTGCAAATTTATGTCCGGTACTTTATGAAGGATTGCAACCGGGTGGCCAGTTGACTACTACTACGGATGTGGAGAACTTCCCCGGTTATCCGGAAGGAATCAGTGGTCCGCAGTTGATGGAAGACTTGCGTGCACAAGCAAGCCGTTTCGGAACAGACATTCGTTTCGGTATTGCTACGGCGGCCGATTTGAGCAAAGCTCCTTATAAAATAACAATCGACGGTGATAAGGTTATTGAAACAGAATCATTGATTATTGCTACCGGAGCTACTGCTAAATATCTGGGACTGGAGGATGAGAAGAAATATGCCGGAATGGGGGTAAGTGCTTGCGCTACTTGTGACGGATTTTTCTATCGTAAGAAAGTTGTAGCTGTAGTCGGTGGCGGTGATACAGCGTGTGAAGAAGCTGTTTATCTTGCCGGACTTGCATCCAAAGTATATCTGATTGTCCGCAAACCTTTCCTGCGCGCATCGAAGATTATGCAGGAACGAGTAATGAACCACGAGAAAATAGAAGTTCTTTTTGAACACAACGCAGTTGGTTTGTTTGGCGACAATGGGGTAGAAGGTGTAAATCTGGTGAAACGTTGGGGCGAACCGGATGAAGAACGTTACAGCTTGCCTATCGACGGTTTCTTCCTGGCTATCGGACATCAACCGAATACTGAAATATTTAAAGAATATGTTGATACGGACGAAGTGGGTTATATCATCACGGAAGGTGATAGTCCTCGTACAAAAGTTCCCGGAGTTTTTGCGGCAGGAGATGTTGCCGATCCGCATTATCGTCAGGCTATTACGGCTGCGGGAAGTGGTTGCAAAGCTGCTTTGGAAGCAGAACGTTATCTTTCTGCCAAAGGACTCATTTAATCCGGTTTATATCCGACCATAGGAGGGTATTAAAACCCTTATGAATATGAAAATCACCCACGCTAGAGTTTAATCTGTAGCGTGGGTGATTTTGTTGAGAGGGGAGTCTTGCTCCCCTTTATTTTATAAACTCAAAGCTTTTCGAACAATATTTGTCGATTGTCTTTGGTTAATACGCTTCTATTTCATCTATCCATAATTCGGCAGGAATGATTTCCGGCCCGTTATTCTTTTCAAAGTTGACACCATTACGCAGTGTGCCGCCATTCTTGATTTTGACTTTCAGGAATGTAGCCTGTGCCGGTTCAAATTCAATGGAATCGGTGAATGCAATTCTTCCTGTTTCCGGATAATCGTGTTTCAAAGCTTTTTCGGCTATCCGTGTGTATTGCTTGCCGTCTGCTGATACTTCTACAGCAACTCCTCCTGCAGGAAGAATTCTCATGGCAGGATTGAATAAAGAACCGAAAATAACTTTGCTGACTTGTGTCGGTTTATCCAGATGAACGATAAATTCCAAGTCCTTACCCTCCACGATGCCAAAACTACACCACGGAGTATAAGAAGCATTATTGCCTCGTTTGCCGTTGGTCAGTCCAAAGGTGGTTTTGTCAGCTCCTAATACATCGTTTTCATCGAATATATCGCCTGTCCATCCCATCGTATAATTAACCGTATAGGACTTTCCTGTCAATAAATTGCCATACAGTGGCTTGTGAGCTACTTTGCCCAACATCTTTCCGTCTTTGAAAGCAGCGGCTTTCAGGTCGATATTACCTTCAAGAACGAAAGGCTTTTCATATAAGATGGACACTTTGGACGGTTCGCTGCCGTCCGTTGTATACCGGATTTCCGCATTCGGGTAGAAACTTTCCAGCAATACCATTAAAGGGCCGTTTTCATCTGCGTGCGTATTTATATTTACGTCATAGAAGTTGAGACAAGGTTGGGTGTTCATAACTTTCAAACGTTCAAATTCAGTCACCATCCGTTCGCAGAAATTCTTCCAGTCTTTGTTTGCGTTTTGTGTCCAGGCCGTTTCGGCGATAGCCATTGCACGTGGGAAAGCCTGGTAGTCTGTACGTTCTGAAGTCTGCATATATTCTCTCCAAATATTACCTTGTATTCCGATGATATGCTTCTTGGCAAGCTCGTCAGCGTCGTCCGGAACAGGGTTATAGCTATATGTTTTCTTCAAGGTATTGTATCCGCCAATAGTAGTCGGAGCAATTTCCGGCTCTTCCTGATAGTAGTCCAGATATACATAAGGATTCGGAGTCATGATGGCATTATGCCCTGCTTTGGCTGCGTTCATACCGCCTTCTACACCGCGCCATGACATAACAGTCGCATTGGGAGCCAGACCACCTTCGAGAATTTCATCCCAGCCAATGATGTTTTTGCCTTTGCTATTCAGGTATTTCTCCATACGGGTAACGAAATAGCTCTGCAACTTATCTTCTTTGCTGTGCTTTATTCCGTCTATCTTACTGGGAGTCGTATCATCTTTCAATCCCAACTGACGGATTAACTGCTGGCAGAAAGCACTATTCTTCCATGCTGTCTTGGGACATTCGTCGCCACCGATGTGAATGTATTCGCTGGGGAATAATTCTATTACTTCATCCATCACTCCTTCAAAGAATTTGAAAGTCGTTTCACTCGGACAGAATACCTGTTCGAATACTCCCCAGGTAGGAGATACTTTGTAAGTCTGTGTAGAGTCGCATGACAATTCCGGATAGGCGGCAAGTGCAGCCAATGCATGTCCCGGCATTTCTATTTCGGGAACAACATTGATGTATTTACTTGCAGCATAAGCCACTACATCTTTGATTTGCTCCTGTGTATAATAACCTCCATGTTCTTTTCCGTCGAATACTTGCGGATAGTTTACATAGTAATAGTCTACTAATGTCTTTTCACGTTTGGAACCGATTTCCGTCAATTTGGGATATTTCTTGATCTCGATTCTCCATCCCTGATCGTCTGTCAAATGCCAGTGGAAGACATTCATCTTGTTCATAGCCAGTAAGTCGATAAACTTGTAAATGTAGTCAATCGGTACATAATGGCGGCAAACATCCAACATGAGTCCGCGATGAACAAAACGGGGTGAATCTTCAATTTCTACGGCAGGAACCGACCAGTCAGCTTTCTTATCCAACTGCTTTCCGTAAATTGCCGGAGGGAGTAACTGATAAAGAGTCTGCACTCCATAAAAGAATCCGTTTGGCTGGGAAGCGGTGAGTGTAATGAGACTGGGAGTGACCGATAATTTATAACCTTCTTTCGGCATACCTTCCTGTACAACAAAAGAGATCGCCGTTTTTCCATCTGCACTTTCAGCTTCTTTCAAGGAGATTCCTGCTGTCAGTTTTAGTTGTTCGGCCAGGCTGTCGGCAATGCTTTTTACTTCCGGAGCATCCGAGAGAACTACGAGGCAGACTTTGTTGTTTAGTTCAAAGCGTCCTTCCTGTGGAAGAATCTGGTTGGGTTTGGGAACGATGTTGTACTCGTTCGCCGCTTCTTTTGTCTTCTGGCAACTGGGGGTAATCATTAGCAAGGACAAAAGAAGAAGAGAAATACTTTTCTTCATGGTCAAAATGTGTGTTAAGTTATAAATAGATTTGACAGGGCAAATGTACTTGTTTATATGATAAGTTCCAATAATATGGAAATAAAAAAAGCCGGAATGATGTCCGGCTTTTAGCTAAAGTTTCAGATTAATGTAGTTATATAATTAAGAGAGAGTTTTTATTTCAGTAGTTGCTCTTCGATGATTTGTACGTACTTCTCCGGAGTAGCTCCGACTTCAATAATCGGTTTGCCGCCTGCAGGTATGAAGAATAAGGTAGGCAATGCCTGTACACCGAAGTGATTGCATAAATCCTTTTCTTTGTCCGCATTAACCTTGTAGAATACAACTTTACCTTTATACTTTTCAGCCAGCTTTTCCATTTCCGGAAGTAAGCGCATGCAAGGTCCACACCAAGTTGCCCAGAAATCAATTACAACCGGTTTGTCGCCATTATAAACGAAATCGTTCCCTTTTCTGTAGTCGAAGATGTGTTCGAGGAAGAATTGGCGGGTAATCGGATTCAGTTTACCGTCTTCAACTTTAGTTTCCGTTACTTTAGCTTCCGCTTCCGGTATAGGAACCATGTCAAACGGCTGGAAATAAATTTTCTGATGAATATAGTCAATGGATATGATTCCGTAGTCCAATATCTTTTTGCCTAATACGGAGCGTTTCAGGTATGGATTCTTCACTGCCATGGCATCCTCAATCTTTGTTTTTACAAACATGGTTTCAGGTAAGATGAGGCTTTCCTCTTCTTGAGTCGCTTCTTTATATCCATTGGAAACTTTTTGGTTGGTTCCTTTGGTATATTGTGTGCTCCATGTATTGAAATCTTTTTCGGTAAGATTCACTAATCCTTCGCTCCATGTATCCAGAACAAGAGAAACGGGTTTTCCCTGAATGGATATCGGACATACGATTCCTAATCCTGTAATTAGCTCAAAGTTCTCCCGGTAGTTTAATTTCATGTAAGAAGGACGATAGGGCTGCGTAATTGTGAGTTTTTTCCGCTGCATATCAATAGTCAGAACGGAAGTGCGGAAAATAGCACCGCTTAATACACCCATCACTCCCAGCTTGCGCAGATATGGTTCGTCTTCCAGAGTGAAAGCAGGCAGATCGTTGTTAAACGTGTTGTTGCCAATAGCAACTGTTGCCATTTCATATACTTTTCCAACAGGTACTTGTTTGAATACAAAATCCTGATAAGCACTAAAAGTACCGTTCTTCCCCGTGTCGATGCGTAACTTCTTGAGAGCTTCAGGAAGCAGGGCGTTATGTCCTGACAGATCGAGGACGAAGTCTGCCACTTCGCCATTAATGGCGGCTTCTACGATAATCTTTCCATCAATGGTTTTGAATGGAATGACCTCTGTCATACTGTTCTGTGTCTGTGCACTGATTCCTCCGGCAATACAAAATGCAAGTAGACAGAGATACATCTTTGTTATTATTCGCTTCATATCTTTTTTCTGTTTAAAGTTCATTTCTCTTTCCTGATTTCAATCTTTTTCTCTTGATTGTCTTTCTTGACAATAATATAACCGGTATCACCGGGGATGGCGTTCATGATATCTTCCACAGCCATTTGGCTCATGGGACAATCGTCCAAAGAAGTACCGTTGATATTAATCACCTGGTCGCCGAAAGCAACTTTATCTTTCATGCTGTCCCAGATCGTTGTAATTTCGAATCTGTCATTGCGTGGCAGAATACTCACGTTCCAGAGAGCGGGAGCACCGCCCATGTCGGTTTTTCCTTCTTCAAACGGGAAAAAGTAGAATCGTCTGCGCATATAATCGATAATTACTTTACCGTATTCCAGTAAATCCACCCCGATGATGCTTCCATTCATCACTGTGGTCGTACTACCCACGTTCGTGAATTCTTTCCCCATGATGTTGATAGGAGGAACAGTCACCTTCTTTATATCCACCGGCTTGCCTAGACCTGTTATTCCGGCAGCTACGATACCATATCCATGGTTAGTAACTTTCGAAATGTCAGACAGCCTTTCATAATCTTCTGTAGAATAAAGCAGAAAGCCTCCCGCACCTGTATCGAACAGAACCTTGAAGTCATTGTCCCCTAAGCGGACATTGACAATGGAGTGATGATCCGTCTCATCCAACAGCGGAATCCCATCCGTTACTTTTAGTCCTTCGGGACGATACGGATAATTGATAACCATTATTTTAGAACGGGAATCGAATGTGACTACCGACTGTGCGAAAGCGTCTCCTCCAAGAATACCGACAACCCCTAGTCCGGTGAAGAATGGATTCTTAGGCAGTACCATCGTCTTCAACTGCTTGATTTTATAGTTTTCCCCGATAGAAACATTCTGTACGTGCGCTTCCTGATAATTGGAGCCTTGTGCATTCACATCGGAGATACGCATATATCCTGCGGCAGTAGCTTTCATTTCCGTTGCGGCATCATACATCGTTCCGGTTCTTCCTCCCGTATCGACGATATATTTCACTTTTATACCGTTAACAGTGACGGGGATAATGATTTTCTCTTGTATAAACTCATAAGGAATGGTGTCGCAAACCTTATTCCGGATTTGCGCTGCCATTCTTTGTCCGCAGTTTAGAAATAATAGCAGCCATAAGCCGGTCAGTATTCCTATACTTTTCATATTATTCTTTTTCATAGATAATATCCTTTACTCCGGAAGCTGTCTCAATCGTCAGTTTCGTCTTCTTTTTCTCTTTTAATTCCGGTATTCCGTTCAGAATACTTTCGCAGAAGTCATATTTCTTAGCAGGTTTGCCATTGATTTTAACTACCTTGTCTCCGACTGCTATCTTACCTTTCGTACTGCTCCATACGGTAGATACAAACAAATCTCCGTCTTTGACCGTTAAGTCAAAATTGTTACCTTGATTGTTTATTTCATTGTCCGGTTGAAATGCTTCGAAATAGAATCTTCCGCGTGGATAGTCAATGGTCACTTTACCGTATTGCAACAGTTTGACGCCCAATAATGTGTAAGGGTGATTGTTGGTGCTGGTTGTTACGTTACGGAATTTGGTGGCTCCGACTGATAGCAATGGAATACGAACCCTGTAAGAAGAAGCTTTGTCCGCCTGGCCGGATACTCCGATACTCCCTTCTCCATACCCTTCGGAAACCACTTCCATAGAGGCTTCCAGTTTGATTTTTTCAAAATCACTTTCGATAAGTGATAACAGACTGGGACTACCTGTATCGAATAATACATTTATATTGCTAACCGGAGCTATTTGTATGCTGACGATCGGCATACCGCCCCCTTTGGTGAAATTCAACATCTTTCGTAAAGACACTGTCGATGGCTTTTCAGCAGAGGTAACTATAATATTTTTGGCTTGTGAATCAATAGTGACAATGGTGTTGGCGAATAAATCACTGCCGATGATGCCATCTACTCCAAAACATTCCCAGCCTTTTACTTCATCAATGACCAGTGACGGAGCATTTTTGAAATTAATAACATGGTCGGGGGTAGTCAGGTTCTCTATCCGGGTAGTCTTGTAATAGCTTTCCACGTTATTCACATCCGTTACTTTAGCCGAGTCGGTGGCTGCCATTTGCAGTGCCTGGCAGGCTTGAGTCGTGAGTGCCGTACGTCCTCCTGTATCAAAAATGAAAGGACGTGCCGTGCCGTTCACTTTCATTTCGATAATCATCTTTTCACCTACCATCCGGTAAGGTATAGTTGCCTTATATTGTTGGGCGAATACAGGAACCGCCATGCAAAAGGCGACAACGGTTCCTATCATACGAGTCGTATACTTCATAAGCTAATTTTATTTGCTGACTTTTTCTGCTTCCAAAATTGCCTGATAAGCGTTTACAATACCTCCGGAAATACACAAATCATCGAAAAGGAACAAGTCTTGTGAAGGACTGTCGTTTACGCGGATTCCTTTTTCCACTTCCACCCCTTTGCGTGAAGTGACGCTCTTCAGTAGTATGTCACGGATTTGCGAGCCGGTTAATTTAGGGAAATATGATTTCACTAAGGCAGCTACACCGGCTACAGTAGCCGAAGCCATTCCTTCACCTGTACCTTTTTGGTACGTATCACCCATATAGGATGAATAAATATCTGTTCCCGGTGCATAAAGATCGAGAGTAGTTGCACCGTAATTGGTGTTTAGTACCGGATTTCCATTCTTATCAGAAGAAGCAACCACCATAAAATTGGTAAGTTCTCCGTCTTTTCTCATCTTCCGGTTAGGGAAGAATTCATCTTTATCCATATCTACTGACAGATCCCAAACCGGAACTATTACCAATGCTCCTTTCTTTTCAGCTTCTTTCAGCGCATCTGCTACCCATTGTCTCTGTTCTTCCGGGTATAACGAATTTTGTTCCGGCAATAAAATAATATCCGCTCCGTGGTTTACTGCATACCGGATGGCCAGTGCCATATCTTTTAAATAAGGTTCTCCTTCTCCCGGATGAATACGTAAAGTCATAATTTCTGCATTATCGGCAATACCGTTACTTCCGACACCGTTGTCGCGTTTGGCTGCGATCACTCCCGCTTTCATAACCCCTGTTGCTGCATCAGACGTCAACAGTACATTATTGCCATATTGTGTGTCGTTAATATCCAGAGGATTATCACCTACAATTTCTTTCCGCTTATCAGTTCCATATTTCTTTAAAGCATCTTCATAGGACGTTTTGGCTGTTGCTACACTTTTCTTTCCCATATTTTGATATACGGGTTCCCATTTATCCGTATTATAGATACTGAAATAGTAGGCAGTAAACACAAAGGCAACTTCTGAAAGACTGTCTCTTTCTGCTTTGGGATCATAACAACTTTGGAAGTCCTCAACGGTTAACTCTTTTCCGGGGAAGCGTTTTTTCATGTCCTTATCGAACTTTTCAACATATTCTTCTATTACATAAGAAAGTTGGAGACCACCATAGGTTCCTCCGATTCTTGATTCCGGCATGACTTTATAGCGATAGTAGTTATATTCTTCCATATTTTCCGGTGCGGGAACTTCTTGGCGTTTTCCATTGACAATCTTATAGTACTTTTTTCCATCGAAAATATAGTCAGCATATTTATCTTTTAGGCGGAAAAATTCACGTTCTCCTTCGCGCGTCAGAGCTTCCATTACTTGACCGTCTTTACCTCCGATGAAGTTCCAGCCATTGATATCGTCAACAAGCCCGTTTTTATCATCATCTTTTTGGTTTAGTTTTTCTTTCAGGTTCATCCAGATTGCATGTTTCAGGTCTTCGTGTTCTACGTCCATTCCTGTTCCGATCAATGCAACAACCGGTCTTTTCTTTGCTTTCTTTTTGTTGGCTTTCAGGTAGTCATAAGCTTTGTTTACTTCAGCTCCGTACACACTGTCCTGGTCGAAAGAACAGTTAAACCAATCCAGTTCGGATTGTTTTTTTTGTGTCTCCACCTTTTGTTTGACTAACTGGGCTGATACAGCAATGCTGATAAAACAGCATACGATTGAAAATATAAGTTTCTTCATTGTCGAATGAGTTATAATTTATACAGTTTGTTTATTTTCTGATTTTTAAAATAGCTTCGCGTACTTGTTCGCCGCGTACGTTGCGTGCAGCGAGTTTGCCTTCCTTGTCAATGACTACAAGGAAGGGGATGGAGTAGAAGCCATAAGCATTTTGAATAGTGCTGGGAGTTTTGCTGTTTTTAGGGAAACCTGTCTTATCCCACAGCATCACCCACGGTAGTTTTTCTTCATCTAGCATTTTTCTCCATTTTGCTTCACTGTCGTCCAGCGAGACACTAATGAATTCCAGATCATCAGCTTTCAATTCATTGTATATTGTCAACATGCTACGCATTTCTTTGCGACAAGGACCACACCAGGAAGCACAGAAATCCAGTACGACAATTTTGCCACGGAAGTCTTTCAGACTTACATTTTTTCCATTAGCATCTATGAAAGTAAAATCGGGACATTCTGCACCAATGATTTGGTGGGAGAGGATCTCTACCCTGTTTATCAACCATTTGGCAGATAAAGACTTTCTGTCTTGTTCCGGTATCATATCCAATAGCATTTTGTTGGATTGGTAATCATTTACATCTGCCAGATAAGCCAATGCAGATGCCATGGCAGGAGTCAGTTTTCCTTTGACAGAAGTAGAAATTGTTGCTATATCCGGATCTTTTTCGGTTGGCATATAGTTTTGTAAAGTCAGATACGGATCGATGCCGGTGAATGAAAGCGAACTTTGTTCAGGGTTCTTTTCATCGAAGTAACCATTAATTGTTATCGGGTTATTTTCCAGATAAACATTCTGTTCAGTTTCTCCTAAATATAGTTTATAGACATCAGGAATGATGTTTATTTCATCGGTACTAAATGTGCTATTAGTACCGATGATGCAACTTAAAACAACGCCTTCATTCATATCTTTTATTTGTAAAGTCGTTGGCTTTAATACCTTTATTCTTCCTGATATTTTCAGTCCGTTATTTCCCCATACAGTGGCACCGCATACGAGTAATATAGTTAATAATAGATTTTTTGTTTTTGTCATTATTATTAGTTTATTGTTTATTATCAGAGTTGTTATTCTTCATCGGGAGTCTCCGGTATTGGAGGTAAAGGTAAATTCCAATCCTCCGGTCCGTTGGCTATTGCTTCCAGGTCAATCTGGTATTTATCTTTTAAATATTTCTGTACGAAAGCAAACTTTTCGGTGAGAAAAGGATATTTATCAGCCGGATATACCTCTGCTAGTTGTGCTTGATTATAGAACATGGAAAGATGCATATATCCTATAAAAGTCTCTTCATTGGTTGGAGGATAAGAGTTGTTGGCTGGTGTGCTGGTGCTATTGAATACATACGTGTTTACACTTCCCGGATATCCTCTTGTAAGATAATAGTTCGGGTCATCTTCCATTCCCAAGCCTGCTATCAGATTGGTGACATGGTCAAATCCCATTTCAAATTCTTCAGGTATAATGATGTTTCCGGCTTTTACTGCTTTTTCCAATACGGGAGCCAATATCATTTTCCGACGTCTGTCAAGGAGTGCTCTGTCTGTGGGAATTAAATAAGGATCGCTGGGATTGTCTTCTCCAAACATACAAGTGCACCAATAATCCAGCCCATCGTAATTTTCGTGTATGGGTACAATCCAGCTCGCTAGGATTACGCCTCCAACTTCTAATACGCTTTTACTATAGACATTGTATCCCAAATACCAATACATAGGCAGAACTTTAGAAGTGATCGGCGGATTCAAGTATGCAAAGATATGTTTTTTCATAAATTCGACATAATAATTGGCCATTTCATCATTTACACAGCCCTGGCCTTCGTAACCACTACCGTATGCTATACCTGTCCAGCTACGGTTAAAATCAGCTCTTTGTAGATCTTTATAAATAAGATATACATTATAGTCTTCGTATATTTGGGCGATGTCATTGTCCCAACTATTATTTCCTTGAGGTACTTTGAAACGTAATTCAACGCCTCCTTCTGTAGGAGTCAGTGTGTCTTCTTCGTAACATGAAGTGAATGCCATACAAGCAAGTAATCCCCATAATATATATATATTTCTCATATTCATTTCTTTTGTTTAATTTATAAGATATATACTATTAATTTTCACGTTTTGGAGCTAATGGATTCTGTTCCAGTTTTTTATTTTTAATTAAGACAGCGTCTGGTATAGGCATGGTATAGGAAGGATCATTCTGTTTTAATGTATATACCTGTTCTCCCCATCTATGAACAATTTGTGGCATTCCGTAACGTCGGAGATCAAACCATCGTTGCCCTTCAAAACAAAGTTCTTTTCTTCTTTCATTTTTGATGAAAGTTTTGAGCGCATCACCTGTTAATCCGGTAGGCTCAACAAGTTTGTCGGGTTCATACCGTTTAGCCAGTAAGGTTTTTAAAGCAGAGAGTGCTGTACTTTCGTCATTATTATGAGCAGCTGCTTCTGCTAGATTTAAATAAGCCTCACCTAGTCTGAAGGATAAAGCAAAGTTTTCCGATCCACTAGGCTCACCTGTAGCCGAAAGTTTGTATTTGCCGAAAGTAGTATAAGAATCTTCATAGAAAACTTCATCATCTTTATTGAACTCTTTTGCTATATACTTTTCTTTTCTTAAATCTCCATCTTCAAAGCTTTCAATCAGGTTATCAGAAGCGATAAAAGCTTCTCGGTAGTAGGTGGTATTACCGAAGTAACCTTCTTCCTCATACTCTACCGACTGATCATTGAATACAGTTAAGTCTGAAACGCTTCCATATAACCAAATAACCTCAGATGATTTTAAAGATGTAAAATTGTAATAAGGCTCTGCCACTATTGGAGAAGGGAGGTCGTTTAAATCTATTAAAGCGAAGGACCAGTCTTTTATTACTTTGTTGGCGTATATGGCTGCATCTTTCCAGTTTTCCATATAAAGAAAGACACGTGATTTCAGTAATTGTATCATTGGAAGGCTGACCAGATAATTCGGCTCATATTGTTTATCTTTGCTTAAAGTAAGAAATAAACGTTCAGCTTCATTCAGATCGTCCACAATTTGGTTGTATACTTCCTCAACGGTGTTTCGTGTCATTAATAGTTGGTCTTCAGGGAGCAGGTTGCTGTCTAATTTGAGCGGAACTCCTAAAGCTTGTTTGTCATAGTTGTATGGTGCTCCAAAATGATTAACCAACATAAAATAATAGAAAGCTCTTAATCCGAGGGATTGGGCTATTACATAATTTTTTTCAGCCTCCGTACCATTTACGTCACCGATATAATCAAGAGCTGCATTTGCGCCTAAGATATAGTTATAGTATCCTTCCCAGATATTCTGAAGAGGATAACCATTCCTTTCCATAATAAAAAACATATCCGGTTGCCATGTATAAACAGCTTGTTTGGCTTCCACATCTTTTAGAGAGTTAATGCTAAATTCATAGTCAGTTTTATGGAACTGAATGTCATCGTCTAAGAAGCTAAGAAAGGGTAGTAGAAAATTACCTTTGTCCTGTCTGGGATAAGCAGAACCGATCAGCATTTCTTGTAAAGCATTTGCATCTTTGGGAACATACTCACTTTGAGATTTAGGCTCTAGAAAATCTGAGCAAGAGGATAGTGATAGTAAGACTATTCCTGTTAGTATATATATAGTTCTTTTCATTGTCTATCTTTTTATTTTTTTAGAAACCAATGTTAATACCTAATGAATAATTCCGTGGAAGTACACTGTTGCTAACTTCCGGGTCGAAACCGTTGAAACGTTTGCTGGCGATAACAAAGATGTTATCCATGTTAAAGTTGAGTGATAGATTTTTCATATATATTTTTTCGCACCACTCACGTTTCATTTGCCAGGATAGACCGATGTTGCGACAGCGTAAGAAAGAACCACTGACCACCATAGCGTCAGATTGTTCCCATAATGGAATACTATAAACATTCTCATTGTTTGGCAATTCTATATAAGCCATTCCTGCTTTGGGTAAAGAAGGAATGATTGTATGGGCTTCGTCTCCCGGTTCTTTCCAACGGTTCAGTAAATTGCGGTTTATATTTGTATATGGATCTGGCATATAATAAGAACTAGCGAATTGTTCGTATGGTGATGGCAGACGCTTCTTGTTGCCGAGTAAAAGTGAAAAACTGGTGTTTAAAGTTAATGATTTATAGCGGAAACTTAAGCTCAATCCACCTGTGAAATAAGGCTCTTTCTGACCAGAATATACCAGATAAGTAGTCGGATCTATTTGTCTGCTACGTTCTTCTTCCGGAATGTCCAAAAGATTGAATAAAGCTTCACCGGTTTTTCCGTCTAATCCTGCAAAAGAGTATGACCAGAAACTGCTGAGCGGATACCCTTCTTTTAGTACAATATCTGAGCGTCCACTTAAGAAGGAAGCTGCATTGACATCAATGTCTGTATGTCCGCCTTCATTCCAGTTCTTGGAAGCATTCAAGCTGATACTTAATGCATAGTCCCGTTTCTGTATCGGGGTAAAAGTTAATGTATATTCGATACCTCTGTTGTGGATAATACCACCGTTGCGTTTCATGGATGTTATTCCATATTCATAAGGTAATTCCAGTTCAACAATGGCATTGGAGCGTCTTGTATAATATTCCAAATTCATATAAAACATACTGAATAATTCCAGGTCTACACCGAAATTCCATGATTTGGTACGTTCCCATGATAGATTCGGATTTGGGATTTGGGAGATGGTAGATTGATATCTGTTGTATAGATTAGCCACTTTCCCCTGATTTAAAATCAAATCCGGACTAATGCGCGTTACTGCATTTCCTTGAATACCATAGGTGCCGCGGAAGTTTAAGGTTGTTATCCATTTTACATATTTCTTCATGAAGTCCTCTTCTGAAGCTCTCCAGGAGAAACCGAATGAATAGGTAGGATCAATACGGTGATTAGCATCCTGACCGAAACGGTTGGATGCATCATTACGTATATTTGCATTAACAACATATCGGTTTTTGAGTGAATATGCCAATGTGGCGAATATGGAAAGGTAATTGTCTGTAGTATTGACTTTTCTCCATCCACCATCATATATCTTTTTTAAAAGCCCCCATCCTTCGTCTTTAGAACCTGTAATAGGTGTAAAAGCTTGTGGAGTGGTTGGTAATGTTATTACTTCTCCTCTATCTGGGGCATATCCCCATACCGTATTGCTGACACCTTTATTAGTGGAAGAACGTAATTCCATACCTACTAAAGCATTAATTCGGTTCTCATTATTAAAGGCTTTACTGAATTGCAGTTTATTTTGGATGTTGTAAGAGTACTGCTGTGCGTTATTTGTGAATAATTCGCCTCCGAATGGGAGTAAGGCTGCTCCAAACTCTTTACTGTTTGGTGAGACAGAGTTGAAATCATAACCACGATATGTTTCAGCAATATAAAACGTTTGTTCAGTTTCCCAAGCTTCGTTTGTGCTGTTATTATTTGAATATCCACCAGTAAATTGGTAAGTTAACCAGTCCAAAATATTCCATTTCAAGTCCAGCGAAGCTGACATGAAACTTGATTTTGATTTAGAACCACTATTATTCCGTTCATTTACGAAATTGTATGATAATGATTTGACTCCGCTATTGTATGGGTATGAGGCTTTCATTTGATAGTAAGCATCAGGGTCTATAGAACGATTGGTAGTAGTAGCATACCCCATAGGATTGACTCCTCCGGCAAAACCGTTATTCGTACTTATGCTACCGTTGATCGTTGCATTAATTGTTAGTTTTTGTACCGGGCGTATGGTGATGGCAACGCGTCCGGTCATACGTTCACTGTCGTTTCCTATTTCCTGCCCTTCGCTATTGGAATATCCCATAGAAGCTGCATAACTGTATTTATTTGTTCCACCGGAAACACTTATATTATGGTTATGGCTAAAAGAACGGCGGGTTAGTAGTTTGAACCAATCTGTATTTTGTGTTTCCAAAACATTGCGTTGTGCCAGAAATTCTTCAGAAGATATATCATGCGATAGATACATATTCAATAATCCTTCATAAGTATATATTTGTTTGATTGGTTCTGTGCCATAAGGTGTTCCCCAGTTAAAAGCTTCTTGTGAGAATAGTACTCTTTCTTTGGAGTTCATATAATTAAACTGTCTATAGTTGGGACGCGTGCCCATTACAAAATTAGAGGTGTAATTGACACTTAGACGATCGGTCGTATTCTTTTTGGTTGTGATCTCAATAACACCATTCGATGCTTTTGAACCATAAATAGCGGTTGCAGAAGCATCTTTTAAAATACTAATACTTTCGATATCAGCAGGATTCAACCAAGAAATCTGATTACCGATAATGTTTTTTAAGTCCTCTGTCATTAGAGAAGATGCATTCAATTCCAGGGGGTCTTCCTGAATGATGCCGTCAACTACCCAAAGTGGGTCTTGATTACCCAGTAAGGTACTGGTACCACGGATTTGAATTTTCGGGGCAGTACCTACACGACTACTTGTATTAGTGACAATCATACCTGCCACACGTCCTTGCAACATTTGGTCAATAGTGGTATACGAAGGCATTAAAATATCTTTTGCTTTTACTGTGGTAATAGAACCTACTAGGTCACGGCGTTGAATATTTTGATAACCGGTTACAACCACTTCGTCGATTTCAGTACTGGAACTGTTTAGAGTGACATTAATCGTTTTCTTTCCTGTATATCTTACAGTCTTTTTCTCCATTCCGATGAATGAATAAGTTAATATTAACCCTTCTTGCGCAGGAATATTAAAAGTGTAATGTCCGTCTAGTCCGGCGATAGCTCCATGCTTTGAACCTCGTACAGTGACTGTAGCTCCGGGAAGTGCTTCACCGCTTGCGTCACGTATCCACCCACTAATCGTGATTTTATTAGTCTTTCTTTTCTTAATAACGATGGCAGTGCCTGATACTTCATAAGTCAGGTTAGTTCCTTCCAGACATTCATCCAGAATTTCGGTGATCGTTTTGTTTTTTGCCCTTACGCTGATATCGGTTATGTTAGCGATATCTTCTGTTGCGTACATAAAGATGAATTTTGTACGGTTTTGCAAATACCAAAGCGTAGATTCCAAGCTTTCGCCTCTCAGATCAACGGAGATTCGCTGATTGTCTTGTGCTTGAATCATAAGTGAAGAAAGGGAGAATATCCATAAAAGACAGAACTTAACGAATTTTCTGCTTACATAAGATACTCCCTTTGAGGAGGATTGTGTTCGTTTTTTCATAATGCGTTAGTTATAATATGTATTAATAGTTATTGTTTATAAGAAATGTGCAGTATACCTTCTTTCTGTTTTATGTCTACCATATTTAATTCCATTATCATGTTAATAATCGGATTCATGTTTGCATAGCGGTTGAGATAAGCTCCAATTTGCACCTGTCTGGCTGTGTCGTCTTCAAAAGTGTATTTGAATCCGTACCATTTGGAAAGATACGACATTACATTCTGGAGAGGAACATTTATAAAAATGAATGATCCGGACTCCCAGGAAGTATATAATTCAGTATTTACGTTAGATACGGTACTTTTTCGACTATTTTTGTCATATACGAAATGTTGGTTTGGAATCAATTCATAATCTTCGCTTTCACTGCTAATCTCTATAGCTCCACTAACTAGTGTAGTACTTTCCACTTCTTCATCCGCATAAGCCCTTACATTGAAAGAAGTTCCTGTCACCCGAATAGAAGTGTGCGGTGTTTGCACGATAAAAGGATGTGCTTTATCTGGAGCAACATCAAAATAGGCTTCACCTTCAACCTGTACGATACGTTCCTTATCGCTGAAACAAATCGGATAAGTCAGTTGTGATTCTGCGTTCAGATGTACTTTTGTTCCATCTGAAAGGACAATGTGACATTCCATACCATGCAGTGTACGAAGCGTATTTTTGATTTCTTTCACTTTGGGCTTGTTGGCAGGAGTTTGATAATTAATCCCTTTGGAGTCAATGATAAACACTTTAGTTACACCCTCCGGAAGGACATTCTCAAAAAGGTTGAAGGTGTTGCCATTACTTAAAGTCAGTTCTCCGCCATGGGTTCCTGGAGTGATTTCACCGATTGGTTCTCCGGCTACCCAATTATAAATAAGGTATGAAATCGGTATTAACAATAGCAAAAGAAGAGCCGCATATTTCAGACTCCTGTTCCATGAAAGAAAACCGGATGTTTTTTCTCCTCCTAGTAGCGGATAGATTCTATCCCATGCTTTTTGTGAAGAAAAACTTTTGATTAATTGGGCGTTTTTTTCATACGTTTCCCCATTCAATATTCGTTTGGCTAGCTTTTGATGCTCCGGGTTTTTATTAATCCATTCACGGTAGGCTTTTTCTTCCTCTGGAATAGACGAATGAGTGAATAGAGAAGCTAAGATTTTTGCAATTTTAAATTTTTCTTTAAATGAATTCATCGTTTTTTTCGATTTGTTATATAAGTAAAACAATCCAATCGAAAAAACGGGGTAATCAAAAAGTTACTTTATTTGCATAAAAATAGTAATAAGGTGTAATTTATGCCTTTGAGACTTTCGCGAAGTTTGCGATAGGCGAATTTCTTTAACGTATGGACAGTGCCTTCTGAAATTTGCAATTTGTCAGCAATCTCATGGTTTTTTAACCCTTTCATAGAGTATAAGATGATATTTCGCATTTGGGTAGGCAATTCTTCTACCGCTTTGCGAACCATGTGGAATGTTTCCTGTTCGATAATGGCAGCTTCGAAGCCACTATCGAACTCTTCCTGTCCAGAAAAATTGGGAATATCTAATTGCTCATGTTTTAAGTGATTCAGACATTTATTTCGGGTGACGGTATAAAGGAAGCTTTTTACTTTCAAAATGTCGTCAAAATCTTCTTTCCGTTCCCAATAAGCTAACAATACATCTTGCGCGATGTCTTTGCAAACTTCTTTGTCTTCAATATAGTGGGATGCGAACACGCAAAGAATAGGATAGTAGTCATCAAATAGCTTTTTGAAAGCCTGTTTGTTGCCACGTTTTATGTCTGCAATTATATTTTCTATATGTATGTTCACTATTTAGGGTGGAGCGATTGGTGCAGAAACTCTCTTACCCAATCTTGCTTATTTTCTTCAGCTTTTCTTCTTCGATGATTTTGATTTTTCTTCCGTCGATAGTAATCAGTCTTTCCGTAGCGAATTGCGACAAGGTACGGATAGCGTTCGAAGTAGTCATATTGGAAAGATTTGCCAGATCTTCACGTGAAAGATAAATGCTCAACGTAGAACCGTCTTCTTCCAGTCCATAACTTTCTTTCAGGAAGATGAGTGATTCGGCCAAGCGTCCGCGAATATGTTTTTGTGTCAGATTAACGGTACGTTCGTCAGAGATACCCAAGTCAATGGAAAGTTGGCGGATAAAGAACATGGCCAAGTCATTATTTTGGGCAACCAGCGTAGTGATGGCACTCATAGGAATCAGGCAAACAACGGAAGGTTCGAAAGCTGCTGCGGCAGTTACAAAATCTTGTTTGGCAAAATAAGCACGATATGCAAAGTATTCGCGTGGTTTAATCATGCGGATAATTTGACTTCTACCCCCCACACCATCTTTGAAGATTTTCACTTTTCCACTGATGAGACACATCAGATGATGTGGCGTTTCTCCTTCACAGTAGATGGTTTCATTCTTTTTGTAGGTTTGTATCGTATAATTATTCATCAGAAACTCCTTTTGCTCATTGTTTAGAGGAGCTAACATATCGGATAACGGTTCCGAAATATCGATGTCTGACATATTCATTTTTACCATGAGTGCTACAAAACTGTGTTATACAGCACAAAAGTAAAAAGAAAAAATGAGAAAATGAACGAATCTATAAAAAGATTGCACAAAAGTGGGAGCTTTCGTGCAATCTTGCAGACATTTTATTTGGTAAACAACAGTTCTCTATATTTAGGCAACGGCCATATTTCGTCATCCACTTCCATCTCCAGGTGGTCGATGTGGTCGCGGATTTGGTCAAGATATGGGCGTACTTTTTCTTCGTATGCGAATGCCCTTTCTTTGTAGTTTTCCATGTGGTTGGCTACTTTTCTCGCTTCGGTCATGTCGCGCACGAGTACTTTGATAGAAGTGACCCGGTGTGAAATCTCACGAATCAATTCTTTACGGTCGGCACTCAATACTTCGTATTCTTCAGCCGGGAATATTTCTTTCAGTCCGCGAAGATTTTCGAGCAAACGGTTCTGATAGGCAACCGCAGTCGGTACGATGTGGTTGATGGCGAGGTCGCCCAATACACGGCCTTCGATTTGCACCTTCATGGTGTATTTCTCCAGTTCCACTTCCAGACGGCTGTTTAATTCAGTTTCGTTGAAGATACGTTCGCCGATAAGCACCGATTTGGATTGGTTGTCAATATAGTGCATCAGGGCTTCCGGTACGTGGCAGATATTAGTCAGTCCGCGGCGTGCAGCTTCTTGTTTCCATTCTTCGGAATAGCCGTCCCCTTCGAAACGAATCGGTTCGGAGGCGATAATTGTTTCTTTCAGCAGGCGGAAGATAGCTTCGTCTTTGCCAACTCCTTCTTCCATCAGCTTTTCTACCGATGCCCGGAATTCGTTCAGTTGGTTTGCCATGGCCGCATTGATTGCAATCATGGAGGCGGCACAGTTGGAAGAAGAACCTGCGGCACGGAATTCGAAACGGTTTCCGGTGAATGCAAAAGGAGAAGTACGGTTGCGGTCGGTGGTATCCAGTAAAATTTCGGGGATACGTCCGATGCCTAACTTCAGTGTGGTTTTTTCTTCCGGTGTCATTTTCTCATTTCCTACCTGGCGGACAATTTCGTCGAGAGTAGACGAGAGTTGTGAACCTAGAAAGCAAGAGAGGATGGCGGGAGGAGCTTCATTGGCTCCCAAACGGTAGCTGTTGCTGGCGCTCATGATGGAGGCACGCAATAAATCCTGATTTTTATAAACCATCATTAAGGCATTTACCAGGAAGGTGAGGAATAGCATATTTCCTTTCGGATTCTTTCCGGGAGCGAACAGATTGATGCCAGTGTCTGTACAGAGCGACCAGTTGTTGTGCTTGCCCGAACCGTTTACTCCGCTATATGGCTTTTCGTGCAGGAGTACATTAAAATGATGTTTCCTGGCGATACGCTTCATCAAATCCATGACGAGCTGGTTGTGGTCGTTGGCAAGGTTGCAGTTTTCGAAGATAGGGGCCAACTCAAATTGGTTGGGAGCTACTTCGTTATGGCGTGTTTTGGCAGGAATACCGAGTTTGTGACACTCGATTTCGAGTTCTTTCATAAATGCAGTGACACGTGGAGGGATAGAGCCGAAATAATGGTCTTCCAACTGTTGGTCTTTGGCAGAAGAGTGTCCCATCAGTGTCCGTCCTGTCAGGCAGAGGTCGGGGCGTGCATTATATAAGGAAGAGTCTACAAGGAAATATTCCTGTTCCCATCCTAAATTGGTATATACGCGTGTGATGTTCTTGTCGAATAGCTGGCAGACTTCCGTTGCTGCTTTATCTACAGCGGCAAGTGCTTTCAACAATGGAGTTTTGTAATCCAACGCTTCACCTGTATAAGAAATGAAGATAGTGGGGATACAAAGAGTGGTATCTACAACGAATGCCGGTGAAGAAACATCCCATGCTGTATATCCTCGTGCTTCGAAAGTGTTGCGGATACCGCCGTTAGGGAAAGAAGAAGCATCCGGCTCTTGCTGGATCAGTAGTTTTCCGGAGAAGCGTTCAATCACTCCGCCATCTTCGCCGAATTCGATAAAGCCGTCATGCTTTTCGGCTGTTCCGTCTGTCAGAGGCTGGAACCAGTGTGTGTAGTGAGTGACGTTGAGTGACTTAGCCCAACTTTTCATACCGTTAGCAATTAAATCTGCTATTTCACGGCTGATAGGTGTACCTTTTTCGATAGCGTCGGTTACAGCTTTGTATGCTTCTTTGGGAAGATACTCTTGCATCTTCTTGCGGTCGAACACGTGGCTACCATAATAATCAGAGAGTTTGTTGGAAGGGGCAATAACTTCCAGAGGTTTCCGGTTGGAAAGCTCTTGTAAGGCAAAAAAACGCATTTTTGACATAAATGGTCTATTTTTTATCGGTTGATGGCGCAAAATTATATGTTTTTTCTGAAAGTACCCCTATTTTGGAGGGGGTATTTTGAAAAATAATGTGTTTTTCTAAAAGTACCCCCTCTGTTTATTCTCCAACTTCTATTCTTGTTGTTGCTGTTGGTCGATTTCTTTAGCCATCTGTTTAACCAAACTTTCCACTTGGATATAATGGTTGTGATAGTTCTTGAATAACAGTTTGAACATTGGGCTGTTCACAGCCATTTGGGTAAGAAATTGTAGGTGTTTACCCGTAGAGGTGTTCATCTGCATACGCTCTTTTTTGCTCAAGTTGTCTTGTAGGGAGTAAACACCGCATGAAATTTGGATTTCTGCAATGCCTTCGTCCCAAGGATGGGTGTTGAGGTGAGTCAATGCTGCCAGGATTTTTTTCAGGTCTTTCAGCAGAATGTTTAAAAGTTCGAATTCGGTGCGGTTTATGGAGCAGGAATCCGGGTTCAGGAGGAAAGCGAATTTAAGGTAGAAATCCTTTAATTCCTCTTTAGGAATAACGAATGAATCTTTGGAAGCCTTTATCATGCCTCCCACCGCTGGTTGAACGGTAACCTGTTTTGTTTCCATAATATAATTATGAATAAGGTGGTAGGCGAAGATTTTCTATGAAATAAGAGCGGTTCCGCCTTTCCCGTTACTCTTCACCAACCAGGCAGTGGGTGCATTAACACTCCACACGGGGGTACGAAACCGCCATATGAAGCATCAGGACAGGCATAAAAATGCCTGCCACGAAACGAGGCAGGTTCCCTGCCTGGTTGATATGAAGAGTATCGCAAAGATACGACAATTTTCTTCTTTGTCAAGAATAAAGTGATAAATAAAAAGATAGAAGGGTTGATTTAGTCATTAATATGTTTTCAGGGGGCTCTTATATTTACAGATATTGGAACTTTGTATTTTTTCCATTATTGTTAAAATCCCCTTCATATTATAACTTCTTCCATACAGGTTTTATTAATTCCTCTTTCAACCTATCACCATTCTGCAAGCACGATGAATAAAGAGTTTCAGAAAGGTGGTGATAGGTTGAAAGAGGATTTTCGTTTTTTATATATGAAGAGAATAGCAGAATATGCAGAGCTTCCTGCATTTATTTCGAGACAACCGCACCAAAGATTTAGCTTATCTCCATGTTATTTTGAATAATGTGAAGGTTTTCTTCTGATAACTCTTTTTAGTGTCTAACTTTTCTTGCTTTTCGATATTCTTTTTTATATTTGCCTACGTTAATGAAGGAGATACGACGATTGAGAGATAAAATATTGATAGGATGCATATTGTGTCTGTTCTCTTTTATACCAAAGGGGGCAGCCAATAATTATATAATGAATCCTTATACCCATCAGGAAATCTCTGCTGACTCCATTATAGAACGTGTGATGACTTTTGCACCTTTGTATGAAACGATAGTCAGTGATTATCGCGCGAACCTATATATAAAAGGTAAGATGGATATTCAGAAGAAGAATTTTATTCTCCGTTATGTACCTTCTATGTTTCGTTTGCAAAAGGGTGTTCGCGAATATCTGCTTGAAACATACAGTGACCTTCATTATACGGCTCCCAATATTTACGATCAGAAAGTAAAGGCTTCCCAGGGAACTGTGAGAGGAAACAGGGGATTGCCTGGATTGCTCGAGTATTTTAATGTAAATATCTACTCTTCTTCTTTATTGAATGATGAACGTTTATTGTCACCACTGGCCAAAAACGGACAGAAATACTATAAATACCGGATAGACAGCGTGATGGGAGATCCTAACAATCTGGATTATCGGGTTCGTTTTATCCCCCGCACTAAGAGCGATCAGTTGGTGGGTGGATATATGGTGGTCAGTAGTAACGTTTGGAGTGTTCGTGAAATTCGTTTTTCGGGGAGATCGGAACTGATAACATTTACCTGTTGGATTAAGATGGGAGATGTAGGCAAGAAAAATGAATTTCTGCCAGTGCGTTATGAAGTGGAAGCTCTTTTCAAATTTCTCGGAAATAAGGTGGACGGTAATTATACCGCTTCTTTAGATTATAAATCCATTGAATTGAAAGAAAAGAAGGTACGTAAGAAAGAAAAGAAGAATTATAACCTTTCAGAATCCTTCTCTTTGCAGTGTGATACGAATGCTTATAAGACGGATGCTTCTACCTTTGCCATCATGCGCCCCATCCCTTTGAGCGAAAGCGAGAAGAAACTATATTCCGACAATTTGCTTCGGCGTGACACGACAACGGTAGAAAAGCCGTCCAAGAGTCAGGCCTTTTGGGGAACGATGGGTGATTTGATGGTAGAAGATTATAAATTCAACTTGTCCAATATCGGAAGCGTGCGATTCTCTCCGTTTATCAATCCGCTCTTATTCAGTTATAGTGGAAGCAACGGTTTGTCTTATCGACAGGATTTTCGTTATAACCGTCTTTTCAGAGGGGATAAATTACTTCGCATTGTGCCTAAACTCGGATACAACTTTACGCGTAAGGAATTCTACTGGTCATTGAATGCCGATTTTGAATACTGGCCGCAGAAACGGGGATTCTTCCGGTTGAATGTGGGTAACGGTAACCGTATTTATAGTAGTAAAGTGCTGGACGAACTGAAAGCTATGCCGGACAGTATCTTCAATTTCGATTTAATTCATCTCGATTATTTTAAGGACTTGTATTTCAATTTCCGTCATACCGTTGAAGTAGTCAACGGACTGGATATCGGTCTGGGTTTCTCTGCCCATAAAAGAACAGCGGTAGAGCCTTCCCGTTTTGTGATTACCGGTGATTATCCGATGCCGCCCCCGGAATTTATGGATAAATTCAAGAACACTTATATCAGTTTTGCTCCCCGCATCCGGATAGAGTGGACTCCGGGACTCTATTATTATATGAACGGAAAGCGAAAGATTAACCTCCATTCTTTATACCCGACTTTCTCGGTCGATTATGAACGAGGTATTAAAGGAGTGTTCAAGAGTACGGGTGAATATGAAAGAATAGAGTTTGACCTTCAGCATCAAATCCGGTTGGGATTGATGCGTAATATTTATTATCGTTTCGGATTCGGAGCATTCACCAATCAGGATGAGTTGTATTTTGTGGACTTTGCCAATTTCTCCCGCCATAATCTTCCCGTAGGTTGGAATGATGAAATCGGCGGAGTATTTCAGGTGCTTGACTCACGTTGGTATAACTCCTCCCGCCGTTATGTACGGGGGCATTTCACCTACGAAGCTCCGTTCCTTATTCTCCGGCATCTGATGAAGTACACCCGTTATGTGCAGAATGAACGTATTTATATCAGTGCCCTCTCTATGCCGCACCTTCAACCTTATCTGGAAGTAGGATATGGCATCGGTACGCATATTTTCGACGTAGGAGTTTTTGTGAGTAGCGAAAACTGGAAATTTGGAGGAATAGGCTGTAAGTTCACGTTTGAGTTGTTCAACCGATAGTTTTCTTCGTTCCGGTTGTTTTATCGAAAGATTTTAGTTATCTTTGTATAAGAGAGGATGAGGGCAGAATTTAGCATCAAAGAGGTGTAGTCGCCTCATAAGCACAGGTATTTTCCTAGAAAATAAATTCTAAGGTATAAATACCTAAATTTATTTTAGTAAATAAGTCATCCTCTCTTCTCTCTTTTTTATATGCATATACAAAATGGACGGAATTTTAATAACGATCATTGTTATCACCGCTTTCCTTGTTTATAAGATAATTTCTTCAAGCAGGAAACAGGAGGGGTATAAAAGATGGAAAGCAACAAGCAGTGGTAAGGAAGAAAAGACTACTAAGGTAAAATGGGAACACGGAGCCTGGCTTAGGCATGCTTTGGGGGGAACTGTTCCGAGAACGCAGTATGTTCAAAAGTTTGATGAATCGGCTGTTGTTTGGTGCGCCAACTTGTTGGGAGTGGAAACGGCACGGTTGAAGGAAATTCTACGGGATGTTTCCGAACATTACCGGGAGTTCTGGATGAGAAAAAGAAAGGGAGGTTATCGGATGATTTCTGCTCCTGACAAAGAATTACAATCTATTCAAACCACTATTAATTCTCGAATATTATCATCTGTGACAATGATTCATCCGGCGGCAGTAGGTTTCCGGAGCGGTCATTCTGTGGTTGATAATGCCAGTCCCCATCTGGGAAAACGGTATGTCTTGAAAATGGATATTCATGATTTTTTCTTTTCGATACGGAGCCGGAGGGTGAAAAAGACATTTGAGAAGATTGGTTATCCGGAAAATGTGTCTAAGGTATTGGGAGTGTTGTGCTGCTTGTACAGGCACTTGCCGCAGGGAGCGCCTACAAGTCCGGCGTTAAGCAATATCGTGGGGTATGAGATGGACAAGAAATTGGCGGCACTGGCAGCGGAATACGGACTGACTTATACCCGCTATGCCGATGACCTGACTTTTTCGGGAGATGTGTTTCCCAAAGAACAAATCATTCCCCGGATCAAACAAATCATCCGTGATGAGAAATTCGAACCGAATCATAAAAAGACCCGTTTTATCAATGAGTATGGCAGGAAGATTATTACAGGAGTATCTGTCTCTTCCGGTGCGAAACTGACAATCCCTAAAGCCAGAAAGAGAGAGATCCGGAAGAATGTCTATTTTATCCTGACGAAAGGCTTGGCGGAACATCAGCGCCGGATTGGCTCGAGTGATCCTGTCTATCTGAAACGGCTGATTGGAGAACTTTGTTATTGGCGGTCAATAGAACCGGACAATGCGTATGTATCCGATTCTATTAACCGTTTGAAATGTTTGGAGAAAGGGTATTAATCTAATTGGCAATCGTTACCCGTTCATTTTCTATCTTGGCGTAATTCCTTTTCACAGCTTCGCGAATACCTCTTTGCATGGCAGCGTCTATGTTCGATCCCATACGGGCAAAGCCGAACTGTTGTGCGCATGCTTTTATCAAATCTGCCGCAGGCAGGCTGATGGAGTCGGTCAATAGTTGCCGGATGGCATTGGCTATCTCTTCAGGTGGTATGTCTGTCGCTTCCCGGTCGGAAACCGGGCGATAGATTGAATAGGAAGCGCATTGCTCTTTGTCGTTCCAGCAGAAGACAAGTCCTTCGTATTCTGTGCGATAGATATTCAATGTGTCGAGTGCTGTTTCTATTTGTGCCTCTACCCGTGTTCCCAAGCGGCTGATTCCCCATTCGGACAGGATTTTCTTACAGAGCAGGGATTTACTGATTGGCGCCTCGCTTTCCATAATCTTCCGTATTTGGGAGAGGAGGATAGAGTAACTGTCCGTAAAGAAAAAGTCTTCCGGTGAATAACTGTATGGGGTGATCTTTGCAAACTTGTACTTTTGTTCTATCCGGTTTTGAGTAGAAAGAACGGAAGCAGCTTGCTTTTCAGGAGCAGCAGGCGATGCCTTGAGTACGAATGAAATCTCATTGTTGGTCATCTGTGTCGTCGGTGCAGGTTCTGTCACTTCTGTCGGAGTAGAATTGATTTCGGTTGCTGTCATTGAGCCGACCTTTGAACTCTTTTTCCGGGCGATAGCCTCTTGGATAGTTGCCATTACTTCGTCCGGCTTTTCCCACCAGTCCATTGTCCATATCCGGTAGATGTCCCATCCGAGTGCTTTCAATACATTATTCTGCACAATTTCCCGGTCACGTGCGGTCTTGGTACGTTTGTAGTTTTTGCCGTCGCAGATAATACCTAACTGATAGTTAGAGGTATTTTCGGTGTCGACGATACCTATGTCTATTTTGTATCCGGAGCAACCAATGTCTGTATGCACGGTGTAACCCAATGAGCGCAGTCTGTCGGCAATGATCGTTTCGATGGAGACTGTTGCTTCCGACAGTTGTCTTGGCACACTGTTGATGGTGCTTCGGGTTCCCTTCTCCGCATATTCGAGGAAACGTTTTAGTCCGGCTACTCCAATAGAAGAAGTCCGGTTCAGGTCGATCATCTCCGACCTTAGGGTGGAATAGATAATCATCTCATACCGGGCACGGGAAACGGCTACATTCAATCTTCTTTCGCCGCCTGCCCGGTTCAGTGGTCCGAAATTCATGCTGACGCGCCCTTCTGCATCCGGGCCATAGCCCACAGAGAAGAGAATAACATCGCGTTCGTCTCCCTGCACATTCTCCAGGTTCTTGATAAATAACGGTTCGTCGCATTCCAGCGCAAGAGTTTCCAGTTCGGGGTAAAAGATAAAAAGGTCGGATAATAAGTCTTCTATCAAGGCTTGTTGGACAATGCTGAAAGTGACTACACCGATACTTTTCTTTCTTAATTCCTCGCTTCTCAATCTTCTGGCTATTTCGTCCACCACAGCTTGAGCTTCCGCCCGGTTCTGGCGCGACTTGCCTTTATCATAGTAACCGTTGATGTTGACTATCCTGACTTTCGATTCAATGTTGTCCGGTGAGGGGAAAGTCATCAGTTTGTTATCGTAATATTCGGAGTTGCTGAAAGCGATGAGGCTCTCATGTTTGCTTCGGTAGTGCCATAATAAATATTTGGAAGGGATAGACAGAGCGAGACAGTCGTCAAGGATACTCTCCAAATCTTCCATTTCAATGTTGTCTTCATCAATGGTGTTGACCGAGAAGAAACTGGTAGGAGGCATTTGTTTCGGGTCGCCTACGATAATGACGTTTTTACCCCGTGCAATGGCGCCCACCGCTTCATAAGTAGGCATCTGTGAGGCTTCATCAAAGACAATCAAATCAAATTTATCAGCGTCCGTATCGATGAATTGAGCGACGGAAAGAGGACTCATCAGCATACACGGGCACATGCGCGACAACAAAGTGGGAATTTGGTCGAATAGCTTGCGAATAGATATGCCGCGGGCATTGTTGCGGATATTCTTTTGAAGGATACCCACTTCGGAACTTTGGATGGCTTCGTGAGTGAAAGACGGAATGTTGGAGGCCAACCGGGCAAATAATTCTCTTTGCGTCGTTTCTTCGAATTTGGCGGATATTTGTTTGTATTTAGCAATGATGTCATTGAATATCTTACCGTTGAATAATTCCAGAGTCGGCTCTTTGGCAATGATATACCGGATAGCTGCCTGATAGAAACTCTTGCGGAAGCTGTCTGTAAGTTGGCTGGTAGGAATATTCTTTTCTTTATATTCCGTCGCGATAAATCCTATTCCCAGACTATGCAGGGTTTGGTAGGCTTGTAGCCACTGATACCAGTCCTTGAGCTTGTCGAGGTTCTCTTTCCAGGTTCGGGCTTTTGACAAGGCAATCGTTATCCAGTCGGCTGAATCGGTATAAAGTTCTTCGATCGAGATACCCAGCATGCCGGACAATTTCTTTTCGGTGGCTGTGAGTGTATCTGCGAGCTGATACAGTTCATTGAAAGAATGAGCATGGATGTCTCTGAATGTTTGAATTCCTTCAGTGAGTTGTGCGGACAAATTCTGCTTGATTTGCGAAACTTTGGCAATGTCTTTTGCGTAGTTCAACAAATGCGAATGAAGGGAAGTCATGTCGTCGATTATCTGCTCAATGGTGTTCCAATCCTCGTTCTTGCCGGGGCGTCCGAATAGGGAGGGAAGTTGCCCGATGTATTTCCGGACGGCTTCTGCTTCTTCCTGATACCGGATAATGCGGTGGAGCAGAGGTTTGATGTCTTCTGTTTCAATCGTTTTTAAAGCATATACGTTGATTGCCTTTCTGATTTTCCGTTGTCCGAAATATCTGGGAAGGAACCATTGATCGGATACCCGGTTCCATTCGGCTAACATCTGCTTTGCGTTGATGGACAGGATTTCTTGGGTGAATCCGGTTTCTATCTCTTTCCTTTGTTCATCCCGTTTCCGTCCGTGAACCACTACTTCCCGGTATTCATTCAGTGTTTCGTTGAGCAATGGCAAAGTCAGCAATCCGGGAGTCAGTTCCGGAATGTCGAGTATTCTCCGGATGATGTGGGAGATTGTCTGGAAATCCTTGCGTGTAGGGTGTATATCCGTATCTTTTAGAAGTATGGAGAATACATCCAGCTTCTGCCGGATGGTGGTCAACAGGTCGATAAATCCGGTGAGCAGTTGGGAGGATCCCTCCTTAACGGCTGATGAATATTCGGTAATCGAGATACCGGTTAATGGATGCTGGTAAGGATGTCCACACGCATTGGCCGTCCGGACTAGCAGCTCGATGGCATCTTCCCATTGGGCAAATGTGTCTTTATCTAATGTATCCAGATAAGCTTCTGGAATATCAAAACAAGATTCGACGTCCACGGATTGATAATGAATAATGGCGTCGTATAATGAAACCCCGAACGGGTATTCTTTATGCAGGGCTTCGATATATTGATTCAATTCCGCCCGTAAATTCAGCAGGCGTTCCGCTTCCTTTCTGAATTCTTCGGGAGGTGTCTGCTTGATAATTTCCGTAGTTTCTTTCAGTTGCGAGATAACGGCGGATTTCTTTGTTTTGTTGGAATGAATTTCCAGACAGAACGGAGCCAGCCCGATAGCTGCCAATCTGTTTTGCACAACGGAGAGGGCAGCCATCTTTTCCGCTACAAATAAAACACGTTTTCCTTTGTAAAGCGCGTTGGCGATAATATTGGTAATCGTTTGCGATTTTCCTGTTCCCGGAGGCCCGTGCAGGATGAAAGTCTTGTCGTGTACGGCTTCGTAGATGGCTTCCAGTTGCGAAGAATCGGCGATGATGGGTAATACAATGTCTGCGGGCGACACTTGTTTGTCCATATCCGTTGCATCTATTTCCTCTGTGGCGGCTTCCCATTCTATCTTTCCGTTGATGAGGCTGGACACAATCTTGTTCTGAACCAGTTTGTTGGCATTGTTGTGAATATCATTCCACATGATGAACTTGTTGAAAGAGAAGATACCCAGAATCGCTTGCTCTTCCACGTCCCATTTACGCTGGTTCTTAATGCTGTTGCGGATAATGGAATAGATCAGCTTGACGTTTACGCCGCTTTCGTCGGTAGGCAACGGGTCCAATCCTGATATGGTGATTCCGAAGTTTTGGCGAAGCATTTCCAATAAGGTGATGTTCATCATTGTTTCTTCTTCCCGGGAACGGATTACGTAACCTTTGGCTGCCGATTTACGGATAATTTCAACCGGTAATAGCAAGATGGGGGCATAGCGGGGACGTTCGCTGGAAGGTGTCTCGTACCATTTCAAAAGTCCGAGAGCCAGATAGAGTGTGTTGGCTCCATTCTCTTCGATAGAAGTACGCGAAGAGCGGTATAAGTGAGTCAGTGCCTTACCTAAATCGTTTTCGGGCAGATAGAAACGTAACCTTTTCTGTGAAAGTTCCGAGTTGATGAAACCAACCATGGGATCAGACTCCGGTATGGAGGAATAAATCCCGAAGTCCATCGCCGGACTTTCCCAATCGGCAGGGCGGTGGAGGATGCGGAATTCTTCTCCGTCGGCCAATGCATCTTCCAGACAGGATAGATTAGCCGGGATGAGTTGGAGCGTGTTTTTGGTAATCCGGATATTCAGCAGGTTGTTGCGCAGGCTTAAATCCAGCAACCGTCTTTCCCATAACAGTTGTTTGGTGATTACGGTCTGGGTTTCATTGCCCGATAAATCATACGGATTGATACTTTGCGGAGTGGCATGAACGGCACTTTTTTGAATGTCGGTCTCCTTTTCTTCTACTTCCCATACCTGTCCATGCAAAATGCGTTGGGGGATGGGGCGGATGCCCGAATGTCTCGCTCTTTTCACATCTATGGCAAGAATGAAACTGTTTCCATCCGTCAACTTTCCGTTCGCTTTCTTCACAGCATCGTCGAAATCGGACGAATGGCCCATGTTCATGCAGGTCGTTTCAACTAAGGTAATGTCGTAGATTCCTTCGGCTGTCCGTTTGGTTAACAGGGAAACATCGTCAATGGTAGGATCCGGAAAAGTCTCCGGCACTAGCCAGGCTCCCGCAAAAGCATGCCCTTGAGTGATGATAATGAGTGCATTCAGACCGATTGCTTCCAGGCAGGAAGCATAGAGCAAGGCCATATCCAGACAGGTTCCCAGTTTTTGTGCCATTACGGAGTCGGCTAGCCGTACACGTTGCCCATATTCCTCGAAGCTGGCGGGGATGGTGCTGTATATAATCTGTTGTTCCGTGATAGCCGTGTAGATGGCGGCCATCTGTTTCCTTACCCGGTCCGGAGTGCGGCTTTGATATTCGTCGAGGGACGGATTACCAGTCCATTGTCCCAGGATGGAAGCGGCTCTCTTGATGATCGGCACAATAGCTGTATGATTGGGGGTGATGAAAGCGGCCAGCATTTCGGGCAATACATTAAGCCCTCCCCATTGGTCGTATGCCAGAATGTCGATAGGGTAGGTTTGGCAGAATACGGATTCTACTTCGGAAGTAATTTCAATTTTCAGATTGCCGGATAAACGTTCGGTCAGCTGTGTGAAATAGTTGGCGGACAAAGTGAGATTGAATGACGACAGGCATATCGATTCATTGGGCGGAATCTGTGCCACAGCTATTGGAGCGGCGTTTCCGAAAGTCGGTTCTGTCGTGATTTGTACCTGAATGTCCTTCAGCGGGGCAGGCGTTGTATTCTCAATAGAAAGCTGATGAATGATTGATGCACCGTTTTGTTGTATCGCAAAATTAATAAGCGGTAAATAGTCGCATTGCACCTTGACTTTGTCCAATCTCTCGTCCATGGCAAAAACTGTATAAATTAAAGATTGCAATATTACAAAAAATACGGATATAATTCTCTTTTCTTCTGCCATTCTTTTGTCAATCAAGAAAATATTCCTACCTTTGCGCCCGATTTATAGATAATATAATGTCTTATTTAATTAAAGTATTAAACAATTTATTTATTAATGGAAAACTTAAAGAACGTAGCTCCTATTGAAGATTTCAACTGGGATGCTTATGAAAATGGCGAAACAGTAACCAACGTTAGCCACGATGAACTGGAAAAAGCTTACGACGGTACGCTTAACAAAGTGAACGACCGTGAGGTTGTTGACGGAACCGTAATCGCAATGAACAAGCGTGAAGTAGTTGTGAACATCGGTTACAAATCAGACGGTATCATCCCATTGAATGAGTTCCGTTACAATCCGGATCTGAAGATCGGTGATACAGTAGAAGTATACATCGAAAATCAGGAAGACAAAAAAGGACAGCTCGTTCTGTCACACAGAAAAGCTCGCGCTACTCGTTCTTGGGATCGCGTTAACGCTGCTCTGGAAAATGAAGAAATTATCAAGGGTTACATCAAGTGCCGCACTAAGGGTGGTATGATTGTAGACGTATTCGGAATCGAAGCATTCTTGCCGGGTTCTCAGATCGACGTTAAACCGATCCGCGACTATGATGTATTCGTTGGCAAAACAATGGAATTCAAAGTGGTTAAAATCAACCAGGAATTCAAAAACGTTGTTGTATCTCACAAGGCTCTTATCGAAGCTGAACTGGAACAACAGAAGAAAGAAATTATCGGTAAACTTGAAAAAGGACAAGTTCTTGAAGGAACTGTTAAAAATATCACCTCTTACGGTGTATTCATCGACCTTGGCGGCGTAGACGGTTTGATCCACATCACTGACCTTTCTTGGGGACGTGTTAGCGATCCGAAAGAAGTGGTTGAGCTGGATCAGAAACTCAACGTTGTTATCCTTGACTTCGATGACGAAAAGAAACGTATCGCTCTTGGCTTGAAACAACTGACTCCGCACCCATGGGATGCGCTTGATACTGACTTGAAGGTTGGTGACAAGGTGAAAGGTAAAGTGGTCGTTATGGCTGACTACGGTGCATTCATCGAAATCGCTCCGGGCGTAGAAGGTTTGATCCACGTTTCAGAAATGTCTTGGAGCCAACACCTGCGTTCTGCACAAGATTTCATGAAGGTAGGCGACGAAGTAGAAGCTGTTGTGCTGACACTTGATCGTGAAGAACGTAAGATGTCTTTGGGTATCAAACAACTGAAACAAGATCCATGGGAAACTATCGAAGAAAAGTATCCTGTAGGTTCTAAGCATACTGCAAAAGTACGTAACTTCACTAACTTCGGTGTATTCGTAGAAATCGAAGAAGGTGTTGACGGCTTGATCCACATCTCTGACCTTTCTTGGACTAAGAAAGTAAAACACCCATCAGAATTTACTCAGATTGGTGCTGACATCGAAGTTCAGGTATTGGAAATCGACAAAGAAAACCGTCGTTTGAGCCTTGGCCACAAACAACTCGAAGAAAATCCTTGGGATGTATTCGAAACTGTGTTCACTGTAGGTTCTGTACACGAAGGTACAATCATCGAAATGTTGGATAAGGGTGCTGTTGTAGCTCTTCCTTACGGTGTAGAAGGTTTCGCAACTCCGAAACACCTTGTAAAAGAAGACGGCTCACAAGCACAGTTGGATGAGAAACTTGAATTCAAAGTGATCGAGTTCAACAAAGACGCTAAGAGAATCATCCTGTCTCACAGCCGTATCTTCGAAGATGTAGCTAAGGCTGAAGAAAGAGCAGAAAAGAAAGCTGCTTCTGGTGCTAAGAAGTCATCTTCTAGCAACAAGAGAGAAGATTCTCCGATGATCCAGAACCAGGCTGCTTCAACTACGCTGGGCGATATCGACGCTCTTGCTGCATTGAAAGAACAGTTGGAAGGAAAGAAATAATCTAAATAGAATATTTTCCAATGAAAGGCGCTCCCGTTTGGGGGCGCTTTTTTTATTCACCACAGATTTAAGAAATGAAGATAAGAGGGAATTTAATTCAGACATAAGAACAAAAGAATAAAAAATAAAATAGCAGTTCAATAAGCAACAGAAATAATTTTCAAAGCGCTGCCTTTATGTTCTTTTGTTCTTATGTCTAAAAATAAATTATCAAAATCTGTATTAATCTGTGTAACCCTGGGGTGAAATATTTCCTTTTCCTTTGCAAGATTAAATGTGAAATGTCCTATCTTTGCATACCATGGAAAAATTTGAGTTACATATATTGGGATGCGGTTCTGCTTTGCCTACTACGCGACATTTTGCGACCTCTCAAGTCGTAAACTTGCGTGAAAAACTATTTATGATTGATTGTGGCGAGGGAGCACAGATGCAATTACGCCGCTCGCGACTGAAATTTTCCCGATTGAATCATATCTTCATCTCTCATCTACATGGTGACCATTGTTTCGGATTGTTGGGACTGATCTCTACATTCGGATTATTAGGGAGAACTGCTGATTTACATATTCATTCTCCAAGAGGACTGGAAGAGTTGTTTGCGCCGATGCTTGCTTTCTTTTGCAAGACTTTGACTTATAAGGTGTTCTTCCATGAATTCGAAACGAAAGAACCGATGCTCATTTACGATGACCGTTCGGTGACTGTAACCACAATCCCTTTAAAACATCGAATTCCCTGTTGTGGTTTCCTTTTTGAAGAGAAACAGCGTCCTAATCATATCATCAGGGACATGGTAGACTTTTATAAAGTCCCGGTCTATGAACTGAACCGCATCAAGAACGGAGCGGATTTTGTAACTCCCGATGGAGAAGTAATACCCAATTTACGTTTAACCCGCCCTTCGGCTCCGGTGCGTAAATATGCTTATTGTTCCGATACAATCTATCGTCCGTCTCTTGCTGAACAAATTAAAAATGTAGATTTGCTTTTCCATGAGGCCACCTTTGCACAGACCGAGCAGGCACGCGCTAAGGAAACTTATCATACCACTGCTGCGCAAGCTGCGCAGCTTGCTTTGGATGCCAATGTGAGACAACTGGTGATCGGACATTTTTCCGCCCGTTATGAAGATGAATCTGTCTTACTTCATGAAGCGTCCGCCATTTTTCCACAAACCATTTTAGCGAAAGAAAATTTGTGTATTGACGTTGATGGAGGGACTGTCTATGAAAAGTAGTCGACTGCTTTGGGGAGTAATCATCCTGCTCTTCGGTTGCTTGGCAGCCTGTAAAAAAGAGAAACCTCAATCTCCGATACCGGATTCTTTGTCTTCCCTCCAGGAACTGTTCCATCCTGCTTATCAAATAAATGCAGACACCATTCATCAGATGATTCGTATTTGCCTGAACGAAAATCCGGTAACTCCCTGGGATTCGGTTTTGTTGGCACATTATCAGGAAAAGGATGAATTCTTTTGGCTGAACGATTCTCTCATATCCGATAAACCTGCCGTACAGGTGGCAGACTCGATGTTATTCTGGTTAGGAAACATTTCACAACATGGAGTTAATCCGAATCTGTATCCTGTCGATAGCATCCGTGAGGAATTGCAACAGATACGAACCTTGAAACTGCGTGAAGGGAAAACGATGAACCGTCTGCTGGCAGACGTGGAGTATCAGTTGACAGCCGCCTATCTTTCGTATGTGTGTCAATTGAAATTCGGATTCTTGCCTCCGGAGCGCAGATGGAATGATTCGATCGACCACATTTCTTTAAAACAATGTGACGTGAAGTTTGCAATGGCCGCTCTCGACTCTTTGCGTGCAAATCCTAACGCCGCTTTTCACCGGGCGCAACCCGCTTCCCCGCTTTATCATAAGATGCAGGAAGAGCTGGTTCGTGTGAATGGCTGGGGAGTGACAGATACTACGGATTATTATCGCGACCGCCTATTGGTAAACATGGAGCGGGCACGTTGGCAATATGCATTGGATAAAGGACGAAAATATGTGATAGCTAATGTGGCGGCATTTATGTTGCAGGCCGTCAACGAAGAAACAGACTCTATCCTGGAGATGCGTATTTGTGTAGGGACTGTGAAGAATAAAACTCCTCTATTGTCAAGCAGGATTTATTATATGGAACTGAATCCTTACTGGAATGTGCCTCAAAGCATAATTCGGAAAGAGATCATTCCTACTTACCGCAGAGATACGACGTATTTTACCCGTAACCGCATGAAGGTATACGATAAGAATGGACTCCAGGTAGATCCCCACAGTATTAAATGGGCGAAGTATGCAGGAAGTGGTGTGCCTTATACGGTGAAGCAGGATAACAAAACCGGGAATTCGTTGGGACGTATCATCTTCCGTTTTCCCAATCCTCATTCCGTATATCTGCATGACACTCCGTCACGGTGGGCTTTTACACGGAATAATCGTGCGGTGAGCCACGGTTGCGTCCGTCTTCAAAAAGCACTCGACTTCGCGTTCTTCCTGTTGAAAGAGCCGGATGAATTGTTGGAAGACCGTATTCGTATTGCAATGGATATCAAGCCGGTGAGTGAAGAGGGAAAGAAGCTGCCCATCAGTGCGGCTTATCGTGAATTGAAACATTATAGTTTGGAACAATATATACCTTTATTTATAGATTATCAGACGGTTTATCTGTCTACCGATAATAATTTGAGGTATTGTGAGGACATTTATAAATATGATCCGTCCTTACTAGAGGCGATGAATAACCTGAATTTGAAACCATAAATAAACATACAGATACGAGAGATTATGATCCCTTATAACGAACGCGAAGTTCTGAAACTCCTTCAGGAGGAGAGTACACAGCGGAAAGGATTTGAAATGATTGTGGGGCAGTATAGCGAGCAATTGTATTGGCAAATCCGCCGGATGGTACTGTCGCATGAGGATGCGAACGATCTCCTGCAAAACACTTTCATCAAGGCATGGACGAATATCGATTATTTCCGTGCCGAGGCGAAGCTGTCGACCTGGCTCTATCGCATCGCGCTGAATGAGTGTCTTACCTTTCTGAATAAGCAGCGTGCCATGACTACCGTGGATATTGACGATCCCGAAGCAGTAGTTGTGCAAAAGCTGGAAAGTGACGCCTACTTTTCGGGCGACAAGATACAGATGTGCTTGCAAAAAGCCTTGCAGACTTTGCCCGAAAAGCAGCGTATGGTGTTCAACCTGAAATACTATCAGGAAATGAAGTACGAAGAGATGTCGGAAATCTTCGGCACGTCGGTCGGTGCACTGAAAGCATCTTATCATCATGCGGTGAAGAAAATTGAGAAGTTTTTAGAAGAAATAGATTAAACCTTTTAAATGAGACACTGTCTAATGAAAAGAGAGGAGAAAAACGTATGAAAGAAGAAGATATTTTATTGAAGAAGCTTGGAAAGGAAAATTCCTTCAAAGTGCCCGATGGTTACTTTGAGAACCTGACTTCGGAGGTAATGAATAAACTTCCTGAAAAAGAGAAAGTTGCTTTTAAGGAAGAGCCTGTCAGCACATGGACAAGACTGAAACCATTGCTCTATATGGCAGCTATGTTTGTAGGGGCGGCCTTGATTATCCGGGTGGCGTCAACAGACCATAAACCTGCTACAGCAGATGATGTAGCGGTGACAGAAGTGGATACTGAAGTAGTCGTATCTGACGAAATGATTGATGTAGCAGTGGATCGTGCCATGCTGGATGATTATTCGTTATATGTTTATTTGAGTGACGCAAGTGTAGAATGATTTATAAAAACTGATTGAATACAGAAAATGAGAAAACTTATCGCATTGGTCGTTTTGTTATGTGGCTTTATGCCTGTTCTTTGGGCTGCTGATGGATGTGATCAGCATTTATCACGGGAGGAGTTCAGGGCAAAACAAAAAGCTTTCATTATCGAACAGGCTGGATTGAATAAAGAAGAAGCAGCCAAGTTCTTTCCCGTTTATTTTGAACTCCAGGATAAAAAGAAGAAACTGAATGATGAGTCATGGGATTTGATGCGCAAAGGCAAGGATGATAAAACGACGGAAGCTCAATATGCAGAAATCAATGAGAAGGTAGCCAACAACCGTATTGCTGCCGACCAGCTTGATAAAACTTATTTGGGTAAGTTTAAAAAGATTCTTTCAAGCAAGAAGATTTTTCTCGTGCAACGTGCAGAGATGCGTTTTCACCGCGAAATGATAAAAGGTATGAATCGTAGCAAAGACAAGGGAGACGATTCAAAGAAGAAATAAAGAAAAACAGAGCGTCTGATTCGTATGAACAGACGCTCTGTTTGAGTAAAATGGAGGCTCTGTCCGGTGGGAATAGAGCCTCTGTTTTTTTATGCCGGTAAGGAAGTTACAGTCCTTTTTTCTTTGCTTCATTCCAAATGGCATCCATCTCTTCGAGAGACATATCTTTCAGACTTTTTCCTTCCTTGATGGTGTGCTCTTCCAGATAGTTGAAGCGGCGGATAAACTTTTGGTTGGTAAGTTCCAGTGCATTATCGGGATTGATTTTATAAAGGCGTGCCGCATTGATGAGGCTGAACATCACGTCGCCGAATTCAGCTTCCGCTTTCTCTTTATCCATGTTGGCCACTTCCTCCTGAAACTCACCTATTTCTTCTTTCACTTTATCCCAAACCTGTTCCCGTTCTTCCCAGTCGAAACCTACATTGCGGGCTTTGTCCTGAATACGGTAAGCCTTGATAAGCGAGGGCAGGGCAGCGGGCACACCGCTTAATACACTCTTATTTCCATCTTTCTCTTTAAGTTTCAACTGTTCCCAGTTCTCGGAAACTTGTCCGGCTGTATCTGCTTTCACCTCTCCGAAGACATGCGGATGGCGGAAAATCAGCTTATCGCACAGCTTGTCGCAAACATCTTTGATGTCAAAATCTCCTGTTTCCGAGCCTATCTTAGCATAGAAAGCGACGTGCAATAATACGTCTCCCAACTCTTTGCAGATTTCTTTCTTGTCATCCCTCATCAGGGCATCGCAAAGTTCGTAAGTCTCTTCTATGGTGTTGGGACGCAGACTTTCATTCGTCTGTTTACGGTCCCAGGGACATTTAACACGCAGTTCGTCGAGAATGTCCAGGAAGCGTCCAAAGGCTTCCATCTGTTCTTGTCTGGTATGTGACATAAATCTATCTATTTAATTCATTTTTTTCCATTCCTGGTAAGAAATCAATAACCCTACTACTTCCGAGTAGTTCTGGCGGCCACTTTCTATCTTGTTTCCTTTCAGGTAAAGATCGTATATCCAATCCTGTACGGCTCCCACTACCGGGCTATACTTGGCAGCCCAATAGGCTTGATTATTCTTGGCTAATTCAATAATTTCCGGTCGGATGCGTTGAAAGAGTTTTGCATATTCTTCTTCTGAAAGTAATCTTTTTGCATTCCCCAGTACATGCCCCAGTACAGAGAAATATCCGGAGAAACGGATACCCATTGCCTGTGAACGGGTACAAACCTGATAGGCATAGAAATTGGCTTCCGCTTCGCTGGTGATACCTAACAAGTGGGCTAGTTCATGAGCATAAGTGGCGGGATAGTTGGCGGGAAGCAAATCTCCGTTAAGGGTGAATTCGCAGAAGAAAGGCCCCATGCTACCGGTTACTCCTACCATGGAAATGAACGGAGTAAACAACATGGTCTTTACTCTCGGATGATCGTGTGGAGGTCGGTGCACGCCCAAGCTATCACTTAACTGATTATAGATTCGTACGGTTTCTTCCCGTATCAAATCCTGGTTGATACTATTTACAGGGGTGTACGAACGATTTAATTGGGTGATATAGTCGTCAACGAACTCCTGAAAATTTTCGGGAGTGTAGGCTGTATACGGGATTTCGGTTCGTTGGTAAAAGTTCTTTTGAGAATAATTCAGTCCCCAAGCCAGATAGAACCATACATAAATCCACAACAGATATTCGCCGTCACGCAATAAAATTTTCTTCCAAGGCAACTTTTTGCGGAGACGGGCATAAATAGGATAAATAATCACACCCGCGATACTAAGGAAGATAAATAAGTCTCCTATCGCAAAAGGAAATAAATTGGAAAAAAACGACAAAACGTAAGAGATAAAAGGATAGATTGTTTGCGAATAGATTGTTGCCAGAGCAGGAATCCATTGTGTTAGCCACACTAGGATTAAGATTGCTCCTAAGGCTAAATATCTTACATTTGGCTTCTTTTTCATCATTTGTTTAATATCAGTCAACAAAAATATGCATTAAATAGACGTCGCGCGAAAAAATACCTCTATATTTGCAAAAAATCTGTTAACAATGGCTTTATAACTTGTATAATAGGGAAAGTCATTCAACATAAACCGGATAAAAGATGGCTACATCAGAAGAAATTGAAAAGTATTGCCGGAATTGCGTATCACGTGATTTCGTGAATGGTAAAGGTCTTGTTTGTAAGCGCACCAGAGAACTTCCTGCTTTTGAAGAAGAATGTGAAAGTTTTGAGAAAGATGAAGAGCTGGAAAGATTAGCCCCTCCCAAGCCGGAAGACTTCCCGGTATCTATGACAGAAGAAGAAATGCTTGCCGAAGAGAATCTCTCCAAAGGAGTACTGTACGCAGTCGCTGCCTGTATTGTGGGTGCGGTGGCATGGGGACTGATATCTGTTTCTACGGGTCGTCAGATTGGATTTATGCCCATTGCTATCGGATTTATGGTTGGCTTTGCCATGCGGAAAGGGAAAGGAATACGTCCCATTTTCGGAATTATCGGTGCGGCATTATCCCTGATTAGTTGTGTCCTGGGTGATTTCTTTTCCATTATCGGGTATATTTCCCAGGATTATGATATGTCCTATTTCGACGTTCTGGTAAGTGTGGACTATGGAGAAATATTCTCTATTATGCTGGAAAATGTGATGTCAATGACTGCTTTATTCTACGGATTCGCTCTTTATGAGGGGTATAAATTCTCTTTCCGTGCACAGAAACACCCCGAGGGTGGTAAGATTTGAATTTAAATTATTAATTTTGCACCCGTTATTTTTAGAATATACATTATCATATATACATAAAACAATATGGAATTAGCAAGTAAGTACAATCCCGCTGACGTGGAGGGAAAATGGTACCAGTATTGGCTGGACCATCATTTATTCAGTTCGAAACCCGATGGCCGTGAACCTTACACCATCGTCATTCCGCCCCCGAACGTCACCGGTGTGTTGCACATGGGACACATGCTTAATAATACCATTCAGGATATTTTAGTTCGTCGTGCCCGTATGGAAGGCAAGAATGCCTGCTGGGTACCGGGAACTGACCATGCTTCTATTGCTACTGAAGCTAAAGTAGTAAACAAACTTGCTGCTCAAGGCATCAAGAAAACCGACCTGACTCGTGACGAATTCCTGAAACATGCTTGGGATTGGACAGACGAACACGGAGGTATCATCCTGAAACAACTTCGTAAACTCGGTGCATCCTGCGACTGGGATCGTACTGCTTTCACTATGGACGAGAAACGCAGTGAAAGTGTACTGAAAGTTTTCGTAGACCTGTTCAATAAAGGATTGATCTACCGTGGTGTCCGTATGGTAAACTGGGACCCGAAGGCATTGACCGCTCTTTCTGACGAGGAAGTGATCTACAAAGAAGAGCACGGAAAACTATATTACCTCCGCTATAAAGTAGAAGGTGATCCGGAAGGACGCTATGCCGTAGTGGCAACTACCCGCCCTGAAACAATCATGGGTGACACAGCGATGTGTATCAACCCGAACGACCCGAAAAACGAATGGCTGAAAGGTAAGAAAGTGATCGTTCCGCTGGTAAACCGCGCCATCCCTGTGATTGAAGATGATTATGTAGACATCGAATTTGGTACAGGTTGCCTGAAAGTGACTCCTGCTCATGACGTAAACGACTATATGCTGGGTGAAAAGTACAACCTGCCTAGCATTGATATCTTCAACGATAACGGTACATTGAGCGAAGCTGCCGGTATGTATATCGGCATGGATCGTTTCGATGTTCGTATACAGATAGAGAAAGACCTCGAAGCTGCCGGACTGCTGGATAAGACAGAAGCCTATACAAATAAGGTAGGTTACTCGGAACGTACCAACGTAGTGATCGAACCGAAACTATCTATGCAATGGTTCCTCAAGATGCAGCATTTTGCAGACATGGCATTGCCTCCGGTAATGAACGATGAACTGAAGTTCTATCCTGCAAAATACAAGAATACCTACCGTCACTGGATGGAGAACATCAAAGACTGGTGTATCAGTCGTCAGTTGTGGTGGGGACATCGCATTCCTGCTTACTTCCTCCCGGAGGGCGGTTATGTGGTAGCTGCTACAGCAGAAGAAGCATTGGCAAAAGCGAAAGAGAAAACCGGCAATGCCGCCTTGACAATCGAAGATCTCCGTCAGGACGAAGATTGTCTGGATACCTGGTTCTCTTCCTGGTTGTGGCCTATCTCTTTGTTCGACGGAATCAACAATCCGGGTAACGAAGAAATCAACTATTACTATCCGACCAGTGACCTTGTGACAGGACCGGATATTATCTTCTTCTGGGTAGCCCGTATGATTATGGCAGGCTACGAGTACGAAGGACAGATGCCGTTTAAGAACGTTTACTTCACAGGGATCGTTCGTGATAAACTGGGACGTAAAATGTCCAAGTCACTCGGTAATTCTCCCGACCCGTTGGAGTTGATCGAGAAATACGGAGCCGATGGAGTACGTATGGGTATGATGCTTTCTGCTCCTGCCGGAAACGATATTCTTTTCGATGACGCACTTTGCGAACAGGGACGTAACTTCTGCAACAAGATATGGAATGCTTTCCGTCTGATTAAGGGCTGGACAAATGCCAAAGGTACTATTGAGATCCCTACCGATGCACATCTGGCAGTTCAGTGGTTTGACCAAAGACTGGATGCGGCAGCTGTTGAAGTGGCCGATCTCTTCTCCAAATATCGTTTGAGCGAAGCGTTGATGCTGGTTTACAAACTGTTCTGGGATGAATTCTCTTCTTGGCTGTTGGAAATCGTGAAACCTGCTTATGGACAGCCTGTTAATGGCTTTATTTATAGTATGGTTCTTAGCTCTTTCGAGCGTCTGCTTGAATTGCTGCATCCTTTTATGCCATTTATCACAGAAGAATTGTGGCAACAACTGCGTGAGCGTGAACCGGGTGAAAGTTTGATGGTTACTCAACTGTTTGAACCGGTCGGAGCAAATGAACAATTCCTGGCAGAGTTTGAAGTAGCTAAGGAAATCATCAGTAATGTCCGTAGCATCCGTTTGCAGAAAAACATTGCTCTGAAAGAAGAACTCGAATTGCAGGTTGTAGGCACTCATCCGGTAGAGAAATTGAATCCGGTGATTATCAAGATGTGTAACCTGTCTTCCGTAACAGTGGTAGAAAGCAAATCAGAAGGTGCTTCTTCTTTCATGATAGGAACGACCGAATTTGCCGTGCCATTGGGTAATATGATTGACGTGGAAGCCGAAATCGCCCGTATGGAAGCCGAATTGAAGCATAAAGAAGGATTCTTGCAGGGAGTGATGAAGAAACTTAGCAACGAGAAATTCGTCAATAATGCTCCGGCTGCCGTTCTTGAACTGGAACGTAAGAAGCAAGCCGATGCAGAAAGCATCATTAATTCTTTGAAAGAAAGTATTGCGGCTTTGAAGAAATCATAATCCTTTGATACTTAATTTTATATAATAAAGGGCATCTCAATTCGTTTTGGGATGCCTTTTTTTTGCACTAAAGAAATTAATACTATCTTTGCTTCCGCTATTTATAGAATACCACAAATGAAACAATCGTTACGGATCATTCCATTCCTCCTTGGATTATTCCTTTTTATTGAAGGATTCTTATCACCTGCGTCAGCCCGAACCGAAAATACAAATAAAGAAGTACTGGTTTTAAACTCGATTAATTTCAATCTGCCTTGGGCTAAAAACTTTTATTGGTGTCTTCATGATGCTCTTCAGAAACAAGGAATTTCTGTGAAGGCGGAATCGCTTTCCGTACCTGCTCTGGTGAATGAGATGGAGGCGAATGCCGTAGTCACCCATTTGCGTCAGAAGTATCCGGAACCTCCCACTGCTATCGTGATGATTGGAGATCCGGGATGGATTGTTTGCCGCGAATTATTTGATGATGTATGGAAAGAAGTTCCGGTAATCGTGACAAATGCCCGCGACCATTTACCTGCTTCTCTTGAGGTCTTATTATCTCATGCCCCGTTGACGGAAGCCAATACAGTTTCCGGCGATGAATGGAGGCGGGGATATAATATAACTATCTTGAAGCAATATTATTATGTAAAGGAGACAATCGATTTAATTTATAAACTGATACCTGATATGGAACGTCTGGCGTTTATCTCCGACGATAGGTATATCAGTGAAGAAACTCGCGGAGATGTAAAGGAAGCTGTAGAAGAGAACTTCCCGGACTTGAATCTGGATTTACTTTCCACCACTCAATTATCTACAGAAATGTTGTTGGATACTTTACGTTGTTATAAACCGAATACGGGAATCATTTATTATTCTTGGTTTGAGTCGCATAACAAAAATGATAATAACTATCTTTTTGATCATATTCAGGAAGTGATTGTCAATTTTACTCCATCTCCATTGTTTTTACTTTCTCCCGAAGACTTGTCGAATAATACTTTTGCAGGAGGATATTACGTTTCGACGGAATCGTTCTGTAAATCTTTGCTGGAAATACTTGGTCGTGTCTTGGATGGAGAACAGGCACGTGATATTCCCGGTGGGGCGGGAGGAGAAGGAAGTGCCAATCTCTGCTATCAAGTGTTGAAATCCTACAATATACCTTCTTCCCGCTATCCAGACGATGCGGTTTATGTCAATGAGCCCAAGACTTTTTTTCAACAGTATTACATTCAAATACTTTCCTGTTCATTCTTTTTGTTGATTTTGATTGTTGCTATCATATATTATATCAGCATTCTTCGGAAAGCATATAGTCGCCTGCATGAAGCAATGGAAAAAGCGGAACAGGCCAATCAATTGAAATCCGCATTCCTGGCTAATATGAGTCATGAGATACGTACCCCCTTGAATGCCATTGTAGGATTCTCCAATATGCTTCCTCATGTAGAAAACCGTGAAGAAATGTCCGAATATGTAGAACTCATTGGAACAAATACGGATTTGTTGCTCCAGTTGATTAATGATATTCTGGATTTGTCGAAGATTGAAGCCGGTACATTCGATTTCTATCCTGCCTTGATTGATGTGAACCAGACGCTTGAAGAAATCGAGCAAAGTATGCAGCTACGTCTTCGGCACAATAATGTGACTTTCACATTTGCGGAGAGACTGTCCCAATGTACATTGTATACGGATAAGAACCGTTTGATTCAGCTGCTTGCCAATTTTGCAGTTAACGCCATCAAATTTACAGAGGTGGGTACTATCCGTATGGGATATCGTTTGCTTGATCCTGAAACGATTTATTTTTATGTGTCGGATACAGGCTGTGGAATGTCTTCTGAACAGTGTATTCATGTCTTCGAACGGTTTGTGAAGTACAATTCCTTTGTGCAAGGTACCGGACTGGGACTTTCTATCTGCCATACGATTGTAGACCGCTTGGGAGGGAAAATAGGAGTGGAGTCGAAAGAGAACAAAGGATCTACTTTCTGGTTTACCTTACCTTATCGGCAGAATTAATGCTTTACTTCTTTCCAATCTATCAGTAGATAAGTTGCTATACTCTTATTGCAAACTTCCTTTCCCTTATTGGATAAGTTGTCTTTGACCAAGAAGAAACTATAAACGCAAGTTCTGATTGTATAATTGCAAGTTGCATTTATATAACCGGAACTTGCAGTTGTATAAATGAAGCTTGCAATTATAGTTTTCTCGTAGCCAAAAAGAAGTTTGGCAGTAGGGGAATGCAAGTTTACCTCTAATACAACGGAAGTTATCTATTAGTACTTTAATAGACAGATAGTAATAGATAAGAAAATAGATGGTTGTTTTTAAGGAAATAGAATCGGTAGTAATAATGGCAGATAATCCTTTAAATCTACGCGTAGTTGCTTTAATGCTTGTTGAATACGGTAATCTACTGTTTTGGGAGATATTCCCAGAATTTCCGCTATTTCTTTATAACTCATATCCCGGAACCTATGCATCACAAAAGCTTCCCGATAACTTTCCGGCAATGTGGCGATGGCATCCTTGATGCGTTGTGTCAACTCTTCAACTTGATAAAGATCCGTATCTTGCAGCATCTCCTGCATCTCTTCATAAAATCGAGTGTCGGCACGTTGGGTGGCATCAATATGTGCAAGCTTGTTCAGAGCTTTGCGGTATATCATTTTAAAGAGGTATGAACTAAGTGAAGTTTCGATAATCAGATTTTCTCTGTTTTCCCAAATCCATAAAAGAGAGTCCTGCACAATTTCTTCCGCATCTTCCAGATCTACAAAACGATGACCATAAGCACACAGTGCCGGATAATACCTCCGAAACAGTGCATCAAATGCTTTTTGGTCGCCTCGCTGTATAGCAGATAATAGGAAATTGCTTTCTGACAGGTGAACTTCTTTCATGTATTAGTTTGATATTTCACTGCAAATATAGCTTTTTTATAAGAAAACAAAGATTTTCTGAAAAAAAATGAGATTTGGTTTAGGAATTCCACAAGTCTCTCTTGTCTTATAGTAAAAGGCAATAAAATACGAATATGGATAAGACTGATAAAAATACAATAGAAGAATTGCTTCCCCGTTATTGTGAGGGACTGGCAACGGAAGAAGAGCGTCTGCAGGTTGAGATGTGGATGGATGAGTCGGAAGAAAACCGGCGGATGGCCAAACAGATACATGCTCTTTATCTTGCTACAGATACCGTTCACATCATGACGAAAGTTGACACAGAGAAAGCATTGACAAAGGTGAAAAGTAGAATGACAGGTAACAGACAAAGGAAAACGACATGGTGGGAATGGGCGCAACGTGCGGCAGCAGTGCTGTTCATTCCACTTCTCGTTACTCTGATGGTACAACATTGGGGAGGAAGCGAACAGGAATTGGCACAAATGATGGAAGTGAAAACAAATCCCGGAATGATGACTTCTCTGACATTGCCCGATGGCACATTGGTTTTCCTGAATTCCGAATCTACCTTGAGTTATCCCTCACGCTTCGATAGCGACACGAGAAATGTAACATTGCAGGGAGAGGCTTATTTTGAAGTAGCCAAGAACCCGGAAAAGAAGTTTATAGTTTCTACTTCCCACCAATCACAGATCGAAGTACTGGGAACTCATTTTAATGTAGAGGCTTATGAAAAAGAAGACCGGATTGCAGCAACATTGGTTGAAGGAAAAATAGGTTTTATTTATTCATCTGACAATGGTTCGAAAAAGGTGCTGATGGATCCCGGACAGAAGCTGGTCTATGATACAAGAGACAGTAAAGTGCAGCTTTATGCCACCTCCGGTGAGTCGGAAATAGCTTGGAAAGAGGGAAAGATTATATTTAGAAATACTCCTCTCGAAGAGGGATTACGAATGTTGGAGAAGCGGTATAATGTGGAATTCATTATTAAAAACGACCGTTTGAAAGGAGACTCATTTACAGGTACGTTTACAAATCAACGCCTCGAGCGTATTCTGGAATATTTCCAGCTTTCTTCTCAAATCCGTTGGCGTTATCTTGATTCGCCGGATATAAAAGATGAAAAGAGTAAAATAGAAATATATTGATTGATTAACCTTAAAACAAAAATGCAATGAAAGACAGACCCCCTTAAACAAAAACATACGGGAGGATATTGGCGTATCTTCCCGTATGGAAATCGGTAAATCTTTTTGATGCTTGTTTGGCGACAAGCTTAGATAAACTTTTTATTAACTTTAAGTCATTACAAAATTATGCAAAATTATTTTAGCATCCAATTTTTATGGGTGGTAAAGTCACTTTGGCTAACCTCAAAAAAAATCCCATTATCTATGAGACTATTGGTTTTGTTCTTAGTATGTTCTATTGGGCTGACCTATGCAGCCGATAGTTACGCTCAAAAGGCTTTAATCAGTATTGATGTACGTAATCAGCGGGTGGAGGACATTCTAAAAGAAATTGAAGAGCAGTCTGATTTTGATTTCTTCTTCAATAATAAGCATGTCGATTTGAATCGTCGCGTATCAGTTTCTGCTGATAAAAGCAACATTTTTAGTGTGTTGAAAGAAATCTTTTCCGGTACTAATGTAAAATATTCGGTACTAGACAAGAAGATTATATTATCCATTGAGGCACAGTCTCCTGAACAAGAAAAGAAAATAACCGTATCCGGTACTATATCAGATGCACAGGGGGAGCCGATTATCGGAGCCAGTGTATTAGAAAAAGGAGTACAGGGTAACGGTACGATAACAGATATTGACGGGAACTTCAAAATCTCCGTCTCTTCATCGAAGGCACAGCTCGATATCTCCTATATCGGCTATCAGTCTCAAACGGTTGCCGTGCAACCCGGAAAAAATATGAAAATCATTTTGCAGGAAGATTCCAAACAACTCGATGAAGTGGTAGTGGTGGGTTATGGTACACAGAACAAGAAGACATTGACCGGTGCCGTTTCTATGGTAAACATGGGAGATGTGGAGATGAATACCGTACCGAATGTATCTCGTGCGTTGGCGGGTAAAGCAGCGGGGTTCCGTGTGAACCAGGTTTCTGCACAACCGGGTGGTGAGGCGAAGTTTCGTATTCGTGGAGAAGCGTCTACCGGTGCTGGTAATGAACCTTTATTTGTAATCGACGGCTTCCCGGTGTCTTCTACTTCCAATTTAAGTTCTGGTAATGGTTTCTATGAATCGGGTAATATTGATAATGTACTGGAATCATTGAATCCGGATGATATTGAATCCATTTCTGTGTTGAAAGATGCTGCTTCCACAGCTATTTATGGTGCGCGTGCCGGACATGGAGTTGTTTTGATTACCACTAAACGTGGTAAAAGTCAAAAGCCCAGAGTGACTTATTCCGGTATGGGGTCGGTGCAGGTAGCTCGTTCCAACTACAAGATGCTTGATACTCGTATGTATATGGATATGTATAATAAACAGATGCATGAAGAGTGGTTAAAGTTGAACGGAATGGGTATCTATGAAGGATATGTTGAAAAGCAGGACACTCCGCCTACTCAATATAAACCCACTTTCAATAATGATGAAATATTGACTGCTAGCGGTACCGATTGGTTGGATGCGGTGATGCGCAATGGATATACGCAACAGCACAATCTTTCTGTGAATGGTGGTACGGAGAAAACCCGTTATCTGGCTTCTGTCAACTATATGAACCAGGAAGGAATTGTCAAGAATAATGGTGTCAGTCGTTTTTCTGCCCGTTTGAATCTGGATCAGGAATTGAGTGAATATGTTTCTTTCGGACTGACTGCTACTTACTCGCAGAATAAGTATGACAATGTTCCTCTGGGAGACAATGCCAATGAATATTCCGGTGTATTGACCGGTGCTATCCAATCCAATCCTACAATTCCTATCTATGACTCTGAAGGAAATTATTTCATTGATCCGAAACGTCCCTTCGTTGCGAATCCGGTGTCTTTGTTGGATATTAAGGATAATACGGTAAAAGACCGGATCATAGGATCTGCATTCGTATCCGTGAAACCGTTGAAAGACTTGGAAGTGAAGTTGCAGTTAGGTGTCGACCGTAGTTTCCAGAAACGTTCCAGCTATTTGCCTAAGACAACTTTGCAGGGAAAGACCAAAAACGGAAGAGCGGATATTTCGCAGGAAACAAGTACTGCCTATCTGATGGAGCTGACAGCTCAATACTCCAAGAGCTTTGGCGATCATAACGTGAAAGCTATTGGTGGTTATTCGTTCCAAAAATTTAAAAATGATGGATTGAGTGCCGGAAATGAAGATTTTCTTGTAGATGGCTTTGGATATAATAGTTTGGGTTCAGGAAATTACAAGAAACCATCTGTAGGTTCATGGGCTTCTATTAACAGCATTGCTTCTTTGTTTGCCCGTGCCAATTACTCGTATAAAGGCAGATATTTACTGGAAGCTACAGTTCGTGCTGATGCTGCTTCCAATTTCGCCCCGGAAAATCGTTGGGGTTATTTCCCGTCCGTATCAGCCGGTTGGATGATAAGTGAAGAAAATTTCATGAAAGGGGCTTCAAACTGGTTGTCTATGTTGAAGTTAAGAACTTCTTATGGACAGACGGGTAACTCTAATGTCGGTTATCGCATTTACGACTATTATGAAGTGGGAAGAAGTGCCATTATCGGAGGTGCAGAATCAACAGGAGTATATGCTTCGGATTTGGGCAACAGGAGCCTGACTTGGGAAACGACTACGGAATTTAATGTAGGTGTGGATCTAGGTATACTCAACAACCGATTTAAGTTGACAGCCGAATATTTCAAACGTAAGATTACAGACTTGTTGGTGACAAATAAACCATTGCCTTTTTATAATGAAATAAATAAAATAGCGGGTAATATAGGATCAACACAAAGTCAGGGTGTGGAAATCACAGTGAATACGGTGAATATCGTTACTAAAGATTTTGAATGGGATACGACATTAACCTTGTCACATTACAATGACCGTTGGCTGACACGTGACCCGAACTGGAAACCCAAACCTTATGAAAAAGAAAATGATCCGATTCGTGCATGGTGGGAATATGAAGCGCTTGGCATCCTGCAACCGGGAGAAAAAGTCCCGGACGCTCAAAAAGACTTGGTTCCGGGTATGATGAAGTTGAAAGACCGCGATGGAAACGGAGTATTGGGAGATGAGGATAAAGTATATATGGGTAATGGTGATCCCAAAATTATCTACGGTCTGAACAACTCGTTCAGATATAAGAACTTCGACTTGAATATCTATTTCTATGGAGAAGCCGGCAGAAAGAGAGGAGCCAGTTATTATGAGGGCTGGACACGTATGGACAATGGTATCAATGTTTCTACTTATGCCCTGAAAGCTTTTAATAGCAATAACCTGACAGCCACAGATCCGACATTTGTCAGAGGTGGAAGCGGATGGGGGGATTACTATGTGAAATCTATCTATTATGTTCGTTGTGGAAGCATTACATTGGGATATAAAGTGCCTGTCAGCCAGAAGATTGCCAAGAATCTCCGTGTATATGTAGACGTGAACAATCCGTTTGTGATTACTAACTGGACAGGTCTGGACCCGGAAACGGACAACGGGACCTATGCATATCCGAATGTAACCTCATATAATTTTGGTGTATCAATATCTTTCTAATAAGTGATGAATATGAAAAAGACAATTTATACTGCAATAGCAACTCTCTTGTTCCTCATTTCGTCTTGTACGCTGGAGCAGGAAGTATATAATAAAATTAATCCGGGAATGTTTCCCCAAAATGCTGAAGATGTAAATGCTTTGGTCAATTCGAGTGCTTATTATGTGTTTTCTCCGTGGGGAATTTTTGAAGTAGCGGCAGGCTATGTGACGACTTCGGAAATGGTAACCGATTATGTGGAAAACACTTGGGGATGGACTACCGTATACAATTCGTATGAAGCTAATGACTGGCATATCGACGGTGACTATCGTCGTGTGTATGACTATTCCCAGTATTTGGCTTCCATGACTTTGACAATGGATCGCATCAAGGACGTGAATATGGATGAAACCTTGAAAGCTCGCTATATGGCGGAATTGAAATGCGGACGTGGTTTCCTGGCTTTTCTGATGTATGATATGTATGGTCCGATACCTATCGCCGATCTGGAGACTTTGCAAAAACCGGAAGCGGAGATTGTTATTCCACGTTTGTCGGAAGAAGCTATGCGTGAATACATTGTTTCCAACTTGAAAGATGCAGCTAATGTGTTGCCCTATAAGTATGAAGATACAAATTACGGACACTTCACCAAAGGATTGGCCAATACATTATTGCTGAAATTCTACATGATGACCAAGCAATGGGATGAGGCGGAGAAAATAGGACGTGAATTGACAAAACCGGAATACGGTTATAAATTGGTAGACGATTATAACTCTCTGTTCTCTTTATCTGGTGAAAAGAATTCGGAAGTCATATTCTCATGTGTGGCCGAGGCCGGTGTGATGGAACAGAAATGGTTCGCTCACGTACTGACTTCTGACTATCCGCTTCCTGCCGGAATGTCGGTGACTGCCTGGGGAGGATTTAAAATATCCTGGCCTGCATACGAATCTTATGATCCTAAAGACAAGAGACGTGAAAGAATTATTGGTGAATATACAGGTACGGAGGGCGTACACCATAGCCGGGCGCTTGACCGTGACGGTGGTACGACAGGTATACTCTTCTACGGTGCAATTCCGGTGAAATATAAAATTGAGGGGGTAGTAGGTGAGAAGTGCGAAATAGATATGCCCATCTATCGTTATGCGGATGTATTGACTTTACTTTCGGAAGCTATCGTTCGCAATGGAAACAGTATCACTCAAGAGGCGATTGGCCTGTTGAATCAGGTGCGGGTTACTCATGGTGGACTAAAAGCTTATCAATTGAGTGATTTTTCATCTGTAGAAGATTTTCTGGATAAATTGTTGGAAGAACGTGGACATGAATTTTATTTTGAAGGAGTGCGTCGTCAGGATTTGATCCGCCACGGAAAATTTATTGAAGCAGCACTTGCCAAAGCAAGATTTGCCGGACAGCCGACAGGTAAAATAGAAACGAAAGTGGATGGACAATATAAATATGAGAAATTCCCGTTGCCTACTCATCTGATTACTGAAGGACAAGGCATTATAATTCAAAATCCCGGTTACTAAAAAATAGATAGCATTATGAAACATTTATTATATAGTCTATTAGGAATCTTGTTGCTTGCCGGATGTAAGGAAGACAAGTACAATGTAATCATTCCGATGTCGGATATTTACTTGAGCGCGCCTCAAGATGGAGCGATCATTGATTTGAATGATTTATCGATTGAGAAATATAGTTTCTCTTGGGAGAAACCTCTGGAAAATGGAGCAAAGCTGCTTATTTGTACTGACAGGAAATTCAAAGAACCGGTAATAATTGATGCAGGAAAATCGACTTCTGTTGCGATATCTGCACTGACTGCCGATCAGAGTTTTTCTCAATTGGGAATTAAAGCGGGGCAGGAAGCGGTATTGTATTGGACGGTCAAAGAAACTGGTAATATAACCGCAGCAGCTTCGGAAGCACGCACCATTCGGGTGAAACGTATGACTAGCAAATTAGTGCAGCCGGAAGATTTGACTAAGATTTCTTTGGCTGAAAATACCCCGGAAACTGCTGTGCAGTTTGAATGGGATACCCAGGAATGGCCTGAATCTACCTCGTACTCGCTTTGTTTCTCACTGGATCCTGAAATGAAACAGACGGTTGCCGAACATAGTGTGGGAGTTGTGAATGGTAAATCATCATTGACTCATGAAGAACTTCAGGCACTGCTCGATAAACTTTCTATCAAACGTTGGACTTCCAATTCTGTGTATTGGAATGTGAAGACTGATGATGGGCAATGGGTGTCACGTTCTTCCGGAGTACTGAATATGACAGAAATGATGCGCTTCATCGATGTTCGTGGAGATGAAAAGATTACTTATCGTGTTGTTCGTATATTTTATAGTGACAAAACATCATTGGTTTGGTTGGCAGATAACCTGCGCGCAACTAAATATGCTGATGGTACAGATATTGAAGCGAATAATTTCAAAAAGACACCTGCATCGCTCGGAGAAGGTAGAGTGAAAGCCTATGGAGTGCATTATCATTACGATATTCGTGATAAGATAGCACCTAAGGGATGGCGTTTGCCGACCATACAGGAATATAAGAATTTGTTTGCAGAAGCCGGAACTGCCGAAGGTCAATGGAATGTATTGAAAGATCCTGAATATTATGAATCAGTAAAAGGACAGGCGCATTTGAACGACTGGAAATTCAATTTGTGTGCTTCCGGTCAATGGAGCGGTGATGCAATCACTAATCATACCGGACCGTACTGTTATCTGTTGGTCACTGATGATATGTCTCATCAATGTATTCTTCATGATGGAGGGGCAACATTGTGGAGTCCTTGGACAACCGGTGCTCCTGCACGTTTTATCTACAATGAAAATTAATCGGGTGAAAATTAAAAGTATATCAATCATGTTAATCAATATAAAGAAAACTATGACCATATTATCTACCTTATTATTAGGTATTATGTGTAGCTTTTGTTCTGATACAATAGATGTATATGCGGGACAATATGGAGAAGAAGACGGAACGAGTGAACCGGAAACTCCGGAGGTAACAGGAAATATTGTACCGATCGAGTCGCTTAGGAATCCCGATAGGGGATTCCACTTGGAATGTAATTTGCTTGCCGACCAAATGAAAAGTCCATATAATGATTATGAGGTTTATGGCAATGATTTGTATACGAAGAAAGTAGAGCAATTTGATGCAAAGGACGACAACCTGACTCTTGTACAGCAATATATCTACTTAACTAACTGGGTGAGTAAAGACCTGGATGCTGAAGCTCTGTCGAATATCCGCAAGATATTCGAGTTGATGAAAGCGCAGGGGTATAAAGCCATTCTTCGTTTTGCATACAATCACGCCGGGCTGAATACTTCCGGTGGCGAATCCAAACAATGGATTCTCCGGCACATCGAGCAACTTACTCCTCTGTTGAATGAATACATTGGACAAATTGCTACCATGCAGGTTGGTTTTATCGGTGCTTGGGGAGAGTGGCATACTTCTCCGTTGATGAATGACCAGAGTGCGAAGAATGCAATCGTCAGTGCTTTATTGAGAGCCTTGCCTGCACCTTATTGTGTAGAAATGCGTTATCCGAATCATAAGAAAGCGTTGACACTGGAACAGGAAGGATCTCGTGGACGCATCGGATATGCGAATGATTATTTTACAGCCGGCGAACATCCGCTTGCACCGGGCAATGACTTTGTTCCTAATACGGATGATTACAAGCAGATAACGGAAGAGGTGAAAGTGAACAATTTCTATATGAGTGGTGAGATCCCTTATAATGAGGATACAGAATGGGGATTGGCAGAGTTGATTAGTCCGATAAAATCACTGCGTATTTTGCGCGAACACCGTTACTCGGCATTTGATGTGACGCAAAACTATGATTTGAATATCATGAGTTGGAAACGGGTAAAGGTAAATCCCGCTTTATTAAATGATAATCACATTCTGTTTGATGAGAGTTACTTCAAAGATGAGGAGGGCAATGAAGTTGTCCGTTCATTCTATGATTTTGTACGCGACCATTTGGGCTATCGTCTGAATCTTCAAAGTGAATCGAAAGTAGAAGCAAAAGGTGGAAACTTGGAATACGATCTGACGATTACAAATACCGGTTTTGCTACGGTGATTAATCCGAAAGAGGTATATCTCGTATTGGTTTCCGAAAGCGGCCAGGTAGTGAAAGAATTCAAACTGGATGTGGATCCTAAAACCTGGATTCCGGCTACCGAACAGGAACCGAATCAGGCTGCGAAATACACTATCAAAGGAAGTGTGGCAGCCGGTGTGAGCGGAACCTATAAAGTGGGAATCTGGATGCCCGAAAAAGTAGCCGATTGGAAATACAATTCGGTATATGCCATTAAGTTTGCTAAAACAGAGAATGTGACTCATTGGTATGATGATGCAGACAAATATGCCGTGAACCTGTTCGGAACAGTTACATTCTAAAAATAAATTGATGAATACTTCCGACCGTATAGAACAGATCTCATGTTGCGGTCGGAGTATTTGAAACTCACATCTTATTTGAATGAAGATGAACAAAAATCATAAAACCGTACTTGTTATACTTAACATCATAGTATCATTTCTAATTTCATCCTGTTCCTCCCCCAAGGAACAGGTTAGAATAGGAAATGGTACTTTTACTATCGAGGGAAAGGATATTCAGTTGATTTGTGGAGAAATGCACTATCCCCGCATTCCGCACGAGTATTGGCGCGACCGCCTGAAGAGAGCGCGTGCGATGGGTCTGAATACGGTGTCTGCCTACGTCTTCTGGAACTTCCATGAACGTCAGCCGGGAGAGTTTGACTTCAGTGGACAGGCTGATATTGCGGAATTTATCCGTACGGCACAGGAAGAGGGACTGTATGTGATTCTTCGTCCCGGTCCGTATGTATGTGCAGAATGGGATTTCGGAGGTTACCCGTCGTGGCTGCTGAAAGAAAAGGATATGACTTATCGCAGTAAAGATCCGCGTTTTCTGTCCTATTGTGAACGATATATCAAAGAGCTTGGCAAACAACTGTCTCCTTTGACCATCAATAATGGAGGTAATATTATTATGGTGCAGGTGGAGAATGAATATGGATCGTATGCAGCGGATAAAGGGTATCTTGCCGCTATCCGCGATATGATTAAAGAAGCAGGGTTCAATGTTCCGCTATTTACCTGCGACGGTGGTGGACAGGTGGAAGCCGGACATACTGAGGGCGCACTGCCTACATTGAACGGAGTGTTTGGTGAAGATATATTCAAAGTGATAGATAAGTATCAAAAGGGCGGTCCCTATTTTGTAGCGGAGTTTTATCCGGCCTGGTTTGATGAGTGGGGCAGACGACATTCCTCTGTTGCTTATGAACGTCCCGCCGAACAGCTGGACTGGATGTTGAGCCACGGTGTTTCTGTCAGCATGTATATGTTTCATGGTGGTACAAACTTTGAGTATACCAATGGAGCCAATACCGGAGGCGGTTATCAGCCCCAGCCCACAAGCTATGATTATGACGCTCCCTTGGGTGAATGGGGAAATTGTTATCCCAAATATCATGCATTCAGGGAAGTGATTCAGAAATACCTGCCTGCGGGAACAGTACTGCCGGAAGTTCCAGAAGATAATCCGACTACCACTTTTGCAACAGTCGAATTAAAGGAGAGTGCTTCATTGAGAACTGCATTTCATCAGACTACCCAGTCCGAAAATGTGCTGTCGATGGAAGATTTGGGAGTTGATTTCGGATATATTCATTATCAGACCACACTTCAAAAAGCGGGAAAACAGAAACTTGTCATACAGGATTTGCGTGACTATGCTGTGATCCTGATAGATGGTAAGCAGGTAGCCAGCCTGGATCGTCGTTACAATCAGAACAGTATGACCTTGAATGTGTCGAAGACACCTGCCACACTGGAGATTCTGGTAGAAAATACCGGACGTGTCAACTATGGCCCCGATATACTGTTTAACCGGAAAGGTATCACCAGCCAAGTTTTGTGGGGAAATGAAAAGTTGACCGGATGGTCTATTACTCCATTGCCTCTGTATAAAGAAAAAGTTTCGGAAATGGAGTTTGGCGAAACCATCAAAGGCGTTCCTGCTTTCCATAAAGGAACGTTTACAGTAGAGAAGAAAGGTGATTGCTTTGTGGATATGAGTCAATGGGGCAAAGGTGCTGTCTGGGTAAATGGCAAATCTCTGGGACGTTTCTGGAATATCGGCCCTCAACAAACACTCTATCTGCCCGCTCCATGGCTGAAAGAGGGAGAAAATGAAATTGTAGTGTTTGAAATGGAAGATACGGGTAAGCGTGTTTTGCAAGGATTGAATCAACCCATTCTGGATAGTTTGGGTATTGATAAGAATTATCAGAAAGGCCAGCGTCGTGCAGTGGTAGGCACTCCGATTCTGGAAGACGGTGATCTTGCATTAAAAACTACTTTGCAGGAGACTAATGAGTGGCAGTCATTCGATTTACCGGTTGCGACTACTCTTCGCCACTTCTGTATAGAGACTCTGTCTTCCTACACAGAGGATAATCAGGCCTGCATTTCGGAAGTGGAACTGATAGATGATAAGGGACAGCCGATTGACAAAACTAAATGGGAAGTCGTTTATGTAAGCAGCGAACAAGCTGATAAGAACTTGGGAATAGCAGAAAACCTGTTTGATGGAGATATCTCTTCTTTCTGGCATACGAATGCGGCTGTGGAGTCTAACCATCCTCACCGGGTTATTATAGACCTGAAAGAAATTTATAAGGTTTCGGCTTTTCGCGTGAAAGTTCGTAAAGGTTCATTCTTATCAGGAAAGGTGAAAGATATAAATATATATGGTCGTCCACTATCCACTAAATATATTCAGTGAAATTCCATTTTATAGGTTGTCTTTGTATATCAGCTATTTGTATATGTTTTCATTTGGTTTGAATACTCACGAAATTTCACGGTTTTAGAAAATATTGGTACTATTTGATACTATATTTCGGGATATATTTTGTACCTTTGCATCACAGTAACCAAGATATATCGCGTATGGATTTCATCTTCATCAAATCATCCAAGGCCGGAAAGGAGGACTACGGTTCCATCTATGCCCGTGTGCGCACCGGAAAGGCGAACATGAAAGTCGTGACGGGCTTCACCATCAAACAGCTTGAATGGGAAAAGTACCGCAGCCTGCAATACACCTCGTCAGCCCTGATGTCGAGCATCGGGATAAAGTACGGGCAGTTCGCCCAAGTCCTCGCGAGGATAAAGGCGGCATTTGAGGCTGACGGCTTCAATCCCAAGGAGGCAAAGAACATCATCGAGAGCGTGAAACACGACGTGCTCAACGGTATGATGCAGATTGTGGAGGTCAAACCCAAGGGCAAAATGCTGTTTGAGGATTTTCTCACCTCTTATATAGAAGACATGGAAACCGGACGGCGCACCAAGAAAGGCCGTACCGTGAAAGTATCACCTGCCTATATAAAAAGTCTGCGCATTATCCAAAAACAGATTCTCAACTACCAAAAGGAAACCCACCGCAAACTCGGACTGGATGACATGACGATGGAGACACGCAACAGCCTTGTCGGTTACTGGAAGGAACGGGGCTTGATGCCCAACGCCATCAACTCGTACATGACCGATGTCCGCACGGTGGCAAAGGCGGCCTACGAGGACAAGCTGACCAAATGCGATGATTTCCGTCATTCCGACTTCGTACCGAAAAAGGAGGAGGTGGACAACATCTACCTCACTCCGGAACAGATACAGGAAATGCTCGACCTTGACCTTTCCACCAAGGAGGCTATCATCAGCAGGTGGAAGGCTTTGGATATAGATGAAGATGAGAAGCAAGCGCAAATTTCCAAATGCCGCATCACCCACATCAGGACACTGGAGCACGTGAGGGACATTTTCATCGTGGGCTGCCTGACCGGGCAGCGTGTTTCCGACTATTCGAGGATATGCGAGGACATGATAACGGAAATCGGCGGCACGGAGTTCATACTCATCACCCAACAGAAGACGGAAAAGAAAGTCTATATCCCCGTTGACAGGCGCGTGAGAGCCATACTTGCCAAGTATGACGGCAAGCTGCCCCCGGTTCATCCCAATGAAATGAACAAGCTGGTGAAGACCATCGGCCTGTTGCTCGGCTGGACACATGACTGCGGCTTTGACGAGAAGCGGCTCAACCCCAAACGTGGAAGGAGGTTCTGCGACATGCTCCTTTCCCATACAGCCCGGAGAAGTTTCGCCACCAACGCGTACAAGGCTGGCGTCCCTCTGCCTTCCATCCAAGCCATCACCGGACACAGCAGCGAGGCGCAACTGCGCCGCTACCTGAAACTGGATGCGGAGGAAAAGGCCGTCATAGCGTTAAAGGATTTCAAGGGTATCATCGAAATATAAGGAGGTACTTATGGAAAAATCAAGGTTTGACATCATCAGCGACCTGTTCAAGCTGTCCAACGTAATCAATGAGAGCCTGAAACTTGCGGAATCGCTTTCTTCCGGCAATGGTGAAACAGACTGCAAGGATATTTGCCGGAACATTAGATACAGCCTGAAACCCCTGCCTTTTCTTTTGGCCGGCATCAGGGAATATGTCACCGAACACGAGGACAAGGAGCTGGCACGGAAATTCGTCGGGCTGCACGATGACACGAAAAGGCTTCACGGCATCTGCTCCAAATATGCGGACTTGAACAAGGCGGCTTTCCGTACAGGGGTGGCTTACCTGAGCATGGAAGTCATAAGGCAATACTTCTTTACAGAAAAAGAACAGGAGCATGTATCACCGGAAGGTTCTGATATTTCTCCCAAACCAATGACACGCACAGAAGCCACCGACTGCATCGACACCATCCGTGCCGCCATACGGAAATGTGAAAAGGATTCAGACGGGAACAGAGGGAAAGAAATGTATGCCATGCTTGCCAAAGTGGACAAGGTGAAAATTCAAGCCGTCAAGGAGTATATTGTCAATGCCAACGACAAGGATTTGGCACAACTCTTCACGGAATATTTTGCAGAAGCCGTCCATCTTTCCATGCTGCCCCCAAATGATGATGTGAAAGCACAGTCCGCCGGAATAAAGATGTTCCATATCGCCATGACGATGGGATATGTCAAAAGGAACGTGCTGCACGAAAACGAGTCCAAGTCGACAACATCCCAAACAACACCCTCTTGTACGGAAGAAGCATCCTCCGGTTTTACCGCCACAGATACAATGCAAGGTGGCGCGTTCAGCACGACCGCGCAAGTTCCCGTTTTAAGGCTGTACCGTTTCCTTACCACTTTCACTGTACAGAGCGGCCCCGACAAGGGCAAGCCGCTATTGGACGGCAATGCCGTTTCCGACCGGGACTTCCTCCGTGCCGTCATGCGTGCCGACTATTCCACGATATACGGCAGTTGCGTGAAAGGCAAGATGCGCTGTGTCGCCATCCTGCTGTCCAAAGCCTACTTTAAGGACTGGAAAGATTACAGGGCATCCGCAGCCCGTTCCATGGGGCTGACACCCGAAAGCCTTGCCAAGTATAATGTGGAGAAAACCTTTATAACGAAGCTCAAAGAGCTGCTTCCCATGATAAAATAGTGACATAACCCACAGGTGGCTACAATTCACCACAACCCATAGACTTCCACAAGCCGTTAAGCACCAGTTGTTTGACGTTTTTTTTATGCGGTGTCATTTCACAGAATACCACAAATTCACAGGTTTCATTATTGCCCTACCTTTGCCGCCACGAACTTAAAATCAGTGAATTATGACAGATAAGACAGAAATGGTACTGGTATCGCGCGACGAGCTTCAACAGCTTATCGGCGCAAGCGTGAGGTGCGCGTTTGAGGAATACCGGCAGGAACAGGCACCACAGGACATATCGGAGTATTACACCATCCGGCAACTGGCGGAGAAATGGGGCGTGAGCATAGCGACCATCTGGCGGCACGAGAAGCTGGGACACATCAAAGGGCAGCGGATAGGACGGCGTGTCCTGTTTCCCAAGGAACAGATAGACCGCATCAAGAGCCTGAAAGCCACCAACAGGAAGGCCGACAAGAACGCCAAAGGATAATTTGCAAGACGCACAACAAAAAACATCAAGGCTTATGAAGAATTTGAAACAACTTGTTTTGCCGTGCTACAAATTGGAGATGGCAATGTCCGTGGAGGCATGGTACTTCCTGCACGGGAGCACGGACGGGATATGCAACCTTACCTATCTTCTTTCCCTTTTGTCGAAGATGACAGTATTGGAAGTACAGAGCACCAAACGGGGATTGGGCTATGCCGTCCATCCCGGACAGGTGGACAGCTCCATGCTGGTACTGGCCAAGGAATGGGGCATCGGGCGCAAGGCGGTGTCCCGTCTGTTGGAGGATTTCTCGGAACGAGGGCTAATCCGTGTTGATTCCAATCCCGTGACCTCCATTATAGACATGGTGTGCGTGAAGTCGTGGATGATAGCCGGACGGCTCATCGAGAATCCGACATATCGCCAGACAGTCAAGGCATACGAAGGGGTACGGGTATTCCTTTTCAACGGGCTAAAATTAGAGACCTTGCGCCGCAGTTCGACAAGAAAGAAGAAAGAAAAACCGACAGAAGAAACGTCAGAGGGAACGGATGGCTTGCCTTCCATGAATCCGACCCATTCCAATCCTATTATAGAAAGTACAGGAACAGCGGAAACCGAAACGGCAGCAACAACCGAAAACAGAGTGAAAGGCTCGGTGGAAAATGCAGCTGTGGATGCCGCTGACAACACACCAGTTTTAGAAGGTGGCAATACCTTATCCGGCTCACGGAAATGGAAACAGCCACAGGAATGAAACGGCAGGAATGGCAAGCGACAGCATTTTAGAAGGGATTTTTTTAGGGCTGGCAAGTTAATGTTTTCGTCCACGAAAACCACGCCACAAACGGCGACCCGATCACACGGGAAACGGCAAGCCCGGATTACAGCCCTAAAAAACAGAACGGTTTAACGGATAAAGGAAAACGGATATGACATATCAGGAGAACAGAAACAAGGGAGGCCGTCCCAAGGCGGTGAAAGGCAAGGTGCGGACAAAGACCATATCCACACGGCTCACGCTTGCCGAATGGAAAGCGGTCATGAAACGGATTGCTGATGCCGGCAAGAAGCCGTCACACTTTCTGCGCGAACTGTTGTTGCATGGCAAAGTCGAGGCGGCACGGACACAGGAGGACAGGCAGCAGATAAGGATGCTGGAGGGAGGATGCAACAACCTGAACCAACTGGCGAAGATGGCGCACCAGCAGGGCTTTTCTCTTTTGAAAGGCAAAATCATGGACTTGCTGGACGAGTTCAACAAAATCATAGAGAGGATATGATGGGCGACTTGAAAAAACGGGCGAGTTTCGCCAGAGTGGTAAACTACGTGAACAACCCGAAGAAGGCACGGCTCATCGACAGCAAGGACGTGAGGCTGGATGACAACGCCACCATAGCAAAGAGTATGCAGGGGCAAGCGGACGACAAGCCGGGACGCAAGTTGAAGAACCCCGTGTACCATATTTCACTGGACTTCGCACACGAGGACGCACCCAAGCTGACAGATGACCTGATGGTCAAAATCGCCCGTGAGTATATGCGGCGCATGGGTATAACGAACACCCAATACATTGTGTGCCGCCATACCGACAGGGAACACCAGCATCTGCATATCGTGGCCAACAGGGTGGACAATGACGGGAACACAATCAGTGACAGCAACGATAATGTGCGTAATGTAAAAGTATGCAAAGCTCTCACGAGGGAATACGAACTGTACTTCTCCAAGGGCAAGATGAACGTGAAGCGTGACCGCCTGCGTGGTAAGGACAAGGTGAAATACCAAATCTATGACGCTATCAAGGCGGCATTACCCTGTTGTAACTGCTGGTCGGATTTGTGTGACATGCTGGCAAAACAGGGTATCGGGGTGAATTTCAAATACAATAGGAACGAAGGTAAAATAATCGGTGTGTCGTTCACGAAGAATGAAATCTCATTCAGCGGCTCACGGATAGACCGGAGCATGAGCTTTTATAAGTTAGACAAGCTGTTCGGAAGCCGCATTGCCGAGGGCATGGAATGGCAGCCCCGTGTGCAAGAACAGCCACAACCGACCCGGCAGGATGTGGGATTCCACAACAATACGGCTGATACTTTTATAAGAGAGCCGTCACCGGCCAAAGCGGAAGCGGACGGCAACGGAAGCATCCCTACCGAACCCGGTTCAAACATCGTTCAAGTGACCATCGGCACACTCATGGAGTTGTGCGTACAACCGCACCAAGCCAAGGTCTCATCCAGTGGCGGAGGTGGAGGAAACGAAAGCGGCTGGGGAGACAATGACAACGAAAAGGACAAACATAAACCAAGGAGGAGAAAAAGATGAAGGACAACAAGCAGAACTTAACCGACCTTATCGGGGCATTGGCAGTGGACATCGAGGAAATCAAGAAAAAACTGGACGCAAAGGATAGCCCGGACAAGAACGAGGCATTGAAAAGACTGGAAGCGAAGCTGGAGCCTGTTATACGGTTCTTCAATGGCAATGCACCGGAAAATGTCAATGCCATTTTCGGAAGCAAGGAAGCCATCGAGGAATACAAGCAATCAATAGGTGATGAAGCGGTAGCAAGTCTGCGGTTATACACCGAAGCCAACGAGAAGGATATGCGCAAACATGGTGTTCTCACCATCAAGGAACAGCTCAACAAGATACTGGATCTGCTGACTGCCCATGTGAAGAAAGACAAGCAGGCTTCGGAACAGGTGTGGCAAAAGCAAGGTGTCATACCGGAACTGTGGCAGGCAATCCGGCCGGACAAGGTGATAAACACGATAAGACGATTATGGAGCAAAGTTCCCGATGGCTGGCACAAGAACCCTTACGCATGGGCCGGTATCGGTTGTATGCTCGTATTCTTTGCCCTGTTTGCCGTCAGTTGGGTACAATGGCATGAGTACCGGGAAGAAAACAGGCGGTTGAGAACGGTTGCTGACAAACACCATGTGACTACGTTCATGCTCAACGAACTGCATCCGGGACTGGCTGTGACCGTCGGAGCTTACGAGAAACTGGTGGATGTTGTCGGTGTGGATTCCACGCTGGTCATATTCAACAGGCAGGTCAAGACAGTGAGAGAGGAAGAAAAACAATCCAAACAACAAAAATAAAGTGAATGGCATCCATAAAAGTGAAATTTCGTCCTTCCACCGCAAGCGGCAGGGAGGGCAGCATATATTATCAGGTAATCCACGGGCGCATAGTCCGCCAAGTCAAGACGGACTACCGCATATTTGACACGGAATGGGACAAGAGAACTTCCTCTGTGAAAATCCTGTCCGAAATCGGTGAAAACAGGAAACGGTATCTCCGTGAAGTGGCGGAACATATTGACTGGGACACCAGACGGTTGAAAGCCATAGTCGCCCAATGCGACAGGCAAGGAGGAATTGATTCCGCTGACAGCATCGTCGAGAAGTTCAACGGGCAAACGGGCGAACAATCGCTGTTCCGTTTCATGCAGGGCATCAAAGGACAGTTGAAGCAGCTTGGCAAAGTCCGCACATCAGAAACCTATACGGCGGCATTGACCAGTTTTATGAAGTTTCGTGAGGGGCAGGACATACTCTTGTGCGAGATTGACGGCAACACCATGATGCTTTACGAGGCCTGGCTCAAAGGCAAGGGCATCTGCCCCAACACGGTTTCCTTTTATATGCGCATACTCCGTGCCGTTTACAACCGTGCCGTGGAAAAGGAGCTGACGGAACAGAGACATCCTTTTAAACACGTTTACACGGGTATCGGGAAGACAGTAAAACGAGCCATCCCATTGAAGTCCATCAAGCACATTAAGGAACTTGATTTGACTTTGAAACCGCATCTGGACTATGCAAGGGATATGTTCCTCTTCTCCTTTTATACCCGTGGCATGTCATTCATTGATATGGCCTATCTGAAAAAATCGGATTTGAAGAACGGAATAATCACGTACCGTAGAAGAAAGACTGGGCAGCAACTCACAGTCAAATGGGAGAAGTGCATGGAAGACATCATCGCCAAGTATGGAGAGAATACGGCCACCCGCTACCTCCTGCCGATAATCACCAACCCATGCTCCGATGAGCGGCCACAATATCGTAACGCCATCTGCCGCATCAATGTGGCGTTGAAGGAAGTCGCCGGTCTGGCAGGATTGAACATACCGCTGACCATGCACGTTGCCCGGCATTGTTGGGCGAGCGTTGCCAAGAGCAAGAACATCCCTCTTTCTGTCATCAGGGAGGGCATGGGACATGATTCGGAAGAGACCACGCGCATCTATCTCGCATCGCTTGACACAAGCGTGGTGGACAAGGCGAACAGCCTTATCCTGAAAGATTTTTGACCGGATATTTATGGTGAAATGTGTTGAGCGAAAAGACGAATCTCTTGATAAGAGATATAGTTTACTTTGCAAAAGTACACATAATATTTCAAATTCCGTGTTCAATACTCATTTATAATGGTATATGAAAGGCATTTTGCGATAATCTGTTTTGTAAATCCGTCAAATCGGGTTTCTATAGTGCTGATTATTAGTGCTTATTCCTTCGGGATGGCTCTCTTATCAAGAGATACTCATAAACCCGATATAAAATGCCTGTTGAAGTTGATATATTGGAAGATAGTATCTTTCGGCTTTCGCCCGAACTGTTGAATATCCTGCTCAAAGACCATACAACGAGCAAGGAGGATATTCAGCGCAATATCTTTTGGGCGACTTCCGATTATGAATATCTGGGCGAAGGATATCAATGTGATTCGCCAATTCTTCCCTGTCTTATTACCGGAGATAACGGGCATGTCATCATGCCGCGTATCCTCAAAAGTCGTGACACCCAAACCGCACGTTCGCGAGAAATGGCAGAGGTATTCACTCCGTCATGGATATGCAATGCGCAGAACAATCTGATCGATGAAGCATGGTTTGGAAGAAAGGATGTGTTCAATACGGAGTACACCGACGAACAGGGTTGTCATCGGTGGAGACCCAACTCAGAGAAAATTCAATTTCCGGAAGACAAGACTTGGAAAGATTATGTACGTGACAACCGACTGGAGATAACCTGCGGGGAAGCCCCTTATATCGTCAGTCGCTATGACACCACAACGGGAGAGACCATTCCTATTGAGGAACGCATCGGTTTGCTTGACCGCAAGTTGCGGGTAGTTGGCGAAAACACGGAAACTTCCGGCGAATGGTTGGAATGGGTACAGGAAGCGTATAAGAGCATTTACGCCTACGAATGGCAAGGTGACAATTTGCTGATTGCCCGTGAATCCATGCTTATCTCCTTTATCGAATACTATCAACAAAAGTTCGGCAAGCGACCTTTGTTGAAATCCATCAATTATATCGCTTACATCATTTCATGGAACGTCTGGCAGATGGACGGACTTAAAGGTGTCATCCCGAACAGCTGCGGTGAACGCCGGACTGTTGTAACTGATTTGTTCGGGACAAGGGAAGAAGTCAGTCAATGCGAAGGCTGTCAGAAAGATGACATCCGCAGGCACAACGGTGTCTATTGCCAAATTAAGGACTGGCGGGCCAAAGATCCTAAAACAGGAAAAATGGGAAAACGAATCCGATTTATCGATCTCATAAAATAGTGCAGCATGAAATTCACATCTTCACTAAAATTAAAACTGATATATGTGTTCCGCATCAATGATGCCGCACACAGGGGATGTCTGAAAGTGGGCGAGGCCACTTGTGACAATGACAATGTTTTCGGTCTTGCTCCGAACAGCAAGGCTCTCAACGAGTCAGCGAAGAAACGCATCAACCAATATACGCAGACGGCTGGTATCGCATACGACCTCTTATATACGGAACTGACGATATACAACAGCAGAAAGGGCTTGTGTTCTTTCAACGACAAGGAAGTGCATAGCGTTCTGGAACGTTCCGGCATCAGAAAAAAGATATTCGATACCGAGAACAAGGCCAACGAGTGGTTTATTACCGACCTTGAGACTGTCAAACGGGCAATAGTTGCCGTAAAGGAGGGACGGGAATCGCTCTCTTCCGCCGAAGTTTCACACGACCAGACTCCTATTGTATTCCGCCCGGAACAACGGGAAGCCATTGAAAAGACCAAGAAACAATTCAAGAGGGGTAATCAGATGCTTTGGAACGCCAAGATGCGTTTTGGCAAGACGTTGTCGGCATTGCAAGTGGTGAAGGATATGGATTTCAGTCGCACTTTGATTCTTACACATCGCCCTGTGGTGGATAGCGGCTGGTTCGAGGATTTCGGCAAGATATTCTATGACTGTCCCTGTTTTGCATACGGCTCAAAGAACAATGGTGACAGCCATGCTTCACTTGAAGCGAGAGCGAAGCAGGGTAAATGCCAATATGTCTATTTCGCTTCCATGCAGGATTTGCGCGGTTCTGAACTTGTGGGCGGCAACTTCGACAAGAACAATGAGGTGTTTGCCACCGCTTGGGATTGCATCATCGTGGACGAGGCGCACGAAGGGACACAGACAGAACTCGGCAAGGCTGTCATGCAGGAACTGACAAAAGCAAATACCAAGATACTGCGTCTTTCCGGCACTCCGTTCAACCTGTTGGACGACTTCAAGGAGGACGAGATTTACACTTGGGACTATGTGATGGAGCAACGGGCAAAGGCTTCATGGGATTTGACCCATTTCGGTGATCCGAATCCATACGCCTCCCTGCCCACGATGAACATCTATACATACGACCTCGGACGGTTGCTCCATGAGTTCGTGGATGAAGATGTGGCTTTTAACTTCCGTGAGTTTTTCCGGGTAAATGAAGCCGGAAACTTTATCCATGAAAAAGATGTGAAGGCATTTTTGAGTCTTATCTCCAAGGAGGACAAGGACAGTTGCTATCCGTTTGCCAACGAGGAATATCGCAACATCTTCCGTCATACGCTATGGATGTTGCCGGGTGTGAAGGAGGCTCGTGCCATGAGTGCTTTACTACAATCACATCCTGTATTCCAGCATTTCAAGGTGGTGAATGTGGCAGGAGACGGTGACGAGGACGAAGAGAGCAAGGATGCGCTTGCAGCGGTGGAAGAAGCCATCGGCAAAGATCCTGATGCCACCCGTACCATTACCTTGTCCTGCGGACGATTGACCACGGGTGTCAGTATCAAGGCGTGGACGGGCGTATTCATGTTGTCCGGCTCTTATAATACCGCTGCATCAAGTTATATGCAGACCATCTTCCGTGTGCAGACGCCAGCCACCATCAACGGACGCGTCAAGGAACAGTGTTATGTGTTTGACTTTGCGCCGGACAGGACACTGAAAGTCATTGCTGAGACAGCAAAGATTTCTTCCAAGGCAGGAAAAACCAGCGGGAACGACCGCAAGATTATGGGAGAGTTCCTGAACTTCTGTCCGATTATCTCCATCGAAGGCTCTAAGATGAGCCAGTTCGATGTACCCAAGATGTTGGAGCAACTCAAACGTGTTTATGTGGAAAGGGTTGTCCGCAACGGTTTCGAGGACAAGAGCCTGTATAATGACGAGTTGATGAAGCTCAATGACTTGGAATTGCAGGAGTTTGATGACCTGAAAAAGATTATCGGCCAGACCAAGGCAATGCCAAAGACCAATCAGGTGGACATCAACAACCAAGGGCTGACCGATGAGCAATACGAGGAACTTGAAGACCTTGAAAAGAAATCCAAGAAACGCGGCAAGGACAAGCAACCTTTGACGGAAGAGGAAAAGAAACGTCTTGAAGAGCTGAAAAAGAAAAAGAACAACCGCGAGGCCGCTATTTCTATTCTTCGGGGTATCTCCATCCGTATGCCTTTGCTTATCTACGGTGCAGAGTTGAGCGATGAGGGTCAAGATATAACGATTGACAACTTCGCTTCACTCATTGACCCGCAATCGTGGGAGGAGTTCATGCCCAAGGGTGTTACCAAACAGAAGTTCAACAGCATCAAGAAATATTACGACCCGGAGATATTCTGTGCGGCAGGCAAGCGCATCCGTGCCATGGCTCGTGCAGCGGACAAACTTAGTGTGGAGGAACGCATCGAACGTATAACGGATATATTCAGCACGTTCCGCAATCCCGACAAGGAAACGGTGCTTACGCCTTGGCGTGTCGTCAATATGCACCTTGGCGATTGTCTGGGCGGATATAACTTCTTTGAAAAGGGTTATGAAACCACCTTGTCTGAACCTCGTTTCATTGACCGTGGCGAAGTGACCGCCAATGTGTTCGCCCCAGATTCCCGAATCCTTGAAATAAATTCCAAGTCCGGATTATACCCTTTGTATATGGCATACAGCATTTACCGTATAAGGGTCAAGAACTCTTTGTTTTCGGTGTCCAGCATTGAGGATGAACAGCGTATATGGGACAAGGTAGTGGCTGAAAACATCTTTGTCATCTGCAAAACTCCTATGGCAAAGAGCATCACCAAACGCACGCTTATCGGCTTCCGAAAAGCAAAGGTAAACACTCGATACTTCGAGGACTTAATAAATCAAATCAAAAACAAACCTGAACATTTTATCAAGCAGGTAGATAAATTCATCACAGAAAGAACAGGAGTAAAGAAGATGAAAATCAATGCGATAGTAGGAAATCCACCGTATCAAGAGGTTGTTGCACAAAAAGAAACAACCAACGGCCAAAAACGAAGTTCAAGTATATTCCAACATTTCCAAACAATAAGTGACAGATTGGGCAGATACACTTCACTAATTTATCCCGGTGCAAGATGGATTCATCGCTCAGGAAAAGGACTTGAACAGTTTGGACTTTCACAAATCAATGATCCTCATTTATGTTTCCTGAAATTTTTCCCTGATTCAACAGATGTGTTCAAGGAAGTCGGTATTGCTGATGGCTTATCTATTGTGATGAAAGATACACAGAAAGGCAGTGGTGGTTTTAAATACATCTATTCTATCCATGGAAAAGATATAATAGTTAATGCTAATAACCCCAAGGAAGATTTATTCCCATTAAATCCTCTTGATAATGAAATTGTTTCTTGTTTAGATACTATTATTGCCAGATACAAATGCTTGCACGATTCTGTCTTATCTCAGAAACTCTTTTCTATTGAAAGTGATTTTGTCGAACGGAATCCAACGCTTGTAAGAGAATATAACGATGGAGATTATTTTGACCCAAAATCAGAAATAAAACTCTTCACAAATGACAAAGCTGGCAAGAGCGGCAGAGCCCGATGGTACATCGCAAATAAAAATGTTATCACAACAGGGTTGGAACACTTGAATAGATGGAAAGTCATCGTTTCAAGTGCCAATGCAGGAGGACAAAAGCGTAGCAATCAAATCGCAATCGCAGATAACCATAGTGCATTTGGCCGTTCTCGTGTAGCATTGAAAACATTAGCTACAGAACAAGAAGCCAAAAACTTTTTCAAATATGCTACAAGCGAGATAATCCGCTTCGCCTTTTTACTTACCGATGAATCTTTGACCTCTTTGGCAAAGAAGGTTCCTGACTTATTGGACTACTCCGACGCCAATGGCATTATTGATTACAATGGTGATGTGAACGACCAACTTTATAAATTATTTGGCATTGACGATAAGAATCAACAGTATATACGAGAGGTTCTTACCTCAAAAGAATAATATACAGAAGAGAGGCTGTCCAGTAACTCACAATTGGCACAGTCTCTCTTATTGTGCATATTATCCCAATATTACATTACAATAATTTCATTCTCTTCAAACCAGCCTTTTCTGATAGTTTCAGTTTTTACTCTCTCTGGATTATTTGTATACATCACAACAGCTAATGAGTTCTTTGCTCTAGTACATGTAACATAAAATAATCTTTGAGTTCGTTCAATGGAGGTTTCCTTACCATTTTCTTTATTTTTCAAATCTACATTAGATAAATCTTTAACACCAAATAGTTTGTCATAGCTAAATAAGAATCCTTTTATTTCAGAATCATCTATAATAACCATTACTCGATCAAATTCAAGACCTTTAACCCCTTGGTGTGTATCGAATTGTGAACGGTGGTTCACATAATCATCATAGCTGCGTACCATGTTAATTGGTAAATCCATTACTTCTACCCAGGCACGTAGTTCTTCTTCTACTGTATCTTCTATGTCCGATGGGCTCAACATATACGCTTGTCTTACAACATCCGGTACTGTTAATAGTTGAGATTTTATAATTTCATCTACCACGACACGGATAGTTCCATTCTCATTTACAAGATTAGCAACCTTTATTGCTTCTTCTCTGCATTTCAAATAAAGTTCATATGGTTTTTCTGTATTCTGTCCGCTTAATAATGGCGAGTATTTTTTCAAAATTTCTAAAGCAACTCGTCCATCTTCTTTTATAGATTCTGCAATTGGTAGCACTTCCTTTGTGAAAAATTCTATTTCTGATACAGAACCCTGGAGGAATGTCATCTGATATTTTGAAACTTTATAAAGTGGAGCAAAAAAACGAGAAAATCCTAACCTTCGTGCAGCCATCATGTGTTCCAATGTTAGAACTTTAACTTCAGTACCTATGGTCGTCCATTTTGCATCTTGGGTTTGCTCACTCATAATCCTCATCACATTTTGCTCTATTTCATCTTTATTTAGTCCCTCACGTTGTTGTATAACAAAAAGCCTAATCAAACCATCATTAGCATCTTCACGCGGTCTTTGTTCTGCATGAATATCAATATCCTTTCCAATATTGTTAGCCAACTGGATTATCCGTTTAGCACAGCGATAATTCATCCTCTTTACCGGCTTCTCCCACCCGATAGGAATAGAATCTTCTATATTCTCCTTCCCATCTGCATAAATTCGTTGCTTCTGATCTCCAAGTAAACCTAAAGTAAAGATATCAGCAAAGTTTCTTTGAATTTCAAAGAAAGTATCAATTAGTTCTTTTTTCGTATCTTGACTCTCATCGATCAATAGTATCGGATATCGTTGTGCTATGATTCGCTGTAACATTTTGTTCTCAAGAATCATTTGAGCAGATATTTTAATAACCTCAGCATGCTTCAATGCATTATATTCAGGATTACTGCCATTGGGATTATACACAAACTTTTCTATTATCTGCGCTTTTGCTAACCGTTCTTTCTGGTATTCAAACTTTTCTACGTTGGAAAGATATGTTTTGGTAGTCTTTTTTTCTGTTTCTTCTAACTTCTTTTCCAACGCTTTTAAATCTTCTTCAATATAAAAACAATACAATCTTTTTATATCTGCCTGATAATACTTTATAACATCCCAAACAAAACTATGAATTGTTGAAATATGAAAAATAGGACTATAATCCAATCGGTTGATTATTTCATCTGTGGCAGCATTCGTAAAGGTAATAACAGCTACATTCTTTCCTTGCAACAAAAGGTCTTTACCAATACTATTATGTATTTTTTTCAAAAGAAGAACCAAAGAGTAAGTCTTCCCTGAGCCTGCTCCAGCAAAAAGAAAGAAACTTTTACGCGGTGTTGAAAGAATGCACTTTTCTAGTGTCTCATCTACTTGAAAGTCTATATTATTCTCCATTTCTGTTTCCATTAGAATCCAAATATGACTTCATCCATTCAAGCCCTTCCTGAATATATACTGGGGCAACCAAATTGACAAAATCGTCTTTATAAAGCAGAGAAATAGCAAAGTCAGCCTTCTGAAAACCACTCTTGCTTTCCAACTTTTTAAATATCTTATTTTGTAATTCATTAGCAGAATTACTATGTTTCAACAGATTCGCTATTGTGGTAATAGTACCCATTTTCTTTAACCCTTCCTGTCGAAATAATTCAAGATTGGTAAATATCAATGCATCTTCAAATGTATAAGGACATACTTCAGTCAAGTCATCTTTATTCTTATCCCACTTGACGTTTACCGGTGTTTGGAATGCTATCCTTACATTATTCACAAGCTTTTCTCTTCCATCCAATGCCAACAAATCGTCTATTTGTTCTTTTCCTGAAAGCCAACTTTTAATGGAGGGATTACCTGTCTTATAATCATTTCCTTTGGCTGTAATCACGGACGGATGTTTTTCTTTTCCGTCTTCTATTTTTGTGTCAGTCGCATCTATATCCGTCACAATCAAGGTTGCAATTCCAATTTTTTCAATAAGTTTACGGAAACTATGCGCATGACGACCATTTACCTCTATAACAGAAATATAATAAGAATCTAATCCGGCTTTTGCGAGAAAGCTGGGAACAAGTATCTTTTCCGCAGGGCCTTCAACAAAAATAACAGCATCCGAGAAGAATATATCGCAGTGAGTTAAACGTATATATCTTGTTACAAATTGCTTTGTTTCATCGTCTGTTCCGAATGTACTAGATAAGTTTACAACTTTTGAAACAGGTATCTTTTTGCCGACATCTATTACTCGTTTGAAGTAGCGCATACAATTCAAGTCAAGTTCGTTGACAACATGATTTGAATGCGTACTTAACACAAGTTGTGTGCTTAGCCAAGGATTTTCTTCAATTAGTTTATTGTTACACAAGGCTTCAAAAGCTTTCTTTACAAATACTTGTTGTGCTTGGGCATGTAAATGCGCTTCTGGTTCCTCTACAAACACTATATGAATAGGCTCAATATTCTTTTCTTCACTTAATTCTTTCAGCCATTTTTCCCTGAAGTCAATCAACTTCAAATAAATAGAGATAAGATTTCTATAACCAAGCCCATTGTACTTCTCAGGAAGTACTAATTCCTCCATACCTTGAATAGCAAATTGAACTGCTGAGTCATGTTTTATGGATTCCTCAATCTGAATCTTACTTCGTATTCTTATCTCTGGATTCTGGAATCCAGGGTAATTGATGTTCTTCAATTCTCCAACAGGAACCTCAAAAGTCTTTTTTAATTTTTCATCATATGTTTTGTTCGCTGTTACAATACCTCCAAGGAGTTTCAACCCTTCACAAGTCAATTCCTCATCTTCTTGCCCACTGCTCTTATAGTACTGTTGAAACTGTTTAGACAACGTATCTATATCACTGTCTGTTTGTCCTTCCGGATCTGAAAAATCTCTTGATGCCAGTATAGTATCTACTTTGATTAGTCCGTCAAGTGGATTGTTGCCTATCTCATTGTCTGGCGTTGATTGCACTTCGTCTTCGTTATCAGGATCAAGAGAAGGATCTATGATGTAGTATTTCACATCAAAATACTCTCTAAGATTTAGACCTTTGCCTAAAAAATCGCATAAATTTTTTGGATATAAATCTGGAGAGCCAGCTTTCTCCCATTCTTCAGTACCCTCTAAAGTTTTTGCCTTTATTTTGGCATCCTTGTAAACAGTGTAGAGCTTTTTTACATCTTTGGGTTCATATTGTCCACGGACACCAACCTTTTTACCATCCCAAGAACTAAGTGATGGTATCAAGTGATTTACTCGATATTGTTCTCCATCTTCGACATTTATCCAAACATCCATTGATGGCACAATGTTATCCCATTGATGAGAATCCAATAATGCTTCATCTACAGAATCATGTTCGAGCCATTTCTCGCCAATCTCATTAATTGCTGCCCAATTTGTTGCGGTAAACTCTTTTAAAGTGAATCTATCTGTGTTTTTTAGAAACCAAACAATAGCACTAATAGCGGAAGTCTTGCCACTATTATTTGCACCAACTAAAACTGTTTTCTTCTCGTCAAAATCTATATGACAATTTTTCAATTTTCGGTAATTCCTAATATGAACAGATTGTATTTTCATGCGCTACTTGCTTTTGTAAATGTTAAATCTATAACCCTATTTCATTGAGCAATCTTATCACCTTATGTACCTCCGAATATGCCTTCAAATCCTCTGGCGATTCCTTGCAGAGTTGGCATAACTTTTCTGAGTTTGATATAGCTCGTTCCAAATCACCATTCTCTGTTAGGTATTTATAGAGGTTGGTGCGTATGAAATATCGTTTTGTCTTTTCATACCCCGGCATATATTTCTGCAATTCAGGAAGCAATTGGTCGTAACTATCGTATCGCCGACAAACCACATTAGGCAAGAAGTGGAGCAGGAACCAAAACTCCGTGCAAGGATTCGTTTCTACAAACATCACCTTTCCGGCATATTTCTTCTTGCTATACTCTTTCTTTGCTCGTTGGTACAGTTGCATTTCGGAAGGATATTGATACAGCCTGTCCATATCAAACAGACATACAATATAATCATATTGCTTGTTCAAGTAAGATTCCACCAGTTTCAGTATATGATTGATGTCGCTGTGCTGCGGAAAATCCGGAGCGACCTTAAAGGGATAGCGACACGCAATCCTCGGAGAATCGAAATAAAACCATTCTGTTTCTCCCTCGCCTATGATGGCGATACTTTTTGTTACTGTCCGTCCCATATCATTAGTCATTCAGGTTGATATACTGACTACCCAAGAACGGCAACTTTACCAATTTTCCCTGCTTGTAAGCATTATATGGGGAAAGATTCTTATGCAGTCCCAAAGAAGACAGACGTACTATTTTAGTTTCGCCAAGTTCGTCTTTATCGGTAAACCATATTGTATCACGGCGAATAAAATCCTCGTTGAGAAGATTGATGTCGTGTGTGGTCAGGAGCATTTGGGATGTTCCATTACTGTTTGCCAGAAAGACTTTTAAGAAATAAGCCAACAGTTCATAATGAATACTTGTCTCCACTTCATCAATGGGTACAAACCGATTGGTCTTTAACAGGAAATTCAGTATCACCGCCATTCCCAAGAACCTCATGGTACCATTGGACTCGTATTCTTCCGACAAATCATATACTTTATCGCCTGCCTTATGCTTGAAGGTCAGTTCCGTATTTGTAATTTTTCCCTTTCTAAGCATTTCAGCCTTTGCATCTTTATCAATAGGGGCATTCTGGATCAGTTGTTCCAATTCAGGTGTAATCAGCTCTTCCTCTTCATGTAATACCACATCTTCTATATTGAAATCGGACGCTTTCAAGAAATTTAAAATGAATTTCTTCAAATCTCCTGCCTCGTCTTTATCCAATCGTGATTTGACATATCCCGAAAGCAACATACCGGGAGCCAGTACATCTTTTACTTGCTTGGCAAAATAATCATACACATCATTTAGCCTGGTACGTTCCACATTGCTTTTGCCAAACGCGGCAAGCACACTACAATTATTGATAGTGTTTCCGGAAATTACATCCTGGCTTTTCTTTGTCATTTTCAGATTTACGCCAAAGTCAATAGTCGAGGAATCTGTCGTGGTATCATAATTTCGGTTATACAGCTTGGTCGGGCGAATGGAATCATAAACAATCAATGTCTCGGAATAGATATGCTTTGCATCCAATTCAAAACTGAGGATGTACTTCGACTGATTGATATAGAATATCATTGACATCTTTGTCTTTTCGTTTCTTGAAGTGTCATCCAACAAGAAAGGGACAACCCCAGTTTTCTCAGTCCTGTCTTTAGGCATTCTCAAAACCAGCATCTTGAAAAATTCAATAGCATTTAATATATTCGTTTTACCGGAAGCGTTGGCACCATAGATGATGCCCACTTTCAGCAATCTTACACCGTCCTTAACTTCATACGAATACTCATCAGACATAAAAGTATCTGCCGATGGCTCAAAACTGATTTTCTGAACCGATTTAATGGAGAAAAAATTCTCAATGCTGATCTCTGCTATCATAATCGTTGATTTTATCTATTGCATGGTGCAAAGGTATAAATAAAATCTCACATGGCAAACTATAAGCTCGATTATTGTAGAAAAACTACGCAATATAAATATAAAATCAGCGAATAGCTATTTGTTGGGACTGTAAATTAACCGTCTGATTATCTCCGGAAGGTGTTGACTGATTTGAGGACGGTAAACGAATGTGGATTATGCAGCCAAAGAAGTTAATTGTTCAATGTCATTTGCGTCATCTCTTGATTTATTTATGATGGCTAAATAGTGGTACTAAAATGGCGCTAAATTACAAAACTACTCTTTTATATACTTTATAAAATATAGTAAATCAGTTTATTATAGAATTTTATATCTTGTCGCCCACAATTCTTCTTATTTCATTGAATAAAACGTAGTAAATAGATAAAATACGACTCTTAATTATTATATTTGACAAACTGTAAATAAAACTATGTATACACGTCTTTTATTCATTCTATTATTGGGGGCTACATGGATGTGTAGCTGCCAAACCGAACAGTCTCCTGTCAATACATTGGCAGATCGTGTGACAGAGGGTACTTCGAAAGATCGAATTCTTTTTCGGATGATTGCTGATGAAAACAATCCGTTAAAAGATTATTTTGAAATATCTTCTGAAGACGGTAAAGTGCTGATAACCGGAAACTCTGATTTGTCTCTGGCTACGGGGTTGAACTGGTATCTGAAATATGTAGCCGGTATTCATCTTTCCTGGAATAATCTTTCGCAGAAGTTACCGGAAATACTACCGCTTCCACAAGAAAAGATACGTAAGGAGACATCCATGCAGAACAGATATTATCTGAACTATTGCACTTATTCTTATTCCATGGCTTTCTGGGATTGGGAGCGTTGGGAAAAAGAAATAGACTGGATGGCAATGCATGGCATCAATATGCCTTTGAGCATCACCGGAATGGAGGTGGTCTGGTACAATTTGCTGAAACGTTTGGGATACACAACAGAAGAAGTCAATGAATTTATTTCCGGCCCGGCCTTTATGGCTTGGTGGCAAATGAATAATCTCGAGGGTTGGGGTGGACCGAATCCCGATAGCTGGTATCAGCAACAAGAAGCGCTTCAGAAGAAGATCGTAGCCCGTATGCGGGAGTTGGGTATTGAACCAGTATTCCCCGGATATGCTGGAATGGTTCCCCGTAACATTGGTGAAAAGCTAGGTTATCAGATCGCTGATCCCGGTAAATGGTGTGGCTTCCCCCGTCCGGCTTTCCTTTCTACGGAAGATGAACACTTCGATTCTTTTGCCGCTATGTATTATGAGGAATTGGAGAAACTCTATGGAAAAGCCAACTATTACAGCATGGATCCATTTCATGAGGGAGGTAACACGGAAGGAGTAGACTTGGCGAAAACCGGTGCTTCCATTATGGCAGCTATGAAGAAAGCCAATCCGAAGGCTGTTTGGATCATTCAGGCCTGGCAGGCGAATCCTCGGGAAGAAATGATTGCTTCTCTTAATCAGGGAGATTTGCTCGTTTTAGATTTATATAGTGAGAAACGTCCCCAATGGGGAGATCCGGATTCCATGTGGTATCGGGAAAAGGGCTTTGGCAAACACGACTGGCTTTATTGTATGTTGCTGAATTTTGGAGGTAATGTTGGTTTGCACGGCCGGATGAATCAGTTGGTGAACGGGTATTATGATGCTTGTGCACACACTAATGGGAAAATGTTGCATGGAGTAGGAGCAACCCCGGAGGGCATAGAGAATAATCCGGTGATGTTCGAACTCCTTTACGAACTTCCTTGGCGTGAAGAACGCTTTTCTTCCGATGAATGGTTGCAGACTTACTTGAAAGCTCGTTATGGCAGAGAAGTTTCACCGGAAATAATGGAGGCTTGGCGTGCATTGGAACACACCGTTTACAATGCTCCGAAAGATTATCAGGGTGAAGGAACCATTGAGTCTTTGTTATGTGCCCGTCCGGGTTTCCATCTGGATAGAACTTCCACTTGGGGATATTCCAAACTATTTTATGCTCCCGATTCTACTGCAAAGGCAGCCCGGCTATTTACTTCCGTTGCCGACCAGTATAAAGGAAACAACAATTTTGAGTATGACTTGGTAGACATCGTACGTCAGAGTAATGCCGATAAAGGAAATGTGTTACTTGAAGAAATATCACAGAGCTATGACCGAAAGGACAAAGAGGATTTCCGCAAACAAACACAGCAATTCCTGGACTTGATATTGGCACAGGATCGTTTGTTATCTACCCGGAAAGAATTTTCCGTTTCCTCTTGGTTGAATGCAGCTCGTTCTCTGGGAACTACAGAAGAAGAAAAGCGATTGTACGAATGGAATGCTTCCGCATTAATCACAGTCTGGGGAGATAGCATTGCTGCCAATCAAGGCGGACTACATGATTATTCGCATCGGGAATGGAGTGGACTTTTGAAAGACTTGTATTATCAGCGTTGGAAAGCCTTCTTTGAGCAGAAACAGGCGGAGCTGGACGGGAAGCCTGCAGGACAGGAAATAAACTTCTATGGGATGGAGAAAGCCTGGGCAGAGAAGAGTAAGGCACAGACATTGAAGAACTAAATAAAAGCAAGTGATATATAAGTAATATGCACGTAATATATAGCCGGGTATGAAATATTATCCGGCTATATTTGTCTTAGAACCCTTTCATAAAGAATTTCTAATTTCATTGCTAATAGGAAAATTCTTATATTTGCTGCAACTAATACTTAAACACAATAGTTGCAAATGGAATTTACAGAAGAGCAAATACTGTTGAGAGCTTTGTCACGAGGAGATGAGAAAGCTTTTGAGGTTTTGTTTATGCGTTATTTCCCGAGAGTGAAACGTTTTATATCCGGTTTGCTTCAGGATGATATAACGGCCGAGGACTTTGCACAAGATATTCTCCTCAAACTATGGCAGAAGCGTGAGGAGATGGCAAAAATCGAAAATCTGAATGCCTACCTTTATCGGACTTCCCGGAATGCTGTGTACCAGCATTTACGACATATACTTTTGGTGAATGAATATGGAGAAAAGCAACAGGAGAATCTTTCCCGTCAGCAGAATGAGGGTGCGGGAAACATCGAAGAAAATATGTTTGCTGAAGAATTACTGTTGTTGATACAGCATACGGTAGAGCAAATGCCCGCCCAACGAAAAAGAATTTATGAGATGAGCCGTAAAGAAGGCAAAAACAATGATGAGATAGCGCAACTGCTTGCAATAAACAAACGGACTGTAGAAAACCATCTCACACAAGCATTGGCTGATATCCGCAAGATGCTGAAGCACTTTTATCTTTTCTAAATAAAACCACTTCCTATTGACAAAAACTCTTCTTTTATTCTCCTTTCTCAAAAAAAGTAGAAAAAATAGCTTTTAGACTGTGTGTGTATTCTATCTCGTGCATCTTATTAATAAACGGATAAAATCATGAAGAAGAAAAGCATATCAGAACTAATACATTTTTTTGTTCGCCATCCCCTGCAAAACTCCTTGCAGATGAAGTTTTGGCGTTGGCTGGTTTCTCCTGCTGATGCAGAAGATAAAGAAGAAGCTATACAGGAAGAGTGGATGAATATCATCGCTGAACCTGATGAGGCTACCCGGCGTTCATGGTATGAGGTCCGGCGTAAAGCGGGACTTGCAAATCCGATAATAAAACCGCATTGGGAAATCAAACCACTTCTTCGCATTGCTTCTATGATATTAATCCCCTTATTTTCAGTGCTATTATCGTGGTATTATATAAATGATTATACTGATTCTTGCAAATTGGTAGAATATATTGTTCCCATGGGTGAACGGGGAGAATTGACTTTGCCGGATGGGACAAAGGTACAGATCAATTCGGAGAGCAGTATCATTTACCCGAAAAGCTTTCGAGGCGATACACGTACTGTTTATCTTTCCGGAGAGGCGAATTTTGATGTCCATAAGGATAAGAAACATCCGTTTATTGTCAAGACATCTTTGTTATCAGTTCGTGCTTTAGGTACGAAGTTTAATATACAGGCATATTCGGAAGACAGGAAAACGATTACAACTCTTGAAAATGGAAAAGTGCAAATCAATAACCTGCTGGCACCAGACAGCTGTTTTATTCTTACTCCCGGTGAACAACTTGAATACAATCACCTGACTAAGAATTATGAAAAACGAAAAATAGATGTGATGATGGCTTCCGGTTGGACACGTGGTGAATTGAATTTTGTCGATTGCCATCTGGAGGATATTCTGAACACATTGGGACGACATTATAATGTAGAAATAAAGGCAGAACCGCATTTATACACAAATGATTTATATACCATTAAGCTTAGAAAGGGCGAACCTCTTCAAGCAGCAATTCATATTGTAACAATGACCGTCGGAGGTATGGAAAGCAAGGTCACAGACAATAAGGTTGTGATACTGACAGCTGCTTCACCGGCGAATAAGAGTAAGAAAGGAGGTACCCATCCATAAAAAGGTTGGACAAAACTGATCCTTTTGTCCAACCCGAAATAAATACCGTTATCATTTAAAATTTTAGGAAATAGTGAACCTTAAATGTAGTATTCATTTAATATACAAAAGTATGAATTTTAATTCTTATTTTACTATAAAACATACCAGTAATTTGCGTATTTTATTGTTAACCTTATTCTTTATAGTCCCTTTGGGTACTATCTATGGGCAGAATCAGTTGATTACTATTGCCGGAAAAAACATAACTTTGTTGAAAGCTTTTGATGCTATTGAAAGTCAGACTCAATTAAGCATTACTTATAGTCGGACTAAAATAGATGTGAATCGGACATTGAGTGTTGATTTTAAGAAACAAAAACTCTCTATTGTTTTGGATAAGTTGCTCGCGGGAACGGGGTTTACTTACAAGATAGAAAAAGGGTATATCGTTCTGGTTCCCGTACCGGTAAAACAAGAGCAAACGGAAGCAACTTCGAAAAAGATACAAGGAGTGATTGTAGATACGAATGGAGATCCGGTGATTGGTGCCAGTATTCAGGAGAAAGGAGTGGTCGGGAAAGGTACAGTTTCTGATTTGGATGGAAAATTTAACCTGTCAGTTGCGTCAAATGCTGTATTACTGATTTCATATATCGGTTTTCAGTCTCTTGAAGTAAAGGTGGGAAATCGGACAAGCTTGTCTTTGGTATTAAAAGAAGATCATCAGTTGCTGGATGAAGTAGTCGTTATCGGTTATGGAACAATGGAGAAACGTGCTGTGACCAGCTCCATTACTTCCATATCTTCAAAAGATTTAGTGACTGGATTGGGAGGCTCTACCATTGCGACTGCTCTGAAAGGAAAAATCTCCGGTATGAATGTTTCCGAAACTTCCAGTCCGAATGCCTCTGCTAGTTTCCAGCTTCGTGGGGTAGCTTCCATCAATGCTTCTTCTTCCCCTTTGATTGTGATAGACGGAATTCCTGGTGGTGATTTGCGTTCTATCAGTCAGGAAGATATTCAATCCATTGATGTTTTGAAGGATGCCTCTGCAGGTGCTATTTACGGAACAAGGGCAGCTGGTGGTGTCATTCTCGTGACTACCAAGAAAGCGAAAGAAGGTCCTATCACATTATCATATACAGGCGAGCTGTCCACCGAACAAGTTTCCAGAAGACCACAGGTCCTGGATCGCGATGCTTTCGTGAGGTTCGGTGTAGGAACAGATTTGGGAGCGTCTACCGATTGGTACGGTGAACTTTTAAATGAGGGAGCACTTTCCCAGCGCCATGTTGTCACCCTTTCGGGAGGGGGACATACAGCCAGAATATATGCCACTATTATGGCACAGGATCAGAAAGGTATTGCGATAGGCGATAATCGTAAAGATTATTCGGGGCGTATCAATGCAAACTTTAATCTTCTCAATGACTTGCTGGAAATAGGCTTACATACAGAATATCGTGAAGCACATCGGGATCAGCGGAGCAGTAGTTCCTGTTTCGACATGGCATTGAAGATGAATCCAACGGAACATGTTTATGATAGTACTAGTGAAACAGGCTATAATGTATTGGTTGGTGGTAGTGAATATTACAATCCATTAGCGGAAGTTATGCTCAAGCAGACGGATAATGTTGATAAATGGCTCAAGGCGGATGCTACGGTAAAGCTCAATCTGCCTGCCGGATTTTCGGCACAAGCCACTCTCGGATGGGAAGATCGCCAGTATCAGCAGACGCATTATGTATCCGCATTACACAGAACATCTTTGAATGGAAGTTATAAAGGAAAGGGATTTCACGGATATAGTAAAACAGTAAATGTTTCTTTTGAACCTACCATTAATTTCATGCGTGTTTTTGCAGATGACCATACGGTTAGTGCGGTGGCCGGATATAGCTATTGGGAAAACAATTCTGAAAACTTTGATATGTCTAACTTCGATTTCCCTGTGGATGGAGTAGGAGCTTGGGATATGGGAACAGGCAGCTGGCTTTCTGATGGAAAAGCAGCTATGTCTTCTCACAAATATCCTCGTGAACGTCTTATCTCCTTCTTTGGTCGGGCGAATTATAGCTATAAAGATCGCTATATGGTTACCGGAAGTGTTCGTCATGAGGGATCTTCCAAATTTGGAAAGAATCATCGCTGGGGAACATTCTGGGCTGTATCAGGTGGATGGCGTATATCCAATGAAGCCTTTCTGCATGATGTCAGTTTTCTTGATGACCTCAAAGTACGTGTCGGTTATGGTGTGACGGGAAATAACAATTTCTCTGCAGGAGCATCCACAGCCATGTACTCCTCCAATTCAATGTGGCCTTATAACGGTACATGGATCACTTCTTATGGACCGGCTCGTAATGTCAATAATGACTTGCATTGGGAAAAGAAAGCAGAGCTTAACATCGGTTTGGATTATGCGTTTCTGAATAACCGGCTTTTTGGAAAGTTCGATATATATAAAAGAAGAGTTTCCGGAATGTTATACAATATCAGTGTACCCAATCCTCCCGCCGTTTACGAGAAAACGACCATGAATTATGGTAATCTTGAGAATACCGGATGGGAGTTTGAGATTGGCGGAGTGCCTGTTAAAACGAAAGACTTTAACTGGACAACTACCATGCGTCTATCCCATTCTTCTTCCAAAATTACCTCTTTGTGGGGGAATAATACTTACCAGGATCGTGTAGGATTCCCGTCACCGGGAACGAACGGATCAGCCGGAAGAATTGAAGCAGGAACAAAGATCGGAAGCTATTATATCTGGAAATATGCCGGTATCACGGATAATGGAAGATGGCTTCTGTATGATAAGAACGACAATGTGATTCTTAGCGATAAGAAGACCTATGATGACAAGCGGTACATCGGTAATGCTATTCCTGCATTGATGGTATCATGGGATCATACCTTCACTTACAAGAACCTCTCTTTAGGTATCAACCTGCGTAGCTGGATCGATTTCGACGTGTTTAATACCATAAATATGTACTATGGACTTTCTGAAGTAGCAGGCCAGAACGTTCTTCGCAATGCGTACATTGACAACCGGCACATCAAAGAAGTAAAGCAGCTTTGCGATTACTGGCTTGAGGACGGCACTTTCTTAAAGATAGACGCCATTAGTCTGGGATATTCTCTTAACATGAAAAAGTGGCAGAAATATATAGATAAGATTGATCTTTACCTGACCGTCCGGAATGTGGCATGTTTCACGAAATATTCAGGACTTAATCCGGAAGTGAATGTCAACGGACTGGACCCTGGTTATGAATGGTTTAATAATATTTATCCTGAAACTCGTAGATATACCGTTGGTATGAAAATCCAATTCTAATATTAAAGTACCTATAAACTAATAAAATGATATGAGACGAAATATTTTAATCATTATCTCCTTCCTCACCCTTCTGGTGTCATCCGGTTGTACAAATCTGGATGAGAAGTGGTATTCCGAAGTCACTCCGGACACTTATTTCACGTCTAAGGAAACTGTTTATTCTTTCTTGGTACGCTCTTTCACACATTGGCGTTGGTTTCACGGATTCGACCGTGCCATTCTTCAAGAATGTACAACAGATGAGATGTGTGTCACACAAAAAGGAATACATTACAATGATGTCAGATATTCCCAACTGCAGCATCACGACTGGACACCTCTTCACCCCAACAACGAAGAAACCTGGCGTGGGGTAGGCATGGGAGTGGCAATGGCTTTAGCTTGTAAGGAAGACTTATCCGGTGTGGATTATGTATCACTGGGCATGACGGAAGAATTGAAAGCAGATCATCAGATGCAACTTCAGACATTGGTTGCCTATTTTTATCTGCGGGGACTTGATTTCTATGGGGGTATGCCTATTTACCGGCGCTCTACTACCGAGGAAGTTCCACGTTCCACTGCACGCGAAACCTTTAATTATGTGGAAGAACTGTTGCTTGCCGCTATTCCCAAATTAGAGAAAAAAAGAGCAGATATGCTGGAAGAAGGCTATTTACGTCAAGGAACTGCCGCCGCCCTTCTTGCTCAATTATATTTTAATGCGGAAGTCTACATGGGAGAGAACCGTTTTGCTGAATGTGCGCAGGTCTGCCAGGATCTATTAGATGGCAAATACGGTTATTACGAATTGGAGGAAGACTGGTTCGGTCCTTTCACTTTCGACAATAATAAATCTAAGGAAGTAATGTGGTCTGTTCAGTCGCAATATGCAAAAGGCACTTTGTTTCAATGGCAGTTCGAACGCTATAATCATTATAATGCAAAGAACTATTTTGATCTAAGCGGCTATTCTTCTACTAATGGTATGCATCTTCAGCCGTCTCTTAAACCCAATGGCGATCCCTATACGGATAAGCTTGGGCGACCTTTTGCCAAATTCAACAATAAAGATCTTCGTAAAAAATTGTACTTGTATAAAGGGAATGGAAAATACGAAGGAATGTTCCTTTATGGAAAATTACAGCGTACATCAAGAAGTGGTACAGAGGTGAAGTGTACGGGACTGTACGAATATCCGGGTGAGGTTCTTGAATTTGTCGATCAGGTGGCACAATTCAAGAAAGTGAAAGATGGAGAATATTCTTCAGTGAATGAGCTTCCCTCCAATATAAGTACCGGGGAAGAGAATTCCGGAATACGTTTGTGCAAACTACCGGTTCCCGACAATATCGACAAAACCATTGCTTTTAATCCGGATTATCCGGTTATTCGTTTTGCTGAAATCTATTATATGCTTGCTGAATGTAAATATAGAAGCGGCTATAAAAAGGAAGCAGCCAATCTTTTCAATGAAGTGCGTAAACGCAATTTCGAGAATAAAGCCGATCCTGATCCGGTGACCGAAACGAATATCGACAAGTACCGGATTCTTGATGAGTGGATGGTCGAGTTTCTGGGTGAACAGCGTCGTCGTACCGATCTCCGTCGTTGGGGGTTGTATACAACAGGTTCTTGGTGGGATCATAAACCTACTAACGACGATCATTATGAGCTTTTTCCTATTCCGGAAAAGTCAATTTCTGTCAGCAATGTCTTGAAGCAAAATCCGGGATACGGAGGCGGCAATGAAATGACTAAAGAAGAAGCCGGTATCTATAGTGTGAAACAAATCGATTAATCAACTATTAAAGAATAATATAATGAATAGCAAGATATTTTTTTTAGGAGCCATCATGTTGCTGCCTACATTCGCAAGTTGCCAACAAGAAAAGCCTTTTCCTGATGATGCAGTAGATAAAGTGTATGAATACCTTCCGGAGTGGCAGGCAGGTTATTTGGATATTCATCAGATTAGTACCGGAAGAGGTAATGCAGCCTATCTTATTTTTCCGGATGGGACTACCATGTTATTGGATGCAGGAGATTTAGGAGTACATTCAGGCACACAGGAAATTATGAAAGCAGTGCCTAATGATTCTAAGCGGCCTGCCGAATGGATTGCTCAATATATAAAACATTTCTCATTGCCATTAAAAAATAACGGAGCACTTGATTATGCCTTGCTCACTCACTTTGATACGGACCATATCGGACAGAATGGAAAACTGGCAATCGAAAAAGTAGGACTGGATTACAAACTTACCGGAATCACTCATGTTGGTAATCTTCTCAATATTTCCACTTTGATAGATCGTGGTTATCCTACTTATGATTATCCGACAGCAGCTAAAGTCTCTGGTGCTCATATCTCAAACTATAAATTATATGTTGCCGCTCGTGACAGGGAAGGTAAAAAGAATGAGGGATTTGTAATAGGAAGCAATAGTCAGATCAAACTCTTGAAAGATCCGGGCTCTTATCCTACATTCGAAGTACGTAATATCGTGGGTAATGGTAAAATTTGGACAGGTAGCGGAACAACAGCCAAAGAGCTTGTGCCTTCTACAGCCTCTTCAAGTGAACAGTTGAACGAAAACCGTTGCAGTTGTGGAATTCGTATCACATACGGTAATTTTGATTATTTCTCCGCAGGAGATATTCTGGGCGTAGAAAAAGCACCGGAATGGTTTGATATAGAAACGCCGGTAGCCAGATTGCTCGGTGAGACGGATGTGGTTGTTGCCAATCATCACGCTTATTCTGATGCTATGTGCGATACCTACATTTCCCAAGTGAAACCACAAGTCTATGTAATTCCCGTATGGGATTACTATCACCCTCAACCGGCAACGTTGAGCCGGATGCTGTCTCAAACTCTTTATCCTGGTGAACGGTCGGTTTTTGCTGCCGGTATGGTAGACAGTAACAGGAGCAGACTGGGTGAAGACGGCTTGAAGATAAAGCCTGCCGGACATGTTGTTACGCGTGTTTATCCGGGTGGAGAGAAGTTTCAGATCTTTGTATTAAATGATCGGAATGAAGCTTATGAGATACTATATAAAACAGGTGAGATTAAATCTAATAATTGATGAACATGAAAATTAAAGATTCAATAGTCTGGACAGCTTTTCTGGCTGTGATGGCAATCATAATGTTTCCGTCATGCTCTGACGAACATGAAGCCGTTATATTGGAAATAACAAATAATGAGATTATTCTTCAGGCGGAAGGTGATCCGGTTCAGGTGGAGGTGAAGTCCAATACCGAGTGGCGAATTGATTTTGTAGAATCAACCTGGTTCTCTACGGATATACGTGGAGCCCAGTCATCAAGAACTTATTTCACTGTGACTTATGATGAGAATATCAGTGATTCCGAACGTTTCTGTGATATTCGTGTGTTTACGAAAGATGGTAAGACTGCGGATGTAATCAAGATAAAACAATTATCCCGTTATCCATTTATTGTTCCTGCCAGTGATAAGATGGAGCTGTTTACTAAAGGAGGTGAATATGAAATGGAAATCTCTACCAATGTGCCCGAAACGGATATCGTTATTACGCCAACGGTGAACTGGGTGCAGGAGTATAGGATAAGTGATGGAAAGCTTTATTTTAATACGGAAACAAATTCGCAATCACCCCGTACAGGAAGTATTGTGTTGAGTTATGACGATCAGTACCAGCGTAAGGTCACGGCTACCATTAATCTCTCGCAAGCATATTCTGAATATGCGAATGCGGAACTTGTCAGTTATCCAACCGTACATGGTTATGCTGTCGGTGGAATTACTAACAATGTATATGTTGAAGGAACCATCGTAGCCAATGGCACTTCGAAGAACTTCCCGAGCAATCGCTATGTCATTCAGAATGAGGCAGGAGAGACAGTTGTGTTTGAGTCCGAATCTTTAATTACGTTTGCACAATTTGCCAAAGTGTCATTGTGTCTGAAAGATGGAATGATAAGAGAAGAATCAGAGGGTAGCTTTACTTATAGACTGATTAGCGGTATCACTGCTGCCCACGTAATCAGCTCGGAACTTTCTACCTTCACAATTCCTGAAAGAACGATTGCTGAACTTACGGATAATATGGTATTTAGTCTTGTGACCCTGAAAGATGTCGAGATTGCATCTCCGGTAGGTGCATTCACTAATTTCAAGACTACTGACCCGGGAGCTGCCGATCGTAAGATTAATAAAAACTATTGGGTAGAAAAGTTCCCTGCATATTACAGATACTATCCGACCTGTATAAGAGATAAAAACGGTTCTAATACATATATGCTTACTGCGTTTGAAGCTCCTTATGCTCACGAAACACTTCCTAAAGGTTCGGGAAGCATAACAGGAATGGTGGCGAAAGTGAAACTTACAAATTTCGACATCTCTGAAAGCCGGTTATGTATTCTTCCGCTTAACAGAGAAGATATTAACATCAGTGATATAAACGAGATCACTTCTGTGCTTGTAGAATGGGATTGTAATGTACCCGATTGGAAAGAAATAGGCTCTTTTACTTTTACGGATTACCATCCTACGGGTGGCGAGGCATCGCAGGCGAATGCTCTTCTTAGCAAAGACGGAAATAAATATTTCCAGCAAACCTATGCAGACTACATTCTGGGATTCCAGGATGATTTCAGAGGAGATGTTAACCTTAACACGACCGATGGATACTATGGTCGTATGCGAGGCGGTGCTTTTAATAGTAAACCGTGGTCTACAAGTTCATATTTCTACGTAGACAAAATATCGACAGTAGGTATTTCTACATCCTTGTCTCTTCAGGTTGAAATGAATGCAAGTTGGGGAGGTGGCCCTGTTGCAGTGGTTGAATATGCTTATTCGATGAATGGTGAATGGATTAAAGTAGATAATTCAGAGTTTACCATTCTGGGACAGTTTGATAGAACGGCTGCAGGTGGACAGACGGAGAAGAACATTCCTGGTTATAAAGTCTATGACTTTAAGTTGCCGGATGCCTTATTGAACCGTGATAATATTTGCATCAGATTGCGACCGGTCAGACTCCCGGCAGGGGTATCCAGCTTCATGCCGCTTAGACTTGCTAATATCTCAATCAAATACAACAAATAATCAATAGGGAATATATATAAAATAATCGGAAGCAATAAAGGACATATCCTGATTGCTTCCGATTATCTTTTTATATGTGGATCTTGAACGATCTCTATTCAAAAAGAACGATATCTTATTTCTCCAACAATTCTTCTTTATTTTTCCAACAAATCCTTTAAGAAGTCGTCCAACTCCTTATCCAACCCTTTCAGCAATTCATCATTCACCAGTATGGTATCGTCGTCAATCAACAGCAATTCTGCTACGGTTTCTTTCTCTTCATCTACCAAAACGAAAGAATAAGGTTTCAGAATAGTCACTTTGTCGAAATCTCCGGCATCCTTCATTCTGCAAAGAATGTTGCGAAGAGAAGGTTCCACGTTTTCAAGGAAATCATCCCCTTCATAAGTAGCCCATTCTTCGATCATGATGTTTGCCAGTTCTTCATCATCATCGTTGTAAATATTAAGTTGTCCCGATGCCTGATCCGGTTGGAGATGGATATCGGTTACAACTGTTTGTTCACAGCTACATACATATTTAGCGACTGCCTTTTGGATAGCCGATTCGATAATAGATAATGATTGTTGGCTCAATTTCATGGGTTCCTTCTTTTTATAAGTTCAAAGGTATAAAAAAATAAGATTTGATACACAATTTCCTTAAAAATCATCATTAAATCGGCTCATTTGCAATTTTAACTTGGGTAATTGAGCATTTCTCTCCTTTAGTTCAGCTAAATACAAAGTAGTAAGATAATAATTCGGCACATCATCAATGGTAGCTTGAGGGCTATCTGTGATGTTCTTTTTATCTATTTTTTTAGCTAGTTGTTGTGCCTTTTCTGCCCATTCTTCTGCTTTAGCCAAACTATCTTTCATTTCGTAGTAAACAGCAATGTTGAGAGCTGCCCGCATTTTTTTCTTTTGGTTCTTGGTACCTTCGAAAGCCTGACGCCAAAGTTCGTATGCGTCGTCCCATGAATTTTCGCGTACATAAATGGCAGCGTCACGCATAGGAACCGAACCACCAGTATAAAGATACCGTGTTCCTTTTTTCCAAATAGGGACAATATTTTTCACCGGAACCGTTCCTGCGAATGCTGCCGCTTCTTCCAGCATCTGCTTGTCGGGAATCATGCGAGTGGCGGCTTCTATGGCTGTACCTCCAAACTCTTCCCAAAAAATGCTATCATTAGGATGGAGCGTAGTCATCGGTCTGCTGCGTTCGGGAAGATAAACTTTCACCGTGGGATAAACTTTCACGTCTACTGCTCCTTGAAAGCAGTTGAACTCATCCAGATAGCGGACAGTCTTTGTTGCTTTGAGTTGCAGGTTTTCCAGCGCAATAATAAAGTCCACTCCCAAGTTAGAAGCCAGTTGACGCACTTCCTCCTGGCTCAATGTACTTTCGCGGGCCAGTTTATCATTGGCGCGTAAGGCAGAATCACAGATAACCACCTCATCGAAGTAGTTCTGCTGTGCTATTTCTTCTGCCAGTGATTCAGTGGCTGTCTTAGGATCTCCATTGGCATAAGCTGTTGCACGACTTATCAATGGTGTACCTTCTTTAATTTTTTCAGTCTCTGTTATCAGTTTATTATCCGGGGCGTCGCTGGTGTTATTCACAATAGCTACTTTCCGGAGTTGCGGAGGAAAGCTCAAGTCGGCAGGTTGCAGATAATCAATGGGGATCTGTTCCAGACTCTGACAGCTACCCAGAGTCAGCAGGAATAAAACGATGAAAACCAGTGAATAAGATTTTGCCATAGTTTTGTTCTATTTAGTAATTTGAACAAAAGTACAACTTTGGAAGAATAAAAGAAAGTCTCAAACAGTTTTTAACCGTTTGAGACTTTCTTTTATAAGTTGAATATAGAGAGACTATGCCATAAAGCACATTACCCTACAATTTCCAACCTTTAATTTTTAATTATTAATTAATCAAAGGTTCTTTCCGTGGCAGTTTTTATACTTTTTCCCGCTTCCGCATGGACAAGGATCGTTACGACCTACTGTCTTCTCTGCACGAATCGGTTCACGTTTCTGCTGTTCACGAGTATCCTGACTTGCAGCAGCCTGCTGGTTCGGATCACTCAAATTTTCTTTGTTTTCGCGATACTTGCTCATATCCTGGCGTTGTTCGGGAGCAGCCTGACGCACTTCTACACGGCGTGCAGCTGATTCATCCGGAGCTTCCTGTACAGGAATTTGTCCACGCATCAAAATAGATATAGTCTGGTTATTGATCTTGTTCACCATAGCGTCAAACAAAGTCACAGATTCCAGTTTATAAATCAATAGCGGGTCTTTCTGCTCGTAGCTTGCATTCTGTACGGAATGTTTCAGTTCGTCCAGTTCGCGCAAGTTTTCTTTCCATGCTTCGTCGATTACGTGGAGCAAGATTGATTTCTCGAACGACTTCACCACTTCTTTAGATTCCGATTCGTAAGCCGCTTTCAGGTTACAAGAGATATTATACATCCGTTTACCGTCTGTAATAGGAATCAGGATGTTTTCGTACATGTGTCCCTGGTTTTCATATACCTGTTTGATAACCGGGTTAGCGATCTGTGCCAGACGTTCAGTTTTGCGTTTGAAGTTATCCATCGCAATGTTGAAAGTCTTTTCGGCCAACTTTTCTTTTTTCTCGTTACGGAATTCTTCTTCAGTGAACGGAGTTTCCATTGCTAATGTCTGAAGCAGTTCCATTTGGCAGCCTTCATAATCATTGTTTTCGATAGCATTGGCACAACGGTCCCAGATCATGTTCACGATGTCCATACCGATACGTTCACCCATCAAAGCGTGGCGACGTTTGGTGTAAACCACTGTACGTTGCTTGTTCATTACGTCGTCATATTCCAACAGACGTTTACGAATACCGAAGTTGTTTTCTTCCACTTTCTTCTGTGCACGTTCGATAGAATTGGAAATCATCTTGTGCTCGATCATTTCGCCTTCCTGGAAACCAAGTTTGTCCATTACGCTGGCAATACGGTCAGAAGAGAACAGACGCATCAAATCGTCTTCCAGTGATACGAAGAATACAGAAGAACCCGGGTCACCCTGACGTCCTGCACGACCACGCAACTGGCGGTCTACACGACGGGATTCGTGACGTTCCGTACCGATAATTGCCAAACCGCCCGCAGCCTTCACTTCCGGACTTAACTTGATGTCGGTACCACGACCAGCCATATTGGTAGCAATGGTTACTGTTCCGCTTAAACCGGCGGTAGCAACGATGTCCGCTTCTTTCTGGTGCAGTTTGGCGTTCAATACCTTGTGCTCAATCTTACGCATGGTAAGCATCTTGCTCAACATTTCGGAGATTTCTACCGAAGTAGTACCCACCAATACCGGACGTCCTGCTTGAACCAATTTTTCGATTTCCTCGATAACAGCTTTATACTTTTCGCGTTTCGTCTTGTAAACGCGGTCGTTCATATCCTTTCTTGCAATCGGACGGTTGGTCGGGATCACGACTACGTCCAATTTGTAGATATCCCAAAGTTCGCCTGCTTCCGTTTCAGCAGTACCGGTCATACCGGACAGTTTGTGATACATACGGAAGTAGTTTTGCAAAGTAATTGTTGCAAAGGTCTGCGTAGCAGCTTCCACTTTCACACGTTCCTTGGCTTCGATAGCCTGGTGCAATCCGTCAGAGTAGCGGCGACCTTCCATGATACGGCCTGTCTGCTCGTCTACGATCTTCACCTGTCCGTCGATCACTACATATTCATCATCTTTCTCGAACATGGTGTAAGCCTTCAACAGCTGGTTGATGGTGTGTACACGTTCCGATTTGATGGCATAGTTTGTCAGAAGTTCATCTTTCTTTTCAAGCAGTTGTTCGTTGGTCAGATTCAGGTTTTCCAATTCCGAAAGTTGTCCGGCGATGTCCGGAAGCACGAATAATGTCGGGTCTTCAGAGTTACCGGTAATCAGGTCTACACCCTTATCTGTCAGGTCTACGCTATTCAGTTTTTCGTCAATTACGAAGTACAGCGGATCAGTCACTTCATGCATACGCTTGTTGTTCTGTTCCATGTAGATCTCTTCCGTCTTGAGCATACCTGCCTTGATACCCTGTTCACTAAGGAACTTAATCAAAGCCTTGTTTTTCGGCAATGCCTTGTGGCTGCGGTATAAAGCGAGGAATCCTTCTTCCACCTCTTTCTTATCGTTGGATGCGATCAGTTTTTTTGCTTCGGAAAGATATTTGGTAGCCAGTACCTTTTGTGCCTCTACCAGACGTTCCACTAGCGGACGGAGTTGCTCGAACAACTGGTCATCGCCTTTGGGTACAGGACCGGAGATAATCAACGGAGTACGTGCGTCGTCAATCAATACCGAGTCGACCTCATCGACGATGGCATAATTGTGCTGACGTTGTACAAGGTCTTTCGGGCTGATAGCCATGTTGTCACGCAGATAGTCGAAACCGAATTCGTTGTTTGTACCGAAAGTAATATCCGCCAGATACGCCTGACGACGTGCGTCGGAGTTCGGCTGATGACGGTCGATACAATCTACGCTTAAACCGTGGAACATGTAAAGAGGACCCATCCATTCGGAGTCACGTTTGGCGAGGTAATCATTCACGGTAACCACGTGCACACCGTTTCCGGTTAGTGCGTTGAGGAATACCGGGAGTGTAGCCACCAATGTTTTACCTTCACCGGTTGCCATTTCCGCAATCTTACCTTTATGCAGAACGACACCACCAAAGAGCTGTACATCGTAGTGAACCATGTTCCACAATGTGTCGTTACCACCGGCTACCCAGTGATTCTGATAGATGGCCTTGTCGCCTTCGATGCGTACGAAATCTTTTGTAGCAGCCAGTTGACGGTCGAAGTCGGTAGCCGTTACGACGATTTCTTCATTTTCTGTAAAACGTTTGGCAGTAGCCTTTACGATAGAAAAAGCAACAGGCAGTACTTCGTCCAGTGCTTTTTCATATTTTTCCAGAATTTCTTTTTCTGTCTTATCGATTTGTGCGAAGACTTCTTCGCGGTCTTCCAGTTCGAGAGTTTCAATGCTTGCCTTCAACTCTTCCACCTTCGCACGTTCAGCAGTAGCCGATTCATGGATATATTTTTTGAGTTCTTCCGTTTTGGCACGGAGGGCGTCGTTGTCTAGTTTTTCAATCTCCGGGTAAGCAGCTTTGATCTTTTCCACCCAGGGCTTGATTTCTTTCATGTCTCGTGTGGATTTGTTTCCGAAAACCGAGCTTAAAAATTCATTAAATCCCATGTTATATTATTTAGTTTATTATTTATCTTTTTCTTATTGCAGGTCACATTCATCCGGATAGATTTTCTCATTCCTCACACAGATTCAAGAAAGAAATCTGTGTGAATCGATCGATTATGTGACGAATAATCTCCGCAAAGTTACATTAAAATGCTGATTTATTTATGTTTTGCTCCCTGTTTTTGTGAGTAAATTTTTACCGCAGGTCGGTAATAGGAGCAGAAGTACAGGCGTTGGGAGCCCGGATGCGCATAAAATGTGCCAGTGTAGGCGCAATATGGTCGATGGTTACAGGTGTCTGGATAATGGCCGGTTTCACGGAATGTCCCATGAAAATCAGCGGTGAGGGAATATAGGAATGACGTACCACCTTGTTGTCGCCACCGTTTTCGTTGACGATAGTCCATCCGGGGAGGACATCGATTACGAGGTCACCCGAACGTTTGCGGTGGTAGCCGTTACGTATTTTGTAGATTTCCGGAGTCCATGAACCCAGCAATAGCCGGTTAGCCGAATAGGCTTCGTTCACTCCGCTGAACTGCATCAGGAATTCTGCTGACTTTTGTTGGATCTCTGCCAGATTCAGTTCTTTCTTTTCCAATAACTTATGATTCAGATAAATCTGCTGGTTATGGTGAGCTTCCACATACTTTCCTTCGCCATACGTAGCCATCAGGTACATATTCAATAGAGCCGCACAACGGTTGAGGTAAAACTCTCCGCCGGGCACTTTGTACAATCCCGAATCAGGCGATTCGCTGTCTATATATCCGGTGGAAGTGACGAAAATAAGCACATTTTGCAGTCCTACTTTCTTATCAAGAACTTCGAGCAGGTCGGCAATGCTGCGGTCAAGACGCACGTAGGTGTCTTGTATTTCCATGGCACATTCCTGTACGGATTTGTGCGCATAGTTCCCAGCATAGTAAGTGAGTGCCAATAAGTCAGTAATGTCATCCATGCCGATGGAGCTTTTGTTCAATGCTTCTTCGGCAAGCGCATTCACTTCATCATTCACAAAAGGGCTGGCGATGAAGCGGCGGTATTTATTACTGCGGTCATCATCGAATTTATATTTGAAGAGCATATCCCGCCAATCTGGCAGGAAAGTGTACATGCCCCGCGGAAATATGGGTTCCCATGTCATACCGGCAATACGGAAATCAATCGCTTGACGGTCGTTATATTGGCTTGCCCACCACGGAAACTCTCCATAATAGGTGGTTCCACTCCATTTTCCGGTGTTGGGATTGAGCCAGAAAGCTGCATTTCCGGCATGTCCGGCTGCAAAAAGTGCGGCATCGCAATCAGGTGCAATGGCATATACGAGTCCTTTGCCTTGTGTCGCTATTTTAAGCTCGTCGGCAATGGTTGAAGTCAGTAGTTTGGTGGGGGCGACAGTCTGGTCGGTGTAATACCCCATAAATGCCGTGTCGTCTGTGCTGTTGACGGGGCGAAGGGTAGAGGCATCCATCCAGCGTTGAGAAATAATTCCGTTCATGGAAGGCGTCGTACCGCTATAAATAGCCGCTATGGCAGAAGCGCGGTCTATACCGCAGAAGGTATATTCGGCGTTATGGAACACTCTTCCCTCTTTCCAAAGACGTTTGAAGCCTTTCTCGCCGTAGAGTGACGAAAATGCTTCCAGATAGTCCGTACGTAATTGGTCAATCGTCAGCCCTACCACTAATTTAGGGGCGGCAGGCAGTGACTGGGCTTGTAGCCCGGTGAAAGTCAGTACGGTGATGAGGGAAGTTAGTAGTCCTTTCATTATTTCTTTTTAGATGTCACAATCAGATTGCTCGCTGAACGTATCAGCAAAACGAGTGCCAAAGGTACAACAGCAAAGTCAAATCTTTGCGGAATTACAGGAAAAAGCACTATAAAAAGTGTTAAAACTGCCAGATTCAGGGTTAAATACCAACATTTCTTCCCTTTTCGGACACAATATATAATGTATGGCAAGAAAAGAAGTTGTCCCGGATGGAATACCAATAATAGGAAATTGGAGCTGACTGCCGGGTGTTGGGAGAAGAGCGCGAGAAATGCAAGGACACATCCCACAATACCTGCTATCCCAAAAAGGAAGAGGTCGATTCCCCATAATCCGGTTCTCCGGCGGATTCCATAGATGGTGGCGGCGGTTGTCAATATAAATAAGAGTAAGGTGCATTGAAGCGGAGTAGGCATCCAGCCGCTTTCATCCGGTTCGGGAGTGGCATCGACTACCAGCTCGTTGGCCGTTATGAGTGGACGCTGGATAGAATCGCTTTTAATTTGTGCACCGTCGAAAGCATCCATCAGGTAGAAAGGGGCAAACATCATCTGACGTTGTGTGATGGGCTGGTCGGCTTCACTTCCGATACAGAGATCAATGCCGAAACGTGCCCATGGATGTCCTTTGCAATACTGATGTACAATGTCGCGGAAAGTGAGGGAGCCATCCTGTGGTTCTGCGGGATAAATCACTTTTCCTGCAATGCTTTCTTCTATCTTGTCCCGGGGGCGGGTAGCACAATTGTCGTAAAAGAAATTATAACGGTATACCCGGTTTTCCGGACGATAATTTTCTTGTAATAACCGGATTAGTTCTGTCTTTTCTTCATCGGTCAGATTCAGCGTTTGCTGCCATACGCTGCGTCCGAAAAATGCGTATTCAGCTGCAAAACGTTCATAATCCGTTGCTCCCAGTTGGTAGTCTGTTTCTCCGAGCGAGAAGCGGAAGATGAAGTTGGGAGTGTTGAAACTGAACAGTCCGTAGTTGAATACAATGTCAATCCCTTGTGAAGGATTTTCGTAACGGATGGCAGTGTGTCCGAATAGGGAATATATTTCCTCTCCGGGGGCACAAGTCAACAGACTCAAACGGATGGAGTCGTTGTTGTTGGCAGATGCTTGTCCGGTGGGCAGAAGCAACAGGAAGAAGGAGAGGATGGTGTATGAGAAAAACCGTTTCATTAGCTGGTTCGTTTTATTTCGGTGGCAAATATAGAAAGAATAGTTGGATTCGGGAAAACGGAGCCTCTATTTTATCAGAATAAAGGCTCTATATGGCTTAAACAGAGGCGCTGTTTTCTTTAAATGGAGCCTCTGTTTGGGTGAAATAATGTTTCTGCTTGAACGGAAAATCGGTTACAAAATAGTGGAACACTTTTTGGAACGCTGTTTTTCTCTTGTAATCTGTTGCTTATTAGTTGTTTATGATGTAATAAAAAAAGACTGCCGAACGCAAAGTGGAATACATAATAAACAATAAAAGATAATTGATCTATTTAAAAATAGATAGTTCGATTTTTTTGTTTTTGGGGATTTCTAAAATGAAAAAAGAAGATAATTCCTCTTCTATGCTTCAACTTTTCTTTTTTTACTTTACCTTTGCGCCCGCTAAAGAACCAAAAGATTTGAATTTAATAATCGACATAGGAAATACAAAGGCAAAGATTGCTTTCTTCGACGGCGGAGAAATCGTGGATATAGTAGCTGAATCCAATCAATCGCTGGGTTGCTTGAAGGCTTTTTGTTCCAAATATCCGGTTGAACAGGGGATTGTGGCTACTGTCATTGATTTAAGCGAAAAGGTATTAGCTGATTTGGCAGCTTTGCCGTTTCCTTTGCTCTGGCTCAATCATCAGACTCCGCTTCCGGTTGTCAACCTGTACGAAACTCCCGAAACATTGGGATATGATCGTATGGCTGCCGTAGTGGGTGCTAATGAGCAGTTTCCTCATCGGGATATATTGGTGATTGATGCGGGAACTTGCATTACTTATGAGTTTATTGACTCAAAAGGTCAGTATCATGGCGGTAATATTTCTCCCGGTATGCAGATGCGTTTCAAAGCACTTCATCAGTTTACAGGACGTTTGCCTCTGGTAGACACCAACGGGCGCAAACTCCCGATGGGACGGGACACCGAAACGGCTATACGTGCCGGAGTGATGAAAGGGATGGAATACGAAATTTCAGGTTATATTGAGTCTATGAAGCATAAATATCCTGAACTTTTGGTTTTTTTAACGGGTGGAGATGATTTTTCTTTTGATAGCAGCGTAAAAAGTATCATCTTTGCAGATAGATTTTTAGTGTTGAAAGGATTAAATAGAATTTTAAACTATAATAATGGTAGGATTTAAACACACACTTTGTGCGCTTTTGCTCACGATGGTTACCGGAACGGCAATCGCTCAAAATAATACAAACTCTCCTTATACACGATATGGCTATGGCGACTTGTCCGATCAGAGTTTCGGTAACAGCAGGGCGATGGGGGGAATTGCTTTTGGACTTCGGGATGGAGCACAGATCAATCCGCTGAATCCTGCTTCGTATACAGCCATTGACTCATTGACATTCCTCTTTGAAGGAGGTGTCAGTCTGCAAAATATGAATATTAGCGGTAGCGGTGTGAAACTGAACGCTAAAAACTCCAGTTTTGACTATCTGGCTATGCAATTTCGTTTGCATCCGAGGATAGCGATGAGTATCGGATTATTGCCGTTCTCCAATGTGGGATATTCAGTGTCGGATACACAGGCTGCAACAGATCCTACTACCGGTAATACGGCTGATTATGCCAGAAGCTATACCGGAGATGGAGGTTTGCATCAATTATATGCCGGAGTGGGAGTGAAAGTGCTCAAAAACCTTTCGGTAGGTGTGAATGCTTCTTATTTCTGGGGAGATATTAATCGGACACGTGTCCTTTATTTCCCAAGTGTATCAGGTGCTTATAATTATAATCACCAGTCGGTTGCGTCAGTGTCGAGCTATAAACTTGATTTTGGAGCACAATATACATTCGATATTAATAAAAAACATTCAGTGACAATTGGAGCTATATATTCTCCGAAGTTGAAACTGGGTAATGACTATAGTGTAACGACACAAATGGTTTCAAATTCTACGGGTACAGCGGTTTCTACTACAACATTGAAACCGGATGCAACGTTTGAAGTTCCTAATACATTTGGCGCCGGATTTACATATAACTATGACAAACGCCTGACTGTTGGTCTGGATTATAGTTTGCAACAATGGTCAAAAACGAAATTTGACGTAAATACATCAGATGAAGCTGTACGTGAGGATTTTAATGAAACATATACGTATTGCGATCGTCATAAAATATCAGTGGGTGCGGAATACATTCCTAATTTGATGGGACGTTCCTATTTATCCCATATTAAATACCGTCTGGGAGCTTATTATACGACTCCGTATTATAAGATCGGCGGCAAAGAGGCTACCCGTGAATATGGCGTAACTGCCGGTTTCGGTCTGCCTGTGCCTCGTTCCCGTTCCATTCTTAGCATCAGCGGACAATTTGTCCGTATCAGTGGACAGGAATCGGCTTTTGTAAATGAAAACATCTTCCGCGTGAGCATCGGATTGACGTTCAACGAACGTTGGTTCTTCAAACGCAGAGTGGAGTAATGAGATGAATGTAAGAAAGAATAGACGACTTATAATAACAACTAAAATTTAGATACAATGAAAATTAAAACGCTTGTGGCTATGTTGTTCCTTTCGGCAGGAGCAACCACTGTGGTAGCACAGGATGCGTCTAACTGTAACTCGAACAGTAGTATCTCGCATGAAGCTGTGCGTGCTGGTAATTTTAAAGATGCGTATACTCCTTGGAAAGCTGTGTTGGAAAACTGTCCGACGCTTCGTTTCTATACCTTTACTGACGGATATAAGATTCTGAAAGGCTTGATGGGACAAATCAAGGATCGGAATAATGCAGATTATCAGAAATATTTTAATGAACTGATGAATACGCATGACTTGCGTATTAAATACACAGATGAGTTTCTAGCTAAAGGTACAAAAGTGTCTTCTGCCGACGAAGCTCTGGGTATCAAAGCAGTAGATTATATCGCTTTTGCTCCGAAGATTGATGTGAATCAGGCTTATCAATGGTTGAGTCAGTCTGTAAATGCAGTGAAAGGCGAATCGGCAGGTGCGACTATCTTCTATTTCCTGCAAATGTCTTTGGATAAACTGAAAACGGATCCGAATCATAAAGAACAGTTCATTCAGGACTATCTGGCTGCTTCTGAATATGTAGACGCTGCTATTGCTGCTGAAGCCAGCGAAGCAAAGAAGAAACCTTTGCTGGGTATCAAGGATAACTTAGTGGCTTTGTTTGTAAACAGTGGAACAGCTGATTGCGAATCACTGCAAAACATCTATGGACCGAAAGTAGAAGCTAACCAGACTGACTTGGCTTACTTGAAGAAAGTTATCGACATCATGAAAATGATGAAATGTACTGAAAGCGAAGCTTATTTGCAAGCATCTTACTATGCTTACAAGATGGAACCGACAGCAGAAGCTGCTACCGGATGTGCTTATCAGGCATTTAAGAAAGGTGATATTGACGGTGCTGTGAAATTCTTTGACGAAGCAGTGAACCTGGAAACAGACAATGTGAAGAAAGCTGAAAAAGCATACGCTGCCGCAGCAGTATTGGCTTCTGCCAAAAAGCTGTCTCAAGCAAGAACATATTGCCAGAAAGCAATTGGTTTTAACGAAAACTACGGTGCTCCATACATCCTGATTGCTAATCTTTATGCAATGAGTCCCAACTGGAGCGACGAACCTGCTTTGAACAAATGTACTTACTTTGCAGTGATTGACAAACTGCAACGTGCAAAACAAGTGGATCCGAGCGTAGCTGAAGAAGCTAACAAATTGATCGGTAGATATTCTGGTCATACTCCGCAAGCTAAAGACCTATTTATGTTAGGTTACAAGCAAGGCGACCGCATCACTATCGGCGGTTGGATAGGAGAGACTACAACGATTAGATAAATGTATGTTGCGAAAACGAAGAAACCGTTTATTGCATAAAAGCATGAGCATAACAATCACCTTCGGGGTGATTGTTATGCTTCTTTTATTATCTTCCTGTGGCGGAAAGAAGAAAGCTATGGGTGAGGCTATCACGGAACGTGATTCCCTTCCGATGATGACAACATTGGGAGTCACCACCCTTATCTCCGATTCCGGAGTGACACGCTACAGAGTGAATACGGAAGAATGGTCGGTGTACGACCGTAAGAAACCATCCTATTGGGCCTTTGAGAAGGGCGTATATCTGGAACAGTTCGACTCTATCTTTCATATAGAAGCCAGTATCAAAGCGGATACTGCCTACTATTATGACAAAGAAAGGCTTTGGAAGCTGATAGGGAACGTAGATATACAGAACCGGAAAGGAGAGCGTTTTAATACGGAACTGCTGTACTGGAACGAAGCTACCCAAAAGGTATATTCCGACAAGTTTATACGTATTCAACAACCGGACAGAATTATTACAGGGCATGGATTCGACTCGAACCAGCAAATGACCATATATACCATCCATAATATCGAAGGTATTTTCTATGTGGATGAGGAAGCAGGTGGTCCGCCCCAACCGGAAACAAAAGCGCTGCCGGATTCAGTGCGAAAAGATTCTGTGAAATAAACTATGAATATTTATATCTCTCTAATTATCACCATGGTCTTCTCCGCCTTCTTTTCAGGAATGGAGATTGCCTTTGTGTCGGTAGACAAACTGCGTTTTGAGATGGAACGCAAGGGGGGAATTACATCCCGCATTCTTTCCATCTTCTTCAAGAACCCGAATGAATTTATCTCTACCATGTTGGTGGGGAATAATATCGCCCTGGTCATCTATGGTATCCTGATGGCACAGATTATCGGCGACAATCTGCTGGCGGGATTCATTGATAATCATTTTCTGATGGTGTTGGCGCAGACCGTTATTTCTACCCTTATTATTCTGGTGACCGGAGAGTTTCTGCCGAAAACAATCTTCAAAATCAATCCCAATCTGGTCTTGAATGTTTTTGCCATTCCACTGATTATTTGTTACGTCATTCTATATCCTATTTCTAAACTGGCTTCCGGTTTGTCTTGTTTATTCCTTCGTGTCTTTGGAATGAAGATTAACAAGGATGCATCCGACAGAGCGTTTGGAAAAGTCGACTTGGACTACTTCGTGCAAAGCAGTATTGATAATGCCGAGAATGAGGAGGAACTGGATACGGAAGTGAAAATCTTTCAGAATGCTTTGGATTTCTCGAACATAAAAATCCGCGACTGTATCGTTCCGCGTACCGAAGTGGTGGCTGTTGATCTGACAACTTCGCTGGACGAGTTGAAAAGCCGCTTCATCGAATCCGGAATTTCCAAGATCATTGTGTACGATGGAAATATCGACAATGTGGTGGGTTATATTCATTCGTCGGAAATGTTTCGTGCTCCGAAAAACTGGCATGAGAATGTGAAGCAAGTGCCGATTGTGCCCGAAACCATGTCCGCCAATAAACTGATGAAGCTCTTTATGCAGCAAAAGAAAACGATTGCCGTAGTGGTGGATGAGTTTGGCGGTACGTCCGGTATTGTATCTCTGGAAGATCTGGTAGAAGAAATATTTGGAGATATAGAAGATGAGCACGATAATACTTCCTATATCAGCAAGCAGATTGATGAACGCGAGTATGTGTTGTCCGCCCGCTTGGAGATAGAAAAAGTCAATGAGACGTTCGGACTCGATTTGCCCGAATCGGACGATTATCTGACGGTAGGAGGACTGATTCTGAACCAATATCAGAGTTTTCCGAAGCTGCATGAAGTGGTGCGGGTGGGACGTTATCAATTCAAGATAATTAAGGTCACAGCGACAAAAATAGAACTCGTGCGATTAAAAGTCTTGGAATAATGACGATAATCAAGAAATTTTTAGCCAATAAATAGATGCATATTAGCATTTTTTGTATCTTCGTGCGCTAAAACGACAAAAGAAAGAAATAATAATAAACATAAATCGTATTAATCAAAATGGCAACGTTACAAAACATTAGGTCGAAAGGACCTCTATTGGTGATTGTTATCGGCTTGGCGCTGTTTGCTTTCATTGCGGGTGACGCATGGAAGGTGATGCAGCCGCATCAGGCACATGACGTAGGTGAGGTGAACGGAGACGCTCTTTCCGCTCAAGAGTATCAGAATTTGGTAGAAGAATATACCGAAGTGGTGAAACTCATGCGTGGGGTGACCGCCTTGAATGACGAACAAACCAATCAGGTGCGCGATGAAGTATGGCGTTCCTACGTAAACAATAAACTGATCGAAAAAGAAGCAAAAGCACTGGGACTGACTGTTTCTGCTGCTGAAATCCAGGACATCCTGAAAGCAGGCGTTCATCCTTTGTTGAGACAAACTCCTTTCCAGAATCCGCAAACAGGAAACTTCGACAAGGATATGTTGAACAAGTTCCTCGTGGAATATGCCAAGATGAGCGAATCACAAATGCCGGCACAGTATGCTGAACAATACAATAACATGTATAAATACTGGTCTTTCATTCAGAAAACTCTGATCGAGAGCCGTCTGGCAGAAAAGTATCAGGCATTGGTGTCTAAAGCTCTTCTTTCCAATCCGGTGGAAGCACAGGACGCTTTCGATGCAAGAGTGAACCAGTACAACGTGTTGATGGCTGGTATTCCTTACTCTTCTGTAGTGGACTCTACAATCGTAGTGAAAGAATCGGAACTGAAAGACTTGTATAACAAGAAGAAAGAACAATTCAAGCAATATCAGGAAACTCGTGACATCAAGTACATTGATGTACAAGTGACTGCAAGTGCTGAAGACAGAGCTGCTATCCAGAAAGAAGTAGACGAAGCTACTGCACAGTTGGCTACTACTACGGATGATTATACTTCTTTTATCCGTTCGGTTGGCTCGGAAGCTCCTTATGTGGACTTGTTCTATAACAAGACAGCTTTCCCGTCAGACGTAGTTGCACGTTTGGACTCTGCTTCTGTTGGTGCTATTTATGGTCCTTACTATAACGGAGCCGACAATACAATCAACTCTTTCAAAATTGTAGCTAAAGCTGCTGCTGCCGATTCTGTCGAATTCCGTCAGATTCAGGTATACGCAGAAGATGCTTTGAAGACAAAGACCTTGGCTGACAGTATCTACAACGCGATCAAAGGTGGCGCTAACTTTGCTGATCTGGCAAAGAAATATGGTCAGACTGGTGATGCAAACTGGCTAACTTCTGCACAGTACGAAGGTGCACAGATAGACGGCGATAACCTGAAATTCATCTCTGCTATCAACAATACAGGTGTGAACGAATTGGTAAACTTGCCGATGGGACAAGCAAACGTAATTCTTCAGGTAACGAACAAGAAATCTGTAAAAGACAAATATAAAGTAGCTGTTATCAAGCGTGAAGTAGAGTTCAGCAAAGAAACTTACAACCGTGCTTATAATGATTTCAGTCAGTTTATCGCAGCTAATCCTAGTGTAGAAAAGATGGTAGCTAACGCTGAAGAAGCCGGTTACAGACTGCTCGACAGAATGGACTTGAGTAGCTCTGAACATAACATCGGTGGTGTGAGAGGTACAAAAGAGGCTTTGAGATGGACATTTGATAAAGCAAAACCGGGTGATGTTTCCGGCTTGTACGAATGTGGCGAAAGCGATCACATGATGGTAGTAGGTCTGGTAGGCATTAAGCCGGAAGGATATCGTCCGTTGAAAGCAGTACAGGATCAGTTGAGAGCTGAAATCGTGAAAGACAAGAAAGCTGAAAAGATCATGGCTGACATGAAAGCTGCCAATGCAACTTCATTCAACCAGTACAAAGAGATGACTAATGCAGTCAGCGACTCTTTGAAGATGGTTACTTTTGCAGCTCCTGCTTATGTATCAGCATTGCGTAGCAGCGAACCGTTGGTAGGTGCTTATGCTTCTGTTGCTCCAGAAAATCAGTTGAGTGCTCCTATTAAAGGTAACGCCGGAGTATTTGTATTGCAAGTATACGGTAGAGACAAGTTGAACGAAACATTCGACGCAAAAGCTGAAGAAGCTACGCTGACTAACATGCACGCACGTTTTGCCAGCCGTCTGATGAATGATTTGTATCTGAAAGCAAACGTAAAAGATACACGCTTCTTGTTCTTCTAAACAAGTAGCAAGTAATAGATATTAGGCACGGATTACACGGATTTACGCGGTTTAAACTTATGAGGGAACCGCGAAACCCGTGTAATCCGTGCCTTTTTTGTGGTCGTTTTTTTGTTTATGGTCTTTGTTATCTGATTAAATTTCCATATCTTGCCAATCTTTATCAATTGGCTTTGCGAAATACTTCATTAACTAATACGAATCTATATTATGACTAAACAACTAGCCCAGTATTCAGTTCCCGCTGAAAATTCACGTGTTATCCGTGTATTCCTTTCGTCAACGTTCAGAGACATGGAGATGGAACGTTCTGCATTAGTCAAACTCTTTAAGGGTTTGCAAGTGAAGGCTGCCAGCCGTGGTGCCACCATTTCATTGGTTGATTTGCGTTGGGGAATCACAGAAGAAGATGCAAAAAGCGGCAAGGTTGTTGAAATATGCCTGAAAGAGATCGTTAACTCCCGGCCTTTCTTCATTGGTATGGTAGGCGACCGCTATGGATGGTGTCCCAGTTATGAAGATTTATCTCAAACTCTCAATGACAGCTTGGAATATCGTTGGATAGAAGATGACTTGAATCACCATTTGAGTGTGACGGAAATTGAAATGCAGTTTGGTGTACTGCGCAATCCCAATCCGTTACATGCCTATTTTTATATAAAACAGTCGGCAGATGATGAACTGTCTTGCCCTGAAGAGGAGTCTCTTAAACTGAAACGTCTGAAAGAGAGTGTTTTGCAACAGGATCGTTATCCTGTGCAAGAGTATGATTCGCCCGATCAGTTGTGTAACCTTGTGGAAGCTGCTTTCACGGAATTGCTTGAACGGGAGTTTCCGGATGTACTGACCGTTGAAGATAATCAAGCATTGCAAGAACAACTGACGCGCAATGAACTCTTATTCAACTATCACCCAATACCTGAAGCAGATCAGGCGTTTGCTGATTTTTTGGCGGCGGATGAACAGCGGTGTCTGGTGGTAACGGGCGGTTGCGGTCTTGGCAAGAGCGCTTTGTTGGCTCATTGGAGCGATTTGGTGAACAATGATATGCCGATGATTCCCATCTATCATCGCTTGGATAGTACTACATTGTCTTCTTATCCGGAAACGTTGGCGAGAATGTTAGCTTCCAAATGCCAGAACGCACTCAAGCATCAATCTTTGGGTGAAGAAAATTTGTTCGCGGCGGAAGTTTCAAAAGAACTGGACTCGACCCAAAGCACTGCCAAATCCATCATGGACGCCGTGAAAAACTCGGTTTTGATGGGAGATGCTGGCTTGAACACTTTTTCAGGGAACACACTTCGAAACCTCAAGGAGATTGAAGAGGATTTGAATTCTATCCAAAAGTTCAGTCAGTTGTGGAGCGCGCTGGGTGCATCAAGATATCCTATCATTCTGTTGATTGATGACATCAGTTATCTGAATCCGACTGAAGCATCCCTGTTTTCTTTATTTGCATCTATTCCCCCGAATGTGAAAGTCGTGTTGAGCTTTTCGGCGTCATCCACTGCTTACCTGCCCTTTGTTCAGAATGGCTACGCTCATTTCCAGTTGAATGGCTTTTCACAGGCGGATGCCAAGTCGTTCTCAAAGCAATATTTGTCTACTTACTCCAAGGCTTTGTCTGCACAGCAGGAAGATATTCTTGCTTCGTGGGTGCTGGCTAAACAACCGCGCTGTTTAAGTGTATTGCTCAACGAGCTGGTTTCGTTCGGTCAGTACGATGCTCTCAATGAATATATGCGTGGATATTGTCGGCTCAATGAGGTTGGGCAATTCTATGACAGTGTGCTACGGCGTTTGTCGGCTGATTATGGTTTCGAAGAGATTGGAAGAACGCTTCTGATGCTTTCACTTACTTTAGAAGGATTTACCGAAGATGAAGTGAAGAGCATGGCAGACATTAATCAGATACTTTGGTCGCAGTTGAGAGTGGAAATGAGCAGCTGGCTCACCAACAAAGGAGGACGATATTGCATTGGTGACACACAAATGGTAGAGGCGATCGAACGCTATTTCGCTCAAGATGACGAATGTATAGATGATAGTCGCCATGAAATTATTTCCGCTCTGCTGGATGAGGAAGAAATCCTTTCCCATCCGTTGACTTTTGCCGATTATAACTATCGCATGAAACAGTTCTGCTACCATGATTCGTATCGCTATAAAGTGGAGATTACCTATCAATGCTATAAGATGCAAGAATGGGATATATTGAAGGATTGGATTTGTGATGTGGAGATTTTCGAGATTCTGTATCGCACGAATCGTTCTTTGTTGGAAGATAGCTGGAAAGCGATCATGAACGACAATCCTGAAGTTACGCCTGAAGTCTATGCCGAATTGGACTTTGATGAGATCGATTCTTTTTTAATTCCTGTTATTGCTAATGATATGGCTACTTTCTTGAGCAGTTCTTTCCATCTGACGAAGGCGGCAGCTGCTGTGAGTGAGAAGAGTATGGAAGGTGCTGCTATGCCACTCATTGCCAAGTCGGTATTGAAGATGAATGAGGGATGCCGATATGCCCGTAATGAAGAATACGAAACGGCATGCGACTGTTTCCTGAAAGCATTGGTGATGCAGGAAAACATTGTACCGACTCCGGAACTGGAGATTGCCAACACCTGCCGAAATCTAGCTCTGGCATATTACTACAATGAGCAATACAATGAAGCAGTGATCTATCTGAATAGGGCGCTTGATTATCATGCAGCTTCTGCTGACGAGAAGAGTCAGGCAGAAGTCATTGAACTTTCCGAATATCTGGCTTATTGTGATTACTATAAGGATGAGGAAGAGAGTGCTGCCGAGAAATTCCGGAAAGTTGCTGAAATGCACGAGTCATTGAATGGCAGACTGTCCGGTGGAGTGGCTAAATGCTTGCGTATGCAGGGTAAATGTCTTTATTATATCAAACAATACGATGAAGCATGGATGCTGATGAATCAGGCGTTGGACATTGCTATACAGATAGATAATAAAAACAGATCGTCGCTTGTCATAAACAGTTGTATTATCTATGCAGGGAATTCAAACGGATGATGGATGAACGTGGCGATGAGCAGGCGTCTACTTTATTCTTCCGTGAGTCTCTTCTGCACGAAATGTATTTCAGCGAAAAACCGCGCCTGGCCGAACTGACTGTCCGCTACGAGGCATTGAGATGTGATATTATGCAGCAGTATTACATGAATAAAGACTATGATAACGTGATTCGTATTGCAACGTCTTTGGATATTCACGATGATGCTGACCCTAATGTTTCCTGTCTGGTATATTATTACAAAGCACAGGCTTATGTGAAGTTGGAGAATTATCCAATGGCGAAAGAGGCTTTCTTCAGAGAGTTCGAACTGCGAAAGAAGTATCTGGGATGGGAGGAAGAAGATACGATTCTGGCTTGTCAAAACTTAGGGGTTTTGCACAGCTTTTGTAATGAACGGGAAGAGGCGCTGGCTTGTTTCCGTGAGGCGTACGGTTATGAAGTGGAAAAGAATGGCGAGGACTCTGAAATGGCGCAAAAGCTACTTCAATATATCAGCGTGGTTGAATCATAACAGAGGCATACTTCCCTTTTTTGTTAACTTTTACATTCCCACTATACGGAAATCGACTTTATTTCCTTACATTTGCAGATATAAACTATCAACAGAAAGAAGAATGTCTAAATATCCCCTTTTAGGAATGACTCTTGTAGAGCTTCAATCATTGACAAAAAGACTGGGTATGCCCGGCTTTGCTGCTAAGCAGATTGCATCCTGGCTTTACGAAAAGAAGGTGGCCTCGATTGATGATATGACTAATTTGTCATTGAAACACCGGGAGTTGCTTAAGCAGAACTATGAGGTGGGAGCGGAAGCTCCGGTAGATGAAATGCGCTCTGTAGATGGTACGGTGAAGTATCTTTATAAAGTGGGTGAGAACCATTTTGTAGAGTCGGTTTATATACCGGATGATGACCGGGCAACGCTGTGCGTGTCGTCACAAGTAGGCTGCAAGATGAACTGTAAGTTCTGTATGACCGGCAAACAGGGATATACCGCTAACCTGACCGCCAGCCAGATCATGAACCAGATTCATTCGCTGCCGGAACGGGACAAACTGACTAATGTCGTAATGATGGGAATGGGCGAGCCGCTCGATAACCTGGATGAGGTATTGAAGGCATTGGAACTACTGACCGCTACCTACGGTTACGCATGGAGTCCGAAGCGTATCACGCTTTCTACTGTCGGGCTACGGAAAGGATTGCAGCGTTTTATCGAAGAAAATGACTGCCACCTTGCCATCAGCCTTCACTCTCCGCTGACCGTTCAGCGTGCTGAATTAATGCCGGCGGAAAAGGCGTTTTCAATCACCGAAATGGTGGAACTGTTAAAAAACTATGATTTTAGTAAACAACGTCGACTTTCGTTTGAATATATTGTTTTTAAAGGGCTCAATGATTCGCAGGTCTATGCCAAAGAGTTGCTGAAACTTCTTCGCGGGCTGGATTGCAGGGTGAATCTGATTCGTTTTCATGCCATACCGGGGGTAGACCTCGAGGGGGCGGACATGGATACGATGACCCGTTTTCGTGATTATCTGACGTCACACGGACTTTTCACCACTATCCGTTCATCCAGGGGCGAAGATATTTTTGCCGCTTGCGGTATGCTGTCGACAGCGAAACAGGAGAAAAATAATGAAAGTTAATATATAAAACCGAACATCATGAAAAAGTACTCTTTTATTTTATGCATCGCTTTGGTAGCCTTTGTCGTTGCATCTTGTGGTCTGAAAGGAAATCACACCTCTAGTGGTCGTGCTTACGAGCTTTTGGTTGTAGTAGATCACGGTGTTTGGGATCGTGCTGCCGGAAGGGCTTTACATGATGCGCTCGATGCTGATATGCCCGGTTTGCCGCAGTCGGAACCTTCTTTCCGGATTATGTATACTTCGCCGAAAGATTATGATTCTACGCTGAAGTTGATACGTAACATTATTATTGTAGATATACAGGATATATATACGAAAGCCTCGTTCAAATATGCGAAGGACGTGTATGCCAATCCGCAGATGATATTGACTATCCAGGCTCCGAACGAAGAAGAGTTTGAGAAGTTTGTGGAAGAGAACAAAAAGACGATTGTCGACTTCTTTACCCGTGCGGAAATGAACCGTCAGATTACGTTTCTAGAAGGGAAACACAGTAATTTCATTTCGCAGAAAGTGGACAGTTTGTTCGGATGCGACATCTGGGTGGATGCCGAACTGGCTAATTCAAAGACCGGGGATGATTTCTTCTGGGCTTCTACCAACACAGGTACTGCCGACCGTAACTTTGTGATGTACTCTTATCCGTACACTGACAAGGATACGTTTACCAAAGAATATTTTGTGCACAAACGTGACTCCGTGATGAAAGCCAATATCCCCGGATTCAAGGAGGGCGTTTATATGTCGACCGATAGTTTGCTGACCGATGTCCGTCCGATCAATGTACAGAACAGCTACACAATGGAAGCACGTGGCCTGTGGCGTATGAAGGGCGACTTTATGGGTGGCCCGTATGTATCTCATACTCGTCTGGACGAGAAAAACCAACGAATTATTACAGCAGAAATATTTGTTTATTCACCTGATAAAATGAAACGCAACCTGGTACGCCAGATGGAAGCATCTCTGTATACACTGAAACTTCCGAATGAAGTTCAGCAGAAGCAGATTCCATTGGGAGAAGCATCTAAGGAAGCGGAACAAACTAATAAATAAAAACATGGAAGATAACAAGATAAGGATAGGTATCACCCAAGGAGATATTAACGGGGTGGGCTATGAGGTGATTCTTAAGACATTTTCCGACCCTACAATGTTGGAACTATGTACTCCGATCATTTATGGCTCACCGAAAGTAGCGGCTTATCATCGCAAAGCGCTGGATATACAGGCCAATTTTAGCATTGTCAACTCTGCTACCGAAGCGGGGTACAACCGTTTGAGCGTGGTGAACTGTACGGAAGATGAGGTGAAAGTGGAATTTTCCAAACCCGACCCTGAAGCCGGTAAAGCTGCGCTGGGGGCTTTGGAACGTGCCATCGAAGAATATCGCGAAGGGTTGATAGACGTTATCGTAACAGCTCCGATCAACAAACATACGATTCAGTCGGAAGAGTTCTCCTTCCCCGGACATACGGAATATATCGAAGAACGTCTGGGCAATGGTGATAAGTCATTGATGATTTTGATGAAGAATGACTTCCGGGTGGCTTTGGCGACGACACATATCCCTGTTAGAGAGATCGCGACTACGATTACCAAAGAACTGATTCAGGAGAAACTGATGATATTCCATCGTTGCCTGAAACAGGATTTCGGTATCGGCGCTCCGCGTATTGCGGTGCTCTCTCTCAATCCTCATGCCGGAGACGGTGGTTTGTTGGGAATGGAAGAGCAGGAAGTGATTATCCCTGCCATGAAAGAAATGGAAGAGAAAGGAATCCTTTGCTACGGTCCTTATGCGGCCGACGGCTTTATGGGTTCAGGCAATTATACTCATTTTGACGGTATCCTGGCGATGTATCACGATCAGGGGCTGGCTCCGTTCAAGGCCTTGGCTATGGAAGACGGGGTGAACTATACGGCAGGCCTGCCGGTAGTACGTACTTCTCCGGCTCATGGAACGGCATACGATATTGCAGGCAAGGGATTGGCTTGTGAAGATTCTTTCCGTCAGGCAATCTATGTTGCCATCGATGTGTTCCGTAATCGTCAGCGGGAAAAAGTGGCTCGTGCCAATCCGTTGCGTAAACAGTATTACGAGAAACGTGACGATAGTGATAAACTGAAGCTGGATACAGTAGACGAAGATTAAAAACGAGTGATGACGAGAGCAGAGATACAACAAGTGAAACAGCGTTTCGGTATTATTGGAAATACTGAAGCATTGTCGCGCGCCATAGATGTTGCCATTCAGGTAGCTCCTACCGATTTGTCTGTGCTGATTACCGGAGAAAGTGGAGTCGGAAAAGAAAGTTTTCCGCAGATTATTCATCAATATAGCCGGAGGAAGCACGGACAGTATATTGCTGTCAACTGTGGTGCTATTCCGGAGGGCACGATTGATTCCGAACTGTTCGGGCATGAGAAGGGTGCGTTTACCGGTGCGATTGGCGAACGGAAAGGGTACTTTGGCGAAGCCGACGGTGGTACTATTTTCCTTGATGAAGTAGGGGAGTTGCCGATGCCTACCCAGGCGCGTTTGCTCCGTGTGTTGGAGAGTGGCGAGTTTATAAAAGTAGGTTCGTCCAAAGTGCAAAAGACGGATGTTCGTATTGTGGCAGCTACCAATGTCAATCTGACACAAGCGATTGCAGAAGGACGTTTCCGTGAAGATTTATATTACCGGTTGAATACGGTGCCTATCCAAATACCGCCTTTGCGTGAACGTGGTGACGATGTACTTTTGTTGTTCCGTAAGTTTTCCGCAGACTTTGCAGAGAAATACCGGATGCCTGCTATCCAGTTGACGGAGGATGCGAAGAAAGAGTTATTGGCTTACCCGTGGCCCGGCAACGTTCGTCAGTTGAAGAACATCACCGAGCAAATATCTATCATTGAAACCAACAGGGAGATCTCTGCTGCTATCTTGCAGAATTATCTTCCCGCACAAAATACGCAACGTCTTCCCGCGCTGATGGGAACGCGTGAGAGTAAAGGCTTTGAGAGCGAACGGGAGATTCTTTATTCTGTTCTGTTCGATATGCGCCAGGAAGTGGCGGAGCTGAAGAAGATGGTGCACAACCTGATGGCGGAACGTGCCGGACAGGTGGGGCAGGTAGGACAAGTGGGAACGGTGGTTACTACTCCGGTAGTGACGACACACCAGCCTTCGGTACCTGCGATCATTCATACCATGCAGCCTGCGGTTTGCAAGGATGATGACGACATACAAGACACGGAAGAATATGTAGAAGAACCTCCTTTGTCACTGGACGAAGTGGAAAAAGAAATGATACGCAAAGCACTTGAAAGGCATCACGGAAAGCGGAAGAGTGCGGCCAAGGACTTGAATATTTCCGAGCGTACACTTTATAGAAAAATAAAAGAATATGAATTGGATTAAGAAAATAATACGCCCTTTGTTACTGTTCGGCTTGCCGTTGGTAGTCATTGCGTGCACTGTTTCCTATAAGTTTAACGGATCGTCTATCAATTATGATAAGGTAAAGACCATTTCGATAGCCGACTTCCCGATCAAGTCGGAGTATGTGTATGCTCCGTTGGCAACCAAGTTTAATGAGGACCTGAAAGATATCTTCATCCGGCAGACCCGTCTGCAACTGCTCAAGCCGAGTCAAAATGCCGACTTGCAGATTGACGGAGAAATCACAGGTTACAATCAGTACAATCAGGCAGTATCTGCCGACGGTTATTCTTCGGAGACGAAGTTGACTATCACCGTCAATGTGCGTTTTGTCAACAACACCAATCATGCCGAAGACTTTGAACAACAGTTTTCTGCGTTCCGTACTTACGACTCTACCCAGTTGTTGACTGCCGTACAGGACGGATTGATTGCTGAAATGTCTAAAGAGATCACCGACCAAATTTTTAATGCAACTGTAGCAAACTGGTAATATAAATGACTTCTGTTAACTTTCAACAATGGATTCAGCATCCCGAGACGCTGAATAGGGATACTTTGTACGAACTGCGCAATCTTCTTGCGAGGTATCCGTATTTTCAGTCACTTCGTCTGCTGTATCTGAAGAATCTGTATATTCTCCATGATATTAGTTTCGGTGGAGAACTGCGGAAAGCAGTTCTTTACATTGCAGACAGACGGCAGTTGTTCCGGTTGATTGAAGGTGACCGCTATGATGTGCAGGCACGGAAAAAGGGAGTACCTCTCACGGAGGTGCTGAAAGACGAACCGTCCGTAGACCGCACATTAGCATTGATCGACGCTTTCTTGTCCACAGTACCCGAAGAGATGACTGCCCGGACCAGTTTCGACTATTCGATGGATTACACCTCTTTCCTTTTGGAGGAGACTCCGGCCACGGAACAGCCGGCTGAAGAAACGCCCAAACTCAAAGGCTTCGAACTGATTGACGACTTTATAGAAAAGAGCGAGAGCGACTCTCCCCTCTGCATGAAACCTTTAAGAGAAGAAATGCCATCTTCGCCAACCTCTTCGGACGAACTTACCGAAGAAGAAACGATGAAGGAAGAAGAGGAAGATGACAGCTGTTTTACGGAAACTTTGGCAAAAATCTATGTTAAACAGCAACGATATTCAAAAGCTCTTGAAATAATTAAAAAATTAAGCTTGAAATATCCAAAAAAAAATGCTTACTTTGCAGACCAAATCAGATTTTTGGAGAAATTGATTATTAACGCTAATTCAAAATAACTAAAAATGTACTTATTATTCGTTATCTTAATGGTTATTGCAGCCTTGTTGATGTGTTTCATCGTGCTGATTCAGAACTCAAAAGGAGGCGGACTTGCTTCTGGTTTCTCTTCATCTAACGCCATCATGGGCGTACGCAAGACTACAGACTTTCTGGAAAAAGCAACATGGGGCCTGGCCATCTTTATGGTTGTAATGAGCATTGCTACTGCTTATGTAGTTCCTCGTTCTGCAGTTGTTAAAGATGCAGTGTTGGAACAGGCACAGAAAGAACAACAGACTAACCCGTATAACTTACCCGCAGGTACGGCTGCGCCGCAAACTGAAGCTCCTGCTACCAATGCACCTGCTACAGAAACTCCGGCACCGGCTACTGAAACTCCTGCTCCTGCAGCAGAGTAATTCACTCCGTCGTCAGGTAAGACTTTGGGGTAAAACCATTAATGGGAAGGTGCAGACGGATGCTGCATTTCTTTGATATTTAAGTGCGGATTACGCAGATTACACGGATTTTCAATGTTCCGCGTGGTCAGTGTAATCCGCACTTAACTTTTTCTTGTAAAAACAATCTCTTTGTGATAGAAACAAACGAGATTTAACTACCTTTGTTGGCTGTATAAGATTATTAACTACTTTTTTAAATATAACAATGACAGAACATTTGAAACAGAAATTGAATGACTCCGCCGTACTCCGATGGAGTGTTCTAGCATTGGTCGCATTTACTATGCTATGCGGCTATTTCCTCACCGACGTAATGTCTCCTCTAAAACCCATGCTTGAGAAAGAACTATTATGGGATAGTCTTGATTATGGATTCTTCACAAGCGCTTACGGTTGGTTTAACGTATTCTTGTTGATGCTGATCTTCGGTGGTATCATTTTGGACAAAATGGGAGTTCGTTTCACCGGAATGGGAGCTTGCTTATTGATGGTGTTTGGTTGTGGATTGAAATACTATGCGATTTCTACTACTTTTCCGGAAGGTGCCATGCTCTTTGGATTTAAAACACAGGTGACGTTGGCTGCATTGGGATATGCTATCTTTGGTGTAGGTGTGGAGATTGCTGGTATCACTGTTTCCAAGATTATAGTGAAATGGTTCAAGGGCAAGGAAATGGCATTGGCTATGGGACTTGAAATGGCTACGGCACGTATCGGAACAACTCTGGCGATGGTATTGACAGTTCCTTTGGCAGACTTTTTCGGATCTACGGATGAGAGTGGCACATTCCATACAAATATTCCTGCTCCGATTTTGTTTTGTCTGATTATGTTGTGCGTGGGTACGATTGCTTTTTTCCTTTATACTTTCTATGATAAGAAGTTGGATGCTTCTTTGGATGCAGAGGGATTGGAACCGGAAGAACCGTTCCGTATGAAAGATATTGTGTATATTATTACCAATAAAGGATTCTGGTTGATTGCATTACTATGTGTATTGTTCTACTCGGCTGTATTCCCCTTTATCAAGTATGCTGCCGACTTGATGGTGCAGAAATATAACGTAGATCCGAAGTTGGCGGGAACGATTCCCGGATTGTTGCCGATTGGTGCGATTATCCTGACTCCGTTGTTCGGTTCGCTTTATGACCGTATCGGTAAGGGAGCCACATTGATGATAATCGGATCAGTGATGCTTATTTTTGTGCATACGATGTTTGCTCTGCCTATACTGAATATATGGTGGTTTGCTACTATCATCATGATTATATTGGGATTTGCCTTCTCGTTGGTGCCTTCAGCTATGTGGCCGTCTGTTCCGAAGATTATTCCGGAAAAACAGTTGGGTACCGCATACGCATTGATTTTCTGGGTACAGAACTGGGGATTGATGGGTGTTCCTTTGTTGATCGGATGGGTGTTGAATACTTATTGCAAAGGTCCGGTAGTAGACGGTGCACAGACTTATGACTACACGTTGCCGATGACTATTTTTGCTCTCTTTGGTGTACTTGCTCTGATTGTGGCTTTGATGTTGAAGGCAGAGAACAAGAAGAAGGGATACGGTCTGGAAGAGGCGAATATCCAAAAGTAACTGGGAAATTCAATACCTAAAGTAACAAAGGAATTTTGTATCAAGGTGTAAACAAAAGGGTATCAGTATGAATACTCTGAAATAAAAAATAAGAAGTATGGCTGCCAAAGAGAAAATCAACCTGTTAGAGGTCATTCCCTGTCGCAGTGAACATATTACAGCAGAAAGGGAAGGGGAGACAATTGTGCTCTCCTTTCCCCGTTTTAAATATCCGTGGATGCAACGCTTCCTTGTGCCGAAAGGAATGTCGAAAGAACTTCATGTGAAATTGGAAGAACACGGTACGGCTGTATGGGAACTGATAGATGGAAAACGCAATGTTCGTGAGATTATAGAAAAACTCGCAGACCATTTTCAAAATGAAGAGGGCTACGAGTCGCGTGTATCGGCTTATCTTTCTCAAATGCAGAAAGATGGATTTATAAAACTGGTGATACCAGTCGCATAAATAGGAATTTATATTTCACCACAGAGGACACGGAGGACACAGAGTTCTTCTCTCTCTTTCCGCAAGTAAAACAGAGCGATAAATACGATTCTCAATACGTGAGACTCTGTGTTACTCTATAGTGAATAAAAAAGATTAAACCTCTGTGTCCTCCGTGTCCTCTGTGGTGAATTTATTATTATTTATTTGATAAATACAGCCCAAAGTATGACGGCAATTGCTATCAGGACTCCCATGATAATAAGCGTTCCCCAAACAAAATAATTGCTGTCTTTCTCTTTCTTTTTCTCCGAGTCGTGGATGATACGTTCCATTTCTTCGGGAGTGGTATTGGGTAGTGGATAAGGTTCGTTTGCACGGTTTAAATGCTTCAACTTGTCGTTAGCACGTTCACGACGTAGGCGGGAAGCTTCCCGTCCCTCTTTTATTCGGCGTATCATGTCGAATGCATGTCCTTCACCAACCATATTCTTTGTTTTTTAGAAGTTCACTTTCTCGTTTTTCTATTTCCCTTCTTCTCTGTCCACTTTGAGCAATCCTCCCGTATTCGGATCAAAATAAACTTTGATGGTAGAATTCTTGTTGAACAAAACCGGAGCCAGATATTCTATCACACCAAATTGAGTAATAGGAAGTTCACCTTCGTAAAGTTTCTTTTTGCCGTCGGTCAATGTAACCATAGCTTGTCCGGGTACGTTGTAGGCGATTCCATCCAAATCTTTCTTCTTCTTACCATCTTCCTGTGGTATCTTGACCGATTTCAGGTCTTTCAGACTGATATAAAACGGAGTTCCTGCCAAATCATTGTTGGCAACTACACCTAACTTCTTCGAGAAGCGGAAAGCAACTTCATTGTTAAATTCCTTGTCAGGGGTAAGGCGGACAGTGAATGTTCTCTCTTCCTTGTTGCAGGTGCCGGAGAACATTTGCGTCATGGCTTCTTCCTGTGCATTCAGATTGTCGAGCATAATCTTAAGCTGTGCTCCGTCTGAAGGCATATTGTCAGCCTGTCCGCGCAATAAGGCATTTTTGCTTTCGCGGATGTTATAGATTTCTTTAGCCACCAGTTCGGCCATCTTGGCGGTAGAGCTAGCCATCAGAATCTCTTCGGTCAGGAATTCACGAGGATTTGCTTTCTTTTGGAGGACTGTGGGAGCGGGAGCGGCTTTTTTGCCTACACTGCTGTTGCTGTAAGGAACATTGATCGTTTTCACAATGCCATCCTCTGTCAGTTCCATGAGCGGTGCTACTGTCTTATCCTTCAATTTTACGAAATACGTCGTTTCGCTGTTGGGCACACCTACGGATTTCACTTTTACGCTAGTCAGTTCCCAGTACTCTTCAGGGTCGGCGGAGACATTGGTCAGTCGCAGGTAACGATCAGCATATTTGCTGAATTCTCCCGGAGTATAGTTGACTTTGTTGGCTTTTATTTCAAGTTCTATTTGGGTTTTGGGAAGACTGTAAACCACTCCATAGTCTTTTCCTCGGGTAACCCCTGTCAGTACTTCGGTTTGTGCATAGGCGGACGTTGTCATAAGTAGTCCTGCTGCTATAATCAACTTTTTCATATTCGGTTCTTTTTAACTGGTTTTGAAAACAAAGTTAATGAAGTTATTGAAAAAACTGTAAGTTCTTAACTTTTATTCGCTTACAAGTCGCCATGCTGTCGGCAGACAGGTGATAATATCGCTTGCGATCATTCCGATCATTCCTTGCTTCTTTTGAGCGACATCGCCCGCCAATCCGTGAATGTAAGTGCCGATTTTAGCGGATTCTTCGGTGGGATAACCTTGGGCAAGCAGCGCCAGGATTACTCCGGTCAGTACGTCACCGCTACCTCCGGTTGCCATTCCCGGATTTCCGGTTGGGTTGAAGAAATATTTACCTTCGGGGGTGATGATGGCGGAGTAGGCTCCTTTTAAAATAATGTGGACATGGGCGGCACGGGCCAGTTCGCAAGCCTTCATCAGACGTTCGTAAGCGTCCTGGCATTTGCCGGTCAGACGTTCCAGTTCTTTCGGATGCGGGGTGAGGATGGAACCCTTCGGCAGGTGGGTAAGGGCATGACGGTGGTTGGCGAGGATATTAAGTGCGTCGGCATCCACCACAACAGGAGCCTGGCAGTGTTCTAGTTGCTCCAACAAGGCAGCTTCCGTTTCCTCGTTTCGTCCCAGTCCCGGGCCGATGCCGACTGCTTGGTAGTCGTCCGTATCGGTAGGTACGGCAAAACAGGTTTCGTTGATGTCGGTTTCTACGATTGCTTCGGGTATGGAGGTCTGCAAGATGTCGTTGTTGCACATTGGTGCATGAACAGTCAGCAACCCTACTCCCGAACGGAGGCAGGCGCGGGCAGCGAGAACAGAGGCTCCTGCCATTCCTTTTGAACCGGCAATCAATAGTGCATGGCCGAAGTTCCCCTTGTGGGCAAACTGTTTACGTGGCTTGATGAGTGAACGGATTTCTTCTATTTCCAACATTTCGTAGTTAGTCTCCATCTCTTCAATACCGTCTTCGCTTAATTGGATATCCAGCACTTCCCATTCTCCGACAAATTCAGTGTTCTCTGCGAAAAGAAAGGCGAGCTTCGGCAGTTGCAGACTGAAAGTTACGTCGGCGCGGATAATATTAGCTTTTACGTTGAATGTATTTTCTTCTCCCATCAGTCCGGAAGGAATGTCGATGGCTACTACCATGGCAGGGGAGGAATTGATGTATTTCACTACGGCAGCGAATCCACCGCTCAACGGTTTGTTCAGGCCTGAACCGAATAATCCGTCGATTACCAGATGATCGGGCGTCAGGACGGGAGGTACGAATTGGGTACTGATTTCGTGGAATTTTACTTCTTCCATCATTTCTACCAGTTCTTTATTGGTCTGGCAGTCGGGTGAAAGTTCTCCTTTCGTGTTGAAGAGAAATACCTCGATTTTATATCCTTTTTCAGCCATCATGCGGGCTACGGCGAGAGCGTCTCCGCCATTATTCCCCGGTCCGGCAAAGATAGTGACCGGCGTTTCCGTATTCCATCTGTCTGTGATGGCTTTTGTTAATACGGTTGCTGCACGTTCCATCAGATCGATTGATGCAATAGGTTCGTTCTCAATGGTATAAGCGTCCAATTTCTTGATACTGCTGCTTGGAAATATTTTCATTGCGATGTTCTTTTAGTTTTCGGATTACAAATGTACATGATTCTTCTGACTTTTCCCGTTTGTTGTGGGAAGAAAACCATAATTGCAACTTTTAATTCATCATTAGTTCTATCTTTTGGTCAAAGAAATATCTGCTTTTGAACTATTAAGTGTTAGAATAACTCCGCCAAAAAATAATTCAATGCTGCACCATTATGAACTTACTTTTATTTCTCCCTGAAAAAGATTTCTGGTTCTTCGTCAAATTTGGTGGTACTTCTTCTATTGTGAATAAATAATCTTCGCTCTCAGTAGTTTAATTCCTGCCCTATTGTACATCTGTCTTTTTACCGCTTTAATTTTATTCACTGTCCCCTCCAGTAATCCGTTACTGAAGGGGATATCAATAGCTGCCTGTACTGCCTCCCAGTCTTTTTCAATACCATATGCAAAGTTCGTCAGTGCCATATTCCGTGTTGCCTTCGCTTTTTCAATCCACTTTCTAATATCCTTATCATAAGTGTTCCCATTAATCATATCTCTGAAATTCTGACACACGCTTAAAAAGTTCTTTAATCTGCGGTGAGGACTTATACAGTTCCGCTAGTTTAGGATTATCCGATTTCTCCCCTTTTAGTAATGTATTTTGCGTATCTGATTCTGTGAAACTCTCTGTATTTTACTTTCTGTTTTCTAATGCTCTCATTATG